>NZ_JBIRQR010000008.1:0-362773 GCF_044333295.1 Streptomyces sp. NPDC021019
GGCCGACGTCCTCTTCGCGATGCTCCGCGACGGCACCTTCTACGAACCCCAACCCGCCCGATCAGCTTGACCAAACCCATAGGGGCACCCCCCCGGCGCGCCGACGTGCGACAGGTGAGGGGCGGGCGATCGGCCTGGCTGCCCGTCAGTCCTGCTGCGCCTCTTCGGCGTTGCGCCAGACCGTCAGGTCGATGGTGATGTAGCGACTGGGGTCGTTCGCACCCGACTTGCCGCGATAGGTCACCACGGCGATGTGCCCGGCCTTGCTGAGCACACAGATCTGCGATCCTGACGTGAGCTGGTCGAGCCCGATCTTCTCGGTGTAGCGGGTCTCCTCGCGGCAGACCTTCAGCGAGCCCTTCTGCGAGTTCTTCAGCACGACGAGCTTTCCGTTGTCGCTGCCCACCTGCTCGTCGCCGAAGAGGGAGTCCCAGTAGAAGTAGAAGTCCTTCTTGCCGTACATGACGCCGCTGTCCTCGTCCTCCAGCGGCCGGGGCGGATGGTCGGCGAGGCGCAGGGCGTAGTTCGCCGTCACGTCGATGCCCTCGTACGAGACGGGCCTGGGGTCGACCGGTTCCTGCCGGCCCTTGTTTCCGGACCCACTGCCGCTCGCACCGCCGTTGGCGGAAGCCTGGGACCGGTCGCCCTTGCCCGAGGTGTCGGGGTCCTCCGGCAACAGGGCGCCGATGACACCCAGGACGACCAGCGCGCCGACGACCGAAACGGCGACGATCAGCCCCGCCCGCTTGGGGCGCGGCGCGGCGGGCTGGAAACCGGGCGAGCCCCAGCCGGTCTGCTGGGAGCCGGGCTGCGGGTAGCCGGGCTGGGCGAATCCGGACGGGTGGTGGGGCGGCGGGGTCGCGAAGCCCTGGGGGTGGGTGTTCTGCTGCCAGTGACCGGTCGGCACGGTTCCCGGCGCCCCGGGAGCGGCGGGTCCGGTCTGTGTGGGGGCGGCGGCCACGGCGTAACCGGTGGGGGTGTACGGCTGGGCGGGGCCCGGTGCCGGGGGCTGCGGAGCGTACTGCGTCGGCGTGGGCGCGGGTCCGGTGGTGGGCCGGGGCGGCGGGGTGGGTGCGGGGGCGGGGAGCTGGTGGCGTTCGGTGATGGAGCCGGCGACCACTTGTGGGAGCCAGTCCTCGCCCTGGCGCAGTGGTTCGGGGGAGATCTCGTGGCACATGCGGATGATGTCGGTGAGGGTGGGGCGTTCGGCGGGGTCGCGGCTGAGGCAGCGGGTGACCAGGGGGCGCAGTGCGTCCGGCAGCCGGCTGAGGTCGGGGTCCTCGTGGACGATGCGGTAGAGGACGGCGTGCGAGGGGCCGTCGCCGAAGGCGGGTGCGCCGATCGCGGCGTAGGCGGCGATCTGGCCGAGGGCGAAGACGTCGGTGGCCGGAGTGACGGTGCCGACCGCCGCCTGTTCGGGCGACATGAACGCCGGGGTGCCGACGCTGACGCCGGTGCCGGTGAGGGCGGTGGTGTCGGCGGCCCGGGCGATGCCGAAGTCGATCACCCGGGGCCCGTCGGCCGCCAGCAGCACGTTCGCGGGCTTCAGGTCGCGGTGGACGATGCCCGCACCATGGATGACACCGAGCGCCTCCGCCACCCCGACGGTCAGCAACAGCACACTCCGCAACGGCAGCCCGCCGTGCCGGGCCACCGCGTGCGCGAGCGACGGGCCCGGCACGTACGCCGTCGCCAGCCACGGCTGCGCCCCCTCGGTGTCCGAGTCGATGACCGGTGCGGTGTACAGGCCCTGCACACGCTGCGCGGCCCGCACCTCCTGCTGGAACCGCCGCCGGAACTCCGGATCCTCACTGAACTCCGCCCGGATCACCTTGATCGCGAGAGGACGACCGCCCGGCGTGTACGAGAGGTACACCTTGCCCATCCCGCCCGCGCCCAGCACGGCGGCCAGCCGGTAGCCCCCCACGACAGCCGGATCGTCGGCCTTGAGCGGCTGGAACGGGTCGGTCGAAGACGCACTGCTCATTAGGAACCATCCCCCTGGTCACGGCAGTCCGGAGCCCGCACACGCCCCGAAGATCAGACGAGAGCGTACCCAATGCCGGGCGGCCGCCCTGCCCGACGTCGTGCCCGAGGCCGGCGCCCTGGCGCTCGGCACGATGCGCTCGCACGACCAGTGGAGCACCACCGTCTACTCCGACAACGACCGCTATCGGGGTATCAGGAACCCGCGCACGCTGGTCTTCATGAACCGGGCCGACATGCGCGAACGCGGGATCCCGGACATGGGGCCCGTCGACATCACGAGCACGGCGAAGGACGGCAGCGAGGGGTTCCTGAACGGCTGCACGGCGATCCCGTACGACATCCCGCGCGGCTGCGGGCTACTCCGCCATCTCGTACGCCCCCGACAGCGCCTCGACGCGCTCCCAGATCCGCGCCGAACGGGCCGCGTCGACGACGGGACGGCGTACCGCTCCGAGCGCCCAGCGCTGCTGGTCCTCGGTGGCGGAGTCCTTGCCGTGCAGCTCGACGGCGTGTGCCGAGAAGTCGCGTACGAGCACGGCGAAGAGTTCGTCGAGCAGTTCCTCGTCCAGGCCGGTCAGTCGGGCCTGTTCCAGGATCAGCTGGCCGTGGACGACGAGTGCGAACAGCTGGCCGACGGCGAGGAGGAGGTCGAGGTCGCGGCTCTGCTCCTCGTCGGGGGCGGCCGTCCCGACGAAGGCGCACAGGGCGTCCGCCTGCTCGCGGAAGCGGGCCACGTTCGGCACCTCGGCGTACGCGTCGAACGCGGGGCGCCAGTCGTGGAAGCGTACGGAGCCGAGACCGCGCGCGGGTCCCTGCCGGAAGAGGAACGCGTCGTCGGCGGCGTCCAGGCGCGTCGGGACGGCCGGGAAGCCGACCGGGTCCAGCAGGTGGTTGCGCAGGAACTTGAGGATCAGCGCGAGGTTCACGTGGACGGTGCCCTCCAGCTTCGGCAGGCTCCGGATCTCTACGGCGGCCTGGGCGAAGTAGTTGTCCTTCTCGAAGCCCTTGGCGGCGATGACGTCCCACATGAGGTCGATGACCTTCTCGCCCTCCGTGGTCACCTTCATCTTCGTCATCGGGTTGAAGAGCAGGTAGCGGCGGTCCTCGGGCCCGGCGGAGCGGAAGTAGTCGACGGCGCGGTCGCTGAACAGCTTCATCCCGACGAGCCGGACGTAGGCGTCGGTCAGCTCACGGCGCACGTGCGGGAAGGCGGTGACGGGGCGGCCGTAGAGGATGCGGTTGCTCGCGTGGGTGACGGCCTCGTACATCGCGTGCTCGCAGATGCCGATGGAGGCGGTGCAGAGGTTGAACTTGCCGACGTTGACGGTGTTGAGCGCGGCGTCGAACGCGGCTCGGCCGGTGTGCAGGATGTCGGCGGGGGCCACCGGGTAGCCGGCGAGGCGGAACTCGCTGACGTACTTGGAGGAGTCGACGACGTTCTTCACCAGGTGATACGCCTCGTGGCGGCTGTCGGCCGCGAAGAAGACGTAACCCTCGGGGCCCTCGATGTCGGTGCGCCTGCCGAAGACGGAGACGAGACCGGCGGCGTTGCCGTTGCCGATGTAGTACTTGGAGCCGGAGGCCCGGAAGCCGCCGTCGACCTCACTGTCCGGCTCCAGCAGCATGTCGGTGGAGTAGATGTCGGCGCCGTGGGCCTTCTCGGAGAGACCAAAGGCGAACACCTCGCCCTGGGCGAGGAGTTCGGCGGCCCGGTCGCGGGCGGCGGCGTTGTCGCTCTGCCAGACCGGGCCGAGACCGAGGATGGTCACCTGCCAGGCGTACCAGTAGTCCAGACCGTAGAACCCGAAGATCTCGTTGAGTGCGGCGATCCGGGCGGTGTCCCAGCGCCGGTCCGTCTCCGCCCCGTCCACCGCGGCGGAGACGGGGGTCAGGAAGGTGGCGAACAGCCCCTCCTTCGCGGAGAAGGCGAGGAAGTCGCCCAGCCAGGCGCGGGAGCGGTAGTCCTCGATCAGCCGGCGCTTGCCCCGCTCCTCGAACCAGTCGACGGTGGCGCGCAGCAGCCTGCGGGTCTCCGGGTCGAAGTGCTCGGGGTCGTAGGTGCGCGGGTTGAACAGCAAGGACTCAGCCATGGCGGTGCCTTCCGGGAAGGGTGGGGTCGTGGTGGTTGCGGAGGTGGCGGTCGGGGCGCCGTTCAGGCGTCCGGCCTCGAAGCCGCGAGCCGGTCGAGGGTGTCGAGTACGTCGTCGAGCCAGGCGATCGTCATGCGCTCGTACGCGATGCCGCCGCGCAGCACGACGTGCTGGAGCTCCTGCCCCGCGTCCAACGGCGCGGGGGCGTCGGGCCCGGTGAAGTCGCGCACTTCCCCGGCGAGATAGTGCGCGAGCCGGTCCCGGTGCGCCTGGCGGTGCCGCTCGACCTCGCGGATCAGGGCGGCCGGGTCGTCGAAGGCCGCGCCCCGGATCTTCACCGCGAGGTCGTGCCGGAGGCTCTCCGGTTCGATCGGCTTGTGCAGCCAGGCGGCGAGGGCCGCGCGGCCGGGGCCGGTGACGGAGTACTCCTTCTTGTCCGGCCGGCCCTGCTGCTCCACCTCGCGGACGAGGAGCAGGCCGTCGGTCACCATCCGCGCGAGCACGCGGTAGATCTGCTGGTGGGTGGCGGTCCAGAAGTGCCCGATGGACCGTTCGAACCGCCGGGCCAGCTCATAGCCGGAGCCGGGCTTCTCCAGCAGGGAGACGAGGATCGCGTGGTCGAGGGCCATACCGCGATCCTTCTATGCAACTCGTTGCATAGACAAGTCGTGGAGCCCCGATGAGACACGGCTCACCCGGGCCCGGGCCCGGGGCCGGGGCCCGTGCGGGCGTCGCGCCGGGAGGACTCGGCCGAGCGTCGGTCGAGGTAGGAGGTCACCGGGGCCGCCGCCACCCCGTGGACCACGACGGAGATCAGGACGGCGAAGACGACGACCGCCCACATCTCCCTCTCGTACGATCCGAATCCGCCCTCCCCGAGGGCGTAGGCGAGATAGAAGAGCGAGCCGATGCCCCGGATCCCGAAGAAGGCGGCCGCCGCGCGCTCGTTCGGGCGGCCCGGGCCCCGCAGCAGGGCGAGCCGGCCGGCGGCCGGGCGAATGAGGAGGTGCAGCAGCACGCCGACCGCCGCCCCCCTCCAGGTGAGCGCGGCCAGGCCGCCGGAAGCGACGAAAGCGCCCACACCGAAGAGAAGCAGGGCCATCAACAGGCGTTCGATCTGCTCCACGAACGCGTGCATCACCTGGTGGTAACCGTGGCTGTGCTCCGACCCGCGCAGGGCGCACGCGGTGGCGAACACGGCGAGGAAACCGTAGCCGTGCAGGGCCTCGGCGACGCCGTAGGACAGGAAGGTGGCCGCCAACGCCACGAACCCCTCGCCCTGTTCGGCGAGCCGCAGCGATCTGGCGCGGGACCGGAAGAGCACCCGCCCCAGCAGGAGGCCGATGGCGAGGCCTACGGCCACGCCCGCGGAGATCCGGACGAGCACGTCGCTCCAGACCCAGTGCGTCATCCAGCCCCCGGTCCAGCTCTCCCCGGCGGCGGCCAGGGCCACGGCCGCGAGGACGAACGGGAAGGCGAGGCCGTCGTTGAGTCCGGCCTCGCTCGTCAGCGCGAAGCGGACCTCGTCCTCGTCCTCCTTCTCGGCCGACGGCTCCCCCACGCGCACCTCGGACGCGAGCACGGGATCCGTCGGTGCGAGAACCGCGGCCACCAGGAGGGCCGCCGACACCGGCCAGTCGAGCAGCGCCCAGCCGGCCAGCGCGGTCGCCCCGATCGTCAGCGGCATCGCCAGCCCGAGCAGTCGCCAGGTAGCGGCCCAGGACCGCCACCCGAAGGGACGGTTGATGGCCAGGCCCGCTCCCATCAGCGAGACGATCACGCAGAGCTCGGTGAGGTGGTGCACCCAACCGCGGTCGGCGACCGGGTCGACCGCGGGCAGCGGCAGCGGTGTCAGGTACAGGAGCACTCCGGCGGCGAGGAAGACGATCGGCACGGAGACCGGCAGGCGGGAGAGCAGCCGGGGCAGCACCGCGGCGAGAAAGGCTCCGATGCCGAGGCACGCGTACACCGCGCCTTCGGTGGTGATCGACACGTGCGGTGTCACCCTCCTGTCATGTCGTCAGGCCAGGTCGCGGGGAACGGTCTCGTTCCAGGTGCGGGAGAAGACCCGGCGGCCGTCTTCATAGCCGTCCAGGGTGGCGTCGACGATGAACTCGTCCGCGTTCGCGGTCAGGACGGTGCTCGTCTCGACCCGCACGTCCCAGCCCGGCCGGGAGAACCGCATGGTCCAGGCGGACCGGCCGCTCGGGGAGGTGAAGTCGTCGGCCACGGAGGTGTACCTCTCGCACGCCCGCAGCCCCACCTCGATGCCGTTCTCCTCGTACCGCTGCGTTCCTCGGTCCTTCACGATGTCGAGGGCCGAGTGGTAGTCCACCAGGCTCCTGGAGACGTTCCAGGCCTGCTCCGGTTCGGTCAGCCGGGTGACGGGCGGCGGTCGGCACCCCTCCGGCTCCCCGAAGTACGCCTGGGGCATGCCGTCCGCCTCCCCGGTGGGGCGTACGGGCAGAACCAGCTCGCCGCCGTCCTCATGGACGGTGAGCAGAGCGGGCGCCGGCGCCGGCCACACCAGGGGCCAGTACGAGGTCGAGAGGGAGAGCCGGACACGGTGGCCGGGCGGGAACGCCTGCGCGACCCCGTTCAGCGGGATCCGGGCGTGACAGCGGCGGCCGGGTTCCAGCGGCCGGGGGTGCTCGTCGCTCTCCCGGTGGGTGAGGTTCAGTACGCCGTACGTGACGCGGGTGGCGCGGCCGTCCGGTGCGACGTCGGAGATCCTGGCGGTGATCTGGGCGACGGGGGCGGAGGCCGAGACCTCCAGGCCGACGGTCGGCGAGCCGAGGATCTCCATCCGCTCGGCGAGCGGTTCGGTCTCGAAGACCAGGGAGCCCCCGTCCTCCTCACGCTGGTCGTAGGGCAGGTCGGGGGGCGCGTTGTAGGACGCCCACTTGCCGGCGAACTGGCCGACGGAGAGCGGCGACTGGACCGTGCGCGTACGACCGTTCGGCGGTGGCTCCCGGTCGTCGGCCATCACGATGGCGGAGCCCCGCAGCGGGTACGCCACTTCCTTGATCCGCGGTGAGGGCCAGGACGGCTCGGCCACCCAGCGGCCGGGGCGCTCCTCGTACGACGTGGAGGGCGGGACGCTGTCCTGCATCCAGGTGCGGAGCATCGGCCCCTCCATGATGCCGTTGTCGACGCCCTTGAGCCAGTGGTCCCACCACTTGACGACTTCCTGGAGGTAACCGATGGCCGGGCCGGGCTCGCCGAGGTGCGGCAGCTTGTGGGACCAGGGGCCGATCAGCCCCTTGCGGGGGACGTCCACGTTGGCCAGGAGCCGGGTGACGGCGTTGGAGTACCCGTCGGCCCAGCCGCTGGAGGCGAGGACGGGGCACCTCAGCCGCGCGTAGTCCTCGTTGAGCGAGGCGTGCTGCCAGTAGGCGTCGCGGTGCGGATGGCGGAGCCATTCGAGGACCCAGGGACGGGCGGCTTCCAGCCGTTCCCGCCACATGTCCCGCCACCGCTCCCCCACCACCGCGGGGTCGGGCGGGCAGGTGGCGTACGCGAACATCGTGCCGGCTTCGGCGAGGTTGTCGGAGAGCATGGCGCCACCGAGGTAGTGCATGTCGTCCGCGTACCGGTTGTCGGTGAACGACGCGATGACGATGGCCTTGAGGCTCTCGGGCCGCCGGGCCGCCGTCTGGAGCGCGGCGAAGGCGCCCCAGGAGATACCCGTCATGCCGGTCGTCCCGTCGCACCAGGGCTGGGCGGCGACCCAGGCCAGCACCTCTTCGGTGTCGCGCTGCTCCTGCTCCAGGTACTCGTCCAGGAGCACGCCCTCCGACTCGCCCGTCCCCCGCAGGTCCACACGGACGCAGGCGTAGCCGTGGCCCGCGACGTACGGGTGGTGGATGGCGTCACGGGTCGAGGTGAGGTCGTTCTTGCGGTAGGGGATGCACTCCACGACCGCGGGGACCGGCTCCCCGTCGGACGAGACGGGCCGCCAGATCCTGGCCGACAGACGCACCCCGTCCGTCATGGTGATGGTGACGTGGTTCTCTTCTCCCGTTTCGTACGGGAGTTGCTCGACGTATCGCATACGGGCGGCGGATTCCTTCCTGGCGTCGGGTCCGGTGGGGGCGGGTACCCGGGGCGTCACGAGGAATTCCGGCCGCGCCCGCCCGGCTCCGTCTCGTCGAAACGCAGACCGAGGGCGGCGACGCACGCGTCGAACTTGCGGCGCAGGTCGTTCTCGTCGTCGCCGCCGGTGAAGATGTGGGCGACCTCGTAGCTGTAGCTGTCCTGACCCTTGACCGAGGAGAGTCGCTGCCCCTCGGAAGGGACCATGTCGATGTGGACACCGGGAATCTCCCGCTCGATGGCGGCGATCTCCTCGGCGGTCGGTACCTGGTGGACGCGCCCTTCACCGAACCAGCGGTAGTACCACTTGGCGGCCATCCTGTAGCGGCCCCCGCCGGGCGGCAGGGCCGGGTCGCCGCCGAGGGCGAGCCGGAGCATCCGGTGGTGGTTGGGCACACCGTCGACGAACGCGAACAACTCCGCGTGCGACTGGGAGTGCCGGGGGTTGATCTCCAGCAGGCTGATGTCGGCGGTCTTCGGGTCGTAGAAGTACTCGATGCTGAAGGTCGCCGCGTCCATGCCGATCTGTCGCATGGTGCGTTCGCTGACCTCGTGCAGCCGCTGGATCACCGGGGCCGGGAGGGTGCTGGGGTACTGGTGGCGCAGGAACGACGAGGAGTCGGGGTAGTTGATCGAATCGAGCACGCCGTAGACGGTGACCTCGCCCTGGTGCACGTATCCCTCGACGGCCACCTGGATACCGGTCATGGCCTCCTCGGCCAGACAGACCTGCCCGCCGACTCCCGCCATCTCCGGGGGCAGTTCCAGAAGATCGAGTATGGCTTCGAAGGGCTTGCCCACCCGGGCTATCCCGCCGCGTATCTCCTTGACCGCCGTCCGGAATTCCGTCATGTCCGAGACGCCGAACGCCAGCTCGGACGAGTAGGACAGAGCGGGCTTGAGCCACATGGGAAAGCTCACGCCGTCCGGTGGTCGCGGATCGTCGCTCCGCAGATCCACCCGGCCGAAGCGGGGGTGTTCGTCGATGACCTTCTGCTGCTCCAGCCGACTCCAGTACTTGTGCTCACACTTGACCACGGATTCCAGACTGGTACTGGTCGTGCCGTACTCCCTGCTCAGCAGCGGTACGAGGGTGCTCACGGGAAAGTCCCAGTAGCCGACGATCGCGTCGATGTCTCCCTCGTGGGCGTCGAGCACGGCACGTGCGCGGGTCATCAGCTCGTCGACGGTGTTGCTCTCCTCCTGCAGTTCCTTGATGCTGAGCAGCGGATGGAGACGGTGGCCGTCGGCGTCCGGAACAGCCTCCAGGGTCCGCAGATTCGCCTCGTCCATGCCGATGACGAATATGTTCTTGCGGGGATCTCGGGGCACAGGATCTCCTTTCGTACAGGTCGTCCGGGATCTGCGCCGTGTACCCCTGCGCGCCAGTTCAAACGCGGTGCACCGAACCGGGGGCCTGAAAGGGACGCTCCGGTTCGAGAATTCCGCGGCCCGGGGAATTCAGCTCCGGGGCTGGATGCGGCCCTCGGGCGGGACCTCGCCGGTGATGCTGGCGATCAACTCGGCGCAGAGCTCGCGCAGTTTGATGTTGCGGTGCTGCGATGCCGTGCGCAGCACGTCGAAGGCCTTCTCCGGGGTGCAGCGTTGCTGGCCGACGACCACGCCGATCGCCTGGTCGATGACGGTGCGCGACCGCAGGGCGGCCTCCAGGTCGGCGGCGAACTCCTCGGTGTCCGCGATGCGCTGGGCCAGCGCGATGGCCCCGGTGGCCTGCGCGGTGAGCAGTCTCAGCGCCGTCAGGTCGGCGGTGTCGAACGCGTTGGGGAGGGGCGCGTACAGGTTGAGGGCACCGGCCGTGTGGCTGTGGGGCGCGATGGGCAGGGACAGCGACGACCGGGCGCCGCAGACCGCCGCGTAGGCGGGGTAGTCGGCCCAGCGGCTCTCCCGCAGGGTGTCCGGGACGCTCACCTCGCGGCCGGTGCGCATCGCCTGGAGGCAGGGACCGTCGTCCTGCCCGTACTGGGCCTCGTCCAGCTTCGTGGCGCTGGCTCCCACGCTGGAGACGGTGACGGGACGTCCCTGCCGCTCCAGCGTGATTCCGCAGCCGTCGGCCTCCTCCACCAGGGCGAGGGCGCTGCGGGCGAGTGCGTGCAGGAACTCGTCCAGCGACTTCGTCTCCAGGAGCAGCGCGGTCGTGTCCGGCACCTCGGCCACGGGCCTGTCAGTCATGATCATCTCGTTCTGGGCGGTGACCCGCCGGCGGAAAGGGCGGGGCAGAGCTGGGCGGCGCGGTCCGGGCCGCCGGGACGGGGCAGCCGCCACCTACGCACCGAGCCGCCGAGCGGGCTCCGGGCGTGGGGCGGTGGTGGGGGGTCAGACGTCGTCGCGGGACGGCCGCCGAGTGGCGGGCGCGCTACCGGCCTTCGGGGCAGCGGCTGTTGCCGGGACGTCTGCGGAGTGGGGCCTCACCGCGGGTGGCCGGCCGCGGGCCGCCCGTACGGAAACGTGCGGGGCGCCGGAAGCGCGGGAGGCCGGAGCCGAAAGGGCGGCACGGGCACGAGGACAGAGGTTCACGGGACACTCCACGGAGGCAGGAAGAATTCTCAAGGGCCGTTTCCTGACCTCCAGCCCTTCATTATGCCCTCTCGCCCGGCGCGGCCCGGCCCGGCCTGTCCGTCCGGATCAACCCGCTCGGTGTCCGCCCGTCAGCGCTCCCCCGGGTAGCGGGGACGGGAGGTGTCGGCGTACGGGCCGATCGGCCCCTCCGCGGACCTGCCGGAAGACGCCGCGCCGGGCCGGTCGTCACGCGTCCCGCCCGGGGACGCCTCCGACTCCGGCCGGCAGCCCCGGCTGCGTGACACCGCGCCCTGAAGAGTCGGCGCGACCCTCAGGACGCGGTGGAGACCGGCGGCGCTCAGCGCCTCGCGGCCTGTGTCGTACCCGGCCACGACCACCATCGGGACACCGCGCTCCTCGGACCGGCCGCGCACCCGCAGGAGCAGCCCCAGGGCCCGGGGGGTGAGCACGGGGGTGCGGAGGTCCACGACGAGGGCCCGGGGACCGCAGCACGGCAGCAGACGGAGGATTTCGCGCTCGATCCTCGCCTCGTTGTCGAGGTCGACCACTGCGCCCAGTTCTACGACCAGGTGCGCGGCGTCGAGGTGATAGCTGAGCAGGAACATGAGCACTCCAGGGAAGCAGGGCTGAGAGCACGGCCGCTTCCTGACCTCCGTGCGCGTCTGCCCGCCCTGCGGCGACCTACACCTGTTGTGCGCGGCGGTCCGCTGCAACAGGGGCGGCCACGCCCGGGAAGCGGCGCGGCGCGGCGCGTACAGTGCGATGCTGGTCACAGAGTTCAGGCCGGGAAGGGAGCGACCATGAGCGACGACGGAGTGCTCACTCCGAGGCCGCCGGACCTTGTCTCCCTCCTCCTGGAGACCGACACCCTGGACGGATTCCTTGGAGCCCTGGCGCAGAGCGCGCTGGACCTGTCGCCCACGGCCGACGGCTGCGGAGTCACGCTGGAGCGTGAGAACCGTCCCCTGACCGTGGCGAGCGCGGGCACCAGCGCCCCGCTGCTGGACGAGGCGCAGTACGGGCAGGATGACGGCCCCTGCCTGCAGGCCCTGCGCGAGGGAGACGAGGTCAGCGTGAACGACATGCGCGAGGAGAGCCGGTGGAACGGCTACCCCGCCTTCGCCGTCGCCGCCGGCACCCGGTCGTCGCTGTCGCTGCCGATCGCGGCGCGCTCCCACACGGCGGGCGCGCTGAATCTGTACGCGCCCAAGGAGAACGGCTTCGCCGACGCCGACCTCAGCGGGCTGCGCGCGCTCGCCGCCCAGGCGACCGGGGCCGTCGCACTGGCCCAGCGGCTCTCGGACACGCGGACCTTCACCGCCGATCTGGAGGCGGCGCTCCGGTCCCGCACGGTGATCGACCAGGCGGCCGGCATCGTCATGAACCAGCGCCGCTGCACCTCCGAGGAAGCGCTCCAGACCCTGCGCACCGCGTCGCAGCACCGCAACGTCAAGCTCCGCGACCTCTGCGCGCAACTGGTCACGAGCGTCTCCGGCGGCCCTCCCTCCGGTGGCTCCCGCCTGCGCCCGCGTCCGTGATCCGAAGCCGGGAGGAGTCGCAGGACAGCGGCACGGCACGGGGCATGTTTGGCATTCGCTGCGCGGGTACTCCTCCCTCAGGTATCCGGCGTACGCGGATCTCAGGCGCCGGCCGGTTGGGAAAGCAGCCATCGGCGCCGTCCTGAGACGCTCCGGAGTCGTCGCTCCGGACGACGCCTCCGAGAGCGGCACAACCGTGGGGGTTCGTTCCGTGGAATCCGTACGGGAGACGCCCCCGGAGACCGACTGAGAGGCGGTGTTCAGGGCTCTCTCAGGGCTCCGGGCCCGACCTGGGGCCTCTCAGGGCTTCGGGGGCGTGCGCAGGGCGGAGCGCCCCTCACGCCACGCCGCCAGCAGGTGGTCCCCGAGGAGGTCTTCCAGGTGGCCGGTCGCCTCGATGCCCAGAACGACGTCCGCCGCCAGGCCGGGCTCGTCCTCCAGCAGGCCGCCGATCACCTCGTGGCGCACCACCTGTTCGTGGACGGCGTCGGCTTCCACGTGCTCGTCGTAGAACCGCTGGGCGGCGGGGCCCGCGCCCGCGCGGCGCAGGGCCTCGGCCAGCCTTCTCGACCCGGGGGACGAGGTGATCTCCACGGTGGCGAAGTGCCCGACGAGCGCGCCGCGCAACCGCCGGTGGAGGCCGAAGAGCGACATCAGGTTGACGGTGGCCAGGGCCTGGGCGGGCGCGGCGTCGAGGTAGCGGCCGTACCGCGCGTCGAGGCCGAGGTCGGTCATCAGGTCGGCGAAGAGCTGGGCGTGGACGTCCTCGGCCCGGCCCGCGCCGAACTCGTCGAACTCGACGGCGACCATCGCCGCCTTCGCCCGGCCGTGGAGCCTGGGCACCACCCACAGGTGCGGGTCGGCTTCCTTGAGGTGGTAGAGGGAGCGCACGGCGGCGTACTCGCGCAGTTGCCACAGCTCTCCCTCCCGCCGGAGGTAGTGGCTGACGCTGCGGCCGTCGTCCCCGACGGGTTCCAGCTGGAGCGCGCCGACCGCCTCCGCCACGTCCTTCCCGCCGGGGCCGCTGTCGCGGCGCAGCGCGTCCAGGAAGACGTCCTCGGCCGCCGCGCGCACGGCGAGCAGGGCCGGGTCCCATTCCAGGCGCTCGTCCACGCCCGCGAAACCCCGGTAGTGGAGCTCGTACAGGACGTACAGGAGCAGCTGGAGGTCGTCCCCGTACGGGTCGGACCGGCGGACAGCACCGGCTTCGGGCAGCGGAGCTCCGCCGCCCGCCAGCACGGCGAGGACGCTCTCGCTCAGGGGGCCGCGCGCCCGGGGAAGTCCGGGAGGCGCCACGGGGCTCCTGTGGATGGTGGTGTCCGGGATCGTCACGGTCGGGACTCCTCCTCGCCCTCCTGGGGCTGTCGGCCGCCGGGCGGGGCCCCGGAGGGCCCGGCGGGCTTGCGGCGGCGGTGGCTGGTGTCGCACCACGGGTAGGCGCGGCTGCGGCGGCAGGTGCAGAGGGCGACGACGAAGCGGTCGGACCGGGTGGTCGTACCGTCGTCGCCCACGACCTCGACCGGCCCTTCCACCAGGATCGGTCCTTGCAGGCTCATCACCACGCGGCGCGGCGTCTCATTCCTTCCGGGCACGGATCACCACCAGTTCTTCCCTGTCCAGACGGTCCCGCAGCAGGCCCCGTGCCCGCAGCCAGGCCGCCCGGCGTCGGGTGACCGGCCCGAACGGGATCATCACCCGGTCGGTCACGGTGACGTCCAGTCCGGCCGCGGACAGCCGGCCGACCGTCTCCTCGGGGCGGCTCAGCCCCGACTGGACCAGCAGGAGCAGCCCGCCGGGGCGCAGCGCGGCGAAGGCGTCGTCACAGATGCGGTCGAGGATCACCCGCCCTTCGGGGCCCGCGTCCCAGGAGCGGCCGGGGCCGTGCCGGGGCACCGACGGGCCGGGGGCCGGAACGTACGGCGGGTTGCTGACGACGGCGTCGAACGTGCGGCCGGGCAGGGCCCCGAGCAGGTCGCCCCTGCGTACGGTGACGGGCAGGCGGGCCAGCGCGGTGTTCAGCCGTGCGGACGCGACGGCCCGGCGGCTGATGTCCACCGCGGTGACGCGGGCGCCGAGCCGGGCGGCGTGCAGGGCCAGCGCGCCGCTCCCCGTGCAGAGGTCCAGCAGGTCCGTGCCCGGGCCGATCCCCTCGCGGCGCATGGCCAGGGCGAGGAGCAGGGTGTCGGTCTGGGGCCGGTAGACGCCGGGCAGCCGTACGACCCGGCCGGGCCGCGGTGCTTCCCCGCCCGGCCGCCGTGCCCTGCCGGACGTGTGCGGCGGGGCCTGCCGCGCCATCGGGCCGTCTTCGCCCTCGGGTACCCGAACCTCCGGCCCGTTCAACGGCCGGGTCGCCCGTCGGGCCGCGCCTGCCGCTCCTGGCGGCGCGCCTCGGCCTGCCGGCGTCGGCCCTCCTCCTTGCGGTCCTGGTCGTCCAGCGCCTTGCCGTCCGATTCCGTGGCCAGCCCGCGGGCCTTCAGTACCTTGGCCCGCAGGACCCTGCGTACGTCACGCATCGTGTCCTCCTGTGCGGTCAGTAGTAGTTCCACCGTCGATCGGTTCATGTCTCCTCGTCCCCGGCGCGCACCTCAGGGTCCGCTACCTGGGCGTGTCTGTTCCGGGTGGCTCGCGCCGCTGTAGTGGAGTGACCCCGAACGGCCCCGCCAAACATCCGCCGCTCGCCGCACCGGGGACACCGGTCGTGCGCCGGAGGTCCGTCGTACGCTGAATGCGACGTTCGGACCGGCAGGGGAATGGACGTGCGTACCAACGGGAGGCGGAGAGAGCGCCGGCTGGGCGCGCACCACCGAGCGCGTCACGAAGAAGGCCGAGGCCTCGGCCTTCCGGGGCTGCTCGACGTCATCGGGGCGCGGATGAAGGACGCTCCGGACCTTCTTCAGCCGCCGTCTCCGGCGGTCCTCAGCTTCGGGCGGCCGAAGGATCGCCGTCTTCCTCCGCCGGAGCCGGGGCGGGGGCCGGGCCGGGGACGCGGCGTGGTCCGATGAGCGTGACGGTGGTGAGCACGGCGACGACCGCCAGCGCCGCGGACACGCCCAGCACGGCTCGGGCCCCGTCGGTGACCGCCTGGGCGCCGTGGCCGCCGTGGAGCGTGAAGACCGCGCCGAGCGCCGCGGTTCCGACCCCCGCGCCGAGGGACGCGAGGGTGGCGACGGTCCCGGCGACCATGCCGACCCGTTCGGGGGCCGTGACCCGCACGGCGACGGCCATGACGGGTGCGCCCGCGATGCCGCCGCCCGCCCCCCAGGCGAGCAACGGCGCCAACAGCGCCCACCACGGGGTGCCGGGGGTGATCAGCAACGCCAGAGCGGCGAGGCCGACGCCCTTGAGCGCGTAGCCGGCGCCGATGACCAGGCCGGGTGCCGAGCGGCCGATCAGTTGGGAGCCGACCAGGCCCATGACGATCTGGGCGAGGAAGATCGGGGTCATCAGCAGGCCCACCGCGGTCGGGCCCATACCGAGGCCCTCGGAGAAGTACAGCACCAGGTAGACCGAGCCGCCGATGGTCAGGACGCGGCTGAGCAGGACGGCCAGCATCGCACCGGAGAACGCGGGCCGGCCGAACATCCGCAGCTCCAGCGTCGGCGCGGGCACCAGGAGCTGGACGGCCAGGAAGGCGGCCAGCGCCAGGCAGGCGGCGAGCAGCACGGCGGTCTCCCGCCCGGACCAGGGCGCGTCGCCGGAGCGGAGCATCAGCAGCGTGGCCGCGCCGAGGCCGAGCATGAGCAGCAGGCTGCCGAGCCAGTCCGTCCGCCCGGCACCCGGCGCCCCCGGGGTGCGCGGCAGAACGCGTACGGCCAGCACCCAGGCGGCCGCGCCGAGGGGCAGGTTGATCGCGAAGACGGCCCGCCAGCCGAAGGTCTCGGCCAGCACCCCGCCGAGGGTCGGCGCGAGCAGGCCCGCCGCGGTCGCGAACGAGCCCCAGGCGCCGATCGCGAGGTCGCGCTCCGCGCCCTCATAACGGTCGGAGAGCAGCGGAATGCCGTTCACCATGATCGCGGCGGCTCCCGCCCCCTGGACTACCCGGGCGGCGTTGAGCCACAACAGGTCCGGCGCCGAGATCGCGGCCAGGGAGGCCAGGGTGAACACGGCGATCCCGGCGAGGAACAGGGTACGTCGGCCCCAGCGGTCCGACAGGCTTCCCACGACCTGGGTGAGCGCGCCCATCGCGACCACGTACGTCACCACCACGGACTCGGCCGAGGCTCCGTCCGCGACGTCGGCGCTGATCAGCGGGAGCCCGATGGCCACGATCGTCAGGTCGACGACCACCAGGCCCGTGGAGGCCATCACGAGCACCAGTACCCCGCTCAGCGGCGGAAGACGTCGAGACTTCTGGGCAGGCATGCGGGATCGGCCTCCGGGCTCGGCGGGCGTGATCGGCCCGCACGGCGAGAGCGGGCGAACGAGCCCTGGCGGCCCGTGACATGGCCAGCCTGGCTCCCCTCAGCACTAAAGTCAACATGCGTGAAGTTCGAGGGGTCGTACGCTGTCGCCATGTCTGCCACGCCTCGCCGCCGACCCGCCACACGCAAGGGCCGCCCCGTCCTCACTCGCGGGATCATCGCCGCCAAGGCTCTGGAGATGGCCGGCGCACAGGGGTTCCCGGCCCTCACGATGCGGGCTCTCGCCGCCGAACTGGGCGTGACCGTGCGGGCGTTGTACAACTACGTCGAGGATCGCGGGGAAGTCGTCAGCCTGGCTGTCGACCTGATGCTGACCTCCTGGAACCCGCCCCCGCTCGACCCCGCGGCCTGGGAGACCTCCGTCGCCGGCTACGCAGCCTCCCTGCGCGCCCTGTACCGCCGTTGGCCCCGCGCCCTGCTGGTCTCCCTGGACGAGGACACCCCCCCGGCCTCGGTGCACCCCAACCGCCTGCTCCACCTGGACCGGTTCCTCCGGCTGCTGCGGGACGTCGGCCTGGACCTCCCGGCGGCGCTCGCGGAGCACCGTCATCTCTCCCTGCTCGTGTTGTCCTTCGCCCTCGTGGTCGACGGGCCCGCCGGAGGGGTCGGGGACGACCGGAACACGCTCGTCCCCGACTCCTGGCTCACCGCCCACGCCGACCTCGACGTTCCCACCCTCCGGGAGGCCGCCGCGCTGTCCCTTCCCACCGCGGACGAGCAGTTCGACCAGCTCGTCGCCGCCGTCGTCGACCGGATCCGCGGTGGACTCAGCGCCGGCTGACGGCCCGCGGGTCGCGGTGGGGCTCCTGGCGCGGTTCCCGGTGGATGGGGTCCGCGCCTCCGGTCAGGGGGAGGCCCGTGCCGCCCCGCCGGGCCGCCACGATCTCCGCGGCGATGGACAGGGCCGTCTCCTCGGGCGTACGGGCTCCGAGGTCCAGGCCGATGGGCGAACGCAGGCGGTCCAGCTCCCGGTCGCTCAGTCCCGCCTCGCGCAGCCGGCGCCCGCGGTCCTCGTGGGTGCGGCGCGATCCCATCGCGCCGACGAACGCGGAGGGCATCCGCAGCGCCTCCGTGAGCAGCGGCACGTCGAACCGGGCCTCGTGCGTCAGCACGCACAGCACGGTGCGCCCGTCGGTGGGGGTGCGCCGGAGATAGCGGTGGGGCCAGTCGACGACGACCTCGTCCGCCTCGGGGAACCGGGCCCGGGTGGCGAAGACGGGACGGGCGTCGCACACCGTCACATGGTGGCCCAGGAACTTCCCGGCCCGTACCAGTGCCGCGGCGAAGTCCACCGCGCCGAAGACGATCATGCGGGGCGGTGGCACGCTGGTCTCGACGAGCAGGGTGAGCCCGCCGGGGCAGTGCGTACCGTCCTCGGAGAGGGTGACGGCGCCGGTGCGGCCGGCGTCCAGCAGGGCCGAGGCCTCGGCCGCCGCCGTACGGTCCAGCTCCGGGCGCCCGCCGAGCCCGCCCTCGTGGCCACCGTCGGCGCGGACGAGCAGCGCACGTCCCAGGAACCCTTCCGGGCCGCTCACCACCCGGGCGAGGGCGGCCCCCGTGCCGGAGACCGCGGCGGACAGCGCGGCCCCCAGCACCGCGCGTTCCGGCGAGCCGGCGCGGACCGGCGTGACCATGATGTCGATGACCCCGCCGCAGGTCAGCCCGGCGGCGAAGGCGTCCTCGTCGCTGTAGCCGAACTGCTCGCGCACGGTCCGGCCGTCCTGGAGGGCCTGGGCGCACAGTTCGTAGACCGCGCCCTCCACGCAGCCACCGGAGACCGACCCGATCGCCGTGCCCTCGCTGTCGACGGCGAGGGCCGCGCCGGGCCCGCGCGGCGCGCTGCCGGCGACGGAGACGACGGTGCCGACGGCGAACTCCCGGCCCTCCGCCATCCATCGGTGCAGCTCGCCGGCGATGTCAAGCATCCGCCGCTCCCCCGGCGGGGTCCGGCACCGTGGCCGCGAGGATCCGGTCGGGGCGGATCGGCAGGTCCCGGTGGCGGGCGCCGGTGGCGTGCCAGACCGCGTTGGCGACGGCCGCCGCCGCGCCCACGACGCCGATCTCCCCGATGCCCTTGATGCCGACCGGGTCGTCCGGGTCGTGGTCGTCCACCCAGTCCGCCTCGATGTCCGGGACGTCGGCGTGCGTGGCCACGTGGTAGCCGGCGAGATCGGGGGCGTAGTGACCGCCGCTGTTCCGGTCGCGGACCGCCTCCTCGTGCAGGGCCATGGAGATGCCCCAGGTCATCCCGCCGACGAGCTGGTTGCGGGCCGTGAGCGGATTGACGATGCGGCCCGCGGCGAAGACGCCCAGCATGCGGCGCACCCGGACCTCACCGGTGGCGGTGTCGACGGCGACCTCGGCGAACTGCGCCCCGTAGGAGTGCCGTTCCTTCCGCGCGAGGCCCGCGAGCGCTTCGGTGGTGTCGGACCGCACCGTGATCCCCTCCGGGGGGAGGCTCGTGGTCACCGCGAGCCGCTCCCGCAGTTCGGCTGCGGCGGCCGTGACCGCCCAGGCCCAGGAGCGGGTGCCCATGGAACCGCCGGCGATCATCGCGGGGCCGAAGTCGCTGTCGCCGATGCGGACCCGGACCCGTTCGGGTGCGGTCTCCAGCGCGTCGGCGGCGATCAGGGTGAGCGCGGTGCGGGCTCCGGTGCCGATGTCGGCGGCGGTGATCCGTACGGTGAACGAACCGTCCGCCTCCGCCGTGACCAGGGCGGTGGACGGGGCGGCCCCGGCGCCGAAGGAGGCCGCCGCCGTGCCGGTGCCCAGCAGCCAGCGTCCGTCGCGGCGGGTGCCGGGCCGCGGATCGCGGTCCGCCCAGCCGAACCTGCGCGCGCCCTCGCGGAAGCAGGCCGCCAGATTGCGGCTGCCGAACGGGAGCCCGGAGACGGGGCCCACCTCCGGCTCGTTGCGCAGGCGCAGTTCGATCGGGTCGACACCGGCGCGTACGGCGAGCTCGTCGAGGGCCGCCTCGATCGCGAACGACCCCGGGGCCTCCCCCGGCGCGCGCATCCAGGTCGGGGACGGCACGTCGAGCCGTACGACGTGGTTGCCGGTGCGGTGCGCCTCGGCGTCGTACATCACCCGGGCGACGCCCGCGCTGGGCTCGACGAACTCGTACACCGTCGACGTCTGGTTCAGCGAGAGGTGCTCCAGGGCCAGCAGCCGGCCGTCGGGGGCCGCGCCGAGCCTGATCCGCTGGATGGTGGGACTGCGGTAGCCGCCCAGGGTGAACGTCTGCCGCCGGTTCAGCACCACGCGCACCGGGCGCCGCAGGGCGGTGGCGGCCATCACGGCGGACACCTGGTGGGCGCGCAGGCCCTTGCTGCCGAAGCCACCACCGATGTGCTCGGAGCGGACCCGCACCGAGGAGGCGTCGAGCGAGAACATCATGGCCAGCTCGCTCTGGACCCAGACGGCGCCCTGGTTGGAGTCGACGACCTCCAGCCGGCCGCCGTCCCAGTGGGCGGTCGCCGCGTGCGGCTCCATCATGCTGTGCTGCTCTTCGGGGGTGGTGTACCGCGCGTCCACCACATGGGCGGACGCCGCCAGCCGGTCCTCCAGGTCACCCTTCTCCGTCTCGGCGGGCATGTGGCTCGCGGCGGGGTAGGCGTCCGGGTGGCCGGCGACGAGCACGGTGTCGTGGGGCTCCCGCTCGTACGTCACCACGAGCGCTTCGGCGGCCTCCCGGGCCTCCTCGGAGGTCTCCGCGACGACGAGTGCGACCGGCCAGCCGGCGAACGGCACCCGGTCGTTCTGGAAGACGGCGCAGGTCGGGTCCGGCGGGGTGCCGAGCATGCCGACGTAGTCGAGGTTCAGACGCGGGGCGTTGCCGTGGTGCAGCACGGTGAGCACGCCCGGCATGTCGAGGACCGGGGCGGTCTCCACGTCGAGGATCCGGCCTCGGGTGACCGTGGACAGCACGAGCCAGCCGTGGGCCAGGTCCGGATGCGGGATCTCGCCCGCGTAGCGGGCCGCGCCGGTGACCTTGTCCCGGCCCTCGACGCGGGTGTGGGCGACGCCGACGGCTCCGCGCACGGCTCGGGGTCCCGGCGTGGTGGTCGTCATCGGGCGTCCCTTCCGGCGAGTTCGGTGAGTACGGAGACCACGAGGTTGCGCATGAGGGTCACCTTGTATCCGTTGTCGGGCAGCGGCCGGGCGGCGGCCAGTTCGGCGTCCGCCGCGGCGGCGAAGGTCGCGGCGTCGGCCGGTGCGCCGGTCAGCACGGCTTCCGCCGTACGGGCGCGCCAGGGCCGGGAGGCGACGGCTCCGAGGGCGAGGCGCGCCTCGCGTACGAGGCCGTCCTCGATGTCGAGCGCCGCCGCGACGGAGCCGATGGCGAAGGCGTACGAGGCGCGTTCGCGCACCTTGCGGTAGCGGGAGTGGGCGGCGACGGGTGCGGCGGGGAGGCTGACGTGGGTGATCAGCGCGCCGGGCGGCAGGGCGGTCTCCCGGTGCGGGGTGTCTCCGACGGGGAGGTAGAAGTCGGAGAACGGTGTCTCGCCGGGCCCGTCGGCGCTCTCGTAGGAGACCACCGCGTCGAACGCCGCCAGCGCCACGCCCATGTCGGAGGGGTGAACGGCCACGCAGTGGTCGGAGGCGCCGAGGACGGCGTGGTTGTGGTGTTCACCGGCGACGGCGGGGCAACCGCTGCCCGGGGCACGCTTGTTGCAGGGCTTGGAGACGTCGGTGAAGTAGCCGCAGCGGGTGCGCTGGAGGAGGTTGCCGCCGACGGTCGCCATGTTGCGCAGCTGCCCGGAGGCTCCGGCCAGCACGGCCTGGGCCAATGCCGGGTAGCGGCGGCGGACTTCGGGGTGGGCGGCGAGATCGCTGTTGGTGACGGTCGCTCCGACGCGCAGACCGCCGTCCGCCGTGGGTTCGACGCGGTCCAGGGGGAGTTCGCGGACGTCGACGAGGCGGGCGGGGCGCTCCACGCCGGACTTCATCAGGTCGACGAGGTTGGTGCCGCCGCCGAGGAACCGCGCGTCCGGGGCGGCGGCGAGGAGCGCGACCGCACCGGCGACGTCGTGGGCGCGCTGGTAGTCGAACTCCTTCACGCGGAAGCCTCCTTCGTGGCTGCCGTCCGGTCCTCGGCGTGGGACTCGGCGGCGCGGGCGACGGCCCGGACGATCGAGACGTAGGCGCCGCAGCGGCACAGGTTGCCGCTCATGCGCTCGCGGATCTCGTCGGGCGTCAGCGGTGGCGGTCCCGCATCGGGCCCCGGGTCGTCGGTGACGGCGCTCGGCCAGCCGGCCGCGTGTTCCTCGATGACGGCGATGGCCGAGCAGATCTGGCCGGGTGTGCAGTAGCCGCACTGGTAGCCGTCGAGGTCGAGGAAGGCCTGCTGGACGGGGTGCAGTTCGTCGCCCTCGGCCACGCCCTCGATGGTGGTGATCTCGCGCCCCTCGGCCGCGACCGCAAGGCTGAGGCAGGAGACGATGCGTCGCCGGTCGACCAGGACGGTGCAGGCGCCGCACTGTCCTTGGTCGCAGCCCTTCTTGGTGCCGGTGAGGTCGAGGCGCTCGCGCAGGGCGTCGAGCAGGGTGGTGCGGTGGTCGATGGGCAGGTGGTGCTTCTCGCCGTTGACGTTCAGGGTGATCGCACTGGACGTCGACGAGGTCGCTGGGGCCATGATCAGCCTTCTCTGGTCTCTGGTGACGAGGAACCGGACCGTCGGCCGGGACCGGTCGATCCGGCGGCCGGCGAACGCGACCGGCGCTAAGGTAGCCCTAACCGGACTGCTGTCCGTTCACGGAAAAAACGTAACGGACAGCTGTCCGGTTAACAAGGACGGGTTTCGGCCACGAGCCCGCGAGGAGGATCCGTGTCCCAGCCGAAGAAGGACGCCCCCCTGCGCGTCGACGCGCAGCGCAATCGCGAGCGCATCCTGCGCGTGGCCATGGCTGAGCTGACGCTGCGCGCCGACGCCCCGTTGAGCGCGATCGCCAAGAAGGCGGGCGTCGGGCAGGGCACGTTCTACCGGAACTTCCCGCACCGGGAGGCCCTCGTCCTGGAGGTCTACCGCTACGAGATGCAGCAGGTCGCCGATGCCGCGGGCGAGCTGCTCCGGACGCTCCCGCCCGAACGGGCCCTGCGGGAGTGGATGGACCGCCTCGCCGGCTTCGCCATGACCAAGGCCGGCCTCGCGGACGCGATCCGGCTGGTCACCAGCGCACCGGGCGGACCCGCCAAGCCCGGCCCCACCCCGGTCATGGAGGCGGCCGGAACCCTGCTCCGCGCCTGCGAGGACGCCGGCGTCGTCCGCCCCGGGGTGACCCCGGACGACTTCTTCCTCGCCATCGCCGGTCTCTGGCAGATCGATCCGCGCGAGGACTGGGAGCCGAGGGCCGGCCGGCTGCTGGATCTCGTCATGGACGGACTGCGCGTCGGGGCGCCCGGCCGCTGACGGGACCACCGCCCCCGAGTGTCGGCGGGCCGTGTGATGATGCCCCGGTCAGCGCTCGGACCTGGGGAGGGACCGAGCCGTACGCACGCGGCGGGAGCGGTGAGTTGAGCAAGGGCGGGGCGTCCATACCGGACGAGGAGTGGGAGCGTTTCCTGAGGGAGGCCGAGGCCGGGGGCCGGGGAGCGCCCGAGGAACCGTCGGCCCGGGCCCGGATGGTGGCGCAGCGGCTCCAGGAGGGGTCCGGCCCGCCGGAGGGGTGGCGGACGTACACGCCGGCCCGGCGGCGCAGGGGCAGGGGCTGGGCCGCGCTCGGCCTGGCGGCCGCCGTCGCCGTGGTGGTCGTGGCCGTGGGCCCCTGGGGGATCGGCAGCTGGTTCGACGGCGACGACGGTGCGAGCGTCACGCCCCTCGCCGCGGAGTCGGAGCGCCCGACCGGTGCGCCCGCGCAGGAGGCCGCGGACCGGCCGCCCACCTTGGACGAGCCGTTCAGGGGATCCCCGGCGGCGCGGTGGAGCGACGGAACGGCGGGCGTCCACCTGCCCGAGGCGCGGGCGACCGGCTGGATGAGCAGGGCGGAGGTCGCGGACGCGCTCGCGAGGACCCGGGACTTCCTCGCCGCGTCCAGCCTCGACCCCGCCGTACTGCGCGGCGAGCGGCCGGACAGGGCCATCGCGCTGATCAACCCGCACCAGGCGGATGTGCGGGGCTTCCTCAAGAAGGCGCTCCGCGCACCCGATCGCGAGAACGACCCGCTCCTGCTGTTCAGCCGCTTCCGGCCCTCCCATGTGCGGCCGGCCGGGGACGTGGTCAAAACCCGCGGCCGGGTCACCTTCCGGGAGGGCGAGCGCGGTGCGGTGCGGGTGTCCACCGACGTCACCTACGTCTACCCGGTCGTGCGGGCCGAGGGGGACAGCGACGAGGTCGCGCGCACCATCGTGCGCCGCGAGGTGGTGATGAGCTGGGACGACCCGGCGAAGATCGTGGTCGAGCCGGGGACGTTCTCCCTCGTCTCCTACAAGGCGGACACCACCAACGGCGGTTGCGACACCCACACCGGCTATCTGACCCCCGCGTTCCTCGCCGAGCGCACCGACGCCGGGGCGCGCGACGGTGCCGAGGTCGACCCGTACGACCGGAGCACGACGATGGAGGAGCGTATGCGGGAGGGCTGCGGGACCGCCGCCCGCTCCTGAGGAGGGACGTTCCCGCGCCCCCCGCGGGCATCCGCGGTGAGGTCGGCGCGGCCCTGGTGAACGACCGGGGCCCGCGCAGCGCACGCCTCGAACTCCGCCTGGAGGAGGGCCTACAGGCCTATGCCTTCACTTTCGGGTGAGCCCCCGGACGGGGCCCGGACCTCGTTGGCCTTCGGGTAGGCGCCCGTCTCCAGGGCTTCGCAGAGCGCGGTGACGACGGTCGGACGCGGTCCCGCGCCGCCGGCGAGGAGCTGGTTGGCGCGGACGGCGAGCATGGCGCGGACCTGCCGCGCGGGCAGCTCCTCGCCGATCGCCCCGGCGTGGCTGCGCAGCAGGCGGAGTCCGTGTCCGGAAGCGGCCCCCGTGGGCACGGTCTCATTCCGGTTCGCCCCCACGCCGGTGGAACGACCGTAGACGCGACCCCACGAAGCGATTTCCCGCGCGGCGTTCCAGGAGACTTCCACGCGCTTCACGCCCTCGGCCCCCGGAACGTGGACGTGGCGAACCTCTTCACCACCGACACCGACATCGCCGCCGAGGGCTGGGTCGTCCTCACCGGCCCCAAGAACCTGATCCCCGGCCAGCACGTCGTTCCGCTCATCGCCGACCGCAAGGCCGACTCGACGGTCCGCAAGGCGCTCGCCCGCCTCGGGGCCGTACTGACGACCGAGGACCTCACCGAGCTCAACCGCCGGGTGGACAAGGACCGGAAGGACCCGGAGGACGTCGCGAACGACTGGGCGGCGGGGCACGGCATCACGAAGTAGCCGCGACCGGCGGGGCCTCCCTGCCTCCCGCGACCGGCCGTCATTCCCAGGGCCGCTTCTTTCGCGGTCTCACGCCGGTCGGACGCGGGGCGGACCCTGCGCGCTCTCGACCGGACGCGTTGTGCGTCACGCCGGGACCGGGCCGGGGCTACCGCCCGAGCAGCGCGGCGACGGTGATCAGCACGGGGACGGAGAGCAGGGTGGACAGCAGGATCGACTCCCTGGCGAACCTCTCGGCGACCCCGTAGTGCGAGGCGTACGTGAAGAGGTTCTGGGCGGCCGGGAGGGCCGCGATCACGACGACGGCCAGCAGCGCCTCGCCCCGCAGCCCGAACAGTCCCGCGCCGACGGCCCAGGCGACGACCGGCTGGGCGACCGTCTTCAGCAGGGCGGACAGGTACAGCGCCCCCGGGTCCTCGCCCCGGCCCGGACGTTCGCCTCCGTACAGGGATATCCCGAAGGCGAGGAGCACCGCCGGGACGGACATGTTGCCGATGAGGACGAGCGGCTCCAGCAGGGGTCCGGGCAGGGTCCGGCCGGACGCGGCCACGGCGACGCCGGCCAGCGATCCGATCGCCATCGGGTTGCGCAACGGGGTGGTCAGCCGCCGGAGGACCGAGACCGGTTCCCCGGAGCGGCCGAGGTCGAGGACGGTCAGGGCCAGCGGGGTCACCACGATCTGCTGGAGGAGCAGCACCGGGGCGACCAGCGAGGCGTCTCCGAGGACGTAGACGGCGATGGGGATGCCCAGATTCCCGGCGTTGACATAACTGGAGCACAGGGCGCCGATGGTGACCCGTCCGGCGTCCCAGCTCAGGAAGAGCCCGGCCACCACGACGAAGACTCCGGCCGCGGCGGCCGTGGCCGTCGCCGTGACCAGCAGGCGTGTCGACAGGACGACGGACAGGTCCGCGCCCGCCAGCATGGTGAAGAGGAGGGCCGGTGTCGCCACGTTGAAGGCCAGCCGGGTCAGCACGGTGCGGCCGTCCTGTCCCAGATATCCGCGGCGGCCTATCACGTACCCGACGGCGATGACAGTGGCGATCACCGTGAAGCCGGTGAGGACTCCCTGCATGTCTTCCTTGCGGGTGGATCAGGTGCGGTGGGCGGCCGGATGGAACACCCGGTTCACGTGCGGTGGGCGGGCCGGGCGGAACACCCTGGTCAGGTGCCGGACAGCGTCTCAGACCGGCGGTCGCGCCCCCG
Source organism: Streptomyces sp. NPDC021019 (assembly GCF_044333295.1). Taxonomy (NCBI): domain Bacteria; kingdom Bacillati; phylum Actinomycetota; class Actinomycetes; order Kitasatosporales; family Streptomycetaceae; genus Streptomyces; species Streptomyces sp. NPDC021019. Next base: position 26,247 of record NZ_JBIRQR010000008.1, read on the forward strand.
AGGCGGGGTGGGGCGCGACCGGTGGGCCGCCGCCTGCCGGTTCAGCGCCGGGCGGTATCGCCCGCGCCGTCGCCAGGTCCATGGGCCGGTGCGCCGACGCAGCGGGCGGTCAGGGCGGTGGGGGCGGTGACGGCGGTGCCGCCCACGACGCTGTGGGCGCTCTCGGGGGTGTGCCGAGCAGGCGGGTGTCCTGGACATCCCGCGCTTCGGCCGTTCCCACCCGATCGGGTCAGCGTCACCGCCCTGCGCTCGCGGCGGATTCGCCCCGCCCGGGGCGGTCCACTGCCCGTCCCACGTCCTGCGCCCTCGGCCCCGGACGTCGTGATGGGACCCGCACACCCGACAACAAAGCCATCAACACCCCGATATGCCCGATCTCGTAAATCGCCTTAGCCTGCTGACACTGCTCGGATAGTCGACAGCCGGCGCCGTCGGCGGAGGGCGAGCTCCCATGGCTGAACTACGCAGGAAGTCCGGACTGCTCGGCGAGTTGTCCGCCGAGTTCGCGGGCACGATGATCCTCATCCTCTTCGGGTGCGGAGTGGTCGCCCAGGTGGCGGCGGGCGGAGCCCTCACGGATCCGGCCGGCGGGCTCGGGGACCATGACAGCATCGCCTGGGCGTGGGGGCTGGGCGTCACGCTCGGCGTCTATGTGGCGGCGCGGCTGAGCGGGGCCCATCTCAATCCCGCGGTGACGCTCTCCCTGGCCGCGTTCAAGGGGTTCCCGTGGAGCAAGGTGGCTCCGTACGCGCTGGCACAGACGGCCGGCGCTTTCGTGGCCGCGCTCCTCGTCCGGTGGAACTACAGCGAGGCGCTGGCGAAGGCCGACCCCGGGCACACCATCAAGACGCAGTCCGTGTTCTCCACCCTTCCGGCCAACGGCAACCCGGCGCTGCCGGTCCACGAGTGGGGCGCGTTCCGCGACCAGATCATCGGCACCGCCCTGCTGCTGCTCCTGATCATGGCCGTCACGGACCTGCTGAACACCCCGCCCGGTTCGAACATGGGTCCGTTCATCATCGGGCTGATCGTGGTCGCCATCGGGATGGCCTGGGGGACCAACGCGGGTTACGCGATCAACCCGGCCCGTGACTTCGGCCCCCGGCTGGCGAGCTTCCTCACCGGCTACGGGGGCGCGTGGCGGGACCAGTACGGGAATCTCTACTTCTGGGTGCCCATCCTCGGCCCGCTGATCGGCGGCCTGCTCGGAGCGGGCCTCTACAGGGCCCTCATCGGACGCTTCCTGCCGTCCGCCGCGCCCGAACCGCCGGGACGCGTCCCGGCGCCCTCCAAGGACTGACGACTTCCAAGGACTGACGACACCGGCCGGAGAGGCGACACACATCATGGCGGACTTCATCGGCGCGGTGGACCAGGGGACCACCAGCACCCGGTTCATGATCTTCGATCACGGCGGCAACGAGGTCGCCAAGCACCAGCTGGAGCACGAGCAGATCCTGCCCCGCTCCGGCTGGGTGGAGCACGACCCGGTGGAGATCTGGGAGCGCACCAACTCGGTGATCCAGAACGCCCTGCGGCACGGCGGTCTCTCGGCGACGGACCTGAAGGCCATCGGGATCACCAACCAGCGCGAGACCACGGTGGTCTGGGACCCGCGCAACGGGCGGCCCTACTACAACGCCATCGTGTGGCAGGACACCCGTACCGACGCCATCGCGGCCGACCTCGAACGCTCGGGGCGGGGAGAGGTCATCCGCCGCAAGGCCGGGCTGCCGCCGGCGACGTACTTCTCCGGCGGCAAGATCCAGTGGATCCTGGAGAACGTCGACGGCGTACGGGAAGCGGCCGAGGCCGGTCACGCGATCTTCGGCAACACGGACGCCTGGGTCCTGTGGAACCTGACCGGGGGTCCGAACGGCGGTATCCACGCCACCGATGTGACCAACGCGAGCCGCACCATGCTGATGGACCTGGAGACCCTCGACTGGGACGAGGAACTCCTGGGCTTCTTCGGCATCCCCCGGGCGATGCTCCCGAAGATCAACCCCTCGTCGCATCCGGAGGCCTACGGCTCGACCCGCACCTCCCGGCCGCTGAGCGCCGCCATTCCCATCGGGGGCGTCCTCGGCGACCAGCAGGCGGCCACCGTCGGCCAGGTCTGCTTCGCCCCGGGCGAGGCCAAGAACACCTACGGGACCGGCAACTTCCTCGTGCTCAACACCGGCACCGAGCTGGTCCGCTCGGAGCACGGGCTCCTCACCACGGTGGCCTACCAGTTCGGCGACAGCCCGGTGGTCTACGCGCTGGAGGGATCCATCGCCGTCACCGGGTCGGCGGTGCAGTGGCTGCGCGACCAGATGAAGATCATCAAGTCGGCGCCCGAGAGCGAGGAGCTGGCCCGGAGCGTCGAGGACAACGGCGGCATGTATTTCGTGCCCGCGTTCTCCGGCCTGTTCGCACCGTACTGGCGGTCCGACGCCCGCGGCGCGATCGTCGGTCTGGCCCGGTACAACGACAACGCCCACCTGGCACGGGCCACCCTGGAAGCCATCTGCTATCAGAGCCGCGATGTGGTCGAGGCCATGGAACAGGACTCCGGGGTCCATCTCGACGTGCTCAAGGTCGACGGCGGGGTCACCGCCAACGACCTCTGCATGCAGATCCAGTCCGACGTCCTCGGCGTTCCGGTCAGCCGTCCCGTCGTCGCCGAGACGACCGCGCTCGGCGCGGCCTACGCGGCGGGGCTCGCCACCGGCTTCTGGCAGAACACCGACGAGCTGCGCACCCAGTGGCACGAGTCGAAGCGCTGGTCGCCCCAGTGGTCCGAGGAGCGGCGTGCGGACGGCTACGCCGGCTGGAAGAGGGCGGTGGAGCGCACCCTCGACTGGGCCAAGGTCCCCTGACCATCACCGGCCCCCCGCCGCCGGGTGGCGGACCGGGCGCCCTCGCATAGGTTGGCCGTCCCAGCCGACGCACCGCGACGAGGACCGCCCCCATGCGCAGCAGTACCAGGATCCGCCTGATAGAGCCCACCGACGCGGCCCCGATCGCCGCGCACCGGGTGCGGGACGCCGATGCCTTCCGACGGTGGGAACCGGCCCAGCCGGCCGACTACTTCACCCCGGAGGGTCAGGCGGAGCGGATCGAGGGGCTGCTGGCAGGACACCGGGCCGGCACCGTCTGGCCGGGCGTGGTGCTCGCCGGCGACCAGGTGATCGGGCAGGTCACCGTGGGCGGCATCCTGCCGCAGCCACATCTGCGCCGCGGCTCCGTCGGCTACTGGATCGCCTCCGTCGCCCAGAATCTGGGGCATGCCGGGAGCGCCGTCGGGCTCGCGCTCCGGGTGATGACGGACGAGCTCGGCCTGCACCGCGCCGAGGCGTCCACCAACCTGGAGAACCTGCCGTCGCAGCGGGTGCTGCGCCGCAACGGGTTCACCCCGTACGGCGTCGCGCACTCGGCGATCCTTCTCGACGGGAGCTGGCGGGACGGACTGCTGTGGGAGCGGATCCTCGGCGACTGACCAGGTCACAGCGTGATCGGACGGAGGGGGCGCTCCTGCGACCGCGCTTGGATGTGGGCCACTAAGTTGATTAGTATGCGTGGCTCGGCCTCCGAACGGCCGGTCGCCCGCCCGGGTCACCGGTGGAGGTGTCGCTGAAGCCGCCCTCCCCCGGCGGTACTTGACGGCCCATGGACCGTCGGGCAGCGGCCGAGGAAGAAGGAGCCCGCCTCAGTGGCGTCCCACCGTCGTCCCAAACAGCCCCGTCACGGATACACGTCCGTGCTCACCGCGACCGCTGCGGTGACGGTCGCGCTGTCGGCGCAGTCGGCCTCCGCCGATCCGCTGCCGGACCCGAACAAGAAGGGTGTCCAGGCGCAGATCGACCGGCTGTACGAGCAGGCCACCCAGGCCACCGAGAAGTACAACGGGGCCAAGGAATCGGCCGGGAAGCTGCAGAAGGAGGCCGACAACCTCCACGAGGAGGTCGTCCGCAAGCAGGCGGCGCTCAACGAGCTGCGGCAGCAGCTCGGTTCGGCGGCCACGGCCCAGTACCGCAGCGGTGGTCTCGACCCCTCCCTCCAACTGCTGCTCTCCGCCGACCCCGATGCCTACCTGGACCAGGCGTCGGGCCTCGACCGGCTCAGCGCCCGGCAGTCGGACACGCTCCAGCGGTTCCTCTCGCAGCAGCGTGCTCTGCAGCAGCAGCGCGCCCAGGCCGCGAAGAAGCTCGGCAGCCTCCAGGAGACCCGCAAGGAGCTGGGGAGCAAGAAGGAGGAGATCCAGGGCAAGCTGGCGGAGGCGCAGAGGCTCCTCAACACGCTCACGGCCGAGGAGCGGGCCGAGCGGGCCGCCACGGAGGAACGGGCCAACCGGGCGAGCGAGCGGACCGAACTCGCGAGCCAGCAGGGCGAGTCGGGCAACGAGGCCAGCGGGTCCGGTCGTGCGGCCGCGGCGTTCAACGCGGCGAAGAGCAAGGTCGGCATGCCGTACGTGTGGGGCGCCACCGGTCCTGGATCCTTCGACTGCTCCGGTCTGACCTCCTGGGCGTTCCAGCAGGCCAACGTCTCGCTGCCCCGTACGTCGCAGGCCCAGGCCAACGCCGGCACCCGGATCAACTCGATCGGTGCGCTCAAGCCCGGCGATCTCGTCATCATGCGTACCGACCTGAGCCATGTGGGCTTCTACGCCGGGAACGGGCAGATTCTCCACGCGCCGAAGCCCGGCGCCCAGGTGCGGTACGAGTCGATGGCCCGCAGCGGGATGCCGTTCATGTGGGGCGTACGGATCTGAGGCCGTCGGCCGGTTCGCAGCCGTGGGCGGCGGTCACCACCCCAGTCCGGCGTGACAGGTCAGCAGTACGGGGAGCACGGGCGTGATCACGGCGCCCGTGCCGACCGCGCAGCGCAGGGCGGGATGCGCGCGGCGCGCCGGGGCCAGCACCCGCCGGAGGCGGACCAGCACCGTCCGGCCGCCCGCCGCCAGGGCCCCGTTCGGGGCCTCGCCCGCAGCCAGGGTGAACATGGCGGCGGCCAGCGCGCCGCGCGGGCAGCGGCGCAGCGCGTGGTCGTCGGCGGCCATCTCCAGCAGCAGGGGTATCTGCTGCTGGAGATGGCCGCCGAGCGGCACACCGGGGAAAACCCGGGTGAAGGCCTGGGCGGCCGCGAGGACGAGGTGGTGGTGGCCGCGGATGTGGGCCCGCTCGTGTTCGACGACGGCGTCGAGTTCGCCGCCGGACAGGAGGCCGACGGCCCCGCTGCTGAGGACGATCCTCGGGTGGCGGCCGGGCAGGCAGTAGGCGGCGGGCTCGGGGTGTTCCACCACGGTGGCCCGCGAACAGGCCGAGCTGCGGCCGACCTTGTCCAGGATCTCGCGGTGCCGGGCGCGGGCGGCGTACGCCCGCCCGGTGTGGTCGGCGAAGCCGGCGAGGTGGGCGACGACCAGGACGGCGACCGCGGCGAGCCCCGGGCCCGGCAGGAGGCCGCCGCCGGACGCTCCGAGGCCCAGGGCCGAGCGGCAGGAGTAGAGGATTCCGTGCAGGTGTGCCCCCGGGGTGGTGAGGTGCAGGGCGGCCAGGGCGACGCAGACGGAGAAGGACGCGGCCAGCGCGAACCACACGGCGACCGCCAGCAGCGGTGACCGCTGGGGCCAGCCGCTGCGGAGCAGCGCGCGCGGGGCCAGGACGCCGACGGCCGCGGCGTAACCGAGGAAGAAGGGGACGGCGTTCACAGCGCGCCGCCGCGGCCCGTCGCGCGCAGCGCCTCGCGGAGCGCGGCGACTTCCTCCTCCGTCATCCGCTCCACGAAGTGCACGAGCGCCGCCGAGCGGTCCCGGCTCGTTCCCAGGGCGTCCTCCATCAGGGCGGCGGAGTAGGCCTCGCGGCTGCGGACCGGTGTGTAGAGCCACGCCACCCCCCGCTTCTGCCGGGTCAGCCAGCCCTTGTTGTAGAGGATGGTGGCGACGGTCATCACCGTCGTGTAGGCGGCCGGGCGGCGGAGGTTGATGTCGTCGACGACCTCACGGACCGTCGCCGGCCTGTCCCACGTCCACAGGCAGTCCATGATTTCGGCTTCGAGCTCTCCGAGCCGTCGCATTCCCCGTCCCCAAATTCCGTGCGCCGTCGCGCCCCCGGGAACCATCATAGGTTCACGCCCGCCGCCCTCCGACGGCCGCGACGGACCGCGCCTGCCGGCAGGTGGCGCCGGGCGTCGAGCAGCCCCCGAACCTCAGGGAGTACCCGTGCTGACCACGGATGCGCACGGCCGGGCCGTCCCCCGGCGTGACCGGCACGCGCGCGAGGACGACGCCGGGCAAATCGCCGGGCTCCAGGTCGCCGCGTGGCGCGCGGCATACGCCGGAATTCCGCCGGCCGCCGAGCTCCACGCTCTCGACACCACCGCCCTCACCGGCCTGTGGCGCGACCGGATCGGGGCCGGCGCCGCGGGCGGAGCCCAGGTGCTCGTGCACGACGACGGCCGGCGCATCGCCGGCTTCTCGTCCTTCGGCCCGGCCCGCGACGACGACCTCGGGCAACGGCCCGACGTCGAGGAGCTGTACGCGTTCTACGCCCGACCCGACTGCTGGGGCACCGGGGTCGGACGCAGCCTGATGCGCTCCACGCTGTCCGTCTGGGCGGAGCGGGGCACGCGGGCGGGATATCTCCGGGTGCTGGAACGCAACACCCGGGGCCGCGACTTCTACCGGAAGGGCGGCTGGCGGCAGGACCCCACGGCCGCCCCTCCGGCTCCGCCCAGGATGCCTTGGAGATCCGGTACGAGCTGACCGGAATCAGGGCGGGGACCTCGGGGGATTCGGAGGGACTCGGGACGACGCGGCGGTGAACGCGGCGCGCATGCGTGGGCGGTGGACCGCTACCGCCGCCCTTCTCCGCACCTCCGCCCGGGGCAGGGCGCTACCACCCCCGCCGGGACTCCCGCACCAGCAGCACCAGGAGGTACGCCCCGCCGACGCACACGGTGACCGCGCCGGTCGGCAGCACCACACCCTCGATCGCGTGCTGCGCCGCGATGTCGGCGCCGAGCAGCAGCAGCGCGCCGACGAGCGCCGAACCGGTGAGGTCGACGGAGGTTCCGCGGCCGGTGAGGCGGCGGGCGATCTGGGGTGCGGCCAGGGCCACGAAGGCGATGGGGCCCGCCGCGGCGGTCACCGCGGCCGTGGCGGCCACGCCGAGGACGACCAGCAGCAGTTTCGTGCGCTCGACGCGTACGCCCAGCATCGCCGCCGTGTCGTCGCCCAGTTCGAGCCATCGCATCCGGCGTTGCGCCACCGGCGCCGCCAGGGCGACCAGCGCCAGCAGGACGGAGGCCATCGTCACGGCGGGCCAGCCGATGGCGCTGAGCGAGCCGGCGCCCCACACCGCGGCCCTCAGCGCGGTGTCCACGTCGGCCTTCGCCGAGAACCACGTGTTGACCGAGGACAGCAGCGCGCCGACCGCGATCCCCACGATGATGAGCCGGAAGCCGCGCACCCCGCGTCGGAACGCCAGCAGATACACGGCGAGGGCGGTGACGAGGCCGCCGACGAGGGCGCCCGCCGCGAGCGCCGAGTAACTGCTCGCACCCGCGAGCAGCGTGACGACGACTCCGGTGTAGGAGCCGGTGGTGAAGCCGATGACGTCGGGGCTGCCGAGCGGGTTGCGGGTCAGGGACTGGAAGACCGCGCCGCCCATCGCGAGGGCGGCCCCGAACAGTACGGCGGCGACGATGCGCGGCGCCCGCCACTCCAGGACGACGGTGCGGACGCTGTTCCCGGCGGTGCCCGACAGGACCGCGGCCAGGTCGCCGAGGCTCAGCGAGTAGCTGCCGAGGGTGAACGCCCACAGGGCCAGCGCGAGCAGCGCCGCCGACAGCAGTCCGCACACCACGACCCCGCGGCGGGTCGCTCGCAGGCTCAGGGACCCCGCCCTGAGGACGAATGTCCCGCTCACAGCTCTCTCACCCGGCTTCCGCGCACCAGCAGGATCAGTACGGGCGCGCCGATGAGCGGCATCATGACGCCGACCTGCAGCTCGGACGGGATCACGATCAACCGGCCCAGTACGTCGGCGTACAGCACGATCGCCGGGGCGAGGACGGCGGAGTGGACGAGGATCCAGCGCCAGTCGGGTCCGGTGAGCCAGCGCACGGCGTGCGGCACCATGAGGCCGACGAACATCAGCGGCCCCGCCGCGGCCGTGGCAGAACCGCACAGCAGGGCCACCGCGATCACCACCCCGCACCGGGTCGCGCCGACTCGCAGCCCGACGGCCCGCCCCGCGTCGTCGCCGAGCGCGATCGCGTTGAGCGGGCGCGCGCAGAAGGCGGCGGCCAGCAGTCCGGCCAGGACGAAGGGCGCGATGTCGGCGGCGGTGCCTGTCGGGCGGTCGGTGATGGTGCCCGCTCCCCAGAACCGCATGCGGTCGAAGGTCTCGGTGTCGATCAGGGCGAGGGTCTGGGAGATCCCGAGCAGGACCGCCGTGAAGGCGACCCCGACGAGGGTGAGGCGCAGCGGTGTGGGCCCGCCCCGGCCGCCGCTCGCGGCGAGGTAGACCACCGCCGAGCCGACGACGGCGCCGACGAAGGCGAAGGGCAGGTACTGGTCGATGCGTGTGACGCCGAAGACCGCCACGGCCAGGGTGACGGCGAAACTCGCGCCGGCGTTGACGCCGAGGACTCCGGGGTCGGCGAGCGGATTGCGGGTGAGCGCCTGGATGAGCGCCCCCGCCACGCCCAGGGACGCGCCGACGACGACGCCGAGCAGCGTGCGGTCCACGCGGGCGCCGCTGATCGTGGCGTGCGAGGCGGAGCCGTCGGGGGCGGTCAGCGCCTGCCACACCACGTCGAGGGGGAGCAGTGCCGAGCCGATCGCGACGCTGAGCACCACCGCCACGAGGAGCGTGGCGACGGCGACGCCCAGGCCGAGGAGCCGGCGGGTCCTGCGACGCGACGACCTCGACGGCGTGGCCGGTGGTGGCGCGGTCGTCGGGGCGAGCGCCTGTGCCATCTGTTCTCCCTGTGCAACCCGCCATCCGGACAGGCCGGAGTGCCGTGCGTGATCGACGTACATGAACTGCTGGACTGCCGGAACCGCCCGGCTCCCGGTTCAGCGGCCGCCGAGCGCCCCCACCGCGTCCGTGGTGAGCGCGCTCACCGGCACCCCGGACTCGCGGCTCAGCGCGCGCAGCAGTCCGGCCCGGGTCGCGTAGCCGGCCGCCCTGGCCGCCGCCGTCAGCTCGCCTCCGCCGCGGAGGTGTTCGACGGCGGCGTTCATCCTGGCCCGGTTGCGCCACCGTGTGAAGGGCAGTCCGGTCTCGTCGAGGAAGACGCGCTGCACCTGGCGAGGGCTCATCCGGTGCTGCTCGGCGAGCCGTTCCAGGGTCACGGAGGGAGCGCGCAGGGCCTCGCGGGCGAGTCCGCGCACCGCGGGATGGACGGGCAGCACGACCGGGAAGTACTGCCGGGAGATGCCCTTCAGTACGCGGCCCAGCTCCTGACGGAACGGCTCGACCTGCTCCGGCGTGGTCGGCGCCGCGCCGAGTGTGGTGGTCATGACCTCGACGATCGCGGGTACTGCCCCGAGTGGCTGAACCCGACATCGTGGCTGGTCAGCGGGGTCGAGGAGGGGGCCGAGAGCCATGCCGCCCGGCTCGATCCGCAGCGCGTGCGGCACGCGCGGAGCGAGCCAGAGGGCCTCGTGCCGCCCGAGCCGCCACTCCTCGCCGTCGGCGGACAGGCGGGCACGGCCGGTCACCAGGTAGACGAGGTGCGGCGCGTCGTGCCGGTGCGTGTCGTGCCCCAGAAAGCGAATGGCGTTCTCGGCGACCACGGTGCCGAGGGATGTCGTCGGCAAGCGTGCCTCCCGTTGTGCGGCGCGTCGTGTCCGTCACTGGCGATGTCGTACGCGGATCGACGCAGCGGAACCAGCGAGGTTAGCCTCACCTTACCAACAGCTCGAACATTCGAGCCTACCCAGCCACATGAGGTCCCATGTTTGCTCCTGCCCGCCTTCTCGCCGTCGCGGCCGTCGCCGCGCTGGTTCTCACCGGCTGCTCGGCCGCCGACCCGTCGGGCGACGGGGACAAGGCCTCCGCCGCGAAGACCCGAACCGTCACGACCGACTACGGCAAGGTGAAGGTGCCGGCCGAGCCCAAGAAGGTGGTCGTGCTGAACCACGCCCTCGCCGGGTACCTCTATGACCTCGACGTGCCGGTGCGGGCCACGATCCCCGAGGACGCCGACGGCAAGGGCGAGTTCTCCCCGAACTGGGCCGAGGAGGCGAAGGAGGACGGCACGACGTTCCTGCCGTGGAGCGTCGACGGCTTCGACCTGGAGGCGATCCTCGCCCTGGAGCCCGACCTCATCGTGGGCGGCGGCATCGGCTTCCCGCTGTTCCAGGCGGAGAAGGTGTACGACGACCTCACCGACATCGCCCCCACCGTGCTCGTGGGCAAGAAGCTCGGCGACTGGCGGAGCCAGTTCTCGTTCCTCGCGGGTGACGTGTTCGGCAAGGCCGACGTCTACGACAAGCACGTGGCCGCCTACGACCGGCGAATCGAGGAGGTGAAGAAGGCGATCAAGCCGCCGGCCGGCCCCGTGTCCTTCCTCGCCCTCACCGGCGACGGCACCGCCTACGGTCTGGTGGAGAGCGTGGGCCTGCCCTCCGAGCTGAAGAAGGTCGGCATCGAACCGGCGCCGGTCTTCGCGGAGGGCGGTTTCCGCGTGTACGGGCAGGGCGGTGACATGTTCGAGCTGTCGACCGAGAAGGTGGGTCAGACGATCACCCAGCCGTCCGTGTTCGTGATGGGCTTCAACGCCGACACGACGGACGTCGCCACCCTCAAGAAGAACCCCGTCTACGGCGCGCTGCCCGCCTTCACGGCGAACCACGCCTATGACCTGCCGTACTGGGTGCTGCGCGGCGACTACGACGAGTCGATGGCCCTGCTCGACCTCATCGAGAAGAAGTTCTCCTGATGGCCGCCCAGCGTGCGTACACGACGCACCCCCTCGTCCTGCGCCGGGTCACCGTACGCCGCGTCCATGAGGTGACCCCCGGAATGCGTCGGGTGGTCCTCGGCGGCGAGGACATCGCCGCGTTCACCCGCGACGGGACCGCTCACCCGGCCTTCGCCGCGCCCGGGTTCGACGACCACATCAAGCTGATCCTGGCCGGGGACGGGGACGTCCGGGCGGCGCTCCCCGCGCAGTTGCCGCACGGCATCGAGTGGACGCCGGCCGAACACCGGCTGACCCGCGACTACACGCCCCGGCGGGTGGACCACCGGGCGGGAGAGCTCCACCTCGACTTCGTCGTGCACGGCGATGGGCCCGCGGAGGCCTGGTCCGCGTCGGCGAGGGAGGGCGACGAGCTGTGGTTCGTCGGGCCCAAGTCGTCGCTCAGGCTGCCGGAACGGCTGGACTGGATCCTCCTCATCGGGGACGAGACGGCGCTGCCCGCGATCGGCCGCTTCCTCGACGAACGTCCCCTCGACGCCCCCGCGCACATCCTGGTCGCCGTCTCCGACGACACGGCACGCCAGGAGCTGGCGCTGCGCGACGGCGACACGATCAGGTGGGTGGTGGCGGAGCCGGGCGACGCGGCGGCGCTGGACGCCGCCGTCCGCGCACTGCCTTCGCCGGCGGGCGAGGGATTTGCCTGGGCGGCCGCGGAGAGCAGGGCGCTGCTCCCGGTACGCCGGTATCTCCAACGGGAGCGGAAGCTCCCCAAGGACCGCGTGAACATCACGGGTTACTGGCACCGCGAGGAGGCCGCCGCACCGGAGGCACACGGCCCCGCCGACGCCGCCGCCGCGCAGGGCCCTGCCAGGATTCCGTCGCCGCTGCCGTGGCTGGTGGCTCGGGCCGCGTTGCGGCTCGGCGTCGTCGACGCGGTGGCCGACGCGCCGGGGCTCTCCGCCGAAGCGCTCGCGACCCGCTTGGGCGTGCCCGCGCCGGGGATCGGCGTACTGCTTCCGCTGCTCGCCGCGTACGACGTGGTCGTCAGCGCGGACACGGGGGCCGGGCTCCGTCTGGGCCCGGCGGGCGAGGAACTCCTGGACGACCACGAGCGCGAGGAGTACACCGGCCACGAGGCCGAGCTGCTGCTCGCCCTCGCGCACCTGGCTCCCGCGCTCCGGGACGGCACGTCCCCCTGGCGGCTCGCCTCGGGCGCCACCCTGCACGACACGGTGACCCACGACACGGACCGCTACGGCGAACTGGTCGCGGAGTGCGAGCAGTTGGTCTTCCTGCTGACCGGTCTGACGGCCGACCCCCTCTGGGAGGACGTCGGGACCTGTCTCCTGACCGGGCCGGGCAGCGCCTCGGTGGTCGCCGCTCTCGACGACGCCGGGCGGCGGCCCCGGCTGCGGATCGCGGAGGAAGCCACCCCGGCCGGGGTGCTGCGACGGCACGTCACGGCACCGGACCGCATCGACTGGACGGCCGGCCCCGCCGATGTCGCCGTCGCCGCGAAGGCCCTCGCCCACCGCACCGACGAGGAGTGCGTCCAGCTCCTCGGGCGGCTGGCCGGGTGGACCGGGACAGCGGTCCTCGTCGAGGCCTCCCGCCCCGACGGCCTGAGTCCGCACGCGGCCGAGGCGGCCCTGCACGCGTACACCGCGACCGGCAGCCCCCTGCGCGACTCCGCCGCGATCGCCGCTCTCGCGGAGCGGTCGGGCTGGACCGTCGACCGGACGATCGCGCTCGGCTGGGGCACGGAAGCCACGGTCCTGCGCCGGGCCTGACGCCCGCCCCCGCGGGGAGGGCGGACGCGGCCGCCGGGGTCAGCCGGCCCTCGGCGGCCTCTGCCCGTCGAAGGCGAAGAGGGTGTTCGTCGCCGCGGCCACGAACACCGCGCGTCCCGCGACGGTCACGCGGGGGCTCGCGTCCTGCTCGCCCGTCAGACCGTCGACCCGGGGATCCGTCGTCCACAGCGGCTTGCCGCCGTTCGGCGACAGTGCGACCACCCGGCCGGTGGCCGAGCTGAAGTACAGCGCGCCGGCTCCCGCCGCAGGGCCCGACGCACCCTCCACGCCCGTCTGACGCGACCACTTCCTACGCCCTGTCGCGGAGTCGAACGCCGTCACGAGACCGGCCTGTCCGCTCACGTAGACGGTGCCGTCCGCCATGCCGGCGGTGCCCGCGTATGTCCTGTCGAACCGCGCGTACGTGACCTTCCGCGAGGCCGGGTCGAACCGCGCCACTCCGTCGTACCCCGCCGGCGCCGTTCCCTCGTAGCGCTTCGAGAGGAGGACGAGCCCGCCGCGGGCCGAGCCGACCGGCACGACGGGGCCGTCGACCGTGACGGGCCTGCCCAGTGTCCCGGAGGGGAGGGCGAGGGTACGCAGGGTGGGGCGGCGCACCTGGAGGCCGTCCACCTCCTCGTCGGCCGCGCACATCGCGAGGAGCCGCGGCCGGAGCGGGACGGGGGCGCACTGGGTGCCGGCCGGGAACGGCGTCGTCCAGAGGACGTCACCGCTGTGGGCGTCCCGGGCCTCGAAGCGGGAGTTGGAGGCGTCGACCGTCACCGCGGCGGAGCCGACCACGACGGCGTCCATGGTGCGGCCCGTGACGGCCGTCGACTGGGCGCCGGACGGTGCGGACCACAACTCCCGGCCGCTGTCGGCGTCGAGGGCCACCACCTCGCTGCGGGGGCCCTCGGTGGCATCCTGGGCGGCGAAGCGGTAGCCGAGCACCGTGTCGTCGGTGGCGCCCACCATGTGCATGCCCTGGACGGGGACGCCCGGGCTCTTCGCCGTCCACACCCGGGACCCGTCGTGGGCCCTGATACGGGTCGCGACGACGCCGCCGCCCCCGCAGAACAGCGCGTCGCCCCTCGCGACGCACCGCAGTTCGTCGGGGATGTCCTCGCGTCCGCCCGGCACGGTGGCGCGCCACGGCTCGAAGCCGTCCGGAAGCGCGCCCGCCGGTACCGCGGTGCTCTGCCCGGTGCCCGCGCCGCCGGGGCTCGTGCCGCCTCCGCCCCCGTCGAAGCCGCCCGTCGTCAGCGCGGCGACTCCGCCGCCGATCGCCGCCACCGCGACCGCCGCCGCGAGCACGGGCCGCCAGCGGCCGCGCAGACGGCCGCCGACCGGGGCGCCGGTGCTTCCGGTGCCGGGGTCCGTCGGGGCGGTCCGCGCCGGGGTGCCCCCCGTGGCGAGGTGAGCTTGCGTGTTCATGTCGCGGGTGCGACTCGCACCCGGGCCGCCGGTCCTGGCCTCGCCGAGTTCGGCGGGCAGGTCCCGCAGCAGCACGAGGAGTTCGTCCGCCGAGGGGCGACCCTCGGGCTCCTTGTCCAGGCACGGTTCGACGACCGTCCGAAGAGCCTCCGGGACCGCGTCCAACGACGGTTCCTCATGGACCACCTGGTAGGCCGTCATATAGGGGCTGTCCGCGTCGAAGGGCCCCTGGCCCGTCGCCGCGTACACCAGGAGCGTCCCCAGGGAGAAGACGTCGGACCGCGGGCCCACACCACGCGGCGCCTGCAACTGCTCGGGCGACATGAAGGGCGGCGTGCCGATGACCCGCCCGGTCATCGTCAGCGTCTGCTGGTCCACCGCGCGCGAGATGCCGAAGTCGATGACCCGTGGGCCCTCGGGCGAGAGCACGACATTCGAGGGTTTCAGGTCGCGGTGGACGACTCCCACCCGGTGGATGTCGCGCAGCGCCTCCGCCAGCCCGATGGCGAGCCGCCTCAGCTCCACTCCGTCCAGCGGGCCGCCCTCGGCGATGCGCTGCGTGAGCGTGGGCCCCTCGATGTAGGTCGTCGCCATCCACGGCTGCTCGGCCTCGGGGGCGGCGTCGACCACGGCGGCGGTGAACGCGCCGCTCACCCGTCGCGCGGCCGCCACCTCCTGCCGGAAACGGATGCGGAACTCGTCGTCCCCCGCGAACTGCTGATGGATCAGCTTGATCGCGACCGGTCGCCCCGAGCTCGTGCGGGACAGGAAGACCGTGCCCATGCCACCCGAACCGAGCCGAGCCTCCAGCGGATAACCGCCGATCTCGACCGGATCACCTCCGCGCAGCGACACTCTTCCCGACCTCCCGTCCCCCGTGCGTTCTCTGCCACCACGGGCCCGCTCACCTGTGCTGCGTCCAAACTAGCCGCAGGCCGGTACGGCAGAGAAAGGCGGGTGACGATCGGAGGGCCGGTCGCGCCCGCTCCAGTTCGGGGACGTACACGATCGTGTCGACACCCGATCCGCCGAGGACGAGGGCGACGTACGCGCCGCTCTGGCACCTTCCGGCAACGGGAACGTG
Organism: Streptomyces sp. NPDC021019; assembly: GCF_044333295.1. Lineage (NCBI taxonomy): Bacteria > Bacillati > Actinomycetota > Actinomycetes > Kitasatosporales > Streptomycetaceae > Streptomyces > Streptomyces sp. NPDC021019. Next base: position 41,472 of record NZ_JBIRQR010000008.1, read on the forward strand.
AACGGGGTCGCGACCGCCCGGACCGCTCCCCGCCGTTCGGGCCGAGGAACGCCCGGCGCTGCCGGATTTCTCCTGATGAATCGACTGCCGTCCCAGGAAAGGGCATTCCAGTCCCACGCGGAACCTTTGGGCAACTCGATGGCGATATCCGATCGTCCGGCATTCACCTGAGGACGCCGAATCTGTTCGTATACCCCGACAGGTTATAAGAGGTACGAAGCGTCCTGCTCGAAGGGGTAAATCGTGGAGGTACCCGGACAGTCCAGAAGAGGCCAGTGGGTTCGCGAGCTGTTGGATGAGGATTTCTTTCGTGCAATGCGGCAGCGCGCAACGCGTTGTACAAGTAGATTGTCGACGACACCACGCGATTACATCGACCTTCCCACCGCGGTTCACCAGCCGAAATTTGGTGGCCCGTCATCGCGTGCAGACTTTCTGACGAACACCGAGTCCGCACGGTCCGTCGGTCCGCGATCGAACCCGGTCGGGCCGACAGTGCTGGACCGTCGCGGTGTTCGCTGTCGTTTCCGACCTGATCCGGTTGTCCGGGGACACCCCCCACGCGGCCGGCCGAGAGCATGAGGAACGTTCTGTGAAGGTTCGTACGAGGCGGCCGAGCACCCTGATCGCCGGGGGACTGGCAGCGATGTTATTGACGGCTTGCGGCTCCCAGGAATCCGAGAGCACGATGGCCGTCGGGATGTCCGACGACATCCTCGCCACGGATCCGGCCTCCGGATACGACCCGGGATCCTGGCTGTTGTTCAACAACGTCTTCCAGTCCCTGCTGAGCTTCCCGCCCGGAGCGTCCACTCCCGTGCCGGAGGCCGCCGAGAAGTGCACGTTCTCCGACGGCAGCAAAACGTACACCTGCGCCTTGCGTGACGGGCTGAAGTTCAGCAACGGCAACAGCCTCACCTCGGCGGACGTCAAGTACTCCTTCGACCGGACGATCAGGATCAACGACCCGGCGGGCCCCGCACCGCTGCTCTCCACGATCTCGTCGATCAGCGCCCCGGACGACAGGACCGTCGTCTTCCGCCTCAAGGTGCCCGACGCGACGTTCCCCAGCAAGATCGCCTCGGGGGGCGGTTCCATAGTCGACCGTCGGGTCTATCCCGAGGACGGCCTGCTCAAGGGTGGCAAGGCGGTCGGTTCCGGTCCCTACCAGCTGGACTCCATCGACAGGAGGAAAGCCGTCTTCTCGGTCTACCCGGGCTATCAGGGCACCGCCGAGGTGAAGAACGCGGGCGTGACCCTGGAGTTCTTCCGAGGAGACCAGCAGGCCCTCCAGTCGGCCCTGGAGAAGGGCGACGTCGACATTGCCTACCGCGGCCTCAGCGCCAGGGCGATAGCTGACCTGGATACCGCGTCCACCGCGGAGAGGGACGGCATCGAGGTGGTCCAGGGCAACAGCGCCGAAGTCCAGCACATGGTCTTCAACGTCGACGACCCGGTCGTCGGCAAGCTCGCCGTCCGGAAGGCCGTCGCCTACCTCGTCGACCGCCACTCCCTGGTCAGCGAGGTCTACCAGTCCACGGCGGCACCGCTCTACTCGATCATCCCGGGAGGCATCACCGGCCACGGCACCTCCTTCTTCGACACCTACGGGGACAGCCCGAAGCCGAAACAGGCCGAGGCGGAGCTACGGAAAGCCGGTATAGCGGACAAGGTGAGACTCACCCTCTGGTCCACCCCGAGCCGGTACGGGCCGGCCACCGACGACGCGTTGGAGACCATCGCCGATCAGCTGAACCAGAGCGGGCTCTTCGACGCCCGCATGAAGTCCGTCCCCTTCGGTGATTACGAGAAAGGCATCGCCGAAGGGAAGTACGGCATCTACGTCAAGGGCTGGGTGCCGGACTACCCCGATCCTGACAACTTCACCCAGCCGTTCTTCGGCGAGGGCAACGTCCTGTCGAACAACTACGACAACGAGGAGATCGTCGACCGGATCATTCCGCGGACCTCGTCCATGACGGATCGCGCGAACACACGGCAGGAGTACATGAAACTGCAGGACATCGTGGCGCGACAGCTGCCGATTCTGCCGCTCTGGCAGGGCAAGCAGTACGCGGTCGCCCACGAGAACGTCCGAGGGCTTCAGAACTGCCTGGACACCTCGACCGTCTTCCGGTTCTGGGAACTCAGCACCGCCTACTGAGGCGTGTCACGCCCTGGACCCATTCGCCGATCCCGGCTCCCGCGGCCCACAGCCACCGGCTCATGCGCGTGTTCACCCGCCTCGTCGGCGGCCGGCCCGCCGGGGCCCGGGCCCCGGGGTCACCTTCCGGAGGAGGAGCCGCGGACAGAGCGGGCAGATCTCCGGTTCGCGGGCGGATCTCCGGTTCGCGGGCGCCCGTCCGGCTCCCGGATGCGCTCCCGGCGGGCCCGGTCAGGGGCGAACGCGGTGAACGGCGCGCCACGGGGGCGTGGGCGCGTCGGCTCAGTGCCCCCTTCGCCATCCCTCGCGCCCTGCCGGGGCCCGTACGGCGCCGCGAGGATGAGCCGACCGCACCAGATCCCGGCTGCTCCGCGCACCCGCCGTACGGCGGGTGAACACGCGGTGGAAGGAATCCACGTTGCTGCTTCTCATCTCCCCGGACGGCGTCGAGGAAGCTCTCGCGTGTGCGAAGGCGGCGGAACACCTCGACATCGTCGACGTCAAGAAGCCCGACGAGGGATCACTCGGCGCGAACTTCCCGTGGGTCATCAGGGAGATCCGCGGGGTGGTCCCCGCGGACAAGCCGGTGTCCGCCACCGTCGGGGACGTGCCGTACAAGCCCGGCACGGTGGCCCAGGCGGCCCTCGGCGCGGCTGTCTCCGGAGCCACCTACATCAAGGTCGGCCTCTACGGATGCACGACGCCCGACCAGGCCGTCGACGTCATGCGGGGGGTCGTCCGGGCCGTGAAGGACTTCCGGCCCGACGCGTTCGTCGTCGCCTCGGGGTACGCGGACGCCCACCGGATCGGCTGCGTCAACCCGCTCGCGCTGCCCGACATCGCCCGCCGCTCAGGATCCGACGCGGCCATGCTCGACACCGCGGTCAAGGACGGGACCCGACTGTTCGACCATGTGCCGCCCGAGGCATGCGCGGAGTTCGTGCGGCTGTCCCACGAGGCCGGTCTGCTCGCCGCCCTCGCGGGCAGCGTCAAGGCGGCGGACCTCGCCACGCTGACGCGTATCGGCACGGACATCGTGGGCGTGCGCGGGGCGGTCTGCGAGGGCGGCGACCGCGACACCGGGAGGATCCAGCCGCGGCTGGTGGCCGCCTTCCGGGCGGAGATGGACCGGCACGCCCGGGAGTTCGCGGCCACCCCGGCCGCGAGCTGACCGCCGGCGTGGAGCCGCAGCAGCACCGACCCGGTCCCGCACCCCGCGGTGAGCGTTTCACCGTCCTCGATCCGGCGACGGGCGAGCCGTTCGGTGAGGTTCCCGACCAGCAGGCGAAGGAGCTGGACGCGGTGGTCGGCCGCGCCCAGGAGGCCTGGCCGGACTGGCGGGCCGACCCGGCCGGCCGCACCGCCGCCCTGCTCGCGTCGGCCGACGCCGTGGAGGGGGCCGGGGCGGACCTCGCTCCCCTGCTCACCCGTGAGCAGGGGAAACCCCTGGCCGAGTCGTACGCGGAGGTGGCCCGCACGGCGGCCCGCCTGCGCTGGTTCGCCGAGTGCGTCCCCGAGCCCCGTACGATCACCGACGGCCGGGCGGTGCACAGCGAGGTCCGCTGGCGGTCGCTGGGGCCCGTCGCCGCCATCGTCCCGTGGAACTTCCCGCTCCAGCTCGCCTCCGCGAAGTTCGCGCCCGCGCTCGCGGCGGGCAACACGGTGGTGCTCAAGCCCTCCCCGTTCACGCCGCTGGCCACCCGGCTGCTGGGATCCGTCCTGTCCGCCGCCCTCCCCGACGGCGTGCTGACGGTCGTCACCGGGCGGGAGCCGCTCGGCGCCTGCCTCGCGTCGCACCCGGGGATCCGCCATGTGACCTTCACCGGTTCGGTCGCCGCCGGACGGTCCGTGGCGGCGGGGGCGGCGGCCGGCCTCGCCCGGGTCACCCTGGAGCTGGGCGGCAACGACGCCGCCATCCTGCTGGACGACGTGGACGTCGAGCGGATCGCGGACCGGCTGTTCTGGGCGGCGTTCCGCAACTGCGGGCAGGTCTGCATGGCGGTCAAGCGCGTCTACGCCCCGGCCCGGCTCCACTCGCGGGTGGTCGAGGTCCTCGCGGAACGGGCGAAGAGCGTGGTCGTCGGAGCCGGTCTCGACCGGGCCACGGAGCTGGGGCCGCTCAACAACGCGGCCCAACTGGCCCGGGTGGAGCGTTACACGGCCAGGGCCCTGGCGGACGGGGCCCGGGCCCTGGCCGGTGGCCACCGGCTGGACCGGCCCGGCTACTTCTACGCCCCGACCGTCCTGGCCGATGTCCGGCCCGACAGCCCGGTGGTGACGGAGGAGCAGTTCGGTCCGGTCCTGCCGGTACTGCCGTACGGAAGCCTCGACGAAGCCGTGGAAGCGGCCAACGCCACCCGCTTCGGACTCGGCGGCTCGGTGTGGGGGACCGACCTGGACCGGGCCGAGGCGGTCGCCGACCGGTTGGAGTGCGGGACGGCGTGGATCAACCACCACGCCGAGCTCTCCCTCGCCCAGCCCTTCGCCGGTGTCAAGGAGAGCGGCGTCGGCGTCGCGGGCGGGCCGTGGGGGCTGTACGGAAATCTGCGGCCGTTCGTCGTCCACCGTCCCCGGGAGGTCCGACGATGAGGTTCGGCGCGGCGGTACTGCGCGGTTACGAGGCCCCGTTCACCGTCGAGGAGGTGATCCTGGGCGCGGGGCCGACCGACGGCGAGATCCTGGTCCGGATCGCGGGCTGCGGGCTGTGCCGGACCGATCTCGCCGTCCGCCGCTCGGCGGGCCGCTCGCCGCTGCCCGCGGTGCTCGGCCACGAGGGGGCCGGGGTGGTGGTGGAGACGGGCGGCCCGGACACCGGTCTGATCCCCGGTGACCATGTGGTGCTGAGCTTCGACTCCTGCGGGCGGTGCCGGAGCTGCCTGGGCGGGGCACCCGCCTACTGCGACCGGTTCGCCGCACTCAACCTCTTCGGGGGGCGCGCCGAGAGCGCGGCCCGGTTCACCGACGGGGCCGGGGAGGCGCTGGCGCCCCGGTGGTTCGGCCAGTCCGCGTTCGCCGAGTACGCGTTGGTCCCGGCCCGCAACGCCGTGCCGGTCGACGCCTCCCTCCCCCTCGAACTGCTCGGCCCGCTCGGCTGCGGCTTCCTCACCGGCGCCGGGGCGGTCCTCAACTCCTTCGGCGTCGGCCCCGGAGACACCGTCGCGGTCTTCGGCGCCGGGGCGGTGGGCCTGGCCGCGGTCATGGCGGCCACCGCCGCCGGGGCACTCGTCGTGGCGGTCGACAGGCACCCCGAACGGCTGGCCCAGGCCGAGCGGTTCCGTGCGGTTCCGGTGGACGCCTCCTCGGTCGGCCTCCCCGGCCGCGTCCAGCGGCTGACCGGCGGCGGCGCTCAGTACGCCCTGGACACCACGGGTTCCGCCCGGTTGATCAACGACGCGCTCCGGTCGCTGCGTCCGACCGGCCACCTGGGTCTGGTGGCACGGCTGCACACCCGTCTGCCGCTCGAACCGGGGACCCTGGACCGGGGCAGGAAGATCTCCCACATCTGCGAGGGGGACGCGGTCCCGGCGCTGCTGATCCCCCGGCTGACCGGGCTGTGGCAGGCCGGACGGTTCCCCTTCGACCAGTTGATCCGCACGTACCCGCTGGCCGACATCAACGAGGCCGAACGCGACTGCGACGCGGGCCGTGTGGTGAAGCCGGTCCTCATTCCGTAGGGCAGCGCGCGTTCCGGAAGCACGTGGATTCCGGCAGCACGTGGTTTCCACGGATCGGGGCGGCCCGACGGCCGAGGCGTGCTCCGCCCGGCCGGCTCCCCCGCGCTCCCGGTGACGCCCCGACGGCTTCCCGCCGGCTGCTCCCCCGCTCTGTTCTTCTTCCCCAACAACCCCAAGGGAGTGCACATGGCCGACACGGCGCACCGGAACGACGGTGTGGAGGGGGTGGCGGGAGGGGTCGGTGCGACCGCCCTCCTGGTGGCCGCGGCGCGGGCCATCGAAACACATCGCCCCGACAGCCTGGCACGGGACGTCTTCGCGGAGCACTTCGTGCTCGGGGCCCCGGCGTCCAAGGGCTGGCCGGTCCACCCGCGGGAGGTCCCGGACGGGGACCGGAACCCGCTGTGGGGGCGGTTCGCCCGGTACTTCGGGTTGCGGACGCGGGTCCTCGACGACTTCCTCCTCCGGTCGGTGCACGCGGGGAACGCCCGCCAGGTGGTCCTTCTCGGGGCGGGGCTGGACTCACGTGCGTACCGGCTCGCCTGGCCTCCCGGCTGTGTGGTCTTCGAGATCGACCGGGCGGAGGTCCTGGCGTTCAAGCACCAGGTGCTCGGCGGTCTTTCGGCCACCCCGAAGACGGCGCGCGTACCGGTCCCGATGGATCTGCGCGCCGGCTGGGCCGCCGCTCTGCCCGCCGCCGGCTTCGACTCCGCCGCGCCGAGCGTCTGGCTCGTCGAGGGCCTGCTGTTCTATCTGCCGCCCGCCGCCGAGACGTATCTCATCGACACGGTGGACCGGCTGAGTGCCGGGGGAAGCGCGCTGGCCTTCGAGGTCAAGCTCGACAAGGATCTGCTGGAGTACCGCGACAGCCCGCTCTACACGGCCACGCACCAGCAGATCGGCATCGACCTGCTGGACCTGTTCGACAGGAGCCCGCGGCCCGACTCCGCGGGGAAGCTGACGGACATGGGCTGGCGCACGTCGGTCCGCACCCCCTTCGACTTCACCCGGCTGCACGGACGCGGCCCGCTGCCCGAGCCGAACGACGCACTGGCGGGCAACCGGTGGGTCTTCGCGGACAAGCCCCGGAGGTAGCCACCGGCCGTGTGCCCCGCGAGCGAAACCCTCGTGAGGCTGGTGGCCGCATTCTGGACGACATCACGTCGGACGGCCGCACCGACGCCGCCGTCGGGCGGTGGCTCGACCAACAACGTGCGCGGTTTCCCCTCCGACCCGGCGGAGGAGAGCCTCCGGTCATGGGCCCACCACGCGGCGGGCCAGGGCGAGCGGGAGGCGTCCCGCCTGTTCATGACTGCGTGGGCGGCAGGCGGGCCACGCACCGAGAGCACGCTCAACACGCTCCAGTCGCATCGGGCTCAACTCGGCTGCCTCACCGAAGCGGTGGAGGTACAGCGAGAAGCCCGGCTCTGGATGGACGGAGTCCTCGACGCGGCACTCGCGGCCGCCGACACCTCGGGGATCCGCGGGCACTCGACCGCTACCGTACGCTGCGGCCGGCCGCGGCACGTGAACGTGGACAGGACATCGCTTGGCCGGCCCGGCCGTACAGCGTCGGAGCCACGGGCCGGCTGCACGTCAGCTCGGCTCGTCGTACACCACCGACCATGGGCGGGGCGGCCCGTCCGGCGGGCGTGGGCCGGTGGCACGCGGCGTCGCCGACCGGTCGCGTGCCAGCACAGCGGCCGCGAGCTCCGCGAAGTGCGGAGCGGCCGGTGGGCCAGGCACCGGTGGTCCGCCGGGTGAGCGGGCGGCCGGCCAGGGGGCGCCAGAGGACGCGGGGCTCCTTGCGGGCCACCGGGCCCTGGTCGAAGGCGACGCCGTGGCCCGCGTGGACGAGGGCCAGCAGGAACTCGGGGTTGGACGCGTGCCGGACCCGGCCGGGCACGAAGCCCTCGGCACGGCAGGAGCCGAGGATCCGGTCGTACCAGCCGGGAGCCTGGGCGCGGGGGAAGAGCACGAGATCGTGGCCGGACAGTTCGGCGAGCGCCACCTCGGGGAGCCGGGCCAGCGGTGACGTGCGGGGCAGCACGACGCCGAACTCCGTCCGCACCTCCGGGCCGAGGCGGAGCTCGGTGGCGTCCACGGTCTGGTGGACGAGGCCGACGTCGAGCCCGCCGGAGGCGAGCAGCCGCAGCTGTTCCTCGGTGGTGATCTCCTGCAGATCGACGGAGAGTCCCGGGGAGTGCTCGGCGCAGGCCGAGAGCAGTGCGGAGAGCGTGGAGACCGTGGTGTCGGGAGGGACGCCCGCGCGCAGGGTGCCCAGGCCGCCGTCGTCGGCTCGGCGCGCACGGATCGTCGGCACCGAGACGACGTTCCATCTGCTGGTCGCGTTCGGCGTCGACCCCGGCCAGATCTCGGTCGTCAGGGGCGGGGAGCTCCTGGACTTCGACGGCATCACCGCCCAGGTCCACCGGGAGTCCCCGACGAGCCGGATCGTCGTCCCGGACTACCGCACGACGTACGGCGCGGACATGCGCGTCGGCACGTCCATGCCATAGAGGGCGGGCGGATCAGCGGAGACCGGCGAAGAGGTCCTTCTCGGGCAGGGCCGCGCCGGTGGAGTCCTGGACGCGTACGAAGGTCTCCGTGCCCATCAGGTCGCCGAACCTCTCCTTGCCCATCTTCAGGAAGAAGATGTTGTCGCCCTGGCTGGCGTGCGCGGCCAGCGCGTCGAACTTCCGGCCGCTGAACGCGGTGGTGTCCACCCACGTGGTGACCTCGTCGTCGGGGAGGCCGATCTCGGCCATCGCGTCGGCCTCGGCCGGATCCGGCTGCCGTTCCGGCTCCTGATCCGGCTGCGGCGCGTCCTCGTGGAACTCGCGCATGGCCTCCCCGAACCGTCGCAGCATCGAGTGGGGCATCGTCGTCCAGTACACCTTCGGCGTCAGCTCGGTCATCTCCAGTGCCGCCATCGTGATGCGGTGGGCCTGGATGTGGTCGGGGTGTCCGTAGAAGCCGTTCTCGTCGTAGGTGACGACGACATCGGGGCGGTAGTGCCGCATGAGTTCCGCGAGTCGGGCGGCGCCCTTCTCCACCGGGGTCTGCCAGAAGGATCCGGGGGCCTCGTTGCTCGGCCAGCCGATCATTCCGGAGTCGGCGTAGTCCAGCGTCTCCAGATCACTGACCCCGAGGACCTCACAGCTCGCCTCCAACTCCCGACGGCGCATCGAGGCGACGGCCGCCGGGTCGTGTCCGGGGTCGCCCGGCTTGACACCCCCCGGCCCGTCACCGCAACCGCCGTCGGTACACGTCACGAGAACCGTGCGGATGCCTTCCGCCGCGTACCGCGCCAGGACCCCTCCCGTTCCGGTCGCCTCGTCGTCGGGGTGGGCGTGCACGGCCATGAGAGTCAAGGGCCGGTCGGTCATGAAGGGGTCCTCCCGCAGAGATACATCGTGGTCCGGGCCGACGGCGGGCGTGCTACCGCGGTCCCAGGGTCCGGATCCCGACGGGGCGGACGACCCAGCGGCCTCCGTGTCCCCCCGCCCGCACGGCGCCGGTCCCTCGGACGGTGCAACCGCGCCGACCGGGCCGCCTGTTCCCGACGGGGCCGGCGATTCTCGACGGAGACCGCCCAGCATGCCGGAGTGCGGCGACCGACTCGGCAGTCCCGGACTGCGGACATGGGTCGAGGTGGTGGCTCCCGGCGGGTGGAGGCGATCGCCGTCCTCGGCGTCCGGGACGGGACATGCCGGGGCGGGCGCTACCCCAAGCCGTACCCCAAGCCGTCCGGGCACCACGGGTTCCGGGCCGTCGTCCGGCGCCCGCCCGTGTACCGCCCGCAAGGGACTCGGCCACCCCTGAGCGGCGGCGGCTTTCCGCGACGGCGCACAATGAGCCGGCCGAGAGGCGCCGGACAGAACCCCAGGAGGGGAAACATGACCGAGACGAGCGACACCCGATCCGCCGCCGGTGAAGCGCCGGAGGCGCAGCGGAGCCGACTGCAGCGTCTGATGCGCTATGTCCCTCTGATCGCCCCCGTCCTGCTGTGGGCCGTGCCGTGCTGGGTCCTTCTGCACACCGGCCAGCGCTGGCCGATGCCCGTCACCCTCGCCGGCACCGCGCTGTTCGTGCTCGGCCTGGCCGGTATGCCGCTCGCGATGGTGCGCGGCCACGGCCGGCGCCAGCGGGACCGGGCGGCGATCGTCGGTGACACGCTGCTGGGCGCCATCTGGGTCCTGTTCACCTGGTCCGTACTGCTCGGCGTCCTGCTGCGGCTCACCCTGACCGTGGCCGGTGTGGGTGCCGGACAGGACCGGGCGCGCATCGTCACCTGGGCCGTCCTCGGCGTCACCGCCGTGCTGCTCGCCTGGGGGCACGCCGAGGCCCGCCGCGTGCCGCGGGTGCGCCGTCTCGACGTGCGACTCCCCCGCCTCGGGGCCGGGTTGGACGGAACACGGGTCGCGCTGATCACCGACACCCACTACGGTCCGCTCGACCGCGCGCGCTGGTCGGCGCGGGTCTGCGAGACGGTGAACACCCTGGAGGCCGACCTGGTCTGCCACACCGGCGACATCGCGGACGGCACGGCCGAACGCCGTCGCGCCCAGGCCGCTCCGCTGGGCACCGTGCGGGCGACCCGGGCCCGTGTCTATGTCACCGGCAACCACGAGTACTACAGCGAGGCCCAGGGCTGGGTCGACCTGATGGACGAGCTGGGCTGGGAGCCGCTGCGCAATCGCCATCTGCTGCTCGAACGCGGCGGTGACACGCTCGTGGTCGCCGGCGTCGACGACGTCACCGCCGAGTCCTCCGGACTGGCGGGCCACCGCGCCCACCTCGCCGGAGCCCTCCACGGCGCCGAACCCGACCTGCCCGTGCTCCTCCTCGCCCACCAGCCCAAGTTCATCGACCGCGCGGCAGCCCACGGCATCGACCTCCAGCTCTCCGGCCACACCCACGGCGGCCAGATCTGGCCCTTCCACCATCTGGTCCGCCTCGACCAGCCGGCCGTCGCCGGTCTCAGCCGCCACGGCGCTCGCACCCTCCTCTACACCAGCCGCGGCACCGGCTTCTGGGGCCCGCCCTTCCGCGTCTTCGCCCCCAGCGAGATCACCCTGCTCGTGCTCCGCTCCCCGCAGGCCGCCGACTGACGCGCCGGGTGGTCAGGAGCAGGCCGGGCACAGGCCTCGGTAGGTGATCTCCACCGAGCCGACGGCGAACCCGAACCGCTCGGCCTCGGGCAGGTCGCCGAGGGCGTCCCCGACCGGGTGGACGTCGCGGACCTTGCCGCAGCCTGAACACACCAGGTGCTGATGGGAGCGGCGGGCGTTCGGGTCGTAGCGCTTGGCCCGGCCCACGGTGGAGACCTCCAGCACCTCGCCGAGCGTGACGAGCTCCCCCAGCGTGTTGTAGACGGTCGCGCGGGAGATCTCGGGCAGCCTCGCGGCGGCCCGCAGATGTACCTCGTCGGCCGTCAGGTGCACATGCTCACCGTCGAGGACCTCCGCGACGACGCGCCGCTGCGAGGTCAACCGCCAGCCACGGCCCCGTAGCCGTTGAAGGAGGTCGCTCATCTCGTCACCTGCTCCACTTCGCGGGGGACGCGCGACCCCGTACGGATCCACAAATCCGACGACGTCACGCCCGGGCCATTATCGTTTTAGCGCACTTCTTGACTTGGACGAAGTCCATCGTAGGATCGATCACGGCGACATCCAAGAGACAGGAAGGCTCCGGTACGGCAGCAGAGAACGCGGTGGGACACCGTCGGTCGACCGCGCGGCGCCGACCGAGCGCCGCCCTCGCCGCACCCCGGGGCCGTCCGGTCCCGTCGGTGAGACGTTCGGGCGGGCGCGCGGGGACCCGGCATACCTCGTGCCCCTTCTGCACGGCCCGAATCCTCCTCCCCGTTCAGCGCCCCACGACCCATCGGGTCCGGAAGGATTGCCATGACCGAGAACCACGAGTCGCATGTCTTTGATCCCGTCACCCCGGATTCGCCCGAGACGGCCGTCCCCGAGGCGCCCGAGGCGCAGGCGGGCGGCTGCCCCGTGGCCCACGGCCGCGCGCCGCACCCCACGCAGGGCGGCGGGAACCGCCAGTGGTGGCCGGACCGCCTCAATCTGAAGATCCTCGCCAAGAACCCCGCCGTGGCGAACCCGCTCGGTGCGGACTTCGACTACGCGTCCGCGTTCCGGGCGCTCGACCTGCCCACGGTGAAGCGGGACATCGCCGAGGTGCTCACCACGTCGCAGGACTGGTGGCCGGCCGACTTCGGCAACTATGGGCCGCTGATGATCCGGATGGCGTGGCACAGCGCCGGCACGTATCGCATCAGCGACGGCCGCGGTGGCGCGGGCGCCGGTCAGCAGCGCTTCGCCCCGCTGAACAGCTGGCCGGACAACGGCAACCTGGACAAGGCCCGCCGTCTGCTGTGGCCGGTCAAGAAGAAGTACGGCCAGGCGCTGTCCTGGGCCGACCTGCTGATCCTCACCGGCAACGTCGCCCTGGAGACCATGGGCCTGAAGACCTTCGGCTTCGCCGGCGGCCGCGAGGACGTGTGGGAGTCGGAGGAGGACGTCTACTGGGGCCCGGAGACCACCTGGCTCGACGACGAGCGGTACACCGGGGACCGTGAGCTGGAGAACCCGCTCGGCGCGGTCCAGATGGGCCTGATCTACGTCAACCCCGAGGGCCCCAACGGCAACCCGGACCCGGTCGCCGCCGCCCGCGACATCCGCGAGACCTTCCGCCGGATGGCGATGAACGACGAGGAGACCGTCGCCCTCATCGCCGGTGGCCACACCTTCGGCAAGACCCACGGCGCGGGCCCGGCCGAGAGCGTCGGCGCGGACCCCGAGGGCGCCTCGATGGAGGAACAGGGCCTGGGCTGGCGCAGCTCCCACGGGACGGGCAAGGGCGGCGACGCCATCACCAGTGGTCTGGAGGTGACCTGGACCAGCACCCCGACCACGTGGGGCAACGAGTTCTTCCACAACCTCTTCGCCTACGAGTACGAGCTGACCGAGTCCCCGGCCGGTGCGAAGCAGTGGGTCGCCAAGGACGCGGAGGCGACCATCCCGGACGCCCACGACGCGTCGAAGAAGCACAAGCCGCAGATGCTCACCACCGACCTGTCGCTGCGCTTCGACCCGGCCTACGAGGAGATCTCGCGCCGCTTCCACGAGAACCCGGACCAGTTCGCGGACGCCTTCGCGCGCGCCTGGTACAAGCTGACGCACCGTGACATGGGCCCGATCCAGCGCTACCTGGGCGCCGAGGTGCCTTCCGAGGTGCTGCTGTGGCAGGACCCGCTGCCCGCGCGCACCGCCGAGCCGCTGGACGCCGAGGACATCGCCGCGCTCAAGGAACAGGTGCTCGCCACGGACCTGACGGTGGCGCAGCTGGTCTCGGCCGCCTGGGCGTCGGCCGCGTCCTTCCGCGGCAGCGACAAGCGCGGCGGCGCCAACGGCGCCCGGGTCCGTCTGGAGCCGCAGCGCGGCTGGGAGGCGAACGACCCGGACGAGCTGGCCCAGGTCCTGCGGGCCCTGGAAGGCATCCAGGAGTCCTTCGACGCCAACGGCGGCAAGCGGGTCTCGCTGGCCGACCTGATCGTCCTCGCGGGCAACGCGGCCGTCGAGCAGGCGGCCAGGGACGCCGGCATCGAGGTGGAGGTGCCGTTCACGGCGGGTCGGGTCGACGCCACGCAGGACCAGACGGACGTCGAGTCCTTCGCCGCCCTGGAGCCCGTGTACGACGGCTTCCGCAACTACGCGGGCAAGGGCAGCCGTCTGCCCGCCGAGTACCTGCTCCTGGACCGGGCCAACCTGCTCACGCTGAGCGCCCCGGAGACCACGGTCCTGGTCGGCGGTCTGCGGGTGCTGGGCGCCAATTCCGGCGGCTCGAAGCACGGTGTCCTCACCGACCGCCCGGGCACGCTGACGAACGACTTCTTCGTGAACCTGCTCGACCTGGGCATCACCTGGAAATCGACGTCGGCGGCGCAGGACGAGTTCGAGGCCCGGGACGCGACCGGCCGGGTCAAGTGGACCGGTACCCGCGCGGACCTGGTCTTCGGCTCCCACTCCGAACTCCGAGCGCTCGCCGAGGTGTACGCGAGCGACGACGCGCGGCAGAAGTTCGTGACGGACTTCGTCGCCGCCTGGAGCAAGGTCATGGACCTCGACCGCTTCGACCTGGTCTGACCGCGCGGTCGGGGCCCGCCGCCCGCGCGGCGCGGCCCCGACCCCGCCGACCGCGGCGGCGGGGACGGTCTTGCCGGGCCGGTGTTCTCCCGGTGTCGGATCCGTCCTGCCGGTGCGCCGCCCTGCCGGACGACGCACCGGGCTCTGCTCTGCTACCAGCCGGCCTTCACCGCGTTGTAAGCCGTACGGCAATCGGCGTTGGTGGCATCCGCGGCCAGCTTCTCCATGGAGTTGCTCCAAACCTTCTTGGCCAGCTTCTCCAGCTCACGGGTCTCGGCGGGCACGTTCGGGGCGTACTTCTTGAGCGTCGCGAGGGAGGACCTGGCGAACTTGTTGCACACGGGCCCGGCGGCGTTCCGGTAGCGGGTGTCCAGATCCGTCGCGACGGCCTGGCCGTTCTGGGTCGCCCACGTGTTCCAGGCCGCGCACGCCGCTTCGGTGAACACGGCCTGTTCGGCCTCGCTCAGTCCCAGCACCTCGCCCAGCATCGTGTTCTTGGCCTTGTCGGGGACCGTGAAGTCCACGACGGGGATCTTGTCGAGGGTTTCGAGCAGCGCCTCCTGACACGCGGGAGGCAGCGGAGCCGCCTCGGCGGTGGCGGGTGCGGCCAGCGCGGAGACGGACAGGAGAGCCGCGGTGAGGACGGTGCGCTGGACGGTACGCGAAAGAGGCATGGGGGCAGTGCTCCTCGTACGGGAGAGAGTGACGTTCCGGGCGCCGCATCAGCGCCCGACGGCTACAGAACGATCACCGCCCGCGCAGGTCACGGCCGTTTCGGTGGGGCGGACGGTGGCACACAGGGTCGTCGGCCGTCCGTGCGACGAAAGGGCCGTCAACCGTCCCGGGGCCGCGGCCGCGAGGGGCCGGCACCCCTCTCCCACGTCCCGGTGAGAGCGCGTTCCGGGTCCGTCGGCGGAAGACCAGGAACCCGGCCGACGCGGCGCCGACGAGCCAGAGGCACTGGAGCACGAGCCCCCGGACGGCCGACGCGTCGGAGAAGGCCGCGGCCATGCTCGCCTGCACGGCTCCGTACGTCGGGAGGAAGCGCACGACGGCGCTGTCCGACCCGGAGCTGGAGAGGGGGTTCTGGAGGGCGACGTCGAGGATGCTGATCATCAGGATGGCGAACATGCCCTCGACCTCTCGGCGGAGCACCGATCCGAGGACCACGCCCAGCGCGCCGTAGGTCAGAGCCGCGCAGAACAGGGCGGTGGCGAGGAGGAGGGGCTGCGCCGGCTGCCAGGTGAATCCGACGACGACCGTGGCGTACGCGGCGACCGCGACACAGACCAGCGTGAGCGCGGACAGCTTCGCGAGGACGAGGTGGTAGCGAGGGTAGCCCGCCATCGCCAGGCGGCGGTCGAAAGCCCCTCCCGTGAAGGTGGCCGCGAACATCATGAACCCGGCGATCAGGGTGACCGCGTTCAGCGCGCCGGTGATCTGGGTGAGGTGGTTGCCGGGCGGGGACAGGACCTCG
Organism: Streptomyces sp. NPDC021019; assembly: GCF_044333295.1. Classification (NCBI taxonomy): domain Bacteria; kingdom Bacillati; phylum Actinomycetota; class Actinomycetes; order Kitasatosporales; family Streptomycetaceae; genus Streptomyces; species Streptomyces sp. NPDC021019. The sequence continues at coordinate 56,955 of NZ_JBIRQR010000008.1, forward strand.
CCGGTGGCCCGGAGCCGGAACGGGGCCGGCTGATCGGGAATGGTCGCGTAGGCGAGGGCGATCCACACGGGGACGTACACGAACACCAGCAGCATCGCGAACCGGTTGCGGGCGTGCCCGGTCAACGCGTACCTCGACGCCGTGGCGAACAGGAACCAGTGCCGCCTCATGCCGCCGCCCCCGCGGGCCGCTCCTGGCGGTGCAGGCGCCCGTTCTCCAGGCGCCAGAGCAGATCCAGCCGGTCGATGTCGTACGCCAGGTGCGAGACGACCAGCACCGAACGCCCGGCGTCGCGCAACCTCGTCGCCAGCTCCCAGAAGCGCAGGTACGTCTCCCAGTCGAAGCCCTGGTAGGGCTCGTCCGGCAGGAGCACGTCCGGGTCGTGCATGAGCGCCAGGGTCAGGTTCAGCTTCTGCCGCGAGCCACCGCTGAGCAGGCCCGCACGCCGGTCGAGGTACTCGGTGAAGGCCAGGGTCTCCATCACCTCCTCGGCCCGCCGCAGGTCGTCGAGGCCGAACGCGGCCCGGAAGAGCTCGAGATGCTGGCGGACGGTGAAGGAGTCGTCCAGAACCACGGACTGCGGGCAGTAGCCGAACCTGCCGTGGTGCCGCACCGAGCCGCGGTCCGGCCGCAGCTCACCGGAGAGGATCTTCAGCAGCGTCGTCTTGCCCGCGCCGTTCTCCCCGACGATCCCGGCGAGGGTGCCGGGCCGTAGCCGGAGGTCGACTCCCCGGAGAACGGCGTACTGCCGGTAGGAGTGGTGCACATCGTGGACGTCCATCGTCTCGCTCCGTCGTACCAGGTGTGTTTCCTGTGATCGCGGAACCGATCCGCTCCTGCCCAACGAGTCGGCCACGCGGCGGAAACGGCGCCGGAGACGCGCCCGTTCGCCCGGCGTCAACCCGGTGCACGACCCGTCACGCGTGCGACGGGACTACCGCGGAAACCGCTCCCGGCGCGGCGCCGGCCCATAGCGTGACCGGGCTCGGAGCCCCTGCGTCACGGGCCTGGATCCGTCGTGACGTACCTACACAGGAAAGGCCGGTCGGCCATGCGGAGAACGTGCGTGATCGGAGCGGGCCCGTCCGGCCTGGCGGCGAGCAAGGTCCTTGCCTCGCGCGGCCTTCCGTTCGACTGCTTCGAGGCGGGGTCGGGGATCGGCGGACTCTGGCGCTACGGCAACGACAACGGCATGTCGGGGGTGTACGCGTCGCTGCACGCGAACATCTCCAAGGAGAGCATGTCGTTCTCCTCCCTGGCGATGCCGGAGACCTACCCGGTCTTCCCGCACCACAGCAAGGTCCTCGCCTACCTGGAGCAGTACGCCGCTGCGTTCGGTCTGCACCAACACATCGGATTCGGCACGGAGGTCACCTCCGTGCGGCCCCTGGAGGACGGCGGCTGGGAGGTCGTCCGCCGGCGCCGTGGCGAGACGGAGGCGCGGACGCGGCGCTACACCGAGGTGGTGGTGGCCAACGGGCACCACTGGGACCCGCGGTTGCCGGACCCCGCCGTGCCGGGAGCCGAGGACTTCGAGGGCCCCGCTCTCCACTCGCACGACTACCGCTCCCCCGAGCCGTACGCCGGCCGACGGGTGCTCGTGATCGGCATGGGCAACTCCGCTTGCGAGATCGCGGCGGAGGTCTCCCGTACGGCGGCGCGGACGTTCCTCTCCGCGCGGGACACGGCCCACCTGTTCCCCAAGATGCTGCTCGGCCGGCCGGCCGACCACTTGGCGGGGAGCCCCCTGGCCGGCCTGCCTCGGTTCCTCAAGGAGCCGGCGATGGCGCTTCTCCTGCGGCTGACCCGGGGTGCCCCCGCTCAATACGGGCTTCCCGAACCGGTCCGTGGGCCCCTCGCCGCCCACCCCTCCACTTCGGACGAACTCCTCGTCCAGCTGGCCAGGGGCGCGGTCACCCCCAAGCCCGGCGTCAGCTCCTTCGGCCGGGACACGGCGTTCTTCGCGGACGGCAGCCGCGAGAGCGTGGACGCCGTGGTGTACGCCACCGGGTACTCCATCTCCTTCCCCTTTCTGGCCCCCTCCGTCTTCGCCGCCCCGGGCGGCCGCACGGAGCTCTATCTGCGCACGGTGCCGCCCCGGCGCCCCGGGCTCTACTTCATGGGACTCGCCCAACCCGCCGGCGCCGCCTTCCCGTTGCTCGAACCGCAGGCCGAATGGGTCGCCGACCTGATCGAGGGAGCGGTGCGCCTGCCGGCGCCGGCGGAGATGACACGGGCGATCGCCCGCGCGGGGCGACACCACGACAAGGCCTACGCACCCACCTACCGTCACGGGATCGAGATCGACATCCGCTCCTACCGGCGAGCCCTCCGGCGGGAACTCCGGGCAGGCAGGCGCCGGGCCCGCGGTGTGCTCCCGCCCCGGCCCGGGGCGAGCTCCCCCAGGCCCGTGCCCGACACCGTGTGATCCGCCCGCCCGCTCCGTGCGGTCGGCACGGGAGAGTTCCCGCCCGGCTCACACGGCCGTCGAGCTCTCCTCCAGCTCGCCCACGGCCCGCTCCCACAGCTCCGGCAGCAGTTCCCCCAGCGGGAGGGCGCGGTCGGCGACGAAGGACACCTCCGCCCAGTCGCCGAAGAACGACAGCCCCACGGCGAAGAGATGCCCCGGCACGAGCAGCGGCAACAAGGCGGTTCCCGTCACCCGCGTCTCCCCCAGGCTCCCCTTGTCGGCGAGCGGCATGGACGTGGCCATGACGTCGGTGACGCGTGGCGAGAGCATCCTGCGCAGGTACCACTCGGTGGGGCCGTCCGGCATGAAGCGGACCAGGTCCTGAATGGCCTGCCGCCAGGTCTCGCCCCGCAGCTTCCGGGTCGTCTCCATGACCCGATCCAGTCGGCGCAGGGGCTCCTCCCCGTCCCGGGAACCGTCCGGGTGTTCCGGGACGGTACGGACGGGCAGTTCGAGCGGCAGGGCGAAGCAGCGGTTCCCCCACGTCTGTTCCTCGTCGGCGCGTCGTGCGTCGACGGGCAGTACGGCCGTCACCCGGCGAAGCGGCACCCCCGCACGGTCCGACCAGGCCGCCAACGCCCCGGCGAGCGCCGCCAGATGCACGTCGTGGGCCGAGCCGCCCCGCCCGGCGCCGATCCGGCGGAGGGTGTCCACGGGTGCCCTGCCCCGCCACAGCCGCCGCTCCCCGGAGGGGGCGAAGGCCGCGTCCGGGCGGTGACCGCGAACGGCCAGGGAACCGGCCACGAACCTCGTGGCCAGCCCGACGGCCGTGCCGACCCGCCGGGGCACCCCGGACCGACGGTTCCGGCCCGGTACCGGGCGCGCCGACGGCTCCCCCTCGCCCAGCATGGCCCGGAAGGTCATGGCGGCGGCCGAACCGTCCTGGCAGGCGTGGTGAAAGCGGTAGCAGACGGCGTACGCGTCGGGGTCGTGGCCGTGGACCAACCAGATCCCCCAGTAACAGCCAGGGGCGAACGGGGCGCTGAGCGCGGTGTGCAGGGCGGAGTCCCAGGCGCCGGGTCCGTCGGCGACCACCTCGTGCACATGCCGGTCGACGGCGAAGTCCGCGTCCGGCTGCCACCGGGACCGCCGTCCTCCCGCCACCCGGCTCGTGAGCAGGGGCAGTTGGCCGAGGCGGTATCCCACGTACGCGCGAAGGTCCGCCAGGGCCGGGGCCGGACCACTGAGATACGCGACACCGCCCGCGTCCCAGCGGACGTCGGGCCGACGGCGCTCCAGCTTGAGGAACGCGCGGTCGACCGCGTGGGTGGAGCGGCGGGGCGAGGGAATCGGCCGGTCGGCCCGATAGCGCCGGGCGGAGCGGTCGGACGGGCCGGTAGGGGTGGGCTGCTCGGGGTCAGGCATGGGACTTCTGTGCTCCGATTCGGTCCGGTGGGGATCGCGTTGATGACAGGCGGTACGAGAAGCGGGGGTAAGAGCAGGGCGGAGAGGCGGGAGCGGAAAGGCAAAAGCACGGAGAGGCGGTGAGGCGGTGAGGCGGTGAGGGACGCGAGCGGGCGATGGCAGGAGGCGTCGTCCCCGGGCGGCCCACCCGCCGGGCCGGCCTCAGCGAGCCGCCCGGACCGCAGCACGCCGTCGGAACCGACCGCCCATCAGGATGACCACCGGACGGGGCGGGTCCGTGCGGTGTCCGCCCGCCGCCCCTGGCTCCGCAGGCCGGATCCGTGTCCGCCCCGCGGCCGTCGGCCCGCCCCGTACCGGGCCCCCGCGGCTCCCGGCGCCCGTGCCTCAGAGGGGCAGCGGCCCCCGCACCGTCTGCCACGGCCGGCATGACGACCCGTCGAGAGGCTGATCCGGATCCTCGGCGGCGGGTTCCCTCGAAAGAGGGATAAGGCTCCGATCACCACCGTGGAGATCCGGCCGTCTCGGCCGCACCGCCGCCCGGAGCCGCTCGGCCGACGGCGTTCCGCGCCCCGGACCGTGCGCAAGCGCACCGGCCGCGCCGCTCCGTACTTCGTTCGGGTGAGCGCGAGGAATCGAGGGGCCTGTGCCGTTCGCCGTCTGCCATTGTGTGCCGTGCGCCGGAGATCACCGGGCTGCGAGGCCCGGGAAACCCCCGTCGGAGGGGCACCGGAGGGCCGGCGAGCACCGGCCGCACCGGATCGGCCGACCGTGTGCGGTGCGATCGTCGTCACGATCCGCGACGCGGGACGGCCGGTGGCATTCCGTCGCCCCCGCACCCGGCCGCCGCAGCGGCGCTACTCCGCCTCCTCCCCCTCCGCACCCGGTCAGGGACCGCCCCTCTCACCGCCCTTGGAGCCACGCTCGTGCACGTCGCCCTCACCGGCGCCACCGGATTCCTCGGACTGCGTCTGCTGCGTCGCCTCCTCGCCACGCACCGGTCGGTGACCGTCCTGGCCCATGCCGGGTCAGGGACCGCGCTGCACCGCATCACCCGGTTCTGCGAACTGACAGGCTCGCCGCAGGCCTTCCTCGACCGGCTCCCCGGTCGGCTGCGGGTGGTGGAGACCGACCTGGCGCTGCCGCGCATGGGCCTGTCCGCACGGACGTTCCAGGAGCTGGCCGACGGCCTCGGCGAGATCTGGCACAGCGCGGGCAGCATCAATCTGGAAGGCGACCTTCCCGCGCTGCGACGGACCAACGTCGAAGGGACCCGGCATGTACTGGAATTGGCGGCCGCCGGTCGCGGGGCACCCCTGATCCGTCATGTGAGCACCGCGTTCGTGGCCGGTGGACGGCGCACCGGGGTGGCGTACGAGGACGAGTTGGACGCCCCCGACGGCTTCGAGAACGCCTATGAGCAGTCCAAGTACGAGGCGGAGCTGCTGGTTCACGACTGGTCCCGGGAGCACCGCCGCCCGGCCCTGGTCCTGCGGCCGGGCGTCCTGGTCACCGACCGGCCGCCGCACCCCGAGCTGCCCTCGCACCCGTTGCAGGTCGTCGAGCGCATTCTGCGCGACGCGCTCGGCGCCGCCGGGTCGGGCGACCGGCTCCGGGTCCGGATGGTGGGGCATCCGCACGGCCGGCTCAACCTCTTGCAGGTGGAGCACGCTGCCGATGTCATGGTGCGGCTGGCCGGGCTGACGCCGTCGGGCGGCGTCGACACGTACCACGTCGTCCACGACCGCGATGTGCCCGTACCCACGGTCGTGGATCTCATGGAACGGCTGGTCCCGCTCTCGATCGACCTGGTCTCCGCCAAGCCGGACGCCCCGTCGGCGTTGGAGGCGCTGCTCGACTTCTACCCGGGCATGACGGCCTACCTCGCCCACCGGCGGCGGTTCGACGACACCCGGGTCAGGACCCGGCTCGGGCCTTCGGCGGCCTCCGCCCCGGTGGGCCTCGACTACCTGTGGTCCGGGCTGGCCCCCCGGGGCGGGGCCCTGCCCCTGTCTTCGGGCGTCCCCCCGGCCCCTCTCCCGTCCGCCCGGTACGCCTGACCAGCCGCCGACCCACCCCGTTGGAGCCTCTCCCGTGTCCGTCCTCACAGCTCTCGGCCAGACTGCCGACTCCTTGCCGGTCTTCTCTCCCGAGGGGATCACGGCCCGTGTCCGGCAGATCCGGGAACCCGTGCACATCGTCAGCGGGCCGGACGGCCGGGAGCTGGGGGTCGCGACCGGCGCCGCGCCCGCCGGTCCGGTGGTCGGCACGCTGCCGCCGCTGTACCCCGAGTGGCTCGGCGGCCGTACCTTCTGCGAGGCGCACGGCGTCCGTTTCCCCTATGTCGCGGGGGAGATGGCCAACGGCATCGCGACGACCCGGATGGTCTCCGCGATGGCCCGGGCGGAGATGATCGGCTTCTTCGGCGCGGGCGGTCTGGCCTACCCCGACGTGGAGCGGGCCGTGCACACACTGGTGCGGGAGCTGGGGGCCCGCTCGAACTGGGGCGTCAATCTCATCCACTCACCGGCCGAACCGGCACTGGAGTTCCGCGTCGCGGAGCTGCTGCTGCGTCGCGGTGTTCCCCGGATCTCGGCCTCGGCTTTCATGGAGCTGACCCCGGCGGTCGTCCTGTGCTCGGCGCACGGGCTGCGCCGGGGCCCGGACGGCGCCGTCGTCCGGCGTACGCGCCTGCTGGCGAAGGTCTCCCGGCCCGAGGTGGCCGAGAGGTTCCTCTCCCCCGCGCCGCCCGCGCTGCTGGACTCCCTCGTCGCCCGGGGGAAACTGACCCGCCAGGAGGCGTCTCTGGCGGCCCTGGTGCCGGTGGCCGAGGACATCACCGTGGAGGCGGACAGCGGCGGGCACACCGACAACCGGCCGTTGTCGGTCCTGCTGCCGAGGATCGCCGCGCTGCGTGACGCGCTGTGCCGGCGGTTCGGTTACCGTCGGCCGGTCCGGCTCGGTGCGGCCGGCGGCCTCGGGACACCGGACGCGGTGGCCGCCGCCTTCGCCCTCGGCGCCTCCTATGTGGTCGTCGGGTCGGTGAACCAGACGGCCGTCGAGGCCGGACTGTCCGACGCGGCCAAGGCGATGCTCTGCGACGCGGACGTCTCCGATGTGGCCATGGCGCCGGCGGCCGACATGTTCGAACTGGGTGTGAAGCTCCAGGTGCTGTCCCGGGGGACGATGTTCGCCCAGCGGGCAGCTCGGCTCCACGCGGCGTACCGGGCCCACGGATCGCTGGAGGAGATCCCGTCCGCGCTGCGCGCCACCATCGAACGCGACGTGCTGCGCGCCTCGTTCGACGAGGTCTGGCGGCACTCTCGCGCGTTCTGGGAGCAGCGCGATCCCGCGGAGATCAGCCGTGCGGAAGCCGACCCGAAGCACCGTATGGCGCTGGTCTTCCGCTGGTATCTGGGCCGTTCCAGCCGGTGGGCGATCACCGGGGAGGAGTCGCGGCGGGCCGACTTCCAGATCTGGTGCGGGCCGGCGATGGGCGCGTTCAACCAGTGGGTGGCGGGCACGTTCCTGGCCGACCCGGCGCACCGGTCCGTGGTGCGGATCGGGCTCAATCTGCTGGAGGGGGCCGCCGTGCTCACACGCGCCCATCAACTGCGCACGTACGGCGTTCCCCTGCCGTCCGAGGCGTTCACCTACGTGCCGTGCGAGCTGGCGTGAGCGGCCTCGGCGCCACCGGGGCGTCGGTACCGGCCGTACGACCCCGAGGAGCGAGCATGTCCGACCCCGCCCCCCGTCAGCTCCCCATCGCCGTGGTCGGCGTGGGGGCCCTGGTGCCGGGCGCCACGGACGCGGCAGGCTACTGGCGGATCGTGACCGGTGGCCGCGACCTGATCACCGAGGTGCCGGCGACCCGCTGGCGCGTGGAGGACCACTACGACCCGGATCCGGCCGCCCCCGACAAGACGTACGCCCGCCGGGGCGCGTTCCTTCCCGAGGTGGACTTCGACCCGATGGCCTACGGGGTGCCGCCCGCCAGTCTGTCGGCGACGGACACCTCCCAACTGCTCGCCCTGATGGTCGCCGACCAGGTGCTGACGGATGCCGACGGCCCGGCCGGGGTGGACCGTGACCGGACCGGCGTCGTCCTCGGCGCGGCGGCTCTCGAACTCCTTCCGCACATGTACGGGCGAGCCCACCGCCCCGCGTGGCTCGCGGGGCTGCGGGAGAGCGGACTCGACGAGACCGAGGCGCAAGCGGTGTGCGACCGCATCGCGGCCCGCTTCGAGCCGTGGCGGGAATCGTCCTTCCCCGGACTGCTCGGCAACGTCGTCGCGGGCCGGATCGCCAACCGGTTCGATCTGCACGGCATCAACCACACCACCGACGCCGCCTGTGCCAGCTCACTCGCGGCCCTGTCGACGGCCGTCGGCGAACTGTCCCTGGGCCGGGCCGACCTGGTGATCAGCGGTGGGGTGGACACCGGGAACGACATCGGCATGTTCCTGTGCTTCTCCAAGACGCCCGCGCTGTCCCCCACGGGCGACTGCCGGCCGTTATCGGCCGCGGCGGACGGCACCATGCTCGGCGAAGCGGTCGTCATGTACGCGCTGAAGCGGTTGTCCGACGCGGAGCGTGACGGCGACCGCATCCACGCGGTGATCCGAGGTCTCGGCACGTCGTCCGACGGCCGGAGCACGGCGATCTACGCTCCGCTGCCCGAGGGCCAGGAACGGGCCCTGCGACGCGCCTACGAGGGAGCCTGCTACGGACCGGAGACCGTGGAGCTGGTCGAGGCGCACGGGACCGGCACGAAGGCCGGCGACACCGCCGAACTGGCGGCACTGGAGGCGGTGTTCAAAGCGTCGGGGCGCCCTGACGGGCAGTGGTGCGCGATCGGTTCGGTCAAGTCGCAGATCGGCCACACCAAGTGCGCCGCGGGCGCGGCGGGTCTGCTCAAGGCGGTCATGGCCCTGCACCACCAGGTGCTGCCTCCGACGGTCAAGGTGGAGCGGCCGAACCCGGCGGCCGCCACCCCGGACGGTCCGTTCTACGTCAACACCGAGACCCGCCCGTGGGTCCGGCCGGCCGGCCATCCCCGGCGGGCGGCGGTGTCGAGTTTCGGTTTCGGCGGCAGCAACTTCCACGTCACGCTGGAGGAGTACGCGCCGTCGGGCGGCCCGGGGCGCCCGGCCCTGCGCCACCGCTCGGCGCCGAGCGAGCTCGTCCTGTTCGGTGGCGACTCCCCGTCGGACCTGACGGAGCCCCGGACGGACGACGATCGTCCGCTGGCCGCGCTGGCGCGGGAGAGCCAGGCCGCCTTCTCCTCCTCCGCCCGGGTGCGGCTGGCCGTCGTCGCCACCGACGCCGAGGAGCTGCGGGAGAAGTACGCGCAGGCGCTCGCACGCATCCGGCGGCGCCCCGACGCGGCGTTCTCGACCCCCACGGGGGTCCGGTACGCGTACGGGGAGGCCGCGCCCGGCCGTATCGGTTTCCTGTTCCCGGGACAGGGGTCCCAGTACGTCGGGATGGGAGCAGGACTCGCGATGCTGGCGCCGGCCGCCCAGGCCGTGTGGGACCGGCTGGGCGGCACCCGCTTCGACGGGCGGCCCCTGCACCGGGTCGTGTTCCCGCCGCCCGCTTTCACCGACGGGGAACGTGCCGCCCGGCGGACCCTGCTGGACGCCACCGAGTGGGCGCAGCCCGCGCTGGCGGTGCACGCGCTGGCCCAGCTGGAGGTGGTGCGGGGGCTGGGGCTGCGGCCGGACTGCGTGGCGGGCCACAGCTTCGGCGAGCTGGTGGCGCTGACGTGCGCGGGCGCGCTGGACGCGGAGTCCCTGGTGGGGCTGGCCCGTCACCGCGGCGAGCTGATGCGGGACGCGGCGGACGCCCCGGGCGCGATGCTTGCGGTGGCGGCGGACCGTACGCACGTGGCCGGGGTACTGGCCGGTGGAGGGTTCGGCGACCTCTGGCCGGCCAACCACAACTCCCCGCGCCAAGTGGTGCTCTCGGGATCGGTGGAGGCGGTCGCGCGCGCCGAGAAGGCGTTCGCGGCCGAGGGGGTCGGCACCCGTCGGCTGGCCGCGTCGACGGCCTTCCACAGCCCGCTGGTCGCCCCGGCCGTCGAGCCGCTCGCCGCGTACCTGCGCACGGTGCCGCTCGCGGAGCCCCGGATCGAGGTCTACGGCAACGCGGACGCGGCGCCGTACCCCTCGTCCCCCGATGAGGTGCGCCGCCGGGTCGCCGGTCATCTCGCCTCCCCGGTGCTCTTCCAGGACCAGATCGAGGCGATGTACGCGGCGGGGGTTCGCACCTTCGTCGAGATCGGCGCGGGCGCCACGCTGACCGGGCTGGTCCACCAGATCCTCGGCGACCGCGGGCACGCGGCCGTCCCCCTGGACCGGCAGGACCGGCCCGGTGCCGACACCCTGCACGCCGCGCTCGGCGAACTCGCCGTACGTGGCGTCCCCCTCGATCTCGATCCGCTCTGGGCGCCGTACGCCCCGCCCGTGACCCCAGCGAAGGAGCGCGAGCCGCGCATGACCGTGAGAATCAGCGGAGCCAACTACGGTCAGTCGCCGCCGACCCGCGCCGCGTCCGACGAGCCGTCGCCCGCTCCGGCACCCGAGCCCCGGCACCGACCGCGGCCCGCCCCCGTACCCACGTCCACGTCCATGTCCACGTCCGACACCCCGGCGGCCCCCATGCCCGCGCACGACATCCCCTCCCCGTCCCACGCCCAGCGGCCTTCGGCGTACGAGGCCGACGCCGCCGAGACCGCCGGAGTCGGGCCCACCGCCGGGGGCGAATGGGTCGCCGCCGTCGAGAGCATCCAACAGCAGACGGCGGAGACCCACGCGGTCTGCCAGCGCCTCCTGACAGACAGCCATCTGGCCTTTCTGCGGCTGACGGAGACGACCCTGGCCGCGATGCTCGGGGCGCCGAACCCGGCCGTGGACGGGGGCGTTCCGGCCCCCGCGACTCCCGCGACTCCACTGCCGCTCCCCCGTTCCTCGTCACCGCGGCACGTGCCGGCGCCGGCCGTGACGCCGTCGGCTCCGGTCGTGACCGTTGCCCCGGCACCAGCGCCCACGTCCGCTCCTACCACACCCACCCTTCCCGCCGCCGGGGCCGCAGCGGCCCCGGCGGCGCCCTTCCCCGCGCCGGAGACGACTGCCGCTCCCGTGGACGACGCTCCCGTCGACGACGCGGTGTCCCTGTCACCGTCGGAGCTGGAGGAGTTGCTCCTGTCGGTGGTGGCCCGCCTCACCGGCTATCCCACCGCGATGCTCAACATGGACATGGAGCTGGAGGCCGATCTGGGCGTCGACTCCATCAAACGCGTGGAGATCCTGTCGGCGGTGCGCCGGCAGGTGGGCGACGTGGCGACGGGGGACCCCGGGCAGCTCGGCAGGCTCCGTACACTGCGCGAGATCGTCGAGACGCTCACCGGCGGCCCCCGGCCTCCCGGGGCCCCGGAGCCGGACGCCCGGGCCGGGCAGCACTCCGTGGCGGCCGGGTCCCCGGCCGTCCGCGAGGCGTCCGGCCCGTCCGCCCCGCCCGCCCCCGACGACCGGACGGGTGAGCGTACGCCACTGACGCGGCTGGTACCGCGTCCGGTGGAGTCGCCCGCGTCCGGGCTCACCACGGCGGGACTCCTGGACGGAGCCGTCGCGGTGACCGGCGGGGGCCCGGACGGGTGCTCGATCGTCGGCCTGGTGGCCCGGAAGCTGACGGAACGCGGCGTGGCCGCCACCGCCGTGGCGAACGTGCCCGACGACGCCCGCGGCGTCGTCCACCTCGGCGGACTCACCGCGGGCGGTACGCCCGACGAAGCACGGGAGGTCCACCGGTCGGCGCTCCGCGCGGCACGCGCCGTGGCGCCCCGGGCCGCAGCGGGCGGCGGGCTGTTCGTGACCGTCCAGGACACCGGGGGCGACTTCGGGCTCTCGGGTCGCGCGCCCGGCCGTGCGTGGCTGGGCGGGGTCGCCGGTCTGGCCAGGACCGCGGCGAAGGAGTGGCCGGACTCCTCGGTCAAGGTCGTCGACTGCGAGCGGGGCGGCCGGGACGACGAGGAGATCGCCGACGCGATCGTCGGGGAGCTGCTCGAAGGCGGGGCCGACCTGGAGGCGGGCCTCCGCGCGGACGGCACGCGCGTGCTGCCGCGGATGGCGCCCCAGCCGGTCACGCCCGCCGGGACCCGGCGGATCTCCGGGGCTTCCGTGATCGTGGCCACCGGAGGGGCCCGCGGGGTGACCGCGGCGGCCCTGCTCGACCTGGCCAGGACCCACCGCCCGCGGATCGTGCTGCTCGGGCGGACGGAGTTGGCCGCCGAGCCGGCCGGGCTGACGTCGGCCACCGACGAACCGGCGCTCACCCGGCTGCTCGCGGAGCGGACCCCGGACGCGGCGGACTCCTCGCCCGCCCGGGTCGCGGAGCGGGCCCGGGAGATTCTGGCCGCGCGTGAAGTGCGGGCGACCCTGGCGGAGTTGGAGGCCGCCGGATCACCCGCCCGGTACCTGCGGGTGGACGTCCGCGACGGTGACGCCCTCTCGGCCGCTCTGCGCACCGTGCGCGAGACGTGGGGGCCGGTCACCGGCATCGTCCACGGTGCGGGGGTGCTGGCCGACAAGCGGATCGTCGACAAGACCGACGAGCAGGCCGAGCCGGTCATGGCGACGAAGGTGGACGGTCTGCGGGCGCTGCTGGCGGCGACGGCGGACGATCCACTGGACACGATGCTCCTGTTCTCGTCGGTGGCCGCCGTGTTCGGCAACGCGGGGCAGAGCGACTACGCGATGGCCAACGAGGTCCTCCTCCAGGTCGCGTCGGCCGAACAGGCCCGTCGGCCCGGCTGCCTGGTGCGGTGTGTGGCCTGGGGGCCCTGGCAGGGCGGCATGGTCACCCCGGTCCTGGCCGCGCACTTCGGCCGGTCCGGGGTTCCGCTCATCCCCCTGGCCCAGGGGGCCGCGGCCTGCACGGCCGAGGTGGACGGTGTCGTCGGCGAGGCCCGCGTGGTCCTGGCGGCGGGAGACGATCCGGCCGCCCTGGCCCCGGCGGGCGACCTGCGGCGCGCACAGGTGCTGGTGCGCTCGGACACCCTGCCGCAGCTGGCCGACCACGCGCCCGCCGGTGTTCCGGTGCTGCCCGTGGCCCTGGTCCTGAACTGGTTCGCGGGCGCGGCCACGGCCTGGCTGCCGGCTGCCGGGCGGCTCGTCCTGCGTGACCTGCGGGTGTATCAGAAGTACGCCCTGCCGGAGCTGTCCGGACCGGGCCACCGGCTCACCCTGCTCGGCAGCCGGGGCGCGCCCGGTGCACCGTCGGGTCTGGACGCGGAGCTGCGGGGCGAGGACGGCCCGGCGCACTTCCGGGCCGTGTTGGACACCGGGACAGGCGAGCCCGACACGACCGCGTGGGACACCGGGACAGGCCAGCCCGACACAACCGCGTGGGACACCGGGACAGGCCAGCCCGACACAACCGCGTGGGACACCGGGACAGGCCAGCCCGACACAACCGCGTGGGACACCCCGGACGGTCTGAAGCCTCTCGACCGGGCCACGCCCTACGACGGGGAGGTCCTCTTCCACGGCCCCCGGTTCCAGGCCCTGCGGACGGTGCGCGGCTTGTCGGAGCACGGGGCGGAGGCGACCGTCGCGGGCCTGCGGGCCCTGGGCTGGGCGGACGAGCATGGCCCGCTCGATCCGGCGGCCGTGGACGGCGCGCTGCAACTCGCCCTGCTCTGGGGCGAGAAGGTGATCGGGGCGGCGACGCTGCCGATGGCCGTCGCGGAGTGCCGGGTGCACCGGCGCGGCCCGGTGGACGGCACCGTGCGCTGTGTGGTGCGGGGTCGGAAGGCACACGAGACCGGGGCGCGCTGCGACGCGGCACTGATCGACGCCGACGGGTCCGTCCTGGTCGAGCTGATCGGTGTCGAACTCGTCCTCCGCCCCTCCTGACCCTGTCCCTCCCTCCGCACCCCGGTCGCCCGGCCCCGCCCCTCCTGGCCCCGGCCCCGCCCCTCCTGGCCCCGGCCCGCCGCGCCACATCCCGTCCCGCCCGCCGCGAAGTGAGACCCCAATGCGTTTCGAACCGATCGCCGTCGTCGGCCGGGGCTGTGTGCTGCCCGGCGCGCTGGACCCGGACACGTTCTGGGAGAACATCGCCGCCGGCCGCACGAGCCTGTCGGCCGCCCCGGAGGGCCGGTGGCGGTTGCCGCGCCGGTGGGCCATGGGTTCGGTGGAGGATCATCTCGACCGCACCTGGACGGATGTCGGCGGTTACGTCCACGGGTTCGAGTCCGTCTTCGACCCGGCCGCCTTCGAACTCCCCCCGGAGCGGATCGCATCGCTGGACCCGCTCTTCCACTGGGTCCTGTACGGGGTGCGCCAGGCGCTCGCCGAGGCGGGGCACTCGGGCCCGCTGCCGCGCGGAGGTCTGGTGCTGGGGAACCTGTCGTACCCCACGCCCGCCGGGGCGGCCTTCGCCGAACACGTATGGCTGTCCGCGCAACAACCCCCGCTCCGCGACGCGCTGCTGGCGGGTGAGCTGCGGACCCGGCCCGATGCCCGCAACCGTTTCTCCTCCGGGCTGCCCGCCCGGCTCGCGGCGCGCGCACTCGGGCTCGGGGCGGGCGCGTGGTCCCTCGACGCCGCCTGTGCTTCCTCGTTGTACGCCGTCAAGCAGGCGTGCGACCGGCTGCACGACGGCACGGCGGATCTCATGGTGGCCGGTGCGGTCAGCCGCCCCGATCCCCTCTACCTGCATGTGGGGTTCTGCGCGCTCTCCGCGACCAGCCGCACGGGGCGCAGCCGGCCCTTCCACCGGGACGCGGACGGGCTGGTGCACGGCGAGGGCGCCGGATTCGTCACCCTGACACGGCTGTCCGACGCCCACGCCGCCGGCCTGCCCGTGCTCGGTGTGATCCGCGGTGTGGGGCTGTCCAACGACGGGCGCGGTTCCGGGTTGATCAGCCCGTCCGAGGAGGGCCAGGTACGGGCCGTGCGCCTGGCGTACGAGAGCGCGGGCGTCGCTCCCGAGTCGGTGTCGCTCGTCGAGTGCCACGCCACGGGGACGCCGGTCGGGGACGCGGTGGAGGCGCGCTCCATGGCCCGGGTCTTCGGGGCCGGTGCGGACGTTCCCATCGGTTCGGCGAAGTCGAACATCGGGCATCTGCTGGCCTCCGCGGGTGTGGCGGGACTGCTGAAGGTGCTCGGTGCGATGCGTGCGGGGGTGCGTCCGGCGACGCTCGGCGCCGGACGACCGCTGGACGTACTGGCGGGCACGCCGTTGCGGGTGCTGGCCGCGGCCGAGGAGTGGGTGGGACCGCGCAGGGCGGCGGTCAGCGCCTTCGGGTTCGGCGGGACCAACGCCCATCTGATCGTCGACGCCCCGGACTGCTCTCCCCCGCCCGCCGTGCCCCGGTCGGCGGGCGGCACGCGGCCCGCCGTCCGGGGTGCCGGGCCGGCCGCCGGGGCCCCCGACCCCGCTGCGGGAGGCGACGCACCGGGCGACCGTACGCCGGTGGCGATCGTCGCCGTCGGAGCCCGGGTCGGCGAGGGGACGTCGCTGGAGGACTTCCGCCGGGCGGTGCTGGGCGGCGAACGGCGTGGCCGCGTCGCGGAGATCGCCGTGGAGCTGACGGACCTGTGCTTCCCGCCGCTGGCCCTGGAGCGGACCGTACGTCATCAGCTCCTGGTGCTGGAGGCCGCCCGGGAGGCCGCCCGGACGGTGAGCCTGCCCCGCGAGCGGACCATGGTGGTCGTCGGTACGGGGGTGGACCCCGAGGTGGCCCGCGCGGGCGCGCGTTGGCGGATTCCGCACTGGCTGGAGCAGTCGGGAACACCGGTCGGCGCGGCTTCGGCGGACCTCACCCGGGAGGCGTTCACCCCGGCCATGACGGCGGAGGGCGTGGTGGGCAGCATGCCGAACCTCGCGGCGAACCGCATCAGCACCCAGCTCGACCTGGCCGGACCCGGGTTCACGGTGTCGGCGGAGGAGGCGTCCGGGCTGGTGGCGCTGGGGATCGCGGCTCGGGCCATTCGGTCGGGGGAGGCCGACGCCGCCCTCGTCGGCGCCACCGACCTGTCCTGCGAGGCGGTCCACCGGGCCGCCCTGCGGGATCTCGGCCGCGACGAGGAGCCCGGGGACGCGGCCGTCGTCCTGATCCTCAAGTCCCTCGACGCCGCCCGCAGGGACGGCGACAGCGTCATGGCCCTGCTGGACGAAGAGGCCACCGGCGAACCCGACATGGTCATCGGCGACGGCGCCGACGCGGTCTTCGATCCGGTGGACTGCTTCGGGCGTGCTCATGCCGCGTCCGGGCTGGTCTCCGTCGCGGTCGCGGCGCTCTCGCTCCAGCACCGCGCGGTACCCCGCCCCGGCGGACCGGCGGACACCGCGGCCGTCGCCCACACCGCGCGGGCCGTCGTCACGCCGTTGGAGGGGCCGGCCGCCGACGTACGGCTGCGCGCGGGGGACGCCCGTCCGTGGCTGCGGGGCCCCGCCCCGCGCCTGCACGTCTACTCCGGGGCCGACCGCCGGGCGGTGCTGGCAGCGCTGGAGGCCGGTACGGAGTCCTCGACCGGCCCGGCCCGGCTGGCCTTCGTGGCCGACGGCGACACCACGTGGCGGGAGCGCGGGGAAGCGGCCCGTCGCTGGCTGGCGGGGGGCGGGGCCCGCCCGGCGGACGTGTCGTACCGGGACGGGCCGGTCGTCGGGCAGACCGCTTTCGTGTACACGAACGGCTCGGCCGCGTACCCGGGGATGGGCCATGAGCTGGCCCTCGCGTTGCCGTCGCTGGGCGAGCGGGTCCGTGAGCGGCACGGGGCCGTGGGGGCGCGGCTGCGGGCCGGCACCGAGCCCGGGGTCCTCGGCCAGATCTGGTCCGTCGCCGAACTGGCCGTGTTGCACACGGTGTTCAGCCGTGAGGTGCTCGGCCTGCGGCCGGACGCCGCGATCGGGTACTCCTCGGGGGAGTCGACGGCGTTGGTCGCCCTGGGAGCCTGGCCGGACGCCTCGGGGCTCTATGAGGCGACCCGGGACAGCGGTCTGTTCACCACGGAGCTCGCGGGCGAGCTGCGGGCGGTGCGGCGCTACTGGCGGCGGCGGGGCATCCGTGGCGACCGGTGGTCGAGCCATCTGATCGCCGCGCCCCTGGCGGCGGTTCGCGCGGAGCTCGCCGGGGAGCGGGCGGTCCACCTGATGGCGGTGAACGCGCCCGGGGTCTGCGTCATCGGTGGCGAGTCCCGGGCGTGCGCGGCCGTCGTGGCCAGGATCGGCGTCGACCGGGCGATCGAGCTGGACTACGACATGGCCGCCCACGCACCGGAGTTGGCGGAGGTGCGGGAGGTGTGGCACGAGGCCCACCGCCGCCCCACGGTCGAGGTCCCCGGCGTTCGCTTCTACAGCGGCGCCTCCGGCCGGGCGTACCGGCCGACGTCCGAGCGGGCCGCCGAGGCGCTCACGGCCCAGGGGCTCGGCACGATCGACTTCGCGGCCACGATCGAACAGGCGTGGGCGGACGGTGTTCGGGTCTTCGTGGAGCACGGCCCGCGGAGGCTGTGCACCGGCTGGATCAAACGGGTGCTCGGCGACCGGGAGCACGTGGCCGTCGCGCTGGACACTCCGGGGGACACGAACCTGCGGCACCTGTGTCATGCGGTGGGCGAACTCGTCGTCGCCGGAGTGCCGGTGGAGGCCGACGCGTTGCTCGCCCGGCTCGCCGGGGCCGCGACCGGCCTCCCCCGGCCCGGCCCCACCGTCACCGTTCCCGTACCGCCCTCTCCGTGCCTGCCGCCCCTGGAGCGCACCGTGACCGTACTGCCCCGGGCCCCGGAACTCGCCCCGGTACCGGAGACGCCCCTCGGTCTCCCCGCCCCGCCGGACCGGGGCCCGGGCCACGTGGTCGCCGCGGCGGGCGAGGAGACCGGGCGCTTCGCCGCCCCGGCGCACGAGGAGAACGAGCACCTGGCCGCCCCGGCCGCCCCCGTTGCGCACTCCCCCGCCGCACCCGTACAGCGGCCCCGGGCGCACGTCGAAGACGCCCGTGGTCCGGGGGCGACGGGAGTCGGGGGCGTGGTCGCCCGGCAGAGTCTGCGGGTCGCCGTGCTGCACCAGGAGGTCATGGCCGCGCACGCGGAATCGCACCGGCGGTTCCTGCGCGTGTCGGCGCTCGCCGTCAGCGCGCTGACCGCAGCGGGCGCGGCGGTACCCGGGCGGCCCGGCCCCGTACCCGTTCCCGTACGACCGCTGCCCCAGCCCCAGCCCGTCACGGCTCCGGCGCCCGTCCGGGCTCCGGGACCGAAGCCGGAGCAGACTCCGCGGCCCGGGCAGGCTCAGCGCCCCGGGCCGACGTTCGACCGGACCCAACTGGAGCACCTCGCCTCCCGCGAGATCTCCACGCTGTTCGGTCCGCTCTTCGCCGAGCAGGACGGCTACGCGGTACAGACCCGGATGCCCGGGCCGCCCATGCTGCTCGCCGACCGGGTCACCGGCATCGACGCGGTGCCCGCGGCGCTCGTCCTGCCGGGCCCGGTTCGCACGGACGGAAGGATCTGGACGGAGACGGATGTCCTGCCCGACAGCTGGTACCTGGATGCGACGGGGCGTGTGCCGGCCGGCGTGCTGATCGAGGCGGGCCAGGCCGACCTGCTCCTGCTCAGCTGGCTGGGCGTCGACCTGCTGAACCGGGGCGAGCGCGCGTACCGGCTGCTGGGCTGTGAGGTGACGTTCCACGGCGGCCCACCGCGCCCCGGCGACACCCTGTGCTTCGAGATCCATCTGGATGGACATGCGGAGGCGGACGGAGTCCGGCTGGCCTTCTTCCACTACGACTGCTACGTGGACGGCGAGCTGCGGCTCAGTGTCCGCGAGGGGCAGGCGGGGTTCTTCACTCCCGCGGAGCTCGCCGGCAGCGGAGGTGTGCGCTGGGATCCCGCCGGCCGCGTGCCCGGGGACGCTCTGCCGTGCGACCCGCCGACCGTGCGCTGCGAACGGACCCGCTTCGACGCCGACCGGGTGCGGGCCCTGACGCTGGGGCGGCCCGGGGACTGTTTCGGACCCGGCTGGGAGGCGACGGCGGCGCACGTCCGTTCGCCCGTACTCGACGAGGAGCGGCTGCGCCTGCTGGACGAGGTCACCGCGTTCGACCCGGCCGGAGGGCCCTGGGGGCGCGGGTATCTGCGGGCCGAGACCGCGTTGTCCCCGGACGACTGGTTCTTCACCGGCCATTTCAAGAACGACCCCTGCATGCCGGGCACGCTGATGCTGCAGGGCGGTCTCCAGGCGATGGCGTTCTACCTGACGGCCATGGGCTTCACCGTCGACCGGGACGGCTGGCGCTTCGAGACGGTCGACGAGCACCCTTCCAGGGCCCTGTGCCGGGGCCAGGCGACCCCGGAGAACCGGCGGGTCGTCTACGAGGTGTTCGTCCGGGGCGTCTCGGCCGGGCCGGTGCCCACGCTTTACGCCGATGTCCTCGGCTCGGTGGACGGACGGAAGGCGTTCCTCGGCACCGACATGGCCCTCCGGCTGGTCCCCGACTGGCCGCTGGCGCACTGGCGGCACTCGGGTCCGCCCACCGTCCAGACCGACGGGGGCCCGGTGCCGCTGTCCCGTCTCGGCGGGCTGACCGGGCATCGGGAGGAGAAGCCGGTGGCGGTGGCGGCCGACGGCTTCGCCTTTGACCACGCCTCGCTGCTGGCGTGCGCCTGGGGCAGGCCGAGCGAGGCGTTCGGCGCCATGTACGAGCCGTTCGACGGCACCCGCAGGGTGGCGCGGCTTCCCGGCCCGCCCTATCACTTCATGAGCCGGATCGTGTCGGTGGACGGTCCGCAGGGCGGAATGCGCGAGGGCAGCGTCGTCGTCGCCGAGTACGACGTACCGGACCGGGCGTGGTACTTCGAGCAGAACGGCGGTCGCCTGATGCCGTTCGCCGTCCTCATGGAGGCGGCGCTCCAGCCCTGCGGGTGGCTCGCCTCGTACGTCGGCAGCGCGACGACCAGCGAGGCGGATCTGCTGTTCCGCAATCTCGACGGGTCGGGAACGGTCACCGGCGAGGTCACCCCGGCGACACGTACGGTCCGCACCAGGGCCGAACTGACCCGCGTCTCGCGCAGCGGGGACATGATCATCGAGTCGTTCCGGGTGACGTGCACGGCCGACGGCGCGCCCCTCTTCGAACTCTCCACGGTCTTCGGTTACTTCCCTCGGTCGGCCTTCGACGACCAGCAGGGGCTGGTGACTTCGGCCGACGACCGGGCCCGCCTCGACGAGCCCGGTGGCCGAGTGGTCGATCTGACCGCGCGCCCCGCCCGGTACTGCGACGGTGAACCACGCCTGCCGGGCGCGATGTTGCTGATGCTGGACCGGGTCACGGGCCACTGGCCGGACGGCGGCAGCGCCGGGCTCGGCCGGTTGCGGTCGGAGAAGGACGTCCACCCGGACGCCTGGTTCTTCCGGGCCCACTTCTTCCAGGACCCCGTGCAGCCGGGCTCGTTGGGGATCGAGGCCATGTGCCAACTGCTTCAGTACCACCTGCTGGAGCAGGGCGCGGCGGACGGGCTCCGCGACCCCGGTTTCGAACCGGTGCTGCCGGGCCGCGAGGCGACCTGGACGTACCGCGGCCAGATCACCCCGGCCAACCGGCTGATCCGGGTGGACATGGACATCGTGGAGAGCGGCACGGACGCCCGGGGTCCCTACGCCGTGGCGGACGCGTCGCTGTGGGGCGACGATCGGTGCATCTACCGGGTGCGGGGGCTGGGCATGCGGGTGGTGCCGGGAGCACCCGCGCGGGTCCGGCCCGGTCAGGCGTAGTGGTTCACGCTGACAGGGCGCGTCCCTGTGTAGGGCGTCCAGCCCTGGAGAGTGGCGGGCAGGCCCACGCGGCTGTCGCAGTCGATGACCTGGAAGTGCAGATGCGGGCCCGTGGAAGCGCCCGTGCTGCCCGACCAGCCGACGATCCGGCCCTGCGGAACCCAGTCACCCGGCTCGTGGAACGACCGGTTCAGGTGCGCGTAGTGGGTGCACTGGCCGTTCGAGTGCCGGATGATCACCTCGATGCCGTTCTGCCAGTACGGCGACCAGTTCGAGAAGACGATGGTTCCCGCCTGCGCGGCGGACACCTCGTAGTCGGCGGGGAGCCCGAAGTCCCACGCGTACTCGTTGTAGGGACCGGTGTGGGAGTACGTGCCCTCCGGCCCCTGGGTCACCGTGTAGGCCTCACCAGCCGGGTACGGCAGCTCGTAGGAGTAGTCCACCGCCGCGGCCGGGGACGCGCCCGTCGTGGTGATGCCCACCGCCGTGAGCAGCGCGCTCGCCCCCACCGCCGTGCGGCGCAGAACTCTCTTCATCCCGCTCATGTACGACTCCGTTCACGTTCCCGGGTAGCCGGCCTCCGCGTCCCGTCGGGGCGCGGGAGTGCAAGGATCAGGCGTCGGCCGCCGGGCGGACAAGGGCCTCGGGGCCTATGCCCGGTCCCGGCCGCCGACCCGTCGGCTGTCGCAGAGCGGGACAAGGTACCCCGGAGACATCGCGTTCAGGCCGAGCAGGTCGGGCCGGACCCAGCCCCGGTGGGCCCACCCACGACGGTGAGCAGGTCGACGACGAAGATCAGCGTCGAGCCCGCCGGGATCGACGCTGAGGGCGACTGCTTGCCGTAACCGAGGCGCGGGGGAACGATGATCTCGCGGCGGCCGCCGACCTTCATCCCCCTGACCCCCCGGTCCCAGCCCTTGATGACCCTGCCACCACCCACCGCGAACTTGAACGGCCGGCCCTGTTCCCAGGAGGAGTCGAACTCCCTTCCGGAAGCGAACGTGACCCCTACATAGTGAACCTGGACGACCCGGCCCGGCCGCGCCTCGGCTCCGTCTCCCACCACGAGGTCCCGGATCGTCAGCTCGGTGGGCGCCTCCCCCTCCGGAACCTCGACTCCGGGCTTCGTCAGTTCGCTCATCACGGCCCCATCGCTCGCCACCGGCATCCCTCGCACGGGCCGGCCGGACGCATGGACCTTCCACGCGGCAGGCGATCACCGTACCGGCAGAGCCCGTGGCCCGAGGGGCGCCTATCCCGCTGTGGTGCGGGGCAACGGGATCCGTCGAACGTCGCTCCCGTCTTGACGGCGGCGTTCGCGCCCCGTCTCGCCGGTGAGGTGCGGCGCGTCCTGCCCGTTGTGCCGGAGCCCGCCACCGCCCCGACGACGCCCCTTCGAGGTCGAGGTGCGGGGCGCCTGACGTTCCCCGGGAGGGCCACCTGGGCGTCACTGCCGGAGATGCGACCGCCGGAACGCATCGCCGACCAGGAGATGACGACAGCCGACGGATCGTACGTGGGCGACGCATAAACTGCACGCCCACGAGAGACGCTTGTGGTTCTGGAGGCGACGTGACCGCTGTTCCCATCATCGCGGCCGAGGGCGCCACGGTCACCCTGGGCGACGTCACCCTGCTGGAGCCGACCTCGTTCGCGGTGATGCCGGGCGAGGTCTGGTGCCTCACCGGCGGCAACGGGTCGGGGAAGACGACGCTCCTACGGGCCTTTCTGGGCAGCCGGAGCCTCACGGCCGGTTCGTGTTCGCTGCGGGGCGAACCCGCCGACATGGCCAAGCCGCGGCACCGACGCCTCATGGCTTCCTTGGTCGACGCGATCCCGTTCGCCCGTGACATGACACTGCGCGAGCAGGTGATCCTGGTCGCCGCCTCCTGGTACGGCAACAGCGCGACGACCGCCGCAGCCGCCGAAGAGGTCGTCGAGCGACTGGGACTGTCCTCTCTGGGCGGACGGTTTCCCCACCAGGTCTCCTCGGGCCAGCTCCAACTCTTCAGCCTCGCACTGACGTTGGTGCGCCCCGCCGAGGTGGTACTGCTCGACGAGCCCGAGCGGCACCTCGACGGCGACCGCGTCGAACTGGTGGCGACCTTGCTCACGGAGCGGGCGGAGGAGGGCACAGCCTTCCTGGTCGCCACCCACGAGCCCGCCCTGGCAGAGGCGCGTGACGGCCTCGTGGAGCTGGGATGACGGTGGACACTCTCCCGGCACCCGAGCCCGACGCCGCGGGCCGCGTCCGTGCCGTGCGGCAGCGTTACGCCCGCCGGGGCGACCGCGGCACGGTGCGGGGGCACGCGTACACGCTCTACCTCGTCGCCCTGTTCGCCGCGTTCTACCTGGTGCCGGTGGTCCACGCCCGGAGCACTTCGCCCGCATCGGTCTCCGTAGGGTCCCTCACGGAGGCGGCGCCCCGGGTCTGCGCGCTCGCGGTGGCGGTGTGCTGGGGGGCCCAGATCGCCGGGCGGTTCTGGGGGCCGGTGGTGGTCCAGCCCTTCCTGCTGCACGTGTTCATGTCCACTGACCTCTCCCCGACGCACTACCTCGGCACGATCGCCCGGCGCAGACTGACGTACGTCGGTGCGACCGGGCTGCTGTCGGCCTGCGCGGCGTCGTACCTCGCGACCGACCTCTTCGACCACCTCGGTTCCGCGGTGCAGGGCATCGCGTCCGGGGCGGGACTCAGCGCCCTCGCGGCGTTCGCGTGGCTCTGGGGCCAGGTTCGGCCGTTGCGCGACAATCTCCTGCTGGCTTCCGTCCTCGTCGGCGCGGCAGTCGTGGTCGCCTGGGTGAGCCGAGTGGCGCCGGACAGCGGAACGGGGCTGTGGCTCCTCGCGGGAGTGCTGGCGGCCACCGCGGCGGCCTTGGGACGGGCGGCCCTCCGGGCGATCCACACCGTCGACCTGGCCCGGCTCGCCCGCGAGTCGGCCCGCGCCTCCCAGGCCCGGACATACGCCTGGACCGGGACACTCCATCACGCGCTGGATCTGTACCGGCCGGAGCCGTCCGGTTTCCCGTCGGCCCTGATCCGTCCGGACGGGCGTCTGCGCGGATATCTCGCGCAGGGTGCGATCCGAGCGCTGCGGACACCCGGGCGCGCGAGCGCGGGCGCTGGACTCCTGCTGATCGGTTCCTTCGTGCTGACGCACGGGGCAGGCGGGCGGGGGCACGGACCGGCACCGTGGCTGTGGGCGCTGGGGGCGCTGTGTGTGTACCTGGGATCGGGGTGGGTGGGTGAGACATGGCGCGGACTGCGAGACGAGCTGACCCTGGCTCCGCTGTTCGGCGAACGGTGGGGTGGCACCCTTGCCCGCACGCTGGCCTGGCCCGTCGTCGCGGTGACGACCGGTGCCCTCCTGGGGGGTGGCTCCGCCGTCGTCGCCCGGTGGGACCGCCACGGCGGGCATCCGGGTGACACGGCCCTTCTTGTCGCCGGGTCGGTGGTCATGGCACTGGGCGCCAGGTTCCTGCGCGAGATGAAAATGGACCTTCCGCTCGAACTGCTCCTTCCCGTCATCACACCGTTCGGCGACCTCTCCGGGCTGCGTGTCGTCGCCTGGCAGTTCGACGGGTTCGTCGTCGTGTCGACGGGCGTCGCCCTGATGGCCGCGCTTCCCTCCGCGGCCGCTGCGACGGTACTCGCTCTCTGTATCGCCGCCGGCTGCGTCTGGACAGGACTGCGCCGCACGGGCTGGGCGCACAGGGGGCTCTTCTTCCTCCTCGGCCGGGAGCGGTAGCGGGCCCGGGCGCCGAGGCGGGCCCGCCGGCCCTGTCCTCGGGCGTCGGGCCGGCCCTGGGGGACTCGCCGGGGGAAGAGCTCGTCCCGGCGACGTAGTCCGCGCGGGTCCCGCTCGGTGAGCGGGTGGACGTTCCCGCACCGGCCCCGGTTGTCCTGGTGGTCCAGTGCCGGGTAGTGGTCGGGAAGGCCGTCGAGCGCCGACGGGACGCCGCTCATCACCTCGTGGAGCGAGTGGCGGCCCGTCGACGTCGAGCCGGCGAGCTTGCCGGCCCGGATCAGACCGAGGTCCAGGTCGATCCCCCACCGGTCCCGCACCCGGGCGGCGTACAGCGGCAGACGGTGAGTCGAACCAGCGATGCCGGTCGCGACGAAGCCGCCGAGTCCTTGGAGGGCCGCTGAAGGCCGGGCTCATCGCGAGGTCGTACACCGAGTTCGCCGGCTCCCCGCGGGTACCTCGGCGGGGGTTCGGGCTTCTCGGAGCAGACGGAAGACTGGGTGGGCCGACAGCGCGGTGAAGCCCTGGGCGACGGGCTCTCGACCAGGAGAACCCTCTCCATCAGCGGCCTCGCACGCTTGTCCATCCGTCCAGGATCGACGTGTCCAGCCCCGCCCCGCGTTTCCTGGCGGCCCCCCTACGGGCCCACCGCCGGTGTCGTGGCGCCAGCCGGTCACGTTTGCGGGCCGTCCTGGCCTTCCACCTCGCCACTGCGGGCCGAGCTCAACCCGCGGCCTTCACCAGGGCCATCAGTTCGACCTCGGTGGTCCCTGCTGGCACGCGCACGTCGAAGGTGTAACTCTCATCGCAGAACACCAGGTCAAGGTGGGTGGGTGTCAGCCTGCGGAAGGCGATCGCCAACCAGACGGCCTCCTCCTCCCACACGTCCATGTACAGGCATGTGCCGTCCTCGTGCAGATAAGCCTCACCCGGGCCGTTCGCCGTGTCGAGCTCCCAGATGAGACTGCGCGCTGCGCCGCCACGGGCCGACGAATCGATCCCGACGTCAGTCCACCGAGCTTGGATGACCTTGGTCAGCGCACCCCCTCGACGCGCCATCCGCCCGCATCACCCTCGACCACCGCCACGAACGTCATAGCCAGGGTGTATCAGGTGCCCACGACACGGCGTTGACGCCCGGCCGCCCGAAGTCGGAAGGGGCTCACTGTCACCGGACGGCGAACGCCCGCGGTGACACGGCGGGCTCTACGACGCCCTGTCAGCGGGGCGCCTCGCGAAGGGTCCGGTAGGCGCTGTCGCCACGCACGAGCACGAACACGTACTGAGGATGGCCGGTCAGACACCGGCGGTGGTTCCGCTCGCGCGGCGGAAGGCTGTGTCCAGGCCCGGGCCCGCCCATTCACGGCTGACCTCGAAGCGGTCGACCGCCTTGACCAGCGCGATCGTGCCGACCGTCCGACCCTCCCGGTCGGCCCTACTTCGGGTCGTGGGAACCACCGGATCCATCGTTCTGCTCGTACTGCGTGCG
This sequence comes from Streptomyces sp. NPDC021019, assembly GCF_044333295.1. NCBI lineage: Bacteria > Bacillati > Actinomycetota > Actinomycetes > Kitasatosporales > Streptomycetaceae > Streptomyces > Streptomyces sp. NPDC021019. Next base: position 82,798 of record NZ_JBIRQR010000008.1, read on the forward strand.
GTCGGAACCCTCGCGCCCTCGATCACCGCTGTACGAGTCCCTGGCCGGGACCGGCCGACCGCGCGGTGCCGACGCCTGCTGCTCCGGCCGCCGGACCGTGCGCTGCGGTGGGCCGGCCTCTCCCGACGCGGCCCGACGGGCGGAACCGGCGCCGGCCACGTCCCGTGTCTCCTGGTCCCGGGCGGCCATGCCGTAAGGGCGCTCGGCCTCGGCGCCGCGACTGCCCCGGTCCTCATGGTCCAACGCGTTCCGCTCCTGCTGGTCCTGCTCGTGACGCGCCTTGCGCACGGCCCTGCGCTCACGGCCACCCATCACGGCCGCGCCGATCAGCATGAGGAGACCACCGAGCAGGGCGAGCCCCACTCCGACGCCGAGCCCGGTGCTGTCGCCCGTGACCGTCAGACTGCCTTCAGCCTGCCCTTGTCGCACCATCCAGAGGATGGCGAACCCGAGGGTGATGACTCCGCCGGCGAGGACCAGCAGTCGCGACCGGAACACCACTCCGAGAACCGCAAGGACCGCGCCGACCAGGAGGGGCAGGAACATGGACGCGAACAATCCCGCGCCCGAGTCCGTCACGCCGGCTCCGGTGAAGAGTTCCCAGACACGGAAGTCATGTCCGACCCGACCGTCGTACCAACTGCGAAAGGGCGCCCAGAGGGCCGCGGCAGCGCCGGCGACCGCCAGGATGATTCCTATGGTGTTGCGGATACCCCGTACCATGCCGCTACCTCCCGGCAAGTCGGAATGATGCATGCGAAACTCCCACATGCAGTACCTCGCCCCCTGGTTCACGCTACGCCCGCCCCCCACTCCACGCCATGCGGCTCCGCACCGGATGGCGAGGTCGACCCCTACCTGATCAGCGCCGCCAAGAAGATGGGCGTTCGTTGTCGCGGGAGGGACCGTGGTCACAGCACTCGTCGTCGGAATGGGCAGCTTTGAGGCGAATCAGCGGAGTCCGGAGGATCCGACAGCGGCTACAGCGCTGCAACCGCTTGCCTTCGTACCGAATGCCACCGCCAAGGTGGGCGACGCGCTCGGCGGCCACCCCATGTGATCCTGCATGGCGGCGGCCCTCGCATCGACTTGTCGTACGACGCGTTGGAAGACGCGTGGCGCGATGCCTTCCTGGCGGCTGCGCAGGCCGGTTCTGCACTGATCGTTCACTTCATCGGTCATGGCATCAAAGGAGCGGCCGAAGAGCTGTACCTCCCGGCCAGGGACACCAAGTGGGTCATCGCGGCTTGCAGCGACGGCGAAAAGGCGTACGGGGCGCGCTTCTCACGCGCCACCGGCACCGTCTTGGCCCACCTCAAGGCAGGGTGGCTCGACCTGTCGCCCAGTGCGTCAGGTCCCGGGCGACCTGCCCGGCATGCTCGACCTGCACCTCGGTGCGTCTTGCCCTCACGGGCTGCCAATCGTGGCCGGCGTTCTTGTAGTGGCCGACCAGTTCCTTTCTTCTTGCTGTCCACGCTGATCACCGGGTCACCGGCGTCTCCGTGGTCTGCGCCTGCTCGTTGCGGTAGTGAAACTGGGCGTCCCTGCCGAGGTACTGAGCGCCTTCGATGGTGACAGCGCTTCCGCCCTCACGGCCAGCCGACGCTGACGCTCGTCCAGGTGCGGCAACAACACCTCGAACTTCGCCGCCAGAACACCCTCGACCCCCTCCGGTCTCCCCATACCAGAACAACGGGCCCTCCAGCCGGAAGCAACGACTTGTTTCCCGGCAAGCCCTGCGCACCTATGACGAGGTTCGGTACGGATGCGAACGATTGCCGGGCTACGGGAGCCATTGCCCATATTGATCAATACGATCTTCGCCCCTAGCGGCTGGACCCGAAGTAGACTTCATCTGATCGGCGACCAAACGGGCGGCAAAATGATACATTTCGCCATTTCATGGCGGGATGCCGAACTCCACCGACTCCCCGCACATGAGGGACGCGAGGGCGATGTCACCACCGCCGCGAAGTCCGGAGAGGCCATACCTCTGGGCGTGCCACCCGTACATAAAGATAAAGATCCGGTGATCGCTACAGAAATAAGAATGTACGCGGCCGACAAAAAGGGCTACTGGTTGGACTGCGCGGTCTGCAATCGTGCAGTTGATGGATACTCTTGCTCACAAAGGTCATCAGATGCAGAACTCTCAGTTCCGTGAACTTCTAGGATCACCCCTGGTCAACGGCGACATCGTCGGAGACTGGGAAGCCGTTGAAAGAACGCACCGCATCACCCTACCCGACGATTACAAGGAGTTCATCTCCGCTTACGGGCCGGGGTGCCTCAATGATCAGGTGTACCTCTTTCACCCACGAGCCGCGAGGGGGGATCACGGTCTGCACCTCGAATCGCTATGGGACCAGGCATCCTACTCCTACGGAGAACTGACCCGAAGCGATCCTCATTCGCACCGGCACCCCATACACCCAGAAGGGGGCGGGTACTTTGCGATTGCCAGGTCGATTTCCGGCAATCACGTCTTTCTTGTTCCCCCTGATGAGAACAGAAGGCAGTGGCAGGTCGCAGTGGAAATGGGGGCGTGGTTCATCTTCGAGATGACTTTTGCCAATTTTCTCCGGGCTGCGCTGCGCGAGGAACTTGACGTTCCCGTCATTCAAGGGGTGCCGTCGTTCGAGCAAATAGGGGATATCGGTTTCGAGTAATGTCAAGCAGAATCACTGAGCCCTTTCTCGCCTGACGGCCGGGTCGGGACGTTGACGTGCAAGGGCTGTACGGAACGACCCTGACAGACGGGTTCTCGACAGATCACCTACGTCTGCCAAAAGCCTTCGCCTGTTTGTCCAGCCGCCCTCGATCGACCTGTCCAGCCGCATTCTGCGATACCTGGGCAGGCAACTCGCCTCTCGGCAGCGGGAGATCGGGGACACGGTGGCGCCGCCTGCCGGTCGGCCGTCAGGCTTTGCTGGGCCTGGCCCACCTGCGGTGCGGCGATACGTATGGCCGGCTCGCCGCGGGGTTGGCATCGGAGTCGCGACCGCGTTCCGCTACATACGCGAGGCTGTCGAGGTGCTGGCCGCCCTCGCGCCGACCCTGGACGAGGGCATGAAGACGATCTGTGCGAAGGCGTTCGTCATCCTGGACGGCACCCTGCTGCCGACCGGCCGGATCGCAGCCGACACCCCGTCCTACTCAGCCAAGCACAAGCGGCATGGCATGAGCGTCCACGTACGGACCGGCCCCTTCGGGCGAACGGTGGCGTCACCGCTCCCGCGCTGGAACGCGCGCAGTTCCGTCTGCGCGCCCCAGGCTTCCATGGTGGAGCCGCGGGCGCGGGGTGGGACCGCACGTGCCGCATCCGTCGTGGGGTCGTTCGATCGCATTGAGGTCCGTACCGCGCACTTCCTCTCTCCGTTCCAGCGCGCACCGTACGGAGAGTCGGCGGCACCCCCCAGTTGAACGATCTTGGTCAGTCCAAGAAGCTCAGCCGCACCTGACGATTGGAATTGTCGACGTTCGTGTCCACCAAACTCCGTTAAGGCAACCCTGAGGATAGCCCTCACCTGTCGGCTTCAGCGATAGAGGCTCTTGGCAGCGCATGCGGGGGCGGGTGACCTCGTTACCCTCGTCGGCGCCCTCACCTCCATCGAGGAGCGCATCGCCGTGCGAGGACAGGCCCGGGACGTGCGCCAGCGACCGGGCCTCACCTTCGCTGCCACTCATCACGAAGCCGACGAACGGCAGCTATAGCGCGCACCGCCTTGTCAGAAAGCGCGGGCACTTGATCGAGGACGTAGCCCAACACTAGGACGCACCCACCAAGCGCGGCCACAGTCGTTGTAGCCCAACCGACCGTATCCATACGGACCGATTCACCTTCCTGAGAAGGGTGGACGATCCGGGCGGAAAGGCAGCTCGAATCGGCCACCTAATCTAGTGATCGAGTCGAGGACCAAGCCCGCACGCCGTACTCGGGTATTCGGTTTTTTTGGAACGGGTCGCTACTCCCCCTTCTCCCTCTCCCGGGCGGAAGCCACATCGGGGCGCTAAGGGACGGCGTGTCCAGCTGTGCTTCGTGCGGCGGCACAGCGAGGGCCGCCGTACACGATGCCGTCGGGCACTCGCCGCAGGGACGCAACCCTTCACACCGTTATCTACTCGTGACCTAATATCGAAGGCGCTTTTGGCGCACCCGAAAACAAGACGCCGACCCAGCTGAACGCTTCACCGTTCTCCCCCGTAGCAGCGGCACGTTCGCTCGACCCATGACAGTCCACTCGCGAGCCACGTACCTACTGGTCTCGACAAAGTCACGCACCGCCGCCGGACCGCGTGGGAGATTCTGAAACGGGCCGGGATCGAGCCAGCACCCGAGTGCGGCTCCCGTACGTGGGCCAGCTCCCTCCGGCCCCAGGCCAACGCCCTGCTGGTCCGGGACTTCTTCGAAACCATTGCCCTGTCCGGAGCGCGGCTGTACGTGTTCACGGTCAAAGGGCACACGAACGGGACTGATACGCAAGAAGCCAACTCCCGTGTTGATCTCCAGCCATTTCACGGCGGGATGTTGACCGCGCCGCATACAGTCGCCTGATTGACTGACAGGTGCGGGATGTGTCCGGTAGATGTGTGTGCGTGACTGACTTGACACCCGAGGATGACGAGCCCACCTCCTTCGGCCAGAAGACGAAGGACTGGTACAAGAAGCACGAGCCGACGATCCGTGTCGCCTTCGGCGTGACTCTGGCCGTAGGCCTAGTCGTCGTCGCCCATCTCTACCTGAGCAAGGACGGCGAAGAGTACGAATCCGGGGACATCGAGGCTTCCCCCGAACATGAGTCCGGCAGTGAGCCCACGGAGCCGCGTCAGTCCTCCCTCGACCCAGACCGCGACCCCTTCCTTCGGAGGCTCCCTCCTGGACATCGGGCCAGCGATGCAGCAAAGGCGAGGTACAGATAGCTGACGGGCAACGAACTCCCGTCCGGTTACACCGTGGTTCGCCGATGGATGTACCTGGACGACGCCTCAGAGGAAGAGGGCGTCGGCAAAGCCGCAGCCTGAGCGCCTCACGTTCCTGTGCAGCGCCCGGCAGAGCCGCTGCAGAGTACCTCTGCCACCGCTGACCTTCGGATATGCAGCCCGGGGAGGCGTGGGCCCCGTCTACCTGAATTCGCAACAAAACCGCCATTTATGCACAAAATCAGCCAGAGCCCTATATCCATTCGTGTGCCCGGTCAGCTGCCGCCAGGCCTATCGGGACGCACACCGGCCCCTGGCTCGGTGGACGTCGGCGACGCTGGAAAAGCGACGGCGATCCCTACCAGGGGGCAGCCGGTCTCCTTCGCATGGTCCTGGAACGGATGGCTGACCAGGTAGATGGACAGCAAGACCTGATCGGGACGCCTTACGGCGTTCACAGCCGGACGGGAGGGCAACGTGGGCACGCGGGTCGTGCCAGCGCCCGGCTCCTCGCCGATCACGGCGGCGCGGGTCGCGTCGAGTGCGGCGGCGTACTGGTCCTCGTCGAGGTCCACGAGTTCGTTTCTCGGGTTGGACAGCCGACGGACCGCGAACGTCTCCCCGGTGAAGGCTGCGACGGGCCTGCGGACGACCAGCCCGATGCGATGGCCGGCCACCTCGGTCGTACTGGCTGCCCTCGACGAGCTCACCAACTGGACCGTCCACTGCCTCAACTCGCCCCGGGCCACGCATCGGCGGATGTAGGCGCGGAGCCGGTCCATGCGCTCGGCCAGCCGGGGGGAGGCCGGCCGGTAGACATCGAGGAATCGCTCCAGAACCGTCTCGGGCCGCACGCCTCTCCACACGAGGCTCCCGTCAGCGTGGGCCTTCTGGGCCGCACCGGGTCCCCCGAGGTGCTGGACGAAGCGCGCCAGCTCTCGCTGGTTTTCGTCAAGTGCCTCCGGCGCGAGTGTGAAGCGCAGTGTCTCCCATGACATACCGGACAGGTTCAGCGGCTCCATCCCAACCGGCGACAGATCGTGGTCCGCGGAAACGCTCCGCAAGGCGCGGGCGGGATGCAGCCGCAGTGCCACCTCCCGGGGGGAAATGCCGAGCTCGGCCATCCCTCCTATCTCCTGGCGCTGGTCGTCGAGCATCGCCGTCAGACGCTCCTGAGCGTCCAGGACCTCGCGGCCGGCATAGAGGCGGCACAAGTCCGCGTAGCCGGTCCGACGTGCGAGCGACATGGTGAACTGGCTCAGCGTGTCGTAGGTGGACGAGGATCTGAGGCAGTAGCTGATGGTGAGGCCTTCTAGGACGGTTCCCGGACCCAGCTTGGCACCCCCCACGGCCACGACACTCAGGCCGTTGCGGCCGGACTCGCGCCATCTGGGCAAGCTGACGGAGTTGCCGTTGACCGACATGACGGTGATCTTGCGGACTGCAGCGAACAGGTGCCCGGCGACCTCGTCCCAAGAGATCTGCGAAGTGTCCGTGTCCGAGGAGGCTGCGCTCGTCGGGACGAAGTCCGTTCGCCACAAACTTTTGAAGCCGGACATCAGCCGGCTCTCGTGCGGACTGCCCGGCTCCCGGAGGCCGTCAGCGATGCGCCTGACGCGCTCGGCCACCTGGTCACGGACCTGTGCCTGCACGGCGACGAACCGGCTGACCGACACCAGCATGGAGTTGTGCGCCCGGGTCTGCCCGCGCGCCCTGCGCACGGCACAGGCCAGCACGAACGCGTCGATCGCGGAGTGCAGCGAGTCCGGCAGTGCGGGAGAGGGCACATGACCGGAACGATGTCCTGCGGGCAGCCACGCTTCCTCGTCCGTCACCGGGCGGACGAGCGGAAGACGCTCTTCGGGTCCGGCCTGGTCCGGCGGTGGCGGAATGCTGTAGATGAAGTCCGGGACCAGGTGCGAAAGCGCCCGGATGGGCGCGATGGTGAAGCCGACATAGGCGGACCTCGAAGCGGCGCTCAGCAGACGGTCAACTCTCTCGTCCAGCGCCGAAGGGGGCTTCCGTGCCCCCGTTCCGCCGCTCGTCGTGTCGATGACCAGCAGCGGGGCGTCCGGAGGCGATGCCCCGTTCTCCAGCCAGCGGTAGAGCCCGTCGACGACCCGCTGGTTCCTCTTGATCACGGAGACGCGTGGGAAGTGGTCCGGTGCGGAATTCCACCGCAAGGCCCTGACCAACGAGAAGTCGCCGTTCTCGGTGCTGTCGGTCATGGAGAGGACGGGGAGGCGGCGGGAGTTCCACGAGGCGCCCGCACCGATGGCCGCGCCCCCGTCCGCGGAGGCTGTCGACGCGCTGTCGAAGCCCAGCAGCCCCTCGTCCACCTGCCGCTGCAGCTGAGCTCGCTCGATATTGCTCGGACCGGCGATGATGACGATCTTCAGGTAGCCAGCATCGACCGCCTTCGCCGCGAGACCGATCACGGAGGTGACCGTGCCGGAGCCGAGGTGATCGATGGCCAGACCCGAGCGCCGCCAGTACCCGGGACGGCGCGGGTCCTCCAGCCTGGACAGGAGGGCGTCCGTGACCATGTCGAGCCGGTGGACCACGTTCGCGGGGAAGAACAACCCGCGGTTAAGGAAGACTCGGTAGCGCTCCCAGAAGTGCCGCTCCCTCCCCAACTCGCCGTGCAGGTACCAAGCCGCGTGCCCCCGAGGGTCTTCCCACGCGGCGGCGGGCGCGAACTGGGCGACCGTGGCCTCCAGTTGCCGGAGCAACACGGACCGGTCGACCGCAATGCCCTGCTTGGCGAGCATGCCGAGAACCATGTCCGCAGCCCGGACGACTTCCTCGTGAACCACGGACCGGCCCTGGGGCAGAAGAGCGAGCGCCAGTCGCAGGGCGTGCTCGCCGGCCAGGGGCATGGCGGAATCGGGGATCTCCCGCGGGCCCGGGGAGCGAGGTGGCATCGGCACGCCGAGGAGTTCGAGCGTCCGCGCCAGGGCCGTCCCGGCAGACGCCGACTCCGCGGCGATTTCCTCCGTGCTGTCCGCTCCGCCCGCCACCGCCAAGAGCCGTTCCCCGCTGTTCCGGCCGGAGGCGATGTGACGTCCCAGCACCTGGCTCAGCAGCAGCACCTCGTGCTCGGTCAGCTCCTGTTCCAGACGCACGCGTACCCGTGGCGCCGGCCGCATGACCATCCGCCCCGTGGGCCCCGTGGTCAGCTCGTACAGGCCGGAGCAGAGCAGCTCCGCGAGATCCTCCGTCGTCGCCTCCGGGACCAGTTCACGGCGGAGTACGTGCAGGAAATGCAGGCTCAGCTCGCCGAAGGAGCAAGAGAGCACCGCCAGTCGCGCAGCGGCGGGGGCTGCCGTGCGCAGGAATCCCTCCGTGCGTTCTTCGGGGGTTCTCGGCGTCGGGGGCCGAGAGGAGCCCAGCCGATTCAGGCGGTCGCCTGGTGGGATCAAGGCCGCGGAGCAGCCGTCGGGCGCCGCGAGCATCACCGCCCGCGCCCACCGTCCGAGGGAGTACGGCGAGAGGGACAGGACCGGCAGGGCGAACCAGGAGTCGCGGTCGGTGGCTTCCGCGCTGCGCGCCAGCAGAGGAGGCACCCGGAAGGCGAACCCCGTGTTGGAGGCGCCGGGGACGTCCAGGGACGCCCGGACGGTGGGCAGGTCGAGCCCGGTGCGGCGCCAAAGCTTGGGCGGCAGCGGATTGAGCAGGGCGACGGGTTCGTGCTGCGCCCACTCCCGCAGCTGCTGCCAGATCTCGGGGCGCCGCCAGGCCGGATCGGTGCAGTCAGACATCACGAGGACCAGGCGCCGCCCGTCGGGGGAACGCAGCTGTCCCGCCGATGTCGGCTGCCCCCGGCGGTCGGTGAGTTCGACTCCGGAATCCGGGTGAAGGGCGAGGTCACGGACCTGGAGCGTACGAAAGGCGCCGAGCCGGTCGAGCAGGTCGGCGAGGGCGTCGGCCGTCTCTCGCCACACCTGCATCGAGGGCGAGCGGTCGACGACGAGTACCAGGTCAAACCAGCGCTCGGGAGCGGGCGCGAAGGCCGGGATCAGCTCCCCGCTGCGGCCGTAACCGTCCACGGTCGCGTCCAGGTCGAGCACGTGCCTTCGGCCCGCCCGCCACGACCGCTTCCACGGACGCAGCGCTCGCGTCAGCTCCAGCGCGAAGGGCAGCACGGTGGCCCCGGGGACGGCTACCGCGTGGCCGACGACGCGGCCGGAGGACTCCGGCAGCCGTTCGTGCAGCGGACGGGCCGGCTGGTCGTCGTCCGGCGCCGTCGGACGGGTGCGCGGCTCGGCCACCTCGCCGCGCGGGGCGGGAACGTCCAGTGCCGCGGGCGGCGGCTCCTCCGCGGCGGGCTCGACAACGGTGCTGCCGACTCGGGGAGGGTCCGACGCGGCCATCCGGGAGGCCAGCCAGAGGGCCTCGACGAGCGCCGTCGCATCAAGGTTGGGAGCCGCGGTGCCGAGCGCTGTCACGACCCGGTCCGGACCGTCGGCCGTGAACATCGGAGGCACGGGGTATTCCGCGGGCCAGTCCTCAGGCACCGGTCAGCTCACGCAGGATCAGATCCCTGACACCCTGCGCGGCATCACCCTCCGGAGCCTGGTCGCCGGTCAGCACATGTACGGCATTCAGTAGCTGGTCGACGGCCAGGCTCTCGCCCGCCCTCAGCCGTGCCACGAACGACAGGACCAGCGAGTCCACCGGGCCGGAGGGCTCCACGTCCGCCCCGAAGTGGGCTGCCACGACCCGGCGCAGCGCCTCGGCGTCGGGCACCGGCATGGTGTAGCGGATGCAGCGCCTCAGAAAGGCGGCGGGGAAGTCGCGCTCGCCGTTGCTCGTCAGCACGACGAAGGGGAAGTTGCTGCACTGCACGCGCCCCCGGGCGATCGGGTGGCATTCGTCGCTGTCCCATTCGCGTACCTCGACGACGTCCTGTCGGTAGCGCGCCAGCTCCGGGATCTCGAACTCGCCGTACTCCAGCACCTCCAGGAGGTCGCTGGGCAGATCGAGGTCGCTCTTGTCGATCTCGTCGATGAGCAGCGCGCGGGGCCGCTCCGACGGCAGCAGGGCAGTACCCAACGGCCCGAGCCGTACGAAGGGAGCGATGTCGTCGTCGGATTCGCCCGCCAGGCGTTGCGCGTGGATCCGACCCAGGGCGTCGTAGTGGTAGAGGGCGTCCACCAGGGTGCTGCGGGAGGTGATGTGCCAGCGCAGCGGAGCACCGAGCCCCACCTCGGCCGCGACCTGCTTGATCACGGACGACTTGCCCGAACCCGGGGCACCGGTCAGCAGCAGCGGGCGGCGAAGGGCGAGCGCGGCGTTCACCGCTTCGACCAGCCGGGGCGGGGGCTGGAAGCGCTCGGGCGTCGCCTCCCTGGGGAAGGTCCGCCAGGGCGGCGGAGCACCGAGATCCACGTTCCGGGGGGTGCCGTCGCCCAGGTAGAAGGGAGTCCAGGTCATGATGCTTTCTCTCCGTCGAAGGAACGGGTCTCGAACCAGTCGCAGAAGTCCAGCCACTGCTCGTCGAGCCACACGGACCGCAGACGGGCGAGGTCCGTGTGGCCGTCCACAGGATCCGGCTGCCCGGCGGCCCGGCGCCAGGCAGCCCGGTAGGCAGCGCTGAATTCTCCGGGAAGCTGTTCCCAACACCGTTCCAGGCTGTCCCGCGAGGCCGCGGGAAGATCTTCCGGGCCGTCCGGCCAGAAGATGATGGGGGCGGAGGCGAGCAGGAGTTCCAGGAGCTCCGCGAGCCGTTCCGGTCGGTGGCTCAGCGCCAGGGCACGCTCGTACCAGCCGTCGCCGATGCGCCCCATCAGTTCGTACAGTTCGTCGGTCTCCGTCCTGCCGAGCCAGCTCACCGGTGCTCCGCCGGATTTCATCGCGTCGAGTTGCTGCCGGGCGAACTCGTTGATCAGTCCGAGGTGAGCGGGCAGGGACAACCTGTCGCTCCACCGCAGGACGAGGTCGTAGTGGAGGCCCAGTCGGGGGCCGAGTCTGGTCTCCTCCGGGCGCCAGGAGGCGAGCAGCGCGGCGGGCGCGGCGATGTCGATGCATCGGAGCCTGAACCCCGTGTTCCGGGCGTTCACGGTCGCCCACTTCAGCACGGCGCCCAACTGCAGCTCGACCCCGGACTGCGTCGGAGTGCAGACGAAGTCCTTGCGGTCCACCGGCGTGTCGCCGTCGAGGAGCCAGGCCAGCAGGGTCTCGGGCCACTCGTCGGCGACGGCCGCGTGCAGGCTGATCACCAGCCGCAGCCGGTGCTCGGCGGCCCGCTGCTCCTGCGCGGCGAACGCGTCGGCGAGTTCCACGGTGGCGCCCCGGCTCCTCGCCCAGGCCGCCAGCCGGGGCGTGTCGCAAGCGAGACCGTCCCCCATGGCCAGCACGGCGACGAAGTCGGTCAGGGGCGCTGTGGGGCTGCCCTTGACGAGGGGGACCCGCAGGCACAACGACTCGACGCATTCTCGCAGCAGTTCGTCGGCATCGGAGTCGGGCGCCGGTCGGCGCGCGGCTATCGCGTACGCACGCCGGATATGGTCCGACTGCAAGGGTCTGCCCGGCCAGCTCGACGAGAGGAACTCGCTGGTCCGCGCGGCGTCCATGAGCCGGTCGAGGACACGCAGGGCGTTGACCGTGTGCTGGTCAGGCGTCGCCGGGGCCGGCTCCAGGGACTCCAGCGTCCGGCGCAGGCGCCCGAGGTCTCCCACCGTGGCGATCGGGATGTCGACGACCGCCTCGCCGAAGGGTTCGAGCGCTCGCCGCAGGTCCTCGTCGCCCAAGGCGCGGAGCAGGCCTCCCGCTCTGATGGTGTGCTGCGCGTTGCGCGCCAGCCAGGGCCGGGGCTGGTGGGACAGGCCGTCCACGATCACCAGTCGGGAGTCCGTGCCCGTCTCGTTGTCGACGGCCTCGCTCACGTCCACCGGTGAGAGGAACTCCCCGGCGCCGGGAAGGCCCTCGCCCAGGATGCGTGCGAGCGCGCGGGTGTAGGCGAGACCGTAGGAGGACTCCGTGGCGCCCGCGGACATCAGGAGCGACAGCCTGGTGGCGCCCTGTCGGACGCCTCCGGCCAGCAGGTCGAGATTGGGGCTGGCCCCGCCCGCATGGCAGGCGTCCACCACGGCCACCACCCCCTGCACGCCATGGACGTCCAGGCTCTGCCCGAGGAGATGGCCGACGTCCACCACGCTGGTCGACACATCCTCGCGGGAGTCGCTCGCCATGAAGGAGAGCTTGGGCACCTGACCGAGGTTGGTGCCGTGCCCCAGGAAGGCGAGGATCAACACGGCCTCCGCTTCTCCGGCTCTTTCCGCCGCCGCCCGCACTGCCTTCTCGACGTCATCACGCTGGACGTCCACCCCGCAGAGCAGGGAAGGTGCCCCGGATGGGTCCTGCTCGCAGCCACCCAACTGCGGGTCCAGGAGAGCCCGGTGGAGGGCTTCGGCGGTGTCTTCCAGACCGGTGAGGAGGCCCATGGCGGGGCACTGCGGTGCGATCACCAGCAGCTGACGCGCCGGCGTTGTCCGTCTCATCCGTCGATGGCTTCTTCGAGCGCTTCGACGAGCGGCCCCGCAACGGCCGGCTGCGCCAAGTACGTGGCCGCGGGGTGCACGTACAGTCCGTCGGAGTCCACCCGCCGCGACTCTGGGACGACCTGCGAGTCGTTCGGGGCGATGCACCGTTCCAGCCCGGTCCCGCCGGTGACGAAGTCGTCGCGGTCCCAGAAGTTCAGCCAGCGGGCGACCCCCCCCGGGGTCCGCACCGGCTGGGGGCGCAGCCGGGGATGCACGGCCGTGCGCATCCCCAGCGGCGATCCGAGCGTGACGAGCAGCGGCACCTGGGCGGATTGCCGATGGAGGGTTTCGAACGCCACCACGGTCCCCAGGGAGTGCGCGACGACGACCGTGGGGCCGACGGGGTCGATCTCCGCGGCTATCCGGGCGCGGATGCGCTGGTCGATACTCGTTCCCGCGTCGTCGACATGCTTGCGCGCCAAATACCATCTGACCTGGCGCAGGTCGCTCAGCATCGCCCCCGCGCTCACCCAGCCGCCCAGGGTCCGCAGCCCGGGAAGCGCAAAGAGCGCGTTGGCCGCGGCGGACAGCCGCCGCACGATGTCACCGGCCCCCTGCTGCTCGCCGGTCGGGGCCAGCTTGTTCCTGGCCTGCCGAAGCAGCCGTGCCTCGTGGTCGTCCTCGGTGGCGGCCAGGCGCTCGTCGACAACGTCGAGGAGCATATCCTGGAGTGCCTCGTCCTCGGCAGGATCGTCGGGGGCCGCCGGTCCCCGGGCAGGAGCTCCGGGGGCGGGAAAGAGGTCACCGTAGGAGGCGCACCGCAGGTCGACCGCCTCGCCGTCGAGCAGTTCGACGGCCCTTCGGGAGTGTCCGGCGGCACGCGCGCCGTCGGCGAGAGCGGGCAGCCATTCCTCCATGACGGTCTCGGCGTCGCGCGGCCTGCCAACACCGTGCACGAAGACCAGTCGCGGTCTCATCGAGCCTCCCCCGGGCCACGAACTCGGCTCGCCCACAGGTGTCGTTGGGCGAACTGTAAGGATATCAACCGGACGTGCCCGGACGCCGCCGGACGCCATCTCTCAGTCGCCGCTGCCGACCGGCCGCCGCAGGGCATCGGCCACCCAGTCGGAACGTTGGGAGGGGGCTGCTGTCGTCACGGATGGGCAGTCACCCCTTCTCCGGCTCCGGGCCCGTACCCGCATCCGTCCGCAGCTTCAGCACCGGCAAGTTCACCCACTTCGCCCGCATCGACATCCCCGTGTCATACGTGACCAAGTGAACCGGCCCGGCCGCAATCGTGTGCACTGCGAGGGCCCGGTCCACGATCTCGTCGTCCTCGTCCGGCAGCCGCACATGCCACGGGTTGCCGAAGAGCACCTCGACCCTCACCCGCCCCAGGCGCTCATCGCTATCCAGGAGCCGGTCCAGCACCGCGAGGCTGTACCCGGCCCGCCACCGGACCGGCTTGTCCCTCGACTCCTTCAGACGGTCCAGCTCGTCAACAACCACCATCGGCACCGTCACCCGAACTGCATCCGCCCCAGCGCCCGCAAGCACAAAGAAGTCAGTGAGCTTCTTCAGCGTTGCCGCTCCAGTGTGAGGACAGCTTTGGCGATTGACGTCATGCGGTTGGGGCTGCATCGGGACCTGCGGAAGATCCGCCAGGACTTCAGTCTCGCGACGCCGCGTTCGACGGGTGCTCGCGCTGCGGCCAGTGCCTGATTGAGGGTCTTTTCGGTGGGGGTGAGTTCCTACAGGGGCCTGCGTTTGATGCCGGTGGTCAGCCACGGGCCGGCACCCTGGTAGGCGAGATCGGCCAGGATCGGGATGCCCTGGCGCTCGCAGATCCGGATGATCCGGTGGGTGCGGGCGGCGGTCAGGTCGTGGGTGCGGCCCGGCAGGGCGGGCGAGAGCCACAGCAGCCGGCCGCCGGGGTCGGTGACGACCTGCACGTTCACACCATGGCGCCGGTGTTTGCGGGAGTAGTCGGCCCGGCCGTCGCCGACCCGGTCGCATTCGGCGAGGGTGCCGTCGAGCAGGACGAAGTCGGGTTCGTGCTCGCGCAGCGTCTTGAGCAGGCCCGGTGCTCGTTCGGCGAGCAGGTCGACGACCGTGCTGGTGTAGGCGTGGGCGGTGGACTCGCTGATCCCGAACCCGGCGGCGATCTTCGCAAGTGTGGTGTGTTCGCGCAGGTACACCAGTGCCACCATCGCGCGCTGGGACGGGCGGAGCTTGCAGCGGCGGTCGCCCTCACGGGTGATGATCAGCATGGTGACCCACTCCACGAGTGCATGCGGCAGGTCGAGTGCGGCAGGTCGAGTGCGGCAGGTCGAGTGCGGCAGGATGGATGACCAACGAGGCCCTCGAGCAGTGTTGTTGAGACGTCAGACATCTCGATCAACAGCCCGGAGGCCTCGTCCCTTGCGCCCCACGGCCCATCACCCGATCGGTGGCCAACTCGAAGAAGCTCAATGTCCTCCAGCTTCTTTTCATGCTTGATGAACACACTGGTGTCGAGCACAAGCACGGAAGTCATCGCCGGCCACCGCTGCATCTGCACCTGGAACGCATCCACCGCCGCACCCAGAGCAACTACGCGCTCCCTAACCTCGTTCGTAAGGAGCCCATTCACCAACCGCTGCTGGTCACTGCCTGCCAGATGCCCCACACCATCCAGCAGGGACTGATACATCCGAGTCCTGATCAGACGATCGATATCGCTCGCACTGATCTGGCTGACCAGCATGCGCAGGGACTCGTTGACCCATTCCAGGTAAGCCAGGAGACGGCCGTAGGCCGAACTGTGGTGCTGCGAGTCCAGGTTTCCCGCAGCAACAGAGACGGACCACAGAGCGCTGAGCACGTTATCCCGGTGGGTTCCGGGTATGGGGGGTGACGGTCATCAGCGGATGATGTCAGGCCGTCTGCCCGCTGCAGGACTTCCCGCCACCCCCGCCCGACATCCGGGAGCACAGGCCGCTTTCCGGCTATAGGCTTGCTCCGCTGTTGTCTAGGTTGCTGACCCTCGACTCCACCAAACTCCGTTAGGGCAACCCCGACCCTACCGCCACCACATGCACCCTGCAGCAAACTTGACCTGGAGCCGAACGATTGTCCACCGGTCAGGCTGCCACGGGTAGGCTCCGGATCTTATGAGTGCTATACGACCCTGGGGCCAAGCCAAGCTCACGGGCGGGCCGGTGGCTGCGTTCGTCGTTCTCGGCGATCTGCTTGTGTGTGCCGTGCTGCTCCTTGCGTCCATAGGGGTCGTCGGTACGGAGCCAACCACCCGAGCGGAGGAGACAGCTGCTTGGCAGTCCGCCGGGAAGCTGTACTTCGGCTGGCTGGTGGTAGGCGCGACGTCTTTCGCCGTGCTGCGCATGCCAAAAGCTCTGCTCGCGCATGTGTCGACGATGTTGCTCTCACCCATTGCCCTGTTCGTGCCGCTGGTCTCGTCTGGTCTTGGCTGATTCTGGACGTGCAACTGGGGGACCGACGTAGCAGGCTCTACGACTGTCGCCTTCGCGAACTCCGTAAAAGGGCAATACGGGACCTCGTGAGCGCCCCGTGTGTGGCTCGGTCCCACACCCCCTCCCGGAGTCGAACGAAGTCCCCCCGGAAAGGACAGGCCTGTTGCGGTGCATCAGGTACCCGAGGGGTGGCTTCCGGCAAAAGGATGTTCTCCAAGCTCAGGGCTGCCGCATGGATAGTGACAGCGGAGCTCATGCAGCCGGAGCTGGTGGTGGGGTCACGATGATCTCGAACTCAACAGGGCCCAGACGACCCAGGCGTCTCTGGCGCCCTCGTCGGTGTCGGCGCGGCGCAGCCACGTCGACAGCGTGATCGGGTGGACGCCGAAGCCGGCGGCGATCTGTTCCAGCGTGACGCCGCGCTCACGGTTGCGCGCGACCCGCACGACGTCCTCGCGGAACTCCTTCAAGCCGATTCGGCGGGCGCGGGAGACGTGACCGTGGAGCCGGGGCCCAAGCCGGCTCCTCCCACGCCGGTGGCGCGGTTCTCAACTGCGCCGACGGGCAGTGCGGCCCCTTCCGCCGATGCCGACTGTGCCGATGACGTGCATCGTCCGGCCGTACTTCCGCCCGGACTCGTCCACGCCCCCGATCGCCGCGCCCACATGACGAGGCACACGGGCGGGCGCAGCGCCGGGCCCCCCGTCTTCTTGCACTTCGCTGCGGAGCATGCCCGCGGTGCGGAATGATGGTGATCATGGCTCAGCTCGAAGCGCGCGAAGTACCGCTGCACAAAGTCTTCTGCAGTGACTACGACTTCAGGATCCCGGACTACCAACGTCCGTACGCATGGCAGCCCGAGCAGGCTCAGCAACTCCTCGCGGACCTTGAGGAGGCCCTCCTGAGGGGCGACGGAGAACCCTATTTTCTCGGCTCATTGGTGCTCGTCAAGGACAGTCGCACCGCCGGGGCAGACGTCATCGACGGCCAGCAGCGTCTGACCACCTTGACCATCCTGCTGGCTGTGCTGCGTGATCTGGCTCAGCAGGCCGACGTGGTGACCAATCTGATCGCCATGATCTCCGAGCCGGGCAACACGGTTCTTGGGTTGAAGGCCAAACCCCGGCTCACTCTGCGCCCCAGAGACGCCGACTTCTTTCACCAGCACATCCAGACCGCCGGTTCCATCGAGACGCTTCTGGACCTGAACCCGCACAACCTCAAGACGGACGCGCAGAGGGCTGTTCAGGCAAACGCGCGGGCGCTATATACCACTCTGGCCTCCTGGAGCGACGAGCAGCGCCTCTCGTTGTGCAAGCTGATGGGAGTCCAGACCTTCCTCGTCGCGGTGAGCACTCCCGATCTGGACAGTGCTCACCGGATCTTCAGCGTCATGAACTCCCGGGGGCTGGACCTGTCACCTGCCGACATCTTCAAGGCTCAGATCATCGGAGAGATCGACGAGGAGGTATCGGAGATCTACGCCAGGCGGTGGGAGGACGCGGAGGAGAGCCTCGGCCGCGAAGACTTCTCCGACCTCTTCCTCCACATCCGCATGATCTTCTCCGGCGAACGGGCGCGGCAGGAACTCCTCAAGGAGTTCCAGAGCCAGGTGCTGGTCCACTACAAGGGCGGACGAGCCGAGGAGTTCGTGAACCAGGTACTCGTTCCCTACGCCGAGGCGTCCGCGGTGATCCGGGACAGAGCGTACGCGGCCGGAAGCGGTTCGGACCAGGTCAACCTGTGGTTCCGCAGACTGCTGCAGCTCGACAACAACGACTGGTGGCCCGCCGCGCTCTGGGCGCTCCGGTCCCACGGAGACGATCCGTTGTGGCTGGGGGCCTTCCTCCGGCTGCTGGAGCGCCTCGCTGCGAGCATGTTCGTCCGACGCGTCTACACCACTCCACGCGTATTCCGATTTGCCGATCTCCTCACGGAACTGAACGCCGGCAAAGGCCTCGAAGCGCCGGCCCTCCAGCTGACGGAGACCGAGCGGGCCGAGACACTGCGCCGGCTCGACGGCGAGGTCTACCACGAGTTGCGAACACGCCGGTTCATCCTGCTACGGCTCGACGAGCTGGTCGCCGAGGACGACATCGTGGCAACCTACGACGCCCCGCGGATCACAGTCGAACACGTGCTCCCCCAGAACCCCGGTCCGGAATCGCAGTGGCGCGCGGACTTCACCGCGGACGAACGCACCCTGTGGACACACCGGCTGGCCAACCTGGTGCTGCTCAGCCGTGCGAAGAACTCACAGGTGCAGAACCTCGACTTCACCGCCAAGAAGGAGCGCTACCTCAAGCGGGGCGTCGTCACCTTCCCTCTCACCACGCAGGTTCTGGGGCAGGAGACCTGGACACCGGAGCACCTGGAGAAGCGCCAGTCGGAACTCCTCGGCCTGCTGGCGGAGGAGTGGCGCCTGTAAGTCACCGGCGCGGGGAACTTCCGTGCGGACGCTCTGGCTGCGAAGGTGCCGAAGCCGGCCTGGCAGAAGCTGCCGGCCGGGCCGGCGTCAAGATGCACCGCTTCTATGACTGGGCCGTCATCGACCTGGCCGAAGTGCGGCCCGGCAGCCACCGGCTGCTGATCCGCCGCAACCGCACCACCGGCGAACTCGCCTACGAACGCTGCTGCTCGCCGACCCCGGCCCCCTGGCCACGCTGGTCCGTGTCGCCGGGTCGAGGTGGCGGGTGGAGGAGACATTTCAGGCCGGAAAGTGCCTGGCCGGGCTGGACGAGCACCAGACCCGCCACTGCACCTCATGGTCTCGCTGAGTCACCCTGGCCATGCTCGCTCACGCCTTCCTTGCCGTCGTCCGCGCCGACGAACACACCCGCCACCCCGCCGCGGACTGACTGATCCCGCTCACCTGCAACGAGATCCAGCGCCTGTTCACAACGCTCCTCGTCCGGCCCGGACACGAGGCAGCTCACCGGCTGCACTGGTCCGCCTGGCGGCGGCGCCACCATGCGCGAGCCCGGGCTAGCCATTGCCGCAGGCAAGCCACGTAGCCCTGAAGATCACGATTCGTAGCCGGGCTGCTAACGCCATTCGGCCACCAGCCACCTCCCGTCGACCTCGGAAAGCAGCAGCTCGCTGATCTGGAGGGGGTTGTCATCGACGTTGATGTGTCCGAGGCTGCCGCTTTTCGGGAAGAACCGGGATGCGTAGGAGCCGGCCAGTTCGTCTCGTTCTGCGTCGCTCAAGGGGCCTATGAACGCTTCGATGGCTTGCGGACATGTGTCCTTGCGCTGGACAGCAGCGAGTTCGGACCGCGCTGTCCGGGTCATCAGCGCGCAGGCTTCATCGCCCTCCCCTGAGCCAAGGGCTTCCAGGAACGCTTTGCCGGAGTTCTCCAGAGACCCGAGGTTCGCCTGGTTCTCCTGAACCGCAGAGAAGAGCGCGATACCCGCGAACGCGAGCAGCAGGCCCAACCCCCCAAAGAACAAAAGGAACCTTTTGTCCAGCCATCTCGTGCGGGCCAATGTGGCTCATCCCCCACTGCCGCAGTCTGCGCGCCGACCGGCGTGCTCGTCAGCGGAAGTATCCCAGTGCAGGACTCCTCCATGCGAGCCACACCCACGCAGGCGACAGCACGCCTGCATGACGGCAACCTCGGCGCCCACGACGCGGCTGGCTGATCTTCTGCCTCCATGCACCGGTGGTCACCGGTGGAACGCGCCGTTCCCTGACCGCCACCGCCACCGCCACCGCCACCGCCACCGCCAGCAAAATCACGATCTACGGCTGTAGCACTGAGAGCACGTAGCTGGATCACGTAGCCGTGGAACGGAGGGTTGTGATATCCGGGGTGACGGCGTGTCCTGGCACTGTCGTACGGATGAGCGAGACGAATGAGCGCTGGGACATCCCGAAGGACCGTTGGGTTTTTGGTCTGGAGGAGATTCCTGCGTACGACAGTGGCGAGGACGGGACATCCATCGTGTTGCCCCCGCCTTCAACCCCACCGTCATCAGCGCGCCGGAAGGCACTCCCCAGGCGCTGTGCTGGGCCGCGGAGGAGATCGTTTCCCAGTGCTGCTCGTGCCCATTGCAGGTGTTCGCCGCATGCTGATCGACATGATGCACTTCCTCACCAGGGAGGCCCGTCACCCTCTGCCGAGCTGGCGAATCCGGCACCTCGGGGAACAGGACTGGACGCAGAAGCGCATCGTCGAGTAGGCGAGTAATGGCCGCCAGCCCCGTACAGGCCGCTGGCGCCCTTGGTGGCTCCGCAGTCGCGCTCTTGAGGCGCCGCCAGCAGATAAGGCACGCCAACGAGAGGAAGTCTCGTGGAGTTCGAGACGTCGCTCCCACCGCACAGCGAGGCGTTTGAACTGGTGGAGCAGAGCGAAGGTCTGCTCGACGACGTGGCGGAGTCTGCCCAGGTCCTTGAAGTTCGGGGCGCCCTTGCGGGAGATCACCGGCATGATCCGGCGCTTGGGTAGTTTGCGAAAGGCAGCTCGGGAGTCGTACGCCTTGTCCCCGAGCACGGCCTCGGGACGCCTGCGGGGTGGGCCGACGCGCCCGGCCACCGGCGGCCGGTCCGAACGATCAGCTCCCGCGCTTCGAACCGGCCGAGCTGATGGGCCACCGAAACTGGTGCTGGAGAGACCGACCAGGGCCCCGATCTCCCCCACCGTGCGCCCGCGATCCGCGAGCCACACCCGGATCACCGCCAGGACCGCCTCCTGCCGGCCGGTGAGGGGACGAGGCTCCCGCCTCACGCAGCGTCCACCTTCTGGTCCCCCGCCGTCAGTCGGCGCAGCTCGCCCCGGGCCGCCGGGGTCGACCAGAAGGGCCGCCAGTGAATCCGGTTGATAGGCAGCCACGCCGTTCCGGTCGGAAGACACCTGAGTACCTGCGGCCAATGTCCCAGCCCCTGGCGTGTCTTGAATGCAGCAGGACGCGTCAGCAACGGCTTCCAGTGGGCGGACCAGACCCGAACGGACACCCCCGCAGAAATCCTCGGAACCGAAGGAGTCCGCTTCAACGGGGCTGTCGCCGATGCGGACAAGCGCCTCGGCCCGGACGCCCTCCGGCAACTACTCGACATCTGAGAAGCGACCGCCTCTGGGGAGCACCGCGCGTACGACACGGCACCGAACGGGTGCGCCATTAAGCGCTCGGCGCATGCTCCGCAGTTGTCTAAGGTGGTGACCCTCGACTCCACCAAACTCCGTTAAGACAACTCCAAGCTACCTGGTGGCACGCTCCATGTGATGCGTCATCGAAACTAGGCCACGCAGAACGGCAGTCGACATCACCACAGGTCAGCACCAGCCTACGGCCCTTCAATCGCCTGGAGCGTTACGAGTTGCCGGAGAGGTGCTGCTGGGGAGCCGCAGCCGCGAGATCTTCCAACAGCACATCGGCTACCAGCTCCTCCACGACGGCGATGTCGTGCTCAGCCATGACCTCGGCCAACTCGGCATCCCACGGTGCTCCGGTGATACGCCCCGGTCGAGGACCGTGCGGGTTGCGGACGATCGCGGATCGGTATTCTCCCGCCGTCATGCGCCAGGGGTGTGCCCCTGTTTTCTCCACGACGTACGCGGCAATGCGGATGCCTTCGCCGTCGAAGTCACCGTGGTAACGGAGAGCAGCGCCTTGGTCCGCGAGTAGGCGAAGGAGCTGGATAGCTGCGTTGTTGGGCCAGCCGGACGTGCAGACAAGCGGCGGGCAGTCGGAGCCGAAGTGGCGGAGAGCGAGAGCCAAGACACTGGGGTTCTCCACTACGTGGACGAGGAGTGGGGCAGGCGTGGCGGGCAGGGTGAGCTCGCCCGGGCTCCTGACGTGGGCGAGGGTCAGGCTGGCGGCCTGACCGGCCTCGGTGCACAGGCGGGCCACACGGGCGAGAAGACCGTCGCCGACAGGGCGCAGTCCGCAGGCGATGACGGTGGCGGAGAGCTCGTCGTCGGCGACGCCAGCACGGGACCACAGGGCGCGCCGCTCCGCCGCAGACTGCGGCGGTGCAATGTCGTACAGAGTTGCCAGGGCACGGAGGACGAGAGTGGAGACGGGTGTGCCGTCGTCGAGAGCGTGCGCGTGGCCGTTCAGGACTCGGGCGGCGAAGACGGGCAGGGGTTCGGCCTGGCCCGGTAGTTCGGCGAGCACCTTGAGCGCGTCGGTGAGGAGCGCACGGGTACGTTCCACCGAGCCGCCGACCAGTCCTCCAGCTCGACAGGACGCAGCCCAGTCGGCGAGCACCGGCTGCGCCCGCACCGTGTCGTGACCAGCCAGCCAGGTCCACAGGTCGGCGCGTTCGCCCTCCTGGCGGCGGCGTTCACCGGCTCTGTCCCTGAGAGGGCCGATGAGCTCGGCAACGACTTCTCGTACGGTGTGGCCGGAGAGCTCGGTGACGGCCTCCTCCAAACGGGCCAGAGCGACGGAGGGCCGCGGGTCCGGCAGGCGGTCCATGCCGAGGAGGTCCGCGAGAGCTTCGCGCTGGGTCTCGTCCAGCAGTCCGAGGCGTACGCGTGTGACGGGGCGGCCGGAGGAGAGACGGTCGTGGACCGTCTGCCAGACGGGATGGAGTTCGGGGCGGCGAAGGGTCGCGCCGCCCGACGCAAGATGCTCCCGAGAGGTCGTTCCGCCCGACACGGGGTGGTCTCGCAAGGTCATCCTTCCTCCATTCCGATGCCGTTCCAAACGAAACGCGCGCTGGTGACGGCCTCGTCTCCGTCGGTCAGGAGTTGGTGGACGGCGATTCCAGGTAGCTCCCTGTAGTTTCCCCACTCATGGTCGGAGGTGATCATGAGGTCCAGGTCGAGTGCGGTGAGCAGGGCGAAGACCTGTCCGCGGTTGACGGTGTCGACGCCGACGAAGACTTCGTCGAGGAGGATCGGGCGGGGTGCCAGGGGCACGTCCTCGTAGTGGGCAGCGACGGCGGCGAACAGAGGCAGGTGCAGTGCGATGGCTTTCTCCCCGCCGGAGAGCGCGCCGTGCAGCCGCTTGGTCAGGGGCTGCCAGCCGCTCCCGTCCGCCCGGTCGAGGCGGACGGTGAAGGTGTGCCAGGCGGTGTAGTCGAGCACCTCGCCGAGGTGCTCCTCCCAGCTCGCGGCCGTGTCGCTGCCCTTGGCCTCCTCGATGCGGGCACGGAAAAAGGCGTGCAGGGCCTCCCGGTCGGACTCGGTGACCCGACCGGGATCCTTCAGGAGCAGCTGGCGGGCGGTGCGGGTGCTGTCGGGGAGGTCCGGGCGGACGTCCCAAACGAGCTGGACGGCGACGTTGGAGGCGGTACGGACCCGCTCCAGGTGCCCGTTCATGTGCGCGACGAGTTCGCCGGCCCGGCGGATGCGGGCGGCGAGGTGGCGGCGGATGTCACCGGTGAGGATCTGGTCGAAGAGGCGCCGTTCGGCGGTGCTGATGTCCTCGCGGCTGCGGTCGCGCTCCTGGGTGAGCGCGGCGAGCAGACCGGTCGCCCCCACGCGGACGCCCTCCAGGCTGGCGGTGAAGATCTGGATGTCGTCGTCGGGCTCCAGCTCCAGGTCGGCGCGGACGCCGAGGTGGCGGCGGGCCTCGTGGACGGCTTCGGAGAGGCGGGTGGCGGCGTCGCCGAGGTGGCGCGGGGCGTGCGGGACCTGGGGCCACCGTGCCGCCATGGCGCGCGCGGCCTCCAGAGTGGCCTTGGTGCCGTCCCCGGCGTCGAGTTCGGGTACGACGCCCGCGTCCTCGGCCAGACCCACCAGGCACAGGTGCCGGAACCGCCGCGCCGCGCCGTCGCGGGCCTCGGCTGCCTTCTCCTGCCGGTCGGCGTCCTGGCCACTGGTGGCCCGCAGCTCTCCGATGCGGCCTTCCAGGCCCAGGAGGAGCTCGGCTGCCTGGCGGGCTTCCTTGCCGCAGCGGACCCGCTCGGCACGGGTCTCCGCAACGCGCGCGACGATCTGCCGGTAGTCCGCGCCGACCGTCTGCTCCACCGCCTTCAGGCGTGCTGTCATACCAGCCGCCTTCGCTTCCGCAGCGGCCGCGTCGGCGGTCTGCTTCTCCGCGCGAAGGCGTGACCGGTCCGCCCGTGCGGCCGTCTCACCAGCCCTTTCAGCGGCCGCGATCGCGTCGATGCGGGCGTCCGTCCAGGCATCGGCGAGGTCGCGGAAGCTCTCCACGTCGCGGCCGAGTTCGCGCAGCCGGTCGCGGTCCGTGGGCAGTCCGTGTTCGGCGGCCCTGCGGCTCAGCGTGCGCAGCGCGCCGGCCACGTCACCCTCGCGTGCGGCCAGATGCTCGGTCGCGTCACGCACGGCGTCGTCCCGGGCGGCCACCTTCTCCTCGGCCCGGTCCCAGTCCCGTCGGCAGGCGTCGAGTTCCCGGTGGTCGGGCCGGGCGGTGCGGTCCTCCGCCAGCCGGGCGGCGCGGGCTCCGAGTTCCCGCAGCCGGTCGGCGAGGGTGGCCAGGGAGGCGTCCTTCTCGGCGATCAGCTCGGTCAGCTCGGCGATCTCACGCTGCTTGGCCCGCTGCCGGGCGAGGGCTCCGATGTGGGCGGGCTCCGGCTTGCTCCAGGAACCCGTGGCCGGCGCGAGGCGCCAGGCGCCGTCGGAGGAGACTGCCGCAGGGTGACCGCCGGGCAGGGTGGTGCCGTACGCGATGCCGGCGAGGATGCGGGTCACCGTGCCGGCCGGTACGGGAATGTCCTCCTCGGGCCTCAGCACGTCCAGCAGGCTGGAGCCGGGGGCGGTCGTGGCGAGGCCGACCTCGACACGGGTGTCGTGCCCAGGAAGGGTGAGCCCTTCGGATGCGCTCACCCATGCGTCCAGGAGGCCCGACGCCTCCAGTGCCGCTTCCACCCCGGCCTGTACGGGGAGCGGGACGTCCTCGTGGAAGGCGATCAGCCGCCACAGCGGCGCGCCCGCCGCAGCCGTGCGGACGGTGGTGCGGGTGGGTGGAGCGACGGGCTGGAGATCGGTCTCGCCGCTGAGCTTGCGCCTCCGCGCGTCGAGCAGGGCACGTTCCTGCTCCAACCCCTGTTGCGCCGTGCGGACTCCGGCCCGCTCCGTGGTGATCTCCTGGTCCAGCGGTCGTGCGACCGTTTCGACCAGCTCGCGCACGTCTGCCTCGACGGCCGCCCTGGCGGCCAGTTCATCGAGGTCGGGGATGCGCAGCTCGGTGCAGTCCCGGGCCCAGGCGAGCAGCCGCTCCGCCTGGGCTGCCAGGGCTTCGTCCCAGGCGGCGGCGGTCGTGTCGCGGTGGGTGATCGCGTCCGCGAGCCGGGTTCGGGCCTCGTCCAGCAGGCCCTCGGCGGTACCCCGGTCGCGTACCGCCCGGTCGTGGGCGTCGATCGCGTCGGTGATGTCGGCGACCTGCTGCCGTCGGGCGGTGACCGCGCCCCGGAGCAGTCGGCGGGCGGCGGTGCCAGGAGCATCGGACCGCCTGCTCCCCGTCCTGACCGGGGTGTTCGCCGACTCGTTGCCGAGGGGCTTCACCTCCCCTTCCGCGTCCAGCATCGTCTTCACCTCGTGGTGAATGGACTCCATGCCTGCGGCCCGGGCCGAGCGGTGTGCCTCGTCCGCAGTCGCGCGGGCGTGTTCGTCGCGCGAGCGGGCGTGTCCCGCGACCTCGTCGGCGTGCTTCCGGTCCTCCTCCGCCTCGGCCTCGGCGGACCGGGCGGCGGTACGCAGCTCCGCGGCGGCCGCGACCTGTTCCTCGGTGCCGCGGCGGAGCCGGTCGAGCTCCTCCCCCTTCTGGTAGGCGTCGCTCTCCCGAAGCCCTTCGATGATCTCGTCCAAGGCGTGCGCCCGCAGTTCCAGCTCCTCGCGCAGGGCCAGGGTGGAGGCGCGCTCCTCGCACGCCTTCTCGTACTCCTCGGCGCTGACGCGGGCGTTCCGGGTGAGGTCGTCCATCTCGGTGGTCGCAGAGATCAGCGCTGCCGCGCCGGCCCGCAGGACCCGACGGGCGTAGGCGCGCTGCCGGGAGGCGACGTTCTCGGCGGCCGTCACCTCGGCGTCGAGCCGGTCGAGGTGGTCCCGCTGTCGGTCCAGGCGCTCGAAGCCCTCGGCGAGCTCGGTGATCTCTCCTTCGCCGAGCGGGGGCAGGGCGCGGGACAGCAGGGTGGACAGGAGGGAGGGGTCGAGCCGTTCGGACAGCTTGGGCTGGCGGAGCTGGAGCAAGGCGGAGAGCAGGGACTCGTACCGCTGCTCGCCCATGCCCGCGAAGAGTTCGCGCCGCACAGTGGCGCGGTAGTCGGTGGCTGCCGGATGTACCTCGCCGCGGTCGCGCAGGGCTTCGGTGAGGGCCGTCTTGGTCAGGGGCTGCCCGGCGTCGTTGACGAGGTGAACCCCGTCGGGGTGGGCAATCCGAGCGGTGGTGGTGAAGTAGTCGGCGTGCGCCGTGGTGGTGTGCACGCTCGCGTGCAGGCGGGCTCCGCAGCCGAACCAGTGCTCGGTGCCGTCGTCTCCGACGCGGCGGAACTCCATCCACACATACCCAACACGGGTCTTTCCGGACGCTCCCTGGCCGAGCAGGTTCCAGTGCATCGTGCGCTCCGAACCGCCGAACGTGGAGAGGCGGTTGGGGCGGAGGCTGGCGTCGAAGAGGAAGGGGAGCAGCAGTTCCAGGGCCTTGGACTTGCCGGTGCCGTTCTGACCGCGCAGCAGCAGGCGACCCTGGTGGAAGGTGAAGGTCTCGTCGTAGTAGCGCCAGACGTTGAGGATGCCCGCGCGATGGGGCTGCCAGCGTCCGCGGCCGGTGTCCGCCTCGTGAACGGGTGACGGTTCGATGGTCTCCTCGGGCCGTCGCTGGAGGGGGAGTTCCGTCACGCTCACTGCTTGTCTCCTTCTCCGACGCTGCCGGCGGTGGTCACGGCTAGCGGATCGTTCTTCGGGGCTGGGCCGGTGGTCTCCGTCAGGCGGTAGCGGTACGCGGCCGGTCGCGCGACGACACGGTCTCGGGCCCTGCCTGCCAGGCCGACGTCGAGCAGGATCCGTATGGCGTCGTCGGCAAGGCGGGCCGGGCCTTCCTCCGACTGGTACGCCTTGGCCCAGCCCGGGAAGCGGCGCAGCAGCTCCGCTCCGGCTTCGGCCAGCTGCTCGGGCAGCAGACCCGCGGGCGTGGCGCAGAGCGGTGCGAGGAGGAGCAGCGCGGCGACTCGGGCTGTGGAGCTGTCGTCGGGGAAGCGGACGTCGGTGGCGATGGCGTCCGGGTCGACGAGTAGAAAGCCCTCCGCCCGTTCCTCCAGGAGGAAACCGGCCTGTTCGACAGAGCGGCGCAGGATCTGGCGTCCGGTCAAAGAGGTGACGTAAGCGAGCTCGTCGTCGGCGAGATCGGCCCGGTAGAGCACGGGGTCGTCGAAGAGGCGGCGCAGCACCGAGTGGCGCAGCCTCAGGTTGCGCTGGGCGTCCGTGATCGCGGTGGTCTCGGCGTGCGTGTCGTCGGCAGAAGCGCCTCCGTAGCGGCGCTCCCTGACCAGGCCGACAAGGAGGTCCTCGAACCGCGCGGGCACCTCCTCCGGAGGCACGGCGAGCCGGGAGGCGCCGACCGGTGCGGCGGGCAGCCGCATGAGCAGCGTGTTGTCCACGCGGTAGAGGACCTTCGCCTCCGCGGAGTCGACGTACGTCTCGGTCGTGCCGTCCACCACACGCAGTACGTCGTACGACTCCAGCAGCTTCAGGACGTCGACGAACGCCATGCGCTCCGGCCGGTGGACCGGGTCGAACCCCGCCAGCGCGCGGTCGGCCGCCATGGCCTGGACGACGCGGTCGGCGAGCATGCCGATGGTCGTCATCGGCATCGACAGCAGCTCCGCGGCGGCCACGCACAGCAGGACGTACCGTCGGCGGTCGAACGGGGCCCGGCCGGAACGCGCCCGGCGAGCGGGGCGGGAGCCGTCGGGGTTGACGCGGACCTTGGTGAGGCGGGCGTAGCCCCGGCGGGGCTCCACGACCAGATTCCAGCCGCAGGTGTAGTCGAACCAACGAGTCAGCGGGTCACGGCGGCGGCGCACCAGATCGAAACCGGTCGGGTCGGCTGCCTCGGTGAGCAGCGGGCGGGCCAGAAGGAGGCGGATGGCACGGGCGACCTCCTCCCGTTCGGCGGAAGCCAGTTGGTTGGCGAGGGTGCTCATCCTGCGGCCTCCTGCCCCGTGGCGGCGCGGACTGCCGGGAAGGAGATCGCCCCACCCACGGCCGTGACGTGGATGACGTAGTCCGGTCCTGCCATCGTCCCCTGCACGGTACGCAGTACGGCGGTGCGCCCGTCGGGGGGCGGCGACAGCGCCACCTCCACCCGGCCGTCGCCGGTCGTGGCCCGTCGCCGGCCACCCGCGTCCGGCCGGGCGGCCAGCGCCCGGCCAAGCAGATCGAGGAGACGGTCGAAGGCCGCGGGGTCGAGGGTGCTGAAAGAGGAGAGCCGTACCGGGCCGTCCGTCTCCAGCGCCTGCCAGGCGCGTGCCAGCTCCGCTCGCTCCGCCCGGGCCCGCTCGGCGCGTTCCGCCCTGACCGCCGCAACGTCCCGCACCGTGGCCGTACGAGTGAAGCGTTCGGTCCGTCCGCTGGTCCTCAGCAGGGCCGACACCTGTACCGGCGGCGCCACGGACCAGGAGTGGGACGAGGGGATTAGCTCCGGGTCCGGGTGGGCGAGGTGGGCATGGCGGGCCGGGCCGAGGCCGAAGGCGGCCGACCACAGCCGGTGCAGGTCCTCCTCGTCGGGAGCCGCAGCGAACCAGCGCGCGAGCTCGCGGAAGTCCTGTACGGCGCTGGAGGGGCGGCGCCGGGACTCGTTGATCCGCTCCAGCACCTGCAGGAGGGAGACGATGGCGCGCCGGGCGATGTCGTGCAGCTGCTCGATCCGGGGGCGCGCCCCGTCGCCCGGCAGGAACCAGGCCCTCAGCCCCGCCCAGCGCGCCCGCCGGCTCTCCAGCCAGCCGGCTGCCGGGTCCTCTCCCGGGGTCGGAGGCAGCTCGGCACCGCGCAGGGCCCGCTCACGCAGCACCGCGATGCCCCGCTCCTCCACGCGGGCCACGGCGGCAGCCACCGTCTCGCCGCGCCGGTCGAGATTGACCAGGAACTCCTGGAGATACGCGACGGTGGCGGCCTTCACCTCACGGAACACGTCCAGATCCACTCCTTCGGTGCGAAGGAGCCTCTGCAACTGGCCGTTGAAGGCCTTGGTGTTCTCCACCAGGCCCTCTAGATGACCCTCCAGCTCCCGCAGGGTGCTGAAGATCCGTCGGTCGGCCGCGGCAGGCTCGCCGGACAGCACGGTCAGCTCGTCGAGCCGGTCGGCGATCGCCTCCAGCACCGCGGTCTGCAGCGCCCCTGTGGAGGCCAGCACCTCCAGGGCGTGTCGCACCCCGACGAGCGCGGCCTCGCCCCGACGGGTCAGCGAGTAGTGCAGGTTGCGCCGCTCGTACTCCTCGGCCGTGCGGTAGTTCTGGGCGTGGTTGTGAACCACGTCGAGGAGTTCCCACTTCACCAGCCGTTTCAGCGTCTCGTGCAGTTCCTCGTCCTCGAGGTCCGAGACCCAGCCGACCGCACGCAGCCGCTCCCGTACGCCGTCGAGCCCGAGCGCGGTCTCCAGGTGCTCGCCGGCCACCCCGAAAGCCTCGAGCACGGCCCCGTTCAAGTCGGCCGTCTCCCCCGTGGTGAACCGGAACATCTCCGGCGGAACCCTGCGCATGCTGGTACGTCCCCTCCGCCGCCACCCCTGCGGCACTTCGGCGCCCACGTTAAGGGGCGGTCCGAAATCACGTTCTCGAGTCGCTGTCATCATTCTCATGGCAGTCACGGCCGAGGATTACTCCGTGCTCTCGAACGGGTAGACAAGGCTCTGCGCGCCCCGGATGCCGGAGACGAGCACGTTGCTGCTCGGACGGTAGGGCAGGTGCTTCAACGGCTCCAGGATGATCCGTACGGTGACCGGTGCGGCTCCGGCCTCCAAACCGGAGACGACCACAAGGAAGAAATCGTCGCTTTCGATCGCCCGCTGGAACTCCGCAGGGGTGAGCTGGATCGTGTCCGGCTCGGCACCGCCGTACGTCTTGAGTTCGTAGAACCGGGCCAGCTCGTCCACTGCGTCCGCCCCCAAACCGTGCTGAGCCCTCAGGTCACGCAGCTCGGTCTCGTCCAGCGCCAGAGCCCGGCGTACGAGGTCCAGTGCCGCCTTCTCCTGCTCCACGGCCGTATAGGGACGTGCGGCGGTGCGCTGCTGGGAGACGGCCGAGCCAGACCGGGGCTGGGGCAGGCCGACCGGGCCCTTCTTCGGGGCGGTGCCCGTAGCGGGCCCGGCCCCGGATTGCGGTGCCGTGAGGTTTCCCCGGTCCACGACGAGACGGAGGGTGGCGGGATCCACCAGTCGGCGGAACGAAGCGGGGGGCCGCACGGCGGGGACGGAGGGGCCCCGGCCGTGCGGGATCGCGGGTAGTGCGGGCGCCCGGCCACTGATCGTCGACGGGGCTCCCGCAACCGGACGCCTTTCCCGTCCGTTCGTCCGGCCGCGTCGGTCCGCTTCTTCCCGCATCTCCATGAGCCGGCGATAGCGTTCGGCGACGGCGGCTTCCTGTTCACGGCGGACCTGATCCTCCGCGAGGCTAAGGTCCACGGCAGTGCGGCCCCGCTCCGCCCGGTCACACGCGGCGGTCCAGGCGAGGGCCGCCGCCCTGCGGTGTCCAGGGAACTTGGTGGCGATCGAAGCACCGCCCGCAGAGGGCCGGTTAACCGCTGACAGGTCACGGACGTACAGGGTGCTGGAAGCCCAGTCGACACCGGCGTCGACGGGTACTTCCACCGGAGTACCGGACAGTTCCACCCGGCAGATCAGGTCCGGTGCCACGCTCACCGTGAGTGTCGCGAGTCCGTCCCAGGAGCCGTCCAGGCCGCGGGCCACCTCCGGGGCGTTGCGTTGCAGGTCCTCGCGCAGATGGGTGACAGCCGCGCGGACCAGTTCCGTCGCGTCCGGATCGTGCGAAGCGACAGTGGAGCTGTGCACACTGAGTTGCTCCACTCCGATCCACGTGAGGCGCAGGGCCCCGGCCAGTGGACGGAACTGATCCAGCTCTGCCCCCGGCCGCCACACGGCGTGGTCACGGCCCAAGCCGTCGGCGACCATGGGGTCCTCGACCGCGTACACAGGCCGCTTGCTAAGCCATCCCTTGCTCGTGACCAGGGGAAGTCTTCCCAGCCGCCCGGCTGTCAGCTCCTCCGACCGGACGGCAGAGGGGCGACGGAGCATCTTCAGGGTCTCCAGGACTACCGATTGAGTAGTTCCCTCCGGAACGTTCCGTCGCTCCCTCCTGTCCTGCTGCGCCAACTCCCTGATCACCTTCACAGCGTCGTCGACGGTCGGCCGACGCGCCCCGAGCCGCGTCCAGAACGCCTCGCCACCAGTGAACACAGGAGCGAAGGCCCGTGACGCTCCGAACAGTGGCTCGCCGATGAGGCACTCGCCCGGGCGCCGCCAGCCGGAGTTCGTGAGGACCAGCCCTTCGCCTGTGGTGAAGGCACGAAGGACTTCGCTGAACGGCATCTCTCCTGATCCGCCCGAAGTCCCCCTTCCGGTGGCACGCTCGGCCAGGGCTTCGTAGACGATCATTGCGGCGGGGGCGTTTCGTTCAGCCCCGTCCTTCTCCTCACGACGGACCCGCCGCAGGCACTCGACGAGATCGCGGGTACGGGCGTCTCCGACGACGTCCAGGGCTCGGAGTACCTCAGTACGCCGCCGTGCCTGCTCCTGGATGTCCGGATGCAGGAATTGGGCATCCCCGTCCCCGTAGACGGCCACGGTGCCCGCGGTGCGGGTACGGAGCCGGAAGGGGCTGGACGGAGTGCCGTTCCGATCGTCCAGCCAGGCCACCTCGCGTAGTTGCCAGAGCCATAGGGCGGCCGTCCGCCCTCGGTCGTGCCATGTGTGGTAGTCGAAAGCCGCACCGACCTCGGCATGTTCGGAGAAGCGACTCCATGAGCGGCCGAGTACGTGGAGAAGCGCGGCCGCCCTGCGTCGGCGACGTGCAGAGTCGTCGTCCTTCGCGATATCGGTTGCCACGGCATACAGGTCGGGGCAGTCGTAATCGTTGAGGGTGTAGGTCGCGCGAAGAGCCTCCAGCGCTTCCGTGCGCGCCTTCGAACCCGAGGCGAAGGCTGAGGGAAGTCCTCTGGCGCCTCGTTCGAACCGCGAGTGCTGTCCAGGATGGCTGCGCGGCCGGGGAGCCGTCTCGGCACCAAGCAACCGGAGAAATCTCAGGGCTCCGATGCTGCCGCCTTGCAACACCTTGGCGTAACGCGATCGCAGCCACGCCGGGCCGGAAGTCGAGCCGGCGGCGAAGGCGAAGCTCTCGTCGTGCTCGGCGCTGTCCAGCCCGGACGGAAGATAGGCCCGGGCGGGTGCGATCTCCACGTCCTCCCGCGCTCCATCGGTGGTGTAGCGGTGGCCTTGGAGCCGCACTGCCAGCCCGACCTTCCTGCCCCACAGCTCACGGCGGCTCTCCGGTACGTGTGCGAAACCGTCCCGCAGCGCCACGAGCTGCTCATCCGTGAGGACAAGCCCAGCTCCACCTCGCGCACCCCCGAAGTCTGCGAGACGCTGAATCACCGCTGCCGGGTCGTCGTCGTTGAGCAGTACCCCTTGCTTGCCGAGCCACTCCCGGACCGACCGCGCGTCGTCGGTGTCGGCCAGAAAGTCCGGATGGATCTCGCGGGTGAGCCCCAGTTCGAGTCCCAGCCCACGAGGAGTGGCGGCGAACAGCACGGGTACAGAGCCGCGCATGCCGTACTGCGTACCGGAACTGTCCACGAGCCAATCACGTGACGACAGGAGGCCGCTCCAACCCGCTTCGATGACTCGCGCGACCAGTCGGACCGTAGCTCGTGGTGATCGACTCCCGTCGCCAAGGAGGTCCAGCGTGTCGTACACCTCGACCCGGGCCGGTGCACCGACACCGTTCTCCTCCCAATCCGACAGCACCTCCCTCCACCTGCCGTCCGGGCCTCGCATCGCTCCGGGCAGCGCGGCGGGCACATCAGCCAGACGGGCGACCTCCTCCTCGGTCACGGCACCTTCGAGTTCTTCGTCCTCCACGGCAAGCGATCCGAGATCGAGGAGACCCTCCCCCGGGACCTCCAGGAGCAGCTTCGCGGACACCAGGCGCCGGGCGTGGTCGAGCAACCGCTGTTCCATCGCAGCAGCCGGATTGCACCCGTCACGGACGTGATCCGGCAGGGGAACAGCACTCCAGGCGTTCACCGGATCCTGCCGGAACTGCCGCAGAACGGCTGCCGTCCACAGATCGGCCACCAATGGAACGAGCGCACGGTTCCACGGGGTTTCGTCGAGCGCCTGCCGGCTGGCGAGCGGGTCGAACTGCGCACTCGTCCAGAGGGCCGGCCCGATCTCCTGAACCGGCAGACCGACGTGGATCCGTCCGGGACCGCCGTGTCCGAGCGGGAGGGCGACGGCGAGAGTCGTGGTGGGTCCGGCAGCCTTGTGCGCCCTGTCGATGCCCGAGGGACTGGGCACAGTGGTACGGCACACCAGCCATCGAGTCCCAGTGGCCGCACGGGCGAGGTGGGTCCCCACCTCTGCCGGTCCACCGCCGACCTCGGCCTCGAAGCCGGGTCCGGGCTCCCGGGATAGAGCGAGCCGGTGCCGGACGCCGCCCTGCGTATCCAGGTGCGTGACGTCGGATACGTGGTCGAGGAAGAGCAGCGCGCCGGAGGTCCAGGCAGCGAGCCACCCGTCGACGCTCTCCGCGTCGAGCGCACCGGGTGCAAAGGGAACGCGGAGCACGGTCCAGGCGTCGTCCGCGAACCAGTCCGGTACGACGAGCGGTTCGGCGACGGAGACATAGGGATCGCCGATGCGCACCCGATAGTGGCCGCTGTGCACTTCCAGATGGGGAGAAAGCGACTGCAGCGTCATCAGCCCGATGCCGAACCGCCCTGTGGATTCGGCTTCGTCCGCCTTGCTGGACAGCCACGGCATGGCCAGGGCCACTACGTCCGGCAACCGCACCGGGGCACCGTTATGGGCAACGAGAAGGTCTCGCTCCCTGGTGAGGATGCGCACTTCTGAGGCGCCGAGATCCTCCGAGTTCTGCACGATCTCGGACAGACCCTGCAGTGGATCACTCGAAAGGTTGCCCGCGTGGTCCCGGGTCCGGCCGAAGGCGTGGCGAACCATCCCGGGCAGTGTCGCGAACCGTTTGCCCAGGTGCTCGACGGCTGCGGCCGTCGCTTCACCGCCCTCCGGCTCCGGTACGTCGTTCGCGTCCCGCATTTCCTCCTGATCGAAGATGCGGTCGGCGAACCCGACGGCCCGCGCGGCCGCCTTCGTGTCACGCGTTCCCATGTGCCTGGTCCTCGTCGTCCTCATCAGTGTCGAAGTCGAATGCGAGCTGCCCTGGGCCGTCTTCGACGCCGGTCCCTACGACCGGCCCCGCCGTCGGGTCCACCGCCTCCTCCTCGTCGTGCGGCAGCGCGTACTCGTCCGCGAGCCGTGCGAGGTGAAGAGCAAGCGGCAGGCCGAGCACGTCCCGGTAGTCGTCCTTGCAGATGCGCTGTTGGTGGACGAACGCAGCCCATGCCTCGGGGTCGTCGCCGGGCTGAAGGCAGGCCAGGGTGAGCTCCAGTAGCTCGGGGTTCCACGCGTTCACCGTCGGCCGGTGGGCACTCCGGCCGGCGGGGTTGACGTGAGAGGTCAGCTTCGCATCGTCGTTCGTCAACTTCGTCTGCGTGCTCGCCTTGTCCGCAGTGCTGTAGAAGACGCGGCCGGGGCCTCCGGGCTCGTCGGGCACCCACAGTCCCATGCCGAAGCCGCCCCGCTGTTGCCCAGCCAACTCTTCCTCGCGCTCCTCCCGTTCCGCCCACCACTGGGGCGTCTCGTCACGGCCGCTGTCAGCGACCCTGACGACACGAAGGTGCTTGCCGTAGAGACCGATCCGCTGCGCGGGGCCCCCGTCGAGGCCGATCCGATCCACCTCGAGCCCGCCGTTGGTGAGCCACGGCCAGCGCTTGCGCACGTCTTGTGCGTGGGACAGGACCAAGGTCGGCGTGCCGCGCAGACTCGCCAGGGTCCTCCTGATGAAGGCAGCCGTGACTGCCGACTGCTGCGCCGAGGTCCTCAGGTCATTCCCCCGCACTCGTCCGGTCAGGATCCGGAGCAGGTCCGGGTAGGGCATCCACTCGGAGGTGTCCGCGGTCCGTCCGAGGACACATGGTGCGTCCGGCCGGAGCAGCACGGCGATCGGGGTGAACTGTGCCCTGCCCGTGGGACCGTCGACCCGGCGCTCGACCAGATGGAAGGCCACCTGGTTCAGACCGGAAGGGATGCGATCGCCGAGAGTGTGCTGGGGCACCAGGCGCATCCCGGTCTGACGAAGGCCGTCCGCCCAGGCCGCTTCGGCCCGCAGGGCAGCGTCCTTCTCGGCGTCAGCCGTGTCCATTGCGGTGTCTAGTGGGCGGATGAACTGGGTGACCAAGCCTGCGTCCGCGCACCCGAGCCGGATCGCGTACTTGGGGTCGGTACGCCTCGCGGGACCTTGGAACGCTTCACTTCCCTCCAGCTCGACAAGGGCGATCCGAGCCCCGGGCACCTGCTCCCTCAGACGGGTCATCGCCTCGGCGACCCGTCCGCGCCGCTCACGGATGGCCTGGTCGTGTTCCTGTCCCGCGCGCGGCGGCCGGTCCTCCGCTCCGAGCGGGGATCCCAGCTCGCCCAGCGGGTGGGCGTGGAGCCGCACGGTGAGTTCCTCGGCCTCCCACACCCATGTCTCCGGTCCTCGTTCACGCCGATACTCTGTGAGTCCGAGCGCGCTCTCGGCCGTGGCGACGAGCCGGTCCCGCTGGTCGTCGGTCTGGTGAACCAGGAAGCCGACGAGATCGGTGCCCTCCAGCGTCGCGGCGAGCGCCGCACGCCGCACCCGCGCGTTGTCCGCCGCGGTCCGTTCCGTCCGTTCCAGGAGGGCGGCGAGCTCTTCGACGGTGGCGTTCTTTGGCATGGAGGGCCGCTTCGTGAGCTGTCTGACAGGCGGGCGACCGTACCGGCTGCGCTGGAGCTTCGCGGCGGGGACGAACTCGGGGGCCAGCGCCTGCTCGGCCCACTCGATGAGACGGCGGCGTTCGCTGGGCATCAGTCCGGTCCCGATGGGGTGTCTGCCCATGGCGGCCTGGTGACCGACCGCCAGCCTGATGCCGTCCTTCCCGTCCCCGATCCAGTGGTCGGCCTCCTTGACCAGTCGATCCACCGACGGGAGCCCGTCGAGCGCGGCGACGGCGGCGAGCATGCCACTGGGGCCGCCCTGCCTCCAATCCGTGGTCCCGTTGCGCCACTGCAGCATGGCAACCGAGAGTCGCCGGGACACCGGTGCGTCCGGCACGAGCGAGATCTCTGGCAGTAGGTAGACCGAGACCCCCTTGCGGAAGGGCATCCAGACCTTTCCGGTGACGAACCGGCGGATTCCCGCGCTGAGGTGAATCCGAGGAACCGGCGAGAACGGGACGGTGCGCACGCCGACGCGGAGGGTGGCCGCGTAGTACGACGGCTTGCGCTCGCCGCCCCTACCCGTGGGTCGGTATTCGATCGGCGGCCACGACATCAGTTCCGCGCTGCTGCTTCCGGCGTCGTACCCGCCGCCGGCGCCGGCGACCTGGTGGAAGGTGAGTTGCCGGCCTCCGTGCTCGTAGGCACCCCGACGTGCGATGCGTGCGGCCAGTTCGTCGGGGAGCAGTCGGTACACCAGACGGGCGGGCTTGGCGGTGCCACCGGGAGAAGGCTGTTGTTCGAGCAGGTCGATGGTGTCTGCCCGCCAGGTCAGGCTTCCGGTGTCCAGCTCGCGGAAGCACTCCGCGAGCAGACGCCGTGCGTCCGGATCATCGGGATGG
Source organism: Streptomyces sp. NPDC021019 (assembly GCF_044333295.1). NCBI lineage: Bacteria > Bacillati > Actinomycetota > Actinomycetes > Kitasatosporales > Streptomycetaceae > Streptomyces > Streptomyces sp. NPDC021019. The sequence goes on from NZ_JBIRQR010000008.1 coordinate 119,472, forward strand.
CGGGGGAGATTCCTGAGCCAGGTGGCGGCGTAGAGGTTGGTCACCGGGGTGGGAAACGGCTCGGTGCAGTAGAGCCAGGGGGAGTCCGTTCCGAAGGTGGCGTTGGACGCCACGGTGACGACGTCCGGGGCGGTGGTGCGGATCAGCTGGTTGATCTCCCGGGTGGGGATGCGACGTGGGCCGTGCCATCGGCCTTCCGGCCGGCCATGGTCACGCAGCTGACCGAGCGGCTCCTCCCAGTGAGCGGGCAGCGAGAGGGTGTGCCGTAGGACGGGGAAAGGCCCCTGTGCCGGTTCAGGCATGTACGAGGCGGTCCGTACGTGCTGGTACGCCATCTTGTGAGTCTCCTCAGATCGGAGGCAGGTGCGGGGTGCGGGCGGGCAGCCGCGGTCTCAGCCCATGTCGACGAGGGCGCGGTAGAGCGGCTCGTACAGTTCGCGGACGAGCGACTTGTCGATCGGAGAGGGTTCCGGCGGAGCTTCGGCACCTTGAGCGACGATGTCGGGCTCGTCGAAGTAGGGGGCCAGCACGGCGCGCATGCTCGCCAGCAGGCTGGTGTCCGGGGTGTCGACAGCCTCGAATCCCGCCTCGCGGGGTGAGAAGGCGGCGTCCACGAAGGCCACCCTGGCAGGCACACCGCCACGTACGAGGCGGCCGATCACCTGCCACATCACGACCAGCTGGTCCCAGGTGAAGGCGACCTTCTCGTCGTCCCGGAGGCTGGACCAGGCCATTCGGCGGGTGAGGTACCGGTTCCATTGGCGGCGGGCGCGACTACGGAACCCGATGGCGGCCTGGTGCGGCGTGGCAGCCGCGAGCGTCGCCTGTGTGAAGACCCTTCCGGTGTCCCGGAGCTGGCGTACCGCCCAATCGTTGATCGACTGGATGGCGAGGGCGATGTCGTCGGGCCGCGGGTGGGGCCGGGCGAGGAAGTAGACGCTGCCGATCGCGGCCTTGCCCGTGCTCAGCACGATGTTGTGCCCTCGTTCCACCGCGAGCAGCGGCGCGATCAGGAGTTCGCCGCCGATCTTCGCGAAGGAGTGCACGTCACCTCGGGTGAGGGTGCGCACCGCGGGGTCCTCCGGCAGCCGGGCCCAGGCGGTGTCGGCGTCCGCGTCGTCCGAGACGAGCTGGACGACACGGCCGTTCCACTCGGGGATCCCGTTGAGGTACTCGGCCGCGCGCCGCGCCTCGTCGTAGCTGCCGACGAGGAGCAGGATGCGGCGTCGATCCTGGTCGGGGATCTCGTCCAGCTCGGTGTCGAGCATGCTGGACGCGCCGGGCAGGCTGCGGTCAGGAACCGCGAGCTGCCGGAGCATCTCGACGAGCGCCTGGGGCCGCTCCTTCGGGGGGCAGCCCGACAGCCGCAGGGGCCGCGGCCCTTCGCTGCCCGGCCAGTGGAGGAACTCCTTGCGGAACTCGGTGCCGAGGACGGCCTCGACCTCCTCGTCCCGCGGGCGAAGCACGGCTCCCACATCGGCGTGCAGGTGGTACCGGCTGGAGGTGCCGGCCCAGCTGGTCGCGGACATGAGCAGAACGTGGGGGGCGGGTCGACTGTCCACCCGGCACAGGTCGCCCATTCGCATGAGGAGTTCGCGCCCCACACCGTTGCAGTGGAAGAAGCGCAGCTCACCGCTGCGGTCGCCGTCGCGCTCCGAGTCCGTGAGGCGAAACTGGAAGCCGAGGACGTTGCCCATCGGTGATTCGGGGATGACCGCCTCGTAGTCCTTCGGAGGTCTGCGGGAGAGGACGTTCGACGCGTTCTCCAGGTGGAGTGCGGCATCGACGCGCGGCCACAGGATGGTCATGAAGTCGAGTCGGCTGTGGAGCGCGGCGAGGAGCAGGGTGAACTCGAAGCGTCGGGCCTGTACGTCGATCCGGTCGAGGACTCCGGAGTCGTGGCCCACGACAGCAGTGAGGGTGGAGCGGAGCCGTTCCCGGGTGCGGGCGCCCTGGGGGGCGTGGAGCAGTTCGAGGGCCAGGTGGACGAAGGTGTTGACCAGGGGGGTCACCTGGTCGCCGTCACCAGTGCTCTCGTGCTCGTGCAGGGGGTCGTCCCGGAACCGCAGCAACGCCTCGTCCAGCAGCCGTGCCGCGGGCGGTGGTTGGTCGCCCGCGTCCCGTCCGGGGAACCAGCTGTCGATCAGCAGGTTGTGCAGGGTGAACGCGCTGAAGTAGTCGACGCTGATCCACTGCCGCAGCTCCCCGTCCTTGACCAGGAGCGAGTAGAGCCGGTCGGTGGCGGCGCTCACGGTGTTGACGGCGTTCGTCCAGTCGTCGACGTCGCGTTCGGACAGCTGGAGCCGCCCGTCTCGGGCCATCTGCTGGAACTTGTGGACGGCGACCTCGTCGAACCATGAGTTCGGGTAGGTGCCGACGAGGGTGCTGGCCGGGGCGAACACGGTGTCGAGCTGCATCTGCACGCGGTCCGCCTCGTCGACGATGATCAGGTCGCTGAGTCGGCAGGCGAGTTCCAGGTAACGGATCTGCTCGTCGTGCTGGTGCTGGGGCACGGAGCTGTGCACCAGCCCGGCGGGGGTCGCAACCCAGACGCGGGCATCGACGAGGTCCCGGGCGCCGCGATGTCTCGGACAGCGGTTCCACAACGGGCACAGCTTCCGCTGGGGCTTGGGGCGCGGCCTTCGGCCGGCCGGGTTGTCCGCTTCGACCAGTGGATCGTCCGGGGTCTCTTCCTGGTCCACAGCGGGGTACAGCCCGAGGCACGGGGCTTCCCTGATGCCGAGGGGCCTGCGTGCCTCCATGCCGCGCAGCACGTCCACGGGGCAGGCACTGCTCAGGTATGCGAAGCCGGGGTGGTCGTGTCCCAGCATGGTGTCGGCGCCCGCCACCGCGGTGCGGCGGTGCAGGCGTCCGATGTTCCGCTCTCGCGTGGAGTGGCCGAGGATGGGTGCCGCCGCTACCCCGAGCCGCTTGAACAGCTCCACGACGGCCAGGGTTTCGGCGACGTCGCCGACGACCAGAGTGACACGTCGCGACGTCCGGGTGACCAGGTGGTAGGTGAGGATGTCGCGGAGGGTCGACTTGCCCGCACCGACCATGCCGACCAGGTGGAGCAGCTGGTCGATCCTGAGGCGCTTGCCCCGCGTGAACCGACCGAGGGCCTCGTCCCGGACGAGTAACCGGACACGGCTCAGTCGACCGCGCCATCCGCTTCGGGAGCCGCCGGTGACCTCCTCCTTCGCGTCCATGGCTGCGGCCGCCGTCTCGAGTTCTTCCCAGGTCACGTCTACGGCTTCCCCGCGCCCGGCGGGTGCCGCGTCGAGGGCGTGCGACCTGGGGAGGGCGCCGAGCAGCAGGTCGTCGGTGATCTCGATCGAGTGGAGCCGGTCCTGGGCCCGGAAGGTGTGCTCGCCCGATCCAGCGAGCGGAACACGGCGGGTCGCGAACTCGGGTGCTGTGATGAGCAGCTCTTCGAACACCTCGAAACGACGCGCTGCCCGGGCGGGTACGCGTCGACGCGGGACCGCGTCGACGCTTTCGAGGTCGTATCCGCGCAGCTGCTGCGGCACGCGTAGGTACGCCTCCAGCGCTTCAGACCAAGCGTGTCCGCGTCTGAGGACCCACAGGTGGTGGCGGGCGCGCAGGATGCGCAGCCGCTGTTCGTCGGAGCGGACGTCCCCGAGCGCTTCGCTGTGAGGGTATCCGCCGAGGAGGGGCCACACGTCGAGTGCGGCGCGCGTGGGCGCCACGCTCTGCAGCAGATAGAGGCCCAGTTCGACGTCGAGGAGATCGGCGACCCGGAACGCGCCAAGGTCATCCGGCCATACATCGGTGAGCTGGCGGGAGCAGCGACGGTGCCAGCTGCTGCGATCACGCATGGTGGTCTCCTTGGCGGCGAGGGGATCCGGCGGCTTCCGTCCGGTCGGCGATCTGCTCGGCCACGAGACGCAGGAAGGTCCGGTCGTCGAGCAGGGTGATGTTCCCTGCCAGCTCTTCGGGAAGATTTCGGCGGAACTGTCGTCCGTACGCCTCGTTCTCGCGGAATCGATAGCGGGGCACGACCAGGAAGGCTCGGTCGAAGGGCGGGTCGGCCCGGAAGCGGGTGAGTGTGCGTGCGAGCAAAACCGGGTTCACCCGGTCCTTGACGTCCACGGCCCAGTACCGACCTCCGGGCAGCGGGACGCGCAAGTCGTACGCGTCGAACTGGGGCCACATCTCGGCGTGGATGCCGAAGCGTCTCTTGAGGGTTGACCCGATGTCGTTCTCTGCCAGGCCCGGACTGGTGACGAACATCCGCAGGGGGCGGCTGAGCTGGTGGAGCCCGCTGCGGTCGGGACGTACCGGAACGGGGACAGCGGCGGTGGCGTCACGGCGGCAGCGGTCCAGCTCGCAGCGGTGACCTCCGTCGGGCAGTGGCACCATCAGGCAGCGGCAGCGTCCGCACTGCTGGTAGCCGCCGTCGCTTCGATAGGTCGCAGGGACGGGTTCGTAGCACTGTCTGATGACGTGGTGGAGCAGGAGTCCGCACTCCGGGTCCCCGCCGAGCAGGGCGAGCTCCGCGCCGGTGAGTACGGGCCGGGTGGTCAGCAGGGACCGGAAGGCGGTGTACGCCGCAGGATCGCCTGCTGCCCGGCATACGGTGAGTGCCTCCAGCATGCGCTGGTTCTCGAAGATCTCCGCAGCGGGGTCCGCCGCATCCACCTCCCACTCGAGGCAGAGCTGGTGCGGCAGTCTCGTCTGGGGATCCACGAGCGTGCCGGCGGCCCCACGGGCTTCGGGAGGCAGGTCCAGCGGCCAGCCCGTCAGCGGTCGTTCGCAGGCCCAGCGCACCATCTCGGGAATGCTGCCCGGCGGTTCGACTCCGTGTCGCAGGCAGTGCAGGACGAGTCGGTTGTAGGCGTTCTGGACCTGGGCCGGATAGATCGGGTGGGGCACGCCGCGCTGCCGGGACAGACGGACCAGCGCACTGGCGATCTCCCGGAGCAGGGATTCGTCCGAGCCCGCGGACGGTCGGGAGATCAGGCCGGATCGGGCTGCCCCGGAGTTCGGTGAGGTCTGGGTGATCATGCCTTCTCCTCCGCGTCGGCAGGGGCTTGGGCGCTCGGGCACCACTGCGAGACCGGGCACTGACGGCAGTGCCCGCCCGGCCGCGCGTCCCACGCACGGTCCTCGCGCCAGGGGCCGGCGTACCGTTGGAGCACCGCTCGCGCCTTGGCCAGGCGCTCCGCGTCCATCGGGTCGATCACGTGAGGGTCGGATCCGTCGGGACGGAGGATCTCCAGCTCCACCCTCGATCCGGAGGGGTCACCGCCCAGCTCCCCCTGGGCAAGCAGGACGACGGCCAGGGCGAGCTGCGGATAAGCGTCCAGCGGATCCTTGCCGATGCGAGCGGGAGTGCGGGTGGTCTTGAGCTCCCGCCATACCCAGGAACCGTCCTCCCTGTAGAGCAGGTCGGGTTTGGCCACGACCAGGGCCTGGGCCGCCGTGTCGTGAAACACCCGGGTCGGTTCGCATTCGACCCGCTCGATGGCCTCGGGGAGCTGGAAGGGGCACGAGTCCACATGCTGCAGGAGCATGGCGCGGCCCGTCTCCGCCTCCTCGTCCGGGACCCTCCACCGGCCGGCGGTCCAGTTCTCCCCCGGCGGGGGCATGTCGCCGCGCGTGCAGGGAATGGGGCCGGTGCGGCGGTGGAGCGCCTCGACCCAACCGTGTACGGCCTGGCCGAGCTTGGCCGCGTCGCTGTACTCGCCTGTTTTCGGCAGGTGCAGAGAGCGCAGCAGGGATTGTGCAGGGCAGGCGGCGTGGTACCTGAGGTCGCTGATGGACACCTTCCGCAGCGGTAACCGGCGGGAGGGCAGCGCCAGTACCCCCGGAGACCGGGGCACCGCCTCACACCCGGTGAACTGCTTGCAGTCGAAGCAGGCCGCCCCGGGGCGCTCCGGACCGCCCCTGACCACATTCCTCACGTGGGGGCCGCCGTGGGCCTCGTAGTACGCCTTGGCCTCCTCCGCAGTTCCGTCGAACTGGACGGTCCGCGATCCGTCGCCCAGGCCGATCTCGATGATCCTGACCCTCGCGACGGGCCCGGGAGAGCCGTGGATCACGAACTCCTGGTTCCAGCGGCGCGGCCACGCCGCGTCGGCTCCGAACGCCGCGGTGTACGCGGCGACCGCGATCTCACCCCGGCTCGACGCACGGGCGTCCCCGTGTCTCAGCCGCCGGTACTCGCGCACCTTGCCGTCGGCCGACTGGTAGCGGCGCCACCATGCGTAGAGCTCCCAGCGCCGGCCATTGTCCTTGCGCACCGCCCAGTACGACTGAACCGGCACGAAGTCGTCCGGCCCCTGGCTCGCGTACTGCCGCACCGCTTGCTCCACGTAGGTCCGGTGCCCCTCGTGCAGAGCAGGCCGGTGGCCGGACAGGGCTCCGAGCGCCTCGTCCACCGTGGCGCCACCGAACTCGATCTGGTCCAGCGCTGCACACACGGGACCGAGCGTGAAGGTCTCGTGCTCTTCCCGGGGAAGCTGCGACGGCACCCGCGCCCGAAGTCCTGGCCGGGCCTTCGCCGCGTCGCGGGCCAGGCAGACGTGCGGCTCGTCCGCTCCCCCTCCTGTGCCCGGCCCGATCCGGACCGGCCCCTCGTCCCCCGTCATCCACTGCGGCACACGCCACGGCACGTCGCACGTCATGTCGTTCCCCCTCCCGGCCGAAGCACGGAGTTAGGCCGGCCGTCGTGAACCCCGAGGCCGTGCCGCCGAGCGTAGCGCACAACTTTGGAACTCTTTGGATAACCTTGGAAATCAAAGGGATCGGCGATACAGTGCGCCCATGACCGCATCGCTGGAGGAGCTCGAGGAACGCCTGTCGCGCCTGCGCGCCCTCCTGCGAGAGGCTCGACGCGCCCGCGACAACGCGGCCACCGCCCGCATCCGCGCCGAACTGCGCGAGGCGGAGTCCGCGTGGGAGCGAGCCCTCGACGCCGAGGAGGCGGAGGGGGCCGCGCCACCTGCCGCGGCTCCTTCCTCACCCGCCGGGACCCCGGCACCTGCCACCACCGCCGGGACCGCATCCTCGTTCCGGCTCCAGGCCCACGGGAAGCAGTCCACCCCCGGCGCCGTCCCGGTCCGCGAGCAGGTGCACCAGGCACTCACCCTGCTCGGCGCTCCCGCGTCGCCCAAGCTGATCTCATCCGTATACCAGGCCTTCTTCACCGAGCCGCTGGTCGCGACGAAACTCGCCTCCCTCCGCCGGGACGAGGAAAGGTCCTTCACCGCACAGGGCTACGCCCGCCCCTACTACATCTGCGCCGCCCTCACCCACGACCGGCTCACACCCGCCCGCGGTCTCCTCGCCGTATCCGTCTGGCCCCTGGAGCAGCGCATCATCGGCCCACTGAGCCCGCGTGCCGACTTCCTTGTCCACGCCATCGGCACCGCCGAGCAGATCCTGCGGCTCGACGTCGCCGGACACGCGCCCTCCGGCGCAGCCCGCCAACTGTTGCGCCGTTTCGCGCTCAACATCCCCGGCGCGTACGACGACGAGGAAATCGACCCCGAACGCGTGATCTCCGCAGCACGCACGGAGGCCGCAGTGCACCAGGAGGCGGACTACTCCCTGCGTCGCACGACCGCCGACCGCGCACGCGGCCAACTCACAGAAGTACAGCAGCTCTTCGGGTCCCCGCCCCTGCACGATGCCCTGCGCGGTTCAGCCGGCTTCACCATCTGACCGACTACCGGATTCCTCCGGTGCCGCCACAGAATTCCGCGTAAGAAGAGAAGATGCCTCCGCAGCACCCTTCTGCCCCCTCTCCGGGAAGACTCGCCGTCCTGCGCGGACCGCGACCTCCGCAGGAGTACACGGCACGCAAGATCACCGCCCTCACGGCCAACCCGGCCTGCTCCCGCCGCGCCGTACTCGACGCGGCGGGCGTGGACAAGGCGTTGCTCGCCCAACGCCTGGGCCATGAACCGCGTTTCGGCCAGTCCCCCTTCGCGATCCGGCGCGAGCAGAGCTTCGAGGCCCTGGTCAAATGGGGCGGCTACGCGGAGCTCATTCGCCTGCTCCGGGAGCAACTCGGCGTCCCCGTCGAGGAAGCCGCGGTAGCCGATCTGACCGAGGTGGGCGGCGACGCTTCGCTCGCGGTGCGGGCGGGCGAGAGTCGGCGGCTTCTGAACCGCCTGGCGGCCGGCGCCGACGAGCGGCTGATCCTGGACCGCCCCGTCCTGACCCTGGAGGTCGCCGGTCAGACCGCCCACGTGATACCGCAAGCCCTCAGCCACCGCACCGGCGGACAGTTCTACGTGGTGGAGATCCGCTCCTTCCCGGCCATCGACGGCCAGGCGAACCCCTCGGCGGTCGCCCAGACCACGAAACAGGCCGCGGTCAGCGTCCTCGCCCTGCGACAGACCTTCACCGAACTCGGCCTCGATCCAAAGGCAATCGCCCACAGGTTCCTTCTCATCTGCCCTAAGGACTTCTCCAACCGGCCCTACGGAAAGCTGATCGACCTCCGCCAGGAACTCGACGCCCTGCGGTTCCAGTTATCGCGTCTGCGCCGGGCCGAAGACCTGGCCCACGCCCTCTCTCCCGACGCGACGCTCGACGCCGAACGGCCGAAGGCCGAGATCGACGCCACGATGCGGGAGCTGGACGCAAGCTTCACCCCCGACTGCCTCTCGTTCTGCGAGATGTCCCGCTACTGCCGGGACGAGGCCACTGACTGCGCCTCCCCGGCCCGACTGGGTGGAGTGGTGCGCAACAGTCTTCCCGGCATCGACTCCACCCGGACCGCCCTCCGCCACCTCGACGGCACCAGCACCCCGGGCCCCGCCGAGGAGGCGGTCATCATCCGGCTGCGGGCCGCCGAACGACTCCGTCGACTGCGTGGAGGTGCGACCGCGTGAGCGTCATCGCCACGGTGGCCGCCCTGCGGGCATCCACGTCGGAATACGCCGAGCGGCTGACGACCGTGCGCCACGCGCATGTGGACGACACCCCGTTCGTCTTCATCCCGCTCACCCTCGCCGGCGAGGCCTGCGCGCCACTCGCAGCTCTCGCCGGGACGGATCCCGACCACCCGGCGCTTCTGACGGTTCGCCGCCCCCACGACCGAACCGAGCGCTTCGGCTTCGTCGAGAGCCTCGCGGACCTCCTCCTGCCCTACTTCGAGGAATGCCGCGCCGCGCCGAAAGAGCCGTACACGGTCGGGCGCGGCAAGGACAAGGAGGAGCGGGAGCGGCCCCTGCGCGCACCCCAGCTCCTCGTCCCGAACGCTGGGGGGATCACGTACGTCCGGCTGCTGGGCCGTCTGACCCGGCTGCGCGCGACAGATGGTCCGCATGCCGTCTCCCCATCCGTACCCCTGCTCGGAAAGTGGCTGACCTCGTTCGCCGACCGGGCCGAGTTCCCGAATTCCGCCCTGCTCCAGGCCATGACGCGGTCCCTCTCTGCCCACTGGGCCACCGGGCAGAGCTCCACCGAGAACGCGAACCTGGCATCCCTGCTCGGCTGGATCGATCCCCCCGCCGGACGCACCGGGGCCGAGACCGCCCGGGAGCGCGAAGACCCCGCGGCGTGGCCGCCCGCCGGGCCGACGACCGACCCGGTCTTCGACCGCACGCTCGACGAACTGATCACGAAGTACGACGGCGCAACCGGAGAGCGGGCGCGGGACGCCGCCGCTCGCACCATCGACCGCGAGCTGCACGCCCAGATGCTGCCGACCTGGCAGCTGATGTGGCACGGCGTCCGCCTGTTGCGCGAGCTTCCCGCAGGGGACCACGTCGCCGAACGGCGGGCATACGACCGGCGTCTGTTCGGCGAGTACGCGACCTATCTGGACGATGACGGGCGCCCACAGGCCCGCCGCGATCACGCGGTGGGCGCAGCCCGCCGCCTCGCCCGTATGGAGGAGGCCCAGGAGCGGTACGACGCCGAGCGCGCGTATGACGATCCGCTGGTGATGGCGGAGTACGAACTGACGGGCGAGGCGTTCACGGGCGTGGTCACGGCCCGGGAGGAAGATCGCACCATCCCCGGGGCGCGGCCCGGATCCCCGCTGTGGCGCCCGACGATCACCGTGCACTGCGAAATTCCCGTGTCCATGGCGGCGGGAACGGCGGTCAAGTCCCCGGCAAGACCGAGGCAGAAGGCCGAGATCCTAGACGTCGCCCCCGACGGAGCCGGGTCCGCCGTGCTGATCCAGCTGAACGGCGGCTTCGGCAACAAGCGCAAGCCGCCCGCGCCTGAGGGGACCATGGCCGACCTCGGCGAGACGATCACCTTCACGTCGATCGATCCCAAGAACATGCCGTCCTCGCTCCCGGCTGAGGAGGACACCCCCTGGACCCACGGCGGTCCGCCACAGCCGTACGAACCCACCGACGAGGACGCGGAAGAGGTCTGGGAATGACAGCCACTCCGGAACCCGACAGCGGCACGTCACCCGGCGCCCTCGCCGACCGGGCGGTCGCCGACGTGCTGTCCGGCCTGGACTCGACCACCGGACGCGGCATCGTGGTGGACTCTCCACCAGGCGCGGGAAAGTCCACGCTGGTCAAGCGCGCCACCGGCCACCTGACATCGGCCGGCCATCAGGTGATGATCGTCGCGCAGACCAACGAACAGGTCGACGACCTGGTCGACAACATCGCCCGGGAGTACCCTGCTCTTCCCCTCGGGCGCCTGCACGCGAACGGCTTCCGTCTTCCCGAGCGCGTGAGCCGACACGCGAATGTACGGGGCAGTAATGAGGCAGACGCCCTCCGCGAGCTGGCGGTCGTGGTCTCCACCGCCAAAAAATGGTCGTACGTCAAACCTGAGAAGTGTGCTCCATGGCGCTGGGCCATCGTGGACGAGGCCTACCAGATGCGGTCGGATGCGCTGCTGGCGACGGCACCGCTGTTCTCCGAAAAGGACTCACAAGTCCTCTTCGTCGGCGATCCCGGGCAGCTGGATCCCTTCGCCACAGTGGACACCGACCGCTGGCAGGGACTGACCTGGGACCCGCTGCGCAACGCCGTCGACGTGGCGCTGGCGCACAACTCGGACCTGCTGCGACACGAGCTCCCGGTCTCCTGGCGGCTGCCGGAGATGGCAGCCCCTCTCGTGCAGAAGGCGTTCTATCCCTTCTACTCCTTCATCTCCGGTACCAAGGCGGCTGACCGCGTCCTCGCCTACGGCACCGCACCTCACCGTGCAACACCGTCGGACGCCGTCCTCGCCTGCGCGGCCGGGTCGGGCTGGGGTCTGCTGGAGCTTCCCGCTCGGCACACTCTCGACGATGACCCCGAGGTGGCCGAAGCACTGGCAGAAACGGCGGCCCGGTTGCTGGAGCGAGGGGCGCTGGTGAACGGAGAGCCGCTCATCGAGTCTCGCATCGCGATCGGAGCCGCCCGTACGATCCAGGCGGACTCGGTACGGTCGCGACTGGAGAAGCGGGGTCTCACGGACATCACCGTGGACACCGCCAACCGTCTCCAGGGCCGCGAGTTCGACGTCACACTGGTCTGGCACCCGCTCTCCGGCCGTCAGGATGCCTCCGCCTTCCATCTGGAGACGGGTCGCCTGTGCGTCCTGCTCTCCCGCCACCGCTTCGCCTGCATCGTCGTGGCCCGCGCCGGCATCACCGACCTCCTGGACCGGCATCCCCGCAGCAGCCCGGTCTACCTCGACGTACCACCGAAGTTCCCGGACGGGTGGCGGGCGCACCAAGTGGTCATGGACTACCTGGAGAAACAAGCTCGTCCATAGCTGTAGGCCGCCCTTCAGCTCGCCCTGTACGTAGGCGCAGCGCGCATCACGCACGCCAGTGGACAGAACGAGATGTCTACGCTGCCAACACCAGCTAAACGTCCACGTGGCACCAAGCTGCCAGCACTACCGAACGCGCCCGACTGCAAGGGCGTAGTAGCGGCACTGCCCGAACCGCCAGGCTGGTGAACACGGTCGCCGATCGTGCCCTGTTTCCGGCCCTCAGTGAAGGCGCCCCTAACGGCGGGCGGGCGCATGCCCGAAACCGGCATACCCGAAGTTGTCTAAGTTGGTGACCCTCGACTCCACCAAACTCCGTTAAGGCAACCCCGAGGATAGCCCTCACCTATCGGCTTCGGCGATAGGCGCCCTGGGCGACGCGCGGGGGCGGGTGGCCTCGTTCCTCTCGTCAGCCCCCTAACCTTGAACGCACGGCACGAAGTTGCCCTGATCCCCCGTCCAAACGAAGGCAGCGCGCGGCCACTCGCGAGCCGACAACAGCGCATCAAAGCCTCAGCCGGTCACAACCCCTGCCCAAGCTCAGCCAGACTTGACCGTCACCTGACAGTGCCCGCTCTCGCACGACCAGACGCCTGACTCTCCGACACATCTGCGGCGCTCATCCGCCTCCTCGTTGGACAGCGAAGACCCCGGAGCTACCCGGCGGCCGCACTATTCACCGCACACTGCGACATAGATCATTCGCAAGCGCACTACGGTCGCACCCGATCCTCCGTCACAAGATCATCACAGATCCCAGAGGCCCCTTGCGACTTCGCACTCAGCTCTCGTAAATCTCTCCATATCTTCATCACACTTGTGGGAGTTTTCTGTGCGTGCTGTGCGTTCGCTGGCGTTTGCTGCTGCCCTCACGATGACATCGCTCATCGGCACGGAGCAGGCAGCGAGGGCCTTCGACCTTGCAGGTGCCGCACAGGCGGGGCTCGGAGACAGGCCGGACCAGGGATGGGGATCCGCCGAGGGCTTGAGTCATCGCGCCCCCAGCAGTGCTACTGACGCAACCGCCACCGGGGGCCGCGACGGGGCGGTGGCCCTGCCGGGAGAGCTGCCCGCCGAAAGTGCGTCGTCCATAGAGCAGCTGAATCCACAGACAGAGCTCCCAGCGCCAGGGCGCGCCGAAGAGATCGAAAGCCCTCGCCTCTCCACCCCTCCTGGTTTCGATGCGGAACGCAGCGTCGAGGTGGAGAGCGCGCGCAAGGAGCGGGAGTCCACTTTCCTTAACGAGGACGGGACTTACACCACCCGCTTCTACAACGAGCCGGTCAACTTCCTCACCGAGGACGGAAGCTGGCGGAAGACCGACGCCTCTCTCGTGCCCGCCGAGGGCGCCGGGTCGCGGACCATGAGCGGCAGTGACGAGGACGCGGGCTGGCAGACCAGGTCCACCGAGGCGCCGCTGACGTTCGCCCCGGACGCGGCGGCCGGCCCCGTGGTGCGGATGGAGCTGGGTGACCAGTTGTCGGTGGGCTACGGCGTCGAGAACGCCCAGCCGTCCGGCGGGCAGGTGTCCGGCAGCGTCATCACGTATCCCGAGGTGCACGAGTCTGCTGACCTGGAGTTTGTCGCCGGAAGCGGGTCGCTCAAGGAGACGATGATCCTGCGGAGCAAGGACGCGCCGTCGCGTTGGCGTTTCCCGCTTCACGTCCAGGGGCTCACCGCGAGCATCGCGGACCACGGCGGGGTGTCGTTCACCGACGCCGAGGGCGTTGAACAGGCGTGGATGCCCGCGGGCTGGATGGAGGACTCCCGGCGCGAGGACAACTCCGGTCAGGGAGAGATCTCCTCCGGGGTCCGGTTCAGCCTCGTGGAGGAGGCCGGCGGGCAGGTTCTGGTGGTCGATCTGGACGAGGAGTGGCTCCATGCGCCCGACCGGGTGTTCCCGGTCCGGGTGGACCCCTCGCTGAAGTCCGTCGCGGCGACCTCCGGTACGTACGTGCAGTCCCCGTACAACCAGAACTTCTCCAGTGACACGGTCCTCAAGACCGGCACCTACGATGGTGGCGGGCACAAGGCGGCCGCGTTCCTGCGGTTCTCCGGTCTGGAGTCCACGCTCAAGAACGCCTGGGTGGTCAACGCCGGGCTGGCCCTCTACAACACCTACTCCTACTCCTGCACCGCCCGTCCGGTGACGGTCCACCCCATCACCTCGAACTGGGCCGAGTCGACCACGACGAAGTACCCCGGGCCGTCCACGGGTTCGGCGCTCGCCTCCAAGAGCTTCGCGCACGGCTGGCGGCCCGAGGGTCAGACCGCCTACCCTTGCGGCGGTGCCAAGTGGGAGTTGATCAAGCTGGGTTCGGCCGGACGCAAGCTGGTGGACGACTGGACGCACGGCCGGAAGAAGAACTACGGACTGGCCGTGAAGGCGTCGACGTCCGACTCCAAGGGCTGGAAGCAGTTCGGCTCGGACGACTACCCCAACGGCAAGCCGAGCCTGGACGTCACCTGGACGCCCTACGGGGCGACCTACGGACTCGGAGACTTCACCGCTCCTGTCACCGCCACCACCCAGGGCTCGATGAAGATCAAGCTCACCAACCGGGGACAGGCGACCTGGCCCAAGGGCGGTAACTACAAACTGCGCTACAACCTGTACAACGCAGCGGGCACCGAGATCACCGACAGCGCGAAGATCGCGTACACGGAGATGCCGAGCGCGGTCGCGCCCGGAGCGAGCGTCACGGTGGACGCCAAGATCGCTCCGCTGACTCCCGCCACGTACACCATCGAATGGACCATGACCGACCTCGGCGTCAGCCGTTTCACCTCGGCCGGTGTTCCAGGAGCCGCCGTCCAGCTCTCTGCTGTGAACATACCGCCCGTTCTCACTGCTGAGTCTCCTCCGAGCGGGACACAGGTGGACTCGCTTACCCCAGCGCTATGGGCCCATGGGAAAGACGTGGACCGGTACCCGAAGGCCGCGCTGGGCTACACGTTCGAAATCTGCGAGGTTGAGGGCGACAACGCGCGTAAGAACTGCCGTAAGGGCCCTCGGAGCGAGAGACAGCAATGGACCGTTCCAGAGGGCTGGCTTGCGTGGGGGAAGCACTACGCGTGGTACGCCTATGTCTACGACGGAAGCGCGACGTCCCCTGAACCACGCCCTGCGTATCTCAGCACCGCAGTGCCCCAGCCAGCAGTCACGAGCCATCTCGGCGGAGCCGATGGCACGGGAGAAATCGGTTCACGGTCCGGGAACTACGTGACAGCCTCCACCGACGCCGCCATCCCCACCGTGGGGCCGGAACTGTCGGTGACCCGGACCTACAACTCCCTCGACCCTCGGAGAACCAACGCCTTCGGAGCAGGCTGGGCAACACGCTGGGACGCGCGATTGGTCCAGGAGCCCTTGAGCAACACTGTCCTCATCACCATGGCGGACGGCTCACAGGTGCGTTTCGGCCGTAACCCGAACGGGAGCCTTGCGGGCCCGACCGGTACCACCATGGACCTCAGAGCCGATGCTTCGGGCTGGACGCTCCGGCAACGGTCCGGCACGGCCTATCGGTTCGACACCTCCGGGTTGCTCTCCTCGATCACCGATGGAGCAGGCCGCACACAGACTCTGGCCTATGCGGGCACAGGCACGCAGAACCTGACTACGGTCACCGACAAGCTCTCCGGCCGGACGCTGAAATTCACTTGGAGCAATGGGCATGTCAGCTCGGTGTCCACCCATGCAGTGGGCCCCGGGACACCTGGCTTGACCTGGACGTACAGCTATTCCGGCGACCGCCTGACGAAGGTATGCCCACCCGCCACCTCCACTGAGTGCACGGTCTACGACTACGAAGAGGGCTCGCTGTACCGCAGCATGGTTTTGGACGCCGGCCCTGTCTCGTACTGGCCTCTCGGTGAGCAAGAAGGTTCAACTGCACACAGCCATGCGCCTTCTCGGTCCGGTCTGCATGATGCGCTCTACCGAGATGTCACTCTGGGAGCCGGGCCCGCGTTGTCCGGTACGACGGACACTGCCGGCTCCTTCGACGGCACGGATTCCGTGGTCGAGTTGCCTGTCGGTGCACTGGAATCAAGCGACGTTCTCTCTGTCGAACTCTGGTTCAAAACCACGACGCCCGGCGTACTCGGCGCCCTTCAGGATGCTGAGATCGGTGAGAAGCCCACCCGGTACAGTCCGTTTCTCAGTGTGGACAACGCGGGGAAGTTGCGAGGCCAGTTCTACACGGTCGAACATGCCGGCACCCGGCCAATCACGTCGCCCGCGATCGTCACCGACAACGCATGGCACCATGCCGTTCTCACCAGTGAGGGAACCAAGCAGACTCTCTACCTGGATGGCTCCAGAGTCGGGACTCTGACCGGTACGGTCAGCATGCGCGAGGACCAGCGAGCCTTTCTCGGGGCGGGCTGGGGCAACGAAGGATGGATGGGCACAGCAGCTGCCACCCATCACTTCAAGGGCAGCCTGGACGAGGCCGCCATCTACAGCCGTCCCCTGGATGCCGCCACGGTCAACGATCACTACACAGCTCGCGCGACCAGCAGCCGTATCACCAAGGTGACGCTGCCATCCGGGAGAACCCACGCCGAGGCGGGCTACGACAACGTCAGCGGCCGTCTTACCGAACACACCGACCAGAACGGCGGGACCTGGAAGGTCTCGGCGCCCACCTACTCCGCAGGATCGGCCGCGTACGCCGACGAGGTCAGAGCGGCCGCTCCCGAGGGCTACTGGCGGCTCGGAGAACGTTCAGGGTCGAAGGCGACCAGTGCAGCCGGGGATGCCTCCGAAGCCTCCTACGGGGACCGGGCACGCCTCGGCGATCCCGGGGTCTTCGCCGAGGCCGATGACACCGCCATCTCCCTGGACGGAAGCTCCGATTCTTTCGTCCAGCTCCCCAACGACTTGCCCACCAGCCCCACCACACCCACCGTGGAAATGTGGTTCAAGACCGCCAAGCAGGGCGTCCTCATCGGGCTGCAGAATGCCGAACTCGGCGAGGTCCCCACATCCTGGCGGCCGGTGCTGAACATCGATGGGAACGGCAAGCTCCGAGGCGAGTGGTACCTGTCCGGAAACCCCGGCGCCGATCCGATTACCTCCACCCAGTCGGTGACCGACAACCAGTGGCACCACGTCGTACTCACCGGCGCCGGCAACAAGCAGTTCCTCTATCTGGACGGGGCCCTCGTCGGTTCGAAGACGGGAACCATTTCCGACCAGGGCCGTCCCTACGCCTACCTGGGCGCCGGATACGCCAGTTCCGGCTGGATGGGCGTACCCAGCGGCACCTACCACTTCACCGGCCAGATCGACGAGGTGGCGCTGTATGAGCACACCATGTCGATGGATACGGTGAAGAAGCACTTCGCCGCACGCACCGCACTCATCTCAGGCGACAGCGCGCACTACCGCGGGGAAGTCGTGGGCGACTCCCCCGCGGCGTACTGGCCCCTGGACGAGGACAGCGGAGCGTCCACCGCTGTCAGCCGGGCTGCCGCATCGGATGGGAACGGCACCTATGTGAATGCCGCATCCGGCACGACCGGAATCTTCGGCACAGGAGACGGACAGGCCGTGCAGCTCTCGGGCAACGGCGCTGTCTCGATCCCCGGCAGAGTCATAGCCGGTACCACCGACCTCACCGCAGAGCTCTGGTTCAGAACAACCAAGTCCGGTGTGTTGCTCGGCTTCCAGAACACCAAGCTCGGTGACACACCCACGTCATGGAGGCCGGCCCTCAACGTCGACGCAGCCGGAAAGCTTCGAGGGCAGTGGTACCTGACGGGAAGCCCCGGAGCCAACCCCATCACCTCCTCTAGAACCGTCACCGACGGGAAATGGCACCACGCGGTTCTCACCGGCGCCCGCACCACGCAATCCCTCTACCTGGACGGCGAGCTGATCGGAACGCTGCCGGGAACCATCTCTGAACAGGAATTGGCCTACGCACACCTCGGAGCGGGCTACGCCAGTTCCGGTTGGATGGGCGTGCCCAGCGGCACCTACCACTTCACCGGGCAGATCGACGAAGCAGCCCTCTACACACATGCGCTGACGGCTGACCAGGTGGCGGACCACTTCGCGACCCGTGAGCGCTCGGCCCTTTCGGCGCTCACCTCCACGGTCAGCGTTACCGATCCCGCGGGGAAGCTAGTGAGCACCTCTTATGACTCTCTGAGAGGGATGCGGCCGACCTCGGTGACCGATGCTGATGGTGGAACGACCACGTATCGGTACGACAGTGGTGGCTTTCTGCACACCGTGACCGATCCGAACGGCCATGCCACCATCACAGGTCAGGACGAGCGCGGCAACACAGTCACTACGACGACTTGCAGAGACGCGAATTCATGCTGGACCTCGTTCACCGAGTACTACGAGAACAAGGCCGATGAGCTGGACCCCCGCAATGACCGACCGGTGGAGATGAGGGACGCCCGCTCCACCGGACCCCGGGATTCGCGCTATCTGACCGCTCAGACCTACACGCCTCAGGGGCTCCCCGACAGCACCACCCTGCCGGACGGTCGCACGGCGAAGCTCGCGTACACGGTCGGCACCGAGCCGGCTGTGGGCGGCGGAACCGTCCCGGCCGGCCTGGTGGCGTCCGAGACCACGCCTGCCGGTGCGGTGACCGTCCACTCCTACTTCGCCAACGGCGATCTGAGCGAGTCCAAGTCTCCGTCCGGCCTCGTCGTCAAGTACACCTACGACGGACTGGGTCGAAAGACCAGCGAAACCCAGATTTCCGACACCTTCCCCGCGGGGGTCACCACCTCGTTCACCTACGATCAGCAGTCTCGGATCGTGACGGAGAGCGGCCCGGGTGTGAAGAACGAGATCACCGGGCGAACTCACACCACAAAGGTCAGCAGTACCTTTGATGCGGACGGCAATCTTCTGACCGAGAAGACCGAGGACACGACAGGCGGCGGCTCCGTCCGCAGCACCACCTACCGCTACAACGCCCACGGTCTCAACGACTCGGTGACCGATGCGGAGAACCGTACGACGTCCTTCTCTCACGATGCCTTCGGCCGTGTGGTAACTGAGACGGACCCGGCCGGACGCACGTACCGCCACTCCTACACATCACGCGGCCAGCATGCGCAGACCGTGCTCCAGGACTGGTCCGGTCACCCCGAAGGCGGGGTCCGCGACCTGGTGGTGGCCTCCTACGCCTATGACCCGGCCGGACAGCTTGCCACCGCTACTGACGCGATGGGATCCACCACCGCCTACACCTACTTCGATGACGGTTTGCTGGCCACCGAGACCGCGAAGGCAATCTCACAACCCGATGGAACGCGTCGTGACATCGTCCAGGTGTCCAACACCTATGACGGAGCTGGCAACCTGACCCGGCAGACCACTGGCGGAGGCAAGACCACCATCGAGTGGCAGGTCGACGCCAGCGGCCGGACGATACGCGAGACCCTGGACCCGTCGGGGCTCAACCGCGTCACCACGTACGGGTACGACAAGGACGACCGTGTCAGCGAGCAGGCGTCGACGATCGACTCCAGCGGCAAGAAGCTGACCATCACCACAGAATTCGACGCGAGCGGAAACCCGGAGAGGGACACACTCAGCGACGGGACCTCCACGCACGTCACCACACGGTCCTTCGACCAACGCGGTCTGCTTCAGGCAGAAGTCAGTCCCCGCGGTAACGCGGGAGGCGTTGCCACGTCGGACTACACGACTTCCTACCAGTACGACGCTCTCGGCAGGCTCGTGAAGTCCACCAGCCCGCCCGTCCGGGTCGAAGCAAAGAACGTTCTGCCGGCTACCTTGAGGCCGCAGACCGTCACCGGTTACAACGCCTTCGGCGAACCCACGGAGACCAAAGACGCACGGGGCGCGATCACACGGACGCAGTTCGACAAGCTCGGCCGGGCCACCGCGGTCACCATGCCGTCGTACACCCCGCCCGGCGGCACCGTCATCACCGACGCGACCAGCCGGGCCACGTACGACGCAGCAGGTCGGATCGCGACGACGTCCGACCCGCTCGACCGCACAACTCGCTACGGCTACGACCAGTTCGACAACCTCGTCAGCCGGACCGACCCCCCTGCAACGACACCTTCCCTCGACCCGCCCGTCACCCTGGGTGAGCCCACAGACCTGGGCCCCAACGGTGGCACGACACGCTACGCCTGGACGCCGACCGGCCTTCAACTGTCGGTCACCGACCCGACCGGCGCCAGGACCGAGGCGACATACGACGAACTCGGCCGCGAGCTCACCACCACGGCCATCGAGCGGTACCCAGCACTGCAGAATCTCACCAGCCGCTACACGTGGGACGACGCCGACAACCAGACCACCCACACCACAGCCGTCGGCCACACGACCACAGCCACCTACAACGCCGCCGGCGACACCACGACCGTCAGCGACGCCTACGGAACCACTCGTTTCGCCTACGACCGTCTGGGGCGGCCGACCGAAACCACCGACGCCACCGGCCGCATGTCCCGGACGACCTACGACTCCATGGACAACGTGACCGCGATCGTCGACTACGGCAAGGGCGCTACGCCCCTGAGGTCGTGGGCTGCGACATTCGACCTCGACGGCAACAACACGACAACAAGTTCCCCTGAAGGGGCACACACCGAGCGCACCTTCAACGCACTCGGACATATCACCGGTCAGACCGAGAAAGCCACGGCGACAAAGTCGACAACTCTCTCTTTCGGGTACGACGCGACCGGCAACCGCACCCGCCTCACTGATGGCCGAGGCAACATCACTCTCTACACCCACAACTCGTGGGGCCTGCCTGAGTCAACCATCGAGCCGGCCACCGCCGCCCACCCATCGGAGGGCGACCGCACCTGGACCACCGTCTACGACAGGGCCGGCCAAGCCACAACGGAGCGTCTGCCGGGTGGAGTCCGCAGAGACAGTGTCTATGACGGCATGGGCCGACTCGTACAGGAGACCGGAACAGGAGCCGAGGCCGCCACTGTCACCCGTACCCTCGGCTACGACCCAGCGGGCCGACTCGTCTCCGCGGGAACCGCGAGCCTGCTGGAGAAGAACACCTACACCTACAACGATCGCGGCCTTCTCCTGTCGGCCAAGGGCCCCGGCGGCGAAGTGAGCTACGAGTACGACGGCGACGGAAGCATGACCAACCGCTGGCACCAGGACGTTCAAACCTCCTTCGGCTACGACGCAGTCGGCCGTTTGGACTGGACCAGCGACTCCCTCACCGGACGTCAGACCTGGGTCGATTTCGACGAGGCCGGGCGACCGCGGCTGGCACAGTACGCCGAACCACTCGCCGACGGGTCCTGGAAGGTCGGAGCCCAACGCACATACGAATACGACAGCCTGGGGCGCCAGACAAGCGACGCGGTGACCGCGACCGACACCGGCAAGACGGTCACTTCCCTCACCTACGGCTACGACCTCGATGATCGGCTGACCAGCAAGACCACCACCGGGGTGGCAGGCGCGGGAACACACTCCTACGCATACGACGACGCGGGACGCCTCTCCTCCTGGACGAACGGCTCCACGACCACGTCATACGAGTGGGACGAAGCCGGTAACCGCGTGAAGGCTGGAACCCGGAAGGCGACCTATGACGCACGCAACCGCCTGCTGACGGACGACGCCTCCACGTACTCCTACACCCCGCGCTCCACCCTGGCCTCTGTCTCCGGAGCCACGGGAGGCACCCGCACCCTCGCCTTCGACGCGTTCGAGCGGAAAATCACCGACGGATCGACCAGCTATGCCTACGACTCGCTCGACCGCACCACCACCAGCGGCACCACGTCGTTCACCTACGACGGCGGCTCCAACCAACTGATCAGTGACGGCACATCCCACTACGCCCGAACCCCCGACGGCGCGCTTCTCGCCAGCAGCCAGGGCGGCACACCACAGTTCTCCATCACCGACCGGCACACGGACCTGGTAGCCGGCCTCTCCGCGGACGGCACAACCGTCACGAGTTCCACCACCTACGACCCCTTCGGCCAGAAGACAGCGACCAACGGAACCACTCCGGCACTCGGCTATCAGTCCGGCTGGACCGACCCCGGCAACGGGGACGTCAACATGGCGGCCCGCTGGTACCAGCCGGGAAGCGGAGCCTTCGCCTCAAGGGACACCTGGCTCCTCGACCCGAGCCCGGCAGCCCAGGCCAACCGCCACGTGTACGCCAACTCAGACCCTGTCAACGGCACCGACCCCACCGGCCACAACCGGGCATGCGCCTGCGGCGGCGGAAGCGTCTTCCTCCGCAGCGGCGGGTCCAGGGGCGGCGGAGGCGGCAGCAAAGCCACACGGCCCACGTCCAAGTCGAAGTCCAAGACACGACCCAGAACCTCCTACCGCGACCCCCGCGCGGACCTCTGCAACAGCAGTCGGTGCGGCGCCGGCCGAGCCCGTCCGGCCAGACCCTCCAAGCCCACCAGCCGACCCGTACGACCGACCGCGCGGGGCCCGATACGCACCAGGCCGGTTGCCAACACCACGCGCCCGGGCAACGGAGGCCGCTGCACATACAACTGCTCCGCCCGCACCGGGACCACGAACAGGGCACCCCAAGGAACCGTGACCACCCGCCCGCCCGCCCCACGCCCTCCTCAGAACCCCAATCGCGGGCCAAACGCCAAGCCGGCGCCGACTCGGCCAGCGCCCAAGCCCGACTGGGACCCCAAGAACGGCGGCTGGACGCCCGGCGATGGCTGGAAAATGGTCGTCGGCGCACTAAACATGCTGAACCTGGCCGGCAATGACCAGTACATGCCGGACCAGGCGCCTACCTCGCATCCGGCACCAGGTACAGGCCCCGGGGCAGGCAGTGGGCGTGACAACTCGCAGGACTGCCGCCGAGCAGGTTCTGGGTGGGTGGACTATGGCAAGCTTGACACTGCGCACGGCAACCGAGCCACTACTATGAACAGTTGCCTCGACAAGGTGTACCTGGGCTCGCACACGGGATCAGCGGCTGTGGGTGACAAGGCGGCCGGGTACCAGTGGGCCAAAGACACGGTGAACGACTGGGGATACGCTAACGATTCGTACTGGGTCAACGCGTGTCACCTGCTTTCCAGAGAGCTCTCCGGTACAGGGCGTAATTCTGCGAACCTGTCCAGTTGTACGCGTCCGTCGA
This sequence comes from Streptomyces sp. NPDC021019, assembly GCF_044333295.1. Classification (NCBI taxonomy): domain Bacteria; kingdom Bacillati; phylum Actinomycetota; class Actinomycetes; order Kitasatosporales; family Streptomycetaceae; genus Streptomyces; species Streptomyces sp. NPDC021019. The sequence goes on from NZ_JBIRQR010000008.1 coordinate 142,316, forward strand.
ACGCCTGGGTGCGCGGCACCGACCGAATAGACAAGAATTTCCGCTACTACGAGACGGCCGTTCGAAAGGCGACGGGGCAGAACCATGTTGTTCAGTACTCGGTGACCCCCAACTACACGGGTAATCGAGTCGTGGCCAGTTCTTGGACTTTCAACGCGACGGCCTGGGATGTTCAGGGGAAGCAGTATCAACTTTTCAGTAATGGTGTGGTTCATAATAAGCTGGGCGGCAAGAATCTCGGTTTGCAAAACGACAAGCATGGCAAGCCCGCCCCGATCAAGTGATCACGTGCAGACGGCGACCAGGAATGGACTGCGATCATGACCGCAAGCGATAGTCTCAGGACGCTGGAAGGCCTGTTGCCTCCTAGGCCAGGAGCCGGCCTCGACGTGGACTGGCCTACGATCGAGGAAGCCTGGGGTACGGAATTTCCCCACGATTACAAGGAGATCATTACTCGGTATGGTGATGTGCTTCTAGGGGAGTACCTGGAGGTGCTCGCCCCCGGCGTATTCACACCAGACACATGCGACGAGCCAGGCGCTCCGCTCGGTGGCATGGGATTCATCACGGCAGACGCTCGTGATATCTGGGTCGATACAGCGCCTGCCGGTGTCGATGTCAAGTCGGAGGAGCTGGTGACGTGGGGGGCGGCAAGCAGCGCCGACCTTTTCTGCTGGCTCGCTCGTGGTAAACCGGCCGAGTGGCCAGTGTTGGTCTTCAGTCATGGTGACGACGTCTGGACTCGGCTAGATTTCGGTATCGCGGAATTCTTGTGCCGAGTGCTGGAAGCGCGGCCGGGAGTTGAGGTGATGGATGACTCTCCGCTGTGGGGGCAACCTCATCCCGCTTACGCTAGTTCGGCGGAGCGTCGACGGGTGCGTGAAGCCGAGAATCCTCAGGATTACTGAGGTTGAACTCGTGATGTCGCGGGTTCCTCAGGCGGGTCTGATGGTCAGGCCGGTCTCGGCGAGGCAGCCGTCTATGAGGTCGCTGCGGTACTGGATGTGGCGTAGGCCGCGTCGTATGCGCTGGATGAGGTGCTCGGGGGTGGAGAAGGCGACGTTGGAGAGCCAGCCGCGTCGCAGGAGCGACCAGATCCCCTCGACGGGGTTGAGGTCGGGTGCGTAGGGCGGCAGATAGTAGATGGTCAACCAGTCCCGATCGTCGGCGAACTCCCGCAGACCGGCGGCCTTGTGGACGTTCAGGTTGTCCCAAACGAGCACGATCGGGCCGCCGAGCTGCTGGTGGGCGGCGATCAGCAAGTCCCGGTAGTCGCGCCAGGAGAAGCTCTTACGACCGTCGCGGCGGCCGTCGTCCCGGCGCGGCCGGTAGATCAGCCGCGACCGGTGGCCGGGCTTGTAGCAGGTCAGCGCGGCGATGGATATCCGTCTGCGGGAACGGCCGCGGACCCGCACGACCGGTGTCCGGCCGCGCTGCGACCAGGTCCTGGCCTGCGGCGGCGTCATGGAGAAACCGGCTTCGTCCTCGAAGACCAGCCAGGCTCCACGGGCCGCCGCGAGTCTTCCGCGCACGGCCACACCTCCTTGACCCACCCGGCCACCGCCTCGTCGTCCCGCTCGACGGCACGTCGGGCCGGGACCTGGCAGGACCAGCCGTTACGGACCAGCAGCTTGCGCACGCCCTGAATCGTGTAGGCCAGGTGGAAGCGCCGGCCGATCACCGTCTTCACACGCTCAGGGTCCAGCGCTGGTCTTCCCAGCCGTGGGCGGCCGGTCCCCTTGGCCAGCTCCGCCTCCAGCTGTGCGAACTGCTTCGCGCTCAGCCTCGGCAGCGACGCCGGCCCCTGCGACCGCAGAGCCCGCGGACCGCCCTCGTCCCACAACTGCCGCCATCGCTACACCGAGCGAACGCTGACCCGCAGGTCCCTGGCGATCACCGAGCTCGCCTCGCCCTGGGCGAACCTCTCGGCCGCCTTCAGCCGTAACTCCTCGCGGAACTGCTGCCGCTCGGCGGTCAACCCGCCCCCTTGTGGATACCGCATGCCCTGGTGATACCGCACAGACGACGAGCCGTCAGCCCCTACGACTCCGCGAGTTCAACCTGAGTAGCTGCACTCGCCGCTCGCCGGCGGGCGGCCTGCTCGACGCGCTCGTACTCCTCAGGCTCGACGGAGAGGCCCTGCGGGCCCCTTCTGGCCCACAGGAAAAGCGGCGTCCAACTTCTATCCCTCGTAGGCGAGATGAAGGAGCCACTCCCGTCAGCACTGACGCTCAAACGAGTCTGAGTGCTACTTCTGGAGTCAGCCTGGCTGTGGGCGCCCCGGAGAGTCCACTATGCCTAGAATATGGATTTGTGAATCTTCCAGCACGTGTCCGGCAGGCGCTTGGTGAAGCTGTGCATCCGGGAAAGTTTGAGCAGTGCGCCTGTGCCCTGCTGAAGTCTCGGTACCCGGGGCTGTCGGCGGTCGAGGAGGGCCACGACTTCGGCCGTGACGCAGATATTTACTTCCCCTTCGACGGAGACACCATGGACGCGCGGGGACGTCTCATGGTCACGACGGGCGATCCTGTTGCCAACGTGCGCAACGGCCTGCGTCGGATGCAGGTGGAGGGACTGCGCGTCGATCTTTTGGTGGTGGCCTGTTCTAAGCCGGTCAACGGCCGTACCCGCAGGGCTCTCGACAAGCTGTGCTCGGACCGAGACCTGCCCCCTCCCCACATCTACGGCCAGGAATGGTTCGTTCCCGAGCTGGTGCAGGATGCAGCCTGGCGCAGGAGTCTGCTGGACATTGAGGGCCGGCTCGGAGCACTGCTCGATGAGCCGCTGATTCCACCGCTGGTCGCGTCTCCCCCGTCACTGGTGGGCAGGGCAGACGAAACACAGGCCCTGGCCAGCGCGGTCGACGCCAGCCAGGACGTGGTGCTCGTCGGTGTTCCAGGGGTGGGCAAAACACGGTTGACCGGTCAGCTGGGCACCCGTGCGGTCTACCTTCAGCCCTCTGCTCTGGACCACCTCTACGACGACCTTCTGCTGACGAAACCGCACGCAGTGGTCGTCGACGACGCCCATGCCCATGCTGATTCGGTAAGTGCTCTCCGGCATGCGCGCCGTCAGACGGGCCTGTCGTTCTCCGTGGTGACCACGACTTGGCCGGACCGGCTTGAGAGGGTGCAGGAGTGGCTCCCCGGGGCCATGGTCATCGAGGTGGGCCTACTGGAGCGGCATCAGATGAACGAGCTGGTGGAGTCCGCAGGTGTCACCGGGTACCGGTCCCGGACCGCGGTGCTCAATCAGGCAGACGGTCGGCCGGGCTGGGCGCTGGCATTGTGCGAGTCGCTGGCTGGCGGTGAGGGCCAAGACGTTTTCAGTGGCAAGGCACATGTGGCGCAAGTCGAAAGATACTTGCGCGAGGCGACTGCCTCGCGCACGGTGCTGGACGCGCTGGCATGCGTGGCCGCTCTGGGCGGAGCATCGCCTGACACGCTGTACGCCCTCGCGTCTGTGGTCGGAGTGGCTCCGGCCGAGTTGTCGGGCATGGCGGAGGATCTTGCACACAACGGGCTGGTGGAGTGCCGCGCCGGTGTGTGGCACTTGCAGCCCGCCCTGTGCCCGGCATTGGTGGCCCGCTGGTTCTTCACTGCCCCGGTTCGGCGGCCGTGGGCAACTCTGGTGACCGCTTTCCCTGATCATGGGCTGGACTTGGCGGCTGCGGTGATGGCGGCGGCGGCTGCTGCTCCCTCCTCTCGGCAGGCGCGAGAGGAGGCTGAGCGGTGGGTTAGAGCGCTGCCGGCAGCCAGCATCTGGGACACCGGCACATTCGCCGTAGTCGCGAAGTATGCGAATCTGGATGTATCCGCAGCCGAGTTCGCAACGAACGCCGCCTTGTCCGTCCTGGCTGCTCTTGACGAGCCGGAAAGGGCAGTCGGGGTGGAGGCAGGCTTCCTCGGCGATGCTGCGGTCAACCAACTGGTGCAGAGCGCGCGTCAGTTCCTGCTGCCCGAAGCGATCGCGGGACTGCTGGCCATGGCCGTGGGTGACAACCGCCGCCGTCACTCCACACCACTACATCCGCTGCGCGTGCTCAACGACTTGGCCGGTGTCATCGATCCTGACTTCGGCACGTCGCTGGAAATCCGCACACGTCTTTTGCGGACCGTACTCGCCTGGATTCGCGACCACTGCAGCAGCGATGAGCAGTGGTGTGTGGCTGGCGAGGCTCTGGCGGGCATCTTCAGTGTCGAGGTGTCGGGGAACTGGTCCGAGCCTGGGACGCACGACACGTACACCTTCGCTCGCGGAATCGATGCGGCAGATAATCTCGCCGGGCTGATCGGCCTGTGGGAACAGGTGGTCCCGCTTCTCACCAGTGATGAGGGCTTTGAGAACAGGGCGCCCTGCCCACCGCGCGCGCTGATCGCGCTGCTGGAGATGGCGCTGGGCTGGGTCCGTCTTGGGCTGGGCGTCTCCTCTCAGGAGGCCGTCTCATTGGAGCAGACGCAGTACGGTGCCGAGGGCGGCCGTCGCATCCTGGACACGCTATACCCGCTGCTGCAGCGCAGCGCAGGTGCAGCGTTGCGTGCACATCGCGGGCTCGCCAGCATCCACGACCGTGCCCGTGAAACCGGGTACGAGCTGCCTGTCTTCGATGTCGATCCCGATCTGCAGTCCTTCTGTGAATGGGGAAACGCCGACTTCATCTCTGACGTCGAGACCGCCACCGAGCAGGTCCACTCCCGAACGATGGCACTGGCGGGGAAACTGGTAGCCCTGGGCCCTGACGCGGGAGTGGCCCGTTTTCATAAACTGGCCGAGCAGGCAAGCCTGGTGGGCGAGGATACCGGACGTCTGACCGCTGTCCGCACGGGCGAGCTGATGACCGATCCGGAAGCCTGGTACCGGGCAGCATCCGCATTGGAGTGCCGCATGCTGCAGGGCGTCGCCCTGACACAGTGGCTCACGCTGGCTCCGGACGCGATACCGCCGTCTATGCTGCAGGCCGCCCTCGAGGACACGCGCAGTCGGCCCGCCGCCATCAGCGCGGTCCTTGCGCGAAGCGTGGTGGACCGAGCTGGAGAGACAGTGATCGCTTCGCTGCGGGCCGAGGACGTTCCCTGGCTGGATAGGCTGTTCTGCCGCGAAGCGGACGACGTCATGCACCGGCTGCTTGTTCATGACGATCCGGCCGTCGCCGCAAGCGCGGCGGTCAGTTTCGCCGTGGGCACCGCGCATGGGCCCGCTCTTCCTGAGACCTGGCGGGCAGCTTGGCGCAGTGCTCTTGAGGGCATGCTCATCGACCGTCTTACCTCGCACAACAGGTGGAGGGCGGGCTACGTGCTTGCGTACGTGGCCGAGCACGATGCCGACACCTTCGAAAGATGGTTCGACCGTCGGCTGCAGGACATGTCTGCCCAAGGCTGGTATTCCTCGCCTCTCCCCCATGACAGCGAGGATCTCCTGGCTCTCCTGCCCCGCCCGCACAGGCTGCGGCTGGCTCTCCAGTGCATTGGTATGCCCCGTATCGGCCCCAGCGCTCTGGTCCCTCTGATCAATTCGGACGCCGAGCTGGCCAAAGAGCTGCTCGACGAGCACGCCGTCGATCCCGGCCGGCTAGTCACCTGCCTGGAGGAGCAGCGCAACACAGCCCTGGAAGAAATCGGTCCTCTGCTACTGGAGCGGGGAGTGTCCGCACAGCAGATCGCAGCCGCCGCGGCCTCGTACAGTTCCTGGTCAGGTGACCGCTCACGCATACACCTGGAGCTCATCGACTACTTCACCGATCTGGCCGATCGCGCCCCGGCGCTGCGGACGGTAGCCGCAGCCGGCTGCTCACAACAGCAGGCGTTGCTGCGCGAGGCAGAGGAGAGAGAACGCGACACACGCGTCCGTGGCTGGTAACGAGTTGGTGCGTAATAGCGGGTGGGCATGCCATATCGGGGAGAGGTATGGCTGACCGTTTGGTACTCACGCATCCGTTGTTCACGGGTGTCTCTCGGGTTCATCTTGCATCGCTGGTAGCCGGGGCGGGCTCCGCTGCCGCTGAAGGCGTTCCTGAGTGCAGACGAGAACTGCACGCATGGCCAGCAATTGCAGCCATGTCCACCAGGTGCCCCGAAGAGGCCCTCGTCAGCATGCCCCAGAGTTGTCTATGTTGCTGACCCTCGACTCCACCAGGCAGACCGACTGCCAGGTGCCCAGTTCCAGCCTGCCGCCGATCACCGGCAGCGTGGCGTGGGGCGGGACCAGGGCCGGGAGCACGTGGTCGCGGCCGTGGCCCGGGCTGCCGTGGCGGTGTTGCCAGCGGTCGTCGGCGGGGAGCAGGTGGTGGAGGGCGGCCAGCAGGTCGTCGTCGCTGCCCGCGCCGGTCTCCAGTACGGCGATGCCGGCCGTGGCGTGGGGGACGAAGACGTTGAGCAGCCCGTCGCGGCCGGACGCGGTTCGGGCGAGGAACTCTTCGCAGGCGCGCGTCAGGTCCGTGACGCTCTCGGCCGCACCCGTGGTGATGTTCAGGACGGTGGTGGTGAAGGAGGAGGACATGTCTCCATTTTCGCCCCACAGGAGTGAGATGACACGTCCACGCTCCGAGACGCCATTGACCGTGTCCCGACCGGCTGGCTACGTTCAGCGCCATGTTCCGATCAGCTCTGCTCACTTCGCGCGGTCACATCGACCTGCTGCGAGTGGCTTCCGCCGCGTGTTGTCGCGGCTGCTGACGTTCTCCCAGCGACTTCCGGGGCGTCACGCGCCGCGGTTTCCCACCGCACGGCTGTGCCTGCGGTACTCCGGCGTTCGCCGTTCCGTAGTCGTGTTGGTCGTTTAGGCGCATAGTCGCCTCCGGTTCCGCGCCGCTTCGTGACCACTGAGCGCGCCGTGATTGCTCCTGCCTTCCGCCGCCCTCGTCGGGCCGCCTCCCGGTCGTCGTGGCGCGTGGGTACGGGGTGTCCCGGCATGCCCTCGGCCGCCCTTTCTCCTCACTTCTTCGCGTCGCTCCCTCTCCCCGTTCCTTCCCCCGGACTTTCGCCCCGCATCCGTGCGCCCTTCCGTGGAGCCCTCATGACTGTCAGCCATGCGCCACCATCCCCCGGCCTGTCCGTTGCCCCGAAGAAGACCTCCGCGCCGAGCCGTACGCCGCCCGATCTGGAGACGGTCGTTCCGGCGTCCGTTCGGCGGTCTAGGCTACGGGCCTCTCCGCGGTGGGTCCGGCGGTCGGTGGGGCCGTTGCTGTTGCTCGCGTTGTGGCAGGTGTTCAGCGCCACGGGTGTACTGCATCCCGATGTGCTCGCCTCGCCCGGGACGATCGCCCGCGCCGGCGCCGACCTGGTGACGGACGGGACGCTGCCCGCCGCGATGGGCGTCTCGCTCCAGCGGGTGGTCGTGGGACTCCTGCTCGGGGGCCTCGTCGGGACGACGTTGGCGCTCGTGTCGGGGCTCTCACGGCTCGGGGAGGACCTGGTCGACGCGACCGTGCAGATGCTACGCACGGTGCCCTGGGTTGGGCTGATCCCCCTGTTCATCATCTGGCTCGGGATCGGCGAGGCACCGAAGGTGGCCCTCATCGCGCTCGGGGTGGCCTTTCATCTGTATCTCAACGTCTATGCGGGAATCCGCGGCGTCGATGCCCAACTCATCGAAGCCGGCGAGTCCTTGGGGCTCGGACGGTGGGGGCTGGTCCGGCATGTGGTGCTGCCGGGTGCGCTGCCCGGAGCCATGACCGGGCTGCGGTACTCGCTGGCGACGGCCTGGCTCGCGCTCGTCTTCGGTGAGTCGATCAACGCCGATGCCGGGATCGGGTTCCTGATGAACCAGGCCCGCGAGTTCTTCCGGACCGATGTGATCGTCGTCTGTCTCGTGGTGTACGCCTTCCTCGGTCTCACCGCCGACGTCATCGTCCGGATCCTCGAAAGGCTGCTGCTGCAATGGCGACCGACCTTCACCGGCCAGTGAAAGACGACCTTGTCCCCGGCCCGCCGACCGCGGGGCCGTACGGCGCTCCGGAGGCCGCCGTACGGGTCGAAGGGCTCACCCGGGCCTTCGACGGCCGTCCGGTCATCGACGACCTCGATCTCACCCTGAGGCCGGGCGAGTTCACCGCTCTGCTCGGGCGCAGCGGCTGCGGCAAGTCGACACTGCTGCGGGTGCTCGCCGGGCTCGACCGGGAGATCTCGGGCACCGTCCTGGTGCCGCGTCGGCGCGCGGTCGCGTTCCAGGCCCCGCGGTTGATGCCCTGGAAGAAGGTCTGGCGCAACGTACTGCTCGGGCTGCCGGGCAAGCCCGGACGCGGCGTCGCCGAGCGGGCGTTGGCGGAGGTCGGTCTCGCGGAGCGGGCCGGGGCGTGGCCCAGGACGCTGTCCGGCGGGGAGGCGCAGCGCGCCTCGCTGGCCAGAGCCCTGGTGCGCGAGCCCGATCTGCTGCTGCTCGACGAGCCCTTCGGCGCACTGGACGCCCTGACCCGGATCAGGGCTCAGCAGCTCGTCGCGGAGCTCTGGCAGCGGCGCGGCTGCGCCGTACTGCTGGTCACCCATGACGTGGACGAGGCCCTGCTGCTGGCCGACCGGGCGCTGGTGATGCGGGACGGGCGGATCGCGTACGACACGCCTGTCGCGCTGGACCGGCCCCGCGTCACCGGCTCCCCCGGGTCCACCGACCTGCGCTCCCGTCTGCTGACCGAACTGGGCGTCGAGATCGGTGGCGGCGTCGACAGGGAGGGCCCCGCCCGCGGTGAGCCGGACGCCACCGCCGGTGCGAAGCCGGCCGCGGCCGGTCCGGGACCGGCCATGGCCGCCGCCCCGCCCGGTCCCGGACCGGCGAAGAACCCCGCCGCGTCATCCGCACACCCCCGCCACGGAGAGGCATCATGAAACGCCGTGCCCTGCCTGCCCTGCTCCTCCCCCTTGCCCTGCTCCTGTCCGCGTGCGGCGGCCCCTCCTCCGCGAACTCGGGCGGCAGCACGGACGGAACGGGCAGCGTCACGCTCAACGTCGGTGATCAGAAGGGTGGTTACGAGGCGATCCTGAGGGCCTCCGGAGAGCTCGACGACCTCGGCTACCGCATCAGGTGGTCCACCTTCACCTCGGGACCGCCCCTGCTGGAGGCCGTGAGCGCTGGTGCGGTGGACATCGGAGGCGTCGGCAACACGCCGCCCGTCTTCGCCGCGGGGGCCGACTCGAGCATCGCCGTCGTCGGCGCCACGCACGGCTCGTCGGCCGGTGAGGTCATCGTCGTGCCCGAGGAATCGCCGCTGGAGAAGCCCGCCCAGCTCAAGGGCGCGTCCATCGCCGTGGCACAGGGCAGTTCGGCCCACTTCCAGCTGGTCGCCTCGCTCAAGAAGGCCGGCCTCGGGATCGAGGACGTGAAGCTGAACTACCTCCAGCCCGCCGACGCGCTCGCCGCGTTCAGCCGGGGCAAGGTCGACGCCTGGGCGATCTGGGACCCGTACACCTCGCAGGTCCTGCGCACGGCGGACGCCCGGGTCCTCACCACCGGCGAAGGCGTCGTCAACGGCCTCGGTTTTCAGGTCGCCTCACCCGTGTCTCTCAAGGACGGGAAGAAGTCGCAGGCCATCGGCGACCTGCTCGTCCGGCTGGAGCGGGCCCAGAAGTGGGTCTTCGAGCACCCGGAGGAGTGGGCGAAGGTCTGGGCGAAGGAGACCGGGCTGCCCTACGAGGTGGCGTTGGACGCCGTGAAGCTCAGCTACGGCACCCGTGTCCCGGTCGCAATCGACGCCGCGGCCATCGCCTCCGAGCAGGAGATCGCCGACACCTTCGCCGAACTGAGGCTGATTCCCCGGCGGTTCGACTTCGAGGACTACGTCGACACCCGGTTCAACCGTGACCTCCCCGCTTCCTCCACCGCGCCGCGCTCCTACGGAAAGGCCTCATCGTGAACGTCCGTCTACACTGGTTCCTGCCCACCGGGGGCGACGGCCGGACGCTCGTCGACCGGCACGCCTACACCGACGGCGGCATCAAACGCGACCGGATCACCCCGGTGAGCGGCGTACGGGCCCCGGACATGGAGTATCTGATCCAGATCGCCAAGGCGGCCGAGCAGTTGGGCTTCGAGGCCGTGCTGACGCCCACGGGTACGTGGTGCGAGGACGCCTGGCTGACCACGGTGGCGCTCGCCCAGCACACCGAGCGGCTGAAGTTCCTCGTGGCGTTCCGGCCGGGGGTCATCTCCCCGGTGCTCGCCGCCCAGATGGCCGCCACGTATCAGCGGATCACCCGGGGGCGGCTGTTGCTCAACGTGGTGACCGGGGGTGATTCCACGGAGCAGCGACGGTTCGGGGACCATGTGGACCACGACCGGCGCTATGCGCGGACCGCGGAGTTCCTGTCGGTGGTGCGGGGCGTCTGGAGTGGGCAGCCGTACGACTTCGACGGTGAGCACTACCAGGTGGAGGGCGGGCTGACCGCGCTGCCGCCGGATCCGCTGCCGGAGATCTTCTTCGGCGGGTCATCGGCCGCCGCGGGGCCGGTGGCCGCGGCCCATTCCGATGTCTATCTGACCTGGGGCGAGCCGCCGGCCGCGGTGAGGGAGAAGATCGACTGGATTCGCGGCCTGGCGGAGGACCAGGGACGGACGGTCCGGTTCGGCATCCGGCTGCACACCATTGCGCGGGACTCCTCGGCCGAGGCGTGGGCCACCGCCGACCGGCTGCTGGGCGACCTCGATCCGGACACGATCGCGGCGGCGCAGCAGGCGTTGGGGCGGAGCGAGTCGGTCGGGCAGCAGCGGATGCTGGCCCTGCACGGCGGTTCGCTGGACAGCCTGGAGATCGCACCGAATCTCTGGGCGGGTGTCGGCCTGGTGCGCGGCGGGGCCGGGACCGCACTGGTGGGCAGCCATGCCGAGGTCGCGGACCGGATCGAGGAGTACCACGCGCTGGGCGTGGAGCACTTCGTGCTCTCCGGGTACCCGCACCTGGAGGAGGCGTACTGGTTCGGCGAGGGGGTCACCCCCGAGCTGGCCCGGCGCGGACTGCTGTCGACCGTGCCCGCGTCCCCGCTGCTGGGTGCGAACGGCGCCGAGCCCCGGCCCGCCACGGCTCCGGGTGGAGCGCCCTTGCTGGTCGCCGGGGGCCGCTGAGTCTCGCGGTGCTGCTCGTCGGGGGGCCGGGAAGATCCCGGACCCCCGACGAGTTAGTAGAAGCGTGAACATTTCTGGGGTGCGTGAGCTGGACGTGGTCGTGATCGGCGCGGGTCAGGCGGGGCTGTCCGCCGCCCACCACCTGCGCCGCGCCGGACTGGAGCCGGACGTCGGCTTCGTCGTGCTGGACCACGCGCCCCGGCCGGGCGGCGCGTGGCAGTTCCGCTGGCCCTCGCTGACGTACGGCAAGGTCCACGGGATGCACGCGCTGCCGGGCATGGAGCTGACCGGAGCCGACCCCGACCGACCCTCGTCGGAGGTGATCGGCGCGTATTTCGCCGCGTACGAGGAGCGCTTCGGCCTGCGGGTCCACCGCCCGGTGGAGGTGAGCGCCGTACAGGAGGGGAGCGGCGGGCGGCTGCTGGTGGAGACGTCCGAGGGGACGTACGCCCCGCGGGCCCTGATCAACGCGACCGGCACCTGGGACCGGCCTTTCTGGCCACGCTACCCGGGTCAGGAAACCTTCCGGGGGCGGCAGTTGCACACGGCGAACTATCCGGGGCCGGAGGAGTTCGCGGGGCAGCGCGTCATCGTCGTCGGGGGCGGCGCCTCCGGCACGCAGCATCTGATGGAGATCGCCGGGCACGCGGCCGGCACCTTCTGGGTGACCCGGAGCGAACCGGTCTTCCGCGAGGGGCCGTTCACCGAGGAGTGGGGGCGGGCGGCCGTGGCGATGGTGGAGGAGCGGGTGCGCAAGGGGCTGCCGCCGCGGAGCGTGGTCAGCGTGACCGGGCTGCCGATGACAGACGCGGTGCGGCGGGCGCGGGAGCAGGGGGTGCTGAACCGGCTACCGATGTTCGACCGCATCACGCCGAGCGGCGTGGCCTGGGACGACGGTCGGGTCGTCGAAGCCGACGTGATCCTGTGGGCCACCGGGTTCCGGCCCGCCGTTGACCACCTGGCACCGCTGAAGCTGCGCGAGCCGGGCGGCGGCATCCGGGCCGAGGACACCCGCGCCGTACGCGACGGGCGTGTCCATCTCGTCGGGTACGGCCCCTCCGCCAGCACCATCGGCGCGAACCGCGCGGGCCGGGCGGCGGTCCGGTCGGTCATGCGGCTGCTGAAGGAGACGGGCGAGGAGAGCGGCGACGAGCGGCCGGACCGGAAGGCCGACGCCGGGCGGGCGGACCGGGAAGCCGACGGCGGACGGCCGGACCGGGAAGCCGGGGCGGTCGCCGCCGCACCGGTCTCCGGGGGCTGAGCGCTCCGCGGGCGGAGGCCCGTCAGCCCGTGGCGGCGGACGCGCGGGCGCGGTTGAACTCCTCGACGTTTCTCCGCTGTTCGTCGTAGCTGTCGGTGAAGCGGGTGTCGCCGGGACCGACCGTGACGAAGTACAGCCAGGGTCCGGGCGTGGGGCTGACGGCCGCGCGCAGGGCCTCCTCCCCCGGGTTGCCGATGGGCGTCGGCGGCAGCCCCTTGGTCCGGTAACTGTTGTACGGGCTGTCCAGCTGGGTGTCGGCGGTCGTCGTGTCCAGGGTGGAGCGCTTCAGGGCGTAGTTGATGGTGGAGTCCATCTGCAACGGCATGTCCCTGAGCAGCCGGTTGTAGACGACCCGGGCCACCTTGCCCATGTCGGACGCGGTGTCGGCCTCGGCCTGGACGATGCTGGCGATGGTGATCGTGTCGTAGACGGAGACGTTGTTGCGCTGGGCTCCCGCCGTGACGTGGTCCGCTCCGAAGTGCTTGCGGGCGGTGTCCGCCATGTAACGCAGCAGGGCCGCGGGCTCGGTCGCGGCGTCGAGCGGATAGGTGGCCGGGAAGAGGTAGCCCTCGGGGTTGCCCTCGGCCTGGGCCGGCAGAGCGAGGTCCACCGCCGTCGCGGCCTTCCGCGTGCTGCCGGGCTTCAGGTCGAGCGCCTGGTCGACGGCCTCGTACACCTGCGAGGCGCGACGGCCCTCGGGGATCACCAGGGTGGCCTGCGGGCGCTCCTTCTCGGGCCCGTCCCCGTCCGATCCGGTCAGGGACAGCGGGATCAGGACGGCGGCCGACACGACGAGCAGGGCGACGGCGGCCAGGACGGCCTTTCCGCGGCGGGTCGGGCGGAGTCTGCGACGGGGCCGGGCGTCCGGGGACTCGTTCACCATGCGGGCACGTTAACCCGGGGCGTCGGCGACGGCCGGTAGCTCGGCCACGGCGTCGGCTCCGGCGACACGAACGCCGTACCGGCGGACCAGAACGCACGATATACGGAACACACGAACAGGGGATCGGGTGTTCGCTGGAACGTGTGATCGTCAGGGTATTCGTCGCTGTTCACCCGTCCGAGGGGTGATGATTGCAGAGCGCAGTCAACGGGCTGCAGACCGCTACTGCGCAGTCCCACAGATGCACCACGTACAAGGAGAAAGACCAGATGAACTTCCTGACCAACCTGCTTGCCGGCGTCGTCCACTTCGTGGGTTGGCTCGTCTGACCATCGCTCCGCCCGGCGCCGCCGCTCCCCGTCCCACGGAAGCGGCGGCGCCGCCGTGTGTGCGGCGCCGGCCGGCTCAACCGTTCGCCGCCGCAGGCCCGGTGAAGGGCGGCAGCGCGGTGAACCCGGGATCCACGGTCACCGCCGCCGCGAGGGTGACGAGCGCCCGGCGGACCCGGCTGAGCGGGTGGTCCGGGAATTGCGCGTCCCACTGGGCGTGGTCCGCCGCGTGGAAGGGCAGCCCGCCCTGGACCTCGGGGGCGTAGGGGTGCGGCCGGAAGTACTGGTCGGGACCGAGCTTGGCCATCACCACGGCTTCCCGCATGCCCGTCATGCCGCGCTCCGCCGCCTGGATCTTCACCACCGTGCTGCACCCGGCGCGCGGCACGGTGAAACTGCCGATGAACGCCTGTCCGCTGCGCTGTCCCGGCAGCGGCAGTTTGAGTATCTGACGCAGGGCGGGCAGCTCGCCCACTCGCTTCACCGACGCCTCGATGAGTCCGCCGCCCGCCCGGGCGGTGAAGTGGGTCAGACCGTGGCGCAGGGCGGGGCCGTCGTCCAGCGCGGCGGGCAGATCCGGCGGCAGGTCGAAGAAGTGCAGTGACAGCACATCACCGTGGTCGTTCAGCCAGGTGTCGGTGTCCACGGTTCGGTAGCCGGGGAGTTCCACCCCGAGGAGAGCTCTCATGCGCGGCGATCATGCCGTACGCGCGTCGCGCCGGTGGCCTCAGGGCTGTCTCAGCACCCTGACGCCGGGGGCCCGCGGTCCTGCCCGGGCGGTCAGGAGGCGGGAACCGGGGCCGGCTGGGCGTCTCGGCGGATCAGGGCGGCGTAGCGCCCGTCGCGGTCGAGCAGCTCCTCGTGCGTACCGCGCTCGGCGGCCCGGCCGTTCTCCAGGACGACGATCTGGTCCGCGTCGCGCACGGTGGAGAGGCGGTGCGCGATGGTGAGCGTGGTCCGTCCTGCGGAGAGGGCGTCGATCGCTTGCTGCACGGCCTGTTCCGTACGGGTGTCGAGCGCGCTGGTCGCCTCGTCGAGGATCAGCACCGGCGGGTCGCGCAGGATGGTGCGGGCGATGGCGAGGCGCTGCTTCTCACCGCCCGAGAAGCGGTAGCCGCGCTCACCGACCAGAGTGTCGTAGCCGTCGGGCAGGGACGCGATGTGGTCGTGGATCTGCGCCGCGCGGGCCGCGGTCTCGATCTCCTCGTCGGTGGCGTCCGGCTTGGCGAAGCGCAGGTTGTCGGCGACCGAGGCGTGGAAGAGGTAGGTCTCCTGGGAGACGACACCGATCGCTCGGGCGAGGGTGTCGAAGTCCAGATCGCGGACGTCGACCCCGTCGAGTGTGACCCGGCCGCCGGTGACGTCGTACAGCCGGGGCACGAGGTAGCTCAGGGTGGACTTGCCGGAACCGGTGGATCCGACGACTGCGAGGCTCCCGCCGGCGGGAACGGTGACGGCGATGCCGGTCAGCGTCGGGCCGTTCTTCTCGTCGTAGCTGAAGTCGACGTCCTCGAAGGCGATCTCGCCGCGGATCTTCTCCAGGCGCACCGGCTTCTCCGGTTCGATGATGTCCACCGTGAGGTCGAGGTACTCGAAGATGCGCTGGAAGAGGGCGAGGGAGGTCTGCATCTGCACACCGGTGGAGAGCAGGCTCACCGCCGGGCGGAACAGCCCCTGCTGGAGCGTGACGAAGGCGACCAGGGTCCCGATGGAGACGGCGGCCGCTCCGGACGCGAAGGTGAGACCTGCCGCCCAGTAGATGACGGCGGGCATGGCGGCCATCACGATGCCGATCGTCGACATCCGCCAGCGGCCGGCCATGCTGGCGCGCACTTCGAGGTCGACCAGGCGCTCGGACTCCTCGGCGAAGCCCCGGGTGAGGGAGTCGGAGCGGCCCATCGTGCGACCGAGGAGGATGCCGCTGACCGAGAGGGACTCGGTGACCGTGGCGGCCATCGCGGCCATCTGCTTCTGGCGCTGGGTGGTGATCCTCTTGCGCTCCCGGCCGACGCGGCGGCTGATCGCGACGAAGACCGGCAGCAGGAGCAGCGAGACGACGGTGAGCCGCCAGTCGAGCGCGAGCATGGCGACGACGGTCGCGATGACGGCCGTGAGGTTGGAGACCAGCGAGGTCGCGGTGGAGGTGACCGTCGCCTGCATACCGCCGATGTCGTTGGCGATGCGGGACTGGACCTCGCCCGTGCGGGTGCGGGTGAAGAAGGCGAGCGGCATCCGCTGGAGCTGGGTGTAGACGGCGGTGCGCAGGTCATGCATGACGCGCTGACCGACGGTGGTCGAGATCAGGGTCTGGAGCACGCCGAAGACGCTGGTCATCACGGCGGTGAGGATCATGCCGAGCGCCAGCAGGGTCAGCAGGCCCGTGCGCCCCTGCGGGATCGCGGTGTCCAGGATCTCGCGCAGCAGGAACGGGGAGGCGACCGATACCAGGGAGGACGCGCCGACCAGCAGGCCGACGACGGCCAGCCGGCCGCGGTAGGGGTGGAAGAGGCGGAGGATGCGGCGCACCTCGGCGGGCGGCCGGTCGGTGGCGGCTGCCGCGGTGTGGGTATCGGGTGGGGGCGCCCACGTGGGCTCGTCGGGCTTCATGGGCTCCTTCGTCGGGCATGAGGCGTGACCGGGCGGACCCGGCCATCGCACATGGAGAGCTTAGCTCATTGTTACCTATACTCACAATGAACGAGGTCCTGATATTGTTCCCGTATGGACGCCCCCGATTCCCCCGGTCCGCTCGGCTCCTCCCGCTCAACCGGCTCAACCGGCTCCCCCGACACCGACGGCATGCTCGCCGAGCAGTTGCTGCGGCTGACCCGCCGACTGCACCGCATCCAGAGCCGCCAGCTGGAGCCGATCGACATCACTCCGGCCCAGTTCCGGCTGCTGCGGACCGTCGCGAGCTACGAGGCGGCCCCCCGGATGGCGGATCTCGCCCGGCGCCTGGACGTCGTTCCGCGCGCCGTGACGACGCTGGTCGACGCCCTGGAGGCGAGCGGCCGGGTGCGCCGCGCACCGGATCCCGACAGCCGCCGGGTGGTCCGCGTCGAGATCACGGACGAGGGGCGCGCCACGCTGCGGTCCCTGCGCAGCGCGCGCCGGGCCGCCGCGGAGGAGATCCTGGCCCCATTGACCGCCGATCTGCGCGAGGTCCTCGGCGGGCTGCTGTCCGCCCTGGTCGACGGCATGCCGGAACGCCACTGCTGAACACCGCGCCTTAGCCGCCGAGGAGATGGCCGACATGCCGCTGCTGGAGCCCGACCCGGAAACCCTTCGCCCCGGAACCGCACGGGAGCCCGCCCCCGACCGGGTCACCGACCGCAGTGCGGGCGGCACCCCGGAGCCGCTGCGCGGCGAGCTGACGGCCCTGCTCGGCGCCGACAAGGTGCTCTGGAAGATCTCCGACCTCGTGCGGTACGCCTCCGACGCCAGCCCCTACCGCTTCCTCCCCCGGGTCGTGCTGGTCCCCGAGGACCTCGACGACGTCTCCGCGATCCTGTCGTACGCCCACGGCAAGGGCCGGAACGTGGTCTTCCGGGCCGCGGGCACGAGCCTCAACGGCCAGGCGCAGGGCGAGGACATCCTCGTCGACGTACGCCGCCACTGGACCGGCGTCGAGGTGCTGGACGACGGGGCGCGGGCCCGGATCGGGCCGGGGACGACGGTGACGCGGGCCAACGTCGCCCTCGCCCGGCACGGCAGGCTGCTGGGCCCCGACCCGGCCAGCGCCATCGCCTGCACCGTCGGCGGGGTCGTCGCCAACAACGCCTCGGGCATGACCGCGGGCACCACGCGCAACTCCTACCGGACGCTCGCCTCGCTCACCTTCGTCCTGCCGAGCGGCACCGTCGTCGACACCGCCGGTCCGGCCGCCGACGAGGAGCTGGCCCGCGCCGAACCGGAGCTGTGCGCGGGGCTGATGGAGCTGAAGGCGGAGATCGAGGCGGACGAGGAGCTGACCGCCCGCATCCGCGCCAAGTACACGATCAAGAACACCAACGGCTACCGCCTGGACGCCTTCCTCGACGGGGCGACCCCGGTGGAGATCCTGCGGGGGCTGATGGTCGGCTCCGAGGGCACGTTCGGCTTCATCTCCGAGGTCGTCTTCGACACCCTGCCGCTCGATCGGCGGATCTCCAGCGCCCTGCTGTTCTTCCCCTCCCTCACCGCGGCCGCGGCCGCGGTGCCCCGGTTCAACGAGGCGGGGGCCATCGCCGTGGAGCTGATGGACGGCAACACGCTGCGCGCCTCCGTCAGCGTGCCCGGTGTTCCGGCGGACTGGGCGGCGCTGCCCCGGACCACGACCGCGCTGCTGGTGGAGTTCCGGGCTGCCGACGAGGCGGGCCAGGAGGCGTTCGAGCGGGCGGCCGACGCCGTCGTCGCCGGTCTGGACCTGGTCGTCCCGGCCGTGTCGGTGACCAACGCCTTCACCCGGGACGCCGGGACGATCGCGGGGTACTGGAAGGCCCGCAAGGCGTTCGTCACAGCGGTCGGCGGGTCCAGGCCCTCGGGCACCACTCTGATCACGGAGGACTTCGCGGTGCCGCCCGCACGGCTGGCGGACGCCTGCGAGGCGCTGCTGGAGCTTCAGTCGCGCCACGGTTTCGACGCCGCCGTGGCCGGTCACGCCGCGCACGGCAATCTGCACTTCCTGCTCGCGTTCGACGCGGCGAAGCCGGCCGACGTCGAGCGGTACGACGCGTTCATGCAGGAGTTCTGCGCGCTGGTGGTGGACCGCTTCGACGGGTCGCTCAAGGCGGAGCACGCCACCGGACGCAACATCGCGCCCTTCCTGGAGCGGGAGTGGGGTCCGCGCGCCACCGAGCTGATGTGGCGGACCAAGCAGGTCATCGATCCCGCCGGGGTGCTCGCGCCGCGCATCGTCCTGGACCGGGATCCGCGGGCCCATCTGCGGGGTCTGAAGACCATTCCCAAGGTGGAGGCGGTCGCCGACCCGTGCATCGAGTGCGGCTTCTGCGAACCGACCTGCCCCAGCGAGGATCTGACGACCACTCCGCGCCAGCGGATCGTGCTGCGCCGGGAGATGATGCGCCAGGTGGACGGTTCACCGGTCGAGGCCGGTCTGCTGGACGCCTACGGGTACGACGCCGTGGACACCTGCGCCGGGGACTCCACCTGCAAGCTCGCCTGTCCGGTCGGCATCGACACCGGGGCGATGATGAAGGGCTTCCGGCACCGCAGGCACACGCCGCGCGAGGAGCGGATCGCCGCGCTGACCGCGAAGAACTTCCGTGTGGTGGAGGCCTCGGCGCGGCTGGCAGTGGCGGTGGCCGACGCGGTCGGCGACCGGGTGGGCGACCGGCCGCTCGGGGCCGCGACGCGGCTCGCCCGCAAGGCCGTCCGCCCCGATCTCGTACCGGAGTGGCTGCCCCAGATCCCCGGGGCGGCGGCCCGACGGCTGCCGCGTACGGACCGGATCGGGGCGAGCGCGGTCTACTACCCGGCCTGCGTCAACCGCATCTTCGCCGGGCCGGACGGCCGCCCCGGCCTCTCCCTGGCCGAGGCGGTGGTGGCCGTGTCGGGGCGGGCCGGGAAGCCGGTATGGATCCCCGAGGACGTCGCGGGGACGTGCTGCGCGACGATCTGGCACTCCAAGGGGTACGACGCGGGCAACAGGATCATGGCGAACCGCATCGTGGAGGCCGTCTGGGGATGGACGGCGGGCGGAAAGCTGCCGCTGGTCGTGGACGCGTCCTCGTGCACGCTCGGCATCGCCGAGGAGGTGGTGCCCTACCTCAGCGAGGACAACCGGGCGCTGCACCGTGAACTGACCGTCGTGGACTCGCTGGTGTGGGCGGCCGACGAACTGCTGCCGAAGCTGACGGTGTTCCGCACCGCCAGGTCGGCCGTGGTGCATCCGACCTGTTCGATGGAACACCTGGGTGATGTGGGGCAGTTGCGCGCGCTGGCCGAGGCGTGCGCGGACGAGGTCGTGGTGCCGGACGACGCGGGGTGCTGCGCGTTCGCGGGCGACCGGGGAATGCTGCACAAGGAGTTGACCGATTCGGCGACGGCCGAGGAGGCGGCCGAGGTCGGCCTCCGCGACTACGACACCTATCTGTCGGCGAACCGTATGTGCGAGATCGGCATGGAACGGGCCACCGGGCGTCCCTACCGCTCGGCGCTGATCGAGCTGGAGCACGCCACCCGGCCGACCCTCCGCTGAGCCTCGGACGTCGGACACCAACACCCTTACCGACGTGCACATCTGAGCGTTTCCGGGCCCCGATTGGTTGCACCAGTCGGGGCTTCGGCGTGCCGTGAAGAAAGTCCATGGTTTGAGGACGAGAGTCCAAATACCTCTCTTGCGCACCATCAGCCTCACCCTCCAGGGTCCTTACCGAGACCCGGCCCCCGCGCTCGTCATCCGTGCGGGGACCGGACGCGCTCGCGCACCGTCTGAACCCCCAACCCCACCTGGAGGCTCGATGAACGACGACGCCCGGCCCGCACCGGATCCGCAGGACATGCCCCCGCACGGCGGCGCCGCCGACGAGGCGACGCGGCAGGATCCCAGCCGCCGTTCGGTGCTGTGGACCACGGCGGGTGTGGCCGGCGCCGGACTCGGCCTCGGCGCACTGGGAACGGGGAGCGCGTCGGCCACCGAGGCGACCGCCCCACAGGCCCTCTCCGCCGCGGAGGCGGCCGCCGCCGTTCCCGCCCGGCAGGGCCGCACCATGGCGGGCGTCCGCTTCGAGGGACGCTCCACGATCCGGGTCGGCATCGTGGGCCTCGGCAACCGGGGCGGCAGCATGATCGACCTGTTCCTCGCCGTACCGGGCGTCCAGGTGAAGGCGGTCTGCGACCCGGTCCGGGACAAGGCGGAGAAGGCCGCGGCCAAGGTGACGGCCGCCGGTCAGCCCGCACCCACCGTCTACGCCAAGGGCGAGAACGACTACGAGAACCTCTGCAAGCGCGGGGACCTCGACTTCGTCTATGTGGCGACGCCCTGGGAACTCCACTTCCCGATGGCGAAGGCCGCGATGCTGAACGGGAAGCACGTCGGCGTCGAGTGCCCGATCGCCATGCGGCTGGAAGAGCTCTGGCAGCTGGTGGACCTCTCCGAGCGCACCCGGCGGCACTGCATGCAGCTGGAGAACTGTTGCTACGGAAAGAACGAGATGCGGGTGCTGCGCATGGCGCACGCGGGTCTCTTCGGCGATCTGCTGCACGGCGCGGGCGCCTACAACCACGACCTGCGCGAGCTGATGTTCGACCCCGACTACTACGAGGGGCCCTGGCGCCGGCTGTGGCACACCCGGCTGCGCGGTGACCTCTACCCCAACCACGGGTTCGGGCCGGTCGCCAACTACATGGACGTCAACCGGGGCGACCGGGCCGTGAGCATCACGAGCATCGGCACTCCGGCCCTGTCGCTCGCCGAGTACCGAAAGGAGCACATGCCGCCCGGCGACCCCAGCTGGAAGGAGTCGTACATCGGGGCCGACCGGACGATCAGCCTCGTACAGACGGCCAAGGGCCGGGTGATCCGGCTGGAGCACGACGTGTCCTCCCCGCACCCGTATTCGCGGATCAACAGCCTCGGCGGTACGCGGGGCGTGTTCGAGGACTACCCGGCGCGCATCTACCTGGAGCCCACGAACACGAACCACCAGTGGGACGACTTCAAGAAGTACACCGAGTGGGATCACTGGCTCTGGAAGGAGCACGCGAACCCGCCGGGCGGGCACGGCGGCATGGACTACATGATGATTTTCCGCCTGATGCAGTGCATGCGGCTCGGTCTGGTCCCCGACTTCGACGTGTACGACGCGGCGGTCTGGACGGCCCCCGTGCCGCTGAGTCATCTCTCCATCAAGGCCAAGGGCGCGCCGTTGCCGATCCCGGACTTCACCCGGGGCGAGTGGCGGAAGGCCCGGTCCGGCATGGACTCCGAGAAGCCCGCGGAGTGACCACCCCCGGGGTCCCGGGCCGGCTCGGCCCGGGACCCCGCAGGGCGGCGGAGAAGGCCGGAAAACCGGTTGCCCCGGACCGGGACGAACAGGGAACCTTGCACGTCACCCCGTTCTTCGAGGTCCGTCCGGATCTCCGTTTCACAAGCCCTGGGACCTCATGCAGATTCGCGACCTTCCGTATTCGGATCCCGGCGACCCCGATGTCCGATCAGGCCCACGATTCCTGTACTGGCTCGGGCGCAACCAGCTCGCGGGGCAGCTGAAGGCCCTCTCCTGGGGGCTGCTGCACCAGCTGGGCATCGCCGGTCTCCCGGTCACCGTGGGACTCGCCGTCCAGGCCGTCATCGACCGCTCCGGGGCGCGGCTCGCCCTGGCCGGCGGTCTCATCGTCGCCCTCGGCGTCCTGATCGCCGTCGGCGACACCATGCTCCACCGGACCGCCGTGACCAACTGGATCACCGCCGCCGCCCGGGTCCAGCAACTGCTCGCCCGCAAGACCGCCGAGCTGGGCTCGGCGCTGACACGACGGGTCGCGGCCGGTGAGGTCGTTGCCGTCTCGACCGGCGACGTGGAGAAGATCGGCTGGTTCGTCGAGGCGCTCTCCCGCTTCGCGGCCGCCGCCACCGCCCTCGCGGTGATCTGTGTGGGGCTGGCCTTCTACCTCCCGTCCCTCGGTCTGATGGTGGCGCTCGCCATGCCGGTGCTCGCCCTGGCCGTGCTGCCGTTGCTGCCGCGCGCCACCCGGCGCGCCGACGAGCAGCGCGAGAAGGCGGGCAAGGCCACCGAGCTGGCCTCGGACACGGTCGCCGGACTGCGCGTGCTGCGCGGTATCGGCGGCGAGGAGCTGTTCCTGGGCCGCTACCGCCGCGCCTCCCAGGAGGTCCGCCGGGCGGCGGTGCGCTCGGCCCGGATGTGGGCGCTGATCTCGGCGGTGCAGGTGCTGCTGCCGGGGATCCTGCTGATCTCCCTGGTCTGGTACGGGGCGACGCTGGCCCGGGACGGCCGCATCGACGTCGGTCAACTGGTCACCGTCTACAGCGCGGCCACCCTGATGCTGTTCCCGCTGCGCCACTTCGAGGAGATCGCGATGGCGTACTCCTTCTCACGGCCGTCCGCCCAGCGTGCGGTGCGTGTGCTGTCGCTGCGCCGCAGTGCGCGGGAGGCCACCGTCGAGGGTGTGACGCCCTCCGGTGATCTGTACGACCCGGTGACCGGGCTGATGGCCCCCCGGGGGCGGTTCACCGCCGTCGTCTGCGGCGACCCGGACGAGGCCGGCCGGCTGGCCGAACGGCTCGGCGGGCACGCGGAGACCGGCGAGGAGGACACGGAGGCTTCGGCGAAGGCTCCGTCGGTGCTGCTCGGCGGGGTCGCCCTGGACGAGATCCCGCTGGACGCGGCACGGACCGCGGTGCTGGTCCAGGACAAGGACCCGGTGCTGCTGTCCGGCACGCTCCAGGAGCTGCTGGACATTCCGGCATCGGGCCTGGTCACCGCCGGGGCGGCGTTGGAGGCGGCCCAGTGCGGTGATGTGCTGAGCGCCCTGGCACAGGCCTCCCCCGACAACGACGGGGATCCGATGCGGACCCGGATCACCGAGCGCGGCCGGTCCCTGTCCGGCGGTCAGCGCCAGCGTCTCGCGCTGGCCCGGTCGCTGGTCACCGACCCGGAGGCGCTGGTGCTTGACGAGCCGACCTCCGCGGTCGACTCGCACACCGAGGCGCGGGTCGCCGCCGGGATCGCGAAGCTGCGCCAGGGCCGTACGACGGTGGCGTTCGCCTCGTCCCCGCTGCTGCTCGACGCCGCCGACCGGGTGGTGCTCGTCCACGAGGGCACGGTGGTCGCCGTGGGAACCCACCGCGACCTGCTGCGCACCGAACCCCGCTACCGGGCGGTCGTCACCCGGGAGACCGACGACGAGGCGGCCGCCGCGAGCCCGCCGAACGGCGTCGGCGAAGTCCCCGCCATGAAGTGCGTCCAGGAAATCGAGGAGAGGGCATGATCGGCGTCGCACCCCCGGCGTACGACCCCGCGGCCCCGGAGTCGGCGACGACGCTGCCCGTGGGCACGCCGACGACCGTGCGGAGTTACGTACGGAGTCTGCTGCGCAGGCACCGCAGGGCGTTCGCCGTCCTGATCACGGTCAACGCGGTGGCGGTGATCGCCTCGATCACCGGACCGTATCTGCTGGGCGGGCTGGTGGAGGACCTGTCCAACGGTGTCACCGACCTGCGTCTGGAGCGCACCGCAGCGATCTTCGCGGTAGCGCTGGTCATCCAGGTCCTGTTCACGCGCAGCATGCGGCTGCGCGGGGCGATGCTGGGCGAGGAGATGCTGGCCGATCTGCGCGAGGACTTCCTCGTACGGTCCGTCGGGCTGCCGCCCGGGGTCCTGGAGCGGGCCGGGACGGGCGATCTGCTGTCCCGGATCACCACGGACATCGACCGGCTGGCGAACGCGATGCGCGAGGCCGTGCCGCAGTTGGCGATCGGCGTCGTGTGGGCCGGTCTGCTGCTCGGCGCGATGACGGTGACCGCTCCCCCGCTGGCGCTGGCCGTGCTGGTCGCGCTGCCGGTGCTGATCGTGGGCTGCCGCTGGTACTTCCGCCGCGCGCCCTCGGCGTACCGCTCGGAGGCCGCTGGGTACGCCGCCGTCGCCGCGATGCTCGCGGAGACCGTCGACGCCGGGCGGACGGTGGAGGCGCACCGCCTCGGCGACCGCCGGGTGGCGCTGTCGGACCGGCGGATCACGGAGTGGACGGCCTGGGAGCGGTACACCCTCTTCCTGCGTTCGGTGCTGTTCCCCGTCGTCAACGCGACGTACGTGACGATCCTCGGCGCGGTCCTGCTGCTCGGCGGCTGGTTCGTGCTGGAGGGCTGGATCACGGTCGGACAGCTGACGACGGGTGCGCTGCTGGCCCAGATGATGGTCGACCCGATCGGTCTGATCCTGCGCTGGTACGACGAGCTCCAGGTGGCCCAGGTGTCGCTGGCCCGGCTGGTCGGCGTCCGGGAGATCGAGCCGGACGCGGGCGACGCCGGGGTCGGTCCTGACGGGCGGGACGTACGGGCGGACGACGTCCGCTTCGGGTACCGGGAGGGTGTCGACGTCCTGCACAAGGTGTCGCTCGACGTGGCTCCGGGCACCCGGATCGCCCTGGTCGGCCCCTCCGGCGCGGGCAAGTCCACACTGGGCCGGCTGCTGGCGGGGATCTACGCGCCGCGCACCGGTGAGGTGAGGCTCGGCGGGGCGGAGCTGTCGCGGATGATGGCGGAGCGGGTCCGCGAGCATGTGGCCCTGGTCAACCAGGAGCACCACGTCTTCGTCGGCTCGCTCCGGGACAACCTCCTGCTGGCCCGCGACGGGGCGAAGGACGCGGAGCTGTGGGCGTCGCTGGCCGCGGTCGACGCGGACGGCTGGGCGAAGGCCCTGGAGAAGGGGCTGGACACCGAGGTCGGCTCGGGCGGCTTCGCGCTGACCCCGGCGCAGGCCCAGCAGATCGCGCTGGCCCGGCTCGTGCTCGCCGATCCGCACACGCTGGTGCTGGACGAGGCGACCTCGCTGCTGGACCCGCGGGCCGCCCGTCATCTGGAGCGTTCGCTGGCCCGGGTACTGGAGGGCCGCACGGTGGTGGCGATCGCGCACCGGCTGCACACCGCGCACGACGCGGATGTGATCGCGGTCGTGGAGGACGGCCGGATCAGCGAGCTGGGCAGCCACGACGAGCTGGTGGCGGCGGACGGCGCGTACGCGTCCCTGTGGCGGTCCTGGCACGGGTGAGCCGCCCGGCGGACGGCCCGGGGGTCACCGGGCCGTCCGCGTGCGGTCGGGCTGGAGGAGCTGGTCGACGGGCGCGTGGTCGTCGGTGAGCACCCGGGCGTCCCCGGTCCAGCGGGCGAGGTCGTCGCCGGTGGTGATCTTCCAGCCGACGTCCCGGGCGTCCAGGGCTTTCTGGACCGCGGGGGCGCCGATGGGCCGGCCGGAGGCGACCACCACCAGATTGCCGCCCACGGTGGACGCGGTCGGGTCCAGCCCGATGTCCGCGGGCTTCCCGAGGAGCGCGACGTGCTCGAAGGTCGCGGCGAGGGTGGCGACCTCGGCGCGGGCGAAGGCCAGCTCGCCGTGGTCGATGAGGTTGGCGACGTAGAGGCCGTCCTCGTCGAGCGCCCGGCGGACGTCTCCCAGCGCCTGTGACGTCGTGAGGTGCCACGGCACGCTGACGCCCCCGAAGGCGTCGCCCACGACCAGGTCGTGGCTTCCCGCGTCCAGCCTGCGCAGGCCCAGTCGGCCGTCCTCCACGCGTACGTCGATTCCGGTGGCGGTCGACGGCCCCAGGCCGAACCGGTCGCGGTCGATGCGGACGACTCCGCCGTCGATCTCGGAGACGGTGCTGCGCGTCCCGGGGCGTGCGGCCGAGAGGTAGCGGGGGAAGGTGAGGCCGCCGCCCCCGATGTGGTGGGCGGTCAGCGGCTCCCCCGCAGGGAAGGCCGTGTCGACCACCGACGCGATGGCGCGCACATACGCGAACTTCAGGTGCGTCGGGTCCTCGACGTCGACGTAGGAGTGGCTCAGACCGTCGAGGACGAGGGTCCGGCCGCTGTCCCGGTCGGGGTCCATGACGACCTGTGCGCAGTGGTAGCGGGTCTCCGCGTCACAGCCGCCGGGCGCGAACGCGGTGGCGAGGGAGCCCGCGACGACGGTGGCGAGCGCGACGGCCGAGGCGCGTCGCCCGTGGCGGGCCCGCCGTCCGACCAGTGCGGCGCCGAGCACCAGCAGGGCGCCGAGGCCGATCAGGATGGAGCTGACGGGTAGTCGCGAGACCAGGACGAACCCGGTGAGGACGGTGCCGACGATGGCGCCGAAGGTGCCCATGCCCGACAGCCGCCCGACGACCGTGCCGGTCTCGGCGAGGCTGGTGAGCCGCAGCTTCGTCACGAACGGGGTCACAGCGGAGAGCAGCGCTCCGGGCACCAGGAGCGTCGCCGAGGCGACCAGCAGGAGCAGCGCCGGTGACCACTGGGCGGTGGTGCGCAGCAGGAGCGGGGTGAGCGCGACGACCACGCCCGACACCCCGAGCGCCGGGGCGATGAGCCGGAGCGGGTCGGCCTGGTCCGCGACGCGCCCGCCCAGCCAGGAGCCCAGCGCGATGGCGGTGAGGGCGATGCCGATCACCATCGTGCTGGTTTCCAGGGTGAGGCCGAGGTACGGGGCCAGCAGCCGCAGGGCGACGATCTCGACCACCAGGACCGCGGCCGATGATCCGAACACGAGGACCGCGGCGGCGCGGGGGCCCAGGCCGTGATCGTGGGGCGGGGCGTCCGCCGCAGGGGAGTCGTCGGCCACGGGCGAGGGGGGCGAGGTGGTCACCGCAGCATCCTCGCACGGGGTGCGGCCGGCGAACTCCCGCTGTTGCGGGGGACGGAGAGGACGGGGCCACCGGTCGTGCGGGACGGGAACGGGTGTCCCCGGAAAAATGCGGTGCGCACGCGCAGGGACCGGTGGTCCCATGATCCGGTGCGCGGAGATGACGGAACCACCATCGACGAAACCACGGCCGGCGAAGCCACGGCCGACGTGCCCACGACCGTGGACCGGGGGCGCTTCGAGGACGCCGTGAGCCCCTGGGAGGACCCGGCCTGGCGGGCGGCGGCCCTCGCCTGGGTGACCGAGGGCCTCGCCGCCCACGGGCTGCGGGAGACCGGCCCGCGAACGGTACGCCTGCGCCCCTGGTCGGTGCTGGTACGGCTGACCGTCGCGGGGCCCGCGCCCGTGTGGTTCAAGGCCGTTCCGCCCTCCGCGGCGTTCGAGGCGGGGCTCTCCGAGGCCCTGGCGCACTGGGTCCCGGAGCAGGTGCTGGCCCCGCTCGCCGTCGAGGCCGCGCGTGGCTGGACGCTCACCCCGGATGGCGGCCCGGTGCTGTGGGACGTGCTGGAAGGACGCGAGGGAGGCACCGTCGACCCCCGGTACTGGGAGGAGCCGCTGCGCCAGTACGCCGCGATGCAGCGGGCGCTGACCCCGTACGCGGACGCGATCGAAGCACTCGGTGTGCCGGCGGCCCGGCCGCTCGCGCTGCCGGCGCTGTTCGACCGGCTGATCGCGGAGAACGCCGCGCTGACCGGGGAGGACCGGGCGGCGCTGGAGGCGCTGCGGCCCCGGATGGCGGAATGGTGCGAGGAGCTGGCGTCGTCGGGGGTGGCGGACTCGCTGGACCACGCCGATCTGCACGAGAAGCAGCTCTTCGCGCCCGTGGGCGGCCGGTACGCGTTCTTCGACTGGGGCGACGCGCTGGTCGGGCATCCGTTCTCCAGCCTGCTGGTGCCCGCCCTCGCGGCCCGTGACCGCTGCGGCCCCGGGGTGCTGCCCCGGCTGCGGGACGCCTATCTGGAGCCGTGGACCGGCGGGGGCGTCACGGCGGCCGGGCTGCGGCGTGCGGTGAGCCTGGCCTGGCGGCTGGCGCCGCTCGGCCGGGCCGCCTCGTGGGGGCGGATGTTCCCCGTACCGCCGGGTGGACCGGCTGTGCCGGGGGGCGCCGAGGCCGCCCACTGGCTGCGGGAGCTGGCGGTCGCCCCGCCCCTGTGAGCGGCCCCGTTGACCCCTGCCAGGAGGCGGACGCGGGGGCATCCGGTTAAGGATGAGAGGTGAATCACCCGGTAAACGGGGCAGGCGAGCGCAGAACCACGCAAGCCCGAGAAGGGACGCAGACCGTGGCACCACCCAGGATTCTCGTCGTCGGCGCCGGTTTCGCAGGCGTCGAGTGCGTACGCCGCCTGGAGCGCAGGCTCGCTCCGGGAGAGGCCCGGATCACGCTCGTCACGCCGTTCTCCTACCAGCTGTATCTGCCGCTGCTCCCCCAGGTGGCCTCCGGGGTGCTCACACCGCAGTCCGTCGCGGTGTCGCTGCGCCGCAGCCGCCGCCACCGGACCCGGATCGTGCCGGGCGGGGCGATCGGCGTGGACACCCGGGCCAAGGTCTGTGTGGTCCGGAAGATCACGGACGAGATCGTGAACGAGCCGTACGACTACATCGTGCTGGCGGCGGGCAGCGTCACCCGGACCTTCGACATCCCGGGGCTGCTGGACAACGCCCGTGGGATGAAGACGCTGGCCGAGGCCGCGTACGTCCGGGACCACGTCATCGCCCAGCTGGATCTGGCGGACGCCAGTGACGACGAGGCCGAGCGGGCTTCCCGGCTCCAGTTCGTGGTGGTCGGCGGCGGCTACGCGGGCACCGAGACGGCCGCCTGCCTCCAGCGCCTGACCACCAGCGCGGTCCGGCACTACCCGCGGCTGGACCCGCGGCTGATCAAGTGGCATCTGATCGACATCGCGCCCAAGCTGATGCCGGAGCTGGGCGACAAGCTGGGGCAGGCCGCCCTGGAGGTGCTCCGCAAGCGGAACATCGAGGTGTCGCTCGGGGTCTCGATCGCGAAGGCGGGGCCGGAGGAGGTCACGTTCACCGACGGCCGGGTGCTGCCCTGCCGGACCCTGATCTGGACCGCCGGAGTGGCCGCCAGCCCGCTGATCGCCACCCTCGGCGCGGAGACCGTACGCGGTCGGCTCGCGGTGACCCCGCAGCTGAACCTGCCGGGCGCGGAGGGGGTGTTCTCGCTCGGCGACGCGGCCGCGGTGCCCGACCTCGCGAAGGGCGACGGAGCGGTCTGCCCGCCCACCGCGCAGCACGCGATGCGCCAGGGCAAGGTGCTGGCGGACAACCTGATCGCCTCGCTGCGCCATCAGCCGCTCAAGGACTACGTGCACAAGGACCTGGGGCTCGTCGTGGACCTCGGCGGCAAGGACGCCGTCTCCAAGCCGCTGGGCATCGAGCTGCGCGGGCTGCCCGCGCAGGCGGTGGCGCGCGGCTACCACTGGTCGGCGCTGCGGACGAACGTCGCCAGGACCCGGGTGATGACGAACTGGATGCTGAACGCGGTCGCCGGTGACGACTTCGTACGGACCGGGTTCCAGTCCCGCAAGCCGGCGACGCTGCGGGACTTCGAGTACACGGACGTCTATCTGACGCCGGAGCAGATCAAGGAGCACACGGCGGCGACGGTCATCGAGCACTGAGCCGTCACGCACGTCCGAGCGCGTCCCGGGTCCCCCGGGGCGCGCTCACCGCTGGCGGGACAGGACCGTCTCCACGGTGTCCGCCTCCCGCGCGGTCTTGTCCTCCCGGTAGCGCAGGACACGGGCGAACCGGAGGGTGACCCCGGCGGGGTAGCGGGTGGAGCGCTGGAGTCCGTCGTAGGCGATCTCCACGACGAGTTCCGGGCGTACGGTGACGACATGGCCGTCGTCGTCGGTCGCCAGCTCCCCCAGCCGCTCGGTCTGCCAGTCCAGCAGGGCGTCCGTGAGCCCCTTGAAGGTCTTGCCGAGCATCGCGAAGGTGCCGTCGGGCCGGCGGGCGCCCAGGTGCAGGTTGGAGAGCTTGCCGGTGCGCCGGCCGCTGCCCCACTCGACGGCCAGGACCACCAGGTCCAGGGTGTGCACGGGCTTCAGCTTCAGCCAGGACGCGCCCCGGCGGCCCGCGCTGTAGACGGCGGTCAGGTCCTTGACGACGACTCCCTCATGACCCCGCGCCAGGGTGTCCGCCAGGAACGCGTCGGCAGCCGCGCGGGCCTCGGGGTCGTCCGGATCGGCGACGAGGGTGCGCCGGACCCGCAGGCTCGCGGGGAGCAGTCGGGCCAGGGCCGCGTGGCGGTCGGCGAAGGGCCGGTCGAGCAGGTCCTCGTCATCCACGAGAAGGACGTCGAAGAAGACGGGGACGATGGGCACGTGCGCCGCGGCCCCGGCCACGTCCCGCCGTGAGCCCACCCGGGAGGCGGTCTCCTGGAACGGCCGGGGCCTGCCGTCCTCCCCCAGGGCGATCAGCTCGCCGTCGAGGACGAAGCGGCGCGCGTCGAGCGCGGCGACGGCGGTGACCAGTTCGGGCAGCCGGTCGGTGATGTCGTCGAGGGTCCGGGTGTACGCGCGGATCCGGTCGCCGTCCCGGTGGACCTGCACCCGGATCCCGTCGAGCTTCTCCTCGACCGCGCACGGGCCCAGCTTGTCGAGGGCCTCGCCCACCGAGGCGGCGCTCCGCGCGAGCATCGGCTGGACGGGCCGCCCGACGGTGAGGCGGAAGCCGGCGAGCGCTCCGGGTCCGTCGGCGAGGAGGACCTTGGCCACCTCCTGGAGGGACCCGGCGAGCATCACGGCGCGCCGGACGTCGGCGGGCGGTGCTCCGGCGGCGTGGGCCAGGGCGTCGGCGGCGACGGCTTCCAGGGCCCCCTGGCGTACCTCACCGGTGAGCAGGGCCCGCAGGAAGCGCTGCTCGTCGGCGGTGGCGGCGGCGAACAGGGCGCGCAGGCGCCTTTGGCGCAGGGCCTGGGAGCCGGGGCCGGAGGTCTCGGCCAGGGCGGTCAGCTCGGCGTCGACGCCGGTGACGGTGAGGGTCGCCCCGGAGGCCGGTTCCACCGGGTCCCCCAGGCTCCGCCAACCGACGCCGATGCGGCCCTGGGGCAGCCGCCCGGCGAGGTACGGGATGACGACGGGGACGTCCTCGGGTGCGGCGTCCCGGAAGAGGCCGGCGAGGAGCGCCGTCTTGCGGGACCGGGCGGAGGTGGCGGCGACCTCCAGGGAAACCTGGGCGAGCTCGGCGAGCAGCATGCTGCCATGGTGCTACGGGGCGGAGCGCGTCGCCCGCCCGCGCGGGACCGGTCCGGACGCCCCCGGAGGCCGCCCGGACGCCGTGAGGGGCGTCATATGTAGTTGAGGGCGGCGGCCCCGCCCACTCCCCCGAGGACCATGAAGGCCGGCATCAGTACCTTCATCTCCACCCAGCTGCCGGCCCGGAAGCGCATGAACTTGGGAGGGCCGAGCGGGTACCAGCGCTTGCGGCCGATCGGGATGGGCCACAGGATCGGGCAGCCCGAGACGGTGAGCGCGTCACCGATGTCGTGGACCAGGGCGCCGAGCACGATGGGCAGGCCGAGCCACAGGTACTCCTGGCCGGGGGCGTCGAAGAGCCAGCCGGCGCCGTTGCCCGGCTGGTCCAGGACGCCGGCGAGGATCCAGGCGCTGGTGGCGCCGAGCAGCCAGACGAGGACGTCGCTGGAGACCCGGGCGGCCCGCCACAGCAGGCCCTCGACCGCCAGCACCAGGTGGACGAAGAGGATCGCGAGAACCGCCCAGCGCCCGCCGGAGATCGCCGCGGCGGAACAGCCGCCGCCGACGAGGACGGCCCACAGCCAGGTGTGGGTCAGTGTCCGGTGGCCGCCGGTGCGGCGGGGGTCGGCGGTGCTCCTGGTGGCCTTGTAGACGGCGAAGGAGAGCTTGTCGACGATCTCGCAGAGGGCTTTGGAGACAGGTCCGAAGGCGCGCGAGATGGTCGCGGACTTGTGGTCGAGGTCGGGGGCGAGCGCGGCTCCGGCGCAGATCAGCGCCCCGACGACGAGGACGGGCCAGGGCATCGTGTGGCCCGCGGCGGCGGCCGCCGCGCCCACCCCCAGCCAGGCCGCTGCCCCTGACAGGGAGTGTGCCGGTCCCATCATGGTCTTTCCCGCCCCCACTGCTGCGTACGCCCATCACCGGTAGGGCGCGGGCAGGTTGAGACCGCAGCGTATCGTCCGTGATCTTCGTGCCGTCCGCCGGTTCCCTCATCCGGGCCGAAGACAGGCAAGATGGGGGGTGTGACCCTCATCGACCAGCTGCCCAAGACACCCGACCCGGACGCCCTCTTCGAGGCCTTCTCCTCATGGACCGAGACCCAGGGCATCACCCTTTATCCGGCTCAGGAGGAGGCGCTGATCGAGGTGGTCTCCGGGGCGAACGTGATCCTTTCCACCCCGACCGGCTCCGGCAAGAGCCTGGTGGCGGCGGCCGCGCACTTCACGGCGCTGGCGCAGGACAAGGTCACCTTCTACACGGCGCCGATCAAGGCGCTGGTGTCGGAGAAGTTCTTCGACCTGTGCAAGCTCTTCGGCACCGAGAACGTCGGCATGCTCACCGGCGACGCCTCGGTCAACGCGGACGCCCCGGTGATCTGCTGTACGGCCGAGGTGCTGGCCTCCATCGCGCTGCGCGACGGCAAGTACGCCGACATCGGCCAGGTCGTGATGGACGAGTTCCACTTCTACGCCGAGCCCGACCGGGGCTGGGCCTGGCAGATCCCGCTGCTGGAGCTTCCGCAGGCCCAGTTCGTGCTGATGTCGGCGACCCTCGGCGACGTCGCGATGTTCGAGAAGGACCTGACCCGGCGCACCGGTCGGCCCACCTCCGTGGTGCGCTCGGCGACCCGTCCGGTGCCGCTCAGCTACGAATACCGCTTCACGCCGATCACCGAGACGCTGACCGAGCTGCTGGACACCCGGCAGTCGCCGGTCTACATCGTGCACTTCACTCAGGCGGCGGCCGTCGAGCGGGCACAGTCGCTGATGAGCATCAACATGTGCACGAAGGAGGAGAAGGAGAAGATCGCCGACATGATCGGCGGCTTCCGCTTCACCACCAAGTTCGGCCAGAACCTCTCCCGTTACGTACGCCACGGCATCGGGGTGCACCACGCGGGGATGTTGCCCAAGTACCGCCGTCTGGTGGAGAAGCTGGCCCAGGCGGGTCTGCTGAAGGTGATCTGCGGCACGGACACGCTCGGCGTCGGCGTCAACGTGCCCATCCGCACGGTGCTGTTCACGGCGCTCACCAAGTACGACGGCACCCGGGTGCGGACCCTGCGCGCGCGGGAGTTCCACCAGATCGCGGGCCGGGCCGGGCGGGCCGGGTTCGACACGGCCGGCTTCGTCGTGGCGCAGGCGCCGGAGCACGTCATCGAGAACGAGAAGAACGTCAAGAAGGCGGGCGACGACCCGAAGAAGAAGCGGAAGGTGGTCCGCAAGAAGGCCCCGGAGGGCTTCGTCGCCTGGTCGGAGACCACCTTCGACAAGCTGATCACCTCCGATCCCGAGCCGCTGAGCTCCCGCTTCCGGGTGACCCACACCATGCTGCTCGCGGTGATCGCGCGCCCGGGCAACGCGTTCGAGGCGATGCGGCATCTGCTGGAGGACAACCACGAGCCGCGCCGGGCGCAGCTGCGGCACATCCGGCGGGCGATCGCCATCTACCGCTCGCTGCTGGACGGCGGGGTGGTGGAGCGGTTGGAGACGCCGGACGCCGAGGGCCGGATCGTCCGGCTGACGGTCGACCTCCAGCAGGACTTCGCGCTGAACCAGCCGCTCTCCACGTTCGCGCTGGCCGCGTTCGACCTGCTGGACGCCGAGTCCCCCTCGTACGCGCTGGACATGGTCTCGGTCGTCGAGTCGACGCTGGACGATCCGCGCCAGATCCTGGCCGCCCAGCAGAACAAGGCGCGCGGCGAGGCCGTGGGGCAGATGAAGGCGGACGGGGTCGAGTACGGGGAGCGGATGGAACTGCTCCAGGACGTCACGTACCCGAAGCCGCTGAGCGAGCTCCTGTGGCACGCCTACGACGTGTACCGCACGAGCCATCCGTGGGTGAACGACCACCCGGTGTCGCCGAAGTCGGTGATCCGGGACATGTACGAACGTGCCATGACCTTCACGGAGTTCACCTCGCACTACGAGCTGGCCCGGACCGAGGGCATCGTGCTGCGGTATCTGGCGAGCGCGTACAAGGCGCTGGAGCACACGATCCCGGACGACGTGAAGTCGGAGGACCTCCAGGACCTGATCTCCTGGCTCGGCGAGATGGTGCGTCAGGTGGACTCCAGTCTTCTGGACGAATGGGAGCAGCTGGCCAACCCCGAGGTGGAGACCGCCGAGCAGGCCCAGGAGAAGGCGGACGAGGTCAAGCCGGTCACGGCCAATACCCGCGCCTTCCGGGTGCTGGTGCGCAACGCGATGTTCCGCCGGGTGGAGCTGGCCGCGCTGGACCGGGTCCGGGACCTGGGCGAGCTGGACGGCGACGCCGGGTGGGACGAGGACGCCTGGGGCGAGGCGATGGACGCGTACTGGGACGCGCACGAGGAGATCGGGACCGGTCCGGACGCGCGCGGTCCGAAGCTGCTGAAGATCGAGGAGGACCCGGCGCACGGGCTGTGGCGGGTCTGGCAGGCGTTCGCCGACCCGGCGGACGATCACGACTGGGGCATCAAGGCCGAGGTGGATCTCGCGGCGTCCGACGAGGAGGGCCGGGCGGTCGTCCGGGTCACCGAGGTCGGCCAGCTGTGAGATACCCCCCTGCACCGGAATGGAGAGGTACGGCATGACGAACCCGGCCGAGCACCTGGTCGACCTGCTCGACCTGGAGCGGATCGAGGTCAACATCTTCCGCGGCCGCAGCCCCGAGGAGTCCCTGCAACGGGTCTTCGGCGGGCAGGTCGCGGGCCAGGCGCTGGTGGCGGCGGGCCGGACCACCGACGGGGAGCGGCCGGTGCACTCGCTGCACGCCTACTTCCTGCGGCCGGGCCGTCCCGGAGTGCCGATCGTGTACCAGGTGGAGCGGGTGCGGGACGGCCGGTCGTTCACCACCCGGCGGGTGACGGCGGTCCAGGAGGGCCGGACGATCTTCAACCTGACGGCGTCCTTCCACCGCCCCGAGGAGGCGGGGTTCGAGCATCAGCTGCCGCCGGCCCGGATCGTCCCGGACCCGGAGGAGCTCCCGACGGTGGCCGAGGAGGTGCGCGAGCACCTGGGCGTACTGCCGGAGGCTCTGGAGCGGATGGCCCGGCGGCAGCCCTTCGACATCCGTTACGTCGACCGGCTGCGCTGGACGAAGGACGAGATCAAGGACGCGGATCCGCGGAGTGCGGTGTGGATGCGGGCGGTGGGCCCGCTGGGCGACGACCCGCTGGTGCACACCTGCGCGCTGACGTACGCGAGCGACATGACGCTGCTGGACGCGGTCCGGATCCCGGTGGAGCCGCTGTGGGGTCCGCGCGGCTTCGACATGGCCTCGCTGGACCACGCGATGTGGTTCCACCGGCCGTTCCGGGCGGACGAGTGGTTCCTGTACGACCAGGAGTCCCCGATCGCCACGGGCGGCCGGGGTCTGGCGCGGGGCCGGATCTACGACCGTTCGGGGCAGCTGCTGGTGTCGGTGGTGCAGGAGGGGCTGTTCCGGCGGCTGGCGAGCGGCTGAAGCCCCGCCCCGTCCTAGCGGCCTGCGAGCGAGCCCCGTTCTACGTGCCGGGCAGCGGGTCCTGGTCGACCTCGTGGCGGCGGGTGCGGATGTCCGGCGGCGCCGGGTGCAGCTTGGCGTCGCAGGACGGTCCGAGGCCTGCCCGGCGCGAGCCGGTCCCGGTGAGGGGCCGGCCGCAGAGGCGGCAGCGGACGAGGCGGCGGCCCCGGTGCTGCTCGCCTTCGGCAGCGGGGTCCCCGGCGACGGCTCCGGCGGCACCGGGCAGCGGTTCGGGAAGGGTGTCGGGAATCTCCACGCGCCGATCCTGCCAGCACGGCACCGCGGCCGCCCGGCAGGGCCCTCGTGGCTCAGGGACGACCGCGCTCCCGGTCGAGCGCCTCGTCCAGGGTGCGGGCCGCCATGATGAGCGAGAGCCGCGGCGACGGGGGTGCCGCTGGGTTCGTAGGTGAGCAGCTTCAGGGTGATCGCGGAGCGGTTGACCATGTCGAGCCCGTGGTCGGCGATCGGCGGATACCGGTCCATTCGCCTTCCTCCCGGTCCGGCCCCGTCCCCTCACTGTCCGGCGCTCCCGTCCCGGGTGCGCGGCACGCGTCCGTGCGACGGGACGGGGCCGGGTGCCCGGTTTGCCGAACGGGGCCGGGGCCGCGTTACTGGAGTGACCCCCGGGACGCCGGCCGGGCGGAGCTCCGTGCGACGGGGCCGGGAGCCGCGGAGGTAGCGGGATGGACATGATCCACATCCGCGCGGTGAGCCCGCCGGACCTGACCGACGAGGTCGTCGGCCTGCTCTCGGACGATCCCTGCGTGCTCAATCTCATCGTCCAGCGCGACGCCGCGCGCCGTCCCGACGGTGACTCCATCGCCTGCGACGTACTGGCGGGGGCGGCGAACGACGTGCTGCACCGTCTGCTCGACGTCCACCTCGACCAGCGGGGCACACTGGTCATCGAACCGGTCGACATGGCCTTCCCCGGCAGAGCCTCCGTAGAGGGGCGGCGCGAGCTGGGGCCGCTGAGCCGGGCGCCGGTCTGGGAGCAGGTCGAGGCGCGCATCAGGTCCGGCGGGCGGTACCCGCCGAGCTTCTATCTCTATCTCGTGGTCGCCGGGCTGATCGGTTCGGTCGGCATCGTCACCAACTCGCAGATCCTGATCGTGGCGGCGATGGTCGTCGGGCCGGAGTACGGCGCCATCGTCAGTGTGGCGCTGGGGATCGACCGGGGCCATCGGGCCGTGGTACGCAGCGGACTGGCCGCCCTGGGGACCGGTTTCCTTCTCACCATCGTCGTCACGTTCCTCTTCGCCCTCCTCATCCGCGGTTTCGGGCTGCAGTCGGAGGCCTTCGACCTGGGGTTGCGCCCCGTCTCCAATCTCATCAACACACCGAACTTCTTCTCGGTGGCCGTCGCCACCCTGGCCGGGATCGTCGGGATCGTGTCGCTCACCGAGGCCCGGAGCAGCGCCCTGCTCGGCGTGTTCATCTCCGTGACGACGATCCCGGCCGCTGCGGACATCGCGGTCTCCACGGCGTTCACCAGCTGGCCCGACGTGCGGGGCTCGGCCATCCAGCTCGTAGTGAACATCCTGGTGCTGATCGTGGTGGGCACGGCCGCGCTCAAGGCCCAGCGGGCGATCTGGCGGCGGGTCGGTCTCCGGCACGACCGTCACCGCCGGCTCACCGAAGAGGCCTGACGAACTCCGGAAGGGGCACCTCGTGGGCCGGGAAGCCGTGGCGCCGCTTCGCGCCGCACCTCACGCGACATCGTCCGAACGGCGGCTCTCGGCAGGCCGCCGGCGGGGCGCTCCCCGGTAGAGCCATGCGGAGTTCACGGCGTCGCCGCGACGCCCCGACCCGCTGACCGTCCTCGAAGCGCAGTCCGCGGACCGGGGGTGGCCTCGGGACGGCTGCCGGCAGAGGTCCCGGTGGGCGACGCGAACGGTCTTCCGGGGCCGGGCGGCTGACCTTGTGCACCGGAGGGCGTGTCCCCGGCGGCGGGGAGGCGCCCGGTGCGCCGGCGCGTGGTAGTCCGGCGTGAACCGTGGGGCCCGCCCCTCCCCTTCCCGGGGATCGTCACGCCGAGGAGTTCGACCTATGCCGGCCACGCCTCCGGGCACACCCGTCGCAGCGCCGGAGGACCCGTACGCGGCGGTCCGCACGCGGAGGTACGCGGGGCTCCTGCTGATGGCAGCCGTTCTCGGGGTGCCGGTCTCCGCGGTCGCGTTCGGCTTCCTGGCCCTCGTCTCGGAGCTCCAGTCGCTGACGTACACGGAGCTGCCGAGGGCGATGGGCTTCGAGGAGACGCCGTCCTGGTGGCCCGTACCACTGCTCGGCGTCGCGGGTCTCCTGGTCGGCCTCACCGTCCGCCGGCTGCCGGGCGGGGGCGGGCACCGGCCGGCGGAGGGGCTGGTGTCCACCGGGGCCCCGGCCCCGGCCGACCTGCCCGGCATCGC
Source organism: Streptomyces sp. NPDC021019 (assembly GCF_044333295.1). Lineage (NCBI taxonomy): Bacteria > Bacillati > Actinomycetota > Actinomycetes > Kitasatosporales > Streptomycetaceae > Streptomyces > Streptomyces sp. NPDC021019. The sequence goes on from NZ_JBIRQR010000008.1 coordinate 180,324, forward strand.
CCTGGCGGCGCTGCTCTCGCTGGGCGTGGGCGCCGTGCTCGGGCCGGAGGCGCCCCTGATCGCGCTGGGCGGCGGGCTGGCCGTCTGGGCGGCGGGGCGCGTCAAACGGGACCTGACACCACAGGCGCGGTCCCTGGTCGGGGCGTCGGGGAGCTTCGCCGCGGTGAGCGCCCTGCTGGGGTCCCCGCTGCTGAGCGCGTTCCTGCTGATGGAGGTGTCGGGGCTGGCCGGGCCGATGCTGGGCGTGGTGCTGGTTCCCGGGCTGCTCTCCGCGGGGATCGGCGCGCTGATCTTCACGGGACTGGGTTCCTGGACGGGTCTGGGGACCTACTCGCTGACGCTGGGCGACGTCCCGCCGACGGCGGTCCCCGACGCCGCCGGGTTCGGGTGGGCGCTGGTTCTCGGGGTCGCGGCCGCCTTCGCCGGTGCGGGCATCCGCCGACTGTCGCTGGCCCTGCAGGAACGTGTGGAGCGGCGGACGGTGGTGGCCACGGCGGTGATGGGGCTGGTCGTCGGCGGGCTCGCGCTGGTGTACGCCGAGACGTCGGGCGAGGACGGCTCCGAGGTGCTGTACTCGGGCGAGCACGAGTTGGGCCATCTCCTGTCCGGGAGCGCGGGGTATTCGGTCGGTGCGCTGGTGCTGCTCATCGTCTGCAAGTCGTTCGCCTACTGCGCCTCGTTGAGCTGTTTCCGGGGCGGCCCCGTCTTCCCCGCGATGTTCGTGGGCGCGGTGGGAGGCATCGCGCTGTCCCATCTGCCGGGGCTGGATCTCACGGCCGGGTTCGCGATGGGCGTCGGTGCCATGTGCGTGGCGATGCTGCGGCTGCCGATGACCTCGGTGCTCCTGGCGACGCTCCTGCTGGGCGAGGACGGGCTCACCGTGATGCCCCTGGTGATCGTGTCGGTGGTGGTGGCGTACGTGGTCACCCTTCGGCTGACGCCCGCGCCGGTGGACGGGGGCCGAGGACAGCCGGAGAAGGCCGCCTAGAGCCTGTCCCGTATTCGGGATATCTTCCCTGATATGAGAGAAGCGACGGAGGAGCCGGACCCTCTGGGCGTCCGGCTCGCCGTGAGACTGGCGGAGCTGCGCACCGAACAGGGCTGGTCCCTGGACGAGTTGGCCCACCGCAGCGGGGTGAGCCGGTCGACGCTGTCCCGGCTGGAGCGCTGCGAGGTGAGCCCGACCGCCACCCTGCTCGGGCGGCTGTGCACGGTCTACGGCCGGACGATGTCCCGGCTGCTCATGGAGGTGGAGGCGGAGCCCCCGCCTCTGGTGCCCGAGGCGCGGCAGGCGGTCTGGCGCGACCAGGAAGCCGGGTTCGTCCGGCGCTCGGTCTCGCCGCCGCACGCAGGACTGCGCGCCGAGGTCGTGGAGTCGATCCTCGAACCGGGTGCGTCGGTCGCCTACGAGGACGCACCCGTACCCGGTGTCGAGCAGCACATCTGGGTACAGGAAGGCACGGTGGAGGTGACGGTCGCCGAGGTGACGCACACCGTGCGCACGGGGGACTGCCTCCGCTTCCGGTTGCACGGCCCCTCCCGCTTCCGCTGCGCGGGCCCCGGACGGACCCGCTACGCCCTGCTCATCGTCCTGCCCTGACCCTCGACCCGGCTCCTCACCACTCCCCCGCCCTGCCGCCCCTCCCGATAGTTCCGACCGTTCCCCCGCGAAAGGACTCCCGCCCATGACCGAGATCGTCCACGTGTCCGCCCCCGAGCTGGTCACGTACGCCGACGAGCTGGCCTGCCTCCTGGTCGAGACCGTCGCCGAGGGGTCCTCGGTGGGCTTCCTCGCCCCGTTGGACCGGGAGACGGCCGCCGCCTGGTGGCGTGAGCGGGCCGCCGACGTGGAGGCGGGGCGGATCGGCACCTGGATCGCCCGCGAGGGCGGGCGGGTCTCGGGGACGATCGCCCTGGTCCGTGCTCCGCTGCCGAACGCCCGGCACCGCGCGGAGGTCGCCAAGCTGATGGTCCGGCCCTCCGCGCGCGGCCAGGGGCTCGGCGGGGCGCTGCTGGCCGCGGTCGAGGCGTACGCGGCCACCGAGGGCATCACGCTGCTGATCCTGGACACCGAGAGCGGCAGCCTGGCCGAGCAGGTCTACCGCAAGGCGGGCTGGACGAAGGTCGGGAGCGTACCGGGATACGCGGCGGATCCGGCGGGCAGCCTCAAGCCGACCACTTTCTACTACAAGGAGCTCGCCGCTCCGTGAGCGGCGGGCGGCACCATGGGCACCACCACGCAACGATCAGGGAGAGTTTCATGACGCTGCACGACATTCCGCTGCGCACCCTCGCGGGCGAGCCGACCACGCTGGGCGCGTACAGCGGCCGGGCCGTCCTCTTGGTGAACGTGGCCTCGAAGTGCGGGCTCACCCCGCAGTACGAGGGCCTGGAGCGGCTGCAGCAGAACTACGGGGACCGGGGCCTGACCGTGCTCGGTGTCCCGTGCAACCAGTTCGCCGGGCAGGAACCGGGCAGCGCGGAGGAGATCCAGAGCTTCTGCTCGACGACGTACGGGGTCACCTTCCCGCTGTTGGAGAAGATCGACGTCAACGGCGCGGACCGGCATCCGCTGTACGTGGAGCTGACGAAGCTGGCGGACGCGGACGGAGAGGCCGGGGACGTCCAGTGGAACTTCGAGAAGTTCCTCATCTCGCCGGCCGGTGAGCCCGTCGCCCGGCTCCGGCCGCGCGCCGAGCCCGAGGCCACGGAGGTCGTGGCGGCGATCGAGGCGCAGCTGCCCGGCTGAGAACGCCGGAAGGGAGGCGGTCCGGGACGCGCGTACCGGACCGCCCCGCTTCCCGTCGTTTGCGGCGGCTAGCGGATCGGCATGCCCGACAGGGTGCGGGCGATCACCAGGCGCTGGATCTCGCTGGTGCCCTCGAAGATGGTGTAGATGGCCGCGTCCCGGTGCATGCGCTCGACCGGGTACTCACGGGTGAAGCCGTTGCCGCCGAGGATCTGGATCGCCTGCGCGGTGACGTCCCGGGCGGTCTCGCTCGCGTACAGCTTGGACATGGAGCCCTCGGCCGAGGTGAACGGCTTGCCGGTGGTGGCCATCCACGAGGCGCGCCAGACCAGCAGCCGGGCGGCGTCGATCCGGGTGCGCATGTCGGCGAGCTGGAAGGCGATGCCCTGGTTGTCGATGATCGGGCGGCCGAACTGGCTGCGGGTCTGCGCGTAGTCGAGAGCGACTTCGTAGGCGGCGCGGGCGGTGCCCACGGCCATCGCGCCGACGGCCGGGCGGGACGCCTCGAAGGTGGCCATCGCCGCGTTCTTGACCCGCTCGCCGCCGGACCTGGCCCGCTCCCGGGCGCGGGCGAGGCGCTCGTCGAGCTTCTCCTTGCCGCCGAGCAGGCAGTGTCCGGGGACGCGGACGTCCTCCAGGACCACCTCGGCGGTGTGGGACGCGCGGATGCCGTGCTTCTTGAACTTCTGGCCCTGGGAGAGACCGGGGGTGTTCGGCGGCACGATGAAGGAGGCGTGGCCCTTGGAGCCGATGTCGGGGTCGACGACGGCGACGACCACGTGCACGTTGGCTATGCCGCCGTTGGTCGCCCAGGTCTTGGTGCCGTTGAGGACCCACTCGTCCTTGGCCTCGTCGTAGACGGCCCGGGTGCGCATCGAGGCGACGTCCGATCCGGCGTCGGGCTCGGACGAGCAGAAGGCGGCGACCTTCACGTCGTCGGCGTCGCCGTACATCTGCGGGATCCAGGTGCCGATCTGCTCCTCGGTGCCGTTGGCGAGGACGCCGACGGCCGCCAGGCCCGTACCGACGATCGACAGGGCGATGCCCGCGTCGCCCCAGAAGAGCTCTTCCATGGCCATGGGGATGCCGAGACCCGTAGGGTCGAAGAACTGCTGGGCGTAGAAGTCCAGGGAGTAGATGCCGACCTTGGCCGCTTCCTGGATGACGGGCCAGGGCGTTTCCTCACGCTCGTCCCACTCCGAGGCGGCGGGGCGGATGACATCCGCCGCGAAGCCGTGGAGCCACTCCTTGACCTGCTTCTGGTCGTCGTTGAGATCGAGCGTGAACTCGGTCATGTTCCCCTCCAGGCACTGCGGCGAAAACCATATGTTACTACCGGTAACCACAGTCTGTTACCGGTAAGTAGGTACTGTCAACCGCCACGGAGCCGATCAGGCGCCCGCCCGGCGGAGTGTTACGTTGCGCGGGCGTGCAGAGGCGATGCGACGGCATCGCGTGGCCAGGGGTGGGAGAAGAGACGACATGGAGACCGCACGAAACGCCGAGCGGCAGCGGACCGCGGCCGAGCGCCGTCGCCGCGAGTTGCTGGAAGCGGCGGACCGGGTGGTACTCAGGGACGGACCGCGGGCCTCGATGAACGCCATTGCCGCCGAGGCCGGGATCACCAAACCCATTCTCTACCGCCACTTCGGGGACAAGGGCGGCCTCTACCGCGCCCTCGCCAAGCGCCACACCGACGCGCTGCTCAGCGCCCTGCGGGCCGCCCTGGACGCGCCCGCCGACCGGCGTGAGCGGGTGGAGTCGACGCTCGACACCTATCTCGCCGCGATCGAGGCCCGCCCCCAGGTCTACCGCTTCCTGATGCATCCTGCCGACGGTGCCGACACCGCCCCCTCCCCCGAACAGGGCTTCGACGTCGGCCGGCACTCCGCCCCGCTGCTGCGCCGCCTCGGCGAGGAGCTGGGCCAGGTGATCGCCGAGCGCGTCGACCTGGGCCCGGACAGCGAGCAGATGGCCCGTATCTGGGGGCACGGCATCGTCGGCATGATGCACGCGGCGGGCGACTGGTGGCTCGGCGACCGGCCCTGCTCCCGCGAACGGCTGGTGAGCAGCCTCGCCGATCTGCTGTGGGGCAGGCTCGCGGAGGCGGGCGACCGCCACGGCGGCCCGGGGTTCTGACCCTCTCGCGACGCCGGACCCCGGAGCCCGGCGGGCCTCAGTCCTTGCGCGCCCACGGTGCGCGGCGCGCCGCGCGCAGCGCCCGGGTGCGCCGCAGCCCGGTCAGCCGGTCGGTGTAGACCGTGCCCTCCAGGTGGTCGCACTCGTGCTGGAGGCACCGGGCGAACCATCCCGTCCCGGCGATCCGGACCGGCTCGCCGGTCATCGTGAGCCCCTCGACGACCGCGTGGTCGAAGCGATCCGTGCCCGCTTCCAGACCGGGAAGTGACAGACAGCCCTCCGGTCCGCGTACGGTGAGTCCGTCCGCCTCGACCAGTTCGGGATTGACCACGTGTCCCAGATGGCGGACATCGTCGTCGTCCGGGCAGTCGTAGACGAACACCCTGAGCGGGACGCCGACCTGATTGGCGGCGAGCCCGACACCCTGCGCGGCGTACATCGTCGCGAACATGTCCTCGACCAGCCGTGCCAGCGACGGGCCGAAGTCCGTGACGTCCTCGCAGGCGCGGTGGAGCAACGGGTCGCCGAGCAGACTCATCTCACGGACCAGTCCGGAGCTGCCGGGGATCGGGCGGTTTCGCATGGCGGCAAGGTTACGTTCCGCCGGGGCCGGGGAGTTCCCGTGGTGCCGCGGTGCGGTCGCCGCGGCGGACATCGATAGGCTGGGCGCGGACCGATGCAAGGAGGATCTAGGACGATGGCAGGCAACACGGAGCCGTTGTCGCCGCGGGCCAAACTGGCCGTGACGGCGGGCAAGGCCGCGGCGGCGGTGTCACGCGCCGCGGGGCGGGGCAGCGGATCGGTGATCGGCGGCCGGGTGGCGCTCAAACTCGACCCCGACCTGCTGGGGCGGCTGGCGCAGCACCTGGACGTGATCCTCGTGTCGGCGACGAACGGCAAGACGACCACCACACGGCTGATCGCCGAGGCGCTGCGGGCCGCCGGGCCCGTCGTGTCGAACGCGCTCGGCGCGAACATGCCCGCGGGCATCACCTCGGCGCTGGCCGGCGGCTCGGACGCGAAGTTCGGCGTGATCGAGGTCGACGAGAAGTATCTGGCGGGGGTCGCGCGCGACACCACCCCCAAGGTGATCGCCCTGCTCAACCTCTCGCGCGACCAGCTGGACCGCGCGGCCGAGACCCGGATGATGGCCGAGCACTGGCGCGAGGGCCTCTCCGGCTCGAAGGCCGTGGTCATCGCGAACGCGGACGACCCGCTGGTCGTCTGGGCGGCCTCCTCCTCGCCCAACGTGGTGTGGGTGGCGGCCGGCCAGGCGTGGAAGGACGACGCCTGGTCCTGCCCGTCCTGCGGCGGCGTGATGCAGCGCCCGGGCGACGACTGGTTCTGCGGGCAGTGCGGCTTCCGCCGCCCCGCCCCGAGCTGGGCGCTGAACGGCGACTACGTCCTGGACCCGCACGGTTCGGCGTGGCCGATCCACCTCCAGCTGCCGGGCCGGGCGAACAAGGCGAACGCCACCAGTTCCGCCGCCGTCGCCGCCGTCTTCGGCGTGCCGCCGCAGGTCGCGCTGGAGCGGATGTACCAGGTGCAGGCGGTGGCCGGACGCTATGACGTCGTCACCTTCCAGAACCGTGAGCTGCGTCTGCTGCTGGCGAAGAACCCGGCCGGCTGGCTGGAGACGTTCTCGCTGATCGACCCGCCGCCGACGCCGGTGATCCTCTCGGTGAACGCGCGCGGCGCGGACGGCACGGACACCTCCTGGCTGTGGGACGTGGACTACACGCAGCTGGCGGGTCACCCGATCTTCGTGCTCGGCGACCGGAAGCTGGACCTCGCGGTCCGCCTCGAAGTCGCCGGTCTCGACTTCCGGGTCTGCGAGACGCTCGACGAGGCCGTGAGTCACGCACCGCCCGGCCGCATCGAGGTCATCGCCAACTACACCGCCTTCCAGGATCTGCGCCGTCGTGTCGGCAACTGACCCCGGCCCCGGCCACCTCCGGAGAGGACGAAGCATGAGCAACAACGGTCTGCGTCTGGTCTGGGTCTACCCCGACCTGCTCAGCACCTACGGCGACCAGGGCAACGCCCTGGTCGTGGAGCGACGTGCCCGGCAGCGCGGTCTGGACGTTCAGCGCGTCGACGTGCGCAGCGACCAGCCGGTGCCGACGTCCGGCGACATCTACCTGATCGGCGGCGGAGAGGACCGGCCACAGCGCCTGGCGGCCGAGCGGCTGCGCCGCGACGGCGGGCTGAGCCGGGCCGCGTCCAACGGCGCGATCATCTTCTCGGTCTGCGCGGGCTACCAGATCCTCGGGCACGAGTTCGTCAACGACCTCGGCGAGCGCGAGGCCGGTCTCGGTCTGCTCGACGTGGTCTCCACCCGCGGCGAGGGCGCACGGTGCGTCGGCGACGTACTCGGGGACATCGACCCGCACCTCGGCCTGCCGCCGCTGACCGGGTTCGAGAACCACCAGGGCGTCACCCATCTCGGCCCGACGGCACGGCCGCTGGCCCGGGTGCAGTTCGGCCGGGGCAACGGCACCGGGGACGGCACGGAGGGCGCGTACAACGACACGGTCTTCGGGACGTACATGCACGGCCCCGTGCTGGCCCGCAACCCGCAGATCGCCGATCTGCTGCTGAAGCTGGCCCTCGACGTGAACGCGCTGCCGCCCACCGACGACCGCTGGTACGAGGCGCTGCGCGCCGAGCGGATCGCCTCGGCGACCCAGCCCGCCTGAGGCGCTTTCCGCTCGCCTGAGCGGCGTGCGCCTGAGGCGTTTTCCGCTCGCCCGAGCGGTGTGCGCCTGAGGCGTTTTCCGCTCGGTTGAGCGGAGTCCAGCAGGCGGACGGCCGGTTCGGTCCCGCCACCCTGCGCCGGTAGGGTGGCGGGGATCCAACCGGACGACGTGGTCCGGTCGTCGACTTAACGTTGCAAAGGTTTCCGGGCCATGCGCATTGGCGTACTCACCTCCGGCGGCGACTGCCCCGGCCTCAACGCCGTCATCCGTTCCGTCGTGCACCGCGCGGTGGTGGACCACGGCGACGAGGTCATCGGCTTCCACGACGGCTGGAAGGGCCTGCTGGAGTGCGACTACCGCAAGCTCGACCTTGACGCGGTGGGCGGCATCCTGGCCCGCGGCGGCACGATCCTCGGTTCCTCCCGCGTCCAGCCCGCGCATCTGCGCGACGGCGTGGAGCGCGCCCGCGGCCATGTCGCGGACCTCGGCCTGGACGCCATCATCCCGATCGGCGGCGAGGGCACCCTCAAGGCCGCGAACCTCCTCTCCGAGGCCGGCCTCCCGATCGTCGGCGTCCCCAAGACCATCGACAACGACATCGCCTCCACCGACGTCACCTTCGGCTTCGACACCGCCGTCGGCGTCGCCACCGAGGCGCTGGACCGGCTGAAGACCACCGCCGAGTCGCACCAGCGGGTGCTGATCGTCGAGGTCATGGGCCGTCACACCGGCTGGATCGCCCTGCACTCCGGTATGGCCGCCGGCGCCCACGCCATCGTGGTGCCCGAGCGCCCCTTCGACATCGACGAGCTGACCGAGCTGGTCGGCAAGCGCTTCTCGGCGGGCAAGAAGTTCGCCATCGTGGTGGTCGCCGAGGGCGCCAAGCCCCGCGAGGGCTCCATGCAGTTCGAGCAGGGCGTCAAGGACATCTACGGTCACGAGCGGTTCGCCGGCGTGGCCACCCAGCTCTCCGGGGAGCTGGAGCAGCGGCTCGGCAAGGAGGCCCGTCCGGTCATCCTCGGCCACGTCCAGCGCGGCGGCACGCCCACCGCGTACGACCGGGTCCTGGCGACCCGGTTCGGCTGGCACGCGGTGGAGGCGGCGCACCGGGGCGAGTTCGGGATGCTGACGGCGCTGCGCGGCACCGACATCGTGATGGTCCCGCTGGGCGAGGCCGTCGAGACGCTCAAGACGGTCCCCGCGGAGCGGTACGCCGAGGCGGAGTGCGTGCTCTAGAGCACTTCGTCCACCCCGTCAGGACACGTCGTCCCAGAACTGCCCCCGGCCGCGACCGCGACCGGGGGCAGTTCTACTCTGGACCGGACAACCGGCACGAAACGGGGACGTGTCCCCATCGGGAGTGAACAGATGGATCACAGCGGGCACGGCATGAACATGGATCTGCCGCCGTTCACGCTGGGGCGGGGGCTGGAGCTCTCCGCCGACCCGTTCTTCCTGACCGGCTGCGTCCTGGCGCTCGCCCTGTACGGGTACGGCGTGGTGCGGCTGCGTCGGCGCGGGGACGGCTGGCCGGTGAACCGGATCGTGTTCTTCACCGTGGGCGTACTGAGCATCGCACTGGTGATGTGCACCAAGCTCAACGACTACGGCATGGTCATGTTCAGCGTGCACATGGTGCAGCACATGGTGATCAGCATGCTGTCGCCGATCCTGCTGCTGCTGGGCGCCCCGGTGACGCTGGCACTGCGCGCGCTGCCGCCGGCCGGGCGGGGGCGGACCGGACCGCGCGAGCTGCTGCTGAAGCTGCTGCACAGCCGGTACATGAAGATCATCTCGCATCCGGTGTTCACGATCCCGCTGTTCATCGCGAGCCTCTACGCGCTGTACTTCACGCCGATCTTCGACTTCCTGATGAGCTCGAAGCCGGGTCACGTCGGGATGATGGTCCACTTCCTCGCGGTCGGCCTGGTCTTCTTCTGGCCGATCATGGGCGTGGACCCGGGCCCGCACCGGCCCGGTTATCTGATGCGGATGCTGGAGCTGTTCGCCGGGATGCCGTTCCACGCGTTCTTCGGGATCGCGCTGATGATGGCGTCGACGCCGATGGTGGAGACGTACGAGAACCCGCCGGCCTCGCTCGGCATCGACGCCCTGAGCGACCAGAACTGGGCTGGCGGCATCGCCTGGGCGTTCAGCGAGATCCCCTCCGTGCTGGTGCTGATCGCGCTGGTCTTCCAGTGGTACCGCTCCGAACAGCGCACCGCGCGGCGCACCGACCGGGCGGCGGACCGCGACGGGGACAAGGAGCTGGCGGCGTACAACGCCTATCTCGCGTCTTTGCAGGCGCGCGGACAGTAGCGCGGAGGGCGCATACGGGGTGACCATGGGGACAACGGCCGCGCGGCCGACGAGGAGCGTGCGCGCATGTCCGGATCGACGAAGACCATGGGATATCTGACCGGCGGGGCCCTGATCGCGGTGACCGCGTACACGGTGGCGCTGGGAAGCAGTGGCTGGCTCTGGTTCGGCTGGGTCGTGCTGGGCCTGTGCACCCTCGGCATGCTGGCCACGCAGGACACCTGAGCCCCCGGGACGGTCCTCCGCGGCGGGTGAGGACGCCTGACGGGCCCGGAGGCGGGTACGAGCCGGGAGACCGGTTCGCTACGGTCGCACGGTGGTGCCGGGGTCTACGCTGTAGCGTCCGGCACCACCCTGACCTGGTAGTACGCAGCCCTGAACCCGGCAGTACAGCCCTGACGCCGACCCGGCAGAGCGAGGTGCACCCGCAAGGTGTTCTATTACGTCCTGAAATATGTCGTGCTGGGGCCCGCACTGCGGCTGCTGTTCCGGCCCCGGATCAAGGGCCTGGAGAACATTCCTACGGACGGCGCGGCGATCGTCGCGGGCAACCACCTCTCCTTCTCCGACCATTTCCTGATGCCGGCCATCATCAGGCGCCGCATCACCTTCCTGGCGAAGGCCGAGTACTTCACGGGCCCGGGCGTCAAGGGCCGGCTCACCGCGGCCTTCTTCCGCAGCGCGGGCCAGATCCCGGTGGACCGGTCCGGCAAGGACGCCGGGCAGGCGGCCATCCGCGAGGGGCTCGGCGTGCTGAGCAAGGGCGAGCTGCTGGGGATCTACCCGGAGGGCACCCGCTCGCACGACGGCCGGCTCTACAAGGGCAAGGTCGGGGTCGCGGTGATGGCGATCACCGCGCAGGTGCCGGTGATTCCCTGCGCCATGGTCGGCACCTTCGAGATCCAGCCGCCCGGCCAGGTCGTGCCGAAGATCAAACGGGTCGCGATCCGCTTCGGCGAACCGCTGGACTTCTCCCGCTACGCGGGCATGGAGAACCAGAAGGCCGCGATCCGGGCCGTGACGGACGAGATCATGTACGCGATCCTCGTCCTCTCCGGCCAGGAGTACGTGGACGAGTACGCGGCCAAGGTGAAGGCGGCCGAACAGGAGGCCGAGCCGCCGAGGAAGTTCCCCAAACTGCGACGCTGAACTGGAATACGCCACTGGCAGAGCGCCCTCGCCCCGGTGGGTCGGCTCCCCTAGCGTCGGATCCATGAGCAAGGGACACGCATGGGTGCTGGGAGCGACGGGCCAGATCGGGCGGGCCGCGGTGCGGGCGCTGGCCGCGGACGGCTGGGAGGTCACCGCGGCCTCGCGCGGTGGTGGCCGGGACGGGCGATGGGACGCCGGGGTCCGGACGGTGGCGCTCGACCGCGACGAGCAGGGGGCGCTCGGCCGGGCGCTGGGCGACGGCTGTGACGTGCTGGTCGACGTGGTGGCGTTCGACGGCGCGCACGCCCGGCAGCTGACGGGGCTGACCGGCCGGATCGGCTCGGCCGTCGTGATCTCCAGCGGGGCGGTGTACGAGGACGACCGGGGCCGCAGCTTCGACACGCAGGCTTCGATCGACGGTTTCCCCCGCTTCCCGGTGCCGCTGCCGGAGACCTGGCGCACGGTGGCACCGGGTGACGCCTCGTACGCGACGCGGAAGGTCCTGCTGGAGCGGAAGTTGCTGGCGGCGGGCGAGGAGCTGCCGGTGACGCTGTTGCGCGCGGGCGCGGTCCACGGCCCGTACTGCCGCACTCCGCGCGAGCTGTACGTGGTGAAGCGGCTGCTGGACGGGCGCCGGCGCCGGGTGTTCGTGCACAACGGGGAGAGCCGCTTCCACCCGGTCCATGTGTCCAACGCGGCGGAGCTGATCCGGCTGGCCGCCGGGCGGCCGGGGTCGCGTGTGCTGAACGCCGGGGACCCCGAGGCTCCCACGGTCGCGGAGATCGCGTCGGCCATCGACGACGTGCTCGGGCGGGAGACGGAGACGGTGCTGATCGACGGCGCTTCCCCGGAGGAGCATGTCGGGGTGACACCGTGGAGCGGCGCCCACCCCGTGGTCTACGACATGACGGCCGCCGAGGAACAGCTCGGGTACCGCCCGGTGACCGGGTACGTGGAGTCGCTGCCGGAGACGGTCGAGTGGCTCGCCGGGCAGCTGGCAAAGCGCGACTGGCGCGAGGCGTTCCCGAAGATGCTCGCCAACTACGGTGCCTGGCTCTTCGACTACGCGGCGGAGGACGCCTGGCTGGAGGCGCACGACCGGGGACGGTGAGCGGTCCCCGGCCGGGCGCCTCCCGGGTGATCTACGGCTTCGGCGTGGCGTGCGGGGCGCACGTCACGTCGCGCCGGTCGGTCTTCCCGGTGAGCAGGTAGGTGTCCACCCGCTCGTTGACGCAGGGGTTGACCAGTCCGGTGACGCCGTGGGATCCGGCGTCCTTCTCGGTGATGAGCCGTGAGCCCTTGAACCGCTTGTGCAGCTCGACGGCGCCCTGGTAGGGGGTGGCGGCGTCACGGGTGGACTGCACGATGAGGACCGGCGGCAGGCCCTTGCCGGTCCTCACGTCCAGCGGGGTCCGCTGCTTGGCCGGCCAGGTGGCGCAGGGCAGGTTCATCCAGGCGTTGGCCCACGTCATGAACGGGTACTTCTCGTGCAGCCGGGAGTTGTCCCGGTCCCAGGTGCGCCAGTCGGTGGGCCACTTGGCGTCGGCGCATTCGACGGCGTTGTAGACCGCGTTGCCGTTCTCGGCGGCGGCGTTGCCCGCGAGGTCGCTCATGTCGGGGCCGGCGGCGTCGACCAGGGCCTGGGTGTCACCGGCCCGGTAGGCGCTCCAGGTCCTGGCCGTGGGGGCCCAGGCGGAGTCGTAGTACGGCGCGCCCTGGAAGAAGCCGATGAGCTCGGCGGGCCCGACGACGCCCCCGATGGGCTCCTTCTTGGCGGCGGCCCGCAGCTCCAGCCAGGCCTTCTCGACCTTCTGCGGGGTGTCGCCGATGCCGTAGACGGAGTCGTGCCTCGCGACCCAGGTCTTCCAGTCGTCCCAACGTGTCTGGAAGGCGATGTCCTGGTTGAGGTTCGCCCGGTACCAGATGTTCTTCCGGGACGGGTCGACCACACTGTCGACGACCATGCGCCGGACGTGGGTCGGGAAGAGAGTGCCGTAGACGGCGCCCAGGTAGGTGCCGTAGGAGACGCCGAGGAAGTTGAGCTTCTTCTCGCCGAGCGCGGCCCGGATGACGTCCAGGTCGCGTGCGGTGTCGGGCGTCGTCATGTGCGGCAGCATCGCGCCGCTGCGCTCGCCGCACCCTTCGGCGTACTCGCGGGCCAGCTTGCGCTGGGAGCGCTTGTCGGCCTCGCTGTCGGGGACCGGGTCGGCCTTGGGGGCCTTGACGAACTCCTGCGGGTCGGCGCAGGAGATGGGGGCCGAGCGGCCGACGCCGCGCGGGTCGAAGCCGACGAAGTCGTACGCCTTCGCGGTCTTCGTCCAGATCGGGTTCTTGGCGGTGATCCGGGCGGGGAAACGCAGTCCCGAACCGCCGGGCCCGCCCGGGTTGTAGAGCAGTGCGCCCTGGCGCTCGCTCTTCGTGCCGGTGCTGACGTGCCGGTCGACGGCGATCTTGATCTTCTTGCCGTTCGGCCTGGCGTAGTCGAGCGGCACGGTCACCCAGCCGCACTGGATGGGGGCGGCCAGGTTCCAGTCCTCCGGGCAGTCCTTCCAGTCGATCCCGGCACTCGCCGCCCGGTGCGCCGCGACGGCGACCCCGCGCGCCTCCGCGTCGCCCCGTCCGTGCCGGCTGCCGTCGGCACTGGCGGCGGGTGCGGCCATCGCCCCCGCTATGAGCGTGCCCGCGACGAGAGCCCCGGCCGAACCGAGCACCTTGGTACGTCTCACGTGGAACCTCCCCCTTCATCCGATCCGCCGCCGGAGGCGGCGTGGTCATCGGTACGTCGCGGGGATCCTTTCGCCTGTGGGGCCCCCGGGGCCAGGGCGTACACCTGTTTCTTTACCGAACCCATAACCGGTGAAGGAGGTCCGCTGAGCGGACTCCGTCGGCCGGGCCGCCTTCAGCCCGTGTCGTGGTCCGTCCTCAGGCCGTCCAGCAGTTCGCGCATCGCGTCGTCCAGGATCCCGCGCAGCAGGCGGGCGTCGGCGGCCACGGCGGTCACCAGGACGGCGGGGCCGGCGAGTGGGGCGAGGGCGGCGGTGGGACCGAGGAGGCGCGCGGGGAGCGGGGCGTCCTCGAAGGCCGGGTCGGCGAGGAGCAGTTGGCCGACGGCCCGGTGGCCGCCGAGGACGGCGGGGCCGTCCCAGCCGGCGGGGGCGCCGGGCCCGTAGGCCAGTTGCTGGTCCAGGATCGGGCGGCCCGCCCGGTGGACGGTGAGCCGGGTGGTGAGCGCTCCGGTGGGCTCGCCGTGTCGGCCGAGGATCTGTTCCTCGCGCAGCAACAGGCGGGCGGCGGGGGCGAGTCGGACCCGGGTGGCCTGGTGGAGGTCGCTGCCGTGGGCGGAGACGAGTTGTTCGGGGAGCCAGTGCAGCACGGCCCCCTCCCCCACGGTCAGCTCCACCCCGTACGTGGACGGTCCGGTGCCCGCCCGCGGGCCCGGGAGGGCCACGGTGGCCGCCGCCGCGTTCACGATGAGGCGCGCACCGTCCCCCACGTCCGCCTCGATCGCCAGCCGGTCGCCGTTGAGCGGGGCGCTCATCGCGCCGACGACGGTGACCCTGGCGTACGCGGCCAGCGGCGAGCGGGTGCGGCGCAGGGCGAGCGGGCCGTCGCTGACCAGGACGGGCAGGGCGGCCCCGCCCCGCCCGTCGGGCTCGGCCCGGAGCCGGGCCGTCGCGCGGACGCTCACGCGGCCCAGGCGGCGAGCTGTGCCCGAACCCAGCCGGCGACCGGTCCGACGCCTTCGGCCGAGGTCAACGAGGTGAAGACGACGGGGAGTTCGCCGCGCTGCTTCTTGGCGTCGAGGGCCATCTGCTCCAGGTCGGAGCCGACGTAAGGGGCGAGGTCGGTCTTGTTGACGACGAGGAGGTCGGCGGTGGTGACGCCGGGGCCGCCCTTGCGCGGGATGTCGTCGCCGCCCGCGACGTCGATGATGAAGATCTGGGCGTCGACGAGCCCCTTGGAGAAGGTGGCGGTGAGGTTGTCGCCGCCGGACTCGACGAGGATCAGGTCGAGCGGGCCGACCGCGTCCTCCAGGTCCTCGACCGCTTCGAGGTTGGCGGAGATGTCGTCGCGGATCGCGGTGTGCGGGCAGGCGCCGGTCTCGACGGCCTGGATCCGCTCGGGTGGCAGGACCGCGTTGCGCAGCAGGAAGGCGGCGTCCTCCTGGGTGTAGATGTCGTTGGTGACGACGGCGACGGAGAGCCGGTCGCGCAGTTCGCGGCAGAGGGCGGCGACCGTGGCCGTCTTGCCGGAGCCGACGGGGCCGCCGAGGCCGATGCGCAGGGCGCGCCGGGTGCCGTCGGGGCGGGTGGCGTCGGCGCTGACGGCGGCGGGGCCGTCGTGGGAGTGGCCGAGGTGCATGGGGGCTCCTGTGGGTGTGCGGGGCGGAGGGTGGGTCCGCGAGCGCGGGCGGGTGCGGTTACGACGCGAAGAGGCGGACCGGCCAGGCGACGTGGGCCTCTGCGGCGATGTCGAGGAGCGGCGCCGAGGCGGCGGGCAGGGCGTCGATGCCCTGCCGGGCGGCCTCGGCGGCCTGTTCGGCGACCCGGTCCAGCTCGGGGGCGAGCCGGGCGAGTACGGCGGTGGCGTGGAAGGGGTCGAGGGAGAGGAGCCGGACGACGGCGGTGGCGGGGCCGCTGACGGTCTCGTACGCGACACAGTGGGCGGCGTCCACGGGGTCGAGACCCGCCGACCGTGCGGTGAGCCCGAGGACGACCGGCTGGTGGGCGCCGCGCGGCCGGGCCGCCGCGAGCGCGTCCAGTTCAGGGCTCGGCCAGGTGGCGCGGGCGGCCCGCATCATCTGCCGGCCCAGCTTCCGCGCGGTGGCCCGCAGGGCGGGCGAGGGGGTACGGGCGTCGGCGGCCTCGTCGAGGGCGAGCGGGTCGAGGCCGTGGGCCGCCGCCGCGGCGAGGGCGGCGGCGGCGAGGCCCGCCGTGTGCAGCCGGCCCCGGCAGAAGTCGGCGAGGGAGTCGGCGTCGAGGACGCGGCCCTCGGCGACAGCCGGTTCGGCGCCGCCGGAGTGGGCGTGTCCTCCGGCGGGGAAGCGGCCGTCGGCGAGGACGAGGAGTGCTGCGCGTGACATGGCCGGATCCGCTCAGAAGAGGAAGTAGCGCTGGGCCATGGGCAGTTCCGCCGCCGGTGCGGGCTCGACCGGGTCGCCGTCGATCGTGACGGCGAAACTGTCGGGGTCGACGCGAACGCGGGGCAGGGCGTCGTTCTCCCGCATGTCCGCCTTGGCGACCCCCCGGGTGCTGGTGATCGGTACGAACCGCTTGCGCAGGGCAAGGCGTTCGGGCAGCCCGTCCTCGATCGCGACGGCGGCGACGAAGTTGAACGAGCCCTGGGCGGCCGCTCGCCCCAGGGCGCCGAACATCGGCCGGGGCAGGACCGGTTGGGGTGTCGGGATGGAGGCGTTGGCGTCGCCCGTCTGCGCGTACGCGATCTGTCCGCCCTTGATGACGGTCCGGGGCTTCACGCCGAAGAACGCCGGGTCCCAGAGGACGAGGTCGGCGAGCTTGCCGGTCTCCACGGAGCCGATCTCCCGGTCCAGCCCCTGCGCGACGGCCGGGTTGATGGTGTATTTGGCGACATAGCGACGGACCCGGTGGTTATCGGCCCGGCCGTCCCCGGGCAGGGATCCGCGCCGCTTCTTCATGACGTGGGCGGTCTGCCAGGTCCGCAGGATCACCTCGCCGATCCGCCCCATGGCCTGGGAGTCCGAGGAGATGATCGAGATGGCGCCGAGGTCGTGCAGGATGTCCTCGGCCGCGATGGTGGAGGGCCGGATCCGGGATTCCGCGAAGGCCAGGTCCTCGGGGACGGCGGGGTTCAGGTGGTGGCAGACCATCAGCATGTCGAGGTGTTCCTCGATGGTGTTGGCGGTGTGCGGCCGGGTGGGGTTGGTCGAGCTGGGCAGGACGTAGGGCTCGGAGACGACGCTGATGATGTCGGGCGCGTGTCCGCCTCCGGCCCCCTCGGTGTGGTACGCGTGGATCGTCCGGCCGGCGATGGCGGCGAGGGTGTCGGCGACGAACCCGGCCTCGTTGAGGGTGTCCGTGTGGATGGCGAGCTGCGCGCCCGTCCGCTGGCAGACCGTGAGGCAGGCGTCGATGACGGCGGGCGTCGCGCCCCAGTCCTCGTGGATCTTGAATCCCAGTGCGCCGCCGCGCAGTTGGGAGTGCATGGCCTCCCGTGACATCGTGTTGCCCTTACCGAGCAGCCCGATGTTGACCGGGAAGGTCTCCAGCGCC
Source organism: Streptomyces sp. NPDC021019 (assembly GCF_044333295.1). NCBI lineage: Bacteria > Bacillati > Actinomycetota > Actinomycetes > Kitasatosporales > Streptomycetaceae > Streptomyces > Streptomyces sp. NPDC021019. The sequence continues at coordinate 197,633 of NZ_JBIRQR010000008.1, forward strand.
TCGAACATCCGGGCCAGGTGCCAGGGTCCCGGGGTGACGGTGGTGGCCTTGGTGCCCTCGGCGGGCCCGGTGCCGCCGCCGACGAGGGTGGTGATGCCGCTGGAGAGCGCCTGGTCGACGAGGGTGGGCGAGATGAAGTGGACGTGGGCGTCGACCGCTCCGGCGGTGAGCAGCTTCCCGTTGCCCGCGATGATCTCGGTCTCCGGGCCGATCACCAGGTCGGGGTGGACGCCGTCCATGGTGTCCGGGTTCCCGGCCTTGCCGATGCCGGTGATCCGGCCGTCCCGGATGCCGATGTCGGCCTTGACGACGCCCCAGTGGTCGATGACGACGGCCCCGGTGATGACGGTGTCGGGCGCGCCCTCGGCGCGGGTGGTGCGGGCCTGGCCCATCGACTCCCGGATCACTTTGCCGCCGCCGAACACCGCCTCGTCGCCCGCGTGTCCGGGGCCGCCCGAGCGGTCCTCCTCGATCTCGACGAGCAGGTCGGTGTCGGCGAGCCGGATGCGGTCGCCGGTGGTGGGTCCGAACAGGTCGGCGTACACGGCTCTCTTGAGGTCAGGCATCGATGGCACCTCCGGTTTCGCCGCGCAGGCCGGGGACGACGCGGCGGCCGGCGAGGGGGACGAGTTCGACGTCGGCGGGGACACCGGGTTCGAAGCGGACCGCCGTGCCGGCGGCGATGTTCAGCCGCAGCCCGTGGGCGGCGGCGCGGTCGAAGCGCAGTCCGGGGTTGGCCTCGGCGAAGTGGTAGTGGGAGCCGACCTGGACGGGACGGTCGGCCGCGTTGAGGACGGTGAGGCGGGTGACCGTGCGCCCCGCGTTGAGGGGGATGTCCCCGTCCCCGTACAGGATCTCTCCGGGAATCATCGGCGCGGCCCCGTCAGACGATCGGGTCATGGACGGTGACGAGCTTGGTGCCGTCCGGGAAGGTGGCCTCGACCTGGACGTCGAGGAGCATCTCGGGGATGCCTTCCATGACCTCGTCCCGGGTGAGCAAAATACGTCCCGAAGCCATGAGTTCGGCGACCGTCCGACCGTCTCGGGCGCCTTCCAGCAGATGGGCGGTGATCAGGGCGACGGCCTCGGGGTGATTGAGCCGCAGCCCGCGTGCCCGGCGCTTCTCGGCCACGTCGGCGGCCACATGGATGAGCAGACGTTCCTGCTCGTGCGGGGTCAGTTGCACGCTTCCACCTCATCGTCTTCCGTCCGGCTCCGGCTCCGGACGCAGCGGGACCCTATCCCCGTTCAACAACTCGTTGAACGGGGAACGGTGGCCTCGCGACCAGGTATTGCACGTTAGGGCGGAAGTTTTTCCCCCGCGTTAACTGATCTTTTGCGGGCTGATGGACATCAGCCCGCGCAACCCGTTCCTCAGCACTTCGGGGCGCACGTCCCCGAAGAGCGCCTCCTGCACGATGAAGCCCTGCGCCGTCGCGATCATCGTGCGCGCCACATCGTCGCCGGGCACGTCGCTCGCCAGGAGCCCGGCGGAACGGTAGGCGTCGACGAGCTTCGCCCAGGCGACGCGCATGGTCGCGTAGCCGTCGTCGACGAGCGCGGCGAGCCGCTCGTCGCGCAGCGTCTCGGACCAGAGCTGGACGACGAGCGCGGCGAAGGCCCGGCGCTCCAGCCGGTGCACCTCCCCCGCGAGCACCCCGCCGAGCACCCGGCCGAGCAGCACGTCCGGGGTGGGCGGCGGCGTCACCCGGGAGGCCTCCTCGAAGGCGCCGCGAATGGCGGCGAAGGTCTCCTCCGTGATGGCCGCGATGATGTCCTCCTTGCCGGGGAAGTAGCGGTAGACCGCTCCGGCGGACAGACCCACCTCCTTGAGGACGTCCTGCATGGACGTGCCGTGGAATCCGTTGCGGGCGAAGCAGCGCGCCGCACCGTCGAGGATCTGACGGCGACGGGCGTCGAGGTGTTCCTGGGATACGCGAGCCATGGGACCAACTTAAAACGAACGTTCCTTCTTGACAATCCCGCAGGGTGTGCCGACAGTGGGGAACAGACGTAAAACGAACGATCCTTCTCTCAGACGTGGATGCAGATGCTCCACTGCCGCACGAATCGAGGCCTCCCATGTCCACCGCTCCCAACCGCCGCGCGGTGGCGGTGATCCTGTTGATCCCCCTGATGGTGACGCTCGCCCTCTGGGCCTTCGCCTGGCCCGCCGCCCGGATCGCACCGCGCGACCTTCCGGTCGGGGTCGCGGGCCAGGCGTCGGTGGCCCAGCAGCTGGAACAGCGCTTCGAGCAGCGCGACGGCGCGTTCGACGTGCACCGCTTCGACGACGAGGCCGCCGCCCGCACCGCGATCGAGGACCGGACCGTATACGGGGCCGTCGTCGTCACCCCGCAGGGACCCCACCTGCTCACCGCCTCGGCGGCGAGCCCCGTCGTCTCCCAACTGCTGCGTGAGGCCGTGACGGCGTCCACCCCCGAGGGCACCCCGGTGCGGGTCACCGATGTGGTCGCCCCGCCGCCCGGGGACCCGCGCGGCAGCGCACTCGGCGCGAGCGTCCTGCCGCTGGCCCTGGCGGGCATGGCGGCCGGAGCCGCCGTCACCCTGATGGGTCTGCGCGGGGCACGGGCCGCGGTGGCCCTCGTCGGGTCGGCCGCTCTGGTGGGCCTCACCGCCACGGCCGTGGCGCACAGCTGGCTCGGCGCGATCGCGGGCGACTGGTGGACGGAGGCGGGAGTGCTCGCGCTCACCGTGCTGGCCATCGGTTCGGCGGTGGCGGGGCTCGCCGCCCTGTTCGGGCCGCGGGGCATCGGGCTCGGAGCGCTGCTGATGGTCCTGCTGAGCAACCCCTTCTCCGGCGTCACCAGCGCACCGGAGCTGCTGCCCGAGCCCGTCGGCGTCATCGGCCAGTGGCTTCCGCCGGGCGCGGGCGGTTCGCTGCTCCGCTCGGTCGCCTTCTTCGACGGGAGCGCCGCGGGCGGCGCGGTACTGACGCTCTCGCTATGGGCGTTGTTCGGCCTGGCGGCGGTGCTGTCCGCACGCCCCGGCCCGACGTCGGCCGAGCCGGCCGGACCCGTCCGCGAGCCGGCCCTGACCGGCTGAGCGCCGCGTGCACATCGCCGAACCGGGCGCCTCTCCTACGGGAGGGGCGCCCGGCTTCGTGCCGCCCCGGGGCGGTCGGGGTCTCAGCCGTCCCGGCCGTCGTCGGGGCGGTGTTCGGCGGCGATGCCGAACCTGCGCCGTTCGCCCTGAGCGGATGGCGCCGAGCCGATCGAGGAGACCGAGCTGATCACCTGCTCCTCGGCAGCCGCTTCATCGGTTTCCAGTCGTTGCAGGTCAGCGGCGGAAACCAGCGCGACGAGCGGCTTGCCGTGACGCGTCACCACAACGCGTTCACCGCCGTAGACAACGCGGTTGATCAGTTCGGCGAGCTCCGCCCGTGCTTGCGTCACCGGAATCTCGTAGGCCATAGTCCCCATCATAACCTTCTGTACGTCCTGTACATTTTTTACGGACGGACAGCTGGCCGGTCAGCTCCAGGAGAAAGGCACCGCCATGATCCGCCCCGCCGCCCGCTACGTACTGCCGTCGTTCACCGAGCGCACCGCGAACGGAACCCGGACGCTGGACCCGTACTCCAAGCTGTTGTCCGAGCGGATCGTCTTCCTCGGGAGCCCGATCGACGACATCGCCGCGAGCGACCTCATCGCCCAGTTCATGTACCTGGAGCACGCCGACCCCGACCGGCCCCTGTCGCTCTACATCAACTCCCCCGGCGGCACGTTCCAGGCGATGGCGGCGGTCTACGACACCATGCGGTTCCTGACCTGCGAGGTGGAGACCTTCTGTCTGGGGCAGGCGGGCTCATACGCGGCGGCCCTGCTGGCGGCCGGGGCGAAGGGGCGCCGACATGCACTGCCCGGCGCGCGGGTAGTCATTCAGCAGCCCGCGATGGAGGAACCGATGCGGGGCCAGCCGTCCGACCTGGAGATCCACGCGCGCGAACTGGTGCGCACCCGCGAGATGTTCGCGGCCATGCTGGTCCGGGACACGGGCCGGACCGCGGAGCAGGTCACCGCCGACATCGAGCGCGACACCATCCTCGACGCCAGGGCCGCCCTCGCCAACGGGCTGGTCGACCACGTCATGGAGAACCGCTGACTCTCCCGGCCGCCGCACGACGCGAGGTGAGACGCCGATGGAGCCAACCGACTTCCCGCCCCTGCCCGCACTGACCCGGGCCGAGGGCGAGTTCGTCGACTGCTATCTGGCCGTGCTCGACCAGGTGGGCCGGATCAACCCGGCCCGTGGCAGCGACACCTACAGCGCGCTGCGGGCCGCCCAGGCCCTGGCCTCCCGGGCGGCCACGCTGCGCGACGCCCTGGCCCTGATGCACGAGCGCGGCGAGTCGCGGATCCACGCCGCCACCCTGGCGCGGGCCCTGCGCGTCCTGGACGGGGAGCGCCGGGCGGGCCGGGTCGCGATGCCGCCGCCCGTGAACTGACCTGCCCCGCGCGGGGGAGCGCGTCACGGGAGCGGGCCGGTCGGCCCCGCGCACGACACGCCCGGCCCCGGGACCGATTCGTCTCGCTCGTTCGGCGTAGACGATCACCCGCCCGAGCGACGGCTCAACTTGCGTTCGGTGCGCGGTCCGTACTCGAAATGCGCCCTTTCGTCGCTGGTACGAGGGTGTCCGCCCGGCTCGTGGGCGAGCCTGAATCCGACCTGTCCACCCGAATGGATCAGTGGTGAGGAGACTCACAAACCGCTGTTTCAGCTCGGAAATCCGGCACCGGGTGAGTCAAGATCCCTGGGACGACAAGCCCCCGCCACCGCGGCGGGGCGGTCCGGGCGGACGCCGAGTCCTGCCGCCGCCCGGATGACTGGTCGACAGGAGTGGATCGGCAGGAGTGGAGGACCCGAGCACAACGGGCCGCCCGGGAGACCGGGAAGCCCTCGGGGTGAAGCCGCGACAGCGGCCGGGCAACTTCGCCAGCCCGAACCCGACAGGTCATCCTTCACAGGCGGCTGACGAAGGGTTGCGCATGTCTGCGCAGGTTCATGTCCCGTCTCTGTTCGCCCGGGTCGGTACGGCCTCGGTACTCACCCTGGCCGTGACGTCCTCGATGCTGGCGCCCGGTCTGGTGAGCGATGCCGAGGCCGCCACCCACGCGACGAAGGCCCTGAAGGTCGCCGCGTCGAAGAAGGGGGCCCCCTACAAGTACGGAGCGGCCGGTCCCAGCCGCTTCGACTGTTCGGGGCTGACGGTCTATTCGTTCAAGAAGGCCGGCAAGAAGCTTCCCCGCACGGCACAGCAGCAGTACAACAAGACCCGCCACATCGGGAAGTCGCAGCGCAAACGCGGCGACCTCGTCTTCTTCCATTCGGGGCGCAGCGTCTACCACGTGGGCATCTACGCCGGGGCCGGGAAGATCTGGCACTCCCCCAAATCGGGGGACGTGGTGAGACTGGCCAAGATCTGGTCCAAGAGCGTCTGGTACGGACGGGTCCGCTGACCCACCGGCCGGACGCTCTTTCCGTGCGGACGGCCCGGCCCGCCCTGGGCTGTCCGCCGTCCGCGACGGCCACCGCGCCCTCAGCGCAGCAGGGGGCCGGTGACCAGGGCGAGTCCCAGACCGGTGAGCGCCACACCGCTGCCGCCCTCGATGGCGCGGGCGGTACGCGGGCGGCGCAGCCACCGGCCCAGCCGGTCCACGAGCAGGACGACGGCCGGGAACCAGATCAGCGCCAGCACGACCACCAGGGCCGCGAGCAGCAGGGTCCTGGGCAGCGGCGGCTGACCGTGGGGCACGAACTGGGGCAGCAGGCTGAGGAAGAGGACCGGGGCCTTCGGGTTGAGCGCGTTGGTCAGGAACCCCTGGCGCAGCGCGCGTCCGAACTCCCCGGTCGCGGGCCGCCCCGGCTCGTCCTCCCGCGTGGCGGCGGGTGAGCCGGAGCTGTCCCGAGAGGGCCGGCGGCGGATCGCGTACAGCGCGCTGATCCCGAGGTAGAGCACGTACGCACCACCGAGCAACTGGACGGTACGGAAGAGCACCGGCATGGTCACCAGCACCGCGGCGAGTCCGGCGACCGCGAGCGCGGTGTGCACCAGCAGTCCTCCGGCGACGCCGAACGCGGTGGCCAGGCCCGCGGTGCGCGAGGCCAGGGCGTTGCGTACGACGACGGTGAAGTCGGCGCCGGGCAGCGCGACCATGCCGGCGGCGACCCCGGTGAAGGCGATCAGTTGTGCGTCCATGGGTCCACCTTGGACCGGCGGAGCCTTTAGCGTGTACTTGCAATCTTCTGGGTCTGCCTAAAGGAACGCTTTGATGTACGACCCGACACGGCTCGCGGCGCTCGTGGCGGTCGCGGAGGCCGGATCGATCACCCGGGCCGCCGCCCGCCTCGGCTACACCGCGCCCGCGCTCTCCCAGCAGCTGGCCAAACTGGAGCGGGAGGCCGGGGCGGCACTGCTGGTGCGCCACCACCGCGGGGCGCGGCTGACCGCGGCGGGCGAGCTGCTGGCGCAGCGGGCCCGGCGGGTCCTGGACGAGCTGGACCAGGCTCGGCACGAGCTGGCTCAGCTGGCCGGGCTCTCGGGCGGCAGGCTGCGGGTGGGGACGTTCACGACGGCCGGGATCCATCTGCTGCCGCCGGTCCTGAGCGCGTTCCGGCGGGCCCATCCGGAGGTCGAGCTGGCCGTCGCCGAATACGAACCGCCGGGCGGCATCGCCGCGGTGGTCGCCGGCGAGGTGGACCTCGCCCTGACCCACGCCTACGAACCGGCGGCGACCGATCCCCCGTCGGCGGGCGTTCTCGTCGAACCGCTGCTGGTCGAGGAGCTGGTGCTGGTCGCCTCGGTGGGCCACCGGCTCTCCGAGGGCACCGGGCGGCTGCCGGTCGGCGAGCTGGCGGGACGGCCGCTGATCAGCAGCGCGCCCACCCATCCGCCCCGGCGGGGGGTCGAGAACGCGCTCGCCGAGGCCGGGGCGACACCGGCCGTGGTCTGTGAGTCGCCCGGGTACGCGCTGGTGTGCGCGCTGGTCAGCGCGGGACTCGGGGTGGCGGTGGTGCCGGAGATGGTCGCCTCGATGTCCTCGGCCCCGCTGTCGGTCCGGCGGCTGGAGCCCGCCTCGTTCCGCCGGACCATCTCGGTCGTGCACCGGGGCGACCGGTCGACCGCGGCGGCAGCGACGCTGCTCGCGCTGCTGCGCAGCGGTTTCGGCCGCGGGAGCACGGCCCGAGCACGGTGAGCCTCACCGGGTCAGCCCTGGATCGGGACGACCCAGGGGAGAGCGATCCAGACCGTCTTGCCGCCCTCGGCGGTCGGGGTCACCTGGAGCCGTCCGCCGCACTCCTTGGCCAGTGCCCGGATGATGACCATGCCCCGGCCGTTGTCCTGCCGTACGGCGGCGGGCAGCCGCTGGGGCCATCGGGGGTGACTGTCCGTGACGCCGAGATACAGCTCTTCGTCGCGTTCGAGGCGCAGGTCCACAGTGAAGGTGGGCGACTGGCCGAACGTGTGCTGAACGGCGTTGGTGGCCAGCTCCGAGACGATCAGCCGGATGGTGTCGGCGAACTCCGTGTCGTCGGGCAGCCCCCATTGGGCCAGGGTCCTGGCGACATGTCTGCGGGCCGATGAGACCGAGACCGGATCGGTCGGCAGCGTGACGGTTGCTTCCTGATGGTCTGCCATGGCGACGCCGTCCCTTTCCCGCCCTGGCCGACCGGCGGCCGACCAGGATTGTGCTTCGCGCCAGATTGCCATTGATGCAGCTCCCTGTAACGACGTTCGGCCAAGATATGCATATATCTGTCGCTCGAAGCGGTGAATTCGGGGCCCGTAGGGCGTGGACGGGCGGCACACTGACCTCTCTGCGGGCCGGCCCGGGTGACGGACCGGCCCTTTCCGACAGCAGAAGGAGACCGGCATGCCGCACGGCCCCGTCGTCCGACGCCGCAAGCTCGGTGAGGAGCTGCGGAGTCTGCGCCACGCCTCCGGGCTGACCAGCCGGGACGCGGCGCGGCTGCTCGGCTGGCACCAGTCGAAGGTGAGCCGCATCGAGACGGGCGCGAGCGGGGTGGCGCCCGCCGACGTGTCACGGCTGCTGGACGTCTACGCGGTGCGCGACACAGGGCTGCGCTCCCTGCTCGAAGTCCTCGCGGGGTCGGCGGGCGGCGGCGGTTCGGGCTGGTGGCATGCCTACCGGGGGCTGATTCCGCCGCAGTACCGGGACTTCATCAGCCTGGAGTCGCAGGCCAGTGCGGTCCGGACGCTGGAGACCTCGGTGGTGCCGGGGCTGCTCCAGACCGCCGGATACGCGCGTGCCGTGACCCGCGCCTCGCTGGACGGCTTACCGGACGGCCGGCTCGACTCGCTGGTCGAGGTCCGGCTGACCCGCCAGCGGGCGCTGCGCGCGAGTCCGCCGCTACGTTTCACCGCCGTGCTGGACGAGGCGGTGCTCCGCCGCGAGGTGGGCGGGCCTGAGGTGATGAGGGATCAGCTGCACCATCTGATCGAGGTTGCCCAACTGCCGCATGTGCTACTGCAGTTACTGCCCTTCTCGGTCGGCGGATACGTCGGGCTCAGCGGACCTTTCGTCATTTTCTCCTTTCCGAACATTTCCGATCTGGATGTGGTCGTTCTTGACCACTTGACGAGTAGTCTCTACCTGGAGCGGAAAGAAGACCTCGACGCGTACAGCTCGGCCTTCCGTTCCTTGCAGGCACACGCGCTGTCACCAGAACGCTCGCTGGACCTCATCACCGAGATCGGACGCAGCTAAGGGGCCGCCATGTCAGACCGTCTCGCACTTTCCGCCGCACCGCGGTCGCCCACCGCGCCGCCCGCCGCGCGGTGGCGACGCAGCAGCCGCTCGACCGGGATGAACAACTGTGTGGAGACCGCCCTGTTGGGCGGCGCACTCCTCGCCGTACGCGACTCCAAGGACGTGCGCCGGCCGCCGCTGCGCTTCTCCGCGGCGGCGTGGAGCACCTTCGTGGACGGACTCGGCCCGCACGGAGCGATTCCACGGCGCTTCAACTGACCGGAGCGTCCGTCTGCCGGGGAGCGGTGGCGAGGACCGTGGCCACCGCGGTCGTGATCTGCTCCTCGGTCAGGTCGGCGCGCGCGGTGAGCCGCAGCCGTGAGACACCGTCCGGTACCGACGGCGGGCGGAAGCAGCCCACCGCCACCCCGGCCGCGCGGCAGTCGGCCGCCCACCGCACGGCCGCGTCCGCCGAGGGCGCCCGGACGGAGACGACGGCCGCGTCGGGCCGGACGGCTGTCAGCCCCGCGGCGGTGAGCCTTCCGTACAGCGCGGTGGCCACCTCCCGGGCGCGGGCCGCCCGTTCGGGCTCCCGGCGCAGCACCCCGAGGGCGCCGAGCGCGCCGCCGGCCGCCGCCGGGGCGAGTCCCGTGTCGAAGATGAACGTCCGGGCCGTGTTGACGAGGTGCTCGATGACCCGGGCGGGCCCCAGGACCGCTCCGCCCTGGCTGCCCAGCGACTTCGACAGGGTGAGCGTGGCCACGATCCCGTCGCCGCCCGCCAGCCCCGCCCCGGCGAGGGCGCCGCGACCACCCTCGCCCAGCACTCCGAGGCCGTGGGCGTCGTCGACGAGCAGGGCGGCGTTCACGGCGCGGCAGACCTCGGCCAGGGCGGGGAGCGGGGCGGCGTCGCCGTCGACGGAGAAGACCGAGTCGGTGACGGCGAGGGCCCGCCCGTCGTGCTCCCGCAGGGACTTCTCGAACGCGTCCGGATCGGCATGGGGCACGACGGCGGTCCCGGCGCGGGAGAGCCGGCAGCCGTCCACGATCGAGGCGTGGTTGCCCGCGTCGGAGACGATGAGGGAGCCGCGTCCGGTCAGCGCGGTCAGCGCGGCGAGATTGGCCGCGTACCCGGACGAGAGCACGAGGGCCGCCTCGAAACCGCAGAACGCGGCGAGGTCCCGTTCGAGTTCGGCGTGCAGGGCGGTGGAGCCGGTGACCAGGCGTGACCCGGTCGCTCCGGCACCCCACCGCTGTGCGGCGGCGGCCGCGGCGGCGGTGACCTCCGGGTGGCGGGTGAGGCCCAGATAGTCGTTGCTCGCGAGGTCCAGCGGTTCCGGCTCGGCGCCGCGCGGACGCAGGGTACGGACGAGTCCGGCGGTGGCCCTGCTGCGGGCCTCGGCGTCGATCCAGTCGAACGGGGCGAAGGACATGGGGCGGTCCCTTGGGTAGGCGGGCCCTCGGCGGGCGGCTCCGCGCGGACGGTCCGGTGCGAACGGTCCCTTTGTAGGCAGCCAACAGACCCTAGCCGGGTGCGCAGCAGGTCAGGGTGTGGCAATACACACACCCTCGCCCGGGTCTCCTGTCTGGTTCCTCCTTGGCTGGAGGCGGTGCCGTACGTCAGGATCATCTCTCATGGACCTGCTGAACACGCTGGTGGACAAGGGACTGCGGCGCGAACCGCCGACCCGCGAAGAAGCGCTCGCCGTACTGGCGACCTCCGACGACGAGCTGCTCGACGTAGTGGCTGCCGCCGGGAAGGTGCGCCGTCAGTGGTTCGGGCGGCGCGTCAAGCTCAACTACCTGGTCAACCTCAAATCGGGGCTCTGCCCCGAGGACTGCTCCTACTGCTCGCAGCGGCTCGGTTCGAAGGCCGGGATCCTCAAGTACACCTGGCTGAAGCCGGACGAGGCGTCCAAGGCCGCCGCCGCCGGGGTGGCGGGCGGCGCCAAGCGGGTCTGCCTGGTCGCGAGCGGGCGCGGCCCGACGGACCGGGACGTCGACCGGGTCTCGAAGACCATCGAGGCGATCAAGGAGGAGAACGAGGGCATCGAGGTCTGCGCCTGCCTGGGCCTCCTCTCCGACGGACAGGCCGACCGGCTGCGTTCGGCGGGCGCCGACGCGTACAACCACAACCTCAACACGTCCGAGGAGACGTACGGGGCGATCACCACCACCCACACGTACGCGGACCGGGTCGAGACCGTGCAACAGGCCCAGGCCGCGGGGCTCTCGGCGTGTTCCGGGCTGATCGCCGGGATGGGCGAGAGCGACAAGGACCTGGTCGACGTGGTGTTCGCGCTGCGGGGCCTGGACCCGGACTCGGTGCCGGTGAACTTCCTGATCCCGTTCGAGGGAACGCCCCTCGCCAAGGAGTGGAACCTCACTCCGCAGCGCTGCCTGCGCATTCTGGCGATGGTCCGCTTCGTCTGCCCCGACGTCGAGGTGCGGCTCGCGGGGGGCCGTGAGGTGCACCTGCGCTCGATGCAGCCGCTGGCGCTCCACCTCGTCAACTCCATCTTCCTGGGCGACTACCTGACGAGCGAGGGCCAGGCCGGCCAGACCGACCTGGAGATGATCGCGGACGCCGGTTTCGAGGTGGAGGGCGCGGGCACGACGACGCTGCCGCGCCACCGGGCCGACGCCCTGGCCGGCGGCTGCGGTACGCAGGACGCCGCGGCGGGGGCCGACCGCGGATCGCACGGTTCCGGCGGGGCCGCGGACAACGGTTCGCCGGAGGCCTCCGGAGCCGTCGGCTGCGGTTCCCACGGTGGCGGCGGGGGCTGCGGGCCCTGCGGTGGACACGGGGAGCGGGAGCCGGTGGCTGCCGCCGACTCCGACGCCGGGGAGAGCGCCCCGGTGGCGCGTACGGACGCCAACGGCGCGGCGCGCACGGATCTGGTGACGGTGCGCCGGCGCGGTGCGGGAACGGATCTCGCGCCCAATGCCTGAACCGTACGCCCCCGCACTCCCCCTGTCCGCCGCGCCGAAGCCGTACGCCCCCGACGAACTGCGGGCGCTGGACCGGGCGCACGTCTGGCATCCGTACGGTCCGATGCCGGGCCGCCAGGAGCCGCTGATCGTGGAGTCGGCCTCCGGCGTGCGGCTCCGGCTCGCCGAACCCGTCGGTGGCCGGCGCGAGTTGGTGGACGGCATGTCCTCCTGGTGGTCGGCGGTGCACGGCTACAACCACCCGGTCCTCAACGAGGCGGCACGCGGCCAGCTGGACCGGATGAGCCATGTGATGTTCGGCGGGCTCACCCATGAGCCCGCCGTCCGGCTGGCGACCCGGCTGGTGGAGATCACCCCCGGGCCGCTCCAGCACGTCTTCCTCGCCGACTCGGGATCCGTCTCCGTGGAGGTCGCGGTCAAGATGTGCCTCCAGTACTGGCGTTCGGCCGGGCGTCCGGCCAAGCAGCGGCTGCTGACCTGGCGCGGGGGCTACCACGGGGACACCTGGCAGCCGATGTCGGTGTGCGATCCGGAGGGCGGGATGCACGAGCTGTGGTCGGGGTCCCTGCCCCGCCAGGTCTTCGCCGACGCCCCGCCGGACGGTTTCGAAGCGGAGCCGGACCCCGCCTACGTGACGCATCTGCGGGACACGATCGCCGAGCACGCCGACGAGCTCGCGGCGGTCATCGTGGAGCCGGTGGTGCAGGGGGCCGGCGGGATGCGGTTCCACTCCCCCGCCTATCTGCGGGTCCTGCGCGAGGCCTGCGACGAGCACGACGTCCTGCTGGTTTTCGACGAGATCGCGACCGGTTTCGGGCGTACGGGCAAGCTGTTCGCCGCCGGGCACGCCGGCATCTCGCCGGATGTCATGTGCGTCGGCAAGGCCCTGACCGGCGGTTATCTCACGATGGCGGCGACGCTGTGCACCACGCGGGTGGCCGAGGGCATCTCCAGCGGCGAGGTGCCGGTGCTGGCGCACGGACCGACGTTCATGGGCAATCCGCTGGCCGCCTCGGTGGCCTCGGCCTCCGTGGACCTGCTGCTCGGGCAGGACTGGGAGGGCGAGGTGGCGCGGATCGGCGCGGGCCTGCGCTCCGGGCTCGCTCCCGCGGCGGACCTCGCCGGGGTGGTGGACGTACGCGTCCTGGGGGCGATCGGGGTCGTCCAGCTCGACCACGAGGTGGACATGGCGGCCGCGACCCGTGCGGCCGTGCGCGAGGGCGTCTGGCTGCGGCCGTTCCGCGATCTCGTCTACACGATGCCGCCGTACGTCACCGGGGACGAGGACGTGGCGCGGATCTGCCGGGCCGTGTGCGCGGCGGCACGGGAGGGCTGAGCCGATATGTCGACGATTCTGGTGGTGTCCGGCACGGGCACGGAGATCGGCAAGACCGTGGTGACCGCCGCGGTGGCGGCCGCCGCGCGGGGCCGCCGGGTCGCGGTGCTCAAGCCCGCGCAGACCGGGCTCGGCCCCGGGGAGTCCGGCGACGCGGCCGAGGTCGCGCGCCTGGCGGGGAGCCATGTGACGGCGGTCGAACTGGCGCGCTTTCCGGAGCCGTTGGCTCCGGCCACGGCCGCCCGGCGGGCGGGGCTCGTGCCCGTGCGGCCGTTCGAGGTCGCCGAGGCCGCGGAGAAGCTGGCCACCGAGCACGACCTCGTCCTGGTGGAGGGTGCGGGCGGGCTGCTCGTACGGTTCGACGACGAGGGCGGCACCCTCGCGGACGCGGCCCGTCTGCTGTCCGCGCCGGTGCTGCTGGTGGCCCCCGCGGGCCTGGGCACGCTGAACGCCACCGCGCTGACGGCCGAGGCGCTGCGGAACCGGGGGCTGAGCTGCCGGGGCGTCGTGATCGGCAGCATGCCGGCGGAGCCGGACCTCGCGTCCCGCTGCAACATCGAGGACCTGCCGGTGGCGGCCGGCGCACCACTGCTCGGCGCGGTACCGGCCGGCGCGGGTTCCCTGTCGGGCGCCGCCTTCGCGGCACGCGCGCCGGGCTGGCTGGCTCCGGAGCTCGGAGGGAACTGGGCGGCGACGCGCTGACGGGCGCGCCGGGGGCGTCCAGCCGGCCTTCGGAAACTTCTGTCCTGGCGGTGCTCAAGGATCCCCGTCGAGGCGGTCCTCAAGGATCCCCGTCGGGGCGGTGCTCGATGATTCCCGTCGGGGCGATCCGGGGGAGAATCGTGGAGGGACGTCACAACCGCTCCTCAAGCGTCACAGCCACTCCTCGGCGGAGGTCCGTCATGCGGCCGCGCAGCAGGAAGCTTCACCGGGACGCCGTGCACCACCCGGTCTTCGCCCGCTTCTACGCACGACTGAGCGTGACCGCCGACCTGAAGGGCGGCATCACCGCGTACCGCGAGGAGCTGCTGTCGGGCCTCTCCGGCCGGGTCATCGAGATCGGCGCGGGGAACGGGCTGAACTTCGCCCACTATCCCGGCGCCGTCTCGGAGGTCGTGGCGCTGGAGCCGGAACGCTCGCTGCGGCAGCTCGCCGTCCGCTCCGCCCTGCGCGCGGAGGTGCCGGTGGACGTGGCGCCGGGGGCGGCCGAAGCGCTGCCCGTCAAGAGTGAGGCCTTCGACGGGCGGTGGCGTCCCTGGTCCTGTGCACCGTGCGGGATCTGCCCCGGGCGCTCGCCGAGATCAGGCGGGTCCTGCGGCCGCCGAACCGGATCGTGGAGCGCTTCGCCCGGTCCGTGGTGGCGTGCTCCACCCGGCCTCACACGCTCCACTGCCGCAGCTCGTCGGCGATGGCGCGTACGTCCGCCTTGCCCTGTTTCACCAGCAGCGCCAGATCGCGGACCTGCTCGGGCGAGGTGATGACCTTGAGCCCGGAGGCGACGAGGTAGCCGTAGGCGACGGCCGAGGCGAACATCGCGTTTGAGTGTTCGAGTGCGGGCACGTGCAGGAGCAGTTGCAACAGGGCGGCCGCGCGCGCGTGCGGGTCGCTGTAGACGGCGCTGCCGAAGATTTCCGCGTCATGCCGTGCGACGGCGGCGACGAGCGCACCCCAGTCGACGACCTGCGGGTCTCCGGGCGTCTTGTGCTCGGCGACCATCAACAACCAGGAGAGGTCGATCCGAAGGTTCAACGGGTACCTTCGCGCTCCGGGCCGAACTCCTCGGCGAACACCGACTCGTACTGCTTCATGAAGTCGGCCGCGGCCTCGACGAAGGTGTGTCCCACCTCGCCCGCGTCCTGCTGGACGAGTTCCTCTATGTAGCGGTTCACGCTCATCCCCCTCTGCAGCGCGCGCTGCCGCGCGGCCTCGGCGGTGGCCTCGTCCACTCGAACGTTCAGCTGAGTCTTGGGCACCCGACCACGCTAGCGCGACCGTGCTAGCACCGGCAAGGGGAGCGCTGTGGCGCAGTGCGGGGTGCCGCGCCCGGACTGTGGAACGCGATCGACGCCCGTCGCCGCGGATGGTGGGATGGCCGCCATGAACGATCTTTCGATACGGTCCGCGACCCCGGCCGATCTGGACGCGGTCCTCGCCTTCTGGAAGGTGGCCGCCGAGGGCACCAGCATCAGCGACGACGGGGAGGGGGTCGCACGCCTGGTGGAACGCGACCCCGCCGCCTTGATCCTCGCGGAGCGGGACAGAACGCTGGTGGGCACGGTCATCGTCGGCTTCGACGGCTGGCGCTGCCATCTCTACCGGCTCGCGGTCCACCCGGACCAGCGGCGCCGGGGCGTGGGCGGCGCCCTCCTGGCAGCGGCCGAGGAACGGTGCGTCGCGCTGGGCGGGCGGCGCGCCGACGCCATGGTCCTCGACCACAACACATCGGCCCACCACGCCTGGCGCGCGGCGGGCTACGAGCCCCAGCCGCAGTGGAGCCGCTGGGTGAAGCACCTCACCGGCTGAGCGGTACGGCGGGCGCAGAACCCGGGTACCGCGCAGCGCCGGCACGGCGCCGCGGAGCTTCCGGCACGGTACCGCGGGCAGTGAGGCGGTGCGCCGGGCGCCGCTGGGCAGACGCCTACGATGACATCCCTCCGTCACCCCCTGCCGAAAGGTGTGAGCGTCCGCCCATGGGCGAGCCTCCCAGTAGCCGATACTGCCGACACCGCGCGGTCACCCCACCCCTGCCCGATCATGGGACGGAGGTGAACCGATGATCGAAGTGCTTCTTCTGCTCGTCGCCCTGCTGCTCTGTGTCGCCTGCGGCGCGTTCGTCGCGGCGGAGTTCTCCCTGACCACGGTGGAGCGCGGCGAGCTCGAACGGGCTGTCGAGCGGGGGGACCGAGGCGCCGCCAGCGCGCTCAAGGCGGTCCGGAGCCTCACCTTCCAGCTCTCGGGGGCCCAGCTCGGCATCACCGTCACCAATCTGGTGATCGGCATGCTCTCCGAACCGTCCATCGCCAAGCTGATCCGCGGCCCCGTCGAGGCGGCGGGGCTGCCTCCCGCCGCCGCGTCCACCCTGGCGCTCGTCCTCGGCACGGCGCTGTCCACGGTGGTCCTGATGGTGGTCGGCGAACTGGTCCCGAAGAACTGGGCGATCTCCTCCCCACTCACCGTGGCCAAGGCGGTGGCCACCCCGCAACGCGTGTTCACCGCGCTGTTCCGCCCCTTCATCAGCCACCTCAACAACACGGCCAACCGGATCGTGCGCCGCTTCGGTCTGGAACCGACCGAGGAGCTGGCCTCCGCCCGCAGTCCGCAGGAGCTGGTGGCGCTGGCCCGGCACTCCGCGAAGGCGGGCGCGCTGGAGGCGGACACGGCCGAACTGTTCGTCCGCACGCTGAACCTCTCGGAACTGACCGCGGAGAACGTGATGACGCCGCGGGTGCAGGTGACCGCGCTGGAGCTGCGCGCGACGGCCGAGGACGTCGCCAACGCCACCCGGGCGACCGGTCTGTCCCGTTTCCCCGTCTACCGGGGCAGCCTGGACACCGTGGTCGGCGTGGCCCACATCAAGGACGTGCTGGCGATCCCCGCCGACCGGAGGCCCCACACCCGGATCTCGGAGCTGCTGCGCGAGCCCCTGCTCGTACCGGAGACGCTCACCGTGGACCGGCTGCTGGACCGGTTGTCCGGAAGGCTCGCGATGGCCGTGGTGATCGACGAGTACGGCGGGACGGCCGGGGTCGCGACGCTGGAGGACATCGTGGAGGAAGTCGTCGGCGAGGTCCGGGACGAGCACGATCCGCACGAGACGCCGGACCTCGCCGCCGCGGGCGAGGACGCCGACGGACGGACTTTGTGGTCGGCCGACGGGGCGGCGCGCACCGACCAGCTCCGCAGGATCGGTCTGCGGGTACCGGACGGGCCCTACGAGACCCTCGCGGGGCTGATCGCCGCCGAGATCGGACGGATCCCGACGGCGGACGACAGCGTCGAGCTGGAAGGATGGCGGATCGACGTGGTCGACGCCTCGGGCCGCCGTGCCGCGCGGGTCCTGCTGCACGCCCCCCTGCCGGGGTCCGAGGACCGGACGGAGGCCCAGCGATGATCGTTCTCCAGCTCTTCATCGGCCTGCTGACCCTGGTGGCCAACGCCTTCTTCGTGGGCGCCGAGTTCGCGCTGATCTCCGTGCGCCGCAGCCAGATCGAACCGGAGGCCGAGGCCGGGAACCGGCGGGCTCGCAGTGTCATCTGGGGCCTGGAGCACGTCTCCGCGCTGCTCGCCGCCGCCCAGCTCGGCATCACGCTCTGCACCCTGGTGCTGGGCATCGTCGCCGAACCGGCCATCGCGCATCTGCTCGAGCCGGCCTTCGACGCGGTGGGGGTGCCGCACGGGCTGGTCCACCCGCTCTCGTTCGTCATCGCGCTGGGCGTGGCCACCTATCTGCACATGCTCCTGGGCGAGATGGTGCCGAAGAACATCGCGCTGGCCGAACCGGCGCGGAGCGCCCTGCTGCTGGGCCCTCCGCTGGTGGCGATGGCTCGTGCCCTGCGGCCGGTGATCTTCGCGATCAACGCGTTCGCCAACACCCTGCTCAAGCTGTTGCGGGTGGAGACGAAGGACGAGGTCTCCGCCACGTTCTCGGACGACGAACTAGCCCGGATGGTCCAGGACGCCGGGGACGCCGGGCTGGTCGACGACCGCTCCGCGCAACGCCTCCACCATGCTCTGGAGCTGGGCCGCCGGCCGGTACGGGACGTGGTCATGCCCGTGGACCGGGTGCTGTACGCCAGGGTCGGCACCACTCCGGAGGAGCTGGAGCGGCTCTCGTCCGAGTCGGGGTTCTCCCGCTTCCCGGTGATGGACAGCGAGCAGCGCATCCTCGGGTACCTCCATGTGAAGGACGCCCTGGACGCGACGCCCCGGGACGTCCCCTTCCCGGTGACGGCGATGCGGCCGATCGCCCGCGTCCGGGCGGCGACTCCGCTGGACGACGTGCTCACCGCCCTGCGGCGCAGCCGGACCCATCTGGCGGCCGTTCTCGACGAGGACGACCGACTGGCCGGCATGGTCACGATGGAGGACGTGCTCCGCGAACTCGTCGGGCGGCCGGGACCCCCCTGATCTGCTGGCCTCCCGGCCTACCGACCGGTACGCTCATCTGGCCATGGAATTGAATGCCTCCTACACCAGTCTCGTCGCGGTCGGCGACTCGTTCACCGAGGGCATGTCGGACCTGCTCCCCGACGGCACCTACCGGGGCTGGGCCGACGTCCTCGCCGCCCGGCTCGCGGTCCGGTCCCCCGGTTTCCGGTACGCCAATCTCGCCGTACGCGGGAAGCTCATCGGCCAGATCGTCGACGAGCAGGTGGAGGCGGCGGCCTCGCTCCGGGCCGATGTGGTCACCCTCGTCGGCGGGCTCAACGACGCACTGCGCCCGAAGTGCGACATGGGGATGGTCAGGGGGCGGCTCGAAGAGGCCGTGGAGCGTCTCGCACCCGCCTGCAAGCAGCTGGTGCTGATGCGCAGCCCCGGGCGGAGCGGGCCGGTGTTCGATCGTTTCCGCCCGCGGATGGAGGCGCTGTTCGCCCTGATCGACGATCTGGCCGGGCAGCACGGCGCCGCGGTGGTGGATCTCTACTCCGCGCCCTCGATCGCCGATCCCCGGATGTGGGACGTCGACCGGCTGCATCTCACCACCGAAGGCCACCGGCGCGTCGCCGAGGCCGTCTGGCAGACCCTGGGGCTGCCGGCCGAACTGGACTGGCGTGCGCGGATGCCCGCGACCGCGCCGCCGGGCTGGGCTGCCCGGCGAACGCAGGACATCCGCTTCGCCCGTCAGCACTTGGCCCCCTGGGTCGGGCGGCGGCTCACCGGCCGCTCCTCCGGCGACGGGCGCTCGGGCGCCCAGTTCGACGCCACGACGGGCCGGGCCTTCTGGATCACGCCGACGGACGCGGAGAACCCTGGCCCGGTGACGGGGTGGCGTCGCGCCGTCTCCCCCGGCACCACGGTGGGCACGGCGGAGACCGGCTGAACCGGTCGCCGGGCCTGCCTTCATCCCGCCCCCCTTCGTAGCAAGCCACAAACCGGGGCGCGTCGCTGGCCTGCACAAACCGCCAGTAGAATCCCTTTACGTGACTGCTGTGTCTGCGAAGCCTCGCATCCCCAATGTCCTGGCCGGCCGCTACGCCTCCGCGGAGCTCGCCGTCCTCTGGTCCCCCGAGCAGAAGGTGAAGCTGGAGCGTCAGCTGTGGCTGGCGGTGCTGCGCGCTCAGAAGGACCTCGGGATCGAGGTGCCCGAGACCGCGTCGGCCGACTACGAGCGTGTGCTGGACCAGGTGGACCTGGCCTCGATCGCCGAGCGCGAGAAGATCACCCGGCATGACGTCAAGGCCCGGATCGAGGAGTTCAACGCCCTCGCCGGTCATGAGCAGGTCCACAAGGGCATGACTTCACGGGACCTCACGGAGAACGTCGAGCAGCTCCAGATCCGCCTTTCGCTGGAGCTGATGCGCGACCGCACCGTGGCCGTCCTGGCCCGGCTCGGCAGGCTCGCGGCGGAGTACCGCGAGCTCGTCGTCGCCGGACGCTCGCACAACGTCGCCGCGCAGGCGACGACACTGGGCAAGCGCTTCGCGACCGCGGCCGACGAGATGCTGGTCGCCCACGGCCGCCTGGAGGACCTCCTCTCCCGCTACCCGCTGCGCGGGATCAAGGGCCCGGTCGGCACGGCGCAGGACATGCTGGACCTGCTCGGCGGCGACGCGGGCAAGCTCGCCGACCTGGAACAGCGCATCGCCGGGCACCTCGGCTTCGCCGAGGCGTTCACCTCGGTCGGTCAGGTCTACCCCCGATCGCTCGACTACGACGTGGTCACCGCCCTGGTGCAGCTCGCCGCGGCGCCCTCCTCGGTGGCGAAGACCATCCGCCTGATGGCCGGCCACGAGCTGGTCACCGAGGGCTTCAAGCCCGGCCAGGTCGGCTCGTCCGCGATGCCGCACAAGATGAACACGCGCTCCTGCGAGCGGGTGAACGGTCTGATGGTGATCCTGCGCGGCTACGCCTCGATGACCGGCGAGCTGGCGGGCGACCAGTGGAACGAGGGCGACGTGTCCTGTTCCGTGGTCCGCCGGGTGGCGCTCCCGGACGCGTTCTTCGCGTTCGACGGCCTCCTGGAGACCTTCCTGACGGTGCTGGACGAGTTCGGCGCGTTCCCCGCGGTCGTGGCGCGCGAGCTGGACCGCTACCTTCCGTTCCTGGCCACTACCAAGGTCCTGATGGGCGCCGTACGGGCCGGAGTGGGCCGCGAGGTGGCGCACGAGGCGATCAAGGAGCACGCGGTCGCCTCCGCCCTCGCGATGCGGGAGCAGGGCGCCGAGCGCAACGAGCTGCTCGACAAGCTCGCCTCGGACGAGCGGATCCCGCTGGACCGCGCGCAGCTGGACGAGTTGATGGCCGACAAGCTCTCGTTCACGGGCGCCGCCGGCGACCAGGTGTCGGTGTTGGTCGCCCGGATCGAGGAGATCACCGAGCGGTACCCCGAGGCCGCGAAGTACGCCCCCGGCTCGATCCTCTGACCGGCACCGCCCTCACCGCGTGACCCCCGAAGAGTTGAGCGCCGCCCGTGATCGCATCGTCCCCGATGTGGCCGCGGGCGGTCTGCGCGTGCTTTTCTGCGGCATCAACCCGAGCCTGACGACCGCGGTGACGGGCCACCACTTCGCTCACCCCGGGAACCGGTTCTGGCCGGTCCTGCACCGCGCGGGTTTCACCCCCCGACAGCTGCGTCCGTCGGAGCAGGCCGAGCTGCTCGGTCTCGGACTGGGCATCACCAACGTGGTGGCCCGGGCCACGGCCCGGGCCGACGAACTCGGCGCGGACGAGTTCCGGGAGGGCGGGGCCGCTCTGACGGCGAAGGTCGAACTGCTCGCGCCCCAGTGGCTCGCGGTGGTCGGCATCACCGCCTACCGCACGGCCTTCGGGGAGCCCCGGGCCCGGATCGGCCCCCAGGACCGCACGGTCGGCGGGGCCCGCGTGTGGGCTCTGCCCAACCCCAGCGGCCTCAACGCCCACTGGACGGTCCAGAGCATGGCCGAGGAGTACGCCCGCCTCCGGGACGCCGCCCTCACCCGGCCTTCGCCCGACCAGGCGGCCCCCGGCCCCGCCCCGACCGACTGACCCGCTCCGGCCCGCACCTCTCCCCCGATCCTCACGCCCGCGCATCTCTCCTCGCTCCCCCGGCCCTCACGCGTCCCGGTTGCGGACCGCCCACCAGCCCGCCAGGAGTGCGGCCGCCGCCCATAGGGCGGCCACCGCCAGGCCGGCCCACGGCCCCGGACCGTCTTCCGGATTCTGGTGCAGCACCGCCTGCCCCGCGCGGTCGGGCAGATAGGCCACCACCGCGGTGGCAACGTCCACCAACACGAAGGGGACGATGAGGAAGAGCGGTATGAGCAGGCCGAGCACCGCCACCGCACTCCGCAGGAGCGCCGCGAGACCCGCCGCGAGCAGCGCCATCAGCGCCAGGTAGATCCCCCCGCCGAAGGCGGCACGCAGCGCACCCGGGTGCCCCAGGCCGATCGCGTGCTCCCCCAGGAAGAGCTGACCGACCAGGAACGACGTGAAGCTGGTCACCAGCCCGACGACGAGCACCGATCCGCCGATCGCCGCCATCTTCGCCGCGTAGAAGAGGGAGCGTCGGGGAACCGCGGCAAGCGATACGCGCAGGGCTCCGTCGAGGAACTCGGAGGAGACCGCGGTCGCGCCGAACGCGATGGCCGCGATCTGCCCGAAGGTCAGAGCGAAGAAGGCGTTGAGGAGCGCATCGGATCCAGGCTGCTCCGCTTGCTCCTGGCCGGTGGTTCCCAGGATGAGCACGGTGATGGTGAAGGTGGTGGCGAGGACGGCCATCAGCGAGCCGTAGATCGACCGTGTCGACCTGATCTTGATCCACTCGGAGTGGAGTACTGCCGTCAGGGTCATGCTCACGCCTCCTGGCGGTCGCGGGTGGCCGAAGCGGCGAAGGGGGTGTCGTCCGCCGTGAGATCGAGGTAGGCCTGCTCCAATGTGGCGCGCTCATCCCCCAGTTCGAGCAGGGGAATGCCTTCGCCGGCGACGATCGCCCCGATCTCCTCCGCCGTGACGCCGTCGATGACCCAGCGGCCGTCCTCGGCCTGCACTCCGGTCAGGCCCTTGGAGGCCAGCGCCGAGTGGAGCCTGCCCGGTTCGGTCGTTCGCAGGCGTACGCGGAGGCGGCTGCGGGAGTCGAGAAACTGCTTCATCGGCATATCGGCGAGCAGCCGGCCCCGGCCGAGCACCACCAGGTGGTCGGCGAACGAGGCGGTCTCGTTCATGAGGTGGCTGGAGACCAGCACCGTCCGGCCCTCACGGGCGAGCCGCTTCATGAGTTCGCGGATCCAGATGATGCCTTCGGGATCCAGGCCGTTCGACGGCTCGTCGAGCACGACCACCTGCGGGTCGCCGAGCAGGGCCGCCGCGATGCCGAGACGCTGCCGCATGCCGAGGGAGAAGGACTTGATCCGCCGTGCGGCCACGTCGCCTAGCCCGGTCTCCTCCAGCACGGCCTTCACCCGCGACATGGGTATCCCGTTGCTCGCGGCGAGTACGGCCAGATGGCTGCGCGGTGTGCGTGAGCCATGGGCGGCCTGGGCGTCGAGCAGTGCGCCGACGGTGCGCAGCGGTTCGACGAGCCGGGCGTACGGCCTCCCGCCGATCGTGGCCGAGCCGCCGGTCGGCCGGTCCAGGCCAAGGACGAGACGCATGGTCGTGGACTTGCCGGCGCCGTTGGGGCCGAGGAATCCGGTGACCCTGCCCGGTTGCACGCGAAAGCTGAGGCGGTCCACCGCACGGGTGGTTCCGTACTCCTTGGTGAGCTCGTGGACGTCGATGCTGTTCATGTCCACCAGCCTGGCCCGTACGCCGGGCGGGCCGCCTCCCCCGTCAGCGGGGATCGTCTCCCTCGCATGGGGGAGTCGGTGCGCCCGGCCCACTGGGACGATGAGGACATGCGCCGCATCCTCACCCCGCTGACCAGCGCGGTCACTTACAGCCGCTGGTTGCACATGTTCATTCCGGCTGCCGCGGCCAGTCTGTGGTTCTTCATCTCCGACCAGCTCTGGATGCCCCTGCTCTTCGCGGTGCCCGTGGGTCTCATACCCGCGATGCGGCTCGAGGAGGGTCTGCAGGCTCAGTTGCTGCTGACTCCGTCCGAGCGCGGCCAGCCGGACGCCTCCATCTCGGTTGCCTCCTCGACGAGTTGGGCGGAGCGGTGGCGGACCGTGCTCTGGCTGGAGGTGCGGCTCCTGATCTCGGCCGCGGCGATCATGGCCCTCTGGCTGCCCGTGGCGTCGATCGAGCTCGTCCTGTCGGCGACGGGCAGATCTCCGGGCGGGCTGGTGGAGGGCATGAGTCCGCACTGGTGGAACGCGCTGCTCGCACCGCTGCCGATCATTCCGCTGCTCGTTCTGGTGGTGCTCGGCGGCCGGCTCAGTACAGCGGCCGCCCGGTGGCTGCTCGGCCCGTCGCCGACGGACCGGCTGAGCGTGTTGGAGGAACTGACCGAGCAGTTGTTGGAGCGTAATCGGATGGCGCGGGAGCTGCACGATTCCATCGGCCATGCTCTGACGGTGGCGGTGGTGCAGGCCGGTGCGGCGCGGGCGGCGAATGATCCGGCGTTCACCGAGCGGGCGCTGGCCGCCATCGAGGAGACGGGGCGTGAAGCCCTGGAGGACCTGGAGCGGGTGCTGCGGGTGCTGCGCGAGTCCGGCACACCCGTGAGCCGGCGGCCGACGCTGGGAGAGGTGAAGCGGCTCCTGGACTCCGCGACGAGTTCCGGGGCGCAGGTGGATGCGCGGGTGTCCGGGAATCTGGGACTGGTCCCGGCGCCGGTTTCGCGGGAGGGGTATCGGATTCTTCAGGAGAGCCTCACCAATGTGCTCCGTCACGCGGGGCCGGTACCCATCCGGGTGAGCATCACGGTGGCCGACGGGCGGCTGGAGTTGGAGGTGATCAATCCGCTCTCCGGAGCGGCCGGTCTGCCGGGGAGCGGCAGTGGGCTGCGCGGTATGCGGGAGCGGGCCGCGATGCTGGGCGGGAAGGCGACGATGGAGTCGCGGGAGGGCGATTGGCGGGTGCGCGTGAGCCTCCCGCTGGACGGCATACGCTGGACGGATGCCCTTCACCGTTCTTCTGGTCGATGACGAGCCGCTGGTACGCGCCGGACTGCGTGCCGTCCTGGAGGCCCAGCCCGATATCGAGGTGGTGGGCGAGGCTGCGGACGGCGCGGCGGTGCTCCCCCTGGTGAACC
Source organism: Streptomyces sp. NPDC021019 (assembly GCF_044333295.1). Taxonomy (NCBI): domain Bacteria; kingdom Bacillati; phylum Actinomycetota; class Actinomycetes; order Kitasatosporales; family Streptomycetaceae; genus Streptomyces; species Streptomyces sp. NPDC021019. Next base: position 221,984 of record NZ_JBIRQR010000008.1, read on the forward strand.
GGTTGCGGCCCGATGTGGTGGCGATGGATGTGCGGATGCCGCTGATGGACGGCATCGAGGCGACCAGGCTGGTGCTGCGTACGGTGCCGGATCCCCCGAAGATCCTGGTGGTGACGACGTTCGAGAACGACGAGTACGTGTACGAGGCGTTGAGGGCGGGGGCGGACGGCTTTCTGCTCAAGCGGGCCCGGCCGGTGGAGATCGTGCATGCCGTGCGTCTGGTGGCCGAGGGGGAGTCCCTGCTGTTCCCGGCGGCGGTCCGGCAGCTCGCCGCGGAGTACGGGACGGACAGAGCACGGGCCGCTCTCGACCGGGCGGCGCTCACCGAGCGGGAGGCGGCGGTGCTCCGGTTGATGGCCCGAGGCCTGTCGAACGCGGAGATCGCGGCCACCCTCGTCGTGGGGACGGAGACGGTGAAAACCCATGTCAGCTCGGTCCTGGCGAAGTTGGGGGCCAGGGATCGTACGCAGGCGGTCATCGCCGCGTACGAGTCCGGGTTCGTCGCTCCGGGGTGACCGAGGTTGCGGCTCGATACCGGCTTCCCTCGCTGGTCGCAGGGCTCCCGGCCAGCGAGTACGATCCGGCAGACATGCGCACGAGCTGGGAGGACATACCGTGGGCCGGCTGACCGGTGGGGACCCCTCGCTGTTGCGACGGATCAATTCCGCGGTAGTACTGCACGCGCTGAGAGGGGCCGGCGCGCCGACGCTGACGGACCTGACACGGATCACCGGGCTGTCCCGGCCAACGGTCGAAGGGGTCGTCGAGGGGCTGTTCGAAGCAGGGCTCGTGGTCGAGGCGCTGCCCGACGAGGGCGAGGCGCGGCGCCAGGGGCGCCCTGCCCGGAGGTTCCGTTTCCGGGCCGAGGCGGGGCATCTCCTCGGGGTGGAGATCGGTCCGCACCGGGTGTCGGCGCTCATCTCGGGGCTGGACGGCCGCATCGTCGGGGCGGGCTCCCGCGTGGTGTCGGAGACCGCCGGCGCGGACGACCGGCTCGACCAGGTACGGGCCGTGATCGCGGACGTGCTGCGACGCACCGGGGTGGCCCGGAGCAGTCTGCGTGCGGTCGGCGTGGGCAGTCCCGGGATCGTGGAGGCCGACGGCACCGTGCGGCTGGGTACGGCGTTGCCGGACTGGACCGGCCTCGCGCTCGGGGAGCGGCTTCGCCGTTCGTTCCGCTGCCCCGTGCTCGTCGAGAACGACGCCAACGCCGCGGCGGTCGCCGAGCACTGGAAGGGCGCGGCCACCGAGTCGGATGACGTGGTCTTCGTGCTGGCGGGGCTGAGCCCGGGCGCGGGGTCCTTGATCGGCGGGCGTCTGCACCGGGGGTTCGGCGGGGCCGCCGGGGAGATCGGCGCCCTGCACCTGCTGGGCAGGGATGTGACGCCGGAGCATCTGCTGTCGACGACGGACACACCACTGGAACCGCTGGACGAGCTTGCTGTGACAGCGGTGTTCGCCAAGGCGCGGGAGGGCGACGCAGGGGCCCGGGCGGCGGTCGAGCGCTTCCTGCAGCGGCTGGTGCACGATGTGGCGGCGCTGGTGCTGGCGCTCGACCCGGAGCTGGTCGTGGTGGGCGGCTGGGCCGCCGGGCTGGACGGGGTGCTGGAGCCCCTGCGCAGAGAGCTGGCCCGCTACTGCCTGCGCCCACCGCGGGTGACCCTGTCGCTGCTCGGGGAGGCCGCCGTCGCGACGGGGGCGTTGCGGCTCGCCCTCGACCACGTCGAAGAGCAGCTGTTCGCCGTCGAGGGGGCCGTGACGGCCCGCCGTTGACCGCGGGGAGACCCGGCACACGGACCGCGTGCGCGTCGGTGGGTCGGGGTGCGGACGCTGTCCGGGAGGCGGGGAATCCGGGCGCTGCCCCGGGAGCCACGGGAGCCGCGGGCATCACGGGCTTCCCCGGGCCGGGTTGATCACCGGCGCTGTTCCCTGAGCCGGATCGGGCGGGAACACACGCGCCCGCCGGTTCCCGGAGACTGGCGTCCTGGAGAAGCGGCGGGCGTGGGGCCGAGCGGGTCGGCGGCGTCAGGAGGCCTGGCGCTCCGGCTGGTCGTCGTGGCTGATCTCCAGCGCGCCCGAGTCCCCGAAGGTGAGCCGGCAGGTGTCCGCGCGGTAGGTGGCGACGGACACGGCCGCCGTACCGTCGGCGGTGAAGTAGCGGGTGGTGACGACGAGGACGGGGGCGCCGGGGAGCCGGTCCAGCTCCTTGGCGTCGGCCGCGCGCGCCGAGCCGAGCTCCACGGAGCGGTCCTGGCCCCGCAGGCCGAGCCGGTGCAGCTCGCGCAGCACGCTCCGGGCGCGGACGGCGCCGGACGGGGCTTCGATGGCGGAGAGGTCGGGCACCGAGGAGGCGGGGATGTAGAGGAGTTCCGCCGCTACCGCCTGTCCCTGGGTGTCGCGGATACGGCGCACCACGTGCACCGGTTCGGCGGGGTCGGTGCCGAGCATGGAGGCCACCGCCGGGGGGGCCTTGTCCATGACGGTGTCGACCGGCTGCCAGGCCTCGCCGCTGACGCCGCCCGTCCATTCGTGCTGGGCGGTGGAGACGGCGATGCCCACGCGCGGCGGGGCGACGGTCGTCCCGACACCACGGCGACGCTGCAGTCTGCCTTCGAGTTCGAGCTGCTCCAGGGCCTGCCGGAGCGTGGCTCGCGCGACACCGAACCGCGCCGCGAGGTCCCGCTCGTTGGGCAGGATCTCCCCCACCGCAAAGTCCGAGTCGAGTGCCTCACTGAGCACGGTCTTGAGGTGCCAGTACTTCGGCTCCTGTACCGCTTCCAGCTGCGTGGTCCCCACCCTGATCCTCCGCAATCGCCCGGCGTCTTTTCCGCGACGTTATTTATTAAAGGTTCTTGCCTTAAGTAGAGACCCTAGGACGGCATACCCCCTTGGTCAAGACCAATCCTTATTCCGTAACGGAACGAAACGGAACTCTGGCGCAGAGCGTTCACACGACGTTCGTGGTGCCGTGAGGTGAGCGCAGCACAGAGCCCCGCCATCACGACGGATGGCGGGGCTCCGACCAGGCCCGTTGCGGACCCGAGGGGCACCGGGGGCGGAGGAGGTCGGCGGTGCTTTTGGTTATGCGACGGGCAGCCTGGAAAGCTTGTCCGGATTACGAATGATATAGGCGCATTGAATAACACCTTGGCTGACTTCGACCTGGAAGACGGTGTCGGCCTTCCCTCCGACGAAGTAGACGACGGCGGGCCCTCCGTTGAGCTCCATGATCCGGATGTCCCTGTCCGGGCCGACCTCTCCGGCCACGGCGAAGAGGAAGCGGCCGACCTTGTCGGCGGTCTCGATGATCCGCCGCGGCGCCTTCGCCTTGCCACCGCTGTCGCTGACCAGCCGGACGTCCGGGGCCAGCAGCGCGAGCAGCTGCTCGATGCCGCCTCCGGAGGCTGCGGCCAGGAAGCGTTCCGTGAGATCGCGGCGCTCGGCCGGGTCCACGTCGTAACGCGGCTTGCGCTCCTCCACATGCCGCCTGGCCCGGCCGGCGAGCTGCCGGACGGCCTCCTCGGTGCGGTCCAGAGCGGTGGCGATCTCGGCGTACGGGAAGCCGAAAGCCTCCCGGAGGACGAACACCGCGCGCTCCAGCGGCGAGAGCGATTCGAGGACGACCAGCACGGCGAGCGACACGGAGTCGGCGAGGACGGCGCGCTCCGCGGTGTCCGGCACGGCGGGGCCGAACTCCGTGACCACCGGCTCCGGCAGCCAGGGCCCCGTGTAGGACTCCCGGCGTGACCGGAGGTGCCGGAGCCGGTCGACGGCCAGCCGGGTGGTGATCCGCACCAGGAAGGCACGCGGCTCCCGGATGTCCTCGCGCGCCGCCGCCGACCACCTCAGCCACGCCTCCTGGACCACGTCCTCGGCGTCGGCGACACGGCCGAGCATGCGATAGGCGACACCGGTGAGAACGGGCCGGTGTTCCTCGAAGAGCTCGGTCGCGGTGTCGACGGTCATCGGTCCATCCCAGCCCACCGGTCACGTGCTGTCCAGCGGGAATCGCCGAGCCCCTTGAACTACAAGCTACCCGGCGGTAATTGTTGTTGACGAGATGTCTACCCACCCCAGGGAGCAGCAGCATGACCACCACGGCCTCCTTCACCGTCGTAACGGCCGACGGCCCCCACCCGGTCTCGGTCGCGTACGAACGGACCGGCGCGGGCGAACCGTTGCTGCTCCTGCACGGCATCGGGCACCACCTGCGGGCCTGGGACCCGGTGGCACGGATCCTGGCCGCCGAGCGCGAGGTGATAGCCGTGGACCTGCCCGGCTTCGGCACCTCGCCCGCGCTGCCGGACGGCGTCCCCTACGATCTCGCGACCGTCGGCCGGGTGCTCGGAGCCTTCTGTGCCGAACTCGGCCTGGACCGCCCCCATGTGGCAGGGAACTCGCTGGGCGGCCTGCTCGCCCTGGAACTGGGGCGCACCGAGCTGGTGCGGTCGGTGACCGCGCTGTCCCCGGCGGGCTTCTGGACCGAGGCGGAACGGCGCTACGCCTTCGGCACCCTGCGAACCATGCGCCGGAGCGCGCTGGCCATGCCGCTGGGGCTGATCGAGCGCCTGTCGCGCGGCGCGGCCGGCCGGGCGGCGCTCACCAGCACCATCTACGCCCGGCCCGGCAGGCGTTCACCGGAGGCCGTCGTCGCCGAGACGCTCGCCCTGCGCGGAGCGACCGGCTTTCACCAGACGCTGGAGACCGGCAGGGGCCTGCTCTTCGGAGACGACGTGAAGGGCGTCCCCGTCTCCGTCGCCTGGGGCACCCGCGACCGGATACTGCCGCGCAGGCAGGGGGTCCGCGCCAAGCGGGTGATCCCCCGCGCCCGGCTCGTGCGGCTGCCCGGCTGCGGGCACGTCCCGATGAGCGACGACCCGGCGCTCGTGGCCCGCGTCATCCTGGACACCAGCCGCTGAGCCGGCCCGTCGGGCCGCCGCCGCACCGACCGCCTCGCGCCGTCCGAGGACGCCGGAGCCGTACGCCACACCGGCACCGACCAGGAGGCTTCCCACTCCTTGCGCGATGCCGTACGTCCCGGCTCCGACGAGAGGTGCGGTCAGGGCGGCGGAGACCGGGATCAGGCCGGAGAAGAGGGTGGCGCGTTCGGCTCCGATGCGCTGTATCCCGCTGTACCAGCAGACGAATCCGATCACGGTGACGACGACGGCCTGCCACAGCAGGGCCACCGCCTCGCCGCCCGTCGGGACGCGCAGGAACGACGCGCCGTCCATCAGCAGACCGAGCAGCGCCGACTCGACGGCGGCGACACCGCAGACCGTCGCGGAGAGCAGCTTCGGGCCGAGCGGCCGCAGCACAGGGACGGCGAGGACCGCGAAACCGACCTCGCCCGCGAGCGCGCCCACCGAGAAGAGCACGCCCGCCAGGTCGGTGCGCCCCCAGCCCTGAACGGTGAACGCCCCGACGGCGACGAGCCCGGCCGCGTACAGCGTGACGCGCGACGGGCGACGACCGTCCAGCAGCGGGACGAGCACGCCCACCACGATGGGCGCACAGCCCACGAAGACACCCGGAACAGCTGGTTCCGCCGACTGTTCGGCCGCCAGGACCGCCAGGTTGAACCCGACCATGCCCACGGCGGCGAGCAAGCCGATCCGCCCCCATCGCCGGCGGGTGAGACGACGCAGCCGCGCCGTCGCGGAGTCGGGATCACGGCGCAGGAACGGGACGAGCAGGAGCGCGGCGAGACCGTAGCGGAGCGCCTGGCCACCCGCGAACGGGTAGTCGCCGAGGACACTGTTGGCCGTGAAGGATGCCCCCACCAGCACACACGCGAGGGCCGCGAGGAGGGCCCCGCGCAGAGAGGTTGCGTTCATGGGGTCGACGCTAGGGTCGGCGGCGGACCGGTTTAAGGTCCACTTCCATGACGTCTTCGGGGACCAATGCGCATCGTCCGTCGGCGGAACGTCGTTCTCCGGCGTGGGAGTTGCTGCTGCCCGCCGCCTCCGCGCCGGCGCGTGGACGAGGGCGCGCGCTCCGGTCCGCGCTGCGGGAAGCGGTCCGCTCCGGCCGCCTGGCGGCCGGCACGAGGCTGCCCTCCAGCCGTGAGCTCGCCGCCGATCTGGGAGTGTCGCGCGGGTTGGTCACCGAGGCGTACGAGCAGCTCACCGCGGAGAGTTATCTGCGCAGCGGACGGGGCGCCGGCACCTGGGTGAGCGAGGGCGTACGCGCGGCGGCGCGTCCCGTACGCGACCGAGCGCCGCACACGGCGGGCGCGCTGGTGGACTTCCGGCCGGGCACCCCCGATCTGTCCCTCTTCCCCCGCAGTGCGTGGAGCGCCGCCCAGCGGACGGTGTTCGGCCGGCTGCCGCACAGCGCGCTGGGCTACCCCGATCCGCGTGGGCTGCCGGAACTGCGTGAAGCCCTGGCCGGGCTGCTCGCCCGGCGCCGGGGCGTGGTGGCCGATCCGGAGCGGCTGGTGGTCTGCTCGGGGGTGGCCCAGGCCACGACCCTGCTCGGCTTCGTCCTCCGGGACGAGGGCGTGACCTCGGTCGGGACGGAGGACCCTGGCAGCCCGGAACACGCCTCGCTGTTCGCTGCGACCGGCCTGGGCACGGTCCCCCTGCCCCTCGACGACGAAGGCCTCGCCCTCGCACCCCTGAAGCGCTCCGGGGTGCGCGCGGTGGTGACCACGCCGGCACACCAGTTCCCCACCGGCATCGGATACTCCGCGCAGCGCCGCGGCGAACTGCTCGACTGGGCGCGGGACGCGGACGCCGTGATCATGGAGGACGACTACGACGGGGACTTCCGGTACGACCGGGCCCCGGTGGGAGCCTTGCAGGGGCTGGATCCCGAGCGGGTCGTGTACACCGGTTCCGTGAGCAAGTCGCTGGCTCCCGGTTTGCGGCTCGGCTGGCTGGTCGCCCCCGCCGCGCTCACCGGGCGGATCGTCGCCCGCAAACGGACCATGGATCTGGGCAACCCGGTGATCGACCAGGCCGTCCTGGCCGACTTCATCGCGCGCGGCGGCTACGACCGGCAGTTGCGGCGCTGCCAGCGGGCCTACCGGGAACGCCGGGACGCCCTGGTGGCAGCGCTCGACGAGCACTTCCCGGGCGCGACGGTCAGCGGCATCGCCGCGGGCCTGCACATCATCGCCCGGCTGCCCGCGCGGTACGGCCCCGAGGACGTCTTCCTGGAGCGGGCTGCCGGGGCGGGCATCGCTCTGCGGCCGCTGCGCGACTGCGGAACGGCCGACTCCGAGGACGGGACCCTGCCCCTGGTCCTGGGCTACGCCCACCTCGCCCCCGGCGACATCGCCCGGGGGGTCGCCGCGCTGGCGGCCGCGTGGCGGTTCCGGCCGGCCCGTCCCGGCTGACGGGCGCCGTTCACCCGGGGTTGGGGCTCCCGCCGCCGCGGGGGACTAGGCATGGGCCAAGACCGGCGCCGGTCCATGGTCTTCTCGCGAACGGCGCACCGCCCGCCCATCTCCCTGGAGACGCTTCGATGTCCTACCGTCAGCACCGTCCACGTGTTCCCTCGCCCGGCCGCCGTACCGTCCTGCGCGGCTCGCTGATCGCCCCGGCGGCGGTCGCCCTCGCCCCCGCGACCGCTTCGGCGGCGCCCGCGCTGCACCTGGCGGGGCGACCCGAAGCGTCCTGGGGTGTGCAGGTGGGCGGCGTCACCGCCTCGTCGGCTCTCCTGTGGGTGCGCTCGGACCGGCCGGCCCGGATGCTGGTGGAGACCTCGGCGACCGAGTCGTTCCGGCGGGTCCGCAGGTGGCACGGGCCGTCGATCGGCCCCGGTACGGACTTCACCGGCACCACACCGCTGTACGGTCTGCCCGCGGGCGAACAGGTGCACTACCGCGTGACGCTCGCCGATGCGGCCGATCCGCGCCGTACCGGCAAACCGGTGTACGGGACCTTCCGTACCGCCCCGGCCCGGCGCCGCTCCGGGGTTCGGTTCCTGTGGTCGGGCGACATCGCGGGGCAGGGCTGGGGCATCAACCCGGACATCGGCGGCTACCGCGTGTACGAGGAGATGCGCCGACTGGACCCGGACTTCTTCCTGTGCAGCGGCGACAGCATCTACGCCGACGGCCCGCTGGAGCCGAGCGTGACGCTGCCGGACGGCCGGACCTGGCGCAACGTCATGACCGAGGAGAAGGCGAAGGTCGCCGAGACGCTGGACGAGTACCGGGGCAACTTCCGCTACAACCTGCTCGACCGGAACGTCCGCCGCTTCAACGCGCAGGTGCCGTCCGTCGTGCAGTGGGACGACCACGAGGTGCGCAACAACTGGTATCCCGGCCAGATCCTCGACGACGCGCGGTACACCGAGAAGAACGTGGACATCCTCGCGGCACGCTCCGTGCGCGCCTTCCACGAGTACGTTCCGCTCGCGCCCTCCTACGGTTCCGAGCGGCGTTCGCGGATGTACCGGGTCGTGCACCACGGGCCGCTGCTCGACGTGTTCGTGCTCGACATGCGTTCGCACCGCAACGCCAACTCCCCGGGCCGGCAGGCCGACGACACGACGGGCATCCTCGGCGCCGAGCAGGCGCGGTGGCTGAAGCGCTCGCTGGCCGCCTCCCGGGCGGAGTGGAAGGTGATCGCCGCCGACATGCCGCTCGGCCTCGTGGTCCCGGACGGCGCGACGGACTTCGAGGCGGTGGCGCAGGGCGATCCCGGGGCCCCGCTCGGGCGGGAGCTCCAGATCGCCGAACTGCTCCGGTTCATCAAGCACCGCAGGATCACCGGCACCGTGTGGCTGACGGCCGACGTCCACTACACCTCGGCCCAGCACTACGCGCCGGAGCGGGCGGCGTTCAAGGACTTCGCGCCGTTCTGGGAGTTCGTGTCGGGGCCGCTGGCCGCGGGCGGCTTCCCGGCCAACACGCTGGACGGCACGTTCGGCCCGGACCGGGTCTTCGTGCGGGCTCCCGACCGGGCCAATGTCTCGCCGATGGAGTCCCCGCAGTATTTCGGCGAGGTGGAGATCGACGGCGACAGCGCGGAACTGACGGTGCGGCTGCGGGCCGAGGGCGGAGCGGTTCTGTTCACCAAGGTACTTCGGCCGGGCCACGTCGGGCAGTGAACCGAGGCTGGGGCGGGGCCCGTTGTCAGTGGTGGGTCCTACGCTTTTTTCATGACCCGATCCGTTCAGGCCTTGGCCTACGCACGCCCGTCCTCCCTGACGTCATCGCAGGTGGGGCCGTCCCTCGGTCTGGAGACCGCGGGGGGTCTCACCCCGCGCGGGGCGGAGGCGCACCCACGGTTCTTCGCGGGTTTCCTCTCCGATCCACGCATAGCGGCGCGCGGGCTGCTGGCGGTCGCGGACGTGGCTGCGGCCCGCTACTACCAGCGCACGTCGCCCGCCTCCCTGGACCCGGTGGTGACGGGCAACGGCGACCGGCTGCGCTTCGAGTCGTTCTCCGGCTGCTGCGGGGTGTACGCACGCCTCGACGTGCTCCAGGAAGGCCTGGACGGCAGGGAGACCGGCCACGGCACGACGAACGTGGACGTGAACCCTCCGCTGCGGGAGGCGCTGTCGCGGATCACGGCGGATGATCCGCTGCATCTGCGCGTGGGTCCGGAGGAGATGGCGGTGACCACGCTCGACGGTCCGGTGGTGGAGAAGAAGGTGCCGCTGCCCGACCGGTGGTTGCGCGGTTTCGCCGAGGCTCAGGTCGCCTCGGCCGGGTTCGATCTGCGGGCCGAGCTGACGGCGGCGCGGGCGGTGGCGTTCCTGCGTTCGCTGCCCCGCTCCCCGTCCTCGGGCCGTGCGGCACACGGCGCCCGATGGGTGGTGGCGTCGGGCGGGTCCCTGCGCCCGACGACCCGCCCCGTCCCGGGCGCGGTGTGCCTGCCGGGCCCGGAGCGGCTGGTGGCGTTGCAGCGGGTGTTGCGCGACGCCACGGCCCTGCGGGTGTACGGGCCGGTGGCCGACGGCGCGGCGGCGGCGAGTGCCTGGGAGGTGGTGCTGCCGGGGATGCGGCTCACGCTGACGCTCTCCCCGGACTCCTCCCGGGGGTTCTCGGGCGAGGGCGGCGTCCTGGAGGCGCTGGCCACGGATGACGCGGCGGCCGATGCCGAGCTGGTGTCGGTACTGCTCGCCTGGGAGCCCCGGATCGAAGCGACTTCGCTGGCCGAGCAGGCGGGGCTGGGCGTGGAGCGGGTGCGCGCCGCGCTGACCCGGCTCGGCACGGCGGGCCGGGTCGGCTACGACCTGGCGGACGCGGCGTACTTCCACCGGGAGCTGCCGTACGACGCGGACCGGGCGGAGCGGCACAACCCACGTCTCGTGGCCGCCCGCAGGCTGGCCGGTGGGGGCGCGGTGTCCTTCGACGGTGCGCGGGCGACGGTCGTCTCCGGGGACCGGCGCTACCAGGTGCGCGAGAGCGGTTCCGAGATCAGCTGCACCTGTCAGTGGTGGGCGGACTACCGGGGGCGGCGAGGGCCCTGCAAACACGCGCTCGCGGTGCGTATGGTCCGCCGGGGTGCGACGGTCGCCGGAGGCACGCGATGAACGAGCTGCTCACCGCTGTACGGGCGGGGCGTCATCACGACGTACCGCCGCTGGTGCTCGGTCTGGACCTGCCCGGCCGCCGCGCCGCTCTCGCCGGGTTGAAGGAGTTGCGCAAGGAGGTGCGGGGCTGGGACTGGCAGCGGCGGGACAGGGTCCGCAAGGCGCTGCTGGTGGCCGGCGCGGGCTGTCACGCCGGGGCGGCGGGGTGCGCCGCCTGGATCGGGGGCCGTGATCTGCGCGACTGGGCCCGCTCTCCGTATCCGCTGATCCTCGCTTCGCTGAAGGACCGCGATCCGGCGTGGCTGGGCGATCTCGCCCACCGGTTCGCGGGGCGCGCGGCCCTCTCCGACGCGGAGTACACCTTCGTCTGCGAGCTGACGCGGATGGCCCAGGTCCCTCTCCCCGCCTCGGACAACCTGGTCGTGGGGTGGACGGAGCTGGTCAGCGCGGCTCGCTGGCGCGGCCGGACCCGGCGGCCGCTGACCGACATCCTGCGGGAGGATCCGCACTCCGCCGTGCTGGCGCCCCGGTTGTTCGAAATGCCGGAGCTGCCACCGCAGGTCGACTTCTACGACGCGCCGGACGCACGGGACAACTGGCCCGGAGCGCTGTGCGCACTGGTCGAGGACGGGGTGCTGGACCGGGCGCACCTGGTGGAGCGATGCGTGGTCCGTCTGATGCGCGGTGGCAGATCCGTCGATCAGCGGTTCTTCCTGGCCGTTCTCCTGCGACTGGGGACAACGGAGGAAGAGGAGGACCGCCATCTGCGGGACTGGGCGGCGATGGCGACGGACGGGATCACGCCGGTCGCCTCGCACGCCCAGCAGGTGCTCGTACGGCTCGACGCGCGGGGGGTGGTGCCCACCCGGGAGCTGGCGGACGTGTCGGGCGCCGTGCTCTTCCGGCAGGAGAAGAAGCTGGTACGGGCCCAGCTGACCCTGCTGGGCAAGGCGCTGCGCCGGGACGCCTCGGCGGCGGAGGAGCTTCTTCCGGCGGTCGCCGAGGCGTTCGGCCATGAGGGCATCGACATTCAGGAGCGGTCTCTGAAGCTGGTCGCCCGATATCTCGCCGCTGTCGCAGACCCGCGGGTGCGGGAGCAGTTGGCCTCCGCCGCCGCGCGGTTGGGCCCCTTGCACCGGGAGACGGTCACCGCCCTGTTCGGCGGTCCCGCGGAGGAGGAAGCGCCCGAGGCGTACCAGGAGTTCCTGCCGCCCGTGCCGGTGCTGCGGCGTCAGCAACCCGCGCCGGGGACGGTGGCCGAGCTCGTCGAGGAGGTGGCCGCCCGGGTGAAGGCGCACGCGTCGGAACACTGGATCCCGTCGTCGGCCACCATGGACCCCTCGGCCGGGGTCACCGGCTTCGAGCGGGCGCTCGACGGCCTCGTCCGGCTGGCCCGGACCGACCGGGAGGAGCTGACGGAGTCCCTGCGGGAGGCGCTGGCCGGTGTCCACTTCGTCGAGCAAGGCCTGTCGCCCTACATGATCGATCCTCGGTCCATCTCGACCTCGCACGGGCTCTCCGTCGTGGTGGCCTCGCTGCTGGGCCTGGTGTCCGACCGGGACAGGACGGCGTGGCGGGCGAAGACGACCGTCCCAAAGCCGGACGCCTGTGCCCACGCCGCGCTGAACGGGGTGCTGCTCGACCGGGCGTGGGAGGCGGCGGAGGCCATGGATATCGGGGAGGCGCCGTTCCTGCTGGCCACGCCGACCTGGCACACCGGGGCGATCGAGGCGGCCGAGCTCGTCGAACGGCTGCGCACGTATCGGGAGCTGGGCGCCCGTCCCGGCCCCGCCGACTTCGGCCAGGCGCTGCTACGGGTCCGCCGGGGCGGCGGCGAGGGGGCGGACGTCGCTGCGGCGGCCGAGGCGCTGGGTACCGGCGAGGGCGACCGGCTGGCCGCCTGGATCCGTGCCGACGAGCCGGTGGCCCCGGTGCTCCGGCATCCGGCGACCGCCGTCTCCCGCGCCTTTGCGGGCAATTGGTGGCAGCGGACGACGACCGAGGCCCGTCAGGTGCTGTTGGCGACCCGGGAGCGGCCTGTGATCCGGCACGAGTTCCCGGAGGCCTTCCACTGGCTGGGCCTGGCACAGCTCCCCCGGGCCCGGGAGTGCTACCACTGGGGACCCGACCGGTGCTCGCACTGGACGGCCACCCTGCCCGAGGATCCGGAGACGCTCGCCGCCTGGTTGATGCCGAACCTGCTGTTCGCCGCCGACCAGGGGCAGCGGGGAGCCGCCGGGTTCCTGCCGTCCCTGGCGGAGAGTGCGGGCGAGGTGGGCGGTGCGACACATCTCGCGCTGGCCTACGGACTCGGCGCACGGCACCCGGAGGATCGGACGTCGGCGGTGGACGCCCTGCTCGTGCTGGCCGCGGGAGGCCGGCTGGACGGTGCGTCGCTCGGGAGGGAGCTGGCGATCCTGGTCGACCGGGACCTGGTGAAGGTGAACCGCACGGCCGACGCGCTCGGCACGGCGGCCGCCACCGGCGCGTATCGGACGGTGCTGACCGTGCTGGCCGCGATGCTGCCCGGTCTCCTGGCGTACGAGAAGACGCCTCGTGGCCTCGGCGACCTGCTGTCCGTGGCGGCCGAGTGCGCCGAACGCTGCGGTACGGGCGGGATCCCGCCGATAGCGGGGCTCGCGGCCATGGCGGGACGCAAGGGCTCCTCCCAGACGGCCCGTCAGGCCGCCCGGCTGTTCGCGACGTTCCCCGTCGGGGCAGCGGGCTGAATCTGGCCGAAAACGACGATAGGCGACCAGATCAACACGTAACCCATCGGTCACAAGGCGTTCGTGATCAGGCAACACCGTTCGTTCACAGTGAGGACATGACTGATGTGACCTCCGCGAAGAGCGCCCGTCGTCCGCACCACTGGCGGCGGGACCTGATCGAACTGGCTGCCCTGTTCACCGCCGTGGCCGTGGCCGACGCCATGGCCAACCTGATCGGGCACCAGCCGGACGGGCCCTTCCTGCTCGCGGCGTCGGCGGTGGTGCTGGTGGCCACGGCGGCGTTCCACACCTGGTGGGCGCGACGGCACAGCCACGCTCCCCCGTCCGGTGAGGGGGAATCCGCGCCGGGCGGAGCGGACGCGGCGGTGCGCGGGGCACGGGACGGGGCGGCGGGCGGGGCCGGGCCCAGCGGTGTGGGCGGGATCGCCGGTGCCGAGGAGACCACCCTGTGGCGGATGCGGACGACCGTGCGCGACGCCCCGGGGAGTCTGGCCGCGCTGTGCGTGGCCCTCGCCGGGCTCCAGGTGGACATCCTCTCCCTGGGGACCCACCCGCTGGCGCGGGGGGCCGTCGACGAGTTCCTGCTGCGGGCCCCGGCCTCGCTCCAGGCGCACGAGCTGTCCCGGGAGATCGCGGCCGCCGGCGGCACGTCCACGTGGATCGAGCGGGCGGAGGCCCACGATCTGGTCGACATCCCGACCCGGGTGCTGTCGCTGGCCACCCGGACGGCGCTCGACGCGGCCGAGCTGCCGCTCGCTCTGCGCCAGTTGCTCGGCCGGTGCACCATCCACTCGCTGCCCGCCGTCTCCGTCACCGGCCGCCCGGCCGAGGAGAGCGCCCCGGTCGAGGGCGTGCTGGAAGAGACGGTCATGCGGCTGCGGGACCCGTCCGGCGGGGTCATCTCCGTCGAGCGGCCCTATCTGCCCTTCACGCCCACCGAGTTCGCGCGGGCGCGTGCCCTGGTCGAGCTGGACGCCCGGCTCGGCCCGCGGGTGCCGCGCAGCGAGGACGTCCTCACGCTGCCCGAGGGCAACGAGATCACCGTGCGCCGCGCGGACCACGGCGATCTCTCCGCAGCCCGCGCCATGCACGACCGCTGCTCCCAGCGCACCCTGGGCCTGCGCTACCACGGTCCGGTCGGGGACGCGGACCGCTATCTCGACCACCTGCTGTCCCCCCGCTTCGGCCGCACCCTGGCGGTGCAGACGGCATCGGGCAGGCTGGTGGCGCTGGGCCACCTCCTCTGGGACGGCGACGAGACCGAGGTCGCCCTCCTCGTCGAGGACGGCTGGCAGCGCCGGGGCATCGGCTCCGAGTTGCTCGGCCGCCTGGTGGCCCTCGCCGTGGAGGCGGGCTGCGACAGCGTGTACGCCGTCACGCAGTCCCACAACACCGGCATGGTGGCGGCGATGCGCGCGCTGGAGCTGCCCCTCGACTACCAGATCGAGGAGGGCACGCTGGTCATCACCGCCCGGCTGACGGCTGACCGGCTGACGACTGGAGGGTCCGCACTTCCGGCCGCGCCGACGGAAGGGACCCGTCGCTGAGCGCCTGGCACAGGTCGGCCCACAGGTCCTCGACGTCCTCCAGGCCGACCGACATCCGCAGCAGCCGGTCGCCGACGCCGGACGCCCGCCGGTCTCCCTCCTCCACGATGCGGTGGCTGATGGAGGCCGGGTGCTGGATCAGCGAGTCCACGCTGCCGAGGCTGACGGCGGGAGTGATGAGCCGCACCCCGGAGATCACCCGGTGCGGGTCCCCGTACACCTCGAAGGAGACCATCGCGCCGCCGATCCGAGGGTAGTGCACCCGGGCGATGCGCGGGTCGGCGGTGAGCCTGCGGACTAGTTCGGCCGCGCTCGTCGAGGCCGCCCGTACGCGCACCGGGAGCGTGGACAGGCCGCGCAGCAGGAGGTAGCCGGCCAGCGGGTGCAGCACTCCGCCGGTGGCGAAGCGGACTTGGCGGAGCGTGGCGGCGAACTCCTCGTCGCAGGCGACGACACCGCCCATGACATCGCCGTGGCCGCCGAGGTACTTGGTGGCGCTGTGCAGGACGATCCGCGCGCCGTGTTCGACGGGACGTTGCAGGACGGGGGTGGCGAAGGTGTTGTCGACCAGCAGCGGGACGGTTCCACAGGCGTGGGCGACGGCCCGGATGTCGATCTCGGCCAGCGTCGGGTTGGCCGGCGTCTCGACCATCACGAGCCCGGTGTCCGGGCGGAGGGCGTCGGCGATGCCCGCCGGGTCGGTCCAGGTCACCTCGGTGCCCAGCAGCCCCGCGCCGAGCAGATGGTCGCTACAGCCGTAGAGCGGGCGGACCGCGACGACATGGCGCAGCCCCTGACTCGCGCGGGCGAGCAGGACCGCGGTCAGCGCCGCCATCCCGCTGGCGAAGGCGACCGCGCTCTCGGCGCCCTCCAGCCGGGCGAGCGCCGTCTCGAAGCGGCCCGTGGTGGGGTTGTCCAGCCGGGCGTAGACGGGCGGGCCGTCGGGCCGGGCCCCGGTGGTGGCGAAGGCGTCGATCCGCATCGCCTCGCCGCGCGAGTCGTAGGAGGGGTAGGTGGTGGACAGGTCGATCGGCGGGGCGTGCAGACCGAGGGAGGCGAGGTCGTCGCGTCCGGCGTGCACGGCTTCGGTGGCGAGAGCCCTGGACGGGGTGGGGGCAGGGGGCGTCATCGAGACTTCGTTGTCCATGCCGTCACTCTGAACAGTTACCGGTTCGTAGCGGCAATGCCCCGTGCTACGTTCGCCACATGTCCGATTCCGTCGCTCTCGATCCGGTGGATCTGCAGATTCTGCGGCTGTTGCAGAACGATGCACGGACCACGTACCGGGAGCTCGCGACCGAGGTCGGCGTGGCCGCTTCGACCTGCCTCGACCGGGTGGCCCGGCTGCGCCGCTCCGGGGTGATCCTCGGGGACCAGCTGCGCCTCGATCCGACGAAGCTCGGCCGGGGTCTCCAGGCGCTGCTCCTGGTGCAGGTCCGGCCGCACCGTCGGGAGCTCATCGGGCCGTTCGTCGACCGTGTCAGGTCCCTGCCGGAGTCGCGTGCGCTCTTCCACCTCACCGGCCCCGACGACTATCTGGTACAGGTCGCGGTGGCCGACGCGGCTGATCTGCAGCGGCTGGTGCTGGACGAGTTCACCTCGCGGCGGGAGGTGGCCCGGGTGGACACCCGGCTGATCTTCCAGCAGTGGGACTGCGGGCCACTGCTGCCTCCGGCCGGGAGCTGAGTACCGGAAACGTGCCGGAGACGCACCGGCGGTGATCGACTTTCGGACGTCCGGAGGTGAATGATGATGACGGGACGCGTACCGCCGTACGAGGATGTCCGCATGTCAGACACTTCGAGCAGCGCGCTGCCCCGTCAGGTCGCCGACGCCTACGTCGACGCCATCATCGAACTCGACCCCATCACGGGCACCTATCTGGGTGTGTCCGAAAGCTCGCGTCGGCTGCCCGACTTCTCACCTGCCGGTCAGGCCGCGGTCGCCGACCTCATCCGCGCGACGCTGCGGGAGCTGGACGCCGCCGAGCGGCGTCCCGGTGCCGACAGCGAATCCGAACGACGCTGCGGACGCCTCCTGCGGGAACGCCTGACGGCGGAACTCGCCGTGCACGACGCCGAGGAGGGGCTGCGAACGGTCTCCAACCTGCAGTCGCCGGCCCACAGCATCACCGAAGTCTTCACCCTCACGCCGACCGCGACGGACGAGGACTGGGCGGCGGTCGTGGATCGGCTGCGCGCGGTGCCCGCCGCGCACGAGGGGTACCGCGCCTCGCTCGCGCTCGGCCTGGAGCGCAAGCTGTACGGCGGTCCCCGCGCGACCGCCACGTTCGTCGGTCAGCTCACGGAGTGGGGCGGGGAGGGCGAGGGAACCGCGTTCTTCGCGGAGTTCGTCGCCCCCGGCCCCGCGTCGCTGCGGGAGGAGCTGGACGAGGCCGCACGGCTGGCGACTGCCTCGGTCCTCTCCCTGCGTGACTGGGTGCGCGACGTGTACGCCCCGGGCATCGAGGGAGCCCCGGACCCGGTGGGCCGGGAGCGTTACGCCCTCTGGTCGCGGCTGTACAACGGCACCGACCTGGACCTCGACGAGGCGTACGCGTACGGCTGGTCGGAGTACCACCGGCTGCTCGCCGAGATGAGGACCGAGGCCGGGAAGATCCTCCCAGGGGCCGGCCCCTGGGAGGCGCTCGCCCACCTCGACGTGCACGGCAAGCACATCGAGGGCGTGGACGAGGTCCGCGAGTGGCTCCAGGGTCTGATGGACGAGGCGATCGAGGCGCTGGACGGCACGCACTTCGACCTCGCCGAACGGGTCCGGAAGGTGGAGTCCCGCATCGCGCCGCCCGGCGGGGCCGCCGCACCGTACTACACCGGCCCCTCCGAGGACTTCTCCCGCCCGGGGCGCACCTGGCTGCCCACCATGGGCGAGACCCGTTTCCCGGTGTACGACCTGGTCTCGACCTGGTACCACGAGGGCGTTCCCGGCCACCACCTGCAGATCGCTCAGTGGACGCACGTCGCCGACAGCCTCTCCCGGTACCAGGCGTCGATCGGCATGGTCAGCGCGAACGCCGAGGGCTGGGCCCTGTACGCGGAGCGGCTGATGGACGAACTGGGCTTCCTGCCCGACGCGGAACGGCGGCTCGGCTATCTGGACGCGCAGATGATGCGCGCCTGCCGGGTGATCGTCGACATCGGCATGCACCTGGAGCTGGAGATTCCGGCGGACTCCCCCTTCCACCCGGGCGAGCGCTGGACACTCGATCTGGCCCAGGAGTTCTTCGGCAACCACAGCGGCCGTCCCGCCGACTTCGTGGAGAGCGAGCTGACCCGCTATCTGTCGATGCCGGGCCAGGCCATCGGCTACAAGCTCGGGGAGCGCGCCTGGCTGCTCGGCCGGGAGAACGCGCGCGCCGCGCACGGCGACGGCTTCGACCTCAAGGCCTGGCACATGGCGGCGCTCTCCCAGGGGTCGCTGGGCCTGGACGATCTGGTGGACGAGCTGTCGCGGCTCTGACCGAGGGCACCTGCTCGAGGACATCCGGGTCCGGGGCGCCGCCGGCTACCGGCGGGCACATAGCCTCCCCGGCCGGTACGACGAGTTCGCCGGACGCACGCCGCTCAGCTGCTGACGCGCCCCGGCTCCGGGAGCGCCGCACCCGGCCCGGGAGCGGGGCGGCCGTCGAACCGTGCCGACGGCCGCCCGGACCCCGGCCTCAGCAGCCGCAGTCGGCGGCGTCGGCCGGCGCGGTGAGCGGGTCGGCGACACGCCGCCCGACGCCCTCCGGGGTCTCGAAGGCGGATCGGCGCGCTGGGCTCCGTCACCACCAGCGTCGTGTACTCCTCGCCGCTCCCCCGCCGAGCGATCGGGCTCTGCCCCGGAGAGGCGTCCGCGTGGCCGGGCCGAATCACAGGCGGTGGGCGTCCGCGTGGCCGGGCCGAATCACAGGCGGTGGTGGACGGAGGAGCCCCGGCGCTCCTTCACCACCTCCAGCCGGACCGGGATCCGGCGGCGCAGGTCGGCCACATGGCTGACGATGCCGACGCTGCGGTCCCGCTCCCGCAGGGAGTCCAGCACGTCGAGCACCTCGTCCAGGGTCTGGTCGTCGAGACTGCCGAACCCCTCGTCGATGAAGAGGGTGTCCAGGCGCACGCCACCGGTCTCCTCGGTCACGACGTCGGCGAGGCCCAGCGCGAGCGCCAGCGAGGCGAAGAACGTCTCCCCGCCGGAGAGCGTCGCGGTGTCCCGTTCGCTGCCGGTCCAGGCATCGACCACGTGCAGTCCGAGCCCTGCTCGGCGTCCACCGGTGCGGGCGTCGGAGTGGATCAGGGTGTAGCGGCCCGAGGACATCCGCTGGAGCCGTGCGGTGGCGGCGGCGGCCACCTGTTCGAGGCGGGCGGCCAGGACGTACGCCTCCAGCCGCATCTTGCGCTCGTTGTCGGCCGAGGTGCCCGCCGCCAGACCCGCGAGCCGGGCGATCCGCTCGTACTCCAGGCGCACCGGGCCCAGCCGCCGCACCTCGTCGGCGGCCTCACGGGAGAGCCGGGCCAGCTCCCCGCAGCGCTCGTCTGCGGCGGCGAGTGCGGAGGACGCCTCACGTACCAGCCACTCCGCCGTCTCGAACTCGCCCTGAGCTGCCGACGGCTGCGCGGGGGGCTGCTCGGCGGCCTCGCGGGCGTCGCGTTCGGCGCGGCGGTCGGCGACCGCGGCGGCCTCGGCCTGCCAGGCGTCGATGCGGTGCTGGAGGTCGCGTTGGGCGGCGGCGTCGAGGACGGTCGCGGCGGCGGCCTCCGGGGTGTCGAAGCCGGCCCGGAACGCCGCCTCGGAGAGCCGGCCGTCGGCCTCCTTGCGCCGCCGGGCCGTCTCCTGTTCGACGCGTACGGCCTCGGCGGCCTCCGCGAGGCGTGCCACGCGGCGGGTCAACCGCTCCGCGTGCGCCGCGACGGACGGCGACTCACCCCGGGCGGCGGCGATCTGCTCCTCCAAGCGGGCCTGTTCGGCATCGAGGGCCTCGCGCGCGGCGGTGCGAGCGGAGATCCGGCTGTGTGCTTCCTGCCGCTGTTCCAGCCGATCGGCGTGCTCGCGCTCGGCGGTGGCGAGGGCCTCGCGCGCCGGGTTCGTCGCGGCGGCGAGCCGGTGGGCCTCGGCGTGTTCGTCGGCCAACCGGTCTACCAGCGCACCGAGTTCGGCCACGGTGGAGGATGCGGAGGCATCGTCTCCCAGAGCCTCCGTCTCCGCTGCCGCGTGCCGTTCGCGTACGAGTCCGAGCCGCTGTTGCGCACGGGCTCGGGTCTCCTCGGCGGACCGCTGGGCGGCCAGCGCCCTCTCCTCCGTCGCCCGGTCGACATGGCCGTCGCCGGGGCTGGCGGGGGCCGGGTGTTCGGCCGACCCGCAGACCGTGCAGGGCTCGCCCGTGACGAGACCTGCGGCCAGCTCGGCCGCGATGCCCCGCAGTCGGCGTTCGCGCAGGTCGAGCCAGGATGTGCGGGCGTCCAGCTCCTGTTCACGTGCGACGGTGAGCCGCTCCTCGGCCTGCTGTACGTCGGTGGCGAGCGCGTCACGGCGGCCCGCCGCGTCCAGGCGGCGGCGGGCCGGGGCGAGGAGTCCGGCGAGCTGCTCGGCGCGGGTGGCGGCCTCCTGCGAGGCGTCGACGCGACCCTTGAGGGCCGCACGGGTGGTGTCCCAGTCGGCAAGCCACGCGTCCGCCTCGCGGATCAGCTCGTCGTCCGCCTGGGCCTCCCGGTTCAGCCGGACGCGCTCCCCGTCGATCCGCGCACTGCGCTCCTCGGCCTGTCGCGCCGCGTCGAGTGCGTACAGTTCCTGCTGGAACTTCCTTTCCAGCTCGGTCAGTCGGTCGACGCCCGCGTCGGAGAGCTCCGGAGTCAGCAACGACCGGGCCCGGTCGAGACCTTCGCTCGCGGCCAGGTACGCCCGCTCCGCCTCCTCGCGCAGCTCCAGCGCCGGGGCGACCCGGTCCGCCCTGCGGGCACGTTCCAACTGCTCCTGGCAACCGTCGTGTTCGGGCCGTCGCTCCTCCAGGGCCGCGGCGCGGCGCACGGTCTCCTCGTACCGCTGCTGGAGACGGGCGCGTTCGCGCTCGGTGTCCAGGGCGTGGCGTGCCGCGCGCTGCCGGCCCTCGGCCCCGGCCAGCACGCAGTGGGCGATGCCGAGCCGCTCGCGGGCCGTGGACCGGGCGATGGCGGCCCACTCCAGGACGGCTTCGGCGAGACCGGGTTCGCCGGGCCGGGCGGCGATCGGGGTGGCCTCGGCGCCGACGGGTCCGGCCGCCTGGGCGATGCGCTGGGCGAGGGCGAGGATCCGCTCGTCGGCGGCGGTGACCCTGGCCTCGGCGCCCCGGCGCAGTTCGGCGAGGCGTTCCTCGACGGCGGCGAAGCGGCGGGTGTCGAAGAGCCGGCCGAGGAGCTTGCCGCGGGCCTCGGCGTCCGAGCGCAGGAAGCGGGCGAAATCTCCCTGCGGCAACAGGACCACCTGGCAGAACTGGTCCCGGCTCATGCCGATGAGCTGGGTCAGCTCCTCGCCGATCTCCTGGTGCGACTTGCTGAGCGCCTGCCAGCCGCGCTCGGGGTCGTAACCGCGCAGCCGGCTCTGGGCCTTCTCCACGGTGAAGCCGTCGCCGCGCTTCTTCGGGCGGGGCTGGGCGGGGCTGCGGGTGACTTCGAGACGCCGGCCGCCGACGGTCAGCTCCAGCCGGACCTCGGTGGGCAGGTCCGCCGGGGCGTGGTCGCTGCGCAGGGAGGCGCCGGGGCTCTGCCGGGCGCCGGGGACGGCCCCGTACAGGGCGAAGCAGACGGCGTCCAGGACGGAGGTCTTCCCGGCGCCGGTGGGTCCGTGCAGCAGGAAGAGCCCGGCGGAGGAGAGGGCGTCGAAGTCGACTTCCTGGGTGGCGCCGAACGGCCCGAAGGCGGTGACGCTCAGGCGGTGCAGTCTCACCGGGACACCTCGCGCACGGTCCCGTCCACCCGTACGTCGTCGAACGCGGCCCGCAGCACGGTGCGTTCGAGGTCGCTGGGACCGCTGCCGCCGCGGACGTGGGCGACGAAGTCCTCGGCGATCTGGTGGTCGTCGCGGCCCTGGAGGCGCTGGGCGTAGGACGCGCCCGGGTCGTCCGGCGGCCGCTCGGGGTCGAAGACGAGGCTGAGGGTGTGGGGGAAGCGCCGGGCGAGGCGGGCCATGGGTTCGGCCGGGCGCACCGGGTCGGTGAGGGTGGCCTCGACCCAGGCGTGCTCGTGGCGTTCCAGGGCAGGGTCCTCCAGGAGGGTGTCGATCCGGCCGCGGAGCCGGGCGAGGGGCCG
This sequence comes from Streptomyces sp. NPDC021019, assembly GCF_044333295.1. NCBI lineage: Bacteria > Bacillati > Actinomycetota > Actinomycetes > Kitasatosporales > Streptomycetaceae > Streptomyces > Streptomyces sp. NPDC021019. The sequence continues at coordinate 244,031 of NZ_JBIRQR010000008.1, forward strand.
CTCCACGGGGCAGTCGATCCGTTCCTCGGCCGTGATGTCCCCGTCGCCGTCGAGGTCGATGAGCCACATCGTCTTGCGGTGGTCGGCCTCGGAGAAGGAGTAGGCGAGCGGGGAGCCGGAGTAGCGGACGCGGCTCGTGACCCGCTGGGAGCCGTGGAGATGGCCGAGGGCCACGTAGTCGACGCCGTCGAAGACCCCGGCCGGGACCGCCGCGACCCCGCCGACGGTGATGTCGCGTTCGCTGTCGCTGGGCTGCCCGCCCGCCACGAAGGCATGTGCGAGGACGACGGAGCGGGTGCCTCCCGGGCGGGTGGCGAGGTCGGCGCGGACCTGGTCCATGGCAGCGGTGAGGGCCGCCTCATGGCCGGCCTTGGCGGCCCGGAGGACGTCCTTGACCAGGGCGGGTTCCAGGTAGGGCAGCCCGTAGAACGCCACGTCGCCGTGGTCGTCGGCGAGCACGACCGGGGTGGCGCAGTTCTCCGGGTCGGTCCGCAGGTGGATCCCGGCCCGCTCGAAGAGCCCGGCGCCGACGCCGAGCCGGCGGGCCGAGTCGTGGTTGCCGGAGATCATGACCGTGGGGACGCCGGCGGCGGCGAGCCGGTGCAGCGCGCGGTCGAACAGTTCGACGGCGGTGAGCGGCGGCACGGCCCGGTCGTAGACGTCGCCCGCGACGAGGACGACGTCCACCTCGCGTTCCCGGACGGTCGCCACGAGGTGGTCGAGGTAGGCGGCCTGGGCGTCGAGGAGGGAGACGCGGTGGAAGGACCGGCCCAGGTGCCAGTCCGAGGTGTGCAGGATCCTCACGCCATCACTCCGGCGGATCCGGTCCGCGTCATCGTTCCGCCGGTCGCGGCCTGCATCGCCGTTCCGCCGGTCGCGGCCCGCGTCGCCGTTCCGCCGATTCCGGCCTGCCCCGCCGTCCCGCCCGTCGCGGGCCGCATCGTCATCGTGCCGGTTCCGGCCTGCATCGTCGTCGTCCTCCACCCGTGGGCCGCACACCGGCGGCCCGTGATCCCGCTCGGCACCGACCACGCTATCGCCGCCGGGCCGCCGAGCCCGCATCGATCATGATTCCGGTGGTCGTGGGATTGCCCTCACCGCGCGCGTTCGCACGCCGGCGCCGTCTCGGGTCGCCGTCATACGTCGCCGTACGCCTCGCCGCCCAGCTCCAGCACGGCGGTCCCCGCGGTCGCGTCGGCGAGCCAGGCGGTGAACGCACCGACGGCGCCGTCCGGCAGCCCGATGTCGATGGTGACGGCCTCGGCGTACCGCACCTCGCGGACGTCCCGCCCGGTGGCCCGCAGGTCGTTCTCCAGCTTTCCGGCCCGTTGGTGGTCGACCCGGATCGTGGCGAGCCGGAAGCGCTGCCGGGTGATGGTGCCGAGCGCGTCGAGGGCCTCGCCGACCACTCCCCCGTACGCCCGGATCAGCCCGCCGGCGCCCAGTTTGACCCCGCCGTAGTAGCGGGTGACGACCGCCACGGCGTACCTCACCTCCCGCCGCATGAGCATCTGGAGCATCGGGACACCCGCGGTCCCGCCGGGTTCACCGTCGTCGCTCGCCTTCTGTACGGAGGCGTCGGCGCCGATCACGTACGCGAAGCAGTTGTGGGAGGCGGTCGGGTGCTCCTTGCGGACGCGGGCGACGAAGTCCTGCGCTTCCTGTTCGGTGGCGGCGGGGGCGAGGGAGCAGAGGAAACGGGATCGGTTGATCTCGCTCTCGTGCACACCCGCGCGGGCGACGGTCCGGTACTGCTCCTGCATCCGTCCACCCTATGCGCCACCGGGAGGACGGGCGCCGGCGGGAATGAGCGGGCGGGGGCCGTCGGTTGTCCCGGCATGAACGCAGACGGCAGCAGCACGGCGGACTCGTACGCGGACCCCGCGACGATCAGGCGGATTCTCCAGGACACGGGCGAGACCTGGGCGGTGGTGGGCCTGTCGGCCAACCGTTCCCGGGCGGCCTTCGGTGTGGCGGAGGTCCTCCAGCGGTTCGGCAAGCGCGTGGTGCCCGTGCACCCGAAGGCCGAGACGGTGCACGGGGAGCAGGGGTACGCCTCGCTCGCGGACATCCCCTTCCCGGTCGACGTGGTGGACGTGTTCGTCAACAGCGAGCTGGCGGGCGGGGTCGCGGACGAGGCGGCGGCGGTGGGTGCGAAGGCGGTGTGGTTCCAGCTCGGCGTCGTGGACCCGGACGCCTACGAGCGGACGCGCGCGGCGGGGCTGGACATGGTCATGGACCGGTGCCCGGCTATCGAGATCCCGAAGCTGGCCGGGCCCGCCTGAGCGGACCGGGTATGCGGGACGCCTGTGCGGACCGGGTGTGCGGGACGCCTGTGCGGACCGGGTGTGCGGGACGCCTGTGCGGACCGGGTGTGCGGGACGCCTGTGCGGACCGGGTGTGCGGGACGCCCCGGGACGGGAAGAATCCCCGCCGTGGACGACGTACTCGACGCAGACGTGCTCGACGGAGCCCGGACGACAGCCGCTCTGACCGCGCTGGGCGTTCGGCCCGGCGATGTGCTCCTGGTGCACGCCTCGCTGCGGTCGCTCGGACCGGTGGCGGGCGGCGCGCGGGAGGTGCTGGGCGCGCTGCGCCGGGCCGTGGGGTCCGGGGGGACCCTGGTGGTCCCCGCCTTCACCCCGGAGAACTCCGACACCTCCCCGCACTACCGCGCGCGGGTACGAGGCCTGGACGCGGGCGCCGTCGACGCCGTGCGGGCCTCGATGGAGCCGTACGACCCGTCGCTGACCCCCGCGCCGTCGATGGGCACGCTGGCCGAGACCGTGCGGACGGCCCCGGGGGCCGGGCGCAGCGCGCATCCGCAGACCTCGTTCGCCGCGCTCGGTCCGGAAGCGGCGCGGCTGCTCGCCGGGCACCGGGCCGACTGCCATCTCGGGGAGGACTCGCCGCTGGCCCGGCTGTACGAGGCGGATGCCCGGATTCTGCTGCTCGGCACCGGCTACGCCACGTGTACGGCGTTCCACCTGGGCGAGTACCGGATGCCCGGTCCGCCGCGCCGGAGCTACCGCTGTGTGGTGACGTCGCGGGGGGTGCGCCGGTGGTGGGAGTACGAGGATGTCGCCCTGGACGACGGGGACTTCGCCGCCCTGGGCGCGGCGTTCGAGGAGGTCGCGGCGGACGGTGCCGTACGCGCGGGACGCGTGGGCGCGGCCGACTGCCGACTCGTCCGGCTGCGCCCCGCCGTCGACTTCGCCACGGACTGGCTCACGGAGCGCCGATCCGGCCGCGCGATGGGCAGTTGAGGCGCCCGCGAAGGGCGGCTCAGACGCCGAGGCCCTCGACGAGGACGGCGCCCGGCAGGGCGGCCAGCGCCTTGCCGGGGACGATGAGCTTGCCGCGTCGGCTGCCGCTGCCGATCAGGACCCACTCCTCGTCCACCACGGCGGGGTCCAGCAGGAGGGGCCAGGCGGCGGGCAGGCCGATCGGGGTGATGCCGCCGTACTCCATGCCGCTCTCGCCGACCGCCGTGTCCATCGACGCGAACGAGGCCTTGCGGGCGCCGAGGTGTCTGCGGACCGCCCCGTTGACGTCGACCCGGGTGCGGGAGAGCACCACGCAGGCGGCGAGGGTGACCTCCTGGCCGCGCTTGCCCGCCACGACGACGCAGTTGGCCGAGGCGTCCAGCAGTTCCAGGCCGTAGTGCTCGGCGAAGACCGCGGTGTCCGCGACGGCCGGGTCGCTGTCGACGTGGACGACCTGCTCGGCGGTGAACCCTTCCCAGCCGACGGTCAGGGCGGTGACGACGGGGGCGGGGAGCAGGTCGAGCCGTTCCGCGGCGGGAGCGGCGTCCTCGAAGGTGCCGATGGGTGCGCGCATGGCGCTCACGCTAACAGGGGCGGCGGCGGGAGCGTCCGGGCGTCTCAGCGGACGGGCGGGATGGCGACGACCATGGTGAACACGGCCGGTTCGGAGCCCTCGTTGCGGTAGCCGTGCGGTACGTGCGCCTCGAAGGTGGCGGAGGTCCCGGCGGGGACGCGATGGGTGCGGCCGTCGACGACGAGGGTCAGTTCGCCCTCGGTCACATGGAGGAGTTCCACGGTGCCCTCGGGGTGCGGGTCGGACGTGGTGCCCTCCCCCGCCGTCAGCCGGCAGGTCCACAGTTCGAGCGGGCCGCGGGCCTCGGTGCCGACGAGCAGCGTGGTGGAGCTGCCCGCCTCGGTGGACCACATGCGGACCGCCCGGCTCTCCGGGACCAGCCGGACCTGGGCTCCCTGCTCGTGGTCGAGGAGGGTGGTGATGCTGACGCCGAGCGCGTCGGCCAGTTTGACGGTGGTGCCGACGCTCGGGTTCGTCCGCGCCTGCTCGATCTGGATGATCATCCCGCGGCTGACTCCGGCGCGGGCCGCGAGGGCGTCGAGGGTGAAGCCGCGCTCCCCCCGCCAGCGTCTGAGGTTGCGGGCCAGCGACTGGGTGAGCTGGTCGAGGTCGGACACGTACCGTCCCTGCGGTGGATGGCGAAGTGCGGGTAGATGGCGGAGTGCGGCGTACCGGGTCGCGTACGGCGCATGCCGGGGTCAAGAATATTGCACTGCGCTACGGTGCGCTCCCGCGTCCGGCGGGCTGTACCGCCACCGCCGTCCTACGGCGTTTCGCGCGCCTCGTCCAGCTCCGCGAGGGCCAGCAGCTGTTCGGGCGTGACGCCTTCGGGGATCGGCACGGGCGGCGGTGTGCGCAGGGGCGGCTGCCAGCCCTTCTCCGGGTCCCAGCTGCGGACGACGCGGGCGGGGGCCCCCGCGACCACCGCGTGGTCGGGGACCTCGCCCCGTACGACCGCGCCCGCGGCGACCACAACGTTCCGGCCGAGCCGGGCGCCGGGCAGGATCACCGCGCCGGTGCCTATCCAGCAGCCGGGCCCGATCGCCACCGGTTCCATCCGGGGCCACTGTCTGCCCACGGGCTCGTGCGGGTCGTCGTAGCTGTGGTTGGTCGAGGTGATGTAGACGTACGGTCCGCAGTACGTGTCCGGGCCGATCGTCACCGTGGTGTCCGCGATCACATGGCTGCCGCGCCCCAGCACCACGCCGTCGCCCAGGGTGAGGACGGTGTCGGGGCCGAGGTCCAGGTCCGGCATCATCCCGGCCGTGAGCGTGACCTGCTCGCCGATGACGCAGTGCGCGCCGAGCTCGATCCACGGCGCCCCGAACACGGTCCCCTGCGGGAAGGCGAGCCGGGTCCCCGTGCCGATCGCGCGGAACCGCAGCCGCCCGGGGTGCTCGGCGGTGACCGCGCCCGCCCGTTGTGCCCAGGCCCAGCCGAGGTGGACCGCGCGGGAGGCGGCACGGCGCGGCCGGTGGGCGAGGAAGGAGAACGCGTTTCGGTTCTTCGGCACGCGCTCACGGTAGTCGGCGGCGCGGTGGGCGATACGTGCGGTGACCTGTGATGTTCGCCCCACCGGGCGCGGTGCGCGGGGAGTCGTCCCCTACCGTGTGGGTCGGGCCGGTCCGGCGGATGCGAGCGATTGCGCGGGGAAGGCCCGGGAGCACCACACCGGCGCGAAGGAGCAGGCGATGGCGGAGCAGGCGTTGATCACGGGCATGGGCGGCCAGGAACCGGACATCGACGTGGACGCGTTCGTGGCCCCGACCTCCGTGGTGATCGGCGAGGTGACGCTCGCCCCCGGCTCCAGCGTCTGGTACCAGGCCGTGCTGCGGGCCGACTGCGGTCCCATCACGCTCGGCCCCGACAGCAACATCCAGGACAACTGCAGCGTGCACACCGACCCCGGGTTCCCGCTCACCGTGGGCGCTCGGGTCTCGGTCGGTCACAACGCGGTGCTGCACGGCTGTGTGATCGAGGACGACGTGCTGGTGGGAATGGGCGCCACGGTGCTCAACGGCGCGCACATCGGGGCGGGCTCGCTGGTCGCGGCGCAGGCCCTGGTGCCGCAGGGCATGCGGGTGCCCCCGGGCTCGCTCGTCGCGGGGGTGCCCGCGAAGGTGAAGCGGCCGCTGACGGCCGAGGAGCTGGAGGGCATCCGCTTCAACGCGGCCGGGTACGTGGAGCTGGCGAAGGCCCACCGCGCGGCGCACGGGGGCTGACGCCCGGACCCCGGCCGCAGCACACCCGGGCCGCCGTCCCTCCCGTTCGGGCAGGGGCGGCGGCCCGGGTGCGTACGGCGTTTCTCAGCTGCTGGGGCGCAGGGTCCACACGACGGTCATCTCGCCGGTGACCGCGCCGTCGGCACGCCGGATCTCGATGGCGACGGGGAACTCCGGCCGCTGTCCGGCGTCCAGCTCGGCGACGACGTCGGCTATGGGGCGGCCGAGGGTCGCGGTCGCCGTGACCTCGCCCTTGGCGAGCTTCTTGTATCCGATCTCGGCCTTCACGGCGAGCGGCACGGCGCGCGACATCTGGTCGCCGAAGGCGGCGATGACGATCGCGCCGCTGGCGGACTCGGCGAGCGTGAACATCGCTCCGGCGTGGGGCCCGCCGAGGTGGTTGTGGTAGTCCGCCTGGTCGGGCAGCCGGACGACGGCCCGCTCCGGGGTCGTCTCCAGGAAGTCGAGGTTGAGGGTGCGGGCCATCGGCACCGTCGCGACGAGCATCTCGCCCACGGTCATCTGTTCAGCGCTCATGCCCGAAGGTTACTCATCAGTAGCACTGTTTGGCCATCCCCTTGTGACGGCTCTGGGACAGGGCGGCCGTAGAAGTGGTCGCCCGGCCCATCTATGGTTACTGGCCATGTGGCCAGGAACGCAGCCGCCCGGGGGCGAGCAGAACCCGCAGGACCAGAATCAGAACCCGTACCAGCAGCCGGGGTACCAGCAGCCGAATCCCTATCAGCAACCGGGATATCCGCCGCAGGGCCAGCCGGGGCAGCCCACGGAGCCGGGCTACGGATACCCGCAGGGCCCGCCCGCCGGGCAGCCCGGGTACCAGCAGCCCAATCCCTACCAGCAGCCGACGGTGCCGCAGTACGCCGTCCCGGGTCCGCCCGGCGGGCCGAAGCCCGGCGACGACAAGAAGAAGACGACGATCGTGGCGATCGTCGCGGCGACCGCCGTCGTGGTCGCGGCGGGCGTCACCGGTTTCCTCGTGCTCGGCAAGGACGACGACGGCAAGACCGTCGCCGACGACAAGAAGTCCGCGTCGCCGAGCGCCGAGCCCAGCGAGCCGGAAACCGGCTCCGCGCCGCCGGCGGAGAACCCGCGGGGCTCCGACAGCGACCCGAAACCGGTCGTTCCGGGCTGGAAGGTCGTCACCAACCCCAAGTGGGGCACGCAGTTCGACGTGCCCGGTGACTGGGAGGTCGCGAGCTCGGGAATGTTCTCCGGCTTCGAGGACGCCAAGGAGCCCACCGGCAAGCCGGTCGCCGGCTTCACTGCACCCGCTTACTACAAGAGCAAGTGGTGCGTCGACGACTCCGACGGGGACGGCAGCGAGGAGGACACCGGGCTGGCCGGCGTCGGGACGAAGGGCGCCCAGGGCGCCAAGAGCACCGACGAGGCCGCGAGGATCGAGGCTGCCAACTGGGTGTGGGCCGCCTACGCCCAGCTGGATCCCAAGTCCAAGGTCAAGACCAGTAAACCCAAGGCGTTCACCACGGAGTCGGGTCTCTCCGGCAGCGTCGTGCAGGCCACGGCACTGGGCCTCGCCAACAAGGAGAAGTGCGACAGCGACGGGAAGTCGATCGCCTTCTCCTTCAAGAACTCCAAGGGCGACTACTCGACCTGGGTCCTCTACGCCGCCACCGGTGTCAAGGACGAGCTTCCGGACACCACCATCCAGAAGATCCTGAGCACGGTCCGCCTCTCCGGTCAGCCCACCGGCTGACCACCCGCCCCGCCCGTTCCCGCCACCGAACCGCCCGACGGAGCCTCAGCCGACGCTGAAGGCTCCGTCGGGCGGTTCGGGCGAGGCGACCGCGCCCACGTCCGGAACCGGACGGGCCCCGCCGATGAACCGGGTCAGCGCGGGGCCGTGGGTGACCCGTGCGGGGAAGGCGTCGGCGGCGCAGGCGCGGACGAGCGGGGCCACGTCGAGGGGCGCGTACGAGGCGAGCACGACGACGTTGCCGAAGCGCCGCCCTCGCAGCACGGCCGGTTCCCCGATCAGCGCCAGTGCCGGGAAGACCTCTGCCAAGTTCGCCAGCTGCGAGCGGAGGAAGGCGAACGGCGCGCTGTCGGCCAGGTTGGCGGCGTAGATCCCGTCCTCGCGCAGCGCCCGGCCCGCGGCCCGCGCGTACTCGACGGACGTGAGGTGCGCGGGAACACGGGAGCCGCCGAAGACGTCCGCGATCAGGAGGTCGGCGGAGGCGGGGACCACTGCCTCCAGCCGCTCCCGGGCGTCGGCCGCGTGCAGGGAGACGCCACTGCCGTCGGGCAGCGGCAGATGCTCCCGGACCAGCCGCAGCAGCTCGTGGTCCGCGTCGACGACGTCCTGGCGCGATCCGGGGCGGGTCGCCGCCACATAGCGGGGCAGGGTCAGCGCCCCGCCGCCCAGGTGCAGCACGTCCAGGGGCTCGCCCGGCCCGGCCGCGCCGTCCACGACGTGGGCGAGCCGGCGCACGTACTCGAACTCCAGGTGGGAGGGGTCGTCGAGGTCGACGTAGGACTGGGGCGCGTCGTCGACCGTCAGCAGCCAGGCCCGGTCGCGGTCCACGTCGGGCAGCAGCCGGGCGGTGCCGCAGTCGACCTCGCGGATGACGGGTATCGGCTCGTTCACGCCTCCATTGTCGCTACCGCGCCCCGCTGCCCGCCACCCCCGGGACGGGGGGCGACGGGCAGCGGGGGTGCTCAGAGCAGCGCGGTGACCGTGCCCGCGCCGACCGTGCGGCCGCCCTCGCGGATCGCGAAGCCGAGACCGGACTCCAGTGGCACGTCGCGGCCCAGTTCCACGGTCATCGTGACCGTGTCGCCGGGACGCGCGACCGCGAACTCCCCGAGGTCGACATCGCCGACGACGTCCGCCGTACGGATGTAGAACTGCGGCCGGTAGCCGGTGGTCACCGGGGTCGACCGGCCGCCCTCCTTCGTCGACAGGACGTACACCTGGGCGGTGAACCGGCGGCTCGGCACGACGCTGCCGGGCGCGGCCACGACATGGCCGCGGCGGACGCGGTCGCGCTCCACCCCGCGCAGCAGCAGCGCGACGTTGTCCCCGGCCTCGGCGGACTCCATCGGCTTGCCGAAGGTCTCCAGACCGGTGACGACCGTCTCGACGTCCGCGCCGAGCACCGCGACCCGGTCGCCGACGCGGACGGTGCCGCGCTCGACGGCGCCGGTGACGACGGTGCCCCGGCCGGTGATGGTCAGGACGTTCTCGACGGACAGCAGGAACGGCGCGTCGGTGTAGCGCACCGGAATCGGCACGTACGTGTCGACGGCGTCCAGCAGCCCTTCGATCGCCGCCGTCCACCGCGGGTCGCCCTCCAGCGCCTTGAGCCCGGAGACCCGGACCACGGGGACGGTGTCGCCGCCGTACCCGTGCGCGGAGAGCAGCTCGCGGACCTCCAGCTCGACCAGGTCGGTCAGCTCGGGGTCGCCCGCGTCGGCCTTGTTGAGGGCGACGACGATGTGGTCGACGCCCACTTGACGGGCCAGCAGGACGTGCTCGGCGGTCTGCGGCATGATCCCGTCGAGCGCGGAGACGACGAGGATCGCCCCGTCGAGCTGCGCCGCTCCGGTCACCATGTTCTTGATGTAGTCGGCGTGTCCGGGCATGTCGACGTGCGCGTAGTGGCGGGTGTCGGTCTCGTACTCGACGTGCGCGATGTTGATGGTGATGCCGCGCTGGGCCTCCTCGGGGGCCCGGTCGATCCGGTCGAAGGACACGTAGGAGGTACCGCTGCCGCCGCGCTCGCTGAGGACCTTGGTGATGGCGGCGGTGAGCGTGGTCTTGCCGTGGTCGACGTGGCCCATGGTGCCGATGTTGAGGTGCGGCTTGGTGCGTACGTAAGCCGTCTTGGACATGGCTCGTTCCTTAGGAAGAACTCGAAGCGGAGTAGAGAAGACCCCAGGGCCCCGCCGACCCTCCCCTTGCGGGGTCCGCCGGACTGTCGGGGGAGGGTCAGCTTCGGGCGCCGCCGATGGGCGCTGCGGCGGCGGTGCACGCTGCCGCTGCCGCTTCCGTGGAGAACGCGGCCGCGAGGGCCGCGTCGTTCGCGGCAGCCTTCGGCGCGTCCGCGACTGCGGACGGCACTGCGGGGAAGGCGTACCGGAACATGCCCCTGATCATGGCCGGGCGGGGCGTCGCCGTCGAATGGTTTTCCCGACGCCTCGGAGGTTCTGCCTCAGAGGTTTCTGAGCGCCTCGCGCGCGGAGAGCGGCGACAGGCGGGTCCCGGCTCCCCGGACGAAGTCGCGTACGGCGGTGGGGTCGGTCTTGGCGTACTCCCGCAGGGCCCAGCCGATCGCCTTGCGGAGGAAGAAGTCGGGATGGTCCGCGCGGCGCAGGCAGTAGCCGAAAAGACGGTCGGTGTCGGTGGCTCCCCCGTAGCGCAGCTGGTGGAGGAGGGCGGTCCTGGCCGCCCAGAGGCTGGGATCGTCGATCCACCGGTCCATTTCCCGGGCGAGCGCCGGGTCGGCGGCGACCAGAGGTCCCGCGACATGCGCGGCCAGCACGTCGACCGTGTCCCACCAGGGGACGGTGGTCACGAGGTGGTGCAGGACGGGCAGGAAGCCCGAGGTGCAGCGGCCCACGTACCGGCGCAGGTAGTCGGCGGCGAAGTACTGGTACTCCCGCTCCGGCAGCCGCCAGCAGCGCAGCGCGACCGCCGTGCAGTCCGTCTCGTCCGGCCGCCCGGCACCCGCCAGCACGGCCCGCGACAGCGCCCGGCGCTCGGGGGCGGGGATCCCGAGGAAGGGGGCGACGTGCTTCATGTACGCGGCGGCTCCCTCGGCCCGTACGGGGTCGGCGGCCGGGGCGTAGACGGCGACGAGCCGCTCCAGGACGGTGTCGGCGAGGGTGCTGTCCGGCGGGGTGCGGGCGTCGGCGACGGGGTTCACGCGAGGCACATTACGGCGATCACACAGCGTTTTCGGTTACTCTCCCCGAATGTTCGACCCCGTCCCCGCCGCCCGGCCCGCCGCCGGTCCCGCCCTGCGCCTCTCCAGGGCGCTGCTGTCGCCGTGGTCCCGGTTTGCGCTGCTCGTGGTGGTCCTGCTGGGGGCCGCGTCGACGATGCTGCTGTTCGAACCGCAGCGGCTGCTGGCGTCGGGCCGGCCTCCCCAGCTGACCGGGGGCACGGCCGCGATGCTCTTCGGGCTGGGCTACGGGGCGCTGACGGTGGCGTTCGTGCCGCGCCCGCTGCTCAACATCACCGCGGGCGCGTTGTTCGGCGCGCAGGCGGGTCTGGCGGCGGCGCTGGCGGGCACGGTACTGGGCGCGGGCGTGTCGTTCATGCTGGGGCGGGTGCTGGGCCAGGACGCGCTGCGGACCCTGTTGCGCGGGAGGCTGCTGACCGCCGCGGACGGGGTGCTGAGCCGGCACGGCTTCCGGTCCGTCCTGGCGCTGCGCCTGTTCCCCGGGATCCCCTTCGCCGCCGCCAACTACTGCGCGGCGACCTCGCGGATGAGCGCTCCGCCGTTCCTCCTGGCCACCGGGCTGGGGTCGATCCCGAACACGGCGGCGTACGTGATAGCCGGCAGCGAGGCCGCGTCGCCGACCTCGCCGGTCTTCCTGGCCGCCACGGGCTTCATCGTCCTGTCCGCCCTCGGCGGGGCGCTGGTCGCCTGGCGCAAGCGTCACCGGCTCGGCCGGGACACGCCGAAGGACTGAACGTACGGCGGCACGTGGACGACCGGTGCAGTAGGCCTGACGTTTACCTTCGGGCGATACGCTGCCCGCGACCTCGATGTCCTTGTTGTCCTTGACCGCACTCCGTACTCCGCACGCAGCCGACGGGCCCAGTCGTCCGTGGCCGATGCACGATCACCTCCGGGATGGCCGAAGCCCCATGAGCTGGTTCGAATCATTCGTCCTGGGACTCGTTCAGGGACTGACCGAGTTCCTGCCGATCTCCTCCAGCGCCCATCTGCGGCTGACCGCCGCGTTCGCCGGCTGGCACGACCCGGGGGCCGCCTTCACCGCCATCAGCCAGATCGGCACGGAGGCGGCGGTGCTCATCTACTTCCGCAAGGACATCGCACGCATCCTGTCGGCGTGGTTCCGCTCGCTGACGGACCGTTCGATGCGCGGTGACCACGATGCCCAGATGGGCTGGCTGGTCATCGTCGGCTCGATCCCCATCGGCGTACTGGGCATCACGCTCAAGGACCAGATCGAGGGGCCGTTCCGCGACCTCCGGCTGATCGCGACGACGCTGATCGGCATGGGCATCGTGCTGGGCATCGCCGACCGGCTGGCCGCGCGCGACGAGTCGGGCGGGAAGCACCGGGTGGTGAAGGAGCGCAAGACGCTCAAGGAACTGGGGGTCAGGGACGGTCTGATCTTCGGGTTCTGCCAGGCGATGGCGCTGGTCCCCGGGGTCTCCCGGTCGGGCGCGACGATCAGCGGTGGTCTGCTGATGGGCTACACCCGCGAGTCGGCCGCCCGCTACTCGTTCCTCCTGGCGATCCCCGCGGTGCTCGCCTCGGGTGCCTACGAGCTCAAGGACGTGGGCGAGGGGCACATCTCCTGGGGCCCGACGATCTTCGCGACGCTGGTGGCGTTCTTCGTCGGATACGCCGTCATCGCGTGGTTCATGAAGTTCATCACGACCAAGAGCTTCATGCCGTTCGTCATCTACCGCATCCTCCTCGGCATCGTCCTCTTCATCCTGATCTGGGCCGGAGTGCTCAGCCCGCACGCGGGTGAGTCGGCGGGCACCACCCCGTAGGCGTTGTGCGCCCCGCCCGGGAGCAGCCGGGCGGGGCGATCCAGCAGCGCAGCAGCCAGCAGCGCGGATAGATGGCCCCACCGTACGGCGGGGGTCTGACAACGCCGGGGCCGAGCCGGTCGTTCGGCTACCGCGCTCGGTGACGCGCGGTTCACGCGCACGACGGCGCGTGACGGACGGGCCACCCGCTGTTCAGGCTGCCGAGTGGCTGCCGGGTGTGTGGTGTTCCTCGCCGTCGGCAGAGGCGAACTGGGTCTGCAGTCCCGCCAGGCCCCGGGCCAGAGCGCCGCGTTCGCCGGGGGACATGCCGGCGATGGCCCGGTGGAGCATGGCGTCGCGTTGTTCGCGGATGCGTTGCAGGTGCTCTCTGCCGGTGGGAGTGAGCCGGAGGATGATCTCGCGGCCGTTGTCCGGGCACGGCAGGCGTTCGAGGAAGCCGATGGCTTGGAGACGGTCGCACATGCGGGTCACGGTCGGAGGCGCGGAGGCCAGGCGTTGACACACGGTGCGCATACGTACGCCCTCTCCACGGTCGACGACGTACATCAGGCGGAGCTGGGAGGTGGAGCCGGGTGCTGTCATGCCTGTGGTCGCGTTTCTGGCGTGGTCCCACATCACGTCGAGGAGTTCGACGATGGAGCTCGCGGAGTGGGTGGCCTCCTGCCAGGCCATGTTGGAAGCGGCCTCTGCTGCGGTCATGATTACCCGTCGGGTGTGTGCTTCTGCCTGGTGAAGGGCCGGGCAGTGGCTCAGATGGTGTCGTCCGGTCCGGTGGGCCGGGCCCCCAGGGGGCTTCCCTCGGCGACCGATCCGGTCGGGGGCGGGGCCGTGAGGTGGTCAAGGGTACCGGTGAGGGCCAGGAGCCGGTCCAGTCTCGCCGGCCGGTCGTCCAGGTGCATCCGCACCCCTGCCTCGGTGGTGCGGCGGCTGATCATCAGCAGGGCGCAGAGCCCCATGGAGTCGACGGTGCGGAGGCCCGCGCATCCCAGGTGCAGGTCGGTCAGTGTGGGCCGTGCGGTGAGCTGGGCGAGGGCCTCCTGCACGAGGAGGTCGGCGTTGTCGTAGTCGAGGTCCCCATGGAGCTCGATGCGGACGCGGTCCCTGGCGTCGACGGTGGTCAGCTGCAGGTGGTCGGGGTGTGTGGTCATGCGGTGTTCCCGGCGGTGGTGGGATGGGCGGTGGCAAGGGTGCGTGTCCCGGCCCGGAGGATGCGGGAGGCCCGGGGGAAGTCCTTGAGTTCGCGGGCCAGGAGATCCAGGGCCGGCGGCAGACTCGACGCGGGGACGCCCCGGGCCACCAGGACCTGCGCGGTCCAAACGATGAACCGGGTGAAGAGTTCCTCGTCGTCGAGGTAGAGGGCGGTGGCGAGGAACTCGACGATGTGCGCGAGGTCTTCCGCGGTGCGCTCGCGCTGCAGATCACTGTAGGCACGCATCGCGGGAAAGGCGTCTTCCAGTGCGGTGAGAACGTGACGAACGAGCGAGGCGCCGCTGCGGGAGACCACGGTGTACTCCTGGTCGGCCAGGTGCGGCAGGTCGTCGAACTGCTGGTGGTCGGTCTCCGGCCTGGTAAGCGGCTCCTCGGCGAGGAGGTCGGCGGCGGCGCGCGCGTCGGGGGCCCAGGCGTCGGCGCCCAGCGGCTTCGCGTATCGGCCCCGGGGCCCGAAGGCGGCGCCGCCGACGAGGACGGGGACGCCGACGGCCTGGCAGGCGGTGATCGCCGCGTGCGCGGTGGGGAGCCGGGTGGCGATGGAGCTGGAGAGCGCGACCGCGTCCGCCCGGGTGTTGTGGAGATGAACGATCAGGTGCGGGGTGGGGACCTGGGCGCCGAGATAGTCCACTCGCCAGCCGCGCAGCCTCAGGACTTCGGCCAGCAGGCGGGCCGGCAGCCCGTGCCACTCACCGTCCACGCAGGCCACGGTGATCCGGCCCCGGGTGGCGGCGACGCGGGCGGCGGGGTGCCCGCTCACCGCCGCGACGACCCGTTCGTTGATGGCGGTCGCCGCGTGCTCCTGGGCGACGCTGAGCCTGTTGGCCGCCCATTCCTCACCGACGCGTCCCTGCACCCGGGCGACCACGTCCAGCAGGACGCTCTCGGGGTCGGCCCCGTCGTCGAGTACGCGCAGCACGAGCTCTGCGGCCGCGTGCTCGTCCGCGGTCGAGACGGCGTCCCACAGGAGCTCGGCCGACCGCTCCACGTGTTCGGCCTGGGCGAGGCGGAGCGGGGTGCTCGTTCTCATGCGGTGAACCTGCCTCGGGTATGGCCGTTCACCGCACTGAGGTGGTGGGTGCGAGGCGCGGAGATCACGACGACGGCCATGTCGTCGTGGGGCCGGTTGCCCAGCCACTGGGCGGCCAGCATCTGCACGTGTTCCACGATCCCCTCGGCCGGCATACCCGCACATCCGGCGAGCGCGCGCTTGAGGCGCTCGTCGCCGAACAGGTCGTCACCCATCGGGCCGCCCTTGGCCTCGGTGATGCCGTCGGTGTACAGGACGCAGGACTCCCCGGGGGCCAGCGACACGGCGGCGGTGCTGGCGGAGATGTGCGGGATGGCCCCGATCAGGGTGCCGTGGGTGTCGGCTTCCTCGACGGCGCCGCCCGCGCGGATGATCAGAGGGGTGGGGTGGCCGCCGCTGGTGAGCTTGAGGTCCACCGCACTGCCGCGGCGTACGGCGGAGGCCAGGACCAGGGTCGCGAAGCGGGTGTGGTGGGAGCTGAGCAACGCCGTGTTCAGCAGGCCGAGCATCCGCTGATGGTCGTCGGCCAGTGGCAACAGGGCGTGCAGCGTGTTGCGGATCTTGCCGGTCAGCACGGCGGCCTCCAGGCCCTTGCCGCACACGTCCCCGAGGGAGACCAGGGCGCCTTCGCCCTCGACGGTCGCCGGGTGGACGTCGTAGAAGTCACCGCCGATACGCTCGTGGTCCGCCGAGGGCCGGTAGCCGCCGGCGAAATCCACGCCGGAGATCTGGTGCAGGACCGGGGGCAGGAGTTCACGCATCAGCATGTCGCTGATCGTGCTCTGCTCCGCGTACAGCCGGGCGACCGACATCGCCGATCCCGCAC
The DNA here is from genome assembly GCF_044333295.1 of Streptomyces sp. NPDC021019. Taxonomy (NCBI): domain Bacteria; kingdom Bacillati; phylum Actinomycetota; class Actinomycetes; order Kitasatosporales; family Streptomycetaceae; genus Streptomyces; species Streptomyces sp. NPDC021019. The sequence goes on from NZ_JBIRQR010000008.1 coordinate 259,897, forward strand.
GGGCGGCGAACAACCGGGCGAAGACCTCCTCCTCGTCACTGAAGGCGGCGGTCTCGGTCGCGCGCAGGAGGATGAGCGCTCCGGCCGGGATGCCGTGCCCGGGCAGCGGGGTGATCACGATCGAGCCGACCGGCCCGAGCCCCTCGGGCATCATCCACTCCGGGGCCGTGGCCGGGTCGATCCAGCGCGAGGGCACCGGGGGGAACCCGCGCAGCGCCTCCGCCAGCCCCGGCACGCCGTCGAGGTCCCCCGTCATCGAGGTCGTCGCGGGGACACCGCCGCGCACACAGGTCACCACCGGGAGGCGCTGACCACGCGCCGGAGCGATCACGAGTGCCGCGTCGGCAAGGTTCTCGGCGGCCATGCGCGCGGTCACGTCCATGCAGCGTCCGAGATTGAGGGAGGCGAGCAGAACGTTGGACGCCTTCGCGAGGAACGCGCTGCGCTCGCGCTCCCTGCGCAGAGCTTCCCTGACGAGCTGATGGGCGGTGTCATCCACCAGCCACCAGGCCACCGAGCCGTCGCGCCGCAACGTGGGGTGCGCCTCGAAGTGGCGCCCGTCGATGTCGCCGCGCACCGTCGGTCCGGTCTCCGGGACGGCGTGCGGGCCGACGGAGGCGAGCCTGGAGTGTGCGGCACAGAGCCATGCCGGAGCCACATCCACCAGGGACGCCCCGGGGACTGCGGCAGGCAGCAGGGGGCCGACCGCGTCATTGCGCCGCACCACCACGCCTCGGGCGTCGGCGACCAGCACCGGATTCGGGGGCCGGCCCCACGGGGAGTCCGACCGCGTGTCCGCAAGGGTTCTCGCTTGGGTGGAAGCCAAATATCGAGGACCCGCTGGGCGGATCCCTCACCTCATCAACTAGACGATTGCCTGAAGGCAACCATCCCTCACCCTGCCGCCGTCTGACAACCCGCCCCCCTCTCCGCGGGCCCCACTGCGGGGAAGGTCGCACGGTCTTCACCCGACAACCACATACCCCGCATCCGAAGGGCCAGGCCCTGTCGTCGAACTCACACCCGACGCCGCAGCGCCGCCCTTGGGTCGACGACGGATGCTCGACGACAGGACCTCACGACCGCAGCCGCCCTAACGGCCGTGCCAGTCCAGGCACATCACGAGGGAGTCGTCCGCGGCGGGGCCGGATCCGCGGTGCCCCAGCAGTTCCTGCAGCATCACTCTGGGCACCTGCGGAGCAGGCAGCAGACGGGTACTGCTGATCGACGCGGCGAGTGCGCGACGGCTGTACCTCTCACCGCCCGGGGAGAGCGCGTCGTAGACGCCATCACTGATGAACAGCAAACGATCTCCGGGTTCGACCCGGAAGTGCTGCGGACAGTAGGCAGTGTCCTCGAACATACCCAGAGGCATCTGCTCCTCCAGCTCGATCGGCTCGACCACACCACCGCGCACCCGCCAGACCCGCGGTGAACCGGCGTCGATGACCTCGACGTCCCCGGTCGGGAGGTGGAAGCGGAAGAGCAGGGTCGACAGATACCGGCTCCCTCCATGCTGCCCGTACACCGCTTGATCGGCCAGATGGGCCTGGTCGCTCAGGCTCAGGCCCGCGCGGCGGGCGTTGCGCAGCGCGTTGACGCAGAGGTTCGTCAGCAAGGCGGCGTCGATCCCTTCGCCCATGCCGTTGCTGACCGTCACATAAAGGTCATCGGCCGACGCCGACCAGTCGAAGCTGTCGCCGAAGATGGCGTAGGCGGGCTCCAGCTGGGCACCCAGGCTGTACTCCGGCCGGGCACATGACCGCCCTGGCAGTAGCTGCCACTGCATCTCGGCGGCGAGCGTCAGACGTTCTGCCCGCCGCGCCTGCAGGAAGAGGTCGGTGTCCCGCTCCGCGACGACCACCTCGTGCGCGAGGGCATCGGCGCAATCCCGCAGCTCCTCCAGCACGTCAGCGGCCAGATCGGCGCCTCCTTCCACCCGCAGGGTGACGCTCAGGACGCCCAAGCGGTCTCCCCGGACGCTGACCGGGAGGTGAGCCGTCACGGTGGAAGCGGAGTGGTCGTACGAACAGTGCGGCTGCTGGGCGCCGAAGGCACGGCCCGGATCGCTGTCATGCACCGACACCGGTGGACGCGTGTGCGGAAGCACCCCGACGGGCTGCAGCCTCGTCATGGCGTAGTCCGCGAGAAGCAGTTCCACCGCCCGGGCACCGTGGCTGCGCTCGATCTCCGAGCGGATCACATCGAGAATCTCATGGGGCGCGGCCTCGCGCAGGGAACGCTCGACCGCGCTGGGTCTTTCCATCGGTACCGGACCTACTTTCTCGCGCACTTCTCCTTCGGATCGGCTGTCGACAGCGACCAGCCGGAATGGGTACGAATGCCCCGACGGGAGTTTCACATGCCTCGGGACGGCCCACCGGCGGCAACGGCGCCGCCCGTTCCCCCCGGGGGCCGTCGGCCGCCGGAGTATCAGGGCCCCTGCGGCGTCAGGCCGGTGGCGGACAGGACCGCGTCGACCGTCTCGCCCACGGTCAGCTCCGCGCTGTCGATCCAGATCGTCTCCCCGGCCAGTTCGGCGCGCATGACGTCGTCCAGTGGGGACCAGTCCGTCGTCAGCGTCTTGTCCCGGGCGAGGTTGCGCTCCATGGCCTTCGCGGCGCCGGGTGCCAGAGCCACGCAGTGGAGTGGTACGCCGGTGAGCGTGGCACGGTAGAAGTCGAGGTGGGCACGGCGTACGACGACGTCGTCGATGACCGGGAGGAAGCCCGCGGCGACGAAACTGTCCGCCAGCAGGCAGGCGTTGCGGGCCCGGAGGAAGATCTGCCGGTCCGCCTCCTCGTCCCGGTCGGGCGAGGGCCACCGGCCGCCGGAGACGATGAGTCCCTGGAGGGCGTCCACCTCGATGTGGGCGGAGGCGGCGAAGCGGGCGGCGAGAGCCGCGGCCACCGAACTCTTGCCGCTGCCGGGGATGCCGATCAGCAGGACGGCTCCCACCGCCGGTGATCCGGTGTCCACCGGTAGTTCTGTCCACCCCATGGGACCGCGCTCCCTCGTTCAGTACACGTCACGCACGTATCTGCGGTCCGAGGCTAGCTGCTTGACCTGCGCGGCCGCCGCGTCGGGTTCGAGTCCCCCGTGGGCGACGGCGATGTCGCGCAGGGCCCGGTCGACGTCCTTGGCCATGCGGGAGGCGTCGCCGCAGACATAGAGGTGGGCGCCGTCGCGGAGCCAGGACCAGAGCTGGGCTCCGTGCTCGCGCATCCGGTCCTGGACGTAGACCTTGGCCCGCTGGTCGCGGGAGAAGGCGGTGTCCAGCCGGGTCAGGGTGCCCGAGCGGCTCAGCGCGTCGAGTTCGTCGCGGTAGTGGAAGTCCGTGGCGCGGTGCTGCTCGCCGAAGAACAGCCAGTTGGGGCCGGGGTGGCCGAGCGCCCGGCGTTCCTCCAGGAAACCCAGGAACGGGGCGACTCCGGTACCGGGTCCGACCATGATCATCGGGGTGGCCGGGTCGGCGGGCGGGCGGAAGCGCTCGTTGCGCTGGACGAACACCGACAGGGGGCTGTCCGGTGCGGCGTCGGCGAGGAACGTGGAGGCGACGCCCTTGCGCATCCGGCCGCTGTGGCTCTCGTAGCGGATCACGGAGACGGTCAGCCGCATCCGGTGGGGGTCCACGAGCGGGCTGGAGGCGATGGAGTACAGCCGGGGCCTCAGCGGCCCGAGCACCTCGGCCCAGGCGGCGGCCGTGGCCCGTACCGGGTGTTCGGCGAGGACGTCGACGGCCTGCCTCCCCCAGACCCACCGGTCCCTCTCGCCCTTGTTGTCGGGGCGCAGCAGCTTCTTCAGGGACCGGTCCCCCGTGTGGTCGGCGACCAGGCGCAGGAGGTCCGGGGTGATGCGGGCGATGTCCAGGTGGCGGTGCAGGGCCGTCTCCAGGGCGACCGGACCGTGCCCGGGGACGTCCACCTCGGCGGCGGGGTCGAGCGCGGTGACGGCGAGCCATTCGGCCACCAGATCCGGCGAGTTGAGGGGTTGTACGCCCAGAGCGTCCCCGGCCGTGTACGTCAGGGGGGTGTCCGCGCTCCGCGTGTCGATCGTGAAGGCACGGACCTCCTTCGTCGCGCCGGGCAGGCTCAGGAGGCGGTTCCCGGTGAGGAGGGCGGTGACGGGCGCGGCCCTGGAGGGACGGGCGGGGGCCGTCCCGACCGGCGACCCCGTCGCCGCTGCGGCGGAGACGGGCGGTACGGCGGGCGGTACGGCGGGCGGTGCGGCGGGCGGTGCGGCGGGCGGTGCGGCGGGCGGTGCGTCCGCCGTCGGCTCCGCCGTGCCTTCCGGTGTCGTCGTCGCCTCCAGCGCGGCCCGGACCTCCTTGAGCCACTGGCCGAAGGGCTGTTCGTACTCCGGTTCGCAGTCGGTGCGCGGGACCAGCCGCTCCGCGCCCAGTTCGCCGAGGCGTTCGTCCAGACGGCGGCCGTGGCCGCAGAAGTCGTCGTAGCTGGAGTCGCCGAGCGCGAGTACGGCGTAGCGGACGCCCGCCAGGCCCGGGGCCCCGGGGGCGTTCAGCGCCTCCCAGAAGCCGGAGCCGTTGTCGGGGGCGTCGCCGTCGCCGAAGGTGCTGGTGACGACGAGGAGGTCGGCCGGGTTCGGCAGGGCGTCGGGCGTCCCGTCGTCCATGCCGATGAGCGTGGCGCGGTACCCCTCGGCGGCCAGGGTCCGGGCGGCCGTCGCGGCGGCCTCCTCGGCGTTGCCCGTCTGCGAGGCCCACAGCACGACGACCGGCCGGCCCGGTTCCTTCGGGGCGCCCGCCGGCGCCGCAGGGGCGGGCTCCGGCGCCGCAGGGGCGGGCTCCGGCGCCCTGGCGAGCCGGGAGTACGTGCCGGCCAGCACTCCGTTGACCCACAGCGCGTGGTCCGGGGCGAACGGAGCGCCCGCAGGAAGCACCGGGGTGCCCTCCGGCCGGGTGCCCAGGCCCACGAGGAATCCGGCCAGATAGCGGCGTTCCGTCTCCGTGAGGACGGGTGGGGCGGTGTCCACCGGCCCGAGCGCGCCCACCAGGCCCGAGGCGTCCACCGGGCCCGACGAGCCCACGAAGACCGACGAACCTCCGAGTTCCGGCGTTCCCACCGGCCCCGACCTGCCCACGGATCCGCCCGAGGCGTCCACGAGACCGGGGGCACCGGTGGGCGAGGACCGTTCCCCCGCGGTCGGTTCGCGCCGCGGCGCGGGCGCGGCGACCTTCGCCAGCCGGACCGCGCACACCTTCAGCTCGGGCTGGAACGAGATCGGGTCGACCGCGTCGTTGGTCACGGCGTTCACAGCGAGGTACTCGCCGAACAGGTCGTTCCAGTGGAACGGGGCGAAGCATTCCCCCGCCCGTACCCGGTCGGTGACCCGGGCCGGGAGCACCGCGCGGCCGCGCCGCGAGGCGACCTCGACGCCGTCGTCCTCGCCGAGGCCCAGGGCCGCCGCGTCGTCGGGGTGGATCTCCACGAACGGTCCCGGGTCCAGCCGGTTCAGCTTGGTGATCTTCGCGGTCTTGGTGAGGGTGTGCCACTGGTGCTGGAGCCGCCCCGTGTTGAGGACGAACGGGAAGTCCTCGTCGGGCATCTCGGCCGGCGGCAGATGCGGGCGGGCGTGGAAGACGGCGCGGCCGCTCGGTGTGGGGAAGGCGAGCCTCGGCACGCTCCCGTCGGGCCGCACGGTCAGCTCCTGGCTGACGCCGTCGTTGAGGTAGCGCACGGGATTGCGGGCCGGGCCGTCGACTTCGGCGCTGGGCCACTGCACGGGCGTCCCGCGCAGCCGCTCGTACGTCACTCCGCGCAGGTCGTAGCCGGTGCGCGGGTTGGACGCCCGGGTGATCTCGGCGAAGACCTCCTCGGCGCTCGTGTAACCGAAGGCGTCCTCGTACCCCATGGCGCAGGCCACCGCGGCGATGAGCCGCCAGTCCGGCCAGGCCTCCCCCGGCGGGTCGGTGGCGCGGCGGGAGAGGGTGAGGGTGCGCTCCGAGTTGATCATCACGCCCTCGGACTCGGCCCAGAGGGCGGCGGGCAGGACGACATCGGCGTACGCGTTGGTCTCGGTGTCGGCGAACACGTCCTGGGTGACGACGAATTCGGCGGCCTCCAGGCCCGCGACGACGGTCCGGCGGTTGGCGACCGAGGCGACCGGGTTGGTGCAGATGATCCAGCAGGCCTTGATCTCTCCCTCGGCCATGCGCCGGAACATGTCGATCGTGCCGCTGCCCGAGCCGTCCGCGCGCAGGGTGCCGGGTGGGATGCCCCACAGCTCCTCCGTGAAGGCGCGTTCCTCGTCGACCAGGACCGATCGCTGGCCGGGGAGCCCTGGGCCCATGTAGCCCATCTCACGCCCGCCCATGGCGTTGGGCTGGCCGGTGAGCGAGAAGGGACCGCTGCCGGGACGGCAGATCGCTCCGGTCGCCAGGTGCAGGTTGACGATCGCGTTGGTGTTCCAGGTGCCGTGGGTCGACTGGTTGAGGCCCATCGTCCAGCAGCTCATCCAGTCGCCCGCCTCGCCGATCCAGCGGGCGGCCCGCCGGATGTCGTCCTCGGGGATGCCGGTGATCTCCGCCACGGCGGCGGGCGGGTAGTCGCGGAGGAAGGCGGGCATCCGCTCCCAGCCCTCGGTGTGATCGGCGATGAACCCGGGGTCGGTGTGTCCGTTCTCGACGAGGAGGTGCAGCAGCCCGTTGAGGAGGGCCAGGTCGGTGCCGGGCCGGATCCGCAGGTACAGGTCGGCCCTGGCGGCGGTGGCGTTGCGCCGGGGGTCGACGACGATCAGCTTCGCGCCCGCCTTGACGCGCTCCATCATCCGCAGGAAGAGGATCGGGTGGCAGTCGGCCATGTTGGCGCCGGTGACGAGGAAGACGTCGGCGTGGGCGAAGTCCTCGTAGGAGCCGGGCGGTCCGTCAGCGCCGAGGGACAGCTTGTAGCCGCTGCCCGCGCTCGCCATGCAGAGCCGGGAGTTGGACTCGATGGTGTTGGTCCCGATGAAGCCCTTGGCCAGCTTGTTGGCGAGGTACTGCGCCTCCAGCGTCATCTGGCCGGAGACGTAGAGGGCCACCGCGTCGGGGCCGTGGGTGTCCAGCACGGACCGCAGCCGGCGCGCCGTCTCCGCGATGGCGGCGTCCCGGCCGAGCGCGGCGGCCTGCTCGCCCCGGTCGGGGCGGGCCAGGGCGGTGGTCAGCCGTCCGGGGGCGGCGAGGAGGTCCGCGCCGGTGGCCCCCTTGGTGCACAGCCGGCCGGCGTTCGACGGGTGCTCCTTGTCCCCCGACGCCTTCACGACGGTGCGGCGGCCGTCGGGTCCTGCGGCGATGTCGAGGACGATCCCGCAGCCGACACCGCAGTACGAGCAGACCGTGCGCACCCGGTCGGTGGCGGGAGCGTCCGGCGGCGGGGTCGGCACGGTCATGGGGGCCCTTCGGGGCGGGCGTTCCCGGAGGGACGCGGGGGCGGGCTGCGGTCGTCCCCGAATCTAGGAAGCGCCCGTTACCCGGGGATGACACCGGGCGAACGACGACGGTTACGTCGCCTGCACACGGCCCGGGGGCCGCCGGTGAGGCCCGGGCGGTGCCGGGAGGTGGCCCCGGCGCCGCCCGGTGATCGCGGGGAACTTCCCGGCCGGGACCGCCGACTACTGGAGAGACGCCGGGTGCGGGAGGCCCGCCCGGTGGCGGAAGCGGCGGCCGGTGACGTGACACGGCCGCCGGGGCGACGGCAGCAGGACACCCACGGGCCCCGGGCCCGGGAGGAGGCCGCGAGGCATGCACTGGTACGAGGACGACGCGCTCTGGTCCGATTTCGCCCCGACGATGTTCCCGGCGGCGCGGGCCGAGTCCGCCGCCGCCCTGGTCGCCTCCTCTCCCTTGCTGGACTTCCCACCGGGCACGAGAGTCCTGGACCTGTGCTGCGGGCCGGGTCTCTTCGTGGTGCCGCTGGCGGAGCGCGGGTACGAGGTGACGGGGGTCGACCTGTCGCCCTCCATGCTGGAGAGCGCACGCGCCGCCTGCGACGCGGCGGGCGCCGAGGTCCGGCTGGAGCGCGCCGACATGCTCGCGTACCGGCAGCCGGGCGCCTTCGACGTGGTGCTGAACGTCTTCACGTCGTTCGGCTACTTCGACGAGGCCGACGACAACCTCCGGGTGCTGCGCAACGCCCACGAGAGCCTCGCGCCGGGCGGGCAGCTCCTGGTGGACGTGATGGGCAAGGAGGTGCTGGCGGGCTGGATCGGGCGGCCGAAGGCGGTCGACCTGCCCGACGGCGCCTACGTGGTCCAGCGTGACACCGTGCTCGACAGCTGGCGGCGGCTGCGCACGGACTGGACGCTGGTGCGCGGCACGACCGCGCGGACGGCGTCCATCACCTCCTGGCTCTACTCGGCGGCCGAGCTGCACGCCCTCTTCGAGAGCGCGGGCTTCACCGACGTGGAGTGCTTCGGCGGGTTCGACGCGTCCGGCTACGACCAGCGCTCGGACCGGCTGATCGTGCGCGGGCGGCGCAAGTGAGGGCCGGGGCGGACGCCGCTCCGCGCACCGCCGGGCCGGACACGCCCGCGCGCCCGACCGTCGCGACGGTCCACGAGCACATCACCGACGCGGTGAAGACCCCCGACCTGATCCGGCTGACCGGCGACATCGTCCTCGCCCGCTTCGAGACGATGAAGGTGTACGCGGCGCTCGGCGCGGTCCGCTCGCTGCTGCGCCGGGGCCGGGTCGTCCCCGGGCAGACCCTGGTCGACAGCTCCAGCGGGATCTACGCGCTGGCGCTCGCCATGGCCTGCCACCGCTACGGGCTGCGCTGCCACATCGTCGCCTCCACCACCGTGGACGCCACCATGCGGGCGCAGTTGGAGATCCTCGGAGCGACGGTCGACGCGATGCCGCCCTCGCGGAGCCTGCGCCTGGACCAGGAGCTGCGGGTGCGCCATGTGCGCCGGCTGCTGGCGGAGCGGCCGGACTTCCACTGGATGCGGCAGTACCACGACCAGGTCCACCACGAGGGGTACCGGGAGTTCGCGGAGCTGCTCACCGGGGCACTGCCCGCGGGTCCGCTGACCGTGGTCGGCGCGGTGGGCACGGGCGCCTCGACCGGTGGACTGGCCCGCGCGCTCCGGGAGTCGGGGCGTTCGGTGCGGCTGGTGGGCATCCAGCCGTTCGGCAGCGTGACGTTCGGGAGCGAGCGGTTCGAGGACCCGGAGGCGATCATCGCGGGCATCGGCAGCTCGATACCGTTCGGGAACGTCCGCCACGAGCTGTACGACACCGTCCACTGGCTGGACTTCCGCCATGCGATGGCGGGTGCGGTCGGACTGCTGCGGGAGCACGCGGTGTTCGCGGGCCTGTCCACCGGGGCGGCCCATCTGGCGGGGTCCTGGGAGGCCGCCCGTGATCCCGGGCGGCTGCATCTGGTGCTGGGCGCCGACACCGGACACCGTTACGCGGAACGGGTGTTCACCCGGCATGCCGAGGCCCTGGACCCGGCCGGGCTGCGGCCCCGGACCATCGCGTCGCCGGCCGAGCTGCGGCCGCCGTGGTCGGTGATGGAGTGGGCCGGGCGCGCCGCGCCGGAGGCCGCCAGGACCGTCGAGGGCGACGCCCCCTCCCCCGTACCGACCGTGGAGCTGCTGCCATGACGATCGCCGCGCTGGAATCCCTGTCGTTCGGCCTGGGCAGGATGGCGGAGGCCGCCGCCGGAGCGGGGCACCGGCTGTGCCTGCTGACCGGCGACCGTTCGGTCTACCGGCACGAGCTGGCGGTGCTGCCGCCGGACGCGCTGGACGTCGTGGACGTCGACACGAAGGATGCGGAAGCCACCCGCCGGGCCCTGGCCGCCGTGCCCGGCCTGGCCGGGCTGATCAACACGACGGACACCTGGAGCCTGCCGGCCGCCGAACTGGCCGCCGAACTGGGGCTCCCGGGCGCGGCTCCCGGGGCCGTACGGCTGCTGCGGGACAAGCGCAGGGTCCGGGAGACGCTGCACGCGCATGGGCTGAGCCGGAGTGCGGCCGTATCCATCCCGCCGGGTCCCGAAGGCGCCGGGGAGGTGCTGCGGGCCGTGGGGCTGCCCGCGGTCCTGAAGGACTCGGCGGGCACCTCCTCGCGCTCGGTCTGGATCGTGCACGACGAGGAGGCCCTGCACCGGGCGCTGGCGGAGGCGACGCGACAGCCTCTGACCGGCGAGCTCTTCGCCGAGGCGTTCCTCGCCGGTCCGCTGTACAGCGCGGAGACGCTCAGCTGGGACGGGACCACCCGGCTGCTCGGGGTGCTGAGCCGCCAGACGTCCCGGGCGGCGGTGGTACGGGAGGAGGCGGCGGCGTTCCCGGTGGCGCTGGACCAGGGGGAGCGGGCCGGGATCGAGGCGTGGGTGGGCCGGGTCCTGGCTGCGGCGGGGCACGCCCGCGGCTTCGCCCATGTGGAGTTCGTCCTGACGGCCGACGGGCCCGAACTGGTGGAGATCAACCGCAGGATCGGCGGCGCGCTGGTCGGTGAGGTGCTGTGCCGGACGCTGCGGACCAACGTCTACACGGCCATGATGGACGAGGCGCTCGGCCGCCGCCCGGCGCTGCTGGACGCCCCGCTCGACGCCACAGGGCCCGCGTACGGCTTCGTCCTGGTGTACGCGGAGCGACCCGGGGTGCTGAAGGGCTGGCACGGCCTCGACGAACTCGGGGCGTTCCCGGGGGCCGTGGAGTGGTTCCCGGTCCGCGAGCCGGGCGAGAGCGTGCTCCACGTCGGCGATCAGCGGGGCTGTACGGGCATGGTGCTGGCCGAGGCGCGGACGGCGGAGCTGGCCCAGCACCGGGCGTGGAGCGCGGCCGTGCGGGTCCGCCCGGTCGTCGCCGGGGCGCCGTGAGCCCGGGAAGGTGAGCCTCGGCCGGACGGACGGGGTCGCGGGAGCCGGCGCCGGCCGGGGGCGGCCGGGCCGGGCCGCCCCCGGGCGGAGGGGGCGCCCGCCGCTCACCGGCCCGCAGCGGTTCCTGCTGGGGGGCTCGTTCCTGATCACCCTGGGCAGCTTCGCCGTCCTGCCCTACATGTCGGTGCTGCTGCACCAGCGGCTCGGCCTCGGTCTCGGCACGGTCGGCTTCGTGCTGGCCGTCGCCTCGCTGATCCAGTTCGCCGGCGGTGTGGTGGCGGGGCCGGTGACCGGGCGGATCGGGCTGCGGCGCGCGATGCTGCTGGCGCTGGGGCTGCGTACGGCGGGGTTCGCCGCGTTCGTCCCCGGGCTGACCAGTCCGGTCCTGGCGGTCGGGGCGCTGCTGCTGGTGTCGGCGGGCGCCGCGCTGTATCTCCCGGCGAACAAGGCGTACCTGGTGGAGGGGGCGCCCGAGGCGCGGCGGCCCCGGCTGCTGTCGGCGAGCGGTTCGGCGTTCAACGCGGGGATGGCACTGGGCCCTCCGGCCGCCGCGCCGCTCGTCATGGGCTCCCCCGGGGTGCTGTTCTCCTGCGTCACCGTGCTGTTCGCGCTCGTGGGGGCCGGGCACGCGCTGCTGCCGGCGGGCGCGGCGGACCGGCCCGTTGGCGGCTCGTCCGACGGGTCCTCCGCGGCGCCCGCCGCCGGCCGGGTGCCGGAGTCCGGTGCACCGCGCCCCGGGCTTTCCCCGTTCGTGGTGACCGTGCTGAGCGTGTACGCGTTCATGTTCTTCCAGCACTATCTGGCGCTGTACGCGGTCCCCCGGACGTCGGCGGCCTTCTACGGGGCCGTCCTGACGGGGTACGCGGCCCTCCTGGTCGTCGGCCAGCCGTTGCTGGCGGAGCGGGTCGCCGCACTGAGCTACCCGGCCGCCCTGCGGTGGGGGTTCGGCGCGATGGCTGCGGGCATGGCGGCGATCGGGGCCGGCGGGCACGCGGGGATCGCGGTGGGCGGGGCGCTGCTGTGTCTCGGGGAGATCGTGCTCTTCCTCAAGAACGACCTGGAGGCGCTGGCCCGTTCGTCGGCGGCCCCGGCGAGTGTGTTCGGGCGTCAGCGGCTGGCGGCGGGCGTCGGCGCGTTCGCCAGCGGGGTGGTGGGCGGGCAGTTGTACGGGGCGGCGGAGTCGGCGGGTTCCGCGCGGGGGTTCTGGGCGGCGGTCTGCCTCCAGTGTCTGTTGCTGCCGGTGTTCCTGCTCCGTCGACGGCGCACCGCCCGGGACCCCGAGGGGCCGCGGGCGGGCGTCGGCTAGAAGACTCCGTCCGGAGCGGGCCGGTCAGACCGGTGCGGGGAGCGGGCGTTGGTGCTCCGGGGCCGGCGCCCCGCGCCACTGCCCGGCGAGTTCGCGGCGGGCGCGGGCCACGCGGGAACGTACCGTGCCGATCGGGCAGCCGGCGGCGGCGGCTGCCTCCTCGTAGGACGCGCCCAGCAGTTGGGTGAGGACGAAGGCCTGACGGCGTGCCGGGTCCAGTCGGCGCAGGGCGTCCAGCACCGCGACGGACTCCTCGAATCCGGCGGGATGAGGGGGCTGGGCGCGTTCCGCCGCGGTCTGCCAGTCCGCGGTGTCGGCGGTCCTGGGGCGTACGGCGGCGGCGCGGTGCCGGTCGATGACGACGCGTCGCGCGATCGACATCAGCCAGGTCCGGGCGCAGGAACGCCCCGCGAACCGGGCCAGTCCGCTCATCGCCCGGAGGTAGGTCTCCTGAGCCAGGTCGTCGGCCCCGGGGACGTCGGAGCTGAGATAGGCGACGAATCTGCGGACGTCCTCGTAGGTCGCCCGGACGAAGCGGTCGGCGGCCTCCCGGTCCCCGCCGCCCGCGGCGAGCGCCCAGTCGGTGATCTGCCCGTCGTTCTGTCGGGTGGCCGGTACCCGGGGGCGGGTCGGGCGGGTGGTGGACACCCGGATGACCTGCGGCCGGTTGGGCGCCGCCGCGGCGGCAGCGGGCCTTGCGACGGCCGGTGGTGCGGGGGCCGGTACCCCGGGAGCAGGAAGTGTCACAGCAGTCCTTCGCGTCCTTGCGGAGCCGCGGCAGCGGTCGCCCGGCTCCGGCGACCGGTCCCGGGCCCCGTCGGGGGCGGCCCGGTGGACCGGCATGCCTGTCACGGGTGTGCGCGGCGCACACCCGTACCTCCTCCGGCGCACAGCGGCCGGAGGGCGGATGGAGGTCAGAGGAAGGGGAGGGAGTGCGGTGGCCCGCGCCGGGAGATGGCGTGCGGGGCGAGAAGGCCCCGGGGCCGGTGGGGCCGACGGCGGACGGGTCGTCGGACGGGCGGTGCGGGCACGGGCGGTGTCGCGGACCACAGGCGCCGGGCCGTCCGCAGCGGTGCCCGGACGAACAGCACCAGACAGCGGCCCAGCCGGGCGAGGGCGACCTCGCCGCGCCACAGCCACCAGCCGCAGATCAGCCCGGCCACCGCGTGGGCGGCGGCCATGCCGAGGGTGAACACCGCCCCGTCGAAGGCGGCCAGAAGCCCCATCAGGTCCGAAGGGCCGCCGATCGGGACCTCGTGAGCGGAGTGGTTCATCGCGTCCGGCGCACGCCCGCCGCCCGAGTGGTGCGCGCCGAAGCCGGACGGCAGCCAGGATCCGGCGCGGGCGAAGAGGGCGTGCAGCCCCAACTGGCCCAGGACGTGGGCCGTCACGGTCACCGGAGCGCTCCGCTCCCGCGCGGCGAGCCACCACCCCGCCCCGCACACCGGCAGCAGCGCGGCGGCCTGGACGAGCAGGGGCAGGGGCGCGCCGGACATCAGCGCGTGGCCGAGTCCGGACACGGCGACGCACACCACCGCGAACAGCGCGGTGCGTCCGAGTCGGAGTGCGGTTCCGGCTCCCATGGCAGCCATCGTGCCAGTCGCACCCGCCCCGGGGAGAAGAGCACCAGATGCCGAAACAACGGGAGTTCGCCGCGTTTGCCCCACCAGCAACCACGCGTGATCCATGTCACACACAGGGGGTGGGAACTTTCCCCTCCGAGCGTCCGACTGCTCCAACAACGCGCCTGTGTACGCCTCGTGGCCCGGGGCCGCCGCATCCGCCCCCACCGCCCGATCCCCGCCCCGAAGAGGCCGCATGACGAACCCGCCCCCCACCCCTGAACCGGCAGCGGCCGCCGAGACGCCCGGAAGCACCGCGCCGGCCACCGAAGCCCGACCAGGGACCGCGGTCGCGGCCACCGGAAGCACCGCACCGGACGGCGGCCAGGTCCCCGCCCCCCGAAGGCCGGGAGAGTCGAGACGGCCGACGCTCCGCTCCGACCTGCGGGCCTCATGGCCCGACGGCCTGGTGGCGCTCCTCATCACCGCGGCGATCTTCGTCCTGCTCTACATACGCATCCGCAACAAGACCTCGTCCACGGTCACCGTGATGCCGTTCATGGCCGACGCGGGCGGCTTCTGGATGTACTTCCTCAGCCAGGCGTTCGGCTGGTCCGCCCTGCTCTGGGCCTGGGGGACCGTCATCCTCGGGCTGATGCTGTCCGGGCCGCGCCCGGGCCGCCTGCCGCTGTCGGGCCCCCGGCTGGAACGCCTGCACCGCACCACGAGCCTCAACACCATCGCCCTGATGGCGGCCCACGCCCTGCTGTTCGGGGCCGAACTGGTCCGGCACGACACCGCGTCCTGGAACTCCGCGGTCGCCACCGCCTTCGTGGAGGCCCTCGTCCCCGGCGGCTACGACTCGGGGACCGGCCGGGTCGCCGTCCCCATCGGCCAGGCGGCCCTGTACCTCGCGATCCCCCTCGGCCTGATCTTCTACGTACGCCACCGCATCGGGCAGAAGACCTGGCGGGTACTGCACCGCTGCGTGATCGTCGTCTACGTCCTCAGCGTCTGGCACACCCTGCTGTACGGGACCAACGTCTGGTACGACGGCTGGTTCCGCACGAGTGTCTGGCTGCTCCAGCTCCCGATCGCCGCGCTGCTGCTCCTGCGCCTGACGCGGCCCGCCCGCCGCTCCGAGAAGCTGCCCGGCCGGCCGGGAGCGACCACCGGGGCCCGCACCGGGTGGGCCCTGCGCGTGGGTGGCCGGCTCGCCGTGGTGGCGGTCCTGGCGGCTCTCGTCGCCGTCGTGGCCAGCGGCAGCGACGGCGGGCGCAGCACGCCCCCGAAGGACACCACCTCCACCCACGACCACGACTGAGAGGCCGTCCGCCACCGCGCGTGCACGCCGTCCGCCACCACGGGTGAGAGCCGTCCGCCCGGCGACGTACGCTCGGAGGCATGACCACCAACGATCTTCCCGTGATCGCCGCAGTCGACGGCTCCACGCACAGTCGGCAGGCGCTCGACTGGGCCACCCAGGAAGCCGTGCGGCGGGGGCTGCCCCTGCTGATCGTCCACGTCCGCCCGCTCACCCGGCAGGTCGACGAGGAGACCGGACGGCGCGAGGCGGAGGCTCTTCTGGCCGAGTCCGTGCGCCGAAGCGCGCTCATCGCTCCGGCGCTGCGGCCCTCGACGCTGGCCCCGCTGGACTTCCCGTCGGCGGCCCTGATCTCGCTCGGCCGGGACGCGTCGATGATCGTGGTCGGCTCGCGCGGGCTCGGCGGCTTCCGCTCGCTGATGGTCGGTTCCAACAGTCTCGCCACAGCTTCGATGGCGAGCTGTCCCGTCGTGGTCGTGCAGGAGGACCGCCCGGAGGGGGACGAGAGCCGTCCCGGGGACGCGGGGCCCTTCACCGACATCGTGGCGGGGGTGGCAGCCGACGAGAGCAGCGAGGCGGTCCTGGAGTTCGCCTTCGCCACCGCGGCTTCCCGCCCGGGCGCCCGGCTGCGGATCGTGCACGGCTGGACGATGTTCTCCTCGATGCTCGCGGGCGGCCCCGTCCTGGACCGGGAGGAGGCGGCGGGCTCGGCCGCGAGGACCCTGGCCGAGCTGACTTCGGGATGGCACGAGAAGTACCCGCAGGTGGAGATCGTCCGGGAGCCGGTCAACGGTTCGGCCTCGCGCACCCTGGTCACCGCGTCGGCGACGGCGGCCCTGACGGTGATCGGGCGTCGCAAGGGCGGCGAGTCGCTCGGTCTCGGCCTGTCCCCGGTGGCGCAGACGGCGGTCACGCACGCGCTGGGACCGGTCGCCGTCGTGCCCTGTTGAGACGATTCCGGGCCGAGCCGTTCTCCGTGGTCCCGACGGGTCGCCGGACCCGGCCCGTCGGCGCGGGCCCCTTGGCCTGGCGGGCGGCGTGACCGAGACTTGCCCGATGACACAGCGTGTGGCACTCGCGACCGTGCTGGACCGGCTTGCCATCGATGCGGTGATCACCGGGTACGCGGTGGCCGTCGACGACGGGGCCTGGTCGGACTACGGCGCCCTGTTCACCCCGGACGGCCGCGCCGACTACCGGGGCGCCGGGGGCTTGGAGGGCCCGGCCGACGAGATCGCCCGGTGGCTGGAGGAGACGATGCGCCTCTTCCCCGTACGCCAGCACCTGATCGTCAACCGCCGGATCGACCTGGAGGACCTGGGCGGCTACACGGGCGACCGGGCCGAGGTACGGGCCGACTACATCAATCCGATGTGCCTGGCCCCGAAGACGGCGGACGGGCCGGAGGCGGCCGCGCCGGGCCGGGCGGAATCCGGGCAGTCCGGGGTCGCCACGCCCGACTTCGTGACCGGCGGCCGCTACACCTTCGAGCTGCACCGCGCCGAACCGGGCTGGCTGATCCGTACGGTCACCGTCCAGGAGAAATGGCGTCGGGCGCCTGGCGCGTAGGCCCCGCCGTCGCACGGCTGTCGCCGCCGCCCGAAGGGCGCCGGGACCGTCCGCCGTGCCCCGCTCGGCCCGCGTCCTGTGTCCGGCGGGGATCACCTCCCCCACACTGGGTATCCAGGGGTTGACGCGGCGACGGCGACCGCCCGCGCACGCACGCACGCACGACCGAGGAGGGCACGGCATGCGAATCCGGGGCGGGCGTCTTCCGGTCGGCCGTGACGCGGCCGCCGGAGACACGTCCGGTACGGGCGCGGTTGCCGAAGGCGGTACCGGCGCGGGCGGTGCCTCCGGTGCCGGCGCCTCGGGCGACGGCCCGGGGCCGGCGGGCGGGGCTCCGCCGGCGGGGGTGGTCTCGTCCCCCTGGGCCCGGGGCGCGGCGGCGCTGCTCGCCGGTGCGCTGCCCGCGCTCGCCCTTCCCACGCCCGGGCTCTGGTGGTTCGCCTATGGGGCGCTGGTCCCCTGGCTTCTGCTGATCCGCACCGCGCCCTCGCCCCGCAGGGCCGCGTTGGACGGCTGGATCGGCGGCATCGGCTTCGTGATCGCGGTGCACCACTGGCTGATCCCCAGCCTCCACGTCTTCATCGTGCTGCTGGCCGCCCTGCTGGGGCTGCTCTGGGCGCCCTGGGGGCTGCTGGTGTGCCGGCTGCTCGGCGGGTCCCCTTCCGTGTCGCGTGCCGTCGCCGCCGTGGTCGTCGTGCCCTCCGGGTGGCTGATGATCGAGTTGGTCCGGTCCTGGGAGGGGCTCGGCGGGCCCTGGGGGCTCCTCGGCGCGAGTCAGTGGGAGGTCGCCCCCGCCCTGCGCGTCGCCTCGGTGGGCGGGGTGTGGCTGGTGAGTCTGCTGGTGCTCGCGGTGAACACCGGCGCGGCCCTGCTGGTCGCCGACCGCGCGGCCCGTACGGCCGCCGGGGTCCTGCTGGTGGTGTGCGCCCTGTCCGTCACGGCGATGGGGGCCTGGGCGCCGCGGCCCACGAACACCGGAACGGTCAGGATCGCCGTCGTGCAGCCGGGCGTCGTGGCGGGACCGGGAAGCGTCGCGCGCCGCTTCGACCGGGGCGAGGAGCTGACCCGTTCGCTGCGGGGCCGGAACGTGGACCTGGTCGTATGGGGCGAGAGCAGCATCGGGGCGGGTGCCTGGGAGCGTCCGGAGACCGCGCGGCGGCTGGCCGACCTGTCCCGCCTGGTCGGCGCGGATCTGCTGGTCAATGTGGACGCCCGGCGGACAAACGGCTCGGGGCGGTCGGGGATCTTCAAGTCGGCGGTGCTCGTGGGCCCGGACGGTCCGACCGGGGACCGCTACGACAAGATGCGTCTGGTCCCTTTCGGCGAGTACGTTCCGGCCCGCTCCCTGCTGGGATGGGCGACCTCCGTGGGCAAGGCGGCGGGCGAGGACCGGCTGCGCGGCGACCGCCAGGAGGTGATGCCCCTGCCGGACGGGGCGCGGGGGCTGCGGATCGGCCCCCTGGTCTGCTTCGAGACGGCGTTCCCCGACATGAGCCGCGGGCTGGTGCGCGACGGGGCGCGGGTGATCGTCGCCCAGTCCGCCACCTCGACGTTCCAGGACAGCTGGGCCCCGGCCCAGCACGCCTCGCTGGGGGCGCTGCGGGCCGCCGAGAACGGCCGCCCGATGGTCCACGCGACGCTCACCGGGATCAGCGCGGCGTTCGGGCCCCGGGGCGAGCGGGTGGGCCGCTCACTCGGCACGGACGCGAGCGCGGCGGAGGTGTTCGACCTGCCGCTGGCGCGCGGGAGCACGCTCTACGGCCGGCTCGGTGACTGGCCGGTGTACGGGGCGCTGGCGGCGCTGGCCGTGCTGTGCGCCGTCGAAGGGCTGCGGGCGCTCAGGAGGCCTGCTCCAGGGCCTCCCGGACCACCCGCTCGCACAGCTCATGGGTCGCCAGGGCATCCCGGGCACTGAGCGTTTCGCCCCGGCGCACGGCGTCGAGGAAGGCGTGCACGCAGGCTTCGATGCCGCGCTGCCGGGCCACGGGGACCCAGTCGCCGCGCCGCCGCACGCTGGGCTGCCCCTTGTGGTCGACGATGTCGGCGAGGTTGAGGACCTGTCGCTTGGAGTCCTGGCCGGAGACTTCGAGGATCTCCTCGGTCGACCCGTTCAGCCGGTTCATCATGCCGATCGCGGTGAACCCGTCGCCGGACAGCTGGAGCACCACGTGATGCATCAGGCCGTCCACGATCCGGGCCCGCACGGTGGTGTGGTCGACGGTGCCCGGGACCAGGAAGCGCAGGGTGTCGACGACGTGGATGAAGTCGTCGAGGACCATCGTCCGGGGGTCCTCGGGCAGTCCGACCCGGTTCTTCTGCATGAGGATCAGCTCGCGCGGGTGCTCCGCGCACTGCGCGTAGCCCGGGGCGAGGCGGCGGTTGAAGCCGACGGCGAGGCTGACGCCGCGTTCCTCGGCGAGGGTCACCAGCCGCTCGGAGTCGGCGTACTCATAGGCGATCGGCTTGTCGACATAGGTGGCGACACCGGCTTCGAGGAGCCGTTCCACGATCTGCGGGTGCACGGCGGTCGGGGCGTGCACGAACGCCGCGTCCAGTCCGGCGGCGAGGAGGGAGTCGAGGGTCGTGTGACGTCCGTCGGCCGGGACGCGGTGGGTGTCGCCGACCGCGTGGAGCGTGGCGGGGGTGCGGGTCTGCAGATGCAGTTCGACCCCCGGTACGGCGCTGAGCACCGGCAGGTACGCCTTCCGCGCGATGTCGCCGAGCCCGATGCAACCGATCTTCATAAGGTCTCCTGTAGCCGTGTCGCGCCGCGGTGCGCGGCTGTTCGCGCCCGGGCAGCATACGTCGCCGCCGTCCTTTCCCCTCCTGTCGGCAAGCTCGCGAATTCCCTGGCCAGGACCATGATCATGAGCCACTATGGCCCGCATGACTTCTCCGGAACGCTCCGAACCCGCTCTCGACGCCGCCGAACGCCCCATGCTGGAGGGCTGGCTCGACTACCACCGCGCCACCATGGCCATGAAGTGCGCGGGGCTGACCGACGCCCAGGTGCGCGAGGCCTCGGTGCCGCCGTCCGCCTTCACGTTGCTCGGGCTCCTTCGGCACATGGCCGAGGTGGAGCGCGGCTGGTTCCGTGTGGTGCTGGCGGGCGAGGAGCTGTCGGACCTCTACTGCACCGAGGAAAACCCCGACGGTGAGTGGCATGTGACGGATTCGGACACCTGGGCCGAGGCGGACGCCGCCTGGCGGGCGGAGGTCGCGGCGGCCCGGAAGAACGCCGCCGCGTATGACCTGGACGACTTCTCCCAGGGCGTCGGCTCGGCGGGCAAGCCTTTCAACCTGCGCTGGATCTACACCCACATGATCGAGGAGTACGCGCGGCACAACGGCCACGCCGACCTGGTGCGCGAGCGTGTGGACGGCGCCACCGGCGACTGACGGCCGCGTCCCCGGCGAGCCCGGTCCGGGCACCGTGCTGACCGGGTCACTCGTGCGGGCCATTCCCCGTGCACCGAGCCCCCGGATGCCCCCGGGGAACCGCAGAGTTGTCCCGTGCAGAGAACCAGTATCGCCGCGAAACTCCTGGTCGGGCTGACGGTCACGGCCGTCTCCGGCTGCGTCTCGGTGGAGCCCCGGGCCGTTCCTCCGCCGTATCCGGGCACCACCACCGGGCCGGCCCAGGACGTGGCCCCGCAGATCGTGCAGCCGCCCGCCCGTGAGGCGTTGGAGGCAGTGCCGGATCCGAGCCCCTCGACGGCCCTGCCGTCCTCCCCCGCTACCCCGGCCACCGGCTCCCCACCGCGGGCCCTGCGCACCGCACCGGCGGGGGGCTCCCGCCCTCGGGAGCGCCCGGACCCGCCGGAGCCCCGGACACCGCGGCGGGTCCCGGGCGCCCCGTCCGTCGACGTGCCCGCCCTGCCGCGCGTCCCCGGCGGTGGAGTGGACGTCTGCGCGCTCGGCCGGGGGTACGGCGGCTGGCCCGCGGGCAGTCCGGAGTCCCGCAGCTGCTCGGAGACGTACGGCCGCTGACGCTCCCGCCTCCGCGCGGGGTCACTGCTCCCGCATGCGGAGCTCCAGGCGGTCGATGGCGGCGCGGACCCCGCCGCCGTACCCGTCGTCCGCGAGCGACTCGGCCGCGGCGCGGGCCCGCTGGAGGTGGATACGCGCCGAGTCGGGGCGCTGGAGCTTGAGGTAGTCCGCCGCGAGGTTGAGGTGCAGCGACGGGTAGAACGCCCGGACGGCCGGGGTGTCGCGGTGTTCCGCCGGCCGGGCCCCGCCACACCCCTCGCCGCCGCCCGGTCCGTCCCCGCCGTCCGTCCCGTCGCCCGGCCCCTCGGCGGTTCTCAGTCCCTCGGCGGCCGTCAGGGCGCGCAGATCCCAGGCCAGCTCGTCGCCGGGGTCGTCCTGGGTGTCGGCCATGTAGTGCGCGAGGGTGCAGCGGTGCAGGGCGTCGCCGTCCGCTCCGAGCTCCGACCAGAGCGCGCCGAAGCGGTTGCGGGCCTCCTCCCGGTCACCTCCGTGGAGCAGCATGATCGCCTGGCCGATCCTGGTCATGACGGCGTCGTCGGACGCCTCCTGCTGCTCCACCACTGCGGTCTCCTCCGTCGCCGGTCCAGCCGGTTGCCGTCGGTCCGACGCTAACGCCGGGGTTCCGCACAACCGGTCAGACACGGGCGTCAAGGCCCGTCGGTCGGGGTCTGTCAGCCAGGGTCCGTCAGCCGAGATCGGGGATCCGCCAGTCGATCGGCTGGTGCCCCTGGGCGGCCACCGCCTCGTTTATCCGCGTGAAGGGGCGGGAGCCGAAGAACTTCTTGGCGGAGAGCGGCGAGGGGTGCGCTCCCTTCACCACCACGTGGCGTTCCTCGTCGATCAGGGGCAGCTTCTTCTGCGCGTAGTTGCCCCAGAGCACGAAGACCGCCGGGTCGGGCCGGTCGGCGACGGCGCGGATCACCGCGTCGGTGATCTTCTCCCAGCCCTTGTTCTTGTGGGAGTTGGCCTCGCCGGCCCGGACGGTGAGCACGGCGTTGAGCAGGAGGACGCCCTGCTCGGCCCAGGGCATCAGATAGCCGTTGTCCGGGATCGGCAGGCCGAGCTCCTGCTGCATCTCCTTGTAGATGTTGCGCAGGGACGGCGGCGTCCTGACACCGGGGCGCACGGAGAAGCAGAGCCCGTGTCCCTGGCCCTCGCCGTGATACGGGTCCTGGCCGAGGACGAGGACCTTCACCTTCTCGTACGGAGTGGCGTCCAGTGCGGCGAAGACCTGCTCGCGCGGCGGGTACACCGGGCCCCTGGCCCGCTCCTCCTCGACGAAGTCCGCCAGTTCCTTGACGTACGGCTTCTGGAGTTCTTCGCCGAGGACAGCGCGCCAGGACTCGGGCAGCAGGTCGATATCGGTCACGTCCACAACCTCCGGTGAGCAACAGGTTCTTGATCCCAGAACCTACCGGTCACCACTGACAGCGGGTCCCGGAAGCCCCTCCGTACAGCGTCTACCAGCTGGCCTTGCGGTACAGCTCCCACAGCTGCATCACGGTCTGCGGGTCGAGTGCGCGCTCGCCGCCGCCGATGTCCTCGCCCGCGGCGACGTACAGCTTGCCCTGCCACAGGGGCAGCAGACGGACGTCCTCGACGAGGATCTCCTGGGCCCGCTCGAACTGCTTGCTGACCGCGCCCCGGTCGCTCTCCTGCCGCGAGGCGGGGATCAGCTGCTGGGTGATCTCCTTGTTGATGTACGGGGTGCCGGTGACGCTCTCCTTGCCCACGAAGGGCGCGACGAAGTTGTCGGGGTCCGGGAAGTCCGGGAACCAGCCGCGGCCGAAGACCGGGTACTCGCCCTTGTTGAAGCCTTCCTGGAAGGTCGTCCAGGGCTCGCCCTGCAGCGTGATCTCGAACAGCCCGGAGGCCTCCAGCTGCCGCTTGAGCTCCTCGAACTCGGGCTCCGTGGAGGATCCGTACCGGTCGGTGGTGTACCAGAACTTCATCTTCACGGGCTCGGTGATACCGGCCTTGGTCAGGATGTTCTTCGCCTTCTTGACGTCCGGGTCGCCGAAGGTGTCGAAGAAGCTCGTGGTGTGTCCGGCGATGCCCTTGGGGACCATGGAGTAGAGCGGCTCGGCGGTTCCCCGGTAGACCTTGGCGACCAGGGCGTCGCGGTCCACGACGTGGGCGATGGCCTTGCGGACGGCGGGGTTCGCGGCGGCCGGGTCCTTCGGGTTGAAGACCAGGAAGCGGATGTCCGCGCCGGTGCTCTCGACGATCTGGAGGCCGGCGTTGTCGTCCTTGTTGTCCTCCAGGCTGACGACCTCCTCGGCGGTCAGACCCCGGTAGGTGGCGTCGATCTCGTCCGCCTTGAGCGCGGTCACCATGTCGGCGGACTTCTCGAAGTAGCGGATGGTGACCGCGTCGTTCTTCCGGTCGGCGAAGCCCTTGTAGTCCGGGTTCTTCTTCAGCTCGGCGGTGACCCGGTCCTTGTAGGACTCCAGGAGATAGGGGCCGGAACCGGTGACCTTGCCGTCGTCGCGGATCTTGTCCTTGCGGTAGTCGCCGGGGGCGACGAGCGACATGGCGGGCGTGGCCAGGATGAACGGGAACGTGGCGTCGGACTTGTTCAGGTGGAAGATGACCGTGTCGTCGCCCTTGGTCTCGATCCGGTCCAGGGAGTCGAGCATGCCGGCCGGGCCGCCCTTGAAGTGGATGTCCACGATGCGGTCGATCGAGTACTTCACAGCCTCGGCGTCGAGCTTCTCGCCGTTGGAGAACGTGAGGTTCTTCTTGAGCGTGCACCGGTACGCCATGCTCGTGGCGTCGGTGAACTTGCAGGAGTCCGCCGCGTCCGGCTCCGGGATCGTGCTGCCGGAGGGGAAGCTCACCAGGGTCTGGTAGACGTTCCGCATCAGCTCCCAGGAGCCGTCCCAGGCTGCCGCGGGATCCAGCGTGGACGGCGAGCTGGTCGTCCCGACCGTTATCTTCTGCTCCGCTTCCGATCCGCTGTCGGAAAGGAGACCGCAGCCGGCCAGCAGAGAAAGGGAAGCTAGGGCTGCAGCAGCCTGCAGACTGGCCCGGTAGAACACGTGCACGCTCCTCGATCAGCCATGGGTCGGCAGACCATACCGCAGCGCCCCACCGGGTCAATCCGCTGGCCCGGCGGGGCACTTGACTCAATCAGGGCCAAACCGGCCCAGGCCCCTCTCAGCCCACGCCGGCGTTGAGGAAGATTCCCCCGTCGACCACGAGGGTCTGGCCGGTGATCCAGTCGGACTGGGCGGAGGTGAGGAAGGCCGCCGCGCCCCCGATGTCCTCGGGCACACCGAGCCTGCCCAGCGGGTAGGCGGCGGCCGCCTCCGCTTCGCGCCCTTCGTAGAGGGCCTCGGCGAACCTGGTCTTGACCACGGCCGGGGCGATGGCGTTGACCCGGACGACCGGGGCGAACTCGTGGGCCAGCTGGAGGGTCAGGTTGACCATCGCCGCCTTGCTCATGCCGTACGCGCCGATGAACGGCGAGGCGGAGACCCCGGCGACCGAGGCGATGTTCACGATCGCCCCGCCGTTCTCCTTCTGCCAGGCCTTCCAGGTCTGCTGGGCGAAGCCCAGCGCCGAGATCACATTGGTCTCGTAGACCTTGCGGGCGACGTTCAGGTCGAGCTCCGCCATGGGGCCGAAGACCGGATTCGTCCCGGCGTTGTTCACCAGGTGGTCGACGCGGCCGAAGGCCTCCATCGTGCGCTCGACCGCGACGGCCTGGTGCGCCTCGTCGTGCGCCTTGCCCGCGATGCCGATCACCCGGTCGGAGCCGAGCCGCTCGACGGCCTCCTTCAGGGCGTCCTCGCCCCGCCCGGTGATGGCCACCCGGTCGCCGCGGGCGACGAGCGCCTCGGCGATCCCGTAACCGATGCCCCGGCTCGCGCCCGTGATCAGGGCGACCTTTCCGCTGTCCTGCACCGTCATGATGTCCGCTGCCCTTCGGGTCAGTTGAGGGGTCCGCCGGCCACGTACATGACCTGGCCGGAGACGAAGCCCGCGTCGTCGCCCGCGAAGAAGGCGATGGCGTTCGCGACGTCCTCGGGACGGCCGACGCGCTGGACCGGGATCTGGGTGGCGGCCGCCGCCTGGAACTCCTCGAAGCCCATGCCGACGCGGGCGGCCGTCTGCGCGGTCATCTCCGTGACGATGAAGCCGGGCGCGACGGCGTTGGCGGTGACGCCGAACTTGCCGAGCTCCTTGGCGAGCGTCTTGGTGAGGCCCTGGAGCCCCGCCTTGACCGCGGAGTAGTTGGCCTGGCCCCGGTTGCCGAGGGCCGAGGAGGAGGAGAGCGAGACGATCCGGCCGAACTTGGCCTCGACCATGTGGGCCTGGACGGCCTTCGCCATCAGGAACGCGCCCTTGAGGTGCACGTTCATCACGAGGTCCCAGTCGGACTCGCTCATCTTGAACAGCAGGTTGTCGCGGAGCACGCCCGCGTTGTTCACGAGGATCGTCGGCGCGCCCAGCTCGGCGGCGACCCGCGCGACGGCGGCTTCCACCTGACCGGCGTCCGACACGTCGCAGCCCACGGCGAGCGCGGTGCCCCCGGCGGCGGTGATCTTCTCGACCGTGTCCTTGCAGGCCGCCTCGTCCAGGTCGAGTACGGCGACGGAACGGCCCTCGGCCGCGAGACGTACGGCGGTGGCGGCGCCGATGCCCCGCGCCGCTCCCGTCACGATGGCGACGCGCTGCTCGGTGGTGGACATGCTTGGTTCTCCTCGCCCTTGGATCGGGGCTCAGCGGGGGTCGGGGCGTTTCCCCGACAGAAAGGCTCCCGATCGCTGAGCAACCGCTTAGTACCTTCAGCAGACGAGACGCTAGAAGCCCCGGCACCCGGTGTCAACGGCGCACGCCCCGGCGGGCCGCACGTCACACCGGGCGGAAGCGCCCGCCGCTGTGCCGTCAGGGTCCCACCGAGGCGTGGATCAGTGCACGAGGAGGTCGAGCAGCCGTTCCACCTCACCGGCCGGGTCGGTGGTCAGGCCGCTGTGCACGGCGCCGGGCTGGACGACCGTGGAGCGCGGGGCGATCAGCCAGCGGAACCGCCTCCCGGCGTCGTCGCCCGCCGCCTGACCGGCCCCCTCGCCGCCGCCGCAGACTCCCTCGACGGCGCGCAGGGCGGCCCGCACCCCGTTGACATCGGCGCCCGGGTCCAGAGCCTTCAGCTTCGCCTCATCGAGGTGTGTACGGGCGGCGACGAACGATTGTGCCCGGCAGTAGACGAGCACCCCGGCGTTGAAGCACTCCCCCCGCTCGACGCGGGGCACGACGCGCAGGAGCGCGTACTCGAAGACGTCGCGGCGCGTCATCGGCCACCCTCATCGCCGGTACGGGCGGACGCGGCGGCGCGGTCGTCCGCGGCCCGCTTCGGCCGGGGCGGCAGCCGCTCGGTGAGCCAGCCCGGCGCCTGGGAGGGCCGGGTCGAGGCCGGAGCGTCCAGGATGATCCGCCCGTCGATGTCGGCGGCCCGCGCGAGCAGCGGTGCGATGTAGGCCCGGCGCACCTCGTCCGCGGAGGCGAAGCCGGGCTCGTCGGCCAGCCAGACGTCCGGCACGTCGGCGGCGACCTCGGTGAGCAGTTCCTCGGTGACCAGCGGGGCGAGCTCGGCGGCCGCGGCCGCGATGTCCGGCCGGAAGGGCGCGAGGACATGGTCCGAGGCGTTGTACGGCTTGCCGGCGGAGGCCTGGGCGCCGGGCCAGTTGTGGTGCCAGATCATCGTCGCACCGTGGTCGATGAGCCAGAGGTCGCCGTGCCAGACGAGCAGGTTCGGATTGCGCCAGGAGCGGTCGACATTATTGATCAGCGCGTCGAACCAGACGATCCGGCCGGCCTCGGCCGCCCCGACCTCGTAGGCGAGCGGATCGAACCCGAACGAGCCCGGCAGGTAGTCCATCCCGAGGTTCAGTCCGCCGCTCGCGCGGAGCAGTTCCTGCACCTCCTCGTCGGGCTCCGCGAGTCCGATGACGGGGTCGAGCTCGATGGTCACCAGCTCCGGCACCCGCAGCCCCAGCCGGCGGCCGAGTTCCCCGCAGATGATCTCCGCGACGAGCGTCTTGCGGCCCTGTCCCGCCCCGGTGAACTTCATGACATATGTGCCCAGGTCGTCGGCCTCGACGATTCCGGGGAGCGAGCCACCCTCACGCAGGGGCGTGACATAGCGGGTCGCTACGACCTCTTCCAACACTTTCCCAGGTCACCTATCTTATTAGCCTTAACATCCACGGACGATTTCCCCGGGGTGCGGAGGCAGTAATCACCGGTCGACGGCGTTGGGGAGAAGCCGGGGAGTTCCGGCTGACGCGTTGCTCCCCCGCTCCCCCGCTCCCCCGGCAGACCGTCGATGGCGCCGCACCCGCCCCTTGCTTCCGGCTTCCGGCTTCCGGCTTCCGGCTTCCGGCTTCCGGCACGAAGTGAGCATAGTAACCGAGGGTGATCGTCGGCGCGGAGTGTCCGAGCCGGACACCGCAGGGCGTCACCGCCGCGCACCCCCGGCGGGTGGGCGCAGCCGGTCGCCGACCGTGGCCACCACCTCCTGCCACGCGTCGTCGATGAAGAAGTGGTCGCCCTCGAAGACGGCCAGGTCGAACGGGCCCGTGGTGTGGCGGCGCCAGTCGGCGATTTCCGGAAGGCTCGCGTCCTCGTCCCGGTCGCCGCCCAGCGCGGTCACCGGGCAGGTCAGCCGTTGCCCCTCCTCGTACGCGTAGGTCTCGGAAGCGGTGAAGTCGGCCCGCAGCACCGGCAGTAGGAGCTTGCGGAACTCGGGGTCGGTCAGCGCGCGCAGAGTGCGGGAGCGTTCGCCGAGCCTCGCCAGGAACTCCGGGTCCGGCAGGTGGTGCAACACCTTCTCACGCAGGGGAAGGTCGGGGGCCCGGTGGCCCGACACCAGCAGCCAGGCCGGCTCGACGCCGTGCTCGGCCACGAGGATGCGGGCGCACTCGAACGCGAGCAGGGCGCCGAGGCTGTGTCCGAACAGGGCGATCGGACGGTCCGTCAGGCCGGGGAGACGGGTCCGGAGATCCGCCAGCAGGTCTTCCCACCGGTGGCGGGGAGGTTCGCCGATCCGCTCGCCGTGACCGGCCAGTTGCATGGGACAGACCTCGATGTCCGGTCCCAGGTGACGTTGCCATCGGATGTACGTCCGGGCGTTGCCGCCCGCGTAGGGGAAGCACAACAGGCGCAGCGGTTCAGTCACCCGCGCTCACCCCGATCATGATCGAGGCGATGGTTCGGAGCAGCACGTTGGAGGTGCCCTCGTAGATCTTGCCCGCCTTGGCGTCCCGGTAGAGACGTTCGACGGGGTACGCGTCGGTGTACCCGTTCCCGCCCAGGGTTTCCAGGGCAACCGAGGCCGCTCTTTCGGCCACCTCGGACGCGACGTACTTCGCCATGGCCGACAGCCGCATCGTCTCGACCGGGTCGGCGCCCCGCCCTTGGTGGTCGGCCGCCTGGTACAGCAGGGCACGGGCCGCCGCCAGCCTGCTGGCCACGTCGGCCAGCGGGAACTGAACGCCCTGGTAGTCGGCGATCCGGCTGCCGAACTGCTCGCGCGACAGGCTGTAGCCGACCGCCACGTCCAGGGCTCCCTGGGCCAGCCCGACCATCTGTGCGGCGATGCCGAGCCGCCCGAGGTCCAGGCCGGCCATCGCCACCGTCTGGCCGCCGCCGGGCGGGCCGACGCGCTGGGCGGCACGGACCGGGACCCGGTCGAGGATCACGTCCGAGGTGGCCGCCGCCCGCACCCCCAGCTGCTCCACCCGGGCGTCCAGGGACACCCCTGGAGCGTCGGCCGGGACCACGAACGCCGTGGGGCCGCTGCCGTCGACCAGGGCGAAGACGAGCAGCAGATCGGCGTTGCGCGCGTTGCTGGTCCACCGCTTGCGACCGCTCAGCAGATAACCCGTGCACTCCTTACGGGCGACCGCGCTCAGGGCGAACGCGTCGCTGCCCGCCCGCTCCTCGGACAGGGCGAAGGCCCCGATCCTTCCGGTGGCCAACTGGGGCAGGTACTGCCTGCGTTGGTCACCCGAGGCGTGGCGCAGCAGCGTTCCCGCGACGAGGACGTTGTGCACGTGGATCCCGACGGCGACTCCCGGGTCCACTCGCGCCACCTCCTCGATGGTGAGGATCAGCCGGCAGAGGGCGCCGCCCGCGCCGCCGTAGCCGCGCGGGATCTCCACCCCCATCAGGCCTTCGGCGAAGAGGCGCTCGCGCAACGTGGCGTCCAGGGCCGCCTTCCTGTCCATCGTGGCGGAGAGCGGGGCGATCTCCTCCTCGGCGAACCGCCGGACCTTCTCCCGCCATCGCTGGTTCTCCGGGCTGTCGGGGTGGTCCGTGGCGTGCGGCACGGGGGTCGTCTTCACCGGTCCTCCCCGGACACGGCGCTGCGGGCGGCATCCACCGTGCTCGCCAGCTCGGCCACCGTACGGGCGGCCAGCAGTTCGCCCACCGCCAGGTCGAGCGCGTACTCACCGCGCAGCCGGGCGGCCAGCCGCATCGCTCCGAGCGAGTGCAGGCCCACGTCGCCCAGCTCGTCGTCCGGGCCCACGTCGGGGACCTGGAGCAGTTCGGAGAGCAGCCCGGCGACCAGCCGCTCGGCGTCGGTCCCCGGGGCGGTGTGCCGGACGCGCCCCCCGGTGTCCGGTACGGGGAGGGCGGCGACGTCCACCTTGCCGCCGGGGGTGGTGGGTATCCGGTCGATCCAGTACACGGCGGCCGGGACCATGTGCTCGGGCAGTCGGGCGCGCAGCGACTCCCGTACCACGTCGGTGAGCAGGGGCCCGGCGGTGAGCGCCGCGTCCGGGCGCTCGGGCACGGCGTACCCCACGAGGCGCTGTGCCGCACCGGAGCCGAACACGGACACGGTTGCCGACCCGACTCCCGGCACCCCGCGCAGCGCGGCCTCGATCTCGCCCGGTTCGACCCGGAAGCCGCGCACCTTGACCTGCGCGTCGGCGCGGCCGAGGAATCGGAACTCGCCCTCGGAGGTGGCGGTGGCGAGGTCGCCGGTGCGGTACAGAGGGCCGGCGGAGGGCAGGCCCGTCGGTGCGTCCCCGGCGAAGCGCTCTGCGGTGAGCCGGTCCCGGTCGTGGTATCCGGAGGCGACCGCGGGCCCGGCCACGCACAACTGGCCGGTGGCGCCCACCGGCACCGGGCGGTCGTACGCGTCGAACAGGAACACCCGCTGGTTGGGCAGCGCGCGGCCGATCGGGATCGGCAGGTCGGCGTCCGCCTCCTCCTCGCGCACCAGGTGGTAGGTGGAGACCACGGTGGCCTCGGTGACCCCGTAGAGGTTGTACAGCTCGATGTCCCGGTCGCCGAACCGGGCGAACCAGGGCCGCAGGATCGCGGGTTCCAGCCGGTCGCCACCGAGGAAGACCCTGCGCAGCGCGGTCTCCCCGGCCAGCTCGGGCACCAGGTGCT
This sequence comes from Streptomyces sp. NPDC021019, assembly GCF_044333295.1. Taxonomy (NCBI): domain Bacteria; kingdom Bacillati; phylum Actinomycetota; class Actinomycetes; order Kitasatosporales; family Streptomycetaceae; genus Streptomyces; species Streptomyces sp. NPDC021019. Next base: position 289,885 of record NZ_JBIRQR010000008.1, read on the forward strand.
CGAAGAGCGAGGGCGTCTCGCTGAGCACCGTCACCCGCTCCTCGGCGATCAGCCGGGCCAGGGCGCGCGGGTCGCGCCCGGCCTCGCGGTCGACCACGACCAGCGTGGCGCCGTTGCCCAGGGCGCCCCAGATCTCCCACACCGAGTAGTCGAAGGCGAAGGAGTGAGCGAAGGTCCACACGTCCTCGGCCGTGAAGCCGAAGACCTCGCGGCCGGCGGCCAGCAGACTCTGAACGTTGCGGTGAGTGATCGGTACGCCCTTGGGCCGTCCGGTCGAGCCCGAGGTGTGGAGGAGGTAGGCCGGTGCGTCCGGGTCCGCGGCTGTCGGCGGGGCGCTGTCGGCCGCCTGCCGGTCCACGTCGGCGAGGGTGACCAGCCTGGCCTCGGCCACGGTGAGCGCGTGGTCCGCCGCGCCGTCGGTGAGGACCAGTTCGGCGGCCGAGTCGGCCAGGACCTCGGCCAGCCGGTCCGCCGGGTACTCCGGGTCCAGCGGAACGTAGGCGGCGCCCGCCTTGAGCACGCCGATCATCGCGGCCACCAACTCGGTGGAGCGGGGCAGGCACAGGCCCACGCGCCGCACCTCCGGGCACCGCTCGCGCAGGGCGGCGGCGACCCGGTCGGAGTACGCGTCCAGCTCCCGGTAGGTGAGCGCACGGTTCCCGTGGCGTACGGCGACCGCGTCCGGGCGCAGCCCGGCGTGGCGCCGGAACGTCTCGTGCAGGGTGACGTCCTCCGGTTCCGTGAGGGGGCTGGTCGCCGGCTCCGGAGCGCTGGGGAAGGCCAGCTCCCCCAGCGTGACGTCGGGACGCTCGGTCAGCTGGGTCAGCACCGCGACGACGTCGTCGGCGAAACGCTCCGCCACCGCGTCGGACACCTTCCGGCGGTCGTGGACGATCCGCAGCGGCATGGCGTCGCCGGGCATGATCACCATGGTGATCGGGAAGTGGGGCCTGCCGTCGTAGACCAGTTCGGTCATCTCCGCCCCGACGTCGGCCAGGTCGAAGTCCGGCATCGGTACGTTCTCGTACGAGACGCTGCTCTGCAGGACCGGGATCGCGGGGTCCCAGCCGAGCAGGTCCGGCATCTCGGACAGGGGCACGGCGCTGTGCCCGCTCGCCTCGACGACGTTTCGGCCGAACTCCCGGAGCCAGGACCGCAGACGGGCCGCGGGGTCCAGCGTCCTGCGGAGCGGCAGGGTGGCGATCATCGGTCCGAGGATGTCCTGCGAGCCGACCAGGTCGGGGGGCCGGTGCGCCATGGTGATGCCACAGGTGAGGTCCGTGACGCCGAGGAAGCGGCCCAGCACGACGAACCAGGCTCCCTGGGCGAGCGTGGCGAGTGTCAGCTGTTCGGCGCGGGCCAGTGCGGTGAGCCGCGGCGCCAGGTCGCCGAGGATCCGTTCGACGTGGGCGTGGACCGGCTCCCCGGCGGGCACCTCGGTCCCGCCCAGGTGCACGCCCTCCACCGGCTGATGGCCGGCCAGCTCCTTGCGCCAGAACTCCCGCGCCTCCTCGGGGTCCCGGTCGCGCCACCAGGAGAGGTAGTCGCGGTACGGCCGCCCCGGGGAGACGGTCGGCCGCCCGCCCCGGCACAGCGCCCGGTAGTGGCCGAGGAAGTCCTGAATGGCCAGCGTGAACGACCAGCCGTCCATCAGCAGGTGCGAGAACCGCCAGGAGAACGTCCACCGTTCCGCGCCGCGCCGGATCAGGGTGCTGCGCATCAACGGCGCACGGGCGAGGTCGAACCCTTCCTTCCGCTCGGCCTCCAGCGACGCCCGCAGCCGCTCCTGCTGCGCGTGTTCGTCGAGATCGCGCCAGTCCAGCGTCTCCACCGGCAGCCGGGCGGAGCCGTGTACGACCTGCACCACTTTTCCGTTCTTGCGCCAGTGGAAGGAGGTGCGCAGGATCGGGTGCCGGTCGACCACCAGCTGCCATGCCCGCTCGAAGTTCTCGGGGTGCAGCGTCCCGGCGAACTCCAGTTGCAGCTGTTCCACGTAGACGCCGAGTTCCGGCTGGGCCAGTTGCTCGTAGAGCAGGCCCTGCTGGATCGGCGAGAGTTCGTAGATGTCCGCGATATCGCGGACAGGTCGCTCGGTAGCACCGTTGTCCGTCATCTCGCCGCCCCATCCACCGTTGTCAGTCATCGCAGCCCCGTCCGCAGTCGTCAGTCATCGCAGCCCCGTCCGCAGTCGTCAGTCGTCGCAGCCCTGTTCCCGCCGTCACCCGTGCTCGGCCCGTCCGCCGTCGTCGCCGTCCCAGGCCATCCGCCGCCGTCACCGTCACCGGTCACCGCAGTTCGTCGAGGAACGCGTCCAGCTCGTCCTCCGACAGGCCGGACAGCGGGAAGTCGGACGGTTCGTAGGTCCCCGCCGCCGCGCCGCAGTGCTCGGCGATCTCCCCGAGCACCGTCTCGAAGGCGTCGGCCAGGCGGGTAGCACCGTCCTCGGACACGGATGCGCCAAGGAGCCAGCGGACGCGCAGGGTGCCGTCCACCACGGCGGCGCTCAGCTGCCCCTCCGCCGCCTCGTGCCAGCCGGCGAGCCCGGCCACCCCGGTGAAGTCCGCGGGGACCGTGATCGCGTCATCGCCGCGGTCCCAGGTCACCACCTCCCTGACCGCGACCGTCGCCCCGCGGACCGGGAGCGGGTCCGCCGTCCGCAGCCGGCTCTTCACCGAGGTCAGGGCTTCGGCGAGGGGGGTCCGATCCGCCGTCGGCTCCATGGTCCGCAGCTCGGTCACCCGGCCCACCAGGCGGCCGGCCGGTTCTTCGCTGGCGGCCAGGTCGGCCCGCAGCGAACGCTCGACCAGCAGCTGCGGCGGTTCGTCCAGGGCCCTGCCCAGTGCGGCGGACGCCGCCGCCACCAACACCTCGGTCGGGTCCAGGTGGTAACTGCCCGCGGCGGCGGTGAACAGCTCCGCCGTACGTGCGGCGTCCAGCTCGATGGTCCGTTGCCGGGGCAGCGCACGCGGCGCCCCGGGGAGCGCGTCGAGCCCCGCCGGGTGCGCCGGCTCCCGGCGCAGGCCCTGGTTCCACGCCTGCGGCGAACCCGCGCCCGCGCTCCACACCACGGGCTGACCGGCGGCCAACCGGTCGTACGCCTGGTTCAGTTCGCGGCAGAGCAGGAGGACGGAGGCGTCGTCGATCAGCCCCTGCGCCACCGTGCAGGCCAACACGCTGCCCCGTTCGCCCAGGCGGAACACCGCGGGCTTGACCGTCGGCCCGGCCTCGATGTCCAGCTCCCCGGCCATCTCGTCGAGCATCTGCGTCACTGCCTCGGCCCGTACCTCGTCGGGCAGTGCGCCGAGGTCGATCTCCGGAACCTCGTGGTCCTCGCCCCGTTCGGTCCGCACCGCGAACGGCCGGCCGTCCTCGGTCCGTACCCGGATGCCGAGGGCCGGGTGGCGGTCGGCCAGCGCGGCCAGCGCGCGGGCGGCCAGCACCGGGTCGAACGCGTCGGGTACGTCCAGCAGCACCGATCCGGCCTGGGCCCGTGCGACTGCCTGGTGCGGGGTGAGCGGCACGGCCGCGCCCACGTCGCCGACGCCCGTCCCGGCGGGCACGGCCCCGGCCAGTTCGATGAAGCTGGAGGTCTCGAAAAGGTTCTGCGGGGTGATCGGGATGCCTTCGGCGTTGGCCCTCCCGACGAGTTGCACCCCCATGATGGAGTCGCCGCCGAGCTCGAAGAAGTTGTCCCGCGCCCGGGGCCGCTCCACGCCGAGGAGATCGGCGGCCAGGACCAGCAGGGTGCCCAGCGCCCCTGTCGCCGGCTCCTCCTCGTCCTCCGGCGTGCTCGCGGTCGCCTCGCCCGCGTGCCGGGGGTCGGGCAGGGCCGAGCGGTCGACCTTGCCGTTGCCGCTCAGCGGCATCGCGTCGATGAGGACGATGTCGGACGGCGTCATGTAGGAGGGCAGGGTCGCGGCGAGGTGGGCCCGCAACCGGTCGGCGAAGTCCGGGGCGTCCCGCAGCCCGGGGCGGGCCGGGACGACATGGGCGACCAGCCGTTGCCGGGTACGTTCCCCGGGTGCGGACACCACGGCGCTGAGGACGTCGGGGTGGCCGCTCAGGGCGTGCTCGATCTCGCCCAGTTCGATGCGGTAGCCGCCGATCTTGACCTGGAAGTCGTCACGGCCGAGGAACTCGATGGTGCCGTCGGGCAGATACCGCCCTAGGTCGCCGGTGCGGTACAGCCGTTCCCCCGTCTCCGGGTGGACGATGAACGACTCGGCGGTGCGCCGCCCGTCCCGCCAGTACCCTTCGGCCAGTCCGGCCCCGGCGATGTGCAGTTGGCCCGGCACCCACACCGGCGCGTGCCGCAGCCGGTCGTTGAGGACGTGGAAGCGCTGGTTGCGCAGGGGGCGGCCGTAGGGGATGGACGGCCAGTCGGGCGCGACCTCGCCGATCGGGTGGGCGATGGACCAGACGGCGGCCTCGGTCGCGCCGCCCAGGCTGATCACCTCGGTCGCGGGAGCCACCGTCCGGAGCCGGTCCGGCAGGGACAGCGGTATCCAGTCGCCGCTCAGCAGGGTCAGTCGCAGGTCGGGCAGGCGGCCCGGGTCGCCGGCCGGGCCCCGGCTCTCCAGGTGCTCGACGAGCATCTGCATCAGGGCGGGCACCGAGTTCCACACCGTGACCCCGTGGAGCCGGCACAGCTCGGTCCAGCGGTCCGGGGCCCGGCGGTCCGCGTCCGCCGGCAGCACGACGGCACCGCCTGCCGCGAGCATCCCGAAGACGTCGAAGACGGAGAGGTCGAAGCTGAGCGCGGACAGCCCCAGGACGCGGTCGCCCGGACGGATGCCGTACCGCTCCTCGATGTCCACCAGGGTGTTCAGGGCGGCCCGGTGACTGACCGCCACGCCCTTGGGTGTTCCGGTGGAGCCCGAGGTGTAGATGACGTAGGCGGTGTCGTCCGGCCGGGCGGGGCAGGTCCACTCCGACGCGGCCGCCGGGTCCCACGGCGCGTCCTCCGGAACCGGCAGCACCCGGGGCGCGTTCGGCCAGTGCGCGGCCGTGTCCGGTTCGGCCAGTACACAGCCGATTCCGGCCTGCTCGACCAGCCAGCGGCGTCGGGGCTCCGGGAGGCCGGGGTCGAGGGGTACATACGTACAGCCGGCCGCGGAGGCCGCGAGTGCCGCCACGATCTGCCGCCATCCCTTGGCCAGTCCGATGCCTACCACGGCTCCCCGGCCGAAGCCGCCCTCGGTCAACTCCTGGGCCAGAGCGACGGCGCGGCCCACGAGTTCGGCGAAGTCGAGCGTACGGTCCTCGGTGATCACGGCCGGCACGGTGGAGTCGCCGCGGGCCAGCACCCGGGCGGGCAGGACGTCGGCGGGCAGCTCGCCGGCGGTGTCGTTGGCCGCGGCCCGGGCCGCGAGCTGCCCGGCGGGCAGGTCGAGCACCGGGGGGCGGTGCCAACCGTCGTTCTCCGCCAGTCCCACCACGAAGTCCTGGTAGGCCTGGAACATCTCCTCCATCAGCCCCTCGGGGAAGATCCCGTCGACGGCGTGCCACGCCAGCTCCAGATTGCCCCCGAACTCCAGCAGGAAGTGGTCGATCGTCACCTGGGGGGTCTGCGAGATGAAGTAGCTCTGCTCACCGAGCCAGTCCACCGGCGACGGCGCGGGCTTGCCGTCGACGTCGCCGCCGAGCGCACTGGTGAACACGACGGGCATGACGTCGCCCGCGCCGCCGCGCGCCCGGGCCCGCTCGCGCAGAATGCGTACGCCGCTGACGTAGCGGTGGTCGAAGTCCGCCCAGCTCTGCCGTTGCAGTTCGCGCACCAGCTCGGCGAAGTCGGATGCCGAGACCGCGTCCACCTCCAGCAGGTCGAAGGAGGCGAACTCGCCCACCAGGTCGTCGACCTCTTCGTGCACGGGGAGCCGGTTGACGGCCGTGAAGTTCAGGGTGAAGCGCTGGGTCTTGCTCCAGGTGCCGATGGTGACGGCGAACGCCGCGAGCATCGCGCTGGACGGGGTGACGCCGAACTCGCCCGCCTTCGCCTTGATCCGGCCCCACAGCTCGGCGTCCAGCCGGGCGTGCCGGCGGACGAATCCCAGGCGTCCGCCGTCCCCGGTGGCCTGCACCGTGGGGAGTTCGGGTGCGGCGGGGAGCTCGCGGACCCGCTTGCGCCAGTACTCCAGGGAACGCTCGTACCTCGGTGTCCGCCGCAGCTCCTCCTCCGCGAGCACATAGTCCCGGAAGGAGAGGGCCAGCGGGGCGGGATCCTGCCCGGGCTCATGGTAGAACTCGCGCCACTGCGGCAGAAGTTGGTAGAAGAACGAGGAGACGTCGGCGACCAGCAGGTCGAAGCCGATGTGTACCCGGACCTGGTGGTCGGGCAGCAGGCTGACGCGTACCTCCCAGAGCGGCCAGACGTCCGCAGGACGCACCTCGGCGCTCATCCGGTCGCGTATCGCGGCCAGTTGGCGCTCGGCCTCCGATGGCTCCGTCTCACGCAGGTCGAGCACCTCGAAGCGGTACGGCGCCGTGTCCGCCAGGACCTGTTGCCGGCCGTCGGGAAGGACCACCATGCGCAGCATGTCGTGCCGCTCCACGACCCGCTGCCACGCCTGCTCCAGCCGGTCGGGCTCGATGGTGCGGCTGTCGAACTCGAAGTAGAGATGGGGGGCCACGCCACCCATGTCGAAGCTGGACAGCCGGCCGATCCACTGGGCCTGCTGCATCTCGGTGAGCGGGAACGGCTCGTACCGCCGGTCCGGCCGGGGGACGACGGTGGCGAGCCGGTCATCGGCCCCGGCCGCGCCGGCCTCGCGCAGCTGTTCGGCCATGCCGCCGATGGTGGGGGTGGCCAGCAGCTTGCCCAGTTCCACCGTCGCCCCGGAGGTGGCGTGGAGCCGGTTGACCACCTGAATGGCGAGCAGCGAGTGGCCGCCGAGTTCGAAGAAGTCGTCCGTGGTGCCGATCGGCGCGATGCCGAACATCTCCTCCCAGATCCCGGCGATGGTGCGCTCCAGTTCGTCCGCCGGCTCCACATAGGGGGTCACCAGGGTGCTCGGCCGATTCGCCCTGGCGGGCTGCCCCGCCTCCGGCTCCTCGTGGTCGGCTGTCCCCACGGTGAGGGGCGCGCCCGTCGCCGTGCCGCGCGGCTCGATCCAGTGGCGGTCGCGCTGGAAGGGATAGCCGGGCAGTTCCACCCGGGTGCGCCGCCCCTCGTGCTGGGCGGGCCAGTCCACCGCGCCGCCGAAGAGCCAGACGTCCCCGACCGCGGTCCGCAGGACCTGGCCGTCGTCGGCGGTCTCGTCGGGCCTGCGCATCGTGGTGACGGCTGCGGCACGGGGCCCCGCGGGTCCCGTGCCGGCGCGGGCCAGGACGCTCAGGGTGTTGCCGGGGCCCACCTCGACGAGGACGGCGGGGCCGTCGCCGACCGCGGTGCGCACCGCGTCGGCGAAGCGCACGGGGCGGCGCAGATGTGTGCCCCAGTACGCGGGGTCCGTGGCCTGCTCGGTGCTGATGACCTCGCCGGTGACGCAGGAGACGAACGGCAGGCGGGGTGCGGCGAGCGCCGTGTCGGCCACGGCCCGGGTGAACGGCTCCACGACCGGGTCCATCATCGGGGAGTGGAAGGCGTGCGAGGTGTGGAGCGGGCGGACCGCGATCTCCTTGCCCGCCAGGATCTCACCGAGCTCCGCCACCGCTTCGTGGGGGCCGGAGGCCACGCAGAGCGTGGGTGCGTTGAGGGCGGCGATGGACACCCCGGGCGGCAGGAACGGTTCGATGTCGGCCGCGGCGGCGGCGACGGAGACCATGGCCCCGGTCGGCAGGTCCTGCATGAGCCGGCCCCGCAGGGCGACCAGATGTGCCGCGTCGGCCAGGGACAGCACTCCGGCGAGCACCGCCGCGGTGAACTCGCCGATGCTGTGCCCGACCATGACGTCGGGTTCGACTCCCCAGGACCGCAGGAGCACGGCCAGCGCGTACTCGGTGGCGAAGAGGGCCGGCTGCGCGAGGGTGGTGTGGGTGAGCCCGTCCTCGCCGGGCAGGTCGGGGTAGAGCACGGTCCGCAGGTCGATGCCGAGCGGCTCGGTCAGCAGTGCGGCGCAGGCGTCCATCGCCTCGGCGAAGACCGGTTCGCTCTCGTACAGCCCTCGGCTCATGCCGGCGTACTGGGAGCCTTGGCCGGGGAAGAGGAAGACCGTCTTCGCCGGGGTGTTGCCCGCGTCCGCGCCCCGCACCCTGCCCGGGTCGGCCCCGGACAGCAGCGCCGCCGCCTCGGCCGTGTCGGCGGCCACCACGGCCCGGCGGTAGCGCATGGCCGCGCGACCGGTCTGGAGGGTGTGGGCGATGTCGGCGAGCGGCCGGTCGAGCCCGGCGAGTCTCCGCGCGAGTGCCTCGGCGGCCCTGTCCAGGGCTGCCGGGGTCCTGGCCGAGACCACCACCAGCTCGGGCCGGCCGGAGGGGTGGCCGGGGCTCGGTTCGGGCGCCTGCTCCAGCACCACGTGGGCGTTGGTGCCGCCGATGCCGAACGAGCTCACCCCGATCCGGCGGGGGGACTCCCCCTCGGGCCAGTCGCGCAGCTCCGTGTTGACGAAGAACGGAGTGGCGGCGAAGTCGATGCGCGGGTTGGGCCGTTCGTAGTGCAGGCTCGGCACGAGCGTCCGGTGGTGCAGTTGCAGCACGGCCTTGATGAAACTGGCGATGCCCGCCGCCGACTCCAGGTGCCCGATGTTCGACTTGACGGAACCGACGGCGCAGAACTGCCTGTCCGCGGTGTGCTCTCCGAACGCCCTGGTGAGAGCCGTGATCTCGATGGGGTCGCCGACATGGGTACCCGTTCCGTGCGCCTCGATCGCGGTGATCGACCGGGCGGGCACCCCGCTGTCGGCGATCGCGGCGGCGACCACCGCCTCCTGCCCGCGCACGCTCGGTGAGGTGTAACCCACCTTGTCCGCACCGTCGTTGTTCACCGCGGAGCCCTTGAGCACGGCGAGGATCCGGTCGCCGTCGCGCCGCGCGTCGGCCAGCCGCTTGAGCACGACGACACCGGCCCCGTTGCCGAAGACCGTGCCCGCGCCGTCGGCGTCGAACGGGCGGCACCGCCCGTCCGGCGAGTAGATCAGCTGCTGTTCGTAGCGGTAGCCGACCCGGTGGGGCACCCGGACGCACACCCCGCCGGCGAGCGCGAGCTCGCAGTCGCCGGAGCGCAGTGCCGCGGTGGCCTGGTGCACCGCGACGAGTGAGGTGGAGCACGCCGTCTGCACGTTCACCGCGGGGCCGGTCAGGCCGAGCTTGTACGCGGTCCGGCTGGCCAGGTAGTCCTTGTCGTTGTGGATCTGCAGCTCGAACATGGCCGAGTCGAGCACGATCCGGTTCCCGCCCAGCAGGTTGGACATCAGGTAGGCGGGCATGTTGCCGCCGGCGAACACCGCGGCCCTCCCGCACCGGGCGGGGTCGATCCCGGCGTGCTCCATCGCGTGCCACGCGCTCTCCAGGAAGAGCCGCTGTTGCGGGTCCAGCAGAGCGGCCTCCCGGGCCGTGAAGCCGAAGAACCCGGCGTCGAAGAGCTCGATGCCCTCCAGCGTCGGCGCGGCCGGTACGTAGCCCGGCGCGTCGATGACCTCCCTGCCGAGCCCCTCGGCCAGCAGGTCGTCCTCGGTCAGCCGCTCGATCGACTCGACGCCGGAGCGCAGGTTGTGCCAGTAGGTGTCGATGTCGGGGGCACCGGGGAAGCGGCCCGCCATTCCGACGACGGCGATGTCGACGGACGTGCCGTCGTGATGGACACCTGTGGCGAGAACTTCGGAAACCACCGGGGAATCTCCTTTGCAGAGGAAGGGTCGGCCGTGCGGGATAGCCGGACGCGCCCAGGGGCGTCTCGTCGCGTTCGCGCCATCGCCCTCGGAGCGGGACAGCGGGACAGCTGTCAGGGACAGGTGGCGTCCGGCAGCATCAGGCGGTCGACGCGGTAGTCGGTCGCGCCGTCGACGCACAGGTCGGCGCAGATTCTGCCCAGCAGCGGCACGAACTTGAACCCCCATCCGCCGGTGGCGACCACCACGTTCTCCCCGCCGTCGAACCGGCCCTTGGCGGTGCCGAGGAAGAACTGCCGCTCGGGGTCGGCGGGCAGCACGGCGAGACAGGTCTCGCGCGCCAGGGGGCGTGGGTCCACCGAGGGCAGATGCCGTTCGACCCACTCGCACATCCGGGCCACATGGCGCGGATCGGGAGCGCCGGTCGCCTGCCCGGGATCGGCCAGCGCGTTGACCTCGAACACCGGGCCGACGCGGACCCTGTCCGTGTCCTGCCACACGTTGGGCGGGAAGCCGTAGAACAGGTTGGTGTCCTCCTCGGTCGGCTCCTGGAAGACGAACCAGAACGGGTAGCGCGCGTCGGGATCGCGCTGGCGCAGGGTCACCAGGGCCATCTCGAACACGTTGAGATCGAGCCGGGCGCCCAGCGGTTCGAGCAGGTCGTTGGCGTAGGCGCCGTTGGCCACCACCGCCTTGCCCGCCCTGCACCAGCCGCGTGAAGTGCGCAACCGCACCCCTTCGCCGTCGGGGACCAGTTCCAGCACCGGCTCGTGTGCCCGCAGCACACACCCCGCGGCCTCGGTCAGTCGCAGCAGGCCCTCCACCGTGGCGCGTACGTCGACGGCTCCGCCGTCGGGCTGGACGAACCCCTCGAAGTGGCCGGGGAGGCGGGTGAAGCCGTAGCGGCGCTCGATGTCGGCCGCGGTGAGCCACTCGTACGGGATGGACAGGTCGTCCATGGTTCGCGCGGTCGCCGAGATCTTGCCCTCGTTGGTGGCGACGTCGACGTCGCCGAACCAGAGGCTGCCGAACGCGTGCAGGAGCCGGCTCCCGGTGGCCCGTTCGAGTTCGCGCCAGAGCGGCAGGGCCTCCCCGGTCAGTCGGCACAGGTCCGGCTCGGTGTACTGCAGCCGCCAGTGCCGCTCCGCCCCGCTCGTGCCGCACTGTTCGTTGCCGAACGCGTACTGCTCGAAGACCGCGACCCGCGCGCCGCGGCGGGCGGCGTGCCAGGCGGAGGCGAGCCCGACCGGGCCGCCGCCGATGACGACGATGTCGTAGTGCTCTGCTTCGGTCACCGGGTCCGTCCCTCCGTCGTCCGCGTCGTTCCCTCCGCGAGGGGTACGCCCCGGGCCTCCTGGCCGAGGACGGTGTCGAGCCGGGACACGACCTGCTCGACCTGCCGGTCGGTCATGCCCGGGTGGCAGGGCAGGTTGACCTGCTGCTCGAACCACATGCGCTCGGCGACCGGACACTCCCCGGCGGTGTGCCCCCTGGCCCGCCATTCGGCGAGCAGGTGCAGCGGGAAGTAGCGCAGCTGCATCTGCACACCGAGTGCGTCGAGCCGGGAGACCAGCCGGTTGCGCAGAATGCCGTCGGCCGGGTCGGCGAAGAACGTGTACAGATGGTGTCCGTGCCGCACCGGCTCGGGCCCCTGGTGCGCCCGTACCCCGGGATACCCTTCGAGGACCTTCCCGTAGGCGGCCGCGACCTCCGCCCGCCTGTTCACCAACTGGTCGAGTTTGGCCAGCTGTACGGTGCCCACCGCCGCGTTCGGCTCCGCGAGGGTGGCGTTCGTGCCGCCGTAGCGGATCTTCGAGCAGTCGTGGGTGAAGGCGAAACCGGGGTGCATCATCCATGGGTGGGCACTGGTGGACTCCCCGATGGCGCGTGCCTGCTCGCGGTAGACGGCGTCGGCGTCGTTGGACCGGATGCGGTCCGCCCGCTCCGCCAGCGTCCGGTCGAACAGCGTGATCATCCCGCCCTCTCCGAGGGTGGTGATGTTCTTGCTGGAGTGGAAGCTGAAGCAGCCGATGTCGGCCAGCGCACCCGGCTTGCGTCCCCGGTACTCCGCGCCGAGCGCGTGCGCGCAGTCCTCGATGACGGTGATCCCGTGCCGGCGGGCGATCTCCATGATCTTGTCCATGTCGCAGGGCAGCCCGCCATAGTGCACGAGGATCAGAGCCTTGGTCCGGTCGGTGATCAACGATGCGAAGTGGTCGGGGTCGATATTGAGCGTGTCCGGCTCGACATCGCAGAAGCGCACGTTCACCGGATAGTTCAACAGCGGTTGCACACTGGCCTTGTACGTCTGCGGGGTCGCGATGACCTCATCGCCCTCACTCAGGTCGAGCAGCCGTATCCCGATCTCCAGCGCCACGGTCCCACTGGTCACCGAGAGCGCGTGCGGCACTCCGAGATACTCGCGGAAACACCGCTCGAACTCCTCGCGGCACCTCCCCCCCGACAGGTTCTCACCGGATTCGAGCAATCGGGCCAGAACTCCGATTTCCTGCTCTCCGAGTACGGACCCCAACTCCGGGTAAGGAATTTCGTACGACTGTTGCACCGTCCACCCCCATGACTTCCCGACCGCCTGAACACGTGTCACCCGAGAATTCAGGCATCGATAGGCTCCAGTCCGGATCGGCAGCGCGCCGATCAACGGGTCGAATGTTCGTGGTCACCATCCAAAACGCGCCGCAGGCTTGCGATATTCGTCCGGCACAAACGCAACACTCTCAAATCTCACCGGAATCGGAAATACACCGCTTGGTGTAAGGCCGGTCTACGCCCTCGACACCCCGGTTCGCACCCAACGATGGACAACCTCCGGGGTAGAACCGGGAAACCGAACGAGGCGCTTAGTACCGGCGTACTAGTCCGTTGTCAGGCCGACGGGCGTCGATTAGCCTCGGCCTGCGCTCCGTACGGAGTTTCGCGCAGACGGCGGAACGTCACCGCCTTTCATCCTCGACATCGGAAATCAGGGAGCCGCCGTGTCCGTGGACGTCATCAAGCAGTTGCTGCTCGATATCGGCATTTCGGAGCAGACGCTGAGCGAGGTCGAACCTTATACCCGGCTCCGCGCTGACATCGGCCTCAACTCCGTCGAGACCACCGATCTGGAGATTCAATTGCGTGAACGGTTCGGAGTCAGGATGGATCTGTGGGACAAGGACGACTACACGGTGGAGCAATTGACCCGCGGGATAGCGGAGGCGCCCCGATGAGCCCGCTCGGGGCCCGGCCCCTGGACGGGGACGTCCCGGTGATCGACCGGCGACGGGCCGAGTCCTATCTGCGGGCCGGGCTGTGGCGCGAGGAGCGGATCGCCGATCTGCTGCGCGACGCGCGCCTGCGCCACCCCGACCGGCTCGCATTGGTGAGCGGTACGACACGGCTGACCCACGGCGAACTGCACACGGCCGTGACCGCGGCCGGCCGGCGCCTGGAGGGGCTCGGCGTCCGTGCCGGGGACCGGGTGGTGGTGCAGCTGCCGAACCGCGCGGAGTTGGTGGTCCTGGTCCTGGCCCTGCTCGACATCGGAGCGCCACCGGTCCTGGTCCTGCCCGGGTTCGGCGACTACGAGCTGGGCCATGTGGTGCGTGCCGCCCGGCCGGTGGCCATCGCGGTGAGCGCGGGCGGCAGAGCGGCCGACCCCGTGGAGTCGGCCCGGCGGCTGCGGACGGAACACGAGTTCCTCGGGCATGTCCTCTCCCTGGGCGACGTCGGCGCCGGCGACGTCGACCTCGCCGCGCTGTGCGATCCGGCCGCGCCGTGGGACGGACCGGCCGGACCCGCCGTCGTGAGCGCTCCGCGTCCGTCCGCCCTGACCGACGCCGCCGTCTTCCTGTTGTCCGGCGGCACCACGGGCCCGCCGAAGGTGATCCCCCGGGGCAACGCGGGGTACGCGTACATGGTGCGGACGGCCTGCGGGATCGCGGGGGTCTCGCACGACTCGGTCTACCTGGCGGTGATGCCTGCCGCGCACGGTTTCGTCCTCAACTGCCCCGGCGTGCTCGGTACGTTGGCCCAGGGTGGCACGGTCGTACTCGGCGACACCACCGACCCACGGCAGGCCCTCGCCCAGATCGAACGCGAACGGGTGACGCACTGCGCTCTCGTGCCGACGGTGGCCATGCAATGGCTGGCAGCCGCCGAGCGGACGGCCGCCGATCTCAGCAGCCTGCGCGTGCTCCAGACCGGGGGCGCCCGCCCGACCCCCGAGCTGGCGCGCCGGATCGGCCCCGCGCTGGGAGCGACGCTCCAGCAGTGCTACGGCATGAGCGAGGGGCTGCTCTGCTACACGGCGCTCGACGACCGCGAGACGGTGATCGTCGAGACCCAGGGCCGCCCCGCCTCCCCGGCGGACGAGGTGCTCATCGTGGACGAGCACGGCCGTCCGGTGCCGGACGGCGCCACGGGGGAACTCCTCACCCGGGGCCCTTACACCGTCGCCGGGTACTACCGGGACCCGGACGCCACCGCGAAGGCGTTCACCCCGGACGGCTTCTACCGCACGGGCGATCTGGCGACCCGGACGCCCGAGGGCACCCTCGTCGTCAACGGCCGGGTGCGCGACATCATCAACCGCGGCGGCGAGAAGATCCCCGCCGAGGACCTGGAGATGGCGGTGGCGCGGCATCCCGCCGTGCGCGCCAATGCCGCCGTCGGCGCTCCTCACGAGCTGTACGGCGAGACCGTCTGCCTGTACGTCGTCCCTGAGGAGGGTCAGGAACCCACGCTGCTGGAGCTCCGCCGGTTCCTGCGCGGGCTCGGGCTGGCCGTCTGGAAGCTGCCCGAACGGGTGGAGGTCGTGGCCCAGTTGCCGACCACCGCCATCGGCAAGATCGACAAGAAGGCGCTCCGCGCCGATCTCGCGCGACGTACGGCCTTGGAGGCATAGCCCATGACAGAGCGCATCGACGCGGACCTGCTCATCCCCGGCGCCGGCGCACCCGTCGCGCACGGCAGCGTCGTGCACGCGGAAGGCCGTATCCGCTTCGCCGGGCCGACAGCTCGACTGAGCGACGAGTACCGGTCGTTGCGGCCGACCCGGGTGGCCACCCTGCTGCCCGGGTTGTGGGACTGCCATGTACACTTCGCCGGGATCCGTGGCCGGGTCAGCACCGAGGAGCTGATGCTCACTCCGGAGGCGCTGGCCGTCGCGCGCAGCGTCAAGGACGCCGAGACGGCGCTGCGCGCGGGCTTCACCAGTCTGCGGGACATGGGCGGCCATGGCTGCGTCCTCGCCGAGGCCGTCCGGGAAGGCACCTTCACCGGCCCGAACATCTACAGCGCGAACCAGGTCATCGGGCAGACGGGTGGCCACAGCGACGCACACCGCCTGCCCTACCGCTGGGTGACCGACCCCTGCCGGAGCGGCGGCACCCTGCGTATCGCCGACGGGGTGGACGAGTGCGTGCGCGCGGTGCGCCTGCAACTGCGGGCGGGAGCCGAACTGATCAAGATCTGTACCTCGGGCGGTGTCCTGAGCGAGGTGGACAACCCGGTGCACCAGCAGTACCGCGACGAGGAGTTGGCCGCGATCGTCACCGAGGCGGCACGGGCCGACCGGGTCGTGGCGGCGCACTGCCACGGGCGGGCGGGCATCCTGGCCGCGATCAACGCCGGATGCCACACGATCGAGCACGGCACGGAGATCGACGAGAGGACCGCGGACCTGATGGCCGAGCGGGGCATGACGCTCGTGCCGACGCGCACCATCTACGAGGCCTTGCGGCAGAACACCGGCGCGCTGCCGCCCGCCTGGCGGGACCGTTTCGCGGTGATGGCCGATCGGCACCTCGCGGCGATCGCCGTCGCGCACAGGGCCGGCGTCACCATCGCGCTCGGCACCGATCTGGGCACCAGCGACCGCGGCGGCCCGCTCTCCTGGGGCGGACACGCGAGCGAGTTCACCCATCTGACCGCCGCCGGCCTGAGCCCGCTGGAGGCCATCACGGCGGCCACCGCCCACGGCCCCGGCACGCTGGGGCCCCGGGCGCCCCGGTCCGGCCGGCTGGTCGCCGGTCACGACGCCGATCTCCTGGCGGTGGACGGAGATCCCCTGGCCGACCTGACCGTGCTGGCCGACCCGGACCGCATCGCGCGGGTGTGGAAGGCCGGGGAGCTGGTGCACCGGAACGCCGCCGCGGGTACGGAAACCGCCCGCGCCGCCTGAACGGCCCCGGGGCCGCCCCGCCGACGCACGGAAACCGTCCGCCGGATCGCGGACGGTTTCCGTGCGTCGGCGGGTGTCCCTCAGGCAGCGGGGGAGGCGGGTGGCTCTCACGCAGCGGGGGAAGGGCCCCAGTCGGCGGAGAATTGCTCCATCGACGTCACACCCGCGTTCACCCGGGCGAAGGCGTCCATGCCCTGCCGGTTTCCGTCGATGCCCTCCAGGACCTTCTCGAAGTCCGTGGAGAGGGGGTCCAGCGTGGAGACCTGGAGCGTGAAGTCGTATACGGGTCGCGCATGCCGGTCGCGGGCGGATTGATAGGCGGCCATCGACACGTCGAACGGCACGCGCCCGGACAGCGCGTCGTCCAGGGACGCGGCGCAGAGCTCGGCGGAGATGAACGCGTCGCTGATGCCCTGGGCGGTGAAGAAGTCCTTGCAGTAGCCGGAGTCGCCGACCAGCGCCCAGCCGGGTCCGAAAGGCCTGCGGAAGAAGTTCGGCAACGCCGCACCGACGATCCGGTCCTCACGCTTCGCTTCGCGTATACGTTCCGCCCACGCCGGTGCCAGGGTGAAGTTCTTGAAGTAATTCCCCTCGATGTCCTTCCGGATGTCGTTCAGTTCCGCGAACGGCCAGCAGCCGCCGACCAGCGTCAGGCCGTCGTGGGTCGGCCACGCGCCGAAACTCCGGTAGGGACGCGAATGGGCCTTGAATACCCCCTCCATTTCCAGCCCGCTGAAATAGCTGTAGTAACCGACCATCAGTTTCTGATGCTCGTCGTAGCGCGGCGCGTCCACCGCACGCGCGACCAGCGAATGCAGACCGTCAGCCCCCAGCACCACCCGCGCCCGCTCGGTCATCTCCGGACCCCATGGCCCCCGCCCCCGTACGCCCACCACCCGGCCGGCGTCGTCGAAGACCAGCCCGGAGACGGTGAACCCCACGCGCACCTCGGCCCCCGCCTCCACGGCCGCGTCCACCAGCATCGCGTCCAGGACGGTCCTGCGGGGCGCGTACGCGTACGGTTCGGCCTCCGTACCCGGAGCGCCGGGGAGGACGAGCGCGCCGAAGTCGAACTCGTAGGTGTGGATGGGCGGACAGCCCGTGGCCACCAGTCGGTCGAGCAGGCCCCATCTGCGCAACGCGGCGACGCCCGGTGGGTGCACCAGGTGAGTCGACAACGTGTCGCTGGGAAAGGTCGCCCGGTCCACGACCAGGACCCGGTACCCCCTTCTCGCCAACAGCATCGCGGTCGGCGACCCCGCGCACCGCGCACCCACGACGATCACGTCGTAGCGGCTCTCGCTCATCTTCCACTCCTGCCCGCACTCATGTGATGGTCCGTCGGATGGAGGCTGTTCGCACATCTTTACGGAAATCGGAACAGCACCCCGAAGACTAATCACGCCACCGGGCGAGCGGCAATGAGTCTAGATCCACGGTTGTAAACCAGGTGATCCATCGGACGAGGAAAAGGGGCTGGCGGGAGGAGTACCGGCCTTGTACCTTCACAGGAGATTCCGGAGGCTGCGCCCCGATCAGCGGTCCGGGCGCCCGAGTTCGAGCGGATGCACTCTTCCCCTCCACTCAGCCGACCGTCGAAAGACAATGCCGAGGAGCAGGACGATGACCTCACGTGCCGCATCCGCACTCGACACTCCGTGGGACAGCCCGCCAGATACCCAGGAACTCATTCAGGAAGCCATGGCATGGCATTTTGATCCCGTGACGGGATCGCCTTTCTGGCAGGAACAGAGGAGAAGGCTGGACTTCGATCCGCGTAAGGACGTGCGGACCGTGGAGGATCTCTCGCTGTTCCCCAACATCGTCGACGAGCTGCGCGACGCGCGCATCGAGGATCTGGTACCCAGAGGGTACGGAGACATCGCGGAGCTGCCCGCACCGCCCGTGGTGGCCGAGAGCGGGGGAACGACCGGGGCGCCGAAGCGGGTGTTCATGCTGCCCGATGTGCGGGAGCAGTCCTGGGCCTGGTACTACAACAGACTGGTGGAGCACGGCATCGCGGCGGGCGACAACTGGCTCGGGATCATGCCGGGCGGTCCGCACATGGCCGGTGTCCTGGCCCAGGACACCGCCCATCGCTTCGGGAGCATCTTCTTCACCCTGGACTTCGACCCCCGGTGGGCGAAGCGCGTCATCGGCCGCGGCGCCGCCGACGAGGCGAAGGCCTACATCTCCCACCTGGTCGACCAGATCGAATGGATCCTGCGGAGCCAGGACATCCGCGTCATGGTCATCACGCCGCCGCTCCTGGAGGCGGTCTGCCGCCGCGATCACCTGGTGGAGCTGATCAACGCGAAGGTCAACACGGTGATCTACGGCGGCACATCGATGGACGAGGACACCCGGCACCTGTTCCGAACCGAACTCTTCCCGCAGACCGACTTCATCAGCATCTTCGGCAGCACGATGATCTTCTGCGCGATGCCGCAGCGGCCCGGGACGTCGGCCGACGACGCACCGGTCTTCGACCCGCCGTCGCCGTTCGCCATGTTCTCGGTGATCGATCCGGAGACCGGGAAGAACGTGCCGTACGGGGAACGCGGCCAGGTCGTCACCCATCACCTCACCCGGAACCTGTTCCTGCCCAACAACCTGGACCGGGACACCGGGATCCGCCACCCGCACCGCCTGGGCCTGCCGGGTGACGCGGTGGCCGAGTTCAAGCCGGTACGGGAGTTCGGCGCCTCCGCCGTGGTCGAAGGGGTCTACTGAGGTGCGGGACACCCCAGTCGCACCGGTGGACCTTCCCGCACTCGGTACCGGAGGGCCCTTCCGGAGCCGCAACCGGGAAGTCGTCCACGACGTCCGGGGCAGGCCGGTGGCCGAACTGAGCCTGGTGCCCTGGCTGTTCGCGCAACGGACCATCACGGCGCTGCGCAGGGCCACTCCGCCGGAGGCGGAGCGGCGCAAGAAGCTCCTGACCCGTGCGGGCTGGCTCTTCGCGAGCGGCTCGGTCGACGGCGTCTCCCCCAGGATCTACCACCGGACCGTGGCCGACGTGTCCGGTCTGCCGATCGCCACCGTACGGGAGACGGCGCGGCAGGTCGGCGAGTACGCGGAGACCGCGCACGAGAGTGTGCGCCAGGCCCGTCCGATCGGCGCGGTGGACAGCTGGCGCGACCCGCGGGCGCGAGGCGGTTGCGGGGTGTGGACCCGTCGTGGCGAGGTGCTGGTGGTGCACGCGCCGGCCAACTCCCTCGCGGTGCACACCTCGTGGCTCGACGCCCTGGCGCTCGGCTACCGCGTGGCGGTCCGGCCGTCGCAACGGGAGCCGTTCACCGCCCACCGGCTGGTCTCGGCCCTGCGACAGGCGGGCTACGACCATGATCAGGTCGCCCTGTTGCCCACGGACCACGAGACAGCCGACCGGCTGGTCGCCGAAGCGGACGTCGCCATCGCGTTCGGCGCCGACGAGGTGGCCCGCAAGTACGGGTCCAGCACCCTGGTCATGCCGTTCGGGCCCGGCCGGTCCAAGATCCTCATCACAGCCGGGGTGAACGCCCTGGACCATCTGGACACCATCGCGAAGTCCGTCGCCGGGCACGCCGGCACCGGTTGCGTGAACGCGACCGCGGTGTTCGTGGAGGGCGACCCGGAGCCCGTCGCGAGGGCTCTCGCCGACCGGCTGGGGAGGCTTCCCTCGTTCCCGCCCGGTGACGAGCGCGCGAGGCTCCCGGTCCGTCCGGTCGCCGCCGCGCGCGCCGTGGAGAGCTATCTGCGGGCCCAGGCGGGCGACGCACGGGCGCTGCTGGGTGGGGAAACGATCGTCGACGAACTGGGAGACGGTTCGGCGGTGTTGCGTCCGGCGGTGTTCGTGCTGGACCGTCCGGACGCTCCGCAGGCCCGGATCGAGTTGGGTTTCCCGTGTGTCTGGGTGCTGCCGTGGCGACGCGACGGCGACGCGCTGGCGGCCTTGCGCGACACCTTGTCGCTCACGGTGTTCACGGACGACGGCGAGCTCATCACCTCACTGGTCGCCGAGCCGTCCATCGACAAGATCCATGTCGGGGACCGTCCGACCACCTGGACGCTTCCCGGGCTCCCCCACGAGGGATACCTCGGAGAATTCCTCATGCGGACCAAGGCGGTGGTCGTCGATTGACCACGGGGGGGCGTCGTCACACCTCGACGCCCCGCACCCGTGTCGTTCCCACACGTTCGGCCTCCAGCGTCCGACGCCGGAGGCCGAACGTGTGGTCGTGCTGCTCGCGGGGCCGCGCCCCCCGGGCGGTGCGGCCCGACCGCGGCTACCTCGGGGCGGTCGCCTCGATCATGTGCAGGGAGGAGTCGACCGGGCGAACGTTCCGCACGGTCAGCCCGGCCCGTTCCGCGATCGCCAGCAGCCCGGCCCTGGTGTGCTTCTGTCCCCCGATGACCAGCAGCATCCGCAGGTCCAGTGCGGAGGCGAGCCGCTGTCCGGGACCGTCGTCGACGAAGTTCTCCACGATGACCATCTGAGCTCCGGGCGGTGCCGCCCGCACCGCGTTGCGCAGAATCCGGACCGAGGCGTCGTCGTCCGCCCCCAGGATGTTCTTGAAGAGATAGACGTCGGCCTCGACGGAGATCTCCCTCTGACAGTCGCCCGGCACCAACCGCACGCGGTCGGCCAGTTCACCGCCCGGGTGCAGTCGCGGATCCGCGTTCGCCACCACGTCGGGGAGGTCGAGGAGGAACCCCCGTGCCTCCGGGTGGCGTTCCAGCAGCGTACCGAGGACGAGTCCCTGCCCTCCGCCGACATCGGCGATCGTGCCGGCGCCGGAGAGGGGGAGCATGTCGGCGATGGCGAAGGCGGACACCCGGGTCTGCTGCGTCATGGCGCGCTGGAACGTCCGCGCGGACTCCGGCCACTCGCTGTGCAGTTGCTCGTAGAACTTCCGGCCGTGCGCCCTGGTGAAGACCTCGCCTCCTGTCCGGACCGCCTCGTCGAGATCCCCCCACAGCGACCAGAGCCACGGCTCGGTACACCAGAGCACCAGGTATTTGACGCTGTTCGGTGAATCCTCGCGCAGGACGAGCGACTTGTCGGTGTGGGCGAACGAGCCCGCCGGTGTCTCGGCGAACACACCGTAGGACGTCAGCGACCGCAGGAGTCGCCGAAGGGCCCCCGGACGCACGCCGACCGCCGACGCGAGTTCGTCGGCCGTGGCCGACTCGTCGCCGAGCGCCTCGGGCAGGCCCAGGGTCACCGCCGCGCGCACCGAGGCCGCGCATGCCGCACTGAGCGCGTGCTCCATCAGTCCCGACACCAATGACTCGGCGGATACCTCACTGCTCATGGGGGGACACCTCTCTGCCGGTTCGACTGATCGTGTTCGTGACCGCTCGGGCGATATGCCCGCCGACGATCGATGGGCACGCCCTCGTACCCCCGTCAGGGCAGGAGACGGTGGCCGTCCTGGTCGCGGAGGATCGTGCAGACATCACGCAGCGCGGACTCCGTACGGGCGATGTCCGCGTCCGTGAGATGGATCGAGGGTTCGAACCGCACCGAGTTGCCCACGGGCCCGACCGGGAGGACGCGTATGCGGTGTTCCCGCAGGATGTGGCCCGCGACGACGTATCCGAGCATGCCCGCGCCGGCCTTCTCCCGCAGCACCTCGCACGACGCCCGGGTCTGGTCCGTGAACTCCAGCGCGACCATGAGGCCGAGGCCGGCGACCGTGTCCACGACCTCCGGGAAATCGGACCGGACCGAGTCGAGCATCTCCCTCAGCCGGCTCCCCCGTTCGGCGGCGACCCGGTACGCCCGGCCGTCGTCGGCCTCCAGCATCTCCAGGACCTTCAGAGCGATGGACGCCGAGAACCCGTCCTTGGCGAAGGTCGAGCTGTGCATGACCTCGAATTCCGGGCGGAATCGGTCCTGGCGGAAGAGGGCCACCGCGTTCTTGGCGATTCCTCCGCCGATGCTCTTCGCCAGGGTGTAATAGTCGCCCCGCAGGCCCATGTGCGAACTGGCGAGAAAGGCGCCCGTCCGGCCCATGCCGCTGTGTATCTCATCCACGATCAGAGGGCACCCGATCGCGTCACACACCGCCCTGATCTCGCGGGCCGAAACCTCGGACAAGGGGCGCATGCCGTTCGCGCCCTGGACGGGTTCGACGAAGAACGCCCCGATGGCGGGGAATTCCCGCTCCACCACGTTCACCGCATCGTCTTCCACCACGATGTCCAGCAGGTTCTCGCGCAGCTCCTCGACAGCCGCCTTCATCTCCTCCGGGCGGTCCGGGTGGAGAAAGCGGGTCGAGGAGGACAGGGCGGTGAAGGGAAGGCGCCAGTGCGGATTCTGAGTGAGCTGCACGCTGGCGACCAGCTTGCCGTGAAAGGCGTTCTCCAGTGCCAGATGGACCGGCCCCCGCGCGACCAGCTCCGCGTTCCTGCGGTCGATTTCCGCGATCAGCTGTTCGAGCTTCTCCCTGTCGTCGCGCCCGGGGCCGACCGGAACGTACGGGTTCTCGACGACGGCCGCCCGCCCCGCGCCGACGGCTTCCCGCGCTTCCTCGATGTGCTGGGCGATGTCGTCCGTGAGCCTCACGATCCGGGCACGGCGTTCCAGTTCCGCGTGCTTAACGCAGATCTCGACGGCCTCGGCACCGCTGTTGGCGAAGATCGCCGCGTATCCGCTGTCCCCGCCCGGCACCTCCCGCCGCATGATCGCGTTCAACACGGTGGCTATCGCGTTCGCGTGCGACTGCCGGGACAGCTGGGCGTGCACCGGAACCTGCTGGTCCAGCACCGACTTCGCGTGCTCCGTGATGTCCGGGTTGTTGTGGCCGAATAGCAGCGATCCGAATCCACACACGTGGTCGAGCACCGCTACTTCCTGATCGCTCTCGTCCCGGAAGTACAGTGTGTTGGCCTCGGCCCGGGAATACTCGATTCCGAGCCCCACGCTGCTCAGCCAGTCGTTCAGCCGACGGTCCGCGAAGACGGGATCACTGGCTGCACTGCTCATACCACGCCTCTTTCGTATCACTGCCGATGAATCCTGCCAGGGATCGTGCAATCACCTGTCCGTTTTGGTGGTCCCGGACTTTACAGGCGTCTGTCCGGCACCGGCAACGGGTCTAGATCGCCGGGTCTAATCAGCTCGAACCTTCGTTTATGTTCGCGCTGGCCGGCTCCTCTTCCGGAGTACGGTGGCCCAACGACCAGAGGCGCGTTCCGGGACGGCTCATCATGGTTCACGGTCGCTCCCTCGCACGGATCGAACGGCGGAGATGACGGACATATCCATGAAACGCGACGACAGTTACGGCGATGAGGAAGACGTGCTATCCCAGCCGACGCCGATTTCCACGATCGTCACACCCGACGACCTTCGCTACGAGAATCTCGGCCACGCCTACAACTACCGGTTCATAGCGAAGCCCGACTATTTTCGGCTGGCCCATTCGCCGCGACAGGTCGAGGACGCGGTCCGTGAAGCGGTCGAGAGCGGGAAGCGGATCGCCGTCCGATCGGGCGGGCACTGCGGCGAGAACTTCGTCGCCGCACCCGACGTGCGGATCGTCCTGGACCTCTCCCCCATGTCCCGCGTCGATTTCGACCGCGAGCACAACGCCTTCGTCATCGAGGCGGGCGCTTCCGTGGGGAAGATGACCGACGCCCTCTTCCACCAGTGGGGGGTCACGATCCCCGTCGGATTCTGCATGGGCGTGGGTGCGGGCGGGCACATCAGCGGCGGCGGTTACGGACCGCTCTCCCGGATGCTGGGGCTCAGCGTCGACCACCTGTACGCGGTCGAAGTGGTCGTCGTCGACCAGCACCGGAACGTGTCGACGGTGGTGGCGACCCGCGAGGAGAACGACCCCAACAGAGATCTCTGGTGGGCGCACACCGGCGGCGGCGGCGGCAACTTCGGCGTGGTCACCCGGTACTGGATGCGTTCCCCGGACGCGCGGGGAACCGATCCGTCCGGCCTGCTGCCCCGTCCGCCGAGCGCTCTGCACATCGCGGAGGCGCGCTGGCCATGGGGCGGGCTCACCGAGACGGACTTCGTCCGGCTGACCGGCAACTTCCTTCGCTGGCAGCTGGCGAACAGCGCGGTCGACTCGCCCGACGCCGACCTGTACGCCCTGCTCGACTGCCCGCACCGCTCGGCGGGGGACCTCACCCTGCACGCCCAGCTGCCCGCGGACTCTCCGCGCGCCCACGCCCGCATGGACGCGTTCCTCGACGCGCTCGGTGCCGGCGTCGGCACCGCTCCGAGCGTCCGGCGCACGTCCCTGCCGTGGCTGGCCGCGAGCCGGTACCTGGCGGTCCCCGACACCGGTCCGACCGCCATCGGACTCCGGTGCAAGGTCAAGTCGGCGGATCTGCGCGCCCCGCACTCTCCGGAACAGCTCGCCACTCTTCACGGGCACCTCACCCGCGACGACTACCGAGGCACGTACGCGGCGGTGGAATACATCGCGTACGGCGGCAAGGTCAATGCCGTACCCTCCACCGCCACTGCCATACCGCGGGGCGCCCTGGTGAAGACCTTTTACATGGTCACCTGGAAGGATTCCGCCGAGGACGAGTGGCATATGCGGTGGATCCGCGAACTGTACCGGGACATACACGCTTCGACGGGCGGCGTCCCGGTGCCGAACGATGTCAACACGGGCGCCTACATCAATTACGCGGATATCGATCTGGCGGATCCGGAGTGGAACACGTCCGGCGTTCCCTGGCACGAGTTGTATTACGGCGAGAACTATGCCGGGCTGCAAGAAGTGAAAGCGAAGTGGGATCCGTTGAACATCTTCCGCCACGCCCTGTCCATCACGAGCCCTCATGCGACGACACAGAAGGAATGGTGAGTTCATGACAACCGAGGCCGACGCCCGCCGCACCGTGATCTCGGCGATCTTCGGGACGCTGGCCACCCAGGCCGTAGGAGCTGCCGCACGGCTGGAGCTGGCCGATCGTATCGGCGACGGTGAGGCCGGGACCGACGAACTGGCGCTCGCCTGCGAAGTGCCCGCCGAACAGCTGGGCAGGCTGCTGCGTGCCCTGGCCTCCCTCGGCCTGTGCGTCGAGTCCCGGTCCGGACGCTTCGCCCTCACCGAGGCGGGGGCACTGTTGCGCCGGGACACCCCCGCGTCGCTGCTGGACTTCGCCGCCTTTCTCACCCACGACGTCTTCCAGCGCAACTGGCTGAACCTGGGGGAGTCGTTGGGCACGGGCCGGCCCGCATTCGACACACACTTCGGTGAGCCGGTGTACGACTACCTGTCGGGCAAGCCGGAACTGGCCGCCCTCTTCCACGCGGCGATGAGCAAGCGCCATCTGCCGGTGGAAATGGCCGAGGCGATCTCCGGGACCTACGACCTGAGCCGTTTCGGCACGGTGGTCGACGTCGGAGGTGGCGACGGCACGCTGCTCGCCGCGTTCCTCGAACGGCACCCGCGGCTGACCGGCACCGTGTACGAGACCGAGGCCGGGACCGCGCGAGCGCGGGAGACCATCACCGCGTCCGGTCTGGAGAACCGGTGCCGCGCGGTCGCGGGAGACTTCTTCGCCGAGGTGCCCAAGGGCGCCGATCTCTACCTCATCAAGAACGTGGTGCTGAACTGGGACGACGAACGTGCCTCGACGATCCTGAGCCGGGTCCGGGCCGCCATGCCCGACCACGGCAAGCTGCTCATCGCCGAGCCGGTGCTGCCCGACACCGCCGGCGCGGACACCCTCAACCACGCCGCCCTGGAGAACCCGTACCTGACCGATCTGCACATGCTGGTCACCATCGGCGGCCGACAGCGCACCAGGGCGGAGTACACCACGCTCTGCGCCCGGGCGGGGCTCCGTGTCGTCCAGGTCGCGCCGCTGGCCCAGGAGTTGAACGCGTCGCTGATCGAGGCCGTCCCCGACAGCGCGGTCTGACGGCGAGCGGTCCCGGCCGAGCCTCCGCTCGGCCGGGACCGCGCCCTCTCACTGCCCGTGCTTTCTCACGGTCACGGCGGATCATTTCCGGAGGCGGCGATCGCCCCCGCGTGCGGGCCGGTCAGGTGGACGCGTCCTCCCGGCGCTGGTGCTGGACCAGTCCCTGACGCATGGCCAGGACCACGGCCTCCGTACGGTCCGCGACGCCGAGCTTGTGGTAAACCATGTGCAGATGGGCCTTGACCGTCTGTTCGGTGATATGCAGGGCCCGGCCGATCCGGCGGTTGGACAGGCCCTGGGCCAGCAGATGGAGCACTTCCTCCTGACGCCGGGTGAGCGTCGGAGGCTTCTGGGTGGCGCCGGGCCGGGTGTCCCGGGCCCCGGCCTCGCCGGGGGAATCGCCCTCGGACCGCGTCAGCGGGCGCGGTGCTCCATGGGGCGTCGCCTGGGCCGGGACGCCGGGGGCGCCCCGGTGCCGCGGGGAGACCAGATCCTTGCGTGCGCGGCGTGCGACGTCACCGAGCTCCTGGAGAAGGATCAGCACTTCGTCGATCTGGACGATGGCCGCCTGGGCCTGGTCTGCATCCTGGCGTTCCGTTAACGGTATGACATTCACACGATCAACCATCGGGTGATTCGCCTTTCGTTTGGACGACGCATGGGAACGAGCGCTTCTGGCTTACGGCTTACGGCTTACGGCTTCATGAGAACAGCTTCACGATGCCGATGACTTCGCGTTATCCGAGGTGATCCGAGAGCGCCCCGGAAGGCCGGTTCGATGATGCTCATCGACAGGTGATCCGGAACCTGGAGGGAATTGTTACCACGGTTTCGACTGCCGTCAACAGGAGGGATCATGATGCTGAGACAGCCCTGACAGACCGCTGTGACGACCTGTTGCCGGATCGCCCGACCACCTCTGCGACGGGTCGTGAACGATATTTATGCGGCTACACCGCGGTGGTGTTTATGACGATGGTCACTGCTGAATTCCGCCCGGAACGCCGGTGGGGTGACGCCGTACGTAGGCTGCTCATCGATTCGCTGCCTCACCGAGCGCGGCGACCGGGGCGGCCGGGGCATTTTGGTGCGGTGAGAACGCGAGGAGCAGGCCGCCGGTGACCGGGTGGGTCAGATGGGTGCAGGTGACTCCGAAGACCGTCCGGACGAGCTCGGGGCTGAGTACCTCCGCCGGCGGGCCGTCCGCGACGATCCGCCCGCGGTGCAGAACGTAGAGCCGGTCGCAGTAGGCGGCCGCGAGATTGAGGTCGTGCAGCACGCACAGCGTCGCACGCCCCAGATCCCGTACCAGCTCCAGGAGTTCGAGCGCCGCGTACACATCGAGGTGGTTGGTCGGTTCGTCGAGGAGGAGCAGCGGGCTCTCCTGGGCCAGCGCACGCGCCACCAGGGCCCGCTGGCGTTCACCGCCGGACAGCGTGGAGAGCCTGCGGGCGCGGTGCTCCGCCAGGCGGACCCGCTCCAGTGCGGCGGTGACCTTCGCGTCCCCGCCCCCGGCTACCGACTCGAAGGCCCGGAGCCACGGTCCGCGCCCCATGGCCACGACTTCCTCCACGGTGAAGTCGAAGTCCGGGGTGCTGTCCTGGGCGACGAGCGCGGCCCGTCGGGCGACCTCGCGCTGGCTGAGGTCCGTGACGTCGTCCCCGGACAGGGCGACGCGGCCGGCGAAGGGGTCGAGCGCGCGGTAGACCGTACGCAGCAGCGAGGTCTTACCGCTTCCGTTGGGGCCGACGAGGCCGACGCGCTCGCCGTCGGCGACGGTGAGGTCGCACTCCATGACGATCGGGGCGGAGCCGATCCGGACGCCGACGCCGGACAGGGCGAGTCTCATGACGCCTCCGAGCGTCGCAGCAACCACAGGAATACCGGCGCGCCGAGCACAGCGGTGACGATCCCGACGGGCAGTTCCTCCGGACGGACGAGAACGCGGCAGAGCAGGTCGACGACGACGAGGTAGATCGCGCCGACGAACATGGCGACGGGAAGCAGCCGCCGGTGGTCCGGGCCCACGACCAGCCGTACGAGATGGGGAATGATGAGCCCCACGAAGCCGATCCCGCCCGACACCGCGACCAGGACGCCGGTCAGGAGCGAGGCGACGACCAGGAGATGGATGCGGACGCGGTGCACGGGGACGCCGAGCGAGAGCGCCGCGTCGTCACCGGCCGCGAGGGCGTTGAGCGTCCGGGACCGCGCCAGCAGATGGACGCCGACGACCAGCACGGCCGCCGCCGGCAGCACGAGATTCGACCACGACGACTCCGAGAGGGAGCCCAGCAGCCAGAACAGCACCGAGTGCGCCGCGTCCGCGTTGCCACTCCGGAAGATGACGAAGCTGGTGGCTCCGCTGAACAGGTAGGAGAGGGTGACCCCGGCGAGGATCAGGCGGCTCGGGATGACGCGGCCGGCGCGGCGTGACAGTCCGAGGACCGCGGCCATCGCCACGAGCGCGCCGACGAAGGCCGCCGCCGACGTGGAGAGCCCGGCCACCGCCACCGATCCGAGGGTGATGGCGATGGAGGCCATCAGTCCGGCGCCCGCGGAGACGCCGAGCACGTAGGGGTCGGCGAGCGGGTTGCGGACGGTCGCCTGGAGAGTGACACCGACGACGGCGAGCCCCGCCCCGACGACGGCGGCCAGCAGGACCCGCGGCATCCGCAGGTTCCACACGATCTGGTCGTCCATGACGCCGGGGGACGCCCCGAACCCGGTCAGGTGGTGGGCGATGACCCGGGTGACGGTTCCCAACGGCACACCGACGGATCCCACGGACACGGCCACGCAGACCGTGACGAGGAGGAGGGCGAGCAGCAGGGGGGCGACGACGGGGAGGGAGAGGGGCCGGCCGCGGCGGAGCGGAGTCGGCACGGGGCCGCCTCGCGGGCTCTCGTCGGCGCCGGTGACGAGCGTGCTGGATCTCTGCCTTTGCATCGCGGGCCCCTACTGCGAGCGGGACGGGATCGGGTGCAGGAAGCCCGCGATCTCGGTGACGCCCGACACCGGTCGCGTACTGCCGCGTGCTCCGGTCTTGGCCGCGTCGATGACGAGCACGCGCTCCTTCTTGACCGCTTCGACGGTGGGGAACGTGCGCTTCAGGAACGCGAGCGCCTCGTTCCGGCCCTTCTCCGTCGCGGTGAAGTCGTCGACGACGAGGGCCTCGGGGTCGCGCGCGACGATCTGTTCGGGGCTGACCGGGGCGAACTGGCCCGGCAGGTCGGCGAAGACGTTCGACCCGCCGGCCCGTTCGAGCACGTCGTTGGCGAGACCGCCGCTGGTCACGTAGAGCTGGCCGGCGACCTGTGAGAGCTCGGCGACCTTGCGCTCGGGCTCCTTCGCGGTCCTCCGGCGTACGGCGTCGAGTTCGCCGCGCAGCTCGTCGACCAGCTCGTGCGCGTGGTCCTCCACGCCGAAGATCACGCCGAGCTGGTGCAGGTCGGCGTCGAGCGCGTCCAGTCCGGAGGTGTCCGAGCGCAGGTCCGCGGCGCAACCGCCGCCGACCACGTAGGTCGCGATCCCCAGTTCCCTCAGTTCGGCGATGCTCGGGCTGCCCTGCTTGCCGGAGACCTTCTCGACCTGATCGGTGATCAGGAGGTCGGGCCTGGCGGCGATCAGCGCCTCGACGCCCGGATTGCGCGTCCCGAGACTCGGCAGCGCGGCGAGGCGCTCCTTCAGTTCGGGCGCGGGGGCGGACTCGCCGCGAGTCTTCGCGACGATCCGGTCACCGACGCCGAGCGCGAACAGGGTGTCGGCTATGGCGTCCGTGGTGATCGCCACCCGCTGTGGGACCCGGTCGAGCCGGACGGTGCGACTACAGGACTCGAAGGTGATGCGGCTCGCCTTGTCGTCCTGGCGTGGCCCCGCTTCGGCGCCGGCGCACCCGGTGACACCGACCGCCGTGAGGGCGACGACCGCGCAGACCACAGCGGCGTTGGGGCGGTGGGGAGCAGCGCGAGAGCGGCGGCTCGATGACAGAGGGTCGAAGTGCGGTCGGAACATGACGGGGCGTTCCCTTCGGTGAAGGCCGTGAGGGCGAGAGCCCGGACAGAGGGGCGTCCGGGATGACGTGCATGTTTATTGAATGAGCCTCAGTCGCCATGTTAGGGTACCCTAATGAAACGATCAACATCACAGACTCCGGGGCTGGCCGGGCCCGGCGCGTTAATGCGTCTGCTCGCCCCGATCAGAAACCATCTCGTCATCTGTGCGGTGCTCTCGTGCCTGAGCGCGGCGGCGGGGATCGTGCCCTACATCGCCGTGGCCGAGATCGCGCGGCTCATGCTCGACGACCCCACTCCGTCGCACACCGCCATCTGGACCTGGGTCGGCATCGGGGCCGCGGGCGCGGGCCTCTGGCTCGTACTGTTCGTGCAGTCCGCCCGGGTGGGGCACTACGCGGACGCGAAGATCCTGCACGACGTGCGGGTGCGGATCGTGACGCATCTCGGCAGGCTGCCGCTGGGCTGGTTCCGCTCGGTCGGCTCGGGCAAGGTCAAGCGGGCGATGACCGGTGACCTGGAGGAGATGCACGAGGTCATCGCGCACGCGCTGGGACAGCTGGTCGGAGCGACCACCGTGACGGCCGTCGCGACCGGCTATCTGCTCTTCGTCGACGTCCGCATGGCCTTGGTCGTGCTGGGTGTGCTCCTCCTGATGGGCGTCTTCTTCCGCATCTCGATGCGCTCCATGACAAGCCATATGAACCGGCTGGTCGCCGCCGACGCGCGCATCAGCGCCGCCAGCGTCGAGTACGCCGACGGGATCCAGGTGGTCAAGACGTTCGGCACCGGGGGCCGTGTCCTGCGCCGCTACGACGACGCCGTGGACGAGCACACCCAGGCGTTCGCGGCCTGGGTCGCCGAGGTGCGCCACAGCTCCGCGGTCTCGCGGCTGTTCGGCTCGGAGATGGCCGTCCTCACCGCCGTGGCGGCCGTGGGTCTGGTCCTCGTCGACCGCGGGTCGCTCGGCGTCGCCGACCTGGTGACGTTCCTGGTCGTCGCCATCGGGCTGCCCAACTCCATCCTGCCCGCGGTCACCGCCGCCCAAGGCGTGCGCAAGGGCCGGATGGGCGCGTCCAACATCGAGCAGCTGCTGTCGCGCACCCCGCTGCCCGAGCCCGAGACTCCGCTGACGCCCGAGGGCCACGGCGTCGAGTTCGACCGGGTCTCGTTCTCGTACGACGGGGTGACCAACGCGGTCGAGAACATCAGCGCCGTCTGTCCGCCGGGCGGGGTGACCGCCATCGTGGGCCCGTCGGGAGCCGGCAAGTCGACCCTGGCCGGCCTGCTGCCCCGCTTCCACGAGGTGTCGGAGGGGGCGATCAGGGTCGGCGGGGTGGACGTGCGCTCGATCCCGTCCGCGAAACTGCTGGCGTCGATGTCGCTGGTCTTCCAGGACGTCGCCCTGCTGCGGGACAGCGTGTCGGAGAACATCCGCATCGGCCGGCCCGGCGCGAGCGACGCCGAGGTCCGCGCGGCAGCGGAGGCCGCGCACATCCACGAGGTGATCGCGGGCCTGCCCGACGGGTACGACACGCTGCTCGACTCGGGCGGCGGCAGTCTGTCCGGCGGTGAACGCCAGCGGCTGACGATCGCGCGGGCGATCCTGTCCGGGGCGCCGATCGTCGTCCTCGACGAGGCGACGGCCGCGTTGGACGCCGACAGCGAATCCGCGGTCCAGGAGGCGCTGTCCAACCTGGCGGTGGGCAAGACGGTGATCGTGATCGCCCATCGGCTGCACACCATCGCGGGCGCGGCCCAGATCCTCGTGCTCGAGAACGGGCGGCTCGTCGAACAGGGCCGCCACGATGAACTGCTCGTCCGGGACGGGCTGTACGCCCGGCTGTGGGCGGCACAGGAAGGAGTGCTCGCGTGATCCGCCGCCTGTACCGACTCTGGCCGAATCCGAAGCTGCTGGCCCGCCTGTGGCTGCTCACCGCGGCGCAGGCGGTCCTGCAGGGTCTGCTGCTCGCTCTGCTCATCCCCATCCTGGACGCGGTCGTGCGACCCGAACCGGACGTCGGCGCGGCCACCCCGTGGTTGGTGCTCGGTGGGATCGGCGCGGCGCTGTACGCGGCCTTGAGCATCATCGCCACCCCGGTGGGCTTCGCGGCGGCGGGCGCGCTCGCGGCGCAACTGCGCCGACGGCTGATGCACCATGTGAGCACCCTGACGCTGGGCTGGTTCACCGCCGAGCACAAGGCCCGGCTCGCGCGCGGCGTGACCGCGGACGTCGGCAGCGCCGCCCATCTGGCCGTGACCATCGGCGGGCCCGTGATCACCTCGACGCTGCTGCCCGCGACGGTCGTCGTCGTGACGTTCACGGTCGACTGGCGGATGGCGCTGCTGCTGTGCGGGATCGCGCTGGTCGCCTACCTGGCCCTGCAGCGGGCCGCGCGCATCGCCGAGATCACCGAGGGCGAGCTGGAGCAGGCGGCGGCCGGGGTGGCCAGCCGGGCGATCGAGCTGGGTCAGGCCCAGCCGGTGCTGCGCGCCGCAGGCCACGCCGAGGGCACGCCCCGGATGCGCGCCGCGCTGGAGGACCATCGCGAGACCTACCGCGACGGCATGCGCCGTGCGCGGCAGCCGTTCTTCGTCTACACCGGCGTGATCATGGCCGGGTTCGTCGCGGTGCTCGCCCTGACCGCCGAGCTGATGCTCAGTGGGCGCATCGAGGTCGCCACCGCGATCGTGCTGCTCGTGCTCGCCGCCCGCTTCCTGGAGCCGCTCGGCAATCTCATCGACCTCATCGGCGCGCTGCGGGCGTTGCGGAACCAGATCGGGCGCATCGAGGAGTTGCTGTCCACTCCGGCTCTGCCGGTTCCGGCCGAGCCGGTACGCCTGATCACCGAGGCCGACGTCGAGCTCAGGGACGTCACCTTCACCTACCCGGGCGGCGACACCCCCGCTCTGAAGAACGTGACCCTGCGCTGCCGGCCGGGCACCACCACCGCCCTGGTCGGGCCATCGGGGTCCGGGAAGACGACGGCGACCCGGCTCATCGCCCGGTTCTTCGACGTCGACTCGGGCCAGGTGCGCGTGGGCGGCGTCGATGTGCGCGAACTCGACCCGAGCACCCTGCTCGACGAGATCGCCATCGTCTTCCAGGACGTCTACCTGTTCGACGACACCATCGAGGACAACCTGCGCCTGGCACGCCCGGACGCGACCTGGGACGAGTTGCGGGAGGCCGCCGCCGCGGCACGGCTCGACGAGGTGATCGAGCGGCTTCCCGCCGGCTGGCAGACCCGGGTGGGCGAGGGTGGCGCGCAGTTGTCGGGCGGCGAACGCCAGCGCGTCGCGATCGCCCGGGCGATGCTCAAGCGGGCGCGGATCGTCCTGGTGGACGAGGCCAGCTCCGCCCTCGACCCGGAGAACGAGGCCGCGGTCACCCGGGCCATCGCCAACCTCGGCGACGACCCCGACCGCACGGTGATCGTGATCGCCCATCGTCCCGCCACCCTGGCCACGGCGGACCATGTGGTCTCGCTGGACGACGGCCGGGTCGTGGAGGCCGGCACCAGGGACGAACTGCTGCGCGCCGGTGGGGCGTTCTCACGGCTGAGCTCACAGTACGAGCGGGCCCGTCACTGGCGCATCGCCCCGGTGAACGGCTGACCGGCGACACGTGACGGATCCCCGGAGAACAACCCACCGGCCCCCCGTCGCCCGAACCGCACCGCTGCCGTCGCCCCCCGCCCAGGGGGTCGACGGCAGCGGTGTACCGGTTCTCGGTGCACGGGACCGGCGCTCAGACCTCGGCGCGCAGGTAGCGGTGGGCGAGGTCGGTGATGTCGGCGATGAGTCCCTCGGCCAGGCGGTCGATGTCCTCGGCCTCGTGATGCAGCAGCGCGTGGGTGGCGCCGTACCAGGCGCTGTAGATCAAGAGCGCCGCCATGGCGGGGTCCGGGGCGTCCGCCGGCGGGTCGGGGCGCTCGGAGATGAGCTGCCGGAACGCTTCGACGTGCGCGTTCGTGGGACTGACCTCGATCTCCGTCGACGCGTTGATCGGAGTGTGGCCGTACAGCACATCGTGCAGTTCGGCATGTTCCAGGTAGACGCGGACCGCATCACTGAGCCAGGCGTCCACGCGTCCGACCCAGTCGTCGGCGGGAAGGCTCCGCACCGCCGCGTTCTGCCGCTCGACCAGCCGATCGATGAAGCGGGCCTGTACCGCGAGCATGATCTCGCGCTTGGAGCTGAAGTAGAGGTAGAAGGTGCCGATCGCGATACCCGCGCCCTCAGCGATCTCATCGATCCGAGCAGCGTCGATGCCCCGCTCGACGAACACCCTCTCGGCCGAGTCCAAAAGGTCGGCACGCCGCTCCTCGGCGGGTTTGGTTCGCGGGCGTCCAGGGGTGATACGGCGCACACTCATTCCATGGAGTCTACGTGTTCGGCGGCGGTTACAGGCCACTGGGGCCCGGCCGGCAAGCCGGTCGGCCCGCTCCGGGCAGACCGCCGACGGCGCCGCGCCCCCGCCACCGGATTCCGGCCCGAAGTGAGCGCGGTGACCGAGGGTGGTCGCCGCCGGACGAGGCCACCGGGGTCCCATGCCGATGGCCTCGTCATCACCACCAAGGACGGGGTGACCCGTCCCGGTCCAAACGCCTCGCAGCCCAACGGCCGGCCCGGGTTTCCGCGCGAGCCGGACCGCGGTCCGCGCCGGCTCAGACGCCGGAGGGGACCTCGGCCTTCTCGGGAGGACCCGTCTGCTCCCCTCCGTCCGCCGCCAGCCTGCGATTGCGGCGGACGGAGGACCAGAAGGACCCGGCGATCAGCAGGACACCGATGAGACCGGTGACCACTTCGGGGATCTGGTAGCGGATGGAGATCATGAGGATCACGGCCAGCGCGCCGATCGCGTAGTGCGCGCCGTGCTCCAGGTAGACGTAGTCGTCGAGGGTGCCCTGGCGGACGAGGTAGACCGTCAGCGAACGGACGTACATGGCGCCGATTCCGAGGCCGAGCGACATCAGGACGATGTCGTTGGTGATCGCGAAGGCAGCGATGACGCCGTCGAAGGAGAAGGACGCGTCCAGGACCTCCAGGTAGAGGAACATGAAGAACGCGGCCTTGCCGGCCATCAAAACCACCGGAACCTTCCGGCCACTCCTCCTGGCCTCTTCCTCGGCCTCGTGCTCGCGCTCCTCTTCCTCCTCCAGCTTGTTCTCGAAGTAGCCGGAGAGACCGCCGACGACGAGGTACGTGATGAGACCGAAGACGCCCGAGAGGAGGACCGTCGCCGCCTTGTCGACATGCAGGCCGCCGTGCTGGTGGGCCTGGGTCGCGAACGTCATGGCACTGATCGCCAGGACGATCAGGGCGATACAGACCGACACCATGTCGATCTTGCCGAACTTGGCCAGCGGGCGCTCCAGCCAGCCGAGCCACTTGATGTCACGGTCCTCGAAGATGAACTCGAGGAAGATCATCAGCAGGAACATGCCGCCGAAGGCCGCGATCGACGGGTGGGCGTCGGTGACGAGCTGTTCGTAACGCTCGGCATCGTTGATCGCGAGGTCCACGGCCTCGACCGGGCCGACCTTGGCGCTGATCGCCACGATCACGACGGGGAAGACCAGCCTCATGCCGAAGACGGCGATGAGCACACCGATGGTGAGGAAGATCCTCTGCCAGAAGGCGTTCATCTTCTTCAGGATCCCGGCGTTGACCACGGCGTTGTCGAAGGACACCGAGATCTCGAGAATGGACAGGATCGCCACGATCCCGAAGGCCGCCCACCCCCCGTACAGCACCGCCACGACGAGGCCGAGCGCGGTCACCGCGAACGACCAGCCGAACGTCTTCAAAATCACTGTCTACCCCATCATCTGTGCGGGGCTCCCCCGCGGGCCGCACCTGGCTTTACCGAACACTGATCGGAGTCTAGAGCGAAACCTCGGCACCCTGACACGTACAGGCCAAGCCCCACGGGCTTTCGCCGATGTCGGACCAACGCCGCGCCCGCACCACGCACATGAGGCGCACCAGCCACCGGACGTCCTCGCAGGCCGTCTCCGCCTGGCCATGACCTTCACGGGACTCCCCCATGTCCGAGTGGCTTCCCCCTTGGGGGACGGCGTCATGTACCCACTGCGCAGCCCTCCGAAGGCGCTTCGGTGCCCAGCAGGTTCGCGCCGGTCATCGCCGCGCTTCACTGGACCGCACCCTCCGCCACGTCGCCGCCGACGACGGAAGCCGTGATCGAAAGAGGTACAGGAGCGGCGCCGTCGCGCCCGCCCAACGGAACGGGACGTCACCGCCCGACTCCCGAACTCGCGGCGCAGCCGGGGCCCTTGCGGCCGGACTGACTCGCGCTCACCCAACCGACCTCGCCGAGGCCCCCGGGAACCGCCCCGCCTCGGTCAGGCGTCGGTAGGGATTCGGCACACGAGTCGGCTGGCCTCACAGCCGTTCAACGCGACTGAGACGGATCGGGGAACCCGTGCGCATCACCGCAACGGCACGAAGAGTCCGCAGGGGTCTGGCGACCTTCGCCGCCACCGCCGCTCTCGTCGGCGCCGGAGCCGGTCGCGCCGTCGCCGAACTTCCAGGCGTACGAGGCGATGTCGCCGTCCGGGTCGCTGGAGGCGGAGGCGTCGAAGGAGCAGGCCGGGGTGGAGGTGGAGCACTGGGTGGTGAACGCGGCCACCGGCTTGCCCGGTTCGGACGGTCCGCCGCCGAGGTCGGTGACGTCCAGGAGCCTGTTCGGGGAGGAGGACCCGGGGGCAGGTGACGACACGATGGCGGGCTTCTGTGCCTTCCTGGCCACCCAGTCCACGCCCGCGACGATCTGCGACGTCGAGCCCCTGCCCTGATCGCGTCGAGCAGGGCGTGCCGTTCCTCGGTCCGTCCGACCAGCACCAACGCGGACTCCCCTGACGGCGGCGGCAGAGGTCGGCGAAACTACCCCCGGCCGACGGGGCCGTCCAGCGGCATCCGACCTCGCGGGATCGCGGCGTGAACATCGTTTCGCCGGGGCACGTACCCCTGACCGAAGTGACCGAGCCGGGAACGACAAGAAGACCGACGAGGGCTATGCCGCGATGAGCGCAACACAGGAGCGCCGGAGCCTCCTCGGACGCCGCACGGTCGTCGCCGCGGTGGGAGCGGCCGGAGCGGCCGCCGCCCTCACCGCGTGCGGCGGATCGGACGGTTCGGGAAGTTCGGACACGGTCGAGCAGCCCGGGAGCGGCGGGAAGGGTGGAGAGGTGCTCGCCGCGACCGCGGACATCCCGGAGGGCGGCGGAGTCGTCTTCGCCGCGGAGAAGGTCGTGGTGACCCAGCCGCGGCCGGGCGAGTTCAAGGCGTTCTCGTCCGCGTGCACCCATCAGGGCTGTGCGGTCCAGGACGTCTCGGACGGCACGATCACGTGCCCGTGCCACGACTCCACCTTCGACGCCGCCACGGGCAGCCCGACCGGCGGGCCCGCCACGCGACCGCTGCCCGCCCGTGAGATCACCGTCGAGGGCGACTCGATCAGGCTGGCGTAGCCGCTTCCTGCCCCGGCCCCTGCCCGCGCGGTCGCTTCCAGCCGCCGAGTACGGCGTCCGTGGTGGTGACGGTGGCGACGAGGGCGAGCGTGTTGCGGACCATCGCGGGGGTGTACTCGGCGGGTACCCCCGCGATGGCGTCGGCCGGGACGACGGCCGTGTAGCCGAGGTTGACCGCGTCGAAGACGGCGTTGGGGATCGCGATGTTGGCCGATACGCCGGTGACGACGAGCGTCCGGCAGCCGAGGTTGCGCAGCAGCGGGTCGACGTCGGTACCGGCCAGCGGCGAGAGGCCGTGCAGCCGGCGGACGACGAGGTCCTCGTCGGCCACCTCGATGGGGGCCGCGATCCGGACGGCGGTGCTGCCGGTGTGCTGCTGGACGGGCAGCCGGGCGGCGGCCCGGAAGAGCCGGGCGTTGTGGTTGCCGCCGCGACCGTCGGGCCGGCTCTCGGCGACCGCGTGCATCACCTGGACCCCATTTCCGTGGGCGGCGACGACGAGGCGGGCGATGTTGTCGAGCGCGCCCGACGAGCGTGCTGCGGCGGCGAGTTCGGGCAGGGCGCTCTCCGGCCCGACGACGCCCTGCTGGCACTCGACGGTCAGCAGGACGGTGGTGGCGTGGTCGAGCAGTTCGGTGAGCCGCTCCTGTGATGACCTCGACTCCACGGGCGCTCCTCCCCTTCTCGGTGACCGCCGCCCGGGAGTACGGGCTCCTCGGGACGGACTTCCGTGAACGGACTTCCGTGGACGGACCGGGCGCGCGACAGTAGCGGCCATTGCGTCAGGAAGGAAGAGCGCCCATGATTTCTGACACTCAGTCATATGAGGGGAGAGGGCGACCATGACCGACACCCAGCGACGAGGCCGCCGGATCATGATGACGCCCGGGGAGCGTGACGCCTATCTCGGCGAACAGCGCACCTGCCGGGTGGCGACGCTCGGCCCCGACGGCGCCCCGCACGTCGGCGCCCTGTGGTTCGTCTGGGACGGCGGCTCCCTCTGGCTGTACTCCATCACGCGCAGCCTGCGCTGGTCCCAGCTGCGGGGGGACGCCAGGATCGCCGTGGTCGTGGACGACGGCGAGGGGTACGAGGAGCTGCGCGGCGTGGAGCTCACCGGCCGGGCGGAGTTCGTCGGCGAGGCGCCCCGCACGGGCGAGCCCTGTTCCGAACTCGTGGAGCCGGAGCGGCTGTTCCCCGCCAAGTACTTCGGCATGGCGGAGATGCCGCACGACGGACGGCACGCGTGGCTGCGGCTCATCCCGGAGACGATCACGTCCTGGGACTTCCGCAAGCTCGCCGATCTCGACTGAGCTTCCGCCCGCGGCCACAACGCCCCCGACCTCCGGAGCTCATCCGCCGTCCGCCGCCCCACCCGCCCCCGCCCCCGCCGCCCGCAGCGCCTTCACCGCGGCGCGGACCGACGGCCGACGGTCCGCGTCCGTGCGCCAGACCGCGTGGACATGCCGCCGCATGGTCTGCCGCACGGGCACCAGCCGCACGCCTTCGGGGACCGGACCGCGCCCCAGCCGAGGAGCCACGCAGACGCCAAACCCGGCCGCGATCAGCGCGAGTTGTGTGTGGTGCTCACCCGCCAGATGGGCGATGCGGGGCTCGATGCCGCGGGAGCGCAGCGTGAACATCAGCCACTCGTAGCAGAATTCGCCCTCGGGCCAGGACACCCACGGGTCGTCCGCGAAGTCCTCCAGCGCCACCTCGTCACGGTCCGCCAGCGGATGCCCGGCCGGCATGGCGATGTCCGGCGCGTCGTCGAGGAGTTCGGCCTTGGCCAGCCCGCCGGGCACGGGCAGCCGCTTGTTGCTCCAGTCCAGCACGACGGCCAGGTCGACGTCTCCGCGGAGCACCGCGCGCAGCCCCTGTTCGGGCTCCAGCTCCCGGGTGCGGACGGCGAGATCGGGGTGGTCCGCGCGCAAGGCCGTGAGCATCGCGGGGAACAACCCGCGGGCCGCCGTCGGGAAGGCGCAGATCCGTACCTCGCCGACGACCTCGCCGCGCTGTGCCTCGATGTCGGACTGGGCCAGCTCCACCTGCGACAGGATCCGCGCGGCGTGGTCCGCGAGCAGCCGGCCGGCGTCGGTGAGCCGGACGCCTCGGCCGTTCTTGGCGAGCAGCCGCTGCCCGACCTCACGCTCGAGCTTCGCCAGTTGCTGCGAGACCGCCGAGGTCGTGACGTGCAGCCCGTCGGCCGCCCCGCTCACCGAGCCGTGCCGGGCGAGGGCGTCCAACGTGCGCAGCCGCTCCAGGTTCAACATGTAAGCGATGCTACGCGAACAAGCACAGAAAGATTCGCTTGTCCTACGATGTCATCTTCGTCAGGGTTGACCTCATGAGCGCTACCTGCGAGCCGACGGTCACGACCCCGGCGTCAGCACCTCCCCCGCCGCCTCCTCCGGCGGCCCCGATCGCGCCCGCCGTGCGGTGCCCCGCCCTCGACTGGCGGATCCGGTTCGCGGGGCTCTCGCTGATCTGGGGGTTCAGCTTTCTGCTGATCAAGGTCGGGACCGAGGGCTACGCCCCGTTCCAGGTCACCTTCGGTCGGCTGCTGGCCGGTACGGCGGTGCTGGTCGCCGCCATGGCGATGCGCCGGGATCGGCTTCCGCGCTCCGCCCGGACCTGGGGGCACCTCACGGTCGCGGCGCTCCTCCTCAACGCACTGCCGTTCTCGCTCTTCTCCTACGCGGAGCTGACGATCCCCTCGACGCTGGCCGGGATCTGCAACGCGACCTCGCCACTGTGGGGCATGGCGCTCTCGGTGATCGCCCTGTCCGAGGACCGCCCGACCCGCCGCCGGGTGGGCGGTCTCGGCGTCGGCTTCCTCGGCGTCCTCACGGTGCTGGGCGCCTGGCAGGGGTTCTCCGGCCTGGACCTGCCGGGTACGGGCATGGCGCTGCTCGCCTCGTTCTGCTATCCGGTCGGCTGGATCTACGTACGCCGCACCCTGGCCGGAACCGGGTCGTCGACGCTGGCGCTCACGGGCAGCCAGCTCTTCCTCGGTACGTTGCAACTGGCCGTGGTGACCCCGCTGTTCACCTCGGCGCCAACGTCCTATCCGCTGCTCCCGACGCTCTCGGTGATCGCCCTGGGCGCGCTCGGCACGGGCCTCGCCGTCCTGCTCCAGTACGGCCTGGTCCAGGAGGTCGGCCCGACGACGGCCCAGATGGTCACGTACTTCATTCCGGTGATCGCGACGGCGGCAGGCGTCGCACTGCTCGGCGAACAGCTGAGCTGGAACACCCCGGTCGGGGCGCTGATCGTCCTCGTCGGGGCGGCCCTCACCCAGAGCCGGGCCCGCCCTGCCGCCGCACCGGAGCCCGCGGGGGCTCCTGCCGCCGCCCCACCGGGGCCCGCGGCCGTTCCGGTCGCCGCCCCACCGGAGCCGGCGGCGGACCGAGCCCTGCCGCCGGACGCCGACGCCGTCGGTCTCAGCCGTAGCTGACCGGCCGTGCGGTGGCCGCGGCCGCGGCCACCGCGTCCGCCAGGGGCCCGATGTCCGCCGCGGTCAGCGGGGAGACGGTGAGCCGCACCCCCTGAGGCGTGTCCAGCCGGAAGCGTGCGCCCGGGGCCGCCGCCCAGCCCGCGTGGAGCAGCCGGGCGACGGCCCCGGTCTCGTCGCTCACGGGCACCCACACGTTCATCCCGCTACGGCCCCGGGCACTCACGCCACGCTCCGCCAGCGCACGGATGAGCGCGTCCCGGCGGTCCCCGTAGGAGCGTGACACCGCACGAGTGTCGACGGCCCCCGAGGTCCACAACTGGAGCACGGCACGCTGGAGCAGCCGGCTGACCCAGCCGGGCCCGAGCCGCTGCCGCCCCGCCACCCGGTCGACCGTGACGGCGTCCCCGGTGAGCGTGGCCACCCGCAGATCGGGGCCGTACGCCTTGGCCGCCGAACGGATGAACGCCCAGTGGGCCGTCACCCCGGCCAGCGGGTGCAGCGGCAGGTCGACGATGGCGTGTCCGTGGTCGTCCTCGATCAGCAGCACCTCCGGGTAGCGCCCGAGGACCGCGCGCAGCTCCCGGGCGCGCGGCGCGTCCAGGGACGCGCCGGTCGGGTTCTGCGCCCGGTCGGTGACGACCAGGGCCCTCGCCCCCGCCCGCAGCGCCCGCTCCACATCCGCGGGCAGCGGTCCGGAGTCGTCCACGCCGACCGGCACGGCGCGCAGCCCGAGCGCCGGTACGAGGTCGAGCACGCTGCCCCAGCCGGGGTCCTCCACCGCCACCGCGTCACCCGGCTTCAGGTGTGCCGCGAGGACCCGCTCGATCGCGTCCAGCGCTCCGGACGTCACGGCGACCGGCCCGGCGGGCACCCCGTCGGCGTCCAGCGCGGCGCGGGCGTACGCGGCGAACTCCGCGACCACCGCCGCCTGCCCGTACAGACCATGGCTCTCCGCGTCGGCCGCGGCGGCCGCCGCGAGCGCCGGCCCGAGGTCGGGCAGCAGCTCCGGATCGGGATTGCCCTCGCCGAGGTCCCGTACGCCCGGAGGCGCTTCGATCCGCAGCGACCCGCGCGACGTGCTGGCCGGGGCCGGACGCACCCGGCTCCCCCGCCGACCCGCCGTTTCGATCACGCCGCGCTCGCGCAGCGTCCGGTAGGCGGCGGCCACGGTGTTGGGGTTGACCTCCAGACGTGCGGCCAACTCCCGCATGGGGGGCAGCACCTGACCCGGCGGAAGGTCTCCGGTGCCGACCCCGCGCTCCACGCTGGCGGCGATCTCCGCTGCGCGCCGCCCACTGATCCGATACTCTCCTAGCACAAACAATAGTATGCACTAGTGCAATGGAGTCAGCAAATGCAGCACACCGCAATGCCCGACGGCACGGGCTCCGGCGTCGCCGCCCCCTACCTGCCCACCGACCGCACGGTGCCCACCCGGTCCAAGGAGCGCGCCTCCTACGACCGCGAGCTGGTCCACTCCATCCTCGACGAGGCCTACCTCTGCCACCTGGGCTTCGTGCGCGACGGCGCCCCGGTCGTCCTGCCGACCCTCTTCGGCCGGATAGGAGAGCGGCTGTACGTCCACGGTTCGACGGGCTCACGACCGCTGCGCTCGGCGAGGAGCGCCGACCCGGGGCTGCCGGTCTGCCTGACGGTCACCCATGTCGACGCCCTCGTGCTGGCCAGGTCCGCCTTCCACCACTCGATGAACTACCGCTCGGTGGTGGTGCACGGCACGGCCGTGACGGTGACCGACCCCGAGGAGCGACGGCTCGCCCTGGACGCGATCGTGGAACAGGTCGTGCCCGGCCGCTCCCACGACTCCCGGCCGGCCGACGCCAAGGAGCTCGCCGCGACGGCGGTGATCCGGCTGGACCTGAACGAAGTGTCCGCGAAGGTCCGCACCGGCGGGCCCAACGACGAGCCCGAGGACAGCACCCTCCCCCACTGGACCGGCATCGTGCCGCTCACCCGGGGCTACGCGGCGCCGGTCCCCGCGGACGACATGGATCCGGCCATCGCCGTACCCGACTACCTGTCCGCGCTCTGACGGAGACCGCGGCGGCACACCGACCGGGGCCGCGGCGGCCATGTCCGC
The DNA here is from genome assembly GCF_044333295.1 of Streptomyces sp. NPDC021019. Classification (NCBI taxonomy): domain Bacteria; kingdom Bacillati; phylum Actinomycetota; class Actinomycetes; order Kitasatosporales; family Streptomycetaceae; genus Streptomyces; species Streptomyces sp. NPDC021019. Next base: position 332,785 of record NZ_JBIRQR010000008.1, read on the forward strand.
CGCGACCGGCACCCGCCGCCCCGCCGGGCGGGGTAGTCACACGGGCAGGGCCTGCCGCCGACGGGCCGCCGCCGCGTCGCGCGCCTCCGCGAGGGCCAGTCCCGCCACCGCGGACAGCAGGAGCAGCGTGCCGAGGACCGTGGCCGCCGTCAACCGCTCCCGCAGGACGGTCACCGCGATGACGGCCGCGCTCACCGGCTCCAGCAGCATGATCACCGAGACGGTGGCCGATCGGACGGCGGCCGCCCCGGCGAAGTACAGCGCGTAGGCGAGCGCCGTGGGGATCGCGGCCACATAGACCAACAGCCACAGCACCTGCCCGGTCTCTGCGGTGTGCGGCACCAGCCCCTCGGCCATGGCCATGGGCAGCAGGCCCACCGCTCCGATGCCGAACGCCCAGGCGCTGGTGGTCAGCGCGTCACCGCCGCCGCCGTCGCGCCCGAGCCAACGGGTGAGCAGCGTGATGGCCGCGTACCCGGCGGCGGACAGCAGCGCGAGCAGCACCCCGGCCGGCACGACGTCGCCGCCCTCGCCGCCCAGGACCAGCACGACGAGCCCGGTCAGCGCGCCGGTCACGGCGACCAGGCCGCCCCGGCCGAGGCGTTCGCCCAGCAGCAGACGCGCCCCGACGGCGATCAGGACGGGCCCGGCGCCGAGCGTGACGACGGTGCCGACGGCGAGGCCGGTGACCTCGACGGCCGCGAAGTACGCGGTCTGGAACAGGGTGAGACCGATGCCGGTACCGAGAATCCGGAGCAGTCGGCGAGGCCGGGGCTCGGGCACCCGGGGCGTCCGGCGGGGGCGCAGTGCGAGCGCCCCGGCCAGCAGGAGAAGACCGCCCCCGCAGCGCCAGAAGGACAGGGCGAGGGGGCCGAGATCACTGACCCGGAAGATCAGGGACGCGGCCGCGCCTGCGGTGCCCCAGGCGACTCCGGCGACGACCAGATACAGCATGCTTCGCCCGACGGGCAACGCGGAAGCAACAGGGATGGACATACGACTTCTCCAGAGGAGGACAGGGTGGCAGGTCGCTCGGCTCCGCACGCGGGCAGCGACGAGCCGCTCGGGGACTGCCCGAGCCCGGTCTTCGTCAGGAGTGGCCGCCCGCGCTAGGCGGCGGGGGGCGGCAGCACAGTCAGATGCATGGCCGTCACACTAATGCGGGGCCCGGCCGCCGGACAACTCGCCCTCGGCGACGCCGGCCACCGCTCCGGCACCGGCACCGGAGGCGACGGGACCCGACGGGGGCTTCGGCGCGGCGGACTGAGCGATGAACGCGCCGGTCAGCACCACGAATCCGCCGATGAGCTGCGGTGCGGAGAGATGCTCGCCGAGCAGCACCCAGGCCAGTCCGGTCGCGATGACCGCTTCGAGGCAGGCGACGACTCCGGCCACCTGGGGCGAGAGCAGCCGGACCGAGACGACCCCGGTGACGTACGCGAGCACGGTGGCGAGCAGCACGATCCAGCCGAGCAGCAGCCAGGCGGGGACCTCGTCGCCGTTCATGCCCGCGCTGCCGCCCAGCAGCGACCAGTCCATGCCCCAGGGGCGGGCGACGACGGTGAGGACGGCCGCGCCGACGATCAGTCCGTACGCGATGACCCCGACGGGGTGCGGAGGCCCGGCGTGCTTGCCCCCGCCGTCCCGGCCGTCCTGCCCGCCGTGGTCGGAGAGAACGAAGTAGCCGACCTGGCAGCAGGCCGCGCCGAGGGCGAGCAACAGGCCGAGCAGGTCGAACTTGAGCCCGGACCAGACCTCGACGACACACGCCAGGCCGCCGACCGCCAGCACCACCCCGACCGCGGCGGCCCGGGTGACGGGCCTGCGCTGCACGAAGCGGACCCAGCCGAGGACCAGCGCGGGTGCCAGGTATTCCACCAGGAGCGCCACACCGACCGGGATACGGGAGATGGAGGCGAAGTAGAAGGCCTGGACCCCGGCCACCGCGAACAGGCCGAACCCGGCCAGCAGCGCGGGGCGTTCCCGTACGAGATTCCGGTGTCGCCAGGCGACCGGGAGCATGATGACGGCGGCGCCCGCGACGCGTAGCCAGACCACGTGCAGCGGGTCGAGCCCCGCCTCGATCAGCGGCTTGGCCGCCACTCCCGAACCGCCGAACGCGAAGGCCGAGACCAGTGCGAGGCCCAGCCCGGCACTTCTGCCCTGAAATCCCGAAGACGCTTGCATCGGCACATCATGGCAGCAGTCGACAGCACCGTCACCCCCATGACACCTGTCGAGACGGCCCTCCGGCCGCGCCCGGGGAAGGGGGGCGAGGGATCACCGTCATGGGGCGGCTCACGCGTGTCGCGCCGCCTCGGCCGCGAGCACGACCACCCGGTCCGCCAGCCACCGCGCGTCCACGCCCCCGCGGGCGAGCACCTCCACCGCACGGCACTCGGTGTCGGCCGCCAGGGCGGCGAGCAGATCGAGGCCGGCGGCACGCGCTTCGCCGCGCGACGCCGCACGGTACAGCGCGCCCTCCATCGCGGCGAGGGCCGAGGGCGACCAGCCGTCGACCGCCGGGTCGCGCACCACCGGAACGGCGCCGGAATCCTCGACGGAGCCCTGCCAGCGGAGCCCGTAGCCGATGCTGCGCTGGACGAGATAGCCGAGCACCTTGGCCAACTGGGACCCGCCGTCGAAGGCCTCGCGGACCTCGGGGTCCGTCTCGATCAGCGAATGCAGGAGGTGGGCGGTGTCGATCTGCCGGTCACCGTCGCGCAGGGCGCGCCTGCGCGCACCCGTCAGCACCGATGCCAGCTCCACGGTGAAGCGGGCATCGTTCTCGGTGTGGTTCGGTGCGGGCTGGTCAGGCATGCGCGGCGTCCGGTTTTGCACACCTCTACCCCATCAGTCCCTCGGCCGAAGGGCATCCCCGGAGCGACCCATTGGGCATCCCACCGAAGTTGGGGACACCGGAGCCGTCCGTCATCCTTGCGGATGAGATCGTGCCGAACGGCACAACCATGACGGTCCGGAGCGCGCGCCGCCTTGCGTCTCACGCCCCCGCGGCAACCGCAGGCCCCCGCGCACACGTCCCCCACGCCACACGGACGCGGCGGGAGCGGAAGGGGAGGAGGAACGGGTGTTCTGGATGGTCGCGCTGCTCGCCCAGGACGGGCTGCAGTACGTCTACCGCGTGTACGCACCCGACGACGCCCTGCCCGCCGATCTCTTCTGGTCGGCCTTCCACTGCCACGACGAGGGCCCGCACCCCCGCGCGTCGGACAGGTTCGACTCCGCGACGATCTGGTGGAACAGGCAGCCCCAACAGATCTGACGGGTCATCAGTATTGAATGTTCGGGCGGCCCCCGCTACCTTCCGCGACACCGAAACCGGACGAACCAGGGGTGGTCGCATGGCTGAAGTCAGCGCCGAGGCACGCATCGAGGCGCCCGCCGGGAAGGTCTGGGGCCGTCTGACGGACTTCTCGTCGTACGGGGAGTGGAACGCCACCCACACCAGCTTCCCCGAGGGCGGCCCGGCCGAGCTGGAGCTCGCGGCCACCTACGAGGAGAACATGAAGCTCATGGGCTTCCCCGCCGAGGTGATCTGGACGGTCGACGGCCTTGAGGAGGGCCGCCTGCTGGCGACCCGGGGCAAGGGGCCGATGGGGGTCAACCTGGCCATGCGCTACTCCCTGACCCCGGAGGGGGACGCCACGACGATGCGCATCGACGGGGAGTTCACCGGTGCGGCGGTCTCACTGATGGGCGGCAGGCTCAAGGACTCCGCGACGGCGGCGCTCCAGGAGTCGCTGCGCAAGCTCGCCGGGCTCGTCACCTCCTGACCACGCCCACGCGGCACGTCCCGACCACGCCACGCGGCACGCGAGAGACCCCGCGGAACGATCCCGCGCCGCACATCCGCCGCACCCTCCACTCTCGGCTTCACGCGCATCGCGCGGGAACGCGAGCGGGAAGCCCTGGCCTGCTACCGGGTCACGCTCGCCCGAACCCGGACGGTCGGCCGCCCCCCGGTGCGGAGTCGGAGGATCTCGGCGGCCTCGCGGTGCACGGAACGCGTCCCCGGTCGCCATCGAGCCGGGCAACCACGCTGCTCGAGGCGGCCGCGTGCCACCGCCACGCTCACCTGCTCGCCGCCATCGTCGAGCCGCGCGGTGAGCTGGGGCGCCCCCCAGCTACCTGTAGCGGGCGTTCAGGGGCGCGGTCGTCCCGGAAGGCTGCGCGGTCAGCGCCGGCCGCCGCCCATGCGGCGGTCGTCGGCCAGTCCGGTCAGCGGGCCGAACTCGCAGGCAAGCTCGTTCCACGTCAGAACCTCGCCACAGCGGGCCGGGAACTCCTTCGGGTCGAACTCGGGCATGGTCCAGGTGCCAGTGCCCCGGTCCCGCAGCCACAGGTCCCCGTCACCGTCGACCACAGTCGGCGGGACCGGTACGGGCTCGGCCTGCTCGGTGGGCTCCCAGGTGACCCGGCCCGGGTGGGAAACGCGGCGCAGCTCGGTGGTGGCCAGCCGCGCGGCCACCTCACGGGTGGACTCTTCGGCCTCCTTGACCGACGCGAGTCGAAATGCGTCGTCAAGTACGGGCAGGGCTGGATTCTTGCTGCGCTTTGAACTCATACGCTGACTACCTCCGGCAGAGGGCGCCACATCCGTTATGGCACCCCGTGGAGGAACACGGTATCCGAGGCGGGAGCCGGTCCGGCTACGACCACTGTCCAGGTGGAGTCGCTGGGTCGGTGCTCGCCTCCCCGGGCCTTGACGGTTGCTCCGGCAGTGGACCTGAAGCGATGGGCACTCATCGATCGCGTGCGGTCGCGGTGCGGGCAGCCGGTGATGCGCTTGCGTTCAACTGCTTGTTCAATGTGCCCCTTCCCCAAGGGCGCACCTTTATGAGCACCTTTATGGGCGCCTTCATGGGCACCTTTATGGGCACCTTTATGGGCGCCTTCATGGGTGGGCTGGCAATCCGTCTCCGGAAGGCGGCAGGAGGCACGGAAGTTGTGCGCGACGAACACCTCCCCGTGGTCGCAGACGATCATCTCCGGGACGATCAACGGCTTGGCCGCCGTGTGCTCCACGTGTTCGTCCAGGGACAGCAGACGGCGGTGCGGCACCATCGTCAGGACGTCGGCCCGGCCCGGACGCATCAGCTCCGGAGACACGACTCCGCTGCGCACACGGTGCGGCGGTGCCCGGAAATAATCACTGGCCCCCCGACCGAGCCGTGGTTACGCTGACGGCGTTCCTCGGTCTGTTCTGGGCTTCCGTGCCCTGGAAAAGAGAGATTTTTATGTTCCGGCCCGCGCCGCGCGCGCCTCGCTGCACCGTCTGACCAGTAGTCCGCCTTTCCGCTGCCGTCCCTCTCGGACGGCGTCCGGACGTGACTCTCCGGTGCACTGAATCAGCCCCTGCCTCCGCCCGCGCGCATGTCGCGCCGTACGGGGTGGGCGTCTTCGTCGAGGCCGCTCGGCCTGCTCTTGCTGTCATCACAGACTTCCCAGCAAGGAGCGCCCCGGGTGTCCAGCACCAACAGAACTCTCTCCAGCACGCCACGCACCACCCTGAACAGCGCTTTCTCCTGCGCGTGGTGCGGCCGGACCGTGTCCGTCGCCGACGACGGCGCACGGCGCCACCACTGCCCGTCGTGCCTGCAGTTCCAGCACGTTCTCGACCCCGCCGACGGCGGTTCCGGTGACTGCGGGGGCCGCATGTCGCCGATCGCCGTCGCCGTGCCGCGTACGGGCGGCTGGGTGGTCATTCACCGTTGCGTGCGCTGTGACGAGCTGACCTCCCACCCCACCCGCACGGACGACAACCAACTCATCCTGATGCGGTTGGCCGTCCGGCCACTGGCGCAACCCCCCTTTCCGCTCGAAGCGTTCGGCGACCTCTGAACCGGAAGGAGAGGAGAGGACCGGACATGCCGAGACGAGCGAAGAACACCCGTCGCCGTGCCCGGGCCGCACGCCGGCCGCAGCGGTACAAGGACGTCCTGCACAGCGAGGGAGGGCACCGGGGAGACGCTTTCCGGTGCACGGGCTGCCGACTGGACGTGTCCCTGGAAGCCCCCGGCACCCGGCACCGCAATCACTGCCCGAACTGCCTGGTCAGCCTGCACGTCGACCGGCGGGTGCCGGGCGACCGGGCTGCGGACTGCCACGCCCGGATGGAAGCCCTGGGCATGTCGGTCAGGCCCGACGGCGAGTGGATGATCATCCACCAGTGCGTGTCCTGCGGCGAGCTCAGCGCCAATCGCATCGCCGGTGACGACAACGCCCTGGCTCTGGTGCGCCTGGCGCTCAAACCCCTGCGGGACCCCGGCGTCGCCCATCGCATGCGACTCACGCCGTGACCCGGCCGTCCCGCGCGGCGCCGTGGCACACGGCGCCCACCACCCCCGCGCCTTGACGCTCGGGGTTCCCACCCCCCGCCCCCCTACAGATCGCACCCGTGTGCGACGCACAAGGAGAAGCCATGCTCCCCATGACCAGGGAAGAGGTGCGCGGCGCGATCGTGAACCTGGACCCGGCCGCGAAGAAGGTCCGCCTGCCGGCCCGGTTCGACGACGTCCGATGGCACCGGATCGACTACCTCGGCTGGAGAGACCTGCGCGCCCCGGCCCACGCCTACCTCGTCACCGAGGTCGACGGCCGAGCGCGGGGAGTACTGCTGCGCCAGGCCCCGAGCGACTCGGCGCGCGGTTCGCGCGCGGTGATGTGCGACCTGTGCCGGTTCGCCCGCCGCTTCAACGAGGTCTCGCTGTTCACCGCCCAACGCCCCTCACGTGACAAGCGCGAACGCCTCGACGCGATCGGTCTCCTCCTGTGCACCGACCTCGACTGCGCGGTGAAGGTGCACGGCAAGCCGGTCCGCGAGACCTTCGACCGTCCGGTCGACGAGATCATCGCCTCGCGCCGGGAGGGCCTGCGCTCGCGCACGATCGCCTTCGTCCGTTCGGTCGCTGAACCGCGGCGGGCCCCGATCGGCAAGACACCCCCTGGGTTCCGAAGCGGGGCCGCGCGCTAGGTTCCGTACCGGGCGGCGAGCGCGACGGCGACGTCGCGCAGGGCGCTGCGCAGGGACTGCGGGGCCAGGGCCTCCGCATCCGTACCGAGACGCCACAGAGCCCATTCGGCGTGCCGTGCGTCCTGGAAGGTGACTTCCAGCCGTGGCCAGCCGTCCGCGTCGGGATCTTCCGCGCGGACGGCCAGCACGGTGCCCAGCAGTTCCTCTCGCCGCGCCGGATTCACCCGTACCAGCGCGGTGACGTGGTCGCCGCCGGCTAGGAATCGCGCGGAGCGGTCCCGCCAGATCCGGTCCAGGTCGACCCGGTTCGGCCGCTCGGCCGGTTCGGGCAGTTCCTCGGCGGCCAGCACCCGTGACAGCCGGTAGGTGCGGTCCGCGCCTGATCTGGTGGCCAGCAGGTAGCCCCGGTCCCGTACGGTCACCAGGCCGATCGGGTCCACCGTGCGCCACTGCGGCGCCCGGTCCGTGGCCGCGTAGTGGATGCGCAGTTTGCGACCGGAGAGCACGGCCCGGCGGACCTCGATCATGGTGGTGCCCGATACCTGGTCCATGGCCGGCCGCCGCGAGAGGAGGTCGGTCTCCGGGTCGACGAGAAACCGCTGGGCGGCGTCGCTCGCGGCGGCCTGATGGCTTTCGGGCAGCGCGTCGACCACCTTCCGCATGGCCGAGGCGAGCGCCGGCCCGAGGCCGAACAACTGCTCCCCGCGTCCCGATCCGGCGGCCAGCAGGGCGAGGGTCTCGTCGTGGTTCAGCCCGGTGAGCTCGGTCCGGAAACCGGGCAACAGGGCGAACCCGCCGTGCCTGCCGCGTTCGGCGTAGACCGGAACTCCGGCCGCGGACAGTGCCTCGATGTCGCGCAGCACGGTACGGGTGGACACCTCCAGCTCACGGGCCAGCGTGTCGGCGGTGAGCCGACCACGCTGACGCAACAGCAGTACCAACGAGACCAATCGGTCGGCGCGCATGCGGGAACGGTAGCGAAATACATGACCAAGGGTGTCGTCTTTTGTTGGCAGGCTCCCCCGTACGACGTCGAGGCCGGCGACCGCCGGGCCGACGGACCTCCGTACTCCCATGAAATGAATGGAGCTGACGTGGCGCTGGAACGAACGGCCGTGAACCCGGTGACGTGGTCGGTGGACCTGGGGTTCAACCAGGGTGAAGTCGTGTCCGGGCAGACCCGGACCCTGTACGTCTCGGGGCAGACCTCGATGAGCGAGGACGGCAAGCCCCAGCACGACGGGGACATGGCGGCGCAGTTGACGCTGAGCATCGACAACCTGGAGGCCGTGCTGAGCGAGGCGGGCATGTCTCTCGCGAACCTCGTCCGCCTCAACGTCTACACGACCGACGTCGATCTGCTCCTCCGGCACTACGGCGTGCTGGCGGGACGGCTGGGCGCGGCCTCAGTGGCGCCGACCAGCACCCTGCTCGGGGTGACGCGACTGGCGGTCCCCGGCCAGCTGGTCGAGCTCGAGGGCACCGCCGTCGCGTGACCCGGCCCCACCGCCCGCACGGTCTCCGACGCCCGGACCGGCGGGAACGGACGGGCGGCGGGAGCGGCACGGGCGGTGAGAACGGCGGGAGCGGCACGAACGGCGGGAGCGGCACGGACGGTGATCCGATCTACGGTGCTCTGCGTCGCGGACGCCGAGAGGTACCGCCCGGTCGCACCCCTCCGAGCCCAGGCACGCCTTCCCGTGCCTCCCCGAGAATTGCCTTTCGCCCCCGCCCGGCAAGCACTAGCGTTCCGGGCGGCGAATGACTCGCCAGGAGGGGAGAGCCATGGTCGGTCGTCCGAGCGCGCGCTGACGTCGTAGCCGGATCGGCCCGTCATCGCGTGCTGCCCTTGAGGTCGCGGCACAGCGAGCCCTTCTCCTGCCCGATGCCCGGGCACACTTGCGTGCGCCGGGCCGCGGGTCTCGTGCCCCGCGACCCCAGAGGTTTCTGTGCGGCCCTTCTCCTCCTCTCCCTCCTCCCCCGCCCCTTCCTCCGGCGTACCGCACAGGGGCGGGGCCGAACCGTCAGGTCCCCTGGGGGACGCCGACTTCCGCAGGCTCTGGGCAGGTCAGACGGCCTCCCAGCTCGGCGAACACACGACGCTCGTCGTGCTGCCGCTCTTCGCCGTCCTGACGCTCGATGCGGGCGCGGGCCAGTTGGGCGCCCTCCGCGCCGTGGGGCAGGCGCCGATCCTGCTGCTCTCACTCCTCGCGGGCGCCTGGGTGGACCGGTGGCGGGCCCGGACGGTGATGGTGCTCACCGACGCCGGCCGAGCCGTGGCCCTGGGGGCGGCGGCCGTGGCCGGTCTCCTCGGACTGCTCGGCCTGCCGGCGCTGTTCGTGGTGGCGTTCACCGTCGGAGCCCTGTCGGTCCTCTTCGACGTGGCGTACCAGGCGTCCCTCGTACGGATGGTGCGGCGCGATCAACTCGTTTGGGGCAACAGCGCGTTGGAGGGCAGCCGGTCCGCGGCGCAGATCGGCGGCCCCGCGCTCGGCGGCACGTTGGTGTCGCTGTTGTCGGCCCCGGTCGCGGTAGCCACGGGCGCGCTGTTCTTCGCGGCTTCGTTCGGGTCCTTGAGGCGGATCCGTGGCCCCGAAGCCGTACCCGGGCGTGCGGCACCGGCAGCGGAGCGCGCCTCCCCGGTCCGGCGCCGCATCGGGGAAGGCCTGCGTTTCGTCGCCAAGAACGCCTCGCTGCGGGCCGTGTGCCTCGCCTCGGCCGCCTTCCAGCTCTCCTTCGCGGCCACGATGACCGTCTACCTGCTCTTCGTCCCGCACGAACTTCGGCTGACGGGCGTCACCGTCGGCCTCGCCCTCGCGGCGACCGGACCGGGCGCGCTCCTGGGCTCGGTCCTGGCCGCACGGCTGCCGGGCCGGTTCGGTCACGGTGCCGTGCTCGTGTCCGCGGCGGTGCTCGGCAACGGTGCGTTGCTGTGCGTACCGGCCCTGCAAGGATCCTCGATCGCGACGGTGCTCGCGCTCCTTGCCGTCAACTTCGTGTTCGGGACGTTCAGCCAGCTGGTGAACGTCACGGTCATGTCGGTGCGGCAGGCTGTCACACCGGACGGGATGCAGGGGCGCGCGGCCGCGACGATCACCTTCGTCGGGATGGGGTTCACCCCGCTCGGCTCGCTGCTCGGCGGCCTGCTCGCACAGGAGTGGGGTCCGCGCACCGGCCTCCTGGTGTCGGCCGCGGGCATGATGCTGTCGCCGGTCCTGATGGCCGTGTCCCCGCTCGCCCGCCTGGGACGGGTGCTTCCGGTCCCAGGCGGGCGAGCGGCGCCCCCGGCCGGGTCGGGCCGGGGGCGTACCGCTGCAGGGTGATCCCGCTGCGGAACGCCCTCGATTCCAGGAGCCGCAGCCGGGGGACTTCGTAACCTTCGGGGAAGAGACGCCGGCCGCGGCCCTGGACCGCCGGGTACACGAAGAGGCGGTACTCGTCGACCGACCGGCCGCGATCAGCGCGTGGGCCAGGGTGATGCTGCCGCGCCCGCCTGCCCCCGGGGATCGAACCAGTCCGTGACCATTTCGATCGAGCCGTCGACGGTGATGTTCTGCGTGATCGCGAGGGTGCCCATGCCGCTCTCTCCCTGTGCACTGGACGCGTACGCTCCGGCACTGGACGCGTACGTTCTCCTTCTGGTGACTCCGTCGGGCCCGGGGAGTCACCGGTGAGCGAGAACCATCGCCGGGCCCGGCCGCTCCGACACGGCGGTCAGGGGCCGGCCACCCGGAATTGGCCTTGGCCCGCCTCAGACCCTGCGATCTACGGTCGTCCCATGAGGATCCGCATCGTCGACGCGTTCACCGACCGCCCCTTCTCCGGAAACCCCGCCGGCGTACTCCTGCTGGACAGCGGTACGTTCCCGGCCGACGCACGTCTGCAGGAGATCGCCGCCGAGGTCAACCTCTCCGAGACGGCCTTCGCCCACCCGCTGCCGCCGGGCGACGCGGCCGACTGGGCGCTGCGCTGGTTCACTCCGGCCACCGAGGTGGACATGTGCGGACACGCCACGCTCGCCACCGCCCACGTCCTGCACACCACGGGTCTGGCCACGGGCCCGGTGCGCTTCGCCGCGCGCTGCGGGATCCTGATCGCGACCGCCCGGCAGGACGGCACTCTCACCCTCGACTTCCCCACCTCCCCGCTGACCGAGGAGCCGGTGCCGGACGGCCTCGCCGACGCCCTCGGGGCGGACCCCGTCTCGGTGCACGACACCGGTGAGCACATCGGCGACCTGCTGGTCGAGCTCCGCGACGAGGCGGCCGTACGGGCGCTCGCCCCGGACTTCGCCGCGCTGGCGGCCCACTCCCGGCGCGGTGTGATCGCCACCGCCGCGGCCGAGGACCCCGCCCGGGGATACGACTACGTCTCGCGCGGCTTCTTCCCGGGCGTCGGCATCGACGAGGACCCGGTCACCGGCAGCGCCCATACCGCGCTGGCGCCCTTCTGGTCGGCCCGCCTCGGCCGCGACGACCTCACCGGCCTCCAGGCGTCCGCCCGCTCGGGGCTGGTCGGCACCGCGTTGCGCGGCGAGCGCACCCTGCTGACCGGCACGGCGGTCACGGTGATCGACGGCGAACTGCTCACCACGCTCTGACGGCCGTCGCGGTGCGCCGCCACTCCCGGCGCACCGCTCACCGCCCTGACTGCACCGCCCTCACGGCGTCGGCAGCCAGTCGACCCGGCCGGCGAGCAGGGCGTACCCGACGAACGCCCCGATGTCCAGGAGCGCGTGCGCGACGACCAGTGGGCCCACCCGGCCCCAGCGTCGGTAGAGCAACACGAACACGACGCCCATCACCACGTTGCCGATGAAGCCGCCGATTCCCTGGTACAGGTGGTACGACCCGCGCAGCACGGAGCTGGCCACCAGCGCGGCCATCGGGGTCCAGCCCAACTGTCCGAGTCTGCGCAGCAGATAGCCGACGACGATGACCTCCTCCACCACGGAGTTCTGGATCGCCGAGAGGATCAGTACGGGGAATTTCCACCAGACCTCGGGCAGGGACTCGGGAACGACCGTCAGGTTGAATCCGGTGGCGCGGGCCAGCAGGTAGAAGGCGAGGCCGGCACTGCCGATGCCGGCCGCGACGAGGGTCCCGCGGCCGAGGTCGAACCAGGGTTTCGTCACGTCGAACCCGATGACCCGCAGCCCCGCTCCTTCCCGGATCAACAGGTGCGCGACCAGCGCGACCGGCACCAGAGCCGTGGCGATTCCGAACACTTGCCATGACAGATCCAGCCATGGACGGTCTGGAGCGTACGAGCCGTTGAGCGTCGCCGCCTGATCCTTCAACCCCCCCGGTTTCGTCAGCGATCCGACGAAACTGATGAGAGAGGACACCGCGCTGGCACCCAGCGAGAGTGCCAGGACCAGCAGCACCTCGGACCGCGAGATCCTTCGCGACACGGCCTCTTGAGGGAAGGAATCAGCCACGCGCCCGGTCTCCACCTGTCCACCTGCCTCTTGTTCCGCAATCACGTCTCATCCCGCCCACCGCCGCACCAGGGTCTCGAATAGAGGTACGAAGATCATGCGCGACAGGCCGGGGGACGACCACCCTCGCTGATGGTGCGGCCCCTTTTCCCCGGTTCCATCCTCAACGAGGGGCTCCACCGGCATGGGACGTCATAGCTTGCCCGACAGCACGCGGCGGAAGGACCCCGGGACCACCCCGAGCCCCCGGCGACGGCGTCGTACGGTCGCCGTCGCCACCCCGCTCGTCCTCACCCTGGCGACCGTTCCGACTGCCCGACTCCGCTGGACGGCGACGAGGACTCCCCCTCATGCCGACGAAGCGGCTCGGCGACCCGGTCAAGGGCGGCAAGAGCCACCCGGGGAAGCTCACGGCGGCCGCAGACCCGACTCGTCGCACAGGAGTGACCGGCCCGGGAGCCGGAGCCGGGCCCGTCACCGGCGCCGGCTTCCCGGGGAGTCTCAGGGCGCCGGGAAACCCACCGGCCAGGTGTGGACCGGCTCCCCGGCGTGCATCAGCTCGGCATACCGGCGGGTGGTGGCCGCGAGCGCCGCGTCCCGCCCCAGCCCGGCGCCCAGGGCCCGGCGGTACGTGGCCACCTGCCAGGAGGCCCCGTTGACGCGCCGCTTGCAGCGCTCCTCGATCACCCCGAGACAGCGGTCCCGGTCGGCGGGTTCGATGTGCCAGGCGTCCAGCCCCGCGGCCGCCAGCGGCAGCAGCTCCTCCAGCACCAGCTGTACGGCGGGGATCCTCGCCAGCCCGCCGGAGCGGCCCGCCCGCGGCCAGAGCAGCTCGGCCTCGATGCCGTGCCGACAGGCCTCGGTGAAATTCTCCTCGGCGGCCTCGAACGGGAGCCTGCTCCACACCGGCCGGGACTCCTCGGCGAGCGCCCTTACGAGCCCGTAGTAGAAGGCCGCGTTGGCGATCACATCGGTGACCGTCGGCCCGGCGGGCAGCACCCGGTTCTCCACCCGCAGATGGGGAACGCCGTCGGCGATCCCGTACACCGGACGGTTCCAGCGGTAGATGGTGCCGTTGTGCAGCACCAGCTCGGAGAGCTCGGGCACCCCGCCCTCGTCCAGCACCTTCAGGGGGTCCTCGTCGTCGCAGATCGGCAGCAGCGGCGGGAAGTAACGCAGGTTCTCCTCGAAGAGCTCGTGGGCGGAGCCGATCCAGCGCTCCCCGAACCAGGTCCTGGGGCGCACTCCCTGGTTGGCCAGCTCCGGCGGCCGCACGTCGGTGGCCTGCTGGAACAGGGGCGGCCGGGACTCCCGCCACAGCTCCTTGCCGAAGAGGAAGGGGGAGTTGGCGCCGAGCGCGATCTGGACGCCGGTGATCGCCTGGGCGGCGTTCCACACGTCGGCGAACCGGGCGGGCGTCACCTGGAGGTGCAGCTGTACCGAGGTGCAGGCCGATTCGGGGGCGATGGAGGGCGAGGTGCAGACCAATCGCTCGACGCCTTCGATATCCAGGAGAAAATCCTCCCCCCGGGCGGCCGCCATTTGATCGTTGAGCAGGGTGTAGCGGTCCACGTCCGAGAGATTGGCGGACACCACGTCGTGCTCGCCCAGGGTGGGCAGGATTCCGATCATCACGATCCCCGCGTCCACCTCCCCCGCCTTGCGGTGCGCATAGGCGAGGCCGGTCCGCAACTCCTCCGCGAGCTGATCGAAAACCCGGCCGCCGAGGCGGTGCGGGACGATATTCACTTCGAGATTGAACATCCCCAGTTCGGTCTGGAAATCCCGGCTCGCGATGCGCTGGAGCACTTGCTGGTTCATCATCCGGGGCATCCCGTCGGAACCCGCGAGATTCAGCTCTATCTCCAGCCCCATCAGGTTCCGCGGACGGTCGAACCTCCGCTCCGCCAGGAGTCTGCCCAGCCCCTCCAGGCACTGGCTGAGCTTGGCGCGGTACGCCTGTCGATCGGACAGGTCAAAGGCTTCCGCCACGACCTTCTCCCCCATCGAGGGGTCCCTCCTCCAGTGGGCGGCCCGCGGCCCAGGCCGCTCGCATCACGATCGATAATGCCCAGCGGGAGTGATCCGTAACGCCCCCACGAGCCTCCGATACCCGATAGTCTGATGGAAGGAGACCGGGGGCACATTCCGGAGGCATGTGGTTCCCCATATTTTCGACCGGGGTATGCGCGGTGAAAACATCGACGCGTTTCAGCCGACCGCTCCACCGGAAGAACGCCAGGTCGGGGTCGCCGACAGCAGCTCAAATCACCAGGAATACCACAATTCGAAGGCCGGATGACGCCTTGCGCGACATATCTCCGACCGCTAGTGGAAACACTGTGTGAACACGAGTCATATAAACTCCGCTCAACGAGGCAGAGAGTTGATGCGACTCGCCCGTCACCGGCCGTCTCCGGCCCTCATGCCGACAGCGCCGTCTGCACCCGCCCAAGCGCCACCGTGTCTCCGAAGTGAGAGGCGACCCATTATGCCGCTGCATGTTCCCCCAGCTCCCTCGCCCGCCCTGCGCAGCGTTCTCGCGGCCCTCGGTTCTCCCACCGCCGTCCGCGAGGCCCGAACATCCGCTCTCCGGTCCGTCCAGGGACCGCTGAGCCCCGAACTGCCGCTTCCCGTGCATGTGCTGGACCGGATCGCGCCCACCAGGACAGCACCTCCGACACGCCTCGCGGCCTGGCGTTTCCTGATCCGGAGCGAGGGCCGCGCGATCGCCGCGGCGGACACCGTGCTCACGCCCGACGGTTGGGCCTTCTCCCACTTCTTCGAGGGGCCCTACCTCGCCTCGACCGAGCTGGCCCTCCGGCAGGCGGAGGGGTCGTCCACCGCCTGCCAGGCCCGGCTGCTGTCCATCCCGGAGCTGTACATGCTCACCCTCTGGCTGCACGGCGACACCGAGGCCGATCCCGCCGGCGGGACGCTCTCACCGACGGACGTCCTGGTGCCCCTGGCGCCTGCCCCGCCGGGCATCGCCGCCCACCGCCCGCACCGGGTCGCCGATCTGCTGCCCGTCATCTCGCTGCGCGTGGCCCCGGGCCCGCTCCTCAGGTCGGCCTGACCGGCGCCACCCCGACACAGCGCCCCCGTAGCGACCCCGCCCTGCCCCGCCCGGTGTTCGGGCGGGGCAGGGGTTACTGCGGGGGCGCTGTGCTGCCCACCCGGACTAGCTCCATCCGGCCACCCCGAACCACCCAAAGGGACAGTGCAGTTGCGGTGAACCGTCCGCGCGGGTGATGCGTCATGAGAGGAGTACGGGTGCTGCGGCCAAATCCCTGCGGAATCTTCCCCGTAGGGCAACACTGGGACCGGACCGACTGATACGGGGGCGGCCATGAGTACCTCATCCAGCCGCAGGACACTCGACTCGACGCAGCGAAAGAACCCATCCATGTGCCAGCACCAGCCACCCTGCCCCACCGCCGATTCGCCCGACCGGGAGGCCGCCCGCCTGACGGCCCACCACCCCGAACAGGGGTGGAGCCTCTTGTGCAACGGTGTCCTGCTCTTCGAGGACACCGGCGAGCTGCTGCCCGACGGACGGATCATCGCCCCGCACCGGCCCCTGGCAACCGGCCGCGTGGTGAAGGCCGCCTGAGGACGGGCCGACGAACAGGGGCCGGCCCGGAGAGATCTCCGCACCGGCCCCGACGCATGTCCGGCGTGCACCGCTCACGGCGCGCGCCCTTCCGCGGCCTGTCTCAGTCGTCGTACGCGTCCAGCGGGGGGCAGGAGCAGACCAGGTTCCGGTCGCCGAAGGCGCCGTCGATGCGGCGCACCGGCGGCCAGTACTTGTCCGCGGCGGACACTCCGGCCGGGAAGACGGCCTCCTCGCGGCTGTAACCGTGGTCCCAGTCACCGCCGAGCGCGGCCGCGGTGTGCGGGGCGTTGCTCAGCGGGTTGTCGTCCCGGCTCCACTCCCCCGAGGCCACCTTCTCGATCTCGGCCCGGATCGCGATCATGGTGTCGCAGAAACGGTCGAGCTCCGCGAGGTCCTCGCTCTCCGTCGGCTCGATCATCAGCGTGCCGGCCACCGGGAACGACATGGTGGGCGAGTGGAAGCCGTAGTCGATCAGACGCTTTGCCACGTCGTCGATGGAGACGCCGGTCGCCTTGGAGATCGGGCGCAGGTCCACGATGCACTCGTGCGCGACCAGACCGGCCGGCCCGTTGTACAGGATCGGGAAGTGCGGCTCCAGCCGCTTGGCGATGTAGTTCGCGGCCAGCACGGCGACCTGCGTGGCCCGCTTGAGCCCCTCGCCGCCCATCAGACGGACGTACGCCCACGAGATCGGCAGGATGCCCGCCGAACCCCACGGGGCGGCCGAGATCGGGCCCACACCGGTCTCCGGACCCGCGGCGGGCTGGAGGGGGTGGTTGGGGAGGTACGGGGCGAGGTGCGCGCGGACGCCGACCGGGCCGACGCCGGGGCCGCCGCCGCCGTGGGGGATGCAGAAGGTCTTGTGCAGGTTCAGGTGCGAGACGTCGCCGCCGAACTTGCCGGGCTTGGCGAGCCCGACCAGCGCGTTGAGGTTGGCGCCGTCGACGTAGACCTGGCCGCCCGCGTCGTGCACCTCGCCGCAGATCTCGGCGACGTGCTCCTCGAACACCCCGTGCGTGGACGGGTAGGTGATCATGAGCACGGCCAGCTCGTCGCGGTGCTGCTCGATCTTGGCGCGCAGGTCCGCGATGTCGACCTCGCCGTCGTCGGCGGTCTTCACCACGACGACCTTCATGCCGGCCATGACCGCGCTGGCGGCGTTGGTGCCGTGCGCGGAGGACGGGATGAGGCAGACGGTGCGCTGCTCGTCGCCGTTGGCCCGGTGGTAGGCACGGACGGCCAGCAGCCCCGCGAACTCTCCCTGGGAGCCGGCGTTGGGCTGGATGGACACCGCGTCGTAGCCGGTGACCTCGGCGAGGCGCTCCTCCAGCTCACGGATGAGCGTGAGGAAGCCCTGCGCCTGCTCGGCCGGGGCGAAGGGGTGCAGCGCGCCGAACTCGGGCCAGGTGATCGACTCCATCTCGGCGGTCGCGTTGAGCTTCATGGTGCAGGAGCCGAGCGGGATCATGCCGCGGTCCAGCGCGTAGTCACGGTCGGCGAGCTTGCGCAGGTAGCGCAGCATCGCGGTCTCGGAGCGGTGCTGGTGGAAGACCGGGTGGGTCAGGATGTCGTCGGAGCGCAGCAGCCGCTCGGGCAGCGTGTCGGCGACCGTGGAGTCCAGCGCCTCGATGTCGCCCTCGGCGTCGAAGGCGGCCCAGACGGCGGAGATCTGCGCACGGGTGGTGGTCTCGTCGCAGGCGATGGAGACCTGGTCGGCGTCGACGAGGCGGAGGTTGACCCCGCGCTCCCGGGCGTCCGCGACGACGGCCGCGGCCCTGCCGGGGACGCGCACGGTCAGGGTGTCGAAGAACGCGCCGTGCACGACGTCCACGCCGGCGCTCCGCAGGCCGTCGGCCAGGATCGCGGCGAAGCGGTGGGTGCGCCGGGCGATCGTCCGCAGCCCGTCGGGGCCGTGGTAGACCGCGTACATGCCGGCCATGACGGCGAGCAGGACCTGCGCGGTACAGATGTTGCTGGTGGCCTTCTCGCGGCGGATGTGCTGCTCGCGGGTCTGGAGGGCGAGGCGGTAGGCCTTGTTGCCGTCGGCGTCGACGGAGACGCCGACGAGTCGGCCCGGCAGGGAGCGGGCGAACTTCTCGCGGACCGCCATGAAACCGGCGTGCGGACCGCCGAAGCCCATCGGGACGCCGAAGCGCTGGGTGGTGCCGACCGCGATGTCGGCGCCGAGAGCCCCGGGCGAGGTGAGCAGCGTGAGGGCCAGCAGGTCGGCGGCGACGGTGACGATCGCACCGAGCTCGTGGGCCTGCTCGATGACGGGCTCGATGGCGCGCACGGCCCCGGAGGCGCCCGGGTACTGGAGCAGGACGCCGAAGACGCCGCGCTCGGCGATCTCGGCGGGGATGCCGTCGCTCAGGTCGGCGACGACGACCTCGACACCGGTGGGCTCGGCGCGGGTCTCGATCACCGCGACGGTCTGCGGCAGCGTGTCGGCGTCGACCAGGAAGACGCCCTTCTTGACCTTGCCGACGCGCCGGGCGAGGGCCATCGCCTCGGCGGCCGCGGTGCCCTCGTCGAGCAGGGAGGCGCCGGAGGTGGGCAGCCCGGTCAGCTCGGCGACCATCGTCTGGAAGTTCAGGAGGGCCTCCAGGCGGCCCTGGGAGATCTCCGGCTGGTACGGCGTGTAGGCCGTGTACCAGGCGGGGTTCTCCATGACGTTGCGCAGGATGACGGGCGGCGTGAAGGTGCCGTAGTAGCCGAGGCCGATCATCGGGGCCAGCACCTCGTTGCGGTCGGCCAGCGACCGCAGCTCGGCCAGGACCTCCGCCTCGGTGCGCGCCGAGGGAAGGTTCAGGGCCTCCGCGCTCTTGATCACGTCGGGCACCGCGGCGGCGGTGAGCTCGTCGAGGGAGCCGTAGCCGACCTGGGCGAGCATCTTCGCCTGCGCTCCGGCGTCGGGCCCTATGTGGCGCTGCTCGAACGGAATGCCCTGCTCCAGCTGGGAGAGCGGAGTGCGACGGGGGGTCATGGTGGAGGCCTCCTGGTCTGTCACGACCTGCGAGGGGCACCACGGCGCGGGTGCCCGAACGGCCTCCCCCTCTGTCATCTCAACCTGAGAGCTTCACCGGCGCGCACGGGGGCGTGCCGACTTTCACCGTCGGTGAGGGTCGAGTCCGCCTGGGCCTGCGCCCGCACGGAATCCCCCTGCTTTCCAGAGTGACCTCGTCCGTGCGGTACGGGGGCCTGAGAGATTCCGGGGAGGAGTTGCTCCTTCGGCGCCTCCGGATTCTGCACCGGAGGACTCTCCCGCACGGGGTCAGCAGCCACAGCCAGCCTACCAGCGGCCATCGCGCCGGAGTTCTCGAGTGGCCGACGCCACGGATCTGCACTTGTGTGGTGCTGGTGGAGCGACAGCGTCCACCCTGAGCAGTTGCGACCAGTGGGAGGCACCGTGCAGACCGACATCGATCCGCGCCGCCTGATCGGCCGCAAGGCATTCGATCGCAAGGGCGCCAAGATCGGAACGGTGGATGAGGTCTATCTCGACGACGCGACGGGCGTGCCCGAGTGGGCGGCCGTCCGCACCGGCCTGTTCAGCAGGGACGCCTTCGTCCCCCTGGAGCCCAGCGAATTCGTCGAGGACGCGCTGCGCGTCCCCTTCGACCGCGCGTTGATCAAGGGCGCGCCGGACTTCGGCGTCGGCCGGCATCTCTCGCCCGAGCAGGAACTGCAGCTTTACCGCCACTACGGGCTGGACTCCTCGCCCCCGGCGGAGTCGGCGCCCGACCGGGACTTCGGCAGGCTGGCGGGCCAGGAGGAGTAGTCGGCCGCGTCACGGACGAGCGGCAGCGGGTCGGCGGGCCGCAGCAGCGGATCGTCGATGCGGAATGTCAGCACCCGGCCGGGTGCGCTCCACGGTTCCTCGAACCGGACGGTGACCCGGCCCACGCCGCTGCCCTGCACCCAGCCGTGCCCGTGCTCCTCGTGGTGCACGTCGTGCCCGGCGGGCCAGCGCCGCGCGGCGAGCAGCTCCGCGCCCTCCGGCTCGGGCTCCGTCAGCCCGTTCTCCTCGCCACCCTCCCCGGGCAGGGCCCGGTGCTCCTCCTCTGCCCGCTGAGCGAGCTCCCGGGCGTCGGCGGCCTGGGCGAACAGGTCCTCCTGCGTGTAGTCGGCCAGCCCCGTCACACCGACCCCCAGCAGCCGTACGCCCCCCGTGGTGTCGACGGACTCCAGCAGCCGCCCCGCCGCCTCACGGACCACTGTGGGGTCGTCCGTGGGGCCTCTGAGCGTCTCGGAGCGGGTCAGGGTGGAGAAGTCGTAGCGGCGCACCTTCAGCACCACCGTGCGGCCCGACCGGTCGGCGGCGCGCAGCCGCTCCACGCACCGGACGGCCAGCCGCTCCACCTCGGCCCGCACCCGCACCCGGTCGTGCAGGTCCACGTCGAAGGTGTCCTCCACCGATACGGATTTGGCGTCCCGCTCGGCGACCACCGGCCGGTCGTCGAGCCCCAGCGCCATCCGGTAGAGCCCGTGGCCGTGGGCCTTGCCGACCAGCCGCACGAGCTCCGCCTCACCCGCCTCGGCCAGATCGTGGACGGTGGTCATCCCGGCGCGTCTGAGGTGGTCGCCGGTGGCCGGGCCGACCCCCGGCAGGATGCGCACGGACATGGGGGCGAGCAGCTCACGCTCGGAGCCCGGCTCGATGAGCAGCAGCCCGTCGGGCTTGGCCTCCTCGGAGGCGATCTTGGCGAGCATCTTGGAACCTGCCAGCCCGACGGATCCACTGAGGCCGGTCACCGCGCGGATCGCCGTCCGCAACCCCTCACCCGTCGCACGGGCCGACGCCGCGTCGTCGGCCGTCCCACCGGCCTCCAGGTCCACGAAGGCCTCGTCCAGGCTGAGCGGCTCCACCAGGGGCGACAGCCGCCCCAGGAGCTCCATCACCTGATCGCTCACCTTCCGGTACAGCGAGAAGCGGGGCACCAGGTAGGCGGCGTTCGGTGCGAGGCGCCGCGCCTGTGCGGTGGGCATCGCCGAGTGCACACCCAGGCGCCGGGCCTCGTACGAGGCGGTGGCGACCACTCCACGCGGTCCGAGGCCGCCCACCACGACCGCCTTGCCGCGCAGGCTCGGCTTGGCCGCCTGCTCCGCCGACGCGTAGAAGGCGTCCATGTCCAGGTGAAGGATGGTGGGCGCGGGTCTCACACCGTCGATGCTGCCCTACGGCACTGACAACGGGACGGTCCGGCACCCCGTGGGTGCCGGACCATCCCTTCGTCCTCTTCGCGCTGCCCGCCGTGCTGGGCTTCCGGGTGCTCAGACGGCGCGGTTGCGGCGCCGCGCCAGCTCGTCGGCGGGGTTGTGGCCGACGAGTGTCTCGCCGGTGTCGACCCGCTCGCCGTGCAGCTGCGAGAGCGCGACGTCCACGTCCCGCCAGACGACGCCGACGGCGATCCCGAAGACTCCCTGCCCGCCCTGGAGCAGACTGACGACCTCGTCGGGCGAGGAGCACTCGTAGACCGTGGCTCCGTCGCTCATCAGCGTCATGCGCTCAAGATCCTGGAACCCGCGGGCCCGCAGGTGCTGGACCGTGGTGCGGATGTTCTGCAGAGCGACCCCGGTGTCCAGGAAGCGCTTGACGATCTTGAGGAGAACCACGTCCCGGAAACTGTAGAGACGCTGGGTCCCCGACCCGTAGGCCGGGCGCACACTGGGCTCGACCAGTCCCGTACGGGCCCAGTAGTCCAACTGGCGGTAGGTGATCCCCGCCGCCGCGCACGCCGTCGGTCCGCGATAGCCGATGTCGCCGGCATCGCTCGCCGCTGCCACGCCTCCCGCTGCCACCGCTGCCGGCTGAACCGGCTGCCTGATGGCGTGGTCGGCTCCACTGCCGTGCTGCGGATACGGCCCACCCGCCGCCGTACCGTCGCCGCTGCTTCTCACGCCGACCTCCGTCCTTGACCTGCCCACTCGAAGGTAGGCAGTCACTCGGGGTGCGTCAACGATCGCCACACTCGGCACGCCGAGTGATAATCACCCTGAGGGTGGTTTCCCGTGTCTCGTTTCCGGGAAAGGCTTGTCGGATGCGCTGACAGCACCCCTGCGGGACGGTCACTGACTGTTCGTACCGAAGTCCTCCGGAGAGATCTGATCGAGGAACTCGCGGAACTTCTCCACCTCGTCCTCCTGCTCGTCGGGGATCGCGATGCCCGCATCGTCCAGCACGCCGTCACTGCCGTAGATCGGCGTGCCGGTCCGCAGGGCGAGCGCTATGGCGTCGGAGGGCCGGGCGCTCACCTCGACTCCGCTGGCGAAGACGAGCTCCGCGTAGAAGACCCCTTCGCGAAGGTCCGTGATGCGGACCTCGGTGAGCTCCTGGCCCAAGGCCTCGAGCACATCCTTGAACAGGTCATGGGTCAGCGGCCTGGCGGGAGCCATGCCCTGCTGGGCGAAGGCAATCGCGGTCGCCTCCCCCGGACCGATCCAAATGGGGAGGTACCGGTCGCCTCCCACTTCACGCAGGAGAACGATCGGTTGGTTGGAGGGCATTTCCACCCGGACACCGACAACGTCGAGCTCGTTCACACAGCAACCCTAGGACGTGCTCGCCATGTTTGGGTAGTCGGGCTCCGCCGAGGTCAGTGCAGACGGCTGCGCAGAGCGCTCTGCACGAGGGCCGCGTGCAGTCGTACGGACAGCTCGGCGAGCTCGTTCGCGGTGGTCTCGGCATGGGCTCTGGTCTGCGGATTACGGTGCCGGCGCAAGGGCGCGACCAGCTGCTCCACCAGCCCCGCCTCCCGGTCGGCGGAGGCCCGCATGGCCCGAAGGTGACGCGGCTCCAGGCCGAAACGCCCCAGGTCCGCCACCAGCTTGGCGACCGTCACCATCTCGGCGTCATAGCCGCCCCCGGAGGCGGGGACGATCAGTCCGTAGGACTCCCACTCGGCCAGCCGGTCCTCGTCGACCTCGGCCGCGGCGAGCAGCTCGGCCCGTCCGACCCGGGCGGCGGTCGCCGTCCCGGGGCCGGTCTCCCACACCCCGTCGGCCAGGTCCCGCCGCTCGCCGGGCGAGGGCAGCACAGGCTGCTCACCCCGGGCCAGGGCGTCCAGGTGCTCCCGGATGACCTTCAGCGGCAGGTAGTGGTCCCGCTGCATGCGGAGCACCTGAGCCAGGCGCTCCACATCACGCGGGGCGAACTTCCGGTATCCGGAAGGAGTGCGCTGTGGCTCGACGAGCCCCTCCGCCTCCAGGAACCGGATCTTGGAGATCGTGACTTCGGGAAACTCGTCCCGCAGCTGGATGAGCACCGTACCGATGCTCATCGGACGTGCTTCCGCGGTGGCGGTGCCGTGTCCGGCACCGCCTGTCGGTGTTCGCAGCATGGGCCTTCCTCGGGGTCCCCCCGGACGGAGTCCGGGGGCTGGTCACACGCCCCGCGGGCTCGCATAGAAGACCAGGCGGTACTTTCCGATCTGGACTTCGTCGCCGTTGGACAGCTGGACCGAATCGATGCGCTCACGGTTGACGTAGGTGCCGTTGAGGCTGCCGACATCACCCACGGTGAAGCTACCGTCCGGGCTCCTGCGGAACTCCACATGACGCCGCGACACGGTCACGTCATCGAGAAAGATGTCGCTCTGCGGGTGACGGCCGGCCGTGGTCAGGTCGCTGTCGAGCAGGAAGCGGCTCCCGGAGTTCGGGCCCCTCCGCACGACCAGCAGCGCCGATCCTCCGGGCAGCGCGTCGACCGCGGCCTGGGCCTCCGGGGAGAGCGAGGGCAGAGCGGTCTGACCCGTCGCCTCCGCCTCGTACGCCTCGAGACCGGAGATGGAGATGGTGGACGTCGTCTCCGAGGGACGCTCGGGAACACCGCCCCGCAGCGGCGCGCCGCAGTTGGAACAGAACCTGCTGGCCTCCGCGTTGCGGTGACCGCACCTCGTGCAGACCGGCATCGACGAGCCCTCCGGGGTGAACCCTCCACCCGTACTCGAGGCTGATGGTGCGCCGAAACCTATGCGTCCGGCACCGGCAGGGTCAACAGACGACACGCCGTCACCCCCCGGGGCGCCGGACACCTCGTCGCGGAAGAGCGGACGCTCCGCCTCCTGCTCCTCGCCCTGACCGTGGCGCGGCGCGCGGTGGCGGGCAGCACTGTTGCTGTCCTCGCGAGCACTCTTCCCGAACAACTTCGCAAACAACTTCACGGGCGATTCCCCTTGACCGACATAGACCCGCCCGTGGGGCAGGACGAACCCTGATTGAACACACCTGCCGACCCGGACATCTTCACAACGTCCGTATCCACCCGACAGTTTCCACCACGCACCACCAATCCGGTGCGCCGACCCCCCGCAACCGTCCGACCCGCTCCACCGGCCCCCACGCTCGCCCGGCTCACGGGGATGACGACCGAGCGTAGTCAGGCCGCTGCGCCGGTCGCAAGGCATCGACGACGATGTCGTCGGACCGCTCCACCAGCACCGTGGCCTGCTCCTTCTCCAACGTCTGGACCACACCGCCGGGAATGTTGAGGGCGGGCTCCAGATCCTGCGGTTTGCCGATCACCGTGAACTCGTACGGCGCCTCGATCTTCTCCCCGTCCACCTGGACGCTCCCGGCGTCCCCGGAGAAGTAGGTGCTGGCCACCACCCGTACCCCGTTGACCTGGATCGCCTCGGCCCCTGCCGCCCGGAGTTCCTGAATGGCGTCGAGCAGCATGTCGGGCGCGACGGCCCCCGAGGGGTCGGTGATCGTCAGTGTGATGCCAGGACCCTGCGCCGCCGCGGTGCCCGCGAGGATACCTAGCTGGCGTTCCTTCTCCAGCGTCTGCTTCCGGGCCTCCTCGGCCTGGTCGGAGCTGTTCTCCAGCTCGGTGCGCTGATCGTCCAGACGCTGCTTCTCGTCCTCCAGACGCTGGGTCCGGTCGTCGACCTCGTCGAGGATGCGGACCAGGTCCTCCTGCCGGGCTCCGCGCAGCGCGCTGTCGTCGCTGGTGGACCGCACCTGGATGGCGAGCCCCAACCCGAGCCCGAACAGCAGCAAGGCGACGATCAGTTGGGCCCGGCTCAGCCGCGGCGGCCACAGACCCGCCTTGAGCCTCTGCCGACCGGACACCTCCGTGGCAGGCGGCGGCGCGGGAGGGTCGGGGACGGCGGACGCGCCGCTCCCGGACTGTTCGCTGCGGGGATTCTCGTCGTTGTTCATCGGCCTCAAGCCCGGAAGACGTGCCGACGGATCGCGGCGGCGTTGGAGAAGATCCGAATGCCCAGCACGACCACCACACCGGTGGAGAGTTGAGCGCCGACACCCAGTTTGTCGCCGAGGAAGACGATCAGCGCGGCCACCACGACGTTCGAGAGGAAGGAGACCACGAAGACCTTGTCGACGAAGATGCCGTCGAGCATGGCCCGCAGACCGCCGAAGACGGCGTCGAGCGCGGCGACCACGGCGATCGGCAGATAGGGCTCGACCACCGCCGGTACCTCGGGCCGGACCAACAGTCCGACCACGACTCCCACGACGAGGCCCAGTACGGCGATCACGATGTGCCCTTCCCTGTGTCTGCCGCACCACTGCCGGCGGCCTTCGGCTCTGCTGTACGGACGATCAGGCTCGGCGCGGCCGGAAGCCGCACCTTCGCCTGATCGGAGATGCTGGTGCGGATGTCGAAGCTCTCCTTGAGCGCCTGAAGGTACTGGCCGTCGGCGCTGTCCTGGAAGGCGGACGCCAGCTTCTTGCCGTCCCCCACCGCGAGGACCGTGTAGGGCGGTACGAGCGGTCTGTTGTCGACCAGTATGGCGTCGCCGGCGGCCCGGATGGCCGACAGCGCCGTCAGCCTCTGCCCGTTGATGGCGATCGCCTCGGCCCCGGACTCCCAGAGGCCGTTGACGACCCGCTGCATGTCCCGGTCGCGCATCCGTCCGGTGTCGGCGAAGCCCGTCGACTCGCGCGGCCCACCGCCGCCCTGGTCGGTGTCCTTCGCGTCGTCGACGACCAGTTTCACGCCGGGGCCCTCGACCGGCGTCGCTCCGGCCAACAGCGCCACCAGTTGCCCCCGGTCCCCACCGTGTTGCTCAAGGGCCTTGCGCTGACGTTCGCTCACATCGCGGCGGAGCGCGTCGACGTCGGACTCCAACGTATCCGCGGCCTCTGTCTCCGCGTCGATGCGGTCGATCAGCTCCTCGCGCTCCTTGGCCACGACCGGCGCGGAGATCCGCGCCTCGGCGGCGCCGAGGGTGACCACCAGGGCGGCCACCACCAGTCCGGCGGCCAGGCCGAGCTTCGACTTGAGCGTACGGGGCAGCCCAGCGCTCCCGTCGGCCCTGCGCCGTGCGGAGGCCTCCGCGTACCCGTCGTCGAGGCTGTGGTCCATCACGTTGTTCAGCAGCGACATGGAGGCGTCGGGGCGTGTGGGCGGCGGGGCGGTGCTCCGATCGGGGGACTGCTGCGACATGCCGCACATCGTCGCACGTCATCGCGGCTGCCGCCGAATGGCCCCACCGGTGCGCCGCGACCCCTGCCCGGGGGCGTCGCGGCGCACCGCGTGCGCGTCAGTCCCCGGCGCTGTCCACCACCGCGGCCCACTCGTCGAGCAGTGCCTGGGCCGAGGCGTCGTCCGGGCCTTCGGCCCACAGATGGGTGACGGCCTCCGCCCGGTCGGGCAGGACCATGATCCACCGCCCGTCCGCCTCGACCACCCGGACCCCGTCCGTGGTGTCCACACTGCGGTCACCGGCCGCTTCGACGACCCGGCGCATGACGAGCCCCTTGACGGCCCAGGGGGTCGCCAGGTCGCGGCGCAGGACATGCGCCCGGGGAATCCGGGCGTCGATCTGGCTCAGCGTGAGCTGGGTGCGCGCGACGAGCCCGATGAGCCGGACGAAGGCGGCGGTCCCGTCGAACACGCTGCTGAATTCGGGAACGATGAAGCCGCCGCGCCCGTCTCCTCCGAAGATGGTGTCCTCTTCACGGCCCACTCGGGTCAGATCGTCGGGCGAGGTGGTCGTCCACTCCACCTGGGTGCCGTGGTAGGCCGCCACCTGCTCGGCGACGCGCGTGGTCGTCACGGGCAGGGCGACACGACCGCTGCGCCGCTCGGCGGCGACGAGATCCAGGAGGACCAGCAGGGCCCGGTCGTCCTCGATGATCCGGCCCAGTTCGTCGACGAGGGACAGCCGCTCGCCCACCGGGTCGAACCGCACTCCGAAGGCCGCCCGTGCGGAGGACACGATCTCCCCGAGCCGCACGAGACCGGCCCGCCGGGTGTCGGCCGACTCGGTGGGCCGCGCCTCGTCGAGTCCGGGGTTGATCGTCAGCGCGTCCACGCCGAGCCGCCCGAGCAGGCTGGGCAGGACGAGCCCGGCGCTGCCGTTGGAGGCGTCGACGACGACCTTGAGGCCGGAGTCCGCGATGCCGGTGACGTCGACGTTCCGCAGGAGGGAGCCGGTGTACGAGTCGAACACGCTGGACGGGAAGTGCAGGTCCCCGATCTCGCCGGGGAAGGCCCTGCGGTACTCCTGGCGCGCGTAGACCCGGTCGAGCTTGCGCTGCTGCGCCTGCGAGAGGTCCGCGCCCCGCTCGTCGATGAACATGATGTCCACCGAGTCGGGCACCCCGGGCGACGTACGGATCATGATGCCGCCGGCGCTGCCTCGAGCGGTCTGCTGGCGCGCCACGGGCAGGGGGACGTTCTCCAGGTCCCGGACGTCGATGGCGCTGGCCTGGAGTGCCGAGATGACGGCCCGCTTGAGGGCGCGGGCACCTCGGGAGTGGTCACGCGCGGTCGTGACCGTCGAGCCCTTCTTGAGGGTCGTGGCGTAGGCCCCGGCCAGCCGTACGGCCAGTTCGGGGGTGATCTCGACGTTCAGGATTCCGGAGACCCCGCGCGCCCCGAAGAGGTGCGCCTGCCCTCGGGACTCCCAGATCACCGAGGTGTTGACGAACGCGCCGGCCTCGATCGTCTTGAACGGATACACCCGGACGTTGCCCTGGATGATCGACTCCTCGCCGACCAGGCATTCGTCCCCGATGACGGCGCCGTCCTCGATCCGGGCCGCCCGCATGATGTCGGTGTTCTTGCCGACGACGCAGCCCCGGAGGTTGCTGTGCTGTCCGATGTAGACGTTGTCGTGCACCACGGCCCTGTGGAGGAAGGCGCCCGTCTTGACGACGACGTTCGACCCCACGACCGTGTGCTCGCGGATCTCGACGTCCGCCTCGACCTTGGCGTAGTCGCCGATGTACAGCGGTCCGCGCAGCACGGCGTCGGGGTGGACCTCGGCCCCTTCGGCGACCCACACGCCGGGCGAGATCTCGAAGCCGTCGAGCTCCACGTCGACCTTGCGCTCCAGGACGTCCGCCTGGGCCTTCACGTAGCTTTCGTGGGTGCCCACGTCTTCCCAGTAGCCCTCGGCGATATAGCCGTAGATGGGCTTGCCCTCCTTCATCAGCTGAGGGAAGACGTCACCGGACCAGTCGACCGAGGTGTCGGCCTGGACGTAGTCGAACACTTCGGGCTCCATGACGTAGATGCCCGTGTTCACGGTGTCCGAGAAGACCTGTCCCCAGGTCGGCTTCTCCAGGAACCGTTCGACCTGGCCGTTCTCGTCCACGATGGTGATCCCGAATTCCAGGGGATTGGGAACCCTGGTCAGGCAGACCGTGACGAGCCCGCCCTTTTCTTTGTGGAACGCGATGAGGTCGGTGAGGTCGAAGTCGGTGAGCGCGTCACCGGAAATGACGAGGAACGTGTCGTCCTTCAACGCCTCTTCCGCGTTCTTCACGCTGCCCGCGGTGCCGAGTGGCTTCTCCTCGTTGGCGTAGGTGAGCTCCATCCCGAGCTCTTCGCCGTCCCCGAAATAATTTTTGACGAGGGAGGCGAGGAATTGGACGGTCACTACGGTTTCACTGAGCCCATGCCGCTTGAGCAGCCGTAGGACGTGCTCCATGATCGGCCTGTTGGCCACGGGCAGGAGCGGCTTGGGCATGCTCGAGGTCATGGGGCGAAGGCGTGTGCCTTCGCCGCCAGCCATCACGACGGCCTTCATGTCGGAAACGTCCTCCTAGAAGAGACGACGGTCAGCCGAATTGCGCCCGTCGGGGCATGGTTCACACCATCTGCCGCGGGCCGGCCACACTGCGCGGCACCGCATCAACGAGCTCAATCGGCTACTGCGTCCGCCTTCACGATCCGGCGGACCTGAACCACATAGAGGATTCCTGCCCACCAGTAGAGCGTTGTACCCCATCCTGCGAACGCCCATCCGAAAACAGCGGCCAGTGAAGCCAGCCAACCACTCCCGTCGCTGAGCAGCAACAAGGGGAACGCGTACATCAGGTTGAAGGTTGCAGCTTTTCCGAGGAAGTTGACCTGCGGAGGCGGATACCCGTGGCGTCGCAGGATGGCCACCATCACCAGGAGCATCAGTTCCCGGGCGAGAAGCGCCGCGGTGACCCAGAGGGGCAGGATCTCACGCCAAGTGAGGCCGACGAGGGTGGAAAGGATGTAGAGGCGGTCAGCCGCCGGGTCCAGGAGCCGGCCGAGGCTGCTGATCTGGTTCCACTTGCGGGCCAGCTTCCCGTCGAGGTAGTCGCTGATGCCGCTGAGCATCAGCACCAGCAGCGCCCAGTTGTCGCTGTTGGGCCCTCCGAACACGGGGCGGAGAATCAGCCACAGGAAGAGCGGTACCCCGACAAGGCGAGCCATGCTGAGGATGTTGGGGATGGTGAGGACCCGGTCCGTCTGGACCCGAGTCTCCTGGACCTCCACCCGGGGGCCTCCTGTGAAGAATGTGCCGATGATGCCCCCTGACCTTACCCTCAGCTTCCCCCGTCCGGTGCACGGGGGTGGAGGTCGAACAGGCACACCCAAGGTCCCGGAACGCAGGAAAGCCCCGCACCAAAAGGTGCGGGGCTTTCCCGGAAAAATTGTTCGGCGGCGTCCTACTCTCCCACAGGGTCCCCCCTGCAGTACCATCGGCGC
>NZ_JBIRQR010000009.1:0-273929 GCF_044333295.1 Streptomyces sp. NPDC021019
TACTGCAGGGGGGACCCTGTGGGAGAGTAGGACGCCGCCGAACAATTTTTCCGGGAAAGCCCCGCACCTTTTGGTGCGGGGCTTTTCTGCGTTCCAGGACCTTTGAGTGGATGGCTGTGCACCGTCCGCACACCGCCCGCCTACATCGGGGTGACGAGGCGGGTGTCGTAGGCCAGGATGACCGCCTGGACGCGGTCCCTCGCGCCGGTTTTGGCGAGGATGCGGGTCACGTGCGTCTTCACCGTGGACTCGGCGAGGTGGAGGCGGGCGGCGATCTCCGTGTTGGACCAGCCCTGACCGATCACGGTGAGGATCTCCCGTTCCCGTTCCGTCAGCGCGGTGATGCGCGGGTCCGCCGCGGCCGGCGCACCGGGGGTTGCCGGGAGGTGGTGGACGTAGGCGTCGAGGAGTCGGCGCGTCAGGGTCGGGGCGACCACCGCGTCGCCGACGGCCACCGCACGGATGCCGGCGAGGAGTTCCTCGGGCAGGGCGTCCTTGACCAGGAAGCCGCTGGCGCCGGCGCGCAGACCGTCGTAGGCGTACTCGTCCAGGTCGAACGTCGTGACGATGAGGATGCGGGTCCTGGCTCCCGACGCGATGACGCGCCGGGTCGCCTCGATGCCGTCCAGGCCAGGCATACGGATGTCCATCAGCACGACGTCCGGGTGGTGGCGGGCGACCAGGCCGACGGCCTCGGTGCCGTTGCCCGCCTCGCCGACGACCGTCATGTCGTCCTGGCTCTCCAGCAGCATGCGGAACCCGAAGCGCTGCATCGGCTGGTCGTCGGCGATGATTACGGTCGTCACGGGTGCGTGTCCTCCAGGGGAAGGCGGAGCCGGATCTGCCATCCGCCGTGGTTCGGCAGCGGGCCGGCCTCGACGGTGCCGTCGTACAGCGCGGCGCGTTCCCGCATGCCCATGATGCCCTGGGCCGGCAGTGCGGCTTCCTCCGCGTCCGGATTCGGGCCGGCTGCGGTGCCCGTGTCGGTGATGCGGGCGTCGAGGTGGGTGTGCGAGTAGGTGAGCGTGACCGTCGCGGACGTGGGCCGGGTGGCGTGCTTGAGGGTGTTGGTCAGTGCTTCCTGGACCACCCGGTACACGGTGAGTTGGCGGCCCGGGGTGAGCGACGGCGCGCGGGGTTCGCCGTGGAGCTCCAGGTGGACGGGCAGGCCTGCCCGGCGTACGCGTTCGATGAGGGGGGCCAGTTCGTCGAGCGTCGGCTGCGGGGTGCGTTCGGCCTCGGGGTGGTCGTCGCGCAGGACGCCCAGGAGACGGCGCAGCTCGGACAGGGCCTGCCTGCTGGTGGCGCCGATGGCCTCCAGCGCCTGGCCGGCGCGTTCCGGGTTCTTCCGGGCCGCGTACGCGCCGCCGTCCGCCAGGCCCGTGACGACCGACAGGTTGTGGCCGATGATGTCGTGCATCTCCCGTGCGATGCGGGTGCGTTCGGCGGCGGCGGCGAGCCGGGCCTGCTGGTCGCGTTCGTGTTCCAGCCGGTGGGCCCGCTCGACCAGGGCCTCCGTGTACTCGCGACGGGTGCGGACCGCTATCCCCAGCAGGACGACGAAGACGAGTCCCCAGACGTACGAGACCACTTGCTGGCCCCAGGCGGAGGGGATGCGGACGCCGATGGCCAGGACCGGGGCGACGAACAACGCTGCCGCGGCCCCGACCGTGCGGAAGGAGGAGCGCAGGACGATCTGGAACACCGGGATCAGCTGGAGGAGTGCGGCCTGGACCACGGCTCCCGTCCAGATGTTCACCAGGGACGCCGGTGCCATCAGCAGCAGGACGGCCATGGGGTGCGTCCGGCGCCACAGCAGTGGCAGCGAGAAACAGAGGCTCATCAGGAGCACCAGCGGTTCGGACGCCGTCACGTCGGGGCGGGCGACGGTCCGCCAGCCGCCGGAGGTGTAGTCGAGCACCGCCGCCACGGCCCAGAACCCGGTCACCGCCGCGTCCCAGACCCGTGGCCGGTGCCGGTCGAAGGTGCGGAGCCGGTCCAGGGCATCGCGGATGACCCGGGTGAGGGGAGCCGTGTCGCCGGTGCCGGTGATGTGGGCGGGCGGCGGCGGGGGCGGTGCCGCGGTGGCTTCGGGGGCCGGGTGCGTACCGGCGGCCCGGGGGTGGTCCGTCACCTCGTCGCTCTCCTCGGGTCAGACGTCGCGGCGGTTGAGCGTCAGCGCTGCCGCGGACAGTGTCGCGCCCGCCCACAGGGACAGGGCGAGCAGGGCGGGGCCGGGGGAGATGGTGCCCGGAATGGGAGTGGCGGAGCCCAGGGCGCCGGCGGCCTGGGTGGGAAAGTACATGATGGCGCGCTCCACGGCGTCGTACGGGAGCATCCCGAGGATCTCCGGCAGGATCATGACCGCGCCGATGAACGTGCCGATCGCGCCCGGTACCGAGCGCAGCAGCGCGCCGAGGCCGAGCGCGAGCAGGCCCAGCAGGGTGAGCGCCGCCGCGTTCCCCGCCAGTGCGCGCACGATGCCCGGGTCGGTGAGCGAGGCGGCCTGGTCGGTGTCGTGGAGGAAGGCCTGCGCCGCCGCGAACGTGACCAGGGCCGTCGCGAACATGACCGTGAAGACGGTGGTGGCGAACACCGCGGCCTTGGCCCCCAGGACGGGGAGCCGGCCGGGTACGGCGGTGAGCGAGGAACGGATCATTCCGGTCGCGTACTCGCCGGCGGTCATCAGGATGCCCAGGACGATCAGGCACAACTGGCCGAGCATGCTGCCGTACAGGGTCAGGACGATCGTGTCGACGTCGGAGTCCCCGCCGCCGGAGGTGTAGGTCCCGCCCATGATCAGGCCGACGCCCAGGACCATGACGACCGCCGAGGCGATGGTGATCCAGGTGGACCGCAGGGAGTGCAGCTTGTGCCATTCCGAGCGCAGGATCCGGGGGGCGGTGATCCGGTACCGCGGTGACGCTCGGGGTGGGGATGGCGGTGTGGTCGAGCCTGGGGAGTGAAGGGTGGGGTGGGTCGTGTTCATGCTGCTGCTCCGGTGAGAGGGGAGGGCGCGGGAGTCGCCGGTGTCCGCTGCTGCGGCCGGTGGTCCACCGATTCCTGGGTGAGGTCCATGAACGCCTGCTCCAGCGACACGGTCTGCGGGGTGAGTTCGTACAGCGTGATCGCGTGGGCGGCGGCCACGCCCCCGATGTGCGCGGCGTCCACTCCTCGGATCCGGAGTTCGTGGGCCGGGGCGTCGGTGGTGGGGGCACGGGTGGGGGTGATGGTCACGCCCGGGCCCGTCAGGTGGGCGCCCAGTTCGGCCGGCTGCGGGGTGACGACCTTGACGGACGCCCCGCCCGCCGAGCGGATCAGTTCGGCCACCGTGGTGTCGGCGAGGAGCCTGCCGCGGCCGATGACGATCAGGTGGTCGGCGGTGAGGGCCATCTCGCTCATCAGGTGGGAGGAGACGAGGACCGTACGGCCTTCGGCGGCGAGGGAAGTGAGGAGGGTGCGGATCCACAGGACGCCTTCGGGGTCGAGCCCGTTGACCGGTTCGTCCAGGATGACGGTGGCGGGGTCGCCGAGGAGTGCGGAGGCGATGCCGAGCCGCTGGCCCATGCCGAGGGAGAAGCCCTTGACTCTCCGGTGGGCGGCTTCGGTCAGCCCGGCGAGGTCGATGACCTCCTCGACCCGGCGGCGCGGGATGCCGTGGGTGTGGGCGAGGGCCATCAGGTGGTTGAGGGCGGACCGGCCCGGGTGGACGGACCGGGCCTCCAGCAGGGCGCCGACCTGGGTGAGGGGTGCGGGGTGGGTGGCGTAGGAGCGCCCGTTGACGGTGGAGTGGCCGTGCGTCGGGGAGTGGAGGCCGAGGAGCATGCGCATCGTCGTGGATTTCCCGGCGCCGTTGGGGCCGAGGAAGCCGGTGACCGTGCCGGGGCGGACGGTGAAGTCGAGGTCCCGGACGACGGTTCTGTCGCCGTACCGCTTGGTGAGTCCGTGTGCCTTGATCATGCGGTCGACGCTACGGAGACGGCGTGGCACGGTCGTCCGACCGGGGGTTGGACGTGGGCCCGGGCGTAGTACCGGGGTACGACGGGGGGTGGGGGTGGGGCGAGGGTGGTTACGGTGCGGTCGCTTTGTGGGTGGTCGTGGCGGTGGTCACGTACCCGGTGGGGGCGGTGGGGTTAGTCGGTTGAACGTCGGGCGGGCGGGGGTGAGGATCGGGGGATGGATTATGTGATGCGTGCGGTACGGGTTGAGGAATGGCCGCAGGTCAGGCAGTTGCGGCTGGACGCCCTGAAGGACCCGGCGGCCCCGGTGGCGTTCCTGGAGTCGTACGAGGAGGCCGTGGCGAAACCGGACGCCTTCTGGCAGGAGCGTGCGGCTGCTGCCGCCGAGGGCGGGGGCGGTCGTGTCCGGCAGTTCGTCGCGGAGTCGCCCGAGGGGGCGTGGGTGGGTTCGGTCACCGTGCTCGTCGAGAGCCCGGCGGACGAAGTGCGCTTCGGGGAGGCCGCCGAGGTGGACCAGGCGCACCTGGTCGGTGTGTTCGTCCGGCCCGAGGTGCGGGGGACCGGGGTGACGGACGAGCTGTTCCGGGAGGCCGTCGCGTGGGCGTGGTCGCTGTCGTCGCCCCGGCTGGAGCGGGTGCGCCTCTACGTGCACGAGAGGAATCCGCGGGCCGCCGCGTTCTACCGGCGGTTCGGGTTCGTCCCTTCCGGGCGGCGGATTCCGGCCCCGGGCGACCGGGGCGAGCTGGAGATGGAGTACGTCCTCGGGCGCGAGGGGTAGCGGCGCTCCGGGGCCTGCGGTCCGTTTCGCCCGGCAGGCTCCCGGGGGTCTTCTTCTAGCCGGCGCCCGGGGCCGAGGCGTGCAGGCGGTCCTGCCAGCGGGCCCGTCCCTGTTCCCGGGAGCGGAGCAGCACGAGGGCGGGCATGCCCCGGTTCTGGCCGGTCGCGAGCAGCTCCGGGAGCTGGGGGAGGGGCGCCACGGCCGCGATGTCGTCGAGGACGAGCGTCATTGGTGGGTCGAGCCGACCGTCGGATGACCGTGCGGCCATGCGGCGGCCGTGCTCGACCACGTCTGCGGCGAGCGCGGTGAGGAGGGGCATCGCGCCGGGGCGGGAGCGGGGATCCTCGATGGATTCGCCCACCAGATAGAGCGTTCCCCCCTCGTCCGCAAAAGATTCCAGAGCGAGGGAATCCGCTCGGTTCGCCGTGCAGGCCTCGCGGATGTGCACCGTGGACAGTGCGGCGAACGCCCGTACCGTCAGTTCCTGGGCCACTTCGCGGCGTTCGGGGTAGGCGGTGAGGGCGGACTCCAGGAGCCCGGCGAGTCCGGACGCGGCCTTGGGGTGCGTACGGAGGAGGCGTACCGGTTCGTGGGCGCCGGATCCGGAGGCCCACCGGAGGACCTGGCGGAAGGGGCGGCCGTCCACCGCGGCGGCGTGCAGCCAGCACTGGAGGAGCGTCTGCGCGGTGTCGGCCACCGCCGCGTCGATCCGGGCCTGCGGGCGTACCGGGGCGAGCAGGGCGGCGGCGCGTGCGGCGGCGATGTCGGGCAGCTCGCAGCCCGCGGTGGGCGACCAGTGGATGCGGGCCGGGGTGTCGCAGAGGTGGCCCGGGTCGTAGACGAGGACCGGGCCGAGTTTGGCGCGGGCGTCCTTCGTCTCGGCCCAGACGGTGGGGTCCGAGGTGACGACGAGGGCGGGACCTTCGGCGTCGTGTACGGCGCGGACGACGGTGGGGCGCCGGGCGGGGGCGGGGGCGTAGACGAGGAGGGGGGCGCGGGGGGACGGGAGGAGGAGGGCGGAGGGGGTGATCTCGGAAGCTTCCTCGGAGGGCCTCGGAGCCTCGGGTGTCCTTGGGGGTCCTGGCATTCCTGGGGTTCCGAGTGCCTCAGGGGGCCTGGGGGCCGCCGGTGCTCCTGTTACTCCTGTTACTCCCGGTGCTACCGGTGCCTCGGGGGCGGGGTGTGCTGTGTCTCCCCTGGCGGGAAGGGGCGTGTGTTCGGCCGCGGGGGTGCTCTCAGCGGTGTGGGCGGGTGCCGGTGGCGGCGATGTGGCCGGTGTCGCCCCTACGGCGGGGGGCTGCTTCTCGTGCGTTCCGAAGGCTCGCTCCTCGCGGCGCCGCTCCCGTACGGCACGGCCACGGGTCACGACTCCGAGCGTGAACACCACGAGGACCAGCAACACCATCAGTTCGCCGATGAACAGGCCCCAGAACAGGCCGTAGCCGGAGAGTTGGGCCGGGGGTGTCCCCGGCCAGGCCGCGGCGAGGTCCTGGGGTGCGGTGGC
Organism: Streptomyces sp. NPDC021019; assembly: GCF_044333295.1. Lineage (NCBI taxonomy): Bacteria > Bacillati > Actinomycetota > Actinomycetes > Kitasatosporales > Streptomycetaceae > Streptomyces > Streptomyces sp. NPDC021019. The sequence continues at coordinate 6,242 of NZ_JBIRQR010000009.1, forward strand.
CAGTTCGCGCAGGGCGAGCGGGGACCGGGTGAACGTCACGCCGTCCGGCCAGGCCCCGTGGGCGAAGAGCCCGGCGAGGCCGGTGGCGGTCCAGCCGACCAGGGTGGCGGCGAAGAGGAGGCCCAGAAGGCCGATCAGCAGACCGTCCGGGATGCCGCCGCCCTGGGGCCGGTCGTGTCCGTCGTGATGGGCCGGGCCCCGGCCGCGTGCCGGCTGACGTGCCATGTCATGCCACCGTTGACTCTGACGACTCGTTCATCCGTGCTTGGTGCTCGATGCGGGCCGCCCGTTGTTCCGCCTCCAGCTCGGCGGCGCGGATGTCCTCGGGAAGCAGGTCGTCCGTCGATCCCTCGGTCATGGCGCGGTCGGTGAAGACCAGGGGCCGTTCGGCTTCGGTGATCAGGTGTTTGACGACCTGGACGTTGCCGTTGACGTCCCAGACGGCGATGCCGGGGGTGAGGGTCGGGATGATCTCGACGGCCCAGCGGGGCAGGCCGATGACCCGGCCGGTCGCTCGGGCCTCATCGGATTTCTGGGCGTAGATCGTGCGGGTGGAGGCCATCTTGAGGATGGCCGCCGCTTCCTTCGCGGCGGCTCCGTCCACCACGTCGCTGAGGTGGTGGACGACGGCGACGAAGGAGAGGCCGAGGCGGCGCCCGAACTTCAGGAGGCGCTGGAAGAGCTGTGCGACGAAGGGGGAGTTGATGATGTGCCACGCCTCCTCGACCAGGAAGATGCGCTTCTTGCGGTCGGGCCTGATCCAGGTGTGCTCCAGCCAGACGCCGACGATCGCCATCAGGATCGGCATCGCGATCGAGTTGCGGTCGATGTGCGAGAGGTCGAAGACGATGAGGGGCGCGTCGAGGTCGATGCCGACGGTCGTGGGGCCGTCGAACATACCGCGCAGGTCACCGTCGACCAGGCGGTCCAGGACGAGGGCGACGTCCAGGCCCCAGGCCCGTACATCGTCTATGTCGACGTTCATCGCCTCGGCGGACTCGGGCTCCGGGTGGCGCAGCTGCTCCACGATGTCCATCAGGACCGGTTGGCGGTCGGTGATGGTCGCGGTGACGTAGGCGTGGGCGACCTTCAGGGCGAAGCCGGAACGCTCGTCGAGGCCGTGGCCCATCGCTACTTCGATGATCGTACGGAGCAGGGCGAGCTGGCCGGTGGTGGTGATGGAGGGGTCGAGGGGGTTGAGCCGGATGCCGCCGTTGAGGGCTGCGGTCGGGTCCAGGCGGATGGGGGTTATGCCCAGTTCCTGGGCGATGAGGTTCCATTCGCCGACGCCGTCCTCGCCCTGCGCGTCGAGGACGACGACCTGGCGGTCACGGAAGCGGAGCTGGCGGAGGACGTAGGTCTTCTCCAGCGCCGACTTGCCGTTGCCGGACTCGCCGAGGACGAGCCAGTGGGGGGCGGGGAGCTGTTGTCCGTACAGCTGGAAGGGGTCGTAGATGTAGCCCTTGCCGCTGTAGACCTCGCGGCCGATGATCACGCCGGAGTCGCCGAGGCCGGGGGCGGCGGTGGGGAGGTAGACGGCCTGGGCCTGGCCCGTCGACGTACGGACGGGGAGGCGGGTCGTCTCCACCTTGCCGAAGAGGAAGGAGGTGAAGGCATCCGACAATGCGGACAGGGGGTCTCGCATGGTGGGGGTGCCCTCTCTTGTTGCGGGGTGTGCGGTTCGGAGTGTGCGGTTCGGGATGTGCGGTTCGGGACATGCGGCCGGGTGGGGCCGTTGTTCTCGGTCGTCGCGGCGGGGCCGCGCGTCAGCGGCGCGCCGTGGCGGCCCCGTACGTCAGCGGCGGATGCCGGTGGCGAACGGGAGCGTGTTCACGAAGGCCCGGTGGTGCTCGCGGTCGCACCACTCCAGCTTGAGGTACGACTTGCCCGCCGAGGCGCGGATGGTGCGCTTGTCGCGGGCGAGGGCCTCGGGCGAGCGGGACGACACCGTGATGTACCCCACCAGGTTCACTCCGGCCGCACCGCTGGCGAGATCTTCACCCCGCTGGTCGAGCCGGCCGTGGGCGGCGATGTCGCGGGGGTCGATCGTGCGGTTCATCTTGGCCTGGCGGCTGGCCTCGGCGTCGTCGTTGGTCTTCTCGGTCAGCATGCGTTCGATGGCCACCTCGGTGGGTTCCAGGTCCATGCAGACGGCGACCGTACGGATGACGTCGGGGGTGTGGACGAGGAGCGGGGCGAGGAAGTTGACGCCGACGGGGGTCATGGGCCATTCCTTCACCCAGGCCGTGGCGTGGCACCAGGGCGCGCGGGTGGTGGACTCGCGGGTCTTGGCCTGGAGGAACGTCGGCTCCACCGCGTCCAGTTCGGCGGGCCAGGCGTTGCGCTTGGTCATGGCCTGGATGTGGTCGATGGGGTGGTCGGGGTCGTACATGGAGTGCACGAGGGAGGCCAGGCGGCTCTGGCCGAGCGGCTGGCGTACCCGGATGTCGGCCTCGGCGAGGCGGGCGCAGATGTCGGTGAGCTCGCGGGCCATGACGACGGCGAGGCCCGCGTCGCGGTCGAGCTTGCGGCCGCCGTGGGGGCGGGCGGCCCGGGCCATGGCGTTGGCCTCGGCGGCCAGTTCGCGGCTGTAGTGCATACAGGCGACGAGGTAGGCGCGGTGCTGCTCGCTGGAGGTGGAGACCATGGACTGGAGTTGGTCGTAGGACTCCTGGAGCCAGCCCGGGGACGCCTTGTCGCCGCGCTGGGCGACGTCCTTGGCGTGGGCGTCGGGGTCGGCGGGGAGGGTGCGGGCGAGCATCTGGAGGCGGGTGACGAAGCCGTCGCCGTTGGCCACGTGCTTGAGGAGGGTGCCGAAGCGGTCGACGAGGGCTTCTTGGTCCTCGCTGTCGCGGAGGCCGACGCCGGGACCCTCGATCTCGATGGCCGCGGTGACGGTGCGGCGGTCGGCGTGGAGGAGCACGGCGATCTCGTCGGGGCCGAAGGGGGCGGCGAGCCAGCTGATCCGGCCGATGCCGGGGGGCGGGCCGATCTCGACCTCGCGGCCGTCGGAGCTGATGCCGGCTTCCATGGCGGTGGAGCGGTAGGCGGTGCCGCGGCGCAGGGAGCGTTTGAAGCTGCGGTTGATCTCGAACCACTTGTAGAAGGTGCGGCCCTTGTACGGGACGTACACGACGGCGAGGGCCAGCATCGGGAAGCCCACGAGGCAGACGATGCGGAGGGAGAGGACGGGGACGAGAAGTCCGCTCATCATGCCGAGGAACGCTCCGGCGATGATGAGGGCGATCTCCCCGGTCTCGCGGTTCTTGCCGACGATCGCGTTCGGCCGGGCGCGGCCGATGAGGTACGTGCGGCGGGGCGTCATCGTGTGGGACTGGGTGGTCAACGCCCTCCACCTCCTGTGTTCGAGTTACCTGTGGTGCCGAAGCCGCCGCCTCGGGAGGAGCGGCTGCCGTGGGGGGTTCCGGAGGTGGGGGCGGACCCGCTGCGGGGCGAGGGGGCGGCGCCGCCTCCCCCGGTGGTGCGGGAGCTGTGGGCGGCGACGCCGCCGCTGGCCGGGTTGGCGGGGCGGGCGCCTGCGCCTCCGCCGCTGTTCTGGTCGTTGCGGCCGCTGTGGGTCTTGATGCCCTGGGAGACGAGGGCGGCCGGGGAGCTGATCATGGCGGCGGCCTGGGAGCCGTCGGTGGCCTGCTTGCGGTTGGTGCGGGCGCCCTGGATCTCGTCGCCGAAGCCGGGGACGAAGCGGTAGATCATGGCGGAGGCGAAGATGGCCAGCAGGATGATGGAGAGGCCGGAGACGACGGCGGAGAAGGCGTCGGGGCCGTCGCCCGTGGAAAGTGCTCCGGCGAGGCCGAGGACGATGACGATGACCGGCTTGACCATGATCACCGCGATCATGATGCCGGCCCAGCGGCGGACGTGGCCCCACATGTTCTTGTCGACGAGACCGGCGTAGACGACGATCCCGAGGAGCGCGCCGACGTAGAGCAGGGCGGCGCGGATGACGAGCTCCAGCCACAGGATGCCGGCGGCGAGGATCGAGACGAGCGAGACGACGATCAGCATGATCGGCCCGCCGCCGATGTCCTCGCCCTTCTTGAGGGCTTCGGCGAACGAGCCGAAGAAGACGTCGGTCTGGCCGCCGGTGGCGGAGGAGATGACCTCGGTGACGCCGTCGGTGGCGGAGACGATCGTGTAGAGGATCAGCGGGGTGAAGGCCGAGGCGAGGACGGTGAGCCAGAGGAAGCCGACGGCCTCGGAGATGGCGGTGGTGAGGGGGACGCCGCGGATGGCCCGCTTGGCCACGGCCAGGAGCCAGAGGACGAGGGTGAGGATGGTGGAGGCCGCGAAGATGACGGCGTACTGCTGGAGGAACTTGGGGTTGGTGAAGTCGACGTTGGCCGTGGACTCGACGGCCTCGCTGAGCTTGCCGACGATCCAGGAGGCGGCGTCGGCGCAGCCTCGGGCCAGGGAGGAGAGGGGGTCGAGGGACTCCGTCGGGTCGGGAGACCCCGGCACGCTGCTGGGAGCGCTGTCGCCGTCGCCTTCCTCGCAGAACTTCTTGACCTCGCCGAACAGCAGACTGCAGTCGTTGCTGGGGCTCGGTGAAGGCGTCGGGGTGGGGGTCGGCTCCGCGGCCGCGCGCCCGGCGAACGTCAGCGCGACGGCTTGCAGCCCGATCAGCGTGGTGGCCACCGAACGGAAGCGGTGCTTGGGGCCACCTGGCATAAGTTTGGGGCTACCTGGCATAAGTGAAGCCTCCGTACTCCTCGACGGCCTTGCTGATCGCGTCCGACTTGGAAGCCGCGACATCACCGGGAACCGGCGCTGGGCCGTCGCTCTCGGATGCTCCCGTCACCTTCCAGTCACCGTCCAACCACGCCAACTCGGCCGTCCACGTCTTCCAGGTGGTGCTCACGGGCTTGGTGGAGTCCTGACCGGACATGCCGATGAGCCCCGTGTACCAGACAGCTACCTTTGCGGTGTCGTCGTCGAACGCGAGCACCTTCGTGCCCACGGGAACGGTTCTCGAGATGAAGGTGCTGCCCTGCGGGGCACTGCCGTCGGGGCCGAGACCGAGGCGCGCGAGGAACTCGGCCGAGTAGGCCAGGTCCTGGGGTGCTCTGAGTTTGTCCGCCGCCGCGGGTGAGTAGACCGTGTCGAGGATCTGGTGGCGGCTCTCCTTCGTGAACATCTCCACAGACCCCAGCGCCACCGCATAGTTCGCCGCGGCGCTCTGCGCCCCCTGTTCGTCGTGGGCGAAGCCGGAGGCGATCGTGCCGTTCTTGCCCTGGACGGGCTTGGTGCCGGTGGCCGCGGTGGGGGTGCTTCCCGCGGTCCCGGGCTTCTTGGCGCCCGGGGCGGCGTCCTCGCCGCTGCCACCGCCGCGGTTGGCGAAGGCGATGGCAGCGACGAGGAGGACCACGACACCGGCGATCGTCACGAGGGAGCGGGAGTTGCGGACCGGGCGGCGCGCGTGAGGGAGCCCCGCGTCACCGTCGGGGAGACGGGTGCGGGTCTGACGGGTGCCGCCGAGGGTGCTGTACGGGTCGTCCGGGCGACCCCCCTGGTCCTTGCCGCGGTAGTCGTGCTCGTCACCGGGACTCATGCCGCGTTCGCTCCCTCGGTCGTGTGCGGATCCGCGCAGGACGACGGTAGCTGTGCTGGTTGCCGCTTGAGCGCGGTGTGATGACTCGACATCAGGGAAACGCAACCTCAGCCGGTGGGCGCGACGGGCGGATGGTGGGGAGCGGGCTGGGACGGCCCGGAGAGCATGGCCGACGGAGGGCATGGCCGGTGGAGGGTCAGACGGCCATTCCGTAGACGATGGTGAACAGGGTGCCCAGGGAACCGATGATGAAGACCCCTGTCAGTCCTGCCACGATCAGGCCCTTGCCCTGCTCCGCGCTGAACGTGTCGCGGAGTGCCGTCGCCCCGATGCGCTGCTTCGCCGCGCCCCAGATCGCGATGCCGAGGCAGAGCAGAATGGCAATGGCCATCACCACCTCGATCATGATGCGCGCCTCGTTGCCCAGCGTCCCGAACGGCCCCCAGTCCGGAGCGATTCCGCCGATGATGGTGGTGATGTCGCCCTTCTCTGCTGCCAGGATCATGTAAGTCACCGCCCCTGTTGGGTAGTTCGCTGCCCGTGCCGTCCGACACGGGTCGCCTTCTATCTTCGCTGATGAAACCGCGTTCGCACGACGCCTTCCCGGGTCTCTTTACCCTGATCTCGCACGTTTGACCGGGGCGGTCGCTCTGACCTGCGGCTCGTTCGGCTCTTCGCGCACACGCCTGGTTACTCTGTGTATCACGGGGTGTGACCAGGAGCAACGACGATGGCCATGGGTTCCTGACGCGGTTGCAGCGTTCGCGGGGCACGGCGTGTTCGTATGCGCCGTTCGAGAGCCGTCGGTGCGCCGGTCGGCTGCCTGTTCGATGCTTCGTCAGGTGCGGTGGGGGAAGCGCGCGCTGGGGGCGAGGGGGCCCAGGGCGTGGGGGCCGGGGTGGGGGGCCAGGGCGTGGGCGGGGTGGGCCGGTGAGTCCGCGCGGTCGGCCGGGTGCTCGGAGCCGGTAGGCGGGGGGAGCGGAGCCGGTCGGCGGGACATGTGCAGCCGTGCGGCGGTGTACGTGGAGCCGGTCGGCGGTGTACGTGGAGCCGGTCTTGCGCAGCCGTGCGGCCGAGTGCCGGCGAGGGGTTCGGCGCTCGGCTCCCCCTTCGTTCGGGTGAACCGGGCGGCTCCGGGGGGCACGGTGCCCCGCGCCGCCCGGCCGGGACCCACGGGGCTCGGGGCGCATGGCGCCGGGACTCGACGGGTTCGCGTACGGCATGTCTCTTACCGCCGATTTGGCACAGTGCCGCTCCACGATCAAGAGGAACGGGGTGAGCGGTGTGGGCGGAGTGACCGTGGTCCGGCAACCGAACGATGGTGGGGAGCGGATCGGGGCGCCGGGCGGATCGGCGGGAGTGGCCGGGGGCGGGGATCTTCTGCACAGCGGCGGCCCGTGGCTGCGGGCCGCTGGTGGAGCCGACCAGTTGGTCACGCACCTCTGTCCGGTGAAGGGTGAGCTGGAGGCGGCGCACCGGGGCTTGATCGCCGGGGCCGGAGCTCTGGACGCACTGGCAGAACTGAACTCCGTGCGTGACTCGTGGGAACGCCGGATCGAGGGTGCGCGAGGCGAGTGCGGGAGCCTCGCCGGGCAACTGCGGGCGGTCGTCCGGGGCCAGGCGCAGGCCAACGAGGCGGTGAAGAGCGGCTTCGACGGGGTGAAGACGCCGGGCGGTGGCGGCGCGTGGTGAGCGGACGGAGCGGTGGCGCCGGGTCCGCCCTGACCTGGACCGCGTTACGTGAGGTGAAGTGCGCCGAACTGGAGCAGGCGGCGGACGGTTGGGGACGGGTGAGCAACCGTGCCGACGCGGCCCGGGACCGTATCGAGGGCCAACTCCTGCCCGGCCTGCACCACACGCAGAAGGGGGAGGCGGTGGGCGCGGCCGTGGGGCGGTTGCGCAGGCTGGGGACGAATTTCCAGTACATCTACACCGAGTGCGGGCTGCTGCGGACCACGCTGAACAGCCTGGCCCATGAGATCAGGGCCCAGCAGCGGGTGTTGCAGGGGGCGCTGGACGATGCGGCGGCGCTGAGGTTCACGGTGCACGTGGACGGTTCGGTGACGTATCCGGCGGCGGGCGAGGGCCTGGTCGACGGGAAGCCGTTGGCGGGTGGGACGGCGTCCGGGGTTCCGAACCCGGGCATGGTCACTCCTTCGGGTCTCGTCGCGCCCAACCCGAACGCCGGCAAGGCCCAGGACATCGCGGACCGGGTTGCCCAGGCCGTACGGACGGCGGCCGACGCGGACTGGCGGTACACCAGGATCCTGCGGTCGCTGAAGGCGCAGGAGGGCCTGGGCGTCCCGGCCGCGACGTGGAAGGACGCCGCGGCCGATGCGGCTGCGGTGCGGCAGGCAGCGGGCAGCTACCTCAGGAACGCGATCCCGCACGATGCGAGCCCGGCGGAACGCAAGGCGTGGTGGTCCGGTCTGACGGACGAACAGCGGGAGGAGTACCTCGCGGTGTACCCGGACCAGATCGGCAATCTGGACGGGATCCCGGCTCTCGTCCGGGACGCGGCGAACCGGGACAACCTTCAGCTGCTGATGGGGAAGCTGGAGGGGCGGAGCGACGAGGACGCGGCGACCAAGCTCGCGGCGCTGCGGGAGATCGACCGGCAGTTGAGGGCGGTGCCGCGGGCGGGGGAGCCGCCGATGTATTTGCTTGGGATCGGGGACCAGGGAAACGGCCGGGCGATCGTCTCGTACGGCAATCCTGATACGGCGCGGAATGTGGCGGCTTATGTTCCGGGGTTGAATACCTCGTTGGATGAGGAGTTTGCCAAGGGAGATCTTAAGCGGGCGCGTGACACAGCTTCTGCTGCGCGAGAAATCGACCAATCGACGTCGGTCATTACCTGGTTGGGATATGACGCGCCGCAGAGCCCGGATGGTCTGAGCAGCTTGGCCGTTGCTGGGACGGCGCGAGCGGAGGAGGGCGGGCGTGCGTTAAACGGGTTCATGGCCGGGCTCGCGGCATCGAACGATCATACTGATCCACACCTTACTGCTATCGGACACTCCTACGGGTCGCGAACGGTCGGGGCGGCAACGCAACAGGAGGGTGGAATCCCTGGCGTGACTGACATCGTTCTGGTCGGCAGCCCTGGCGTGGGCGTGGACCGCGCTGACGACATGGGGGTGGGCAGGGAGCATGTGTACGTGGGCGCAGCTGAGAATGACGTAGTGACCAAGCTCCCGGCGAACGAGCATGGAGTGATCACGGGGATTGGTCACGCGCTTGGGCCAGTCGGTTCGCTTGCAGTAGATATGGCGAACAGAGGTGATTCGGATCTGTGGTTCGGAAGGGACCCGGCGAGCGAAGGGTTCGGCGCTCGACGCTTTGGTGTAGGTGACGGGCCGTCACTGATCAGCCTCGGGGGGATTTCTGCTGATGCGCATTCACAGTATTTCGATCCAGAGTTGGACTCCTCGTCTGCCGGCAGTATCGCCCTGATTGCCGCAGGGCGTGGACATATGGTTAATCAGGAGCAGGCTCGGTGAAGCTGTCAGTGCGGGCGATGCTGCTATTCCTCATTGTCGGCGTGGTGTCGACTGGGTGCGTCAGTAGGAGTGAGAGTGGAGTGGATATGCAGGCTGCCGCGGTGCGTTCTGACGCGATTCTCGATGCGGTTCTTCAGGAGATTCGACCCGAGGTCCGTTGGACTCACGGCTTCACTTCGGTGGGTGCGTGTGAGGTGACGCGAAGGCGTGTCGTCATGACTGATATCTCCGCAGAGCGGAGGGGTAGTTTTTTAGGGGTAGTCGAGCGGTTCTGGCGAAAGAGTGGATACCGGATGACCGCAGTGAACAACAATGCGGAGTTTCCCGCCATTTACGCACGGACTAGGGACGGGTTCCGTATGAGTCTGCGTATCGGCGGAAAAGGACAAGCGTTCTTCCAGGTGGATACACCCTGTGTCCAGGAGTCGGAAGTGGCCGATTCCACCAGTCAGGCGACGGCCCCCCTGTACGAGGGTGCCGAGTTCATCCCCCGCCCCAACATCCACTCCGACTTCTGGTCGGCAGGAGCCCCCGGGGCGGCTCCCGCAGGGTCGTGATCGGGCCAAGTCGGCTCAACTGGGCTGGTGTGTACGGGCTTTGAGCCCTGTATTGGGTCCTGGGGCCCATGTCGTGTCCCCTGCCCGTGTGGTCGCATACGCGGAGTGACTGATCTGTCGCCCGTTCCGCCCACTCACGAGGTAGGGGACTGCTCTTGTCCGGCATACGAAGAAGCGCGGTCCCTGTTGGCGCCGATGTAAGCGCTGCCGTAGCGAGTTCGGGGCGGTTGATGCCCCGGCCTTTGCAGGCGGTGCTGATCCTCCTCCACGTTCTCTTCGTGGCCACCCTGGTGGGGGCGATCAGGGCCCTGTCGACGGCGTCCTCGGTGGACGCGGTGGACGGGTACCTCCTCGGGCTGTTGCTCTACGCGTCGTTACCCGGCATCGGCGCCTTCGTGCTGTCGCTGTACGTCCGTAAGGGCGGCGTTCGGGTCTGGTACGGGCTGCTCGCCGTTCAGACGTGGATCGTCCTCGGCGCACTCGCGGAGCTGAGCGGCGGGGCCGAGGCGGGTGGGGTCGCCCGGCTGGTGATGCCGACGGCCGCCATCGTGCTGCTGTGCCGGCCGGGGAGCCGTCGATGGTTCCGGAGCGGTCTGGAGCAGCGGGCGGCTCAGCGGTTGTTCAGTTTCGCCCGGATGATGAAGCTCCGCCGTGACGCCGGGCAGACCGCGCTGGAGTATCTGGGCCTCGTCCTCGTGGTCGTCGCGCTCGTCGGCGGGCTGACGGCCACCGGAACAGGCAGGCAGCTCACGGCGGAGATCCGTAGCGCGATCTGTGAACTCACCGGTGGCTCGTGCCCGGCACCGGGGCATGACGACGTGGCCGGCGGAGGAAGCGCCGACGGCAGTGGCAGTGGCAGTGGCAGCGGCAACAGCGCCGGGGACAGCGGCGGTCACGATGATGCTCCGGGTGCCGGTACGGACGGCGGTGCTGGAGCCGGCGGCGGCGAGGGTGGTGACGAGTCCAGTTTTACCGGCGGTACCGGCGGTACCGGCAGCTCCGGGGGCACCGCGACCACCGGAAGCACTGACGGCGTCGGCGGAGACAGCGGCGGCACCGGGAGCGGCGGCAGCGGCCCCGGTGACACCGTCGGCTCCGGTGACACTTCAGGAACCCAAGGCGGCGACCGAGGCGGCGACCAAGGCGGTGGCGCCTTCCCCCCGAGCGATGCCATCGTGCCGGTCGACGCGGGTAGACCCGCGGGCCCCAACGGCGGCGGGTTCCTCGACGGGTTCCTCGGAGACGGGCTGGGCGGTGACGTCCAAGGGGTCGTCGACGCGGTCCGCCGGCCGGGCGAGAGCGGTCAGCGCATCGTCGACCAGTGGGGGCGCGGCACCCAGGGCGCGGGTGAGAAATGGGAGCGGGGCGACTATGTCGGCGCCGCCTGGGACTGGAACAAGGCGGTCGGCGGCGCCGGCGCCGGGCTGGCGATACCCGGCTCGGGGGCGCGGGTCGACGCCGAGGTGCGGGACGCCGAGCGCGCGCACCTGAGCGGGCGGATCCCGCAGAACGCCACGCCCGCCGGGAACAAGGCGTGGTGGGACGGGCTCTCGCCGGAGGAGCGCGACCGGTACATCGAGCTGGTCCCGGAGCGGATCGGCAATCTCGACGGCATCCCGGTCCTCGCGCGCGACGCCGCCAACCGCAGGAACCTCCCCGCGCTGATCGACAGGCTGGAGGGCGTCGACACCGACAAGGCCCGTGACCAGCTGGCCGGGCTGCGGGAGATCGAGCGGCAGCTCAAGGAGGACGGGAAGCCGCCCATGTACCTCATCGGGATCGGGGACGAGGGCAACGGGCGGGCCATCGTCTCGTTCGGCAATCCGGACGCCTCCCGGAACGTGTCGGCGTACGTACCGGGGCTCAACACCTCGCTCGACGAGGAGTTCGCCAAGAACGACCTCGGGCGGGCCCGGGACACCGCGATCGGGGCGCAGGGGTACGACGACTCCACGGCGTCCATCGTCTGGCTCGGGTACGACGCGCCGCAGCTGCCGGACAAGGACGGGGCGGCGGGCTACTTCGCCGTCATGGGCACGGGGCGCGCCGAGAAGGGCGGGGCGGCCTACCGCGACTTCATGGGCGGGATCTCCGTGACCAACCAGAACAAGGACCCGCACATGACGGCCATCGGGCACTCCTACGGGTCCCGGACCGTGGGTGCCGCGGCGGCCCGGCCCGGCGGGATACCCGGGGTCGACGACATCATCCTGGTCGGCAGTCCGGGGGTCGGCGTCGACCACGCCGTGGACCTCGGCGTGGGCAGCGAGCACGTCTTCGTGGGCGCCGCCGCCAACGACCCGGTGACCAAGCTGCCCTCGAAGACCCAGGTGGTGGTGGGCGGCATCGGGCTGGCCCTGGGTGGCCCGGGCGGGGCCTATCTGGCCGGCGATCTGGCCGATCCGGGTGACGACGACCTGTGGTTCGGGAAGGATCCGGCGAGCAAGGCGTTCGGGGCGCGGCGCTTCCCGGTGGCCGACGGTCCGCCGCTGGTGAGCGGGAGCGGTATCAGTCTGGACTCGCACTCGAACTACTTCAGCCCGGAACGCGACGCCGTGTCCGCGGACAGTATCGCCCTGATCGTGTCGGGCAACGCCGACCGGCTCAAGATGGAGGAACCGAAGTGAGTCGAGCGAAGCGGGCTCTGTCCCTCGGCGCGGTGGTCCTTGCCCTGGGGGTCGTGCTGTCCGGGTGCGGGAGTGAGGACGGAAGCGCGCGTGACGGCGGTGTGAGCACCGGAAAGGAGCGCGGGATGGACATGCAGGAGGCCGCCGAGCAGTCCGACGCGATGCTGGACGCCGTCCTGAAGGGCATCGACCCCGATGTGCGGTGGGCGCACGGGCCGACCACCACCCGTGCCTGCGGGGTGACCCGTCGGCGGGCCGTCATGACCGTCGTCTCCCCCGAACTCCGTCAGACGTTCCTGGACCGTGCGGAGACGTTCTGGCGGAAGAACGACTACCGGATCAAGGCGGTCAACAAGGACGAGAAGTTCCCGGCGGTCTACGCGGTCACGAAGAGCGGATTCGGTGTCAGTGTCTCCTTCCGGGGGAAGGGACAGGCCTTCCTGGAGGCCGACAGCCCGTGCGTGCGGGAGTCCGAGGTCGCCGCTCCCACCGCCGAGCCGAACGGTCCGGCGTACAAGGACGTCTATCCGCTGCCCCGCCCCAACGTGCGCTCCGACTTCTGGTCGGGGGCGGGTGGCTGAGGCGCGGCGTCCCCCAGGGTTGCGCTGAGGCCGCGTCACCATGTGGTTCGTTGAGGCCGCGTCACCATGCGCACTCTCTGAGGCCCCGTCACCATGGGTGTGGCTGAGGCCGCGTCACCCCTGGTGCCGGTGAGCCGTCGGCGCCCCTGTGTGCTTCGGGTGCGCCGGTGGTGTGCCGCGGATGACTCGTACACACCGTCGAAAACGGCTCTGAAGCGCGCCCCGATGGGGGATGGTTGAGGGGTGCGGAAATTCTGGGTGTTCGGTGGCATCGGCGTCGGCATGGTCATGTGCTTCCTGGCGCTGCTCGTCGTCGGTACGTACTCCGCCGCCGCCGGGCTCGCCGGGTCGGGGGGCGGCGGTGCCGTCGCGCTGGCCAAGGGGGCGGTCCCGGCGCGGTTCCAGCCGCTGGTGCAGAAGTGGGGCAACCTCTGCCCCGCCATCAACCCGGCTCTCCTGGCCGCGCAGTTGTACCAGGAGAGCGGCTGGAACCCGCAGGCGCAGAGCCACGCCGCCGCGCAGGGCATCGCCCAGTTCATCCCCGGTACGTGGGCCACGCACGGGATCGACGGCAACGGCGACGGCAAGCGGGACGTGTGGGATCCCGCCGACGCGATCCCCTCGGCCGCCTCGTACGACTGCGAGCTCGCCGGGTACGTGAAGAAGGTGCCGGGCGACCCGACGAGCAACATGCTCGCCGCGTACAACGCCGGCGCCTACGCGGTGATCAAGTACGGCGGCGTCCCGCCGTACAAGGAGACGCAGAACTACGTCAGGATCATCCGCTCGCTGGAGAAGAGCTTTGCCCGGCCCGTCGGCCGGGTCGCCCCTTCCCGGCAGGCCGCCGGGGCCATCTACTTCGCGCAGAAGAAGCTCGGCACGCCGTATCTGTGGGGCGGCAACGGGACGCCGGAGCAGCAGGGCCGGTTCGACTGTTCGGGGCTGACCCAGGCGGCGTACCGGACCGTCGGCATCGAGCTGCCGCGCGTCGCCAATGACCAGTACAACGCGGGCCCGCATCCCTCGCGGGACGAGTTGCTCCCGGGGGATCTGGTGTTCTTCTCCGACGACCTCACCAACTCGCGTGCGATCCGGCACGTCGGGTTGTACGTCGGGGGCGGCTATATGATCAACGCGCCGTTCACCGGGTCGGTCATCCGGTTCGACAAGATCGATACGCCGGACTACTTCGGTGCGACACGGGTCACCAAGGACGGCGCCGCCGCCCTTCCGACGGATCTGCCCACAGGGTGACGGATGTCTCCCGGCGGCTATCGGCGGCTATCGGTGGTTCCCGGCGGTTCCCGGCGGTTCCCGTACGGGCGTACCGGCCGGGGCTTACGGAGCGGCGAGGGGTGCTGACGGGCAGTCGGCCATGGCCGGAACTCTCTGTGAAGCCTGGGCCCTGAGCTGCGATGACGAGTCACTCTTCGATAACGTCATGGTGATCATTCGGTGGAGAGCGGAACGCACACGACGGCCGGGCCGTTCCCTGGACAGGGGACGGGAACGGCAAGCGCACCGACCATGCGTCGCAGTGATGCAGTACGGCGATGCTGTGCGGTGCGGTAGCGGACAGCACCGGACACGGGGGTTCGACCACGGCGGCGTGCAAGGACGCGCGTCGCAGCAGAAGAAGCAGACAAGGCAAGGGGCCGCAGCAGATGGCTGGACTCGAACTCGACGGGTCGAACCCGGACGTCAGTCTGCTCTACGACATCAACGGCCTTGCGAAGGCCGCTCCGACCTGGTTCGACCGGGTCATGGAGTTCGTCGGCGAGTACGGGATCATGTTCGGCCTGGTGCTCGTGGGCCTGTGGTGCTGGTGGAGCATGCGCAAGCGCGGGACGGCCGAGGACTCGGTGACGGCTGCCGCCGCCATCGTCTGGGCGCCGCTCGCCGCCGCCATCGCGATCCTCATCAACGTCCCGATCCGCGGTTTCGTCGAACGGCCGCGCCCGTTCAACGACCACGAAGGCCTTGAGGTCCTGATCCACGGCAAGACGGACTTCTCGTTCGTCAGCGACCACTCCACCCTGGCGATGGGCATCGCCGTCGGCATCTTCGTGGCGAACCGGAAGTTCGGCTTCGTCGCGATCGGCCTCGCGCTCTTCGCCGGTTTCAGCCGGGTCTACATGGGCGTCCACTACCCGACCGACGTGATCGGCGGGTTCGCCCTCGGCACGGCGGTCGCTCTGCTGCTGGCTCCGCTCGCCATGGCGCTGCTGACCCCGTTGATGGCGGCGATCGCCCGCTCGCCGCGGGTGGGCTGGTTCGTCCGCTCGAAGAGCGCGGCCCTCGGGGACGCGGACGAGCACGGCGAGGCGATGGGCATCCCCGAGCCGCGGCCCGGTTCCGGACGGGGCGATCCCGGGGAGAAGGACCTGGCCGCCTGACGGTCTCCGTCAGACTCTGTCAGTTCCCCGTCAGACTCTGGCAGTCCCCGTCAGCCCCGGCGACCTCGGTCACCACCTCGGGTCACCACCTCGACGGCCTCGGTCCTGTCTCCGTCCGTCTCCCTCCTCTCCCCGCCCTTCTCTCCAGCTGATCGAGCGGTTCTCCCGATCCCCCGGACGCCTCTGAGCGTCCGGGGGATCGTGCTTCGACCAGGTCTCGCGGGCGGGCGGGTCAGGGAGTGGCGAGGTGTTTCGCGGCGTCGGTACGGGCCAGGTCCCGGGACCTGCGTGCCGGTCCCGACCAGCCGCAGGAGCAGCGGGCCAGGCAGAACGAGCCGCGTTCGACCGTCGTGGCGCTGTGCCCGGCCGGCGGGCCGGGCGGGGGAGCGGAGGCGGAGTCGGACGGGGGCCCCGGGGTGGTGGGGGCCAGGACCACGACGGGGGCCGCCGAGGGAGCCGGGGCTGTCCGGGCGCGGGTGCGGGGGACGGTGGTGCGGGCCGGGGTGGGGAGATCCTCATGCACCCGACCACGGTACTGACCACGGTCGGCGAACGGGGGGCCGCGTACGGGCTGCTGCCCACCGGGCACCGCATCCGGAGAGGGGCCCCACGCTCCCTCACCGAGCCGCAACGCGCCGGGGGCGCGTGACGGGGGACGTCGGCGGTCGTTATGCGGGGCGGGTGAGGGCTCGGCCGGGCGGTAGTCGTTGGGGGTTGGCAGGCGATGGTGGTGCAGCAGTACAGGGACGGAGGCAGGGCCCGTGCTGTTCGCGCCCTCGCCGCTGCCGGAGTGATCGCGGTCAGCGCCGGGTGTTTCGGCGGGGACGCGGGGAGCGGCGCGGGCGACGGTTCCGGGCGGCGCTCCGTGGCCGCCGATCGTCCGCTCGATCTGCTCGGGCAGGCGGCGGACGTCCTCGTCGAGGCGGGCGGCGCGGAGACCCGTACGTCGATGGAGACGGCGGCCGGCGGGACGCGGGTGACGATCCGGGGGCAGGGCGCGTACGACTTCCGCCGGCAGCTGGGGCGGCTCAGGGTGGTGCTGCCCGAGGAAGCCGCGGGTGCGGACGGGCACCGGCCGATCACCGAGCTGCTGGCCCCGGGGACGCTGTACATGAAGAACCGCGGTGCCGGGGTGCCCGACGACAAGTGGGTCAGGATCGACACGACCACGCTGAAGGACGGCAACCTCCTCACCGGCGGGGTCACCGACCCGATGGCGGCGGCCGAACTGCTGCGCGGCGCGGCCGATGTGAGCTATGCGGGGAAGTCCGAGCTGGCCGGGGTGACGGTGCATCACTACCGGGGGGTCGCGGATCTGGGCCGGGCGGCCCGGGCCGCGTCGCCGCAGTCGCGCGGGGCGCTGAGCGCGGCGGCGAAAGGGTTCAGCAAGGACGCCGTTCCGTTCGACGCCTACCTGGACGAGGACGGTCGGCTGCGGAAGGTGCGGCACCGGTTCACGTTCTCCGCCGAGGGCCCGGAGGTGTCGGTGGTCTCGACGCTGCTGCTGTACGGGTTCGGGTTGCCGGTCACGGTGAACCTGCCGGACGAGGACGCCATCTACACCGGTGAGATCCGGCAGGGGTGAGGGTGGCGGGACGATGGGGCGACGGGACGGCCGGGCGACGGGGCGGGGCGGCGTCGGTGTCAGCGGCGGGGGCGGCCGGGACGGGCCGGGTGGTGGGGCCGGTTGGGAGGGGCGCAAAATGGTCCGTCCGTGCCATGCGCGGTGCGGATCGCGCTCTCTAGGCTGGGAAGCCGGGGTGCCAGGGGGGCCGGTGACGGCCGGGAGACGGCAGAGAGAGGTGACGCAGGTGGTGACGCTCAGCGCTCAGGACTGTGTGGCCCTCGCCGAGATCGAGCTGTGTGGCGAGCTGATGATCGCCGCGTCGGCGGCGGGCGAGGAACGCCTCAGTCCCGACCGGATCGACGAAGTGCTCGACGTACGCGGTGCGGAGTCGTGGGCGACGGTCCCCCGGCAGGCCGCTCGCCGGGGGTGACGCCCGCTTCCTCCGCACCGCCACCGCTCACGGGGTCGCGCCTCAGGTGCGGAGCAGGCGGGCGATGGCCTTCGTGGCCTCCTCGACCTTCGCGTCGACCTCCTCGCCGCCCTTGACGGCGGCGTCGGCGACACAGTGGCGCAGGTGCTCCTCCAGCAGTTGGAGGGCGAAGGACTGGAGCGCCTTGGTGGACGCCGACACCTGGGTGAGTATGTCGATGCAGTAGACGTCCTCGTCGACCATGCGCTGGAGGCCGCGGATCTGGCCCTCGATGCGGCGGAGCCGCTTGAGGTGCTCGTCCTTCTGGTGGTGGTAGCCGTGAATGCCGCGGTCGTGGTCGGTGACGATGTCCACAGGGGCGGCCGCCCCCGCGTCCGGGGCCGCCACGCCCGTTGATTCCGTCCCCGTGGTCCCGGTCGTGGTCATCTGCGTCCTCCCGTTGCTGTCCTCTGAGTGTCCCTGCCGGTAAGTGTCCCTGCCGGAAGGTGGAAATGCGGAACCCTCGGGCCCGCTGTTGTGCCGTGGGGGCCGTGCCGGCCGGTTCCGCCGCCCCGCCCCGCCCGCGCCGCACCGTGCCGAGTTGATACCCCTGCCGGGTATATGGTAGCGAATCCCGCCGAACCGTGACCGGGGGTCCGTGCTGATCGACGTGTCCGATGGGCGACACTGAAGAACGCCGGTTAGCCGTGGCCGGATGATGCGCCTAGCATCAGCCTGACCGAATCCAGAGCACCCCGAGGACCCCACGTGCGCTTTCGTCTGACCCCCAGGGAGACGAGCTTCTACGACATGTTCTCCGCGTCCGCGGACAACATTGTCACGGGCTCGAAACTCCTGATGGAACTGCTCGGGGCGGATTCTGCCTCCCGGGTCGAGATCGCGGAGCGTATGCGGGCAGCGGAGCACGCGGGGGACGATGCCACCCACGCGATCTTCCACCAGCTGAACTCCTCCTTCATCACGCCGTTCGACCGTGAGGACATCTACAAGCTGGCGTCCTCGCTCGACGACATCATGGACTTCATGGAGGAGGCCGTCGACCTGGTCGTCCTCTACCAGGTCCAGGAGCTCCCCAAGGGCGTCGAGAAGCAGATCGAGGTGCTGGCCAGGGCGGCGGAACTGACCGCCGAGGCCATGCCGGGGCTGCGGACCATGGACAACCTCACCGAGTACTGGATCGAGATCAACCGCCTGGAGAACCAGGCCGACCAGGTCCACCGCAAACTGCTGGCCCAGCTCTTCAACGGCAAGTACGACGCCATGGAGGTGCTGAAGCTCAAGCAGATCGTGGATGTGCTGGAAGAGGCGGCTGACGCGTTCGAGCACGTCGCGAACACCGTGGAGACCATCGCGGTCAAGGAGTCCTGAACCTCGTGGACACCTTTGCGCTGATCGTGACCATCGGTGTCGCGCTCGGCTTCACGTATACGAACGGCTTCCACGACTCCGCGAACGCCATCGCCACTTCGGTCTCCACGCGGGCGCTGACCCCGCGTGCCGCTCTGGCGATGGCGGCGGTGATGAACCTCGCGGGCGCCTTCCTGGGCCAGGGGGTCGCCAAGACCGTCAGCGAGGGCCTGATCGCGACGCCCGTGGGGCAGAAGGGGATGGGGATCCTGTTCGCGGCGCTGGTCGGCGCGATCATCTGGAACCTCATCACCTGGTACTACGGCCTCCCCTCCTCGTCCTCGCACGCCCTGTTCGGCGGCATGGTCGGGGCGGCGCTGGCCGGCGGCACGGACGTCATCTGGTCCGGGGTGCTGGAGAAGGTCGTCATCCCGATGTTCATCTCCCCGTTCGTCGGCCTGATCGTCGGCTATCTGGTGATGGTCGGCATCATGTGGATCTTCCGGAACGCCAACCCGCACAAGGCCAAGCGCGGCTTCCGGATCGCGCAGACGGTCTCGGCGGCGGGCATGGCGCTCGGCCACGGCCTCCAGGACGCGCAGAAGACGATGGGCATCGTCGTGATGGCCCTGGTCATCGCGGACATCGAGGGCCCCAACGACGAGATCCCCGTCTGGGTCAAGATCGCCTGTGCGCTGATGCTCTCGCTGGGTACGTACGCGGGCGGCTGGCGCATCATGCGGACCCTCGGCCGCAAGATCATCGAGCTGGACCCGCCGCAGGGCTTCGCGGCGGAGACGACCGGCGCCACGATCATGTTCGGTTCGGCGTACCTGTTCCACGCGCCGATCTCGACGACGCACGTCATCACCTCCGCGATCATGGGCGTCGGGGCCACCAAGCGGGTGAACGCGGTGCGCTGGGGCGTCGCGAAGAACATCATCCTGGGCTGGTTCATCACCATGCCGGCCGCGGCGCTGGTCGCGGCGCTGAGCTACGGAGCGGTTCTCCTGCTCTTCGGCTGAGCCGCCGGTGCGCGGTGATCCGACCGGTCTGGTTACACGTGTGGGTCCGCCCCCGTTCTCGTACGAGAACGGGGGCGGACCCTTTCGCCTTGTGGTGGCACCGCCATGCAGCACCGCAAGGCCGTCTGTGGGGCGGGACGGAGGGGCGTGGCCGGCCGGGATGGCCGGGACGGGCCGTCCCGGGGTGGCTCAGCCGAAGCGGCCGGAGATGTAGTCCTCCGTGGCCTGGACCGACGGGTTGGAGAAGATCCGCTCCGTCTCGTCGATCTCGATGAGACGGCCGGGCTTGCCGACCGCCGCGAGGTTGAAGAACGCGGTGCGGTCCGAGACGCGGGCCGCCTGCTGCATGTTGTGCGTCACGATGACGATCGTGAAGCGCTCCTTCAGCTCGCCGATCAGGTCCTCGATGGCGAGCGTCGAGATCGGGTCCAGCGCCGAGCACGGCTCGTCCATCAGCAGGACCTGCGGCTCGACCGCGATGGCGCGGGCGATGCACAGGCGCTGCTGCTGGCCGCCGGAGAGTCCGGAGCCGGGCTTGTTGAGGCGGTCCTTGACCTCGTTCCAGAGGTTCGCGCCGCGCAGGGACCTCTCCACGACGTCGTTGAGCTCGCTCTTGCGGTAGCTGCCGTTCAGCCGCAGTCCCGCCGCCACGTTGTCGAAGATCGACATGGTGGGGAAGGGGTTGGGGCGCTGGAAGACCATGCCGACCGTGCGGCGCACGGTGACCGGGTCGACGGCGGCGTCGTAGAGGTTCTCGTCGTCCAGCAGCACCTTGCCCTCGACGCGGCCGCCGGGGGTGACCTCGTGCATCCGGTTCAGGGTGCGGAGAAAGGTGGACTTGCCGCAGCCGGACGGGCCGATGAAGGCGGTCACGGAGCGGGGCTCCACGGTCATCGAGATGTCCTCGATGGCCTTGTGGCTGCCGTAGAAGGCGTTGAGGCCGCTGATGTCGATGCGCTTGGCCATGGAAATCACTGCTTCTTTCGGGGGGTCGCTGTGGCCGCGTCAGCGACCGGTCTTCGGGGCCTTCCAGCGGGCGATGCCGCGGGCCACCAGATTCAGGATCATGACGAAGGCGATCAGCACCAGGGCGGCGGCCCAGGCACGGTCGTAGGACGCGGCCTCGCCGACCTTGTACTGCTCGTAGATGTAGAACGGCAGCGAGGACTGGGCGCCCTCGAAGGGGTTCGTGTTGATCAGCTGGCTGCCGAAGACCAGCAGGATGATCGGCGCGGTCTCACCGGCGATACGGGCGATGGCGAGCATGACGCCCGTGGTGATGCCGCCGATCGCGGTGGGCAGGACCACCTTCAGGATGGTGCGCCACTTCGGGATGCCGAGGGCGAGGGAGGCCTCGCGCAGCTCGTTCGGGACGAGTTTGAGCATCTCCTCGGTGGAGCGGACCACGACGGGGATCATCAGGATCGTCAGGGCCAGCGCGCCCATCAGGCCGGAGGGCTCCAGGTTGGCGATCAGCATGATCGACAGGATGAAGAGACCGGCCACGATGGACGGGATGCCCGTCATCACGTCGACGAAGAACGTGACGGCCTTGGCCAGCGCGCCCTTGCCGTACTCGACGAGGTACACGGCGGTCAGCAGGCCGAGCGGGGCGGAGATCACCGTGGCGATCCCGACCTGCTGCAGGGTGCCGATCAGCGCGTGGTAGACGCCGCCGCTGGCCTCGGAGCCGAGCACGCCGGCCATCGAGTGGGTGAGGAAGTAGCCGTCCAGGCGCTCCGCGCCGCGGACGGCCGTCGTCCACAGCAGCGAGGCCAGCGGGACCACGGCGACCAGGAAGCAGACCCACATCACGCTGGTGGCGAGGCGGTCCTTGGCCTGGCGCTGGTTCTCGACGATCGTCGTGGTGACGTAGGAGACGGCCAGGAAGAGCAGGGCCGAGATCATGCCCCACTGGATGCGGCTCTCCCAGCCGGCGGCCAGCGAGACGCCGACGCCGAGCGCGACCGAGACGACGGCGAAGCCGAGCGGCGCGAGGCGGGGCAGGGAGCGGCTGCCGAGGCTGCCCTGGGGACCGGGTGATGCGGGCTTCGGGCGCTCGATGACGCCGGTGGGTGCGTGGCTCATGCGTTGGCCCCCGAGTACTCCTTGCGGCGGGCGATGATGAGCCGGGCCGCGCCGTTGACCAGCAGGGTGAGGACGAAGAGGACGAGGCCGGAGGCGATCAGGGCGTCCCGCCCGAACGCGTCCGCCTCGCCGAACTTCGCCGCGATGTTCTGGGCGAACGTCCCGCCGCCCGGGTTGAGCACGTGCAGCGAGATGAGGAAGCTCGGGGAGAGGACCGTGGCGACGGCCATCGTCTCGCCGAGCGCGCGGCCGAGGCCGAGCATTGAGGCGGAGATGATGCCGGAGCGGCCGAAGGGCAGCACCGAGAGGCGGATGACCTCCCAGCGGGTGGCGCCGAGCGCGAGCGCGGCCTCCTCGTTCATCTTCGGGACCTGGAGGAAGACCTCGCGGCTCACGCTCGTCACGATCGGCAGAATCATGATCGCGAGCAGGATGCCGACGGTGAAGAGCGAGCGGGCGACGCCGACCTCGGTCTTCTCGAAGATGTACGTCCAGCCGAAGAACTGGTCGAGCCAGAGGTTCAGGCCCTCCAGGTACGGCACCAGGACGAGGGCGCCCCAGATGCCGTAGACGATGCTCGGCACGGCGGCCAGCAGGTCGACCACGTACGCGATGGGGGCGGCCAGCTTGCGCGGCGCGTAGTGCGAGATGAACAGGGCGATGCCGACAGCGATCGGAACCGCGATGACCATCGCGATGATCGAGCTGACGACGGTGCCGAAGAGCAGGACCGCGATGCCGAAGACCGGCGGGTCGCCGGCCGGGTTCCAGTCGAAGGTGGTGAGGAAGTTGCCCTCGTTCTCCGAGATGGCGATGACGGAGCGGTAGGTGAGGAACACGGCGATCGACGCCATGATCACGAGCAGCAGGATGCCCGAGCCGCGGGAGAGGCCCAGGAAGATCTTGTCGCCCATGCGCCCGGTGGACCGGGGGCTGGGCCGCGTGACCGGCGGCGCCGGTGGCATGTCTATCGGTGTGGTGGAAGCCATGGTCTTTCCGGTCTGTGTGGGGGAGCGGTGTGCTCCCCTGGCGGCGGTGCACCGGATGGAGAGTGGGGCGGGAGGCGGGCCGGTCCGGAGGGGTGCGCCGGGCCGGCCTGCCGGTGACGTGTCGCGTCCGTGGCGCGGGGCGCCGGTGACGGTTACGCCGGTGGGCGGCCGGGCCGGGTGGGCCCGGCCGCCCCGGGTGTTACGAGAGGGAGCCGATGGTCTCGCGGACCTTGGCGTTGATCTCGGCCGGGATCGGGGCGTAGCCGGCGTCGGTCAGGATCTTCTGGCCGTCGTCGGAGGCGGCGTAGGAGAGGAAGGACTTGACGGTGTCGAGCGTCTCGGGCTTGTTGCCGCTGTCGCAGACGACCTCGTACGTCACCAGGACCAGCGGGTAGGCGCCCTCGGCCTTGGTGGTGTAGTCGAGGTCGAGCGCCAGGTCCTTGCCGGTGCCCTTGACCTTGGCGGCGGCGATGGCCTTGGAGGCGTTCTCCGAGGTGGCCTTCACCGGGGCGGCGCCACCGGTGTTGATGTCCACGGTCGGGATGGACTGGGACTTGGCGTAGGAGAGCTCGAAGTAGCCGATCGCACCGTCGACCTGCTTGACCTGGGCGGCGACGCCGGAGGAGCCGGACGCGGCCTGGCCACCGGGGGCCGGCCACTTCTTCTCGGCCTCGTACTTCCACTCGTTCGGGGCCGCGGCGCCGAGGTACTTGCCGAGGTTCTGCGTGGTGCCGGAGTCCTCGGAGCGGTGGAAGGCCTGGATCGCCTTGTCCGGCAGCTCGACGCCGTCGTTCAGCTTGGCGATCGCCGGGTCGTTCCACTTCTTGATCTTGCTGTCGAAGATCTTGGCGAGGGTCGGGGCGTCCAGCGTGAGGCTGTCGACGCCCTCCAGCTTGAAGCCGATCGCGACCGGGCCGCCGACCATCGGCAGGTTGATGCCCTGGCCGGTCTTGCACATCTTCTTGGAGTCGGCGACCTCCTCGGGCTTCAGCGCCGAGTCGGAGCCGGCGAAGCCGACGGTGCCCTGGTTGAAGGCGACGATGCCCTCGCCGGAGGAGGAGGAGTTGTAGTTGATCTCCACGCCGGAACAGGCGGCCATGTAGTTCTTGACCCAGAGGTCCATGGCGTTCTTCTGGGCGCTGGAGCCGGAGGCGCGCAGCTGGCCCTTGGCCTTGCCGCAGTCGACGTTCGACGCGGCGGTCGTCTTCTCGCCCGCGCCGGCCGTACCGCCACCGGTGTTGTCGTCCGAACCGCACGCCGTGAGGACCAGGGCGCCGGAGACGGCGAGGGCACCGAGCGCGGTGGCACGAAGCCGGTTCTTGCGCTGAAGCTTCACTTTCGGGTGTTCCTTCCAGGAGCCGCCGTGGTCATTTCGTTCTACGACGGCGTGCGATGAGGAGCGGTGCTGTGGCTTGCCGCCGCGCACCGTGTACGTCCGAAATTAGGCAGAACAGGTGAAGCCGCCGACGGGGGAGAGTGAACGGCAGGTGAACCGTGTCGGGCAGGTGGGTGCGGCCGGTCCGGGACGGTTGGCCGGGGCGCGGTTCGGAACGCGGATCCGGGCCGGTTCGGAACGCGGATCGGGGCGGGTCGCAGCGCAGGTCGGAGCGCAGGTCAGGGTGCGGTTCAGGGCGCGGGTCAGGGCGCGGCGAGGGTGTCCAGCAGGGCGGTCAGCTGCCGGACGTCGCGGGGCTGGGTGAGCCGGATCCGGGCGGCGTCGGGGGCC
Source organism: Streptomyces sp. NPDC021019 (assembly GCF_044333295.1). Taxonomy (NCBI): domain Bacteria; kingdom Bacillati; phylum Actinomycetota; class Actinomycetes; order Kitasatosporales; family Streptomycetaceae; genus Streptomyces; species Streptomyces sp. NPDC021019. The sequence goes on from NZ_JBIRQR010000009.1 coordinate 30,647, forward strand.
AGCCACAGGATGCGGTCCACCTCGTCGTTGGCGGTGAAGGAGCCCCCGGTCGCCTCGGCCGCCCAGTAGGCGACCTCCTTGGGCCGGCCGTCCACCGGGTAGCGGGAGGTCGGCAGCCGATCTCCGGGGGCGCAGTGGTGGCCGGTCTCCTCCAGCACTTCCCGTACGGCGGCGGCCAGCGGGTCCTCGCCGCGCTTCAGCTTGCCCTTGGGGAAGGACCAGTCGTCGTAACGGGGCCGGTGGACCAGGCAGACCTCGACCCCGCCCCCGTCCGGGGCGCGGCGCCACAGCACGCAGCCCGCGGCCCGGACGGTGCCGGTGCGGTTCTTCTCGGGCCCGGTGGCCCCCGGGCCCCCGCTCATGGGGTGCTCAGGGCCGCGGCGTACGGCCAGGTCTCCCGGAAGACGGCACGTGCCGCCTCCACCTCGTGGCGCTGGTCCGCGTGGAGCACGCCCAGCGCGTACGCCGTGGCCGGGGCGATCCGGGGGGTGCGGGCCGCCGCGGCCGCCGCCCCGGCCGCCTCCACGGCGTCCCGGTGCAGGTCGAGGGCGCGGCCCGCGCCGGTCAGGGCCGGGTCGGTGGCGCCGAGGACGACCTCGTGGGCGTACCGGTGCAGCCGCAGCAGCAGGCGGGTCTGGTGCCACGCCGCGTCCTGCGCCTCGTTGTACGGCTCCGAGTCGTCGGGCGGAAGGGCGGCCACGGCGGTGAGGAGGCGTTGCTCGGCGTGTTCGGCGGGCTCCAGGAGGGCCTCGGCGGTCCGGCCCGCGGGGCCCGGGGCCAGGGGCACGTCGGAGGCCAGGAGCGCCACGGCGTCGGCGACCGCGTGGAAGCGGGAGGAGCCGAGTGCCTGGAGGGCCGCGGAGTGGGACCGGGTCCGGGCGAGGGTGAGGCGGCGTTCCAGCAGCGCCCCCGCCCGTGCGGCCCCGACCCCGAGGGCGGCGCGGCCCTGGGCGTCGGAGGCGGCGCCGTCCCCGGCGGCCCGGACGCCCCGGGCGGCGGGGAGAACGGGGCCGGAGAGCTGGTGCAGGGCCGCGACGAGCCGGGTGAGGCGGCCCGCGTAGGCGTGTTCGCGGGCGAGGACGCCGGAGAGCCAGGTCAGTTCGGCGCGGAGCTGGTCGGCCCAGAGCGGGTCGAGCGCGGCCCGGAAGGTGTGCAGGCAGCCGCTGATCCGGCGGGCCGAGCGGCGCAGGGCGCGGGTGGCGGCCGCGGCGTCGTGGCCGCCGGACTCCGCGGGAGCGCTGTGCTCGTGGTGCAGGCGCAGGCTCCGCAGGAAGTCGGCGGCCTGCCCCCGGAGGTAGGGCGCGAGGACCGCCTCCGTGGTCAGGTCCCCGGCGGGTCGGGAGCCGGTGGGGCGGGAGCCGCCGGGGTCCGGGGGGCGAACCGCCGCCGTGGTGTCGGTGAGGCGCTGTAGTCCCGGTCCTGGGGTGTCGGTGAGGGGCTGTGCCCCCGGTGCTCCCGGTCCCGCGGTGGTGTGGGCGGGCGGCGCGTCCGGTGGGGTGCCGGGGGCCGCGTCCGGCGTCGGCCGGGTCGTCGTCTGCTGGTCAGGGCGTCGCACGCCTGCGCCTCCGGGCGTCGATGAGCATTTCCTGGACGTGCCGCAGCGGCTGGCCGTCCGCATCCGTGGCGTGCCGGGTCCAGTTCCCGTCGGGGCCCAGGTGCCAGGAGGCGGTGGTGTCGGCCATACCGGTCTCCAGGAGTCGGCTGAGTGCGGCGCGGTGGGCGGGGTCGGTGACCCGGACCAGGGCTTCGATCCGGCGGTCGAGGTTGCGGTGCATCATGTCGGCGCTGCCGAACCACACCTCGGGCTCGCCGCCGTTGCCGAAGGAGAAGACCCGGGAGTGTTCGAGGAAGCGGCCGAGTATGGAGCGGACCCGGATGTTCTCGGAGAGCCCGGCGACGCCGGGGCGGATCGCGCAGATCCCGCGCACCCAGATGTCGACGGGGACGCCCGCCTGGGCGGCCCGGTAGCAGGCGTCGATGATCGCTTCGTCGACCATCGAGTTGACCTTGATCCGCACGTAGGCGGGGCGGCCCGCGCGGTGGTGGGCGATCTCCTTGTTGATCCGGGCGATCAGCCCGTCGCGCAGGGACTTCGGGGCGACCAGGAGGCGGCGGTAGGTCTCGCGGCGGGAGTAGCCGGAGAGCCGGTTGAACAGGTCGGAGAGGTCCGCCCCGACCTGCGGGTCGGCCGTGAGCAGGCCGAGGTCCTCGTACAGCCGGGCCGTCTTGGGGTGGTAGTTGCCGGTGCCGACGTGGGAGTAGCGGCGCAGCGTGTCGCCCTCCTGGCGGACGACGAGGGAGAGCTTGCAGTGGGTCTTCAGCCCGACGAGGCCGTACACGACGTGGCAGCCGGACTCCTCCAGCTTGCGGGCCCACTTGATGTTGGCCTGCTCGTCGAAGCGGGCCTTGATCTCGACGAGGACGAGGACCTGCTTGCCGGACTCGGCGGCGTCGATGAGGGCGTCCACTATCGGGGAGTCGCCGGAGGTGCGGTACAGCGTCTGCTTGATGGCCAGCACGTCCGGGTCGCCCGCCGCCTGCTCCAGGAACGCCTGGACGGAGGTGGAGAACGAGTCGTACGGGTGGTGGAGCAGCACGTCGCGTTCGCGCAGGGCGGCGAAGATGTCGGGAGCGGAGGCGGACTCCACCTCGGCCAGGTCCCGGTGGGTGCCCGCGATGAACTTGGGGAACTTCAGCTCCGGCCGGTCCAGCGAGGCGATGGCGAACAGCCCGGTCAGGTCGAGCGGTCCGGGCAGCGGGTAGACCTCCGCGTCGGACACCTTCAGCTCGCGGACCAGCAGGTCCAGGACGTACGGGTCGATGGACTCCTCGACCTCCAGGCGCACCGGCGGGCCGAACCGGCGGCGCATGAGCTCCTTCTCCAGGGCCTGGAGGAGGTTCTCCGTGTCGTCCTCCTCGACCTCCAGGTCCTCGTTCCTGGTGACCCGGAACATGTGGTGCGCCAGCACCTCCATGCCCGGGAACAGCTCCTCCAGGTGCGCCGCGATGACGTCCTCGATGGGGACGTACCGCTGGGGCGAGGCCTCCAGGAAGCGGGTCAGCAGCGGCGGGACCTTGACCCGGGCGAAGTGGCGGTGGCCGCTGACCGGGTTGCGGACGACGACGGCGAGGTTGAGGGAGAGCCCGGAGATGTACGGGAAGGGGTGCGCGGGGTCGACGGCCAGCGGGGTCAGGACCGGGAAGACGCGCTGCCGGAAGAAGGTGAACAGGCGGGCCTGCTCCTTCTCGGTCAGGTCCGGCCAGCGGATCAGCTGGATGCCCTCGTCGGACAGGTCCGGGGCGATGTCCTGCTGGTAGCAGGCGGCGTGCCGGGCCATGAGTTCGCGCGAGCGGGTCCAGATGAGGTCCAGGACCTCGCGGGGCTGGAGGCCGGAGGCGGAGCGGGTGGCGACGCCGGTGGCGATGCGGCGCTTGAGGCCGGCCACCCGGACCATGAAGAACTCGTCCAGGTTCGACGCGAAGATGGCGAGGAAGTTGGCCCGCTCCAGGATGGGCGTGTTCGGGTCCTCGGCCAGCTCCAGGACCCGTTCGTTGAACGCGAGCCAGCTGCGTTCGCGATCCAGGAAGCGGCCCTGGGGCAGCTCGTCGCCGTCCCGGTCGGGCTCGTAGGCGTCCGCGTCGGCGTCCAGATCGGGATCCAGATCGGCGGCGGTGGAGAAGCCGACCCCGTTGGACGCGGGGGTGGCGTGCGGCCGGTGCGCGGCGAGTGAGCCGACGGACGGCTGGGCGGCGGGCTGGACCGGGACCTCGGAGCTGGGCTGCTGGCTCATGGACCTATTGTTCCGCGCTGAGCGCTCCTCAGGCGCGTCGGAGCCCGGAAAGATCGCGGAAGGCCCGGGAAACCCCGGGTCACGGCCGGGGGAGCCCTGAGTGGCGTTTCCCCGGGCTCTCCCGTTGCGGCGGGGGGCGGGCACAGCTGGCTGCATCCCGTGAGGGTCGCAAGGACGTCTGAATGGCCGGTAACGGCGACATGACGTCCAGGAAGCGGTGTGCCTGCGGGTGGGCCTCGCCGTCACTGTACGTGTTCGGCGCGCCGGGTTGCCGAGCGGGGCGGGCGCGCGTGTTCGGCACGCTGGGCTCCTCAGGGTCGGCCGTACGCGTCCGCCGTCCGGGCCCACCCCTCGTGGGGCCCGGACGGCGGTCCTGCGGAGGGCGGGGGCGGTCAGCCGTGCAGGCGGCGCAGGACCCGGAAGGCGGCGAACACGGCGAGGGCGGCGAGGGCGAGCAGGATGCCGGTCTCGACGAGCTGGAGGGGCCAGTAGTGGGAGGCGGGGTGCACCTCGGCGAACGGGGTCACCCCGCCCCGGTCGCGCATACAGGCTTCGTAGCCGTCCACCGAGCCGGCGTGGTAGCAGTCCCGCCAGTACACCTTGCTGCCCGACGCGGTCAGCTTGCCGCCTTCCAGGTGCCAGTCGCTGTCACGCAGCAGCCCGGGTCCCTCGCCCTGACGGAGGACGGCGGGCCACAGCAGGTACCGCCGCGTGCCGAGGCCGATGCCCACCGCCGCGAGCACGAGCGCGCTCAGGGCCATGGACAGCAGGGTGCGGCGGACGAGCACCGCGCACAACGCCCCGACCGCCACGGACAGCAGCGCGTAGCCGAGGATCGCGGGCCCGGTGCCGGGGAACACGCCGTTGGCGTACCACCTGAGCCCCGGGGTGTCCGGGCCCGCCCGCAGGGCCCACAGCCCCCAGCGGAGGACGACGATCAGGACCGTCAGACCGGTGACCGTCAGCGCGGCGGGCACGGCCAGCCGGGCGGCCAGCCAGTGGGCGGGGGAGACCGATTGTGCCCAGGCCAGCCGGAACGTGCCGCTCTCCAGTTCGCGGGCGATCAGCGGGCCCGCCACGAAGACGCCGATGAGCGCGGCCAGGAGGACCAGCACCGTGCCGCCGTTGACCAGGAAGGCTTCGGTGGACGTGTGGGCGTAGCTGGGGACGTAGATGTCGTCGCCGCACGCGGTGATGTCGCCGTCGGCGCACAGCACCTTCGAGGAGGCCATCCAGACGCGGAGCGCGATGACGAAGCCGATGCCGAGGACCAGCAGGGCGGCTCCCGCCCAGAGGGCCTTGCGGTGCACCCGCAGCACCACCCGCACAGGCCCCCGCAGGGTGGCGCGGGCGGGCGCGGGGGCGGTGGCCGTGTCGGGCTTCGGGGGCGTGAGCGTGCTCATGCTGCGGCCACCTCCGCATCGGCCGCGCCCGCGATGACGTTCGCGCTCGGCGTCAGCAGCGGCGAGGCGTCCGGGGAGCGGAGGTGGGCGAGCAGCAGCTCCTCCAGGGACGGTTCCGTGACGGCCCAGGCGGCGGTGTCCACGGGGCCCTCCTTCCTGACGAGCGCGGTGAGCTGACGTCCCGTCGTGCGGGATTCGACGACGGTGTGCGGGGAGAGGTCCTGCGTCCGGCCGGTGAGGAGGGCGTGGGCGGAGACGATGTCCTCGGCCTCGCCGCCGAGCCGGACGCGCCCGCCGTCGACGAACAGGAGGTAGTCGCAGGCGCCCTCCAGCTCGGTGAGGATATGCGAGGACATCACGATGCTGGTGCCGTGCTCGGCGGTCTCCGCCATCAGGACGCCCATCAGCTCGTGCCGGGCGAGCGGGTCGAGGTCGGCCATCGGCTCGTCCAGCAGCATCAGTTCGGGCCGCTTGCCGAGTGCGAGGGCCAGCGCGAGCCGGGTCCGCTGCCCGCCGGAGAGGGTGCGGACGCGGGCCTTGCGCGGCAGCGGTCCGGCGATCCGGTCGGCGGTGGCGCGGTCCCAGGTCCCCGGGTTCAGCTCGGCCCCGGCCCACAGGGTGTCGGCGACGGTGAGCTGCGGGTACAGGGGCTTGTCCTGGGAGACGAAGGCCATGCGGTCGCGAACGTCGCCGGGGGTGGGGGAGCCGAGGACGGTGAGGGACCCGGCGCTGGGGCGGTCCAGTCCGGCCGCCAGGTTCAGCAGGGTCGACTTGCCCGCGCCGTTGGGCCCGACGAGGGCGCAGACGCGGCCGGCGGGCAGCCGGAACGAGCAGTCGTGCAGGGCGCGGTGGCGGCCGCCCCCGCGCCCATAGGTCCTTCCGAGGCCGTGTGCCTCGATCGCGACGCCGGTCATCGTTCCTCGTCCCCCTTGTACGTGGTGTCCAGTACGGCGGTGAAGAGCGCGCCGACGTCGTCCTTCTCCAGGCCGGCCGCCCGGGCCCGGCGGGCCCAGTCGGCGAGTTCGGTGCGCAGCGGTGCGTCGGCGGCGGTCGTGTCGGCCGCGCTGCCCAGCGTGCCCAGCGTTCCGAGCGTCCTGCGGACGAAGGTGCCGAGCCCGCGGCGGGCCTCGACGAGGCCTTCGCGCTCCAGCTCGCGGTAGGCCTTGAGGACCGTGTTCGGGTTGATCGCGGTGGCTTCCACGACCTCGCGGGCGGTCGGCAGCCGATCGCCCGGTTCGAGCACGCCCAGGCGCAGGGCCTGCTTCGTCTGCTGGACGATCTGGAGGTAGGTGGCGACGCCGCTGCGCCGGTCGATGCGGAACTCGACCGCTGCGGATTCGGCTGTCATGCGCTGCACCACCCTTTCACTAATTGAGTAGTGAAAGGGTGGTGCAAAGAAGGGGCGGCGTCAAGTGACGCCGCCCCTCGCCCGTCTGCCGGGGTGTCAGGACTCCGTGCGGTACATCAGGTCCACCTCGTGCGTCGTGAAGCCGATGCGCTCGTACACCGTCACGGCCGCCGTGTTGTCCGCGTCCACGTAGAGCATCGCGGTGGGCAGCGCCTCGGCGGCCAGGTGGCGCAGCCCGATCGAGGTCAGCGCCTTGCCGAGGCCGCCGCCCTGGGCCTCGGGCAGGACGCCGACCACGTAGACCTCGCCGAGCTGCTCCTCGGCGTGGACCTTCGTCCAGTGGAAGCCGACGAGCTCCCCGTCCCGCTCGGCCAGGAAGAAGCCCTTCGGGTCGAACCAGGGCTCCGCCTTGCGGTCGTCCAGATCCTGCTGCGTCAGGGACCCCTGCTCGGGGTGGTGGGCGAACGCGGCCCGGTTCACGGCGAGCCAGGCGGCGTCGTCACGGCCCGGCTCGAAGGTCCGTACGGTGATGCCCTCGGGCAGGACGGGCTCCGCGAGGTCGAGCGGGACCAGGCTCCGTCGGAGCTGGCGCAGTTCGCGGAAGAGGGAGAGGCCGAGGACCTGGGCCAGGTGGCGGGCGGCGGAGCTGCCGCCGTGCGCCCAGACCCGCAGCCGCTTGCCGGTCGCGGCGAGGAGGGCCGCGCCCAGCGCCCGGCCGTGCCCGCTGCCGCGCCGGTCGGGGTGGACGACCAGCTCGGCGGCCGGGGCCTCGACGGGGTCGGTGTCCTCCAGCTGGGCGTACCCGGCGAGCGTCCCGTCGACGGTGAGGAGGAAGTGCCGTACGCCGTCGCGGTGGCCGCCCCGGATCCGTAGCCTGCCCTGCTCGGAGACCGCCTGTCGGCCGTCCGAGCGGGCGGCCTCGGCGAGCAGGGCGAGGACGGCGTCGGCCTGCGCGGAGTCGAGTGCGTCGAGGGTGTGGACCTCGCGTCCGGGAGCGGGGAGGGGTGCGTCAGTCGTCATGCCTCCGAGCGTACGGCGACGGACGCGCCCGGCGGGGGCGCGGCGGGGTGGCGGTGCTGCGGACCGTGGGGGAGCCGGCGCGGTGTGCGGCCTCGGATGAGGGGCGTTCCTGACGAGCCATTTGGCCGGATGGCAACCAGTCCGTAACCCCGCACACCTGTTGCGCTACGCGCGTTGACTCTAGGCTGCGGCACGCAGGATCCCAGACGTGACACCAGCGAACGACTGACGCAACTGCACCAATGACACAACTGACACAACCGACACACAAGGGGACCGATGTCAGCGACTCCGCAGAAGAACCGTGCGGCACGGCGGGTGCTCGCCGCCACGGCCGGTCTGGCCACCTTGGGCGCGCTCGTCGCCGCGATGCCGGCCGGCGCCCAGGACCGGGGCCACGGGCACGGCCACCAGCCCCGTACCGTCGACGTGCAGTTGCTGTCGTTCAACGATCTGCACGGCAACCTGGAGCCGCCGGCCGGTTCGGCGGGCAACGTCTCCGAGACGCAGCCCGACGGCACGGTGAAGGCGATCCCGGCCGGTGGCGTCGAGTACCTGGCGACCTCGCTGCGCACCGCGCGCAAGGGCAACCCGTACTCCGTCACGGCAGCCGGCGGCGACATGGTCGGCGCGAGCCCGCTGCTGTCGGGCCTCTTCCACGACGAGCCGACGATCGAGGCGCTGAACGGCCTCGACCTGGACGTCACGGCGGTCGGCAACCACGAGTTCGACGAGGGCGCGGCCGAGCTGGCCCGCCTCCAGAACGGCGGCTGCCACCCGGTCGAGGGCTGCTACGAGAAGGGCAAGGAGTTCGAGGGGGCGGACTTCCCCTACCTCGCGGCCAACGTGACCAAGGAGAAGACCGGCAAGCCGCTGCTGAAGCCGTACACCGTCTGGAAGAAGAACGGCGTCAGGATCGGCTTCATCGGTGTGACGCTGGAGGGCACCCCGGACATCGTCACCGCGAACGGCGTCAAGGGCCTCAAGTTCCACGACGAGGTCGAGACGATCAACAAGTACGCCCGCGAGCTGGACCGCAAGGGCGTCAAGTCCATCGTCGCGCTGATCCACGAGGGCGGGGCCCCGGCCTCCACCTCGTACAACTACGACTGTGACAGCCCCGGCGCGGGCGACGGCATCTCCGGCCCGATCGTCGACATCGCGAAGGGCATCACGCCGAAGGTGGACGCCCTGGTCACGGGCCACACCCACCAGGCGTACGTGTGCACCGTCCCGGACCCGTCGGGCAAGCCGCGCATGGTCACCTCGGCCTCGTCGTTCGGCAAGGTGTACACGGACACCACGCTCACCTACGACCGCCGCACGAAGGACATCGTCCGTACGTCGGTGAAGTCCGCGAACCACGTCGTCACCCGCGACCAGGCCAGGGCCACCGACATGACGCGCCTGATCGACCGCTGGAACAAGCTCGCCGCCCCGATCGCGAGCAAGCCGCAGGGCTGGATCAGCGCCGACATCAACGGCCGCGGCTCCACGGCCCCCGAGAAGCCGCTCGGCAACGTCATCGCCGACGCCCAGCTCGAAGGCCTCGCCCCGGCCGACAAGGGCGGCGCGGAAGTCGCGTTCATGAACCCGGGCGGCATCCGCGCGGACCTGGTGCACAAGGCGTCGGGCGGTGAGGGCGACGGGGTCGTCACCTACGGCGAGGCGTTCACCGTGCAGCCGTTCACCAACATGATGAACGTCGTCGACCTGACCGGCGCCCAGCTGGTCACCGCGCTCCAGCAGCAGGTCAGCGGCTCCAACGCGGCCAGCCCGAAGATCCTCCAGATCTCCGAGGGCCTCACCTACACCCTCGACCTGACGAAGAGCGGCGCGGACCGCGTGGTCGCCGGCACCATCAAGCTGAACGGTGCCGCGATCGACCCGGCGCGCACCTACCGCGTCGCGATGAACGAGTTCCTCGCGGGCGGCGGCGACGGCTTCGCGGCCCTCGGCCAGGGCACGAACAAGCTGGTCGGCGCCTCCGACCTGGACCTGTTCAACGCCTACCTGGCGGCCCACTCCACGGCCACCGCCCCGCTGGCCCCGCCGGCGACGGACCGGATCACGGTCATTCAGTAGCGCGTCCGTGGACGAAGGGGCGGTGGGCCTGCGGGCCCACCGCCCCTTTTCGCGTCCTGTCGACCATGCGGCGGGAAGAGCGTCGGGGATTTCGTGCCGCCCTCCGGTCGCGACGGCGGCACGAAATTGCAGAGTCTCATTTATCACGCCCGTGATAATGTCGCGGCTGTGGGCTATATCGATGTCAACTCTGTTTCCTACGGGCTGCCGGACGGCAGGGTATTGCTGGACGAGATCACGTTCCGGGTCGGGGCGGGGGCCAAGGCCGCGTTGATCGGGGCCAACGGGTCCGGCAAGACCACGTTGCTGCGGATCATCGCCGGGGACCTCGCGGCGCACAGTGGTGCGGTGAGCCGGGGCGGAAGCCTGGGCGTCATGCGGCAGTTCATCGCCCGTGACGGCGACCGGGTGCGCGACCTGCTGCTGTCGGTGGCGGATCCCCGGATCCGCCGGGCCGCCGCCGCCGTGGACGCGGCGGAAGCGGCCCTGGAGTCGAGCGGGGACACCAAGGCGCAGCTGGCCTACGCGGCCGCGCTGGCCGACTGGGGCGATGCCGGCGGCTACGAGGCCGAAGTGCTGTGGGACGTATGCGCCACCGAGGCCCTCGGCGTCCCCTTCGACCGGTGCGGGCGGCGCGCGGTGGACTCGCTGTCGGGCGGCGAGCAGAAGCGGCTCGTCCTGGAAGCGCTGCTGCGCGGCCCCTACCAGGTGCTGATGCTCGACGAGCCCGACAACTACCTGGACGTTCCCGGAAAGCGCTGGCTGGAGGACCGTCTCCTGGAGACCCCGAAGACCGTCCTGTACGTCAGTCACGACCGCGAGCTGCTGGCGCGCACGGCGCAGAGCATCGTCACGGTCGAGCTCGGCGCGGCGGGGAACACCGCCTGGGTCCACCCGGGCGGTTTCGACAGCTACCACCGGGCGCGGACCGACCGGTTCGAGCGGTTCGACGAGCTGCGCAACCGCTGGGACGAGGAACGCGCCAAGCTGAAGGCGCTCGTGCAGATGTACCGGCAGAAGGCCTCCTACAACTCGGACATGGCCTCGCGTCACCGTTCCGCGCAGACTCGTCTCGACCGGTTCGAGAGCGCGGGTCCGCCGCCCGCGCGTCCGCGCGAGCAACATCTGGCGATGCGGCTGCGCGGAGGGCGTACGGGAAAGCGGGCCGTGATCTGTGCCGGCCTGGAACTGACCGGGCTGATGAAGCCGTTCGACCTGGAGGTCCGGTTCGGTGACCGGGTCGCCGTGCTCGGTTCCAACGGTTCGGGCAAGTCGCACTTCCTGCGCCTGCTCGCCGCCGGCGGCAGCGCCCCCGAGGCCGAGCACGAGCCGGTGGGCGACCTGCCGGTCGAGCCCGTGTCGCACCAAGGCGTGGCGCGGCTGGGCGCACGGGTGCGTCCCGGCTGGTTCGCGCAGGTCCACGGGCGGCCCGATCTCGCCGGCCGCACGCTCGTGTCCATCCTGCACCGCGGGGACGAGCGGCGGGAGGGGCTGCCGCGCGAGGAGGCATCACGGGTACTGGCGCGTTACGAACTGGCGGGTGCGGCGGAGCAGGCGTTCGACTCGCTGTCCGGCGGGCAGCAGGCCCGCTTCCAGATCCTCCTGCTCGAACTCGGCGGTACGACGCTGCTCCTGCTGGACGAACCCACCGACAACCTCGACCTCGTCTCCGCCGAGGCGTTGCAGCACGGGCTCCGCGGCTTCGAGGGCACGGTGCTAGCGGTGACGCACGACCGGTGGTTCGCCCGGGACTTCGGCCGGTTCCTGGTCTTCGGCTCCGACGGCACCGTCCGCGAGTCGCCCGATCCGGTGTGGGACGAGAAGCGCGTCGTGCGGCGACGCGGCTGAGCGCTGGCCTCCGCCCGCCCCCAAGCGGGAGCGTGGCGAGGCCGCTCGGTGTTGTCACGGCCGTGATATTTTAGGGAAATGCCAGCTCGGATCGATCTCGAACAGCGTCGCAAGGACGTTATCGAGGCGGCTTTCCGCCTCTTGGTCTCTGAAGGCATCACCGGTCTTTCGCTGCGGAAGGTCGCTGCCGAGTCGAGGTTGAACATCGGGTCGGTGCGGCATTACTTCGACGATCATCGCAATCTCCTCGTCGCGGCCGTGACCGAAGTCGGCGACCGTATGGGGAAGAGGCTCACCCGCTGTTCGACCGACACCCTGGCCGGACTCGACGGCGAGCCTGCCGTGGACGCGTTGCAGGCCCTCGTCGAGGAGTTGCTGCCGCTCGACGACGAACGGCGCGTCGAGTCGATCGTGCTGGTGGAGTTCATCGTCGCGGCACGGGTGAATCCGGTCTTCCGCCCCGTGACCGAGCGGATGGCCGCCGACATGCGGCAGGTGATCACGCGGGCCCTGGACGTTCTCGACGTGCCCGAGCCGGCCGAAGAGGCGGAGCGGCTCGTCGCGCTGCTGGGCGGTCTGATCCTCGACGCGGTGACACCGCACGGGTCACTCGGCGCCGAACGTGTGCGCGGGACGCTGCGGGCTCATCTGCGCTCGGTGCTGGTGACCGGACGCGGCGGACGCCCGGTGACCTGACCTCACGCGCTGTCAGGCCTCCGCCTGGTGCGCGAGGTGGTTCAGGGTCGGTACAGCGACGTCAGGCCGGTCACCTGGCCCGTGCCGTCGAAGACCAGGTCGTACCCGATGCCGTCGGAGAGCGCGGGGTCCAGCCGGTTGATCAGGGTGACGAGCTGGGCCGGGGAATGCCCGAGCAGCTCGGCGCGGCTGGTGCCGGGAACCTCGCCGCGCACCGGGACCGCCAGCAGTACCTGGCCGTTCTCGGCCATGGGCACCGTCGTGAAGGAGCCCGTGCCCGGAGTGATCTCCCACGTGTCGAACCGGGTGTTGATCTTCTTCTGGGCGGACCGCACGGACAGGTGGGTGCGGCCGTTGCTGCTCCAGGCCTTGCTGATGGTCACGAACTGCTCGGTGCCGGCGAAGAGGGCGTTGGAGGTCGGTGCCGCAGTGTCCCTGGGGGCGTTGGCGCTTGGCGCCGCAGTGCCCTTGGGGCCTGCCGGGGCGGCCGGCCTGCGGGTCGGCGCGAGAGACGGGGTGGACGACGGGGCGGGGGTGCTGGCGGTCCCGTCGGTGTCCGTCCGGAAGCCGGCCCGGCCATCCCGCGCAGAAGGAGAGACCATGGCCGGCTCGGGGGACGAGGAGGACGAGGAGGACGAGGAGGACGAGGGGGACGAGGAGGACTCGGCGGCCGTGGCGGACCCCCGGTCTTCCGAGGGTTTCTGGCCGCAGCCGGTCAGGACGAGGGTGCTGAGAGCGATAGCGGTGATCCAGCCCTTGGCGGAGTGACGGAGGAAAGCTTTCATGGTCAACTGCTCCTATTTTTCGGTGTGTTTGGGTTACACACTCTCTACGCCTCAGCTCCTCCACCGGGTTGCATCCGGTCCGGATTATTTTTCTTTCGATGCGCACGGCTTCGCTGCCTCGGAAACCAGAGAGATCCCACCGCCGCGAAGGCTGATGGGATCTCGGCGAACAGCGCTGGCCGGCGCGTCGGAACGGTGTCGCCGACGTTCGGTGGGAAGCCCGCCCTGCCAGGTCAGAAGCTCATCTCACGGTCAGCCAGTAGGCTTCCCGAAGCGACTGCACGCGCCCCTCACTGTCATAGTCGAGGGCGAATACCCACTGGGGTCCGGCGCTCAGCCGACCCACCAACGCGTTTATCCGCAAGTCCCCCGCTTCTCCGTCGGTCACATGTTTCACTTCGACCGGAGTTTCCGGACGCAGCGTCATTCTGTGCACCACTCCGGTGCGTGTGACGACGCCCTTTCCGGTGCGAGCCCGCGCCACAGTCACCCGAACCGTATTCCCCTCCCCTGGCACCGCGTCGTAAACAAAAGCGAGTTCACTGGCGTATTCCTCCCGGTGCGGGCGTCGGGGCCACGAACGGAGAGGCGCGCTTGGCTCACGGCTTGTACAGGGACTGGACCTTGGTGGCCCGGCCCTCACCGTCGAAGCTCACGTCGAATCCGGCGCCTTCGCGGATCCGGGGGTCCAACTGCGTCAGCGTGGTGACGAACTCGGCCTGTGAGGCCGGCAGGGGCTCCCCGCCCCCCGACCCAGGGGCGTCATCGCCGCGCACCGGCACGGTCAGCAGCACCCGGGCGTCCTCCGCCAGGGTCACGGTGGTGTACTTCCCCGTGCCGGGGGCGATCTCCCAGGTGTCGAACTGGGTGTTCACCTTCTTCTCGGCGGGCCGCACCGACAGTCTGGTCAGTCCGCCCTCGGCCCAGGCCTTGTCGATCGTCACGAACTGCTTGGTACCGGCGAAGGGGACGCCGGCGGTGGCCTCGGCGGCTGGTGCGGTGGCCCCGGCGGCCGGTGCGGCGGCCGTCGTCCCGGCGGGGGAGGGGGCCGCGGTGTCCTCGGTCGTCCCGCCGCAGCCGGTCAGGACAAGGGCGCCGGAGGCGACGACGGTGAGCAGGCGCGACGTGGCCCGGCGGCGTGCGGCGTGCATGATCAACGTACTCCTGGAAGCCGGGGTGGACGGGTTGCACGGTCTCTACGCCCCACACCGCCCGCCGGGTTGCATCCGGGCCAGCCCATTTTCCGAGCGGGTCCGGACGCCGTACCGGCCGGCCCTCCCGGCCGTCACTCCACGGTCAGCCAGTGGGCTTCCCGCAGCGACTGGACCCGGCCCTCGCCGTCGTAGTCCAGGGCGAACACCCACTGCGGCCCGGACCGCAGCCTGCCCACGACGTCCTCCAGCCGCTGGTCCGCCGGTTCCCCTCCGGCCAGGCGCTCCACCTCGACCGGGGTCACCGCCGGCAGGGTCAGATCGTGCACCACGCCGGTGGGCACGGCCCTTCCCTTCTCGTCACGGAGCTGCTGGACGGTGACCCGGACCCTGCCCCCGCCCAGGTCCACCGCGCCGTACACATAGCCGAGTTCGCTGGCGTACTCCTCGCCCGGCGCGGGCGTCGGGGCCACGAACCGGGGAGCGCTCGCGGACGGGCTCGGATCCGCGGCGGTCGGAGCCGGCTCCGACCCGGGCCGGACCAACGACAGACCCCCCACGATCACCGCGGCGGCCAACAGCACACCGCCCGACGCCCGGGCGGCCCGCTTGCGTCGCCGACGCCGGTCCCCGCGCGCCCGGATCAGCTCGGCGGCCATGGGCACGGCCCCCTGGCGGCCGCCGGTGGCAAGGTCGGCGAGCCGCTCGTCCAGGCTGGTCTCGTCAACCACGTTCCACCTCCGACACCCGGTCCGCCCGCGGATCCAGCTCAGTATCGGCGAGAATCCTCGCCAGCGCAGCCCGCCCCCGGCTCAGCTGCGCCTTGACCGTGCCCACGGGGGAGTCGGTCTCCTCGGCGACCTGCTTCACTTCCAGGTCACACAGGTGGTGGAGCACGATGACCCGCCGCTGCGCCGCGGGGATCTGCTTCAACGCCGCGACGAGCAGCACGTGGTGATCGTCCGGCGGCGGTACGTTCGGAGGCGGACCCTGCCGTTTCGCGAAGGTGAGGGAGGTACGCACCCGCCGCCACCGGCTGACCGCCAGCCGGTAGGCCACGGTGCGCACCCACGCCTCCGGCGCCCCGTCCTTGTCCAGCACGGCCCGGCGCTCCCAGGCCCGCACGAAGGCTTCCTGGACCACGTCCTGCGCCTCGGCGCGGTCACCGATCATGGCGTACAGCTGACCGATGAGTCGGCCCACGCTCCCGGCGTAAAAGGCGTCGAACGCCTGCTCGTCCATCCCCACCTGGTCTTTTGGAAGATCGCCTACCTGTTCGGACGTGCGCACACTGCCACCCGGCCGTCGCGCGGCGCAAGGATCGGCGGAGAAGAATGTGCACCCGCCCGGAGCCCGGGCCGTGGTGGTTCACATCGCGGCGGAGTCCCAGGTGACGGCGAAGTACGCGACGCGTTCGTCCTCCCCGACCGGAAGCATTCCCGCCGTCGTCATCACGCGCTGGGACGCGACGTTGTCGTGGTCGGCGTCCCCCTTCACCGAGACGACGCCGCCGGCCCGGGCGAACGACAGGAGGGCGCGGAGAGCTTCGGAGGCGTAGCCCTTCCCCTGGGCCGACGGTACGACGCCGTAACCGATCGTGACGTGGCCGTGTTCGTCCGGGGGACTGTGGAAGTCCACGCCGCCGATCACCCGGTGGTCCGAGCGGCGACGGATCGCGTACGGGCCGAACGGCCGGGGATCGCCCGTGGCCGAGCAGCGTGCCAGGAAGCGCTTGGCCACGGACACGTCGCCCTCGGTCGGGAATCCGGGTTCCCAGGCCGTGCCGGCGGCCGGCCGGCCCGCCACCATCTGTTCGGCCTCGGCCACGGATATCGGGTACAGGACGAGCCGCTCGGTCACCAGGTCGGTCATGGCGGCGCCATCAGGTCGGTCATGGCAGGGAGGTGTATCACGCGGTACGGAGGGGGCGCGCGGGAATTTCCGGCCCGGGCCACCCCCTCCCGGGCTACCTCAGGGACTCCTGCGTCGGGACGACCACCCCGTACAGGTCGCCGATGGTGGCCAGCGCGGCGTGGTGCACCTGCTGGGCGTCGAGGTCGGTCCCGGCGACCGGCAGGGACCGGGTCGCACAGGCGTCGGCGACGACCGTGGGGCGGTTGCCGCGCAGGAACGCGCCCTGGGCCGTGAACGCCACGCACATATGGGTCATCCAGCCCGCGATGATCACGTCCCCGCCCGCCGGGACGTGCTCGCCCAGGTCGGTGCCGTGGAAGGAGTCCGGGGCCTCCTTGACGACGACGGTCTCGCCGTCGGCCGGGGCGACGGCCGGGCAGATCTGCCCGATCTCGGCCCGGATGTCGTACGGAGTTCCCTCGCCGCCGTCGTTGATGACGTGGACGACCTTGGTCCCCGCCTCGCGGGCCCGGGCCAGCAGGCGAGCGGCGGCGTCCAGCGCGTCCTGCCAGCCGTCGAGTTCCATCACTCCGCGGGTGTAGGTGTTCTGGTAGTCGACCAGGATCAGCGTGGAGTCGGCGAGCGTGGCCGGGGTCGCGTCGAAGCCGTTGAGTTCGCGCAGGGTGGTTCGGGACATGGGTGTACCGCCTCGGGGTGTCGTACGTCGGGGAGAGCCGGGGAGAGCCGGGGAGGGATCGGGGACGGATCGGGGACGGATGGGCTCGGTCGGTGAGCCGCTTCCCACGCTAGGACCCGGGCAGTAATGTCTGCAATGACGTCTAACATGCAGATACCGACATGCACCTTTGGTGGCCGCAGCCACTCAAGGCGGGTGGCCGCCGCCACCGGACGTACGGCTGGACAGGGAGACCGGGCATGGACACCGTCGGACGACTCGTCGTCATCGTTCTCTTCGAGGGCGTCGACCTGCTCGACGTCACCGGTCCGCCGGAGGTGTTCTCGCTCGCCCGGCGCGAAGCCGAGGACGCGGACGGCTACGAGGTCGTCCTGGCCGCCGCGTCCATGGACCCCGTCACCACCGGGGCCGGGGTCCGCGTCCTCCCCGATCTCACCTTCGACGAGGTGGCCGGGCGGAGTATCGACACCCTCATCGTCCCCGGCTCGGTGGAGATCGACGGCGAGCGCCGGGTGCGCGCCCTCGTCGACCCCGCGCTGGTGGAGCGGGTGAAGGAACTCGCCGGGCGGAGCCGGCGGACCGCCTCCGTCTGCGTCGGGGCGCATCTGCTGGCCGCCGCCGGGCTGCTCGACGGCAGGCGCGCCACCACCCACTGGTCGACCGCACCCCAACTCGCCGCGGCGCACCCGGAGATCGAGGTCGACGCCGACCCGATCTTCATCCGCGAGGGCGACGTCTGGACCGGGGCCGGGATCAGCGCCTGCCTCGACCTGTCCCTCGCCCTCGTCGCCGACGATCTCGGCGAGGCCGTCGCCCTGCGGGTCGCCCGCCAGCTCGTGATGTATCTGAAGCGGCCGAGCGGCCAGAGCCAGTTCAGCGTTCCACTGGAGCAGATCTCGCCGACCAGGCGCATCGAGGACCTCCGCCACCACATCCTGCGCAACCTCGGCCGTCGGCTCACCGTCGTGGACCTCGCCGCCCACGCGCACGTCAGCGACCGTCACCTCACCCGGATCTTCAGGACCGAGCTGAACACGACCCCGCACGCGTACATCGAGTCCGTCCGGGTCGAGAAGGCGCGCAACGAACTGGAGTCCTCCGACGCCACCCTCGAACGCATCGCGTCCGTCTGCGGGTTCGGCACGGTGGACACCCTGGTACGCGCCTTCCGGCGGCGGCTGAACGCGACGCCGACGGAGTACCGGCGCAGGTTCCGGACCGCCCGCACCGGCTGATGCCGGGGGCGGGAGCGTCGAGGGCCGGGGCCGGGGCCGGGTAGCGTCGGCGGCCGGGGCCGGTGGGCGACGCCCGGCTCAGGCGGCCCCGGGGAAGTCCGCCCGTACGGTCAGGCCCCCGCCGGGTCCGGCCGTCGCGGTGATCGTGCCGTGGTGGGCGCGGACCACCGCGTCGGCGATGGCGAGACCCAGTCCGTGTCCGGTCCGGTCGCTGCGCACGCGGGGGGCGGCGCGGTGGAACGGCTCGAAGAGACGGTCGGTGTGCTCGGGGTCCAGCACGGGGCCGGAGTTGGAGACCTCCAGGGAGACCGGATGGGCCGGGCCCGGACCGCCGGGGTCGCCGTGGCCTGTGCGGCCGGTGCGGACGGACACGTGCACCCAGCCGTCCGTGCCCGGGACGTTGTGCGTGAGCGCGTTGTCGATCAGGTTGTGCACCAGCCGGCGCAGCAGGGCGGTGTTTCCCGCCAGCGTCCGACCGGCTTCCGCGCCGGCCCCGGTAGTGGTCTGCGTACCGACCCCGGTAGTGGTCCGCGTACGGCCCCCGGCAACGGTCTTCGTGCGGGCCCCGGCAGCGGTCTCCGTACGGCCCCCGGCGACGGTCCTGAGGTCGGTCTCCAGGGTGATCCCGGCGGCCCGGGCGCGGGGGGCCAGCTCCTCGCAGACCTCCGCGGTGATCTCCGCCAGGTCGACCGGTTCCGTGTCGGGCCGGGCGTGCTCGGCGCCGGCGAGTTGCAGCAGGCCGTGCACGATCTCGATGCTGCGCTCGTTGACGGCGGCCAGTTTGGGGGCGAGCCGGCTCAGTTCGCGGCCCGACGCGTCCGTCTGCGCGAGTTGCAGCGCGGTACGAGTGGTGGCCAGCGGGGTGAGGAGCTCGTGGGAGGCGTTGGCGGCGAAGCGCTGATGGGCCTCGAAGGAGCGTTCCAGCCGGTCCAGGGTGTCGTCGAAGGTGTCGGCGAGCTGGCGGAGCTCGTCGTTCGGCCCGTCGGCGTGGATCCGGTACGACAGATCGCCCGTGCCCGCACGGGCCGCCGCCCGGTTGATGGTGTGCAGCGGGGCCAGCAGGCGGCGGGAGAGCAGCCACCCGGCGGCCAGGCCCAGCGCGGCCACCAGCGACGCGCCCGCGACGGACACGGTGAGCACGGTGTCCCACACGTCTTCCTTGGAACGGATCACCTGCGTGTCGGCGTACGAGGGCGGCGGGTCGACGGTGCGGAACGGCGCGGGGAGGCTGTCCGCCGGGCCGCCCGGCACGAAGTCGGTGTGGGCGGGCGTGCTGCCCAGGTCGTAGGAGGGCAGGAACCGCGTACCGAGGTAGACCGCGGCCACCATCAGGGCCCCGGAGACCACCAGGACGGCCGCGAAGCCGAGGAAGAGCCGGGTGTGGATGCTGACCCGGAGCCGTGCGGTCACGGCTGCTCCGCCAGGTAGTAGCCGGCGCCGACCGAGGTGTGCAGCAGCGGCGGCGTGCCCAGCTTGCGCCGCAGGGTGTGGATGACCAGACGCACCGCGTTGGTGAACGGGTCGGCCGCCTCGTCCCACGCCTTCTCCAGCAGGTACTCCGCGCCGAGCACCCCGCCCTCCGCCCGCATCAGGAGCTCCAGGACGGCCAGTTCCTTCGGCGTCAGCCGGATCTCCCGGCCCGCCCGCTCTGCCCGCCGCCGGTGGGTGTCCAGCGTGAGGTCCCCGAGGGACAGCGTCGGGGCGTGCGCGGGGGCGGCCCGGCGGTAGAGGGCGCGGAGGCGAGCGACCAGCTCCGGGAAGTCGAAGGGCTTGGGGAGGTAGTCGTCGGCCCCGAGTCCGAGGCCGGCCACCTTGTCGCCGAGGCGGCCCGCGGCGGTCAGCATCAGGATCCGGCAGCCGGGGTGCTCCGCGACCGTACGGCGGCAGACCTCGTCACCGTGGACGCCCGGCAGATCGCGGTCGAGGACCACGATGTCGTAGTCGTTGACCGACAGCTTCTCCAGCGCCGCCCCGCCGTCGTGGACGGCGTCGGACGAGATGCCCTCGCGGCGCAGGCCGAGCCCGATGACCTCGGCCATGAACTCCTCGTCCTCGACGATCAGCACACGCATCGCCGGTGTCGCCTCTTCTCGCGTGGGGTGGCCGCCCGCCCGTAGGGGCGGACGGCACCACTTCTCTGCGTACGTGCATACGCGTGCATACGTGAATACGTCCCGGGGTGGGCGCGCCCCATGACCAGGGGCGGCCCCATGACTATGGGCGCGCCCCATGACTATCAGAGCCCGCATGTGGACGACGTATGAGAGTCCGCCCGGCCCGGCCCGCCGCCGAACGCCGCCGATAACGCCCGCTTCCTAGCGTGAGCCGTCCGTCCGCCCGTAGTCGACCGCGAAGAGAAAAGATTCCATGAACCTGTTCAAACGGGCCTGGTGGCGGCTGACCGCCACCCCCGGCAAGGCCTTGATGCTGACCGGCCTGTTCTTCGTCATCTGCGCCCTGGTCCTCTCCGGCTTCCTCATCCGGTCGGCGGCCGACCGAGCCGCGACGGAGGCGAAGCGCACGGTGGGCGCCGTGGCCACGCTGTCCCTGGACATCAACGCGCTCATGGCGTCGGGGAAGGCGGAGAACGGCGGCGCGAGCGGCGTCCGGATCGACGATTCCGACCGGCTGCGCAGCGGGCAGGCCGACCGCCTCGGCGCGTCACCGGTCGTCACCGGGTTCAGCTACAAGGTGGAGGCGGCGGGACAGCCCACGGACCGGCTGAAGCTCTACCGCGCCGTACCGCCGCCGCCCGCCACCGACACGGAGTCCGGCGACTTCTTCAAGGTCGAGGGCGTACGGGACCTCCTCGCGACGCCCGCCTTCCGTAACGGCACCTCGAAGGTCCTCGCCGGCAAGGGCATCGGGCCGGAGACCCGGGGAGGCGTCCTCGTCCTGGAGAAACGCCTCGCGGAGGCCAACAAGCTGAAGGTCGGCGACAAGGTCACCGTGCGTCCCTTCCTCGGCGACGGCAGCACGCAGCCGCCGAAGGAGTTCACCGTCGGCGGCGTCTACGCCTCCGCCACCGCCTCCAGCAGCCAGTACGTGCCCGCGCTCGCCGACCCGGCCAACCTGGTCTACGCCTCGCCGGACGCGGCCGGTTCGCTGTCGGCCGTCGCGCCGACCGGCGAGGGCCCGGACATCCAGGAGGCCACCTTCACCCTGCGCGGTCCGGGCGATCTGCCGAAGCTGCGTGCGGAGGCGAAGGCGCTCGGCCTCGATCCGGAGATCTATCCGCTCGCGGTGAACGACAAGCAGTACCAGCAGCTCGTCGGACCCATCGCCAGGACCGCCGGTTTCGCGACGCTCACGGTGTGGCTGGTCTCGCTGGCCGGTCTGGCGGTCGTGTCGCTGGTCGTGGCCGGTTCGCTGCGCGAGCGCCGCCAGGAGCTCGGCATCCTGCTGGCCATGGGTGAGCGCAAGCCGCGGCTGCTCGGCCAGCACCTGGTGGAGATCGCCGCCTGCGCGCTGATCGCGATCGGCCTCGCCGTGCCCGTCAGCCAGGCGCTGGCTGGCACGGCGGGAAGCGTACTGCTGGCCGGTGAGGTGTCCGAGGCGGCGAAGGACGCCGACGCCGGGAAACGGAACGACTACGCCAACTCCATGGGCGCGGCACCCGAGGAGGAACAGCCGGCGGCCGAGCCCCTGGACGAGCTGGACGTCCGCCTCACCGCGGGAGCCATCGGGCAGGTCGGCGCGGCCGGCCTCGGTATCGCCGCCGCGGCCACCCTCGTACCCGGCTACCGCGTCCTGCGCCTGAAGCCCCGCCAGATCCTCACGAAGGGCGACTGACCATGCCGCACCCGACCCTGCCGCACCCCGGACCGACGGACGACGGCCGGAGCCCGGTCCTCCAGCTCGTCGATGTCCGGAAGAGCTATCCCGTCGGCAACCGCGCCCGGGAGCGTACGGTCCTCAAGGGCGTCAGCCAGGACTTCGAGCAGGGCCGCATGTACGCGGTCGTCGGCCCCTCCGGGAGCGGCAAGACCACCCTCCTCTCGCTGGCCAGCGGCCTCGACGCGCCCAGCGGGGGCACGGTGCGCTTCCGGGGCCGGGAGCTGGACCGGCTGGGGCTGGACACCTATCGCCGACGGCACGCGGCCACGGTGTTCCAGTCCTTCAACCTGCTCGGCTACCTGACCGCCGTGCAGAACGTCACCTCGGCCATGGAGATCACCGGCGCGGCCCGGCGTGGCCGCAAGGACCGCGCGAACGAGCTCCTCGGCCTTCTCGGCATCGAGGAGGAGGACCGCCACCGCAGGATCCGGCAGCTCTCCGGCGGGCAGCAGCAGCGGGTGGCGATCGCCCGCGCGCTGGCCTGCGAGGTGGACATCCTCTTCGCCGACGAACCCACCGGGAGCCTCGACCAGGACACCGCGGCCGGCATCGTCGAGGTGCTGCGCAAGCTGGCCCACGACGACGGGAAGTGCGTCGTCGTGGTGACCCACTCCGCGAAGGTGGCGGACGCGGCGGACGAGGTGCTGCAACTCAAGCGGGGGAAGTTGTCACGGAGTTGAGCGTGAGGATGCCCTGAAACGACGGGAGAGGGCGGAGACCCGTACAGGTCTCCGCCCTCTCACCGCTTCACCGCCTCAGCGCTTTGAAGTGCCTCAGCGACTTCCGCCGCGCCGTCAGGCGTCGGAACCGGCCTTCCGACGACGGACGACGAACACCGCCGCCGCGCCGAGCACCACGGCCGCGCCGCCCGCGAGAGCGATCGAGGTGGTGGCGGAGGACGAACCGGTGGCGGCGAGGCTGCCGTCCGTGCCCGTCTTCGCCGGGGTGCCCGACGCCGAGCCCTGCGGCTGGTGGCCGGAGCCCTTGTCGCCGGGCTTCGTGGTGCCGGCGGGCTTGGGCTTGGCGTCCTCGGTCTTGCCGGGCTTGCTGCCCGCGGCCTTGACGTCGAACTCGTACATGTCCGCGCCGGGCGTCCCGCCGCAGGAGCCGTCCTCGTTGTAGAAGTCGGCCGCGATGAAGGCGACACCGTTGCCGGCCGGGGTGGCCTTGTCGAGGGTGAGGCGCATCTTCAGGTCGGTCCGGGCGCCGGGCTTCAGCGCGCCGACGGCGTCGATGTAGTCGTCCTTGACGTTCTTCCACTTCGGGGACGACTCGGAGGACCACTGAAGGCTGAAGAACTTGCCCGTGTCCTTGAGACCGCTCTTGTCGGTCGCGTGGACTCCGACGTACGTGATGATCTCGTCCATGTGCCGGTCGGAGCCGTTGGTCACCCGGAGCGAGAAGGCGGTGGTCGTCCCGGCGACGAGCTTGGTCGGCAGGCCGGTCACCTTGGCGGTGAGGTCGTTCTCGGGCTCGCAGTCCTCGCCCTCCTCCTCAGCCTCCTTCTTGGCCTGGGCCAGCGCCGCGTCGGCGGCGATCTTCGCGGCGAGGGCGTCGTCCTTGGCCTTGTCGGCCACGCCGGCCGTGCGAACAGCCGCGACCCGTGCGTCCTGGACGGCCTTTCCGGCCTCGGCGGCCTTGGTTTCGGCGGCTGTCTTGGCGGTGGCAGCCGTCGTCGCGGTCGCCTCGGCCTCGGCGAGAGCCGTCTCGGCGGCCTTCTTCTGCTCCTCGGTGGACTCCGCAGGCAGGGCGTCGAGGGCGGCCTTCGCGTCGGTCACGGCCTTGTCGGCGGCGTCCTTCGCGGTGCCGGCGTCCTTCGCGGCCTGCTTGGCGGCGTTGGCTGCGGCCACGAGGGGGTGACTGTCCTGGGACAGCTCATCGAGGGCCTGCCGCACCGTGATCTGGGCCTCGTCGCGAGCCTTGACGGCCGCTTCGTACGCCTTCTGCGCCTCGGCGGCGGCCGCCTCCAGTTCCTTGATGGTCGGCTTGTTCTGCTTGTTCTGCGTCTGCGTCACCGGCTTGGTGTCGGCGAACGCGGGGGTGACGGAGAGCAGGACGACGGGGGCGGTCACGGCGGCGGCGACGGCGGTGGCGAGAGCGCGGCGAATCTTCACATGATCCCTTGGTGTCGGGTCCGAACGGCGGAGAACGTTGTGGGCGGCTGCCACGGCGGAAGGATCACGCGGGCGACCTGTGCCGATCGTATGGGGATCCTGTGAGGGGGCCGGGGCATTATTCCGGGCCCGGGGGCGGAACGGCGGCCCCGGGAGCGGACAGACGTCACCAAAGTGCGCAGTTGCTCTCGGATTCCGTCTTTTCGCTGTGACGAAAGCCATGCGTACGTGCCGTCCGTGCCGGTGCGCTCCGCCCGTTCAGGCGGCGGCGGTTCGTGTGTCGTCGCTCCGGTGCGTGGGGTGTTCGCGGCAGTCGCGGCAGTGGCCGGGGGTGGGGGAGCGGAAGGCTCGGTCGCAGTCGTCGCAGGTCTGGAAGGGGGTGATGGTGATGCGGGGGCGGATGGGGGCGGCGAGGTCGCGGACGCCGGGGAGTGGCGGGGGCAGGAGGGCGGTGAGCCGGTGCTTGAGGAGCAGGGCGGGACGCCTGAGGGGGTGGGGCAGGTCGGTGGTGAGGGTGCGGCGGATGGCATCGGGGTGGGCGGCCCGTTCGAGCCAGGCCGCTACGCCGGGGGCCAGCTGACGGACGTCGGCCTCGGAGAGGGTCAACTCCGGTGTGTGACGGCGTAGGTCGCTCAAAAGCGCGGTGGCGGCGCGGTCGAGTTCCGGGGTCGGTTCGTCGGGCTGGGGGAGAGGCGGGGGTGGGGGCTTGGGCGCGGTCGGGTTCGGGACCAGCGGTACGAAGAGTGGGGGCGGCGGGGACGGGGGCGGGGGCGTTGCGAGGGAGGGCGGCGGCGGTACGGGCGGGGGCTCAGGCATGTCCTGCGAGGGCGAGGGCGAGGGCGCCGGTGCCGGTGCCGGTGCCGGTGCCGGTGGCGGTGCCTGGGGTGTGGCTGTTACGGCGGGTCGTAGGGGGCTCGCCGTCGGACGGGGGCGTAACAGCGCTGCGGGCTGGTTGCAGAACACCGTGCGGGTGATGACCCGGCCGCTGGGGAGCCGTTCCCGGACGCGTTGCAGGTAGCCGAGGGCTTCCAGTTCGCGCAGGGCGGTCGCGATGCGCTTCTCGCCTTCTGGGCAGTGGGCGGCGAGCGCTTTGATGCTGACCTCTGCGCCTTGGGGCAGTGACTGGATGCGTACGGCGATGCCGATCGCGGTGCAGCTGAGGTCGGGGTGTTGGGCGAGGTGGTTGCCGACGACGGTGAAGCGGTCGGTGTGCGGGATCGCGATGTGGATCACGCCTCGGGCCGGGAGGGGCCCGGGAATCTCTGCCAGGGCGCGCGTGAGCGCAGTATTCTGCTGGGTATCCATCGGGAAGGTCTCGACTTCCTTGGTGGTCAGGCCCTCGGTTGGGATTGCAGTCCCGGTCGGGGGCCGACGTATGTCCGGTGTGGTCTGGCGTGAGCATATGCCGGACAACGGGTCCGAAAGCGAGCCGAGTTGGCAAACCTCACCCGTGTGGGTGACGAGCCCCTGGGGGCTTCAGGTGGTCGCCGGGGTGGGTGGGGGTGGGGTTCTTTCTCTTGTTTCTTTAAGTAGTTGGCGCCGCGCTTCACCAGGTCGCGGTGGCGAACGATCCGGTCGGGGGTCGACCGGCACGCACCGGGTCGCGGCGGCGCACGACCCGGTCGGAGCAGCCCTTGCTGGCGGCGTTTGAACGCACGGCGATGATGGCGATTCACGTGTACCGGACAGGAGCAAGATCCTCACGTGCTTGATGTTTGGTCACGTGCTGTCCCAACACCCCTGTAAACGGGCTCTGGTGGCATGATTCAAGGTGGGACGAGGCTGGCCGGATTCGAAACGCGATGCGGCGGGTGAAGCCGTGACCCGTCCAACTCACCGCGGGCGCCGCGCTCGCCGAGGTCCAGGCGGTGGAACTTGGCCCACACCCCGGTCTTCGACCACTCCGAGAATGGCCGGTGGGCGGTCGCGCCGGACGGGCCGAACGCCGTCGAAGGCAGCTGCTGCCAGCAGCATTCACGAAGTGCTTCCAGAGCCCCACGTCGACCTCCACGGAAAACCGGAACGACCATGGAGCCGGGGACTACTACTTCGTCGTCAATGACGGCGGCGGTTCATGCGTTCCGGTCAGGTATCTGATCGTTTCCTACTAATCACGCTGTCCCCCGCCCTCGCGTACGCCGCGGGGGCGGGGGCGAGTCCCGTCGGTGAGGTTGACCCATGCCGTTGCACTACCAGTCCTGCACGTTCCGCTACAGCCGCAGGACCAATCCTGTCATCGACAGACTCGACCTGAGTTTCTCGCCGGGCAATACCGTCCTTCTTGGTCCGAACGGAGCGGGTAAGAGCACGCTTCTTGCGCTGGGAGCGAGCGCGCACACCCCAGGGGAAGGAAACATCTGTTTCGGCGAGTTGCGGTCCACCAACAGCAGGACTCTGCAGTCCTACCGGCGCAAGGTCTCCTGGTTGCCCCAGCGTGCTGGCTTCCTTCCGAGAATGACTTGCCAGGAGCACGTTGCCTACGTCGGCTGGCTCAAGGGAATGCGGGAACGAGACGCATGGCGAGCCGCTCCCGCAGCGATCGAGCGTGTCGGGCTGACGGCGAAGATCAAGGACAAGGTTGGGACCCTCTCGGGAGGGCAACAGCAACGGCTGGCCATTGCCCAGGCCTTGGTGCATGACGCGGAACTCTTACTCCTCGATGAACCCACGGCAGGCCTGGACCCTGCCCAGCGACGCCGGTTCCACGATCTGCTTGTCGAACTGCGAGGAAGCGTGCACGTCATCGTTTCCACACATGACATTGCCGACCTGGATCAAGCCTTCGACGAGGTTGTCGTCCTGGAAAACGGGGCCCCGCGATTTCAGGGCGGAGTAGCCGAATTCGCGGACCACGCCGATCCGCAGAGTGTTCCAGGACGACGCCTGGAGAGCGCCTATTCGGCTCTGCTGGGATCGGTGGAACAGTGATCTCTCTCGGAAACCTGCGTGCGTCCTCCGCGCCCTGGATGATCCTCCCGGCGCTTCTCTACTTGAACAGTTTCGTGACGGAGGGAAACTTCTGGGGAGTTCACGGCTACGGCCTGGCATCGGGCGAGTTCGCCTCGTGGGGCATCACAGCGATCGCTCCGGCCCTGGCCGGGGCTGCCGCCTGGGAAGCCGGCCGCCAGCGGCACGTGCAGGACCTGCGGAGCGTCAGCTCCCGAGGTCCTGTGCGCCAGTGGTTGTGGGCGTCGCGACCCGTCTTCGCGCTGCACCTCGGCCTTGTCATCGGCGCCCTGATCATGACCAGGATGGCCGTCGGGGTCTGGCCGAGCGCTTACGGCCTGCTCGCCGTTGGGCACCTGTTGGTACTCCCGTGCGCCTGGATAGTCATCGGCTGGGTGGTGGGGCTGCTGTGTCCACGCGCTGTTGCCGCGTTGATCGCTGCGGTCGGCAGCTGGGTATGCCTGGCCGTACCGCAGTCCATGAGTGCCCCGGCATGGCGGCATCTGAATGGCTTCATCACCGAGCACTCGACCCTCACCGACACTCTGGACCCACTCGTCTATCTTGTTCCCTGGCTGGTCACCGCAGGAGTCACTGCGGCTGTCGTGCTCCTGGTGGGTGTCCGCCGCAGGCCTTGGCTGGCCGTGGTGAGCGTGGCCGTTCTGGCAGCAACGATTCTCACAGGCAGAAGTCTTGTATCGGACTGGGGACACAGCCCGCTCGCGAACGCACGTGTCGGCCACACCGTATGCGTCGGCAAGTCCCCGACGCTCTGCCTGCCCGAAGAGTACGAGGAGAAGGCACCCAGCCTGCGCAACAGCTCCCTTACTGCACTGGAAAAGCTGCGAGCCTCTGGAGTGCCCTCGCCCCGGACGCTGCGACTGGCCTCCGATGAGCTCGACCTCGAACCGGGTACCTGGCCCCTGTACTGGTCTCCGGAGAACAGCACCGAGCAACTCCGCGTCGATCTCGCACGATCGGCCGTCGCCGGCGTCGCCGCACTCCACGGAGTACGTGACTGCCGCCAGCCGTACCTGGCCGACACATGGGCGCTGCTGGTCGTAGGCATAGACGAAGAAGACGTGCGGGCGAGCGTTCCTGAGCAGGACTGGAAGCAGGTTCAGCGCATCCGTCAGCTTCCGGCCGAGCAGCAGACCCAGTGGTTCACCGAGGCCGCCCAAGACCAAACCCACTGTGTAGGGGGGACGACGTGAAGCTCTACTTTTCCGTCGTACGACGCTGGTGGGCCGTGCCGCTGGCCCTCCTGCTGCTGGCAGTGATCTGCTGGATACTCGGCGGGACGGAAATTCCCGTACCGGCATTTCTGGGCGGCATGGTCAGTACCCGTGTCCAGTACTTCACGCCGCTCCTCGTTATCGGGGCTGTCCTCTACTGCCTTGAGCGTCGCCTGGACGCTCCCGAGAGGACAGCAGTCGTGCGCGTGGACCGCTGGGACCTCGTGGCCGTCACGGCTGCCGTGACGTTGTCTCATCTCCTGGGCTTCATCCTGGGCATGGACATCCCACGCAACCTGATGCTGCTCCTCGCTGTGGCTCTGGTCGTACGACGGGTGAGCAACGAGGCAGCAGCCGGCGCGGTCTGCCTGCTGCTCCTGTTGGTCAGCGCCAGTCTCGGCCGCGCGTTCCACGCTTCCGGGAAGCCGGCAGCTGAGTGGTGGGCTCTCACGCTCTATCCATCCGAGAGCCTGCCCGCGTGGACTGCGGCACTCGTCCTGTTCGGTTTGGGGCTGCTGGCATCAAGCCGGCGTCGATCAGCAGCGCATAGCTGACTCGCGGCCAGCATTCGAAACACCAGGTATGGACTGAAGGAAGCTGGGCCGCCGACTCGGACAGATGGACGGCAGCTCGGCCTCCACCCGCTCCGGGCCCAGCTGCAGTTCCTGGCCTGCCGAGCAACAAGCGATGCAGCCGGTCGAAGACACCAGCACGCTGCCACCGCACCAGGCACCGTCATCAGGTCTGACCGGAGCCGAACCCCGGGTCCATCGGGAAGAGTTGCCAAGCGATGCCCTGGTGCGGGACGAACAGGGGGCCCCGCAGGCACCGCCTATCATTCACCGGCTTCGGGCCTGGCGACGGCTCCGGCCAGGGCGGCGGCAGCGGATCGATCAGCGCCCACAAGCCGTCATTCACGATCCACGGCCGAGTCGTCACACGCCAACGGCTTCGCCCATATCCGCGTCGCCATGGGCGTCGAAGGCGGCCGCGCCGTACCGGTCGGGTCGGCATGGCGAAGAAGGTCAAGGAGCCGTCTGCCCCGGGTTTCCCTCGCGGTGGGTCCCGGCGCGAGGGCGATCCCGGCGGCGAGCACGCCGAGAACGACGGCCGCCACCGCGAAGCCCCACGGAGTGACGTTCACCGGGTCGGTTCCGGCCGCCCGAGTGTGAACCAGACGGCCTTGCGCCCGGGGTGTCGGCGATCGCCGCCGCGTGTCCCCCAGGCCAGCGCCAGGCTCTCCACCAGGACGAGCCCCCGCCCGCCCTCCGCCTCCGGGCCTGCGCCCGGTGCGCCGAGCGATTCGGCGAGCGGGCTGCCCTCATCCGTGACGGTGACGGTGACCCGCTTCCGGTTGACGGCCGCGTGGACCCGGATCAGCGGTGTACCGGTGTGGCGGTGGGCGTTGGTGACCAGCTCGGTCACGCAGATCCGGGCGTCGTCGACCAGCCCGAGGTGCCGGCTGACCTCCAGCAGCGAGGTGACGAAGTCCCGCGCGAGGCGCGGTGCGCTCGCGGTGTTCGGGAGGGTGAGGCGGTAGAACTCGCCTTCGATCGGGTTCGGCTGTAGGGGAGTTGGCGTTGCGGCGTTCATGTCGGTCTCCCTATGCGGTCCGGTTCGGTGAACGGGTGCGCTGTGCACGGCCCGTGGCGATGGCCGCATCGCCGCACATGTCAACGCGCGGCGAAGCGGCTGCACTTCGGGGTGCGATGTGAAGCGCGGTGCTGTGACGAACCGTAGCGCATTGTCTAACGCGTTAGACGATGCCTCGTAAAAGATTCGACCGATTGGATACCTGGAGAGCGGGGGTCCACACTGGGACCCGACAAGAGGAGGGCCGATGCCATCGAGGAAGGCGCCCACGGCGCGTCAGCGTCGACTGGGTACCGAGCTGCGTCGGGTTCGTGAGCACACTGGGCTGTCGCTCACCGCAGCGGCGGCGATGCTCGGTACGGACCGCACCACCATCAGCAACATCGAATCCGGAAGGTTCGGTGTGAGCGCCGAACGCGTCCGTGCCTGGGCCGGCCACTACGGATGTCCCGACCACGCCTATATCGAGGCGCTCGCCGAAATGGCCACGGAGCGCATAAACGGCTGGTGGGAGGACTATCGGGGGCACCTCGCCAGCGATGCCCTCGATCTGGCCGAGCTGGAATATCACGCGGTCGGCATCAGGTCAGTGCAGATCATGTATATGCCCGGCCTGCTCCAGACCGAGGATTACGCACGCGCCGTCTTCGCGGAGAGTGTGCCGCCGCCCACCCCGGCCCGCCAGAGGCGCCAGCTGTCGCATCGGCTGAGGCGTCGTGACGTACTCGACCGGGTCGGACTGACCTCTTGTACGTTCCTGATCCACGAGGCGGCGCTGCGGATGACCTACGGCGGTACGTCGGTCGCCCGCAGTCAACTGGACCACCTGCTGCGTCAGTCGGACCGGGAGAACGTCGTCATCCGCGCGATCCCCTTCGCGGCGGGCGGTTTCCCGTACGCCAGCAGTTCGGCACACTACGTCTACGGTGTCGTTCCGCAGCTCGACACCGTCCAGACGGATACCTCGACCGGGTCGGGTTTTCTGGATTCGGAGACGAGTCTGGAGAACTGGCGAGTCGCGCTGGACCGAACTGAGGAGAGATCTCTCGACCCGGAGAGCTCGCGAGACTTCATTCGCGGAATCGCAAAACAAGTATGAAGGCGTGAGAATGGTGGAAATCCAGTGGCGCAAGTCATCGAAGTCCTCGAATGCGGAGGGCTCCGACTGTCTGGAACTCGCTGAGCACGGCGGTGAGATCCTGCTCCGCGAGAGCGACAACCCCGACGTGATCGTCCGTACCACGCGCGCCAAGCTCCGGGCGTTCCTGGGCGGTGCGAAGGAAGGCGAGTTCGACGACTTGGCCTGAGCTTCCGTGCTCCGGCAGCGGGCGGCCTCCACCGGCGCAGGTGGGGGCCGCCCGTGTTTCTGTCGCGCCGCACAGATTTGCACCTCACCCGTTAGACGTCAAACACTTGAAACGGTTCGGCTTCACGCGCTAGCTTCCTGCTGTGCCGCCGTACTTGTCGGCGGCCAACTCCCCTGCCGTCTGCGCCCGTTGGGGGAGCGTCGATCCGGGGCGCCCTCTCGCCGCAGCTCGTCACGCCGGCCGTGGCCTGGGGGCGCTTCCGGTGCTACGTCTGGAGGCTGTGCCATGTGCGACCCCGACCCGACGCGGCCCGAAGGCTCCGCCCTGCACGCCTACTGGTGCGAGCGCTCCACGTACCCCTTGTTACGCGGCAGCGCCCCCGACACCTTCGTCCGGTACTCCGTGCCCACCGCGACCGAGGCGATCCGGCTGTTCCAGGTGGAGGCGCGGGCTCTCGTGGCGAATCTGGCTCCCGACGCGCGTCGCGAGGCCCGGGAGCGGATCGACGAGGGTGGCCGCGTGCGCGCGATCGCCGCCCTGCATCGGGGGCGGACCTGCGGGTTCTCGCTCGGGCATGGCGATCGGTGGACGGAGTGGACCGTACGCCCGTACCTCGCGTTCTCCGTGGCGGCCCGACACCTGCTGCCCGTCCTGCCCCCGGGATGCTGCCTGTGCGGGGCGTCACGCTAGGGCCGACCGGATGCCGAACGGATTCGGCCCGGGGGTGGTGTGCGCACACCGCCCCCCGGGCCGAATCCGTTCGGCGTGGGATCAGCCCCGGTTCGCGGCCAGGGAGCCGCAGTTGGTGCCGTTCTTGCCGGCGACCTCACCGGAGATCTCGCCGCGCCACGTCACGCAGAGACCGCGTGCGTCAAGATAGACCGGGCCCGCGTACGTCGTGTAGTAGCCCGTGTCCGAGACGGTCGTGGTGGGCGAGGCGAACCCGAGCGAGGCCGTCATGTGCACGGCCTTTCCGGGCGTGGTGCGGACGGTCACCACACAGTTCTTGCCGGTGGCGGAGCCGTAGGTGAGGAAAACGGTGCCCTTGGTGCCGATCTGCGCCGAGTTCACCACGGAGTAGCCCCCGCCGCAGGCACCGTTGTACTTCGCGGCCGCGGCGGCCTTGGGTGCGGCGGTTGCCCGCTGGGCCGTCGGCTCCGCCGCCACGGCGGCAGGGGCGAGGGCGATCGCGGCGCAGGCGGTGGCGGTGACGGCGGCCCCGATGGCCGACGCGCGTCGGATGTTGGTCATGTCGTTCCCCGGTTTCTCGAACGGTCATGGCGGGACGCCTGGTCCGGCACCCGGATCCCCACTCCTTGAAGTGGCGTGGGTCACGTCCTGTTGGATAGACCGTGACGCGGTGGAGTTGTGCTGTCCGTGCGCTGTTACGAAGTCATGACACAGTTGGACAAGATCACCTTTCTTGATCCATTTCCGGTGGTCCGGGATGCGATGAGTTTCGGTGGCGCCCCCGGTCTCCTACGGCAGATGTGGTCACCGGTTCGAGTGGAGGCAGCCGTGGAGAGCGACACGAAGCGCGGGATCTGGCGGATGGTGCACGCCGAGCGCGCCGCGCTGGCCGACGACCTCGCGCGGCTGGACGCCGGGCAGTGGGACGCGCCGTCGCTCTGCGAGGGATGGACGGTGCACGATGTGGCCGCGCACCTGGTGGACACCGCCCGTACGACGCGGATCGGCTTCGTGGCGGGCCTCGTGCGGGCGGGGTTCGACTTCGACCGCCAGAACGCGCGCGGCGTGGAGCGCGAACGCGGGGCGTCGCCGCAGGAGACGCTGGAGCGGCTGCGGCGGGTGGTGTCGCGGACGACGACTCCTCCGGCCCCGCTCGACACCCGGCTGGTCGAGGAGGTCGTCCACGGCGAGGACATCCGCCGTGCGGTGGGCCTGGTCCGCTCGTATCCGCAGGAGGCCGTGGTCCGCGCGCTGCGCCTTCAGACGCGTACGCCGGCGGCCTTCGGCGGGGCGAAGGAGACGGTGGAGTCCGTACGGCTGACGGCGACCGACGCCGACCTGTCGATCGGGGAGGGGCCGCAGGTGACGGGGCCCGCGCTGTCCCTGCTCCTGGCGGTGTCCGGCCGGCGGCAGGCGGTCGAGGAGCTGAGCGGGCCGGGGGTCTCCGCGCTCACGGCTACCGGCTGAGGGCGACGAGGGGGCCCGTTCCCTCGCGGTGTGGTCCGGGCGCGCGCCGCGACCCGGCCTCCGTCCGGGTGCTGAGGGAGGCCGGGCCACGGGCGGGCGGGGTCAGCCGACGATGTCGTACAGGTCGAACTGCTCCCAGGAGCCGGTGACATCGGCGGAGCGGGCGCGCAACGTGTACTGGAGCGAACCCGTGTAGCTGTTCTCCATCGCGACGAAGAGGTTGTTCAGGGTGGACTGGAGCGCGTAGAGGTCCAGGTCCTCGTTGTAATAGAGCACGAACCGCTCCCAGCCGCCCGCGGTCGTCGAACGGGCCCGCAGCACGTTCTGCGCCTGGCCGGTGAAGTTCTTCTCGACCGCCACGTAGCGGTTGTTCGCGAGGGACTTGAGAGCGATGGTCTGGCTGGCCTCGTCCCACTCGAACGCGAAGCTCTCCCAGGCGCCGAAGACGTGGGTGGAACGGGCGCGCACCGCACCGGTGTTGGGCGCGGCGTAATTGATTTCGGTGACTGCGAACTTGCCGTTGCGCATCGACTTGATGGCCATGGGGCCGGACTCGTCTGCCGGGGCGGCGGCGCTTCTGCCGGAGGCGGACAGGGACGGCTGTCTGTCGGTCGACTCGGCGATGCGTGCCGGGTCGTCGCCGTTCACCTTCTCCCAGCCTGCGGGGGCGCCACCTGCGGAAGCCTCGCGCGTGGCGCTGCCGGCCGGGCGGCCTTCGTGCGAGGTGGCTCCGGCCGCCGGGGCCGCCAGGACGGAGGCGGTCAGCAGGGCGCTCAGGGAAAGGAGGGCGGAGGTCATGCGTCGCACAGGTCTTCCTCGCTTCTCATTGCCGCGCATTCCGGGATCCGGAATGCGCGGAGGGTGGAGAGAAAGGGGTCCGGGCGTCGCTCGATCGCGCGCCGGAGGTCCCGAAGTGGTTTCAGAATAAGGCCAGTTCGAGATCTCCGGTAAAGGTTTTCAGGGCGGCTCGGAAATTCCGGAAACGGCCGCGCTGAATATATTCTTCCGCTGTTTTCCGTTAAGGAAGGCGACCTGCTCCGTCTTTGTCGCGGACACTTCGCGCCCCCGGGCGCAGCGTGCTGCGGTGGGCCCGGTTCACGGCCATCAGGACATCCAGCGCGTCCCGGGTGGAGCGGAGGTCGTCGATGTGCGCGGAGAGCCGCTCCCGTTCCTGTTCCATGCGCTCCATCGCCGCGTCGGAGGTCTCCTCGCTGGGGGCGTCGACGCAGGGCAGCAGCTCCATGATGGTGCGGCTGGACAGGCCGGCGGCGTAGAGCCGCTGGATGAAGTGGACCCGCTCGATCTCGGCGGGCGTGTAGTGCCGCTGGCCGCTCGGGCTGCGGCTGCTCGTCAGGAGCCGCTGCTCCTCGTAGTAGCGCAGGGACCGGACGCTGGCCCCCGTGACGGCCGCGAGTTCTCCGATGCGCATGGTGTGGCCCCTCCGCTCCCCGCCGAGAGGATCGCCGTACGGGCTTGCCCCTCACATTGATGTCAGGTTTTAGCGTAGCGCCGTACCCGGTTCACGGGTGCTTCGGAGCTGATGGAGCCAGGAGATTCGCGCCATGAACCAGAGCCTTTTCGACAGCTACCGCCTCGGTGACCTGCGGCTGCCCAACCGGGTGGTCATGGCGCCGATGAGCCGCGTCCGGGCGGCCGCCGGAGGGCTGGCGACACCGTCGATGGCCACGTACTACGCGCAGCGGGCGTCCGCTGGGCTCATCGTGAGCGAGGGGGTGCAGCCGAGCCTGGTCGGGCAGTCCAACCCCGGTACGCCGGGACTCCACACCGACGAGCAAGTCGCCTCGTGGCGGCCGGTGACCGCCGCGGTGCACGCCAACGGCGGCCGGATCTTCGCCCAGATCATGCACGGCGGCCGGGTCTCGCACCCGGACACCAACGGGCTGCGGCCGGTCGGGCCCTCCGCCGTCGCGGCGGCCGGCGAGGTGTTCACCCCGACCGGCCCGCAGCCCGTGCCGGTGCCGCGCGCCCTGGAGACGGCGGAGGTGCCCGAGCACGCCGAGTCCTACGCGTCCGCTGCCCGCCGGGCCGTCGACGCCGGGTTCGACGGCGTGGAACTCCACGGTGCCAACGGCTACTTGATCTCCCAGTTCCTCTCCTCGAACGCCAACCTCCGCACCGACCGCTACGGCGGGCCCCTCGCCAACCGGGTGCGGTTCGCCGTCGAAGCGATGGCGGCGACGGTCGACGCCGTGGGCGCGGCCAGGACCGGTATCCGGCTCTCGCCGGGCGGGGCGTTCTGGGGCGTCGAGGAGCGGGACGTTCCCGAGCTCTACGCCGTACTGCTGGCGGAGCTGGCTCGTCTGGAGCCGGCCTACGTGCACCTGGAGGCGACGGCCGACGAGGAGGTGCTGGTCGCCCTGCGCCGCGCGTGGCCCGGCGCGCTGATCATGAACCCGGTGCTGCCGATGGGGGCGAAGCGGGCCGGGCGTTCGGACGCGGACCGCTGGCTCGGTCTTGGCGCCGATCTCATCAGCTTCGGCCGGGCCTTCATCGCCAACCCGGACCTGATCGAGCGGATGCGCGCCGGGCTGCCGATCGCCCCGGAGGACGAGGCGACGTACTTCCAGGGAGGTGACACGGGGTACGTCACCTACCCCTCGTACCAGCACGCGGGCTGAACCGGCGAGCGCGGCCGGGGGG
Source organism: Streptomyces sp. NPDC021019 (assembly GCF_044333295.1). Lineage (NCBI taxonomy): Bacteria > Bacillati > Actinomycetota > Actinomycetes > Kitasatosporales > Streptomycetaceae > Streptomyces > Streptomyces sp. NPDC021019. Next base: position 66,410 of record NZ_JBIRQR010000009.1, read on the forward strand.
CATCTCCGGAAGAAGAGGGGGCCCGGTCCACCTCCGGAGGAGGACGGGGCCCGCCCTCTTCCGGAGATGACGTGTGCCCGTCAGAATCCAAGGGCTCGGGAGGCCAGGCACCACCCCCCTCACCCCCCCCCACGGCCCTTGGAGGCACCCGCCCATGTCCAGCCCCAGCCCCACGCGCACGCCCGGTCCCCCGTCCCGACCCTCCCGCAGGAGCTTCCTGGCCGGCGCTCTCGCCGTCTCCGCCACCGCGATCGTCGGCGCGGCGCCCGCCGTCGCCGCCACGCGGGAGGCCGGCCGGGCGGTCCGGGGGACGCACGACTGGATGGCCGCCCTGCCCGACGGCACCGCGCTCCGGCAGCTCACGATCCCGGGCACGCACGACTCGGGGGCCCGCTTCGGCGGTCCCTGGTCGGAGTGCCAGAACACGACGATCGCCCAGCAGTTGGCCGGCGGCATCCGCTTCCTCGACGTACGGTGCCGGCTCATCGACGGCTCGTTCGCGATCCACCACGGGGCCTCGTTCCAGAACATGATGTTCGGGGACGTCCTCGTCGCCTGCCGGGACTTCCTCGCCACGCGGCCGACCGAGACCGTGCTGATGCGGGTCAAGCAGGAGCACTCCTCCGCGAGCGACGCGGCGTTCCGGGCGGTCTTCGACGACTACCTGGACGTACGCGGCTGGCGGTCGCTGTTCCGCCTCGACGCCACCCTGCCCGACCTCGGCGGGGCCCGGGGCAAGGTGGTGCTCCTCGCGGACAACGGCGGGCTGCCCGGGGTGCGGTACGGGGACCAGGCCCTCTTCGACATCCAGGACGACTACATGGCGGAGCCGTTCGCCAAGTACCCCAAGATCGAGGCGCAGTTCCGCAGGGCGGCCCAGCAGCCGGGCAAGTTCTTCATGAACTACGTGTCCACCGCCGCCCTGATGCCGCCCCGCTGGAACGCCGACCGGCTCAACCCGCAGGTGCACTCCTTCCTGGAGCGCGCGGAGACCGCCGGCTGGACGGGGCTCGGCATCGTCCCGCTGGACTACCCGAACCAGCGCTCCGGCCTGGTCGAGTCGCTGATCCGGCACAACCCGACGGGGTGAGCGGCACCCGCCGTCCCCGGCCTCACATCCCCGGCGGCGGCGTCGGCGCCCCCGGCAGGGTGAGCGCCGCCACGGTGCCGGGGCCGGCGTCCGGGGCCGGGCGCAGGGCGATCGAGCCGCCCGCCTGGTGCACCGTACGGGCGACGATGGACAGGCCCAGGCCCGAGCCGGGGAGCTGACGGGCGGTCGGGGAGCGCCAGAAGCGTTCGAAGACGTGCGGGAGGTCCTCGGCGGGGATGCCGGGGCCCCGGTCCCGGACGGTCAGCTCGCCCCGGTGCAGCCGCACGTCGACCGTGCCGCCCGGCGGGCTGAACTTCACGGCGTTGTCCAGGACGTTGACGATCGCCCGTTCCAGGGCGGCCGGCTCCGCGCGTACGTACCAGGGGGCCAGGTCCTCCGTGATCGTGAGCTCCGGTCCGCGCAGGCGGGCGCGGCGCAGGGCGGTGCGGGTGGTCTCGTGCAGGGCCACCACCTGGAGCGGGCCGGGCTCGGCCGCGTCGGGGCGGGCCAGCTCCTGGAGGTCGCCGATCAGCGCGGCCAGCTCCGTCATCTGGGCCTTCACCGAGGTCATCAGCGCCTTGCGGTCCTCCGGCGGGATCACCCGGCCCGTCTCGTCGCTGCGGGCCAGCAGCTCCACGTTCGTCCGGAGCGAGGTCAGCGGGGTGCGCAGCTCGTGGCCCGCGTCCGCGATCAGCTGGGCCTGGCGGTCGCGGGAGGAGGCGAGCTGGGCCGTCATCGAGTTGAACGAGCTGGAGAGCCGGGCGATCTCGTCCTCGCCGTCCACCGGGATGCGTACGGTCAGGTCCTCGGTGCGGGCCACGTGCTCGACGGCCTCGGTGAGTTCGTCGACCGGCCGGAGCCCGGCGCGCGCGATCCACAGCCCGGCCGCGCCCGCCCCGAACACACCGATGCCGGAGACGGCGAGCAGCACCCAGGCCAGTTGGTTCAGCGGATCGGTGACCTGTGCCATGGGGACGGCCACGGAGACCGCGAGACCCGGCCGGTCCGGGCCGGCGGGCGAGGTGTGGACCCGCATCTCCGCACCGTCCTCGGCCTTCGTGGTGTGCGTCGCGTCCTCGCGCAGTCCCGCGGCGACGGCCCGGTCGGTGGTGTCGATCGGGATGGCAGACCTGCCCGGCACCGTGCACGGCTTCGCACCCACGGCCGGCACCAGCTGGATCGTGTACGGGCCGGTCACGACCTGGAGGTCACCGGGCAGTCCGCTGGTGCAGGACGCCGTCAGCAGTCTGATCGCGTTCTCGTTCGGCTTGACCTGGGACAGCGTCGTGTCGAGCTGCTCGGTCAGCCGGTCCCGGGTGGTCAGCCAGCAGGCGGCGGCCACCGCGGCGACCGCCACCGCGACCGCCGTCGCGACCAGCATCGCGAGCCGGGAGCGCAGCGGCAGCGCCCGGAACCGGCGCACCGGGCTCACGCCTCCCCGCTCCCGCCCACCCGCTGCGGGCGCCGGACCGCTCACGCCTCCCCGCTCCCGCCCACCCGCTGCGGGCGCCGGACCGCTCACGCCTCGCCGCTCCCGCCGGTGCGCAGCGCGTAGCCCACCCCGCGCACGGTGTGGACGAGGCGCGGCTCGCCACCCGCCTCCGTCTTGCGGCGCAGGTACATCACGTACACGTCCAGGGAGTTGGAGCTCGGCTCGAAGTCGAAGCCCCAGACGGCCTTGAGGATCTGTTCCCGGGTCAGCACCTGGCGCGGGTGGGACAGGAACATCTCCAGCAGCGTGAACTCGGTACGGGTCAGCTCGACCCGCCGCTCGCCCCGGGTGACCTCGCGGGTAGCCAGGTGCATCCGCAGGTCGGCGAAGGAGAGGACGTCGTCGTCGGGGGTGTCCGCACCCGCCGCCGAGGCGTAGGAGCTGCGGCGCAGCAGGGCCCGGATGCGGGCGAACAGCTCGTCCAGCTCGAACGGTTTGACCAGGTAGTCGTCCGCGCCCGCGTCGAGGCCGGTGACCCGGTCCCCGACGGTGTCGCGGGCGGTGAGCATGAGGATGGGCGTGGTGGAACCGGTGGCCCGGATACGACGGGCGGCGGTGAGACCGTCCATCCGGGGCATCTGGATGTCCAGGACGATGAGGTCGGGGGCGTAGGCCTCGGCCATCGCCAGGGCGTCGTACCCGTCGACCGCGACCTGTGTCCCGTATCCCTCGAAGGCGAGGCTGCGCTGGAGCGCCTCGCGCACGGCCGGCTCGTCGTCGACGATCAGGATGCGCTGGGGATCGTCTTCGGCGGGGCTCATCGCTGTCTCGTCCTCTTCTCGTGTCGACCCGTCTGCGGGGGTGCTCAGCCTCGCACGGCCGGGGTGCTGTGCGGGATCAGGAGCCTTCGCCCGCGCGCAGGGCGCCCAGGTCGGCCTTGAGGGTGTCCACCGGGATCGCGAAGCCGAGGCCGACGCTGCCCGCCGCGGAACCGCTGCCCGCCGCCGAGGAACTCGGGGCGTACATAGCGGAGTTGATGCCGATGATCTCGCCGTCCATGTTGATCAGCGCACCGCCGGAGTTGCCGGGGTTGAGTGAGGCGTCGGTCTGGAGCGCCTTGTAGGTGGTCGTCTCCTCGCCCGTGTCGCCGTTGAACTGCTGTCCCCCGAACTCGAACGGCCACTGCTGACCGCCGCCCTGCCGGCCCTGGCCCTGCCCCTGTCCGGAGCTGCCGGAGTCGTCCTTGGCGACGGTGACGTCGCGGTCGAGCGCGGAGACGATGCCGCTGGTGACGGTGCCGGTCAGGCCCTCGGGCGAGCCGATCGCCACGACCTGGTCGCCGACCTTGACCCGCGAGGAGTCGCCGAGCGTCGCCGTCTTCAGGCCGCTCGCGCCCCGGAGCTTGATGAGCGCGAGGTCCTTGCCGGGGTCGGTGCCCACGACGTCGGCCGTATAGGTCCTGCCGGTGGAGAGGGTGACCTGGATCTGCCGCGCGCCCGAGATGACGTGGTTGTTGGTGACGATCTCGCCGTCCTCGGTGATCACCACGCCCGACCCGGTGGAGTTGCCCGCCGACGAGGCCGCGCCGATCTCCACGATCGTGGGCGAGACCGCCTCCGCGACACCCGGGACGGTGCCCTTGCTGCTCGTCGAGACGGTGGTGCCGTTGACCGCGCCGCCCGAGCCGGTGGCTCCGGAGCCACCGCCGTTCAGCTGGCCGACGAGGGTGGCGGTGCCGCCGCCGATGACGCCCGCCGCGATCGCCACCGCCGCCAGCAGCGCGACCGGCCGCTTCGCCCGGTGCCTGGCGGTGGGGGCGGTGGGGGCGTACGGGGGCGGCGGCGGGTAGCCGCCCGCGGCGCCGTCGTACGCCGTGCCGTAGCCGTACGGGGTCGGGTCCTGGTCCGTGTACGCGCCGCTGGGGCGAAGGTTCTCCGTCATGTCCACCAGGCTGGTCAGCGAAGATGAGAAGCGCCTGAGTACGTCCTGAGAAGCCCGGAAGAACCGCGTATGCCCGCTGTAAGGGCCGGAGATTCCGAGGGAGGACCGCAGATCCGGAGAGCGGGCGGTCAGGCGGACGCGGGGGGCTCCCCGCAGCCGCACGAGCGCCGGACCACCAGCGCGGAGGGGAACTGCTTCAGCCGCTCGCGCCGCGACCCCGAGACCCGGAGCGAGTCGTCCAGTACCAGGTCCACCGCCGCCCGCGCCATCGCCGGGCGGTCGGAGTGGACCGTGGTCAGCGGCGGGTCGGTGAGGCCGGCTTCCTTCACGTCGTCGAAGCCCGCCACCGCCAGCTCGCCCGGTACGTCGATGCGCAGCTCACGGGCGGCCCGCAGCACGCCGAAGGCCTGGTCGTCCGTGGCGCAGAAGATCGCCGGGGGCCGGTCCGGGCCCGCCAGCAGCCCGAGGGCCACCTGATAGGCGTCGTAGCGGTTGTACGGGGCCTGGAAGAGCCGGCCCTCCGTGGAGCGGCCCGACTCGTGCATCGCCCGCCGCCAGCCCTCGACGTGGTCGGCGACCGGGTCGCCGACCGCCGGGGTCTCCTCCGTGCCGCCGAGGCAGGCCACGTACGCGTTGCCGTGCTCCAGCAGATGCCGGGTGGCGAGCTGGGCGCCGCCCACGTCGTCGGTGACGACGGCGACGTCGTCGATCGCCTCGGGGCGCTCGTGCAGCAGGACGACCCGGGCGTCCCAGGCCTCGATCTCGGCGGCGGCGCGCTCGCTGGGGCCCTGGCTGACCAGGATCAGCCCGGAGACGCGCATACCGAGGAAGGCCCGCAGATAGTGGACCTCGCGCTCGTCGCGGTAGTCGGAGTTGCCGACGAGCACCATCTTCCCGCGCTCGGCGGCGGCCTGTTCGACCGCGTGCGCCATCTCCGCGAAGAACGGCTGCCGGGCGTCCGGCACGATCATTCCTATGAGGTCCGTGCGGCGCGAGGCCATGGCCTGGGCGACCCGGTCGGGCCGGTAGCCCAACTGCTTGATCGCGGCGAGCACCCGCTCGCGCGTGGCCGGGGCGACCGGCCGGGGTCCGTTGTTGATGACGTAGCTGACGACCGCGGTCGACGTCCCCGCCAGTCTCGCCACATCGTCCCGCGTCACCTTGGCCACGCGCCGCAGTCTACGCGGATGGACCTAGGGGGTGGCAGCCTCTACCGGGGCTTCTTCCGGCACCGTGGCCGAAGAGGACTGCTCCGATCGGGTGACGGGGTCGGCCGCCCTCTGCCGGGCGGCGGCCCGGTCCTTCGCCTCCTCCGCCGCGCGCTCGACCTTCTCCGGCGTGACGAAGCGGTAGCCGACGTTGCGCACGGTGCCGATCAGCGACTCGTGCTCGGGGCCGAGCTTGGCGCGCAGTCGCCGTACGTGGACGTCGACCGTCCGCGTACCGCCGAAGTAGTCGTAGCCCCAGACCTCCTGGAGGAGCTGGGCGCGGGTGAAGACCCGGCCCGGGTGCTGGGCGAGGTATTTCAGCAGTTCGAACTCCTTGAAGGTCAGGTCCAGGACCCGGCCCTTGAGTTTCGCGCTGTACGTCGCCTCGTCGACGGAGAGGTCACCGTTGCGGATCTCCATCGGGGAGTCGTCGGAGGTGATCTGCCGGCGGCCCATGGCCAGCCGCAGCCGGGCCTCGACCTCGGCCGGGCCCGCCGTGTCCAGCAGGACGTCGTCGATGCCCCAGTCGGCGGTGACGGCCGCGAGCCCGCCCTCGGTGACGACCAGGATCAGCGGACAGCCGGGTCCCGTGGACCGCAGCAGCTGACAGAGCGAGCGGACCTGCGGAAGGTCGCGCCGCCCGTCGACGAGGATCACGTCGGCGCCCGGGGTGTCCACGAGGGCCGGGCCCTCGGCGGGGGCCACCCGCACGCTGTGGAGCAGGAGCCCGAGGGCGGGGAGCACCTCCGTCGACGGCTGGAGTGCGTTCGTCAGAAGCAGCAGTGAACTCATCGCCGGCCACCTGCCTGGTTCGGTCGATCATGGTGCACGGTTCGCTCGCCCATTACGTCGGTCCTCCTCGTTCCCTGCGAGAGGGGCACTCCCGGGTCGGGCCCGGGGGAGTATGCGGCACTGCTTCGTACGTCATGCGTCATGCGTCATGCGGGTCTCACGGTGCGGTCCCGCGCCCTGGGACCGCTGAGCTTGTGGAAACGTCGTCGTAACAACGCGGGTAAAGCACAAAAGGACCCGGGGGCTGCTTTGCCCGGATCCTCTTCGCAGCAGAATAGCCCACATGACTTCCGTGTCCGAGGGGCGATTCCCGGGTTCCTCTGTTCCCTTGCTCACGCGCCCCCCACGATGCGCCACGTTGCTGACGGATGACGGCGTACCGGTCGAGGCGGTGTACGAACCGTGTACGGCGGGTGCCGGGACGCCGGGGGGCGCAGCGTTCGAGGGGCCGGCGGAGGCTCCCGTGATCGTCGTCGCGCACGTGTTCACCGGCTCGGCCGACCGCCCCGCCGTGCGGCGGGCCGCACGGGTCTTCGCCCGGCGTGCGGCCGTGGTCACGTTCTCGTTCCGGGGCCACGGGCGGTCCGGCGGGCGCTCCACGGTGGGCGACCGCGAGGTGCTGGACCTGGCCGCCGCGGTGGCCTGGGCGCGGGAGCTGGGGCACTCCCGGGTGGTGACGGTCGGGTTCTCGATGGGCGGCTCGGTGGTGCTCCGGCACGGCGCTCTCTGTGCGGCGGATTCCGTGGCGGGGCAGGCGCCCGTTCGTGTACCGGCGCACGCGGGGCGCACGGGGAGTGCGGGGGCGCATGCGGACGCCGTGGTCTCCGTCAGCGCGCCGGCCCGCTGGTACTACCGGGGAACGGCCCCCATGCGCCGCCTGCACTGGGTGGTCACCCGTCCCTCGGGCCGCCTCGTCGGGCGCTACGGATTCCGCACCCGGATCGCGACCACGGACTGGGACCCCGTCCCGCTCTCCCCGGTCGCCGCGGTCCCGCTCATCACCCCGGCCCCGCTGCTGCTCGTGCACGGCGACCGGGACCCCTACTTCCCGCTGGACCACCCGAGGATGCTGGCCGAGGCGGCCGGGCCCGGTGGCGCGGAGCTGTGGCTGGAGCGGGGGATGGGCCACGCCGAGAACGCGGCGGACGACGCCCTGCTGGCCCGTATCGCCGACTGGGCGACGGCCGCACCGCGCGCGTGACCCATCATGGAGAGCTGACGCACGAGGCGTCCGACGAACCGACCCGAAGGAGTGGCGCCATGGCAGCGGGGACGATCCGCTACTGGGCCGCGGCCAAGGCCGCGGCGGGCACCGCGGAGGAACCGTACGCGGCGGAGACCCTCGCCGAGGCGCTCGACGCGGTCCGCGAGAGGCACCCCGGCGAACTGAGCCAGGTGCTCCGGCGGTGCTCGTTCCTCATCGACGGCAACCCCGTCGGGGCCCGTGGGCATGAGACCGTACGCCTTGCCGAGGGCGGCACGGTCGAGGTGCTCCCGCCGTTCGCAGGAGGGTGAACCGCAGGCCATGAGCAGCAGCGATCAGCAGTACCCGTATCCGTACGACCCCGAGCGGCAGCAGCAGCCGGCGTCGCCGCACTGGCCCGACGGTACGGCCGGGCAGTCCGCCGCGCCCCAGGACCCGGCCGCCTTCGACCAGGGCGGGACGCAGACGTGGCAGGCGCCGACCTGGGACACCCAGTACCAGCCGACGATCCGCCCGGACGGGGCTCAGCACCGGGCGGGGGATCCGGGGCAGGGGCAGGGGCAGGGGCAGGGGCACGGGCAGGGGATGGGGCCGGGGCAGGGTTACGGGCAGCCGAAGCAGCCGGATCCGTACGGGACGCAGCAGCCGGGTCCGTACGGGACGCCTCAGTCGGATCCGTACGGACAGCAGCAGCCCGGCCCGTACGGGACGCCGGAGCCGCACCCTCCGTACGAGCAGCAGTACCAGGATCCGCAGCAGCACCAGCAGCACCAGCAGCACCAGCAGCACCAGCAGCACCAGCAGCACCAGCGCCAGTTCCGGGAACCGCGGCATCAGGGGCAGGCGCAGGGACAACCGCAGCAGCCGTACCGGCCTTCGGCGGCTTCGGCGGCTTCGGCGGCCGACACCGCCTATCTGCCGCCCCAGGGGGCCTCGGGCTCCTACCCGCTGCCGCCGGAGGTCCCGGCCGCGCCCGCCGCGCCCGTGGCCCCCGTGCCCGCCCCCGCACCCATGACCGCGCGGCCGGAGGCCGGCGACACGGGTTACAGCGCGCCCACGACGCTGGGCAACGCCCGGATCACCGACGCCCAGCGGGCCCGCGCGGAAGGGCGTTCGCCGATCATCGCGCCGGGGATGCAGCCCGCCGCGCTCACCGCCGTGCTCGGCCTGCTGCTCGCGGGGGGCGCGGCGATCGGGCCGTACGCGCTGCTCGTCCCGGTGGTGCTCCTCCAGGCGGTGACGGCCGCCGGCTGGTTCCGGCTCAACGGCATGTGGCCCGCCCGCCAGGGCATCGCGCTCGCCTTCGCGGGGGGACTGGTCGCCGACGTCGTGCTGCTCGCCGCGGGCCGGGAGCACGGCCCCGCCGCGCTGCTGGGCACCCTGGGCGTCTGGGTGCTGCTCACCGTGGTCCTCCAGCTCCGCAGCCACGCGGGGGCCGACGAGCGGATGTACGGCCTGATGGCCACGGTCGTCTCGGCGTCGCTCGCGGTGCTCGCGGGCGGGTTCCTCGCGGCGGTCCCGGACGCGGTGACGGTCGGCGGGGCGGCCGTCGCGGCGGCCGCGCTCGTCCGTGCCCTTCCGCTGCCAGCGATCGCCTCCATCGGGGTGGCCCTGCTCGCGGGTGCGGGTGCGGGCCTCACCTTCGGCAATACGACCGACTTCGGGGCGAAGGGCGTGCTGCTCGGTCTCGCGGTCGGCGGGTGCGCGCTCATCGGGCTGCGGGTGGCGAGCTACGACTACCCGTCCCGGTTCGTGCACATGACCGCCGGAGTGGCGCTGCCGCTGACCGTGGCGGCCCCGGCCGTCTACCTGGTCGGCCGCGCCATCCTCTGACCGCCGCACGGCCACCGTCGCCGACCGGCCCCCGGGAACCGATCGGGGGCCGTCGGTCGTCGATCATCCGGGGCGTCCCTCTCCTGCGGCAGTAGGCTCACGGGCGCCAGGGGGACCGATCGGCTCAGGTGGGGGAAACGACAGATGCGCGCACTGCGAATACTGCTGGTCCTGGTGGTGGTGCTCGGCGGCCTCTTCCTCGCCGTCGACCGCGCGGCTGTCTATTTCGCCGAGTCCGAGGCCGAGGACCGGGTCACGATCAGCGGGGGCGGGCCCGCCACGACGGAGATCTCGATCAAGGGTTTCCCCTTCCTCACCCAGCTCGCCGCCTCGCGGCTCGACCGGGTCGACGTCGACCTCACCGGCATGGAGACCAGCGCCGCCGGCCGCGCGATCCGGGTCAGCGAGGTCCGGGCCCAACTGCACGACGTGAAGCTCGGCTCCGGCTACCGGAGCGCCACGGCCGCCCGCGCCACCGGCACCGCGCTCGTCAGCTACGCGGACCTGACGGCGGCGGCCAGCGACGGCGTCGTCGTGGAGTACGGCGGCAACGGCAAGGCGAAGGTCACCGGCACCGTCGAGCTCCTCGGCCGGCCGATCTCGCGCAGCGTGCTGTCCACCGTGACCCGCGTCGACGGCCACACGATCAAGGTGCGCGCGGACACGGTGCCGGGCGAGGGGCTCCCCGGCGTCGAGCGACTGGTCCGCGAGAAGACCGACTTCCAGGGCGACATCGACGGGCTGCCGAAGGGCCTGGAGCTCCGGGAGGTCAAGGTGACCGAGAAGGGCCTGGAGATCTCGGTGACCGGCTCGGACGTCTCCCTGACCGGCTGACCGACCGCCCCAGGCTCCCCGACCGCCCTCTCCCGCCGCCCTCTCCCGCCGGCCCCTCCCGCCGGCCCTCCGCCCCGTCCCGCCGACCCTCCGCCCGCTCCCGCCCTCTCCCGTGCCCTGACGGCACCCGGATCCGGATAGTGAGACGCCCGTGTCCGGTCCGCAGATGCGGGGCAGGCTCGGGGGAGCCCCGCACTGATTCCCGTGCCCGTACGCCCCTCCCCTGTCTCACATCACGGATGATCGTGTCTCATCATGCGATACGACGGTGACATCTTCGTCCGTACCTCCCTACGATCGGACCCATGAAGCGACAGGCGGATCTCACGAAGCGGCGGGCAGTAGACCTGTGCCGCGTCGCCGCCATGCTCTGTCGCACCTTCTGAGCGGGGCGTTCGCACCGTCCCCGTCTCTCCCCGGCCCTTCGACCGCCGTCAGGGTCGGCCCCGTGCCCCGTACGCGCCACGTTCCGTGCCCTCGCGCCTACACCCGCACCCAGCAACTCCGCATCTCGCACCACCCCGCCGCAGACTGCCCCGGAGGAGAACAACATGAGCCGCAGCGACGTCCTGGTAGACGCCGACTGGGTCGAGGCCCACATCGACGACCCGCAGGTCGCCATCGTCGAGGTGGACGAGGACACCTCGGCGTACGAGAAGAACCACATCAAGAACGCGATCCGGATCGACTGGACCAAAGACCTCCAGGACCCGGTCCGCAGGGACTTCGTCGACCAGGCCGGCTTCGAGAAGCTGCTCAGCGAGAAGGGCATCGGCAACGACACCCTGGTCGTCCTCTACGGCGGCAACAACAACTGGTTCGCCTCCTACGCCTACTGGTACTTCAAGCTCTACGGCCACGAGAACGTGAAGCTCCTCGACGGCGGCCGCAAGAAGTGGGAGCTCGACTCCCGCGACCTGACCGACGCCGTCCCGACGCGTCCGGCCACCCAGTACACGGCCAAGCCGCAGGACGAGTCGATCCGTGCCTACCGCGACGACGTCGTCAAGGCCATCGGCAGCCAGAACCTGGTCGACGTGCGCTCGCCCGACGAGTTCAGCGGCAAGCTGCTCGCCCCGGCCCACCTCCCGCAGGAGCAGTCGCAGCGCCCCGGCCACGTGCCGAGCGCCCGCAACATCCCGTGGTCGAAGAACGCCAACGACGACGGCACCTTCAAGTCGGACGACGAGCTCAAGGCGCTCTACGAGAACGAGCAGGTCGACCTGGCGAAGGACACCATCGCCTACTGCCGCATCGGTGAGCGCTCCGCGCTCACCTGGTTCGTGCTCCACGAGCTGCTCGGCCAGGAGAACGTCAAGAACTACGACGGTTCCTGGACCGAGTACGGCTCCCTCGTCGGTGTGCCGATCGAGCTCGGCCCCGCGAAGTAGTCCGACCGACCGTCCGACCGACCCGCACGACCCGACCAGAAGGACAGAACCATGTGTGGAGCACAGGCCGGTGGCCCCGACGCTTCGACGATCAAGCCCGGTGAGACCACCATCCAGGGCAGCGTGACCCGCGACGGCGAGCCCGTCACCGGCTACGTGCGGCTGCTGGACTCGACCGGCGAGTTCACCGCCGAGGTCCCGACCTCGGCGACCGGACAGTTCCGGTTCTACGCCGCCGAAGGCACCTGGACGCTCCGCGCCCTGGTTCCCGGCGGCAGCGCCGACCGCACGGTCGTCGCGCAGACCGGCGGGCTCTCCGAGGTCGCCATCGCCGTCTGATCCGCGGCGATCGGGACGGTACGCCGTTCCGTACGGCGCGAAGAACGGCCGAAGGGCCGCACCCCAGGGGGTTGGACGCCACCTGACGCGGGGTGCGGCCCTTCGTGCCGTCCGGGGGTCCATCGGGTGGGCGGGCGGCCGGAGGAGTCCTACGCTGGAGGCATGTACGCCCGACGCAGGCGGAACTACTTCCTCATGATGGGCGGATGCGTCGCGCTCTTCGTGTCCGCCTGGGCCGTGGTGCGCCTGTGGTCCGTGCCGGTCGCCGTCGGCATGTGCGTGGTCGCCATGGTGATCCCGCCCGTCGCCGCGGTGGTGGCCAACCGGCGGGGCCCGGAGGACCGTTGGTGGGACGACCCGTCCGGCGACCCGGAGTCCGACGCGTGGTGGGACGAACTGGACGGCAGGAAGCGCCACTGAACCGGGGGGAGCCCCTCGCCCGGTCGTCCGGTCGTCCCCTCGTCCGGTCGTCCCCTCGTCCGGTCGTCCGTCAGTAGACGAGCGCCTGGGCGCCGTCCGCCATGGCCTCCTGCACGAAGACCTGCGCGCCCGCGATCCGCACGCCCTCCAGCACGTCCTTCTCGCCGATGTCGCGCCGGGCCGCGCACTGGGTGCACAGGGTGATCCGGCCGCCCGCCAGGATCGAGTCCAGCAGGTCCGGCAGCGGGGCCGCGTGCGGCAGTTCGAACTCGGCGGCCCGGCCCGGCAGGGCGAACCACGAGGACTCGCCGGTCAGCCAGAGCGAGACCTCCACACCGCTGGCGACGCCCACCGCCGCCACGGTGAAGGCCTGGGAGCAGCGCTCGGCGGCCTCGGGCCCGGCGGTCACCTTGATCACAAGCTTCTTCGGCATATGCCGAACTGTAATCGTCCAGGACGCAACCTCCTCGCTGACCTGGGGGTCACTTGTGCGCGCAGGTAAGGGAACCCGCGCTTCAGGTCTCTTGGGGGAACCCTTTTGGAACCGAACGACACCATTCCTGCCGCGCCGGAAGGGCCCGTGCCCGCGCCGGCCGTGCCGCCCGCGCCGGCCGTGCCGACGGAGCAGGCCGCCGCGGCCGACGAGTCCGTACGCCGTCGGCCGCGCGGCCGTACGACGCTGATCATCGCGGCGGCGGCGCTGCTCGGGATCTCGGGCGGGGCTGCCGTGGGCTATGGCATCCAGGCCGAGCGGGCGCCGACGCCACTGGCCGCCCTGTCGCAGCCCGGCCTCGGCCACCCGGCGAAGCCGCTGTCCGCCGACCGGGTTCCGGCCCCGCTGCCCGCGGCCCAGGACCAGCGGGTCAGGACGGACGGCGACCTGCGCAAGCTGCTCGTCGACCGGCCCAAGGGGGCGAAGAAGTCGCTCACCGACGAGCTGGGCCTCGACAACGGCTGGCTGCCGATCGACCAGTACGCCGAGGCGTACTACGAGGACCCGCACTACATGTTCGAGGCGCTGGCCGAGGGAGGACTGCGCCGGGTCGCCTCGGCCTCGTGGAGGCAGGGGAAGTACCGGGAAACCGGTGTGCAGCTGCTTCAGTTCCGGTCCGGCGACCTGCACGGCGCGGCGGAGCACCTCGATGGCCAGCTGATGTACATGCCGCAGGACAAGGAAGGCGCGGGCAATTCGGGGGACGCGATCAAGGGAAGCCGCGAGGGCCGCTACTTCCTCTACCCGGTCGAGCGGAAGGCGGGATACCTCCCGTCCTACCGGGCCAGGGCTCTGGCCGTGCGCGGTGACATCGTGCTCGACATCAACATCTTCGACACCGTACCGATCAGCAAGAAGGACATCCGGACGCTGGCCGAGCGACAGCTGGAGCGGCTGTGAACGACGACGACACGAAGCCCGTCACCGAGCCGGCCGAGCCGACCAAGGCGACCGAGCCGACCAAGGCGACTGAACCGACCAAGGCGACTGAGCCGGCCAAGGCGACTGAGCCTCCCGAGCCGACCGGGTCGGCCGAACTCGCTGCCACGCCGACGCCGACGCCGACGCCGACGCCCACGACCACGACCACCTCCATGCCGGTTCCCGGCCGCCGGGTGCGCCGGGTGGTGCTGACCGCGCTGCCTGTCGGTCTGGTGCTCGCGGCGATCGGCGGCGCGGCCGGGTACGTCAACGCCACCGTGGACACCGCGGACCGGACGGTCGCCACGACCGTCTGGGACGAGGACCACGCTCCCGCCGGCAAGGACCCGGCGGGCGGGGCGCCTGCGGGCCGCCACGACACCGAGCTGACCAAGCTCCTGCTGCCGGTGCCCCAGGGCTACCGGCTCGGCCCGGACATCGGCGAACTCGGCAACGACAGCGAGACGAGCGGGGCCAAGGCCGCCGCCACGATGAAGGAGATGGGGCGCGGCCTGGCCGGGAAGGACCGCCGCGAGCTGAACAAGTCCGTCGAGAAGCTCCGTATCCGGGGCATCGCGCAGCGCTCGTACACCTCGGACGCCCACGACCTCGTCGTCAACGTCCACGTCATGAAGATGCGGGACAAGCGGGCGGTCCGCACGTCGTACGTGAACCGCAAGGAGCTGATGGACTCCTTCGACGTCTTCCGCAAGGGGCCGTCGATCGACGGCCACAAGAAGGCCACCTGCTACCGGCTGCCCAAGGGCGACAAGGACACCCTCCACACCCTCGACGGCATGACCTGCATCGCGTACGAGGGAGAGGTCTCGGTCACCGTCGACGCGAGCGGCAGCAAGCCGTTCAGCCCGTCGGACGTCGCGGACCTGGTGAAGGACCAGCTCGACCACATCGCGTCCCCGGGGGAGTACATATGAGCGAGCAGACGGTGGTCCCTGGGACCACCACCGGGACGCCCGTGATGCCCGAAGCACCGCCACCCGTCCTTCCGCCCGAGGCGCGCGAGGTCCCCGAGGCGGCGCCGAAGCCGCCCCGGCGGGTCCTGCGCGCCGTCGCACGGTGGACGGCCGCCGCGCTGGCGTTCGGAGTGCTCGGCACCGGTACGGCCTTCGGGATCGCTTCCCTGGAGCGGACCGACGTCCCCGGGCTCGCCACCGAGGACGACGGCCGCTGGGACTACCCGAAGCTGGCCCTGCCCGCGCTCCCGGCCGGTTCGCCCCGGCCGTTCGGGGCCGGCAACCCGGCCGAGATCCACCACGCCGACCTGCGCGACCTGCTGCTGCCGGCCCCCGCCGGCGCGGTGCCGGACAAGAAGCTGCCAGGCGGCTGGATCTCCACGGAGACGTTCCTCGACGCCTACCGGCAGCAGGACCGGCCGTCGGTGTCCCAGCTCCTGAAGGACGCCGCCCCGCGCCATATCGCGGCACGCGGCTGGACCATGCCGGACGGCACGACGTCCCGGATCTACCTGGTGCGGTTCAACTCGACGGCGTTCGCGAGCCGCATGCTCGACGACCTGCGCGTGGGCTCATCGGCCGGTACGCCGCTGGACCGCACGGACACCACGGAGTTCGACGACACCTGGGGCTCGGACCACGACATCGAGAACCTCTCATCGTTCGTCTTCGCCGAGCAGGCGCCCTTCGGGGCCGAGCACGTCCGGCAGGCGTACACCCTGGCGGGGGACACGATGGCCCTCGTCGTGCACGAGCGCGCCGGGAAGCGGGAGACGGCCCGCGTTCCCTTCCAGCAGACGCTGATCCTCCAGAACCAGCTGCTCGCCTGAGGGCCGCCGCGGCGACCCGCGGCCGACACCTGGACGAGAAGGCCGGGCCCCCACCCATTAGGCTGGGGGCCCGGTCCCGTCACCGCCGCCACCCGCTCGTCACGAGGAGCCCCCTGTGCTTGAGGCATTCTTCTCCGCCCTGCTGATCCTGGTCTGCGTGGGCGTCACCGCCTTCGCGGCGATCACCGTGAAGAAGCTGTACCAGGGCCAGCGCTGACCTTCGCCGTTCCCACGGTTTCCCGCCCACCCCTCGCACCCTCACAGATCGTCTGAGCCGCTCATGATCGAGATTCCGTCCGACCTCCACCCGGACCTCGTCCCGCTGGCCTTCCTCCTCGGCAACTGGGCGGGCGCGGGCGTGTCCGACTTCCCCGGCGCCGAGAAGTGCAACTTCGGCCAGGAGGTCACCTTCAGCCACGACGGCCGTGACTTCCTGGAGTACGTCTCCCACACCTGGGTCCTGGACGACGAGGGCAAGCAGGTCCGGCCGCTGGAGACCGAGACCGGCTACTGGCGCATCGACAAGGACCGCAAGGTCGAGGTCGTCATGGCCCGCGACCAGGGCGTCATCGAGATCTGGTACGGCGAGCTGGCCCACCAGAAGCCGCAGATCGACCTGGTCACCGACGCGGTGGCCCGCACGGCGGCCTCCGGCCCGTACAGCGGCGGAAAGCGGCTCTACGGGTACGTCAAGAGCGACCTCATGTGGGTCGGCGAGAAGGCCACCCCCGAGGTCGAGCTGCGTCCGTACATGTCGGCGCACCTGAAGAAGGTCGTCACCCCCGAGGAGGTCGCCGAGATGGCGCGGAACCTCGAGGACATGCCCGACGACGGCATCGCGTTCTTCAAGTAGGGATTCCTCGGGCAGGGGCTCCTCGGCAAGGATTCTCCCCGCGGGGAGCCCGCCCGGAGCCGGGACGGCTGCCCGGTGCTCATCCCGCCCTACACTGGGCGTGTGGTGAGCACCGACTGGAAGACCGATCTTCGGCAGCGCGGCTACCGGCTGACGCCCCAGCGTCAGCTCGTCCTGGAGGCGGTCGACGCCCTGGAGCACGCGACGCCGGACGACATCCTGTGCGAGGTGCGCAGAACCGCCTCCGGCGTGAACATCTCCACGGTGTACCGGACCCTGGAGCTCCTGGAGGAGCTGGGTCTGGTCAGCCACGCCCATCTGGGACACGGCGCCCCGACGTACCACCTGGCCGACCGGCACCACCACATCCACCTGGTCTGCCGGGACTGCGCGGACGTCATCGAGGCGGATCTCGCCGTCGTCGCCGACTTCACCGAGAGGCTGCGCGCCGATTTCGGCTTCGAGACGGACATGAAGCACTTCGCCATCTTCGGCCGCTGCGCCGGGTGCGCGGCAGCGAAAGCGGCGGCGGACGGGGCCGTGGACAGGGCCTCCGGCGGGACCTCTGACGGGAGCTCCGGCGAGGCCTCCGCCGGGTCCGCCGACGCGGGTGCGAACACGCCAGCGAAGGACGCGTCCGCCAAGTCGTAGGCTGGGCGCATGAAGAGCCCCTTGCTGTCCCTGCCCGGTGCCGTTCCCGCCGAAGGCCGCGACGAAGGCGTCGCCGCGCACTACGGCGACCTGTTCCGCGAGCAACGCGCGCTGGCCGACGGCAACGGCTTCGTCGACCTCTCCCACCGGGGCGTCGTCACCGTCACCGGCGACGACCGGCTGGGCTGGCTGCACCTGCTGATCACCCAGCACGTCAGCGATCTCGCCCCGCACCAGGCCACCGAGGCGCTCATCCTGTCCGCCAACGGGCACATCGAGCACGCGATGTATCTGGTGGACGACGGCACGACGGTGTGGATGCACGTCGAGCCGGACACCCAGGGCGAGCTGATCGCCTACCTGGAGTCGATGAAGTTCTTCTACCGGGTCGAGGTCGCCGACCGCACCGGCGACATCGCGGTCGTCCACCTCCCGGCCGGCTCCATCGCCGAGGTCCCGGACGGGGCGGCCGTACGGGAGACCCCGCAGGGCCGGGATCTGTTCCTGCCCCGCGCCGACCTGGAGGCGTACGCCGCCGCCCACGGCCCCGCCGCCGGGATCCTGGCGTACGAGGCGCTGCGCGTGGAGGGCCACCGGCCGCGCGTCGGCTTCGAGACCGACCACCGCACCATCCCGCACGAGCTGGGCTGGATCGGCGGCGCCGTCCACCTCCAGAAGGGCTGCTACCGGGGCCAGGAGACCGTCGCCCGCGTCCACAACCTGGGGAAGCCGCCGCGCCGGCTCGTCTTCCTGCACCTGGACGGCAGCGAGGTGCACCTCCCCGGCCACGGGACGCCGGTGCGGCTGGCCGCCGACGGCCAGGAAGGCCGTCAGCTCGGCTTCATCACCACCTCGGCCCGCCACCACGAGCTTGGCCCGATCGCCCTCGCCCTGGTCAAGCGGAACGTGGCCGTCGACGCGGAGCTGCTCGCCGGCGACACGGCCGCCGCACAGGAGACGGTGGTCGAGCCGTAGGCACTCCGTTTACGGAGCACTCCGCGTACGGAGCACTCCGCGTACGGCTACACCTCGATGATCAACGTGAACGGGCCGTGATTCGTGAGCGAGACCCGCATGTCCGCTCCGAACCGGCCCGTCTCCACGTGCGCCCCCAGCGCCCGCAGCCGCGCCACCACCTCGTCCACCAGCGGTTCGGCCACCTCGCCGGGCGCGGCGGCGTTCCAGGTGGGCCGGCGGCCCTTCCGGGCGTCCCCGTAGAGAGTGAACTGAGAAATCACCAGGAGCGGTGCATTCACATCCGAACAGGACTTCTCGCCCTCCAGGACGCGCACCGACCAGAGCTTGCGGGCCAGCTGCGCCGCCTTCTCCGGGGTGTCGTCATGAGCGACGCCGACCAGCACACACAGGCCCTCGCCGACGATCTCCCCGACGACTCCGGGGGCCGGGGGGTCGTCCGTCGCACCGGCGACGGAGACGCTCGCGCCGTCCACTCTCTGTACCACTGCACGCATACAGACCAACCTATCTTGGGCTGAACGGGTACAGAGCACCTGCATCGGCACCGTGCGGAGTGGCACGATGCACGATGTCGGTGTGCCGACGCACCGGTCGAGGGGACGGAACAGCATGAGTACCTATGGAGCCGGACAATCTCCCGGTGCCGTACCGGGCGCACGTCACCGCACCAGCACCCTGCGGTCACCCGTACAGCGCAGTCTGCCGGGGCAGGGTCCCGTACCGCCGCCCGCGACGCCCGCGGCAGCCGCCACCGTGCCCGAGCAGGCCGGCGGCGACGCGGGTTTCGGCGGGCTGCGCCTGCCGGAGCTGCGGACGCTGCGCCGGGACGCCCAGCGCGACGAGACCGATCTCAGTTACGTACGCCGACTGGTGCAGGGCCGGATCGACATCCTCCGCGCCGAACTGGCCCGCCGCCGGGACCCCGCGGCCCCCGTGGAGGACGCGGCGGTGGTGAGCCGGCTCTCCGAGATCCTGGCCGACGCTCCGTCCCGGCACCGCACCTCCGCCCGGCACGTCACGCTGACGACGCCGCGCGGCGACGAGTTCCGGCAGCTCGCCGCCGAGAACCTCGCCGAGGTGGAGCTGTCCGACCTGGAAGCCCGGACGGACGAGGAACTGCACACGGCGATGGGGCGGCTCGTCCGCTACGAACAGCAGGTCTCCCGCCGCCGTCACGAGCTCCAGCGCACCGCCGACGATTGCGGCGCGGAGATCGCCCGCAGGTACCGTGACGGGGAAGCACAAGTAGACGACCTGCTCGCCTGAAGCGACCCTTCCGGGCGCGGGTCCCGCACCCCCGTCCCCGGAAGGCCACCATGACGTCCATCGACGCCCCGTCCGCCATATCCTCCGCCCCGGTCCCCGCCCCGCCCGTCCTGGCCGAGGTCGTGCGCTCCGGGTTCACGGAGGGGCGCCACCGGGGCTCGCTGGTCCTGCTGGCCGCCGACGGCAGCGTGGAGCGGGCGATCGGGGACCCGGCGGCGCCGGTCTTCCCCCGGTCCTCCAACAAGCCGATGCAGGCCGCCGCGATCCTGCGGGCCGGCCTGGACCTCTCGGGCGAACGGCTGGCGCTGGCCGCCGCGAGTCACTCCGGGGAGCCCTTCCACCTCGACCTCGTACGGAAGATGCTCGCCGAGCACGGGCTGAGCACCGCCGACCTCCGGACCCCGCCGGACCTGCCGCTGGACCCGGTGGAGGCGGAGGCCTACCTCGCGAGCGGGAACGTGCGCGAGCGGCTCACGATGAACTGCTCCGGCAAGCACGCGGCCATGCTCGCCGTCTGCGTCCGCAACGGCTGGGACCCCGCCACCTACCTCGACCCCGCCCACCCGCTCCAGCAGCTCGTCGGCCGGGTCGTCGCCGAGGCGGCGGGCGAGCCGGTCGCGGCGCTCGGCACGGACGGCTGCGGGGCCCCGCTGATGGCGATCGGGCTGACCGGCCTGGCGCGCGCGTTCCGGTCCTTCGTGCTGGCGGAGCCCGGGAGCGCCGAGCGCCGGGTCGCGGACGCGATGCGCGCCCATCCGGAGTACGTCGCGGGCACCCGGCGTCCGGACACCTGGCTGATGCGCGAGGTACCGGGGACGCTCTCCAAGATGGGCGCCGAGGCGGTCCAGGCGGTGGCGCTGGCCGACGGCCGGGCCCTCGCCTTCAAGATCGACGACGGGGCCACCCGGGCGCTCGGCCCGGTGCTGGCCCGCGCCCTGGAGCTGCTGGGTGTGGACGCCCCGGTGGTCGCCCGGATCGGACGTGCGCCGCTGCTGGGCGGGGCGGCGGAGGTCGGGGAAATTCGCGCGACATTCTGAGGCGCGGATGCTTAGCGTGGAGGGATGAGCCTCGATGTCCGTACCGTCACCGCGTCCGAGTTCCCCGAGTGGATGAGGGCGGTGGGCACCGGTTTCCTGACCGCCGGCAAGGGGCCGGACGAGGAGCTCGTCGCGGACCGGCTCGCCGATGTCGACCTCTCCCGCGTGCAGGGCGTCTTCGACGCCGGGCGCTGCGTGGCGACGTTCCGCTCGTTCACCCAGCGACTGACCGTCGTCGGCGGCGCCACCGTGGCGGCCGACGCGGTCACCGCGGTCACGGTGACGCCCACGCACCGCCGGCGCGGACTGCTCAACCGGATGATGGCGACGGACCTGGCGGCGGCCAAGGAGCGCGGCGACCTGGTCGCCTCGCTGATCGCCGCCGAGTACCCGATCTACGGGCGGTACGGTTTCGGCCCCGCGGCCTGGAGCGCCGTGTGGGAGGTCTCCGTGCACCGGACGGGCCTCGACCCGCGCCGCTCCGGCCAGCCGGCGGGCGGCGGCCGGATCGAAATGGTGGACGGCGCCGACACCCGCAAGATCGGCCCCGAGGTGCACGGAGCGCTGGCGGCCCGGCAGCCCGGGGCCGTCACCCGCGGGGAGCGCTGGTGGCGGCGGCACACGGGGGTCGGGCCCCGCCCGGACCACGAGAAGTGGACCGAGCCCTTCTACGTGGTGCACCGGGCCGCCGACGGCACGGTCGACGGCCTGCTGGTGTACGGCACGGACGACACGTGGGGCGACGCCAAGCAGCCGCTGAACACCGCCTCCGTACGGGACATGATCGCGCTGAACCCGGCGGCCGAGCGGGCCCTGTGGCACTTCCTCTGCTCGATCGACTGGATCACCACGGTCCGCTCCGGCTACCGCGCGCCCGACGACCTGCTTCCGCTGCTGCTGCCCGACCCGCGCGCGGCCCGGCTGGTCACGAACGCGGACTGGCTGTGGCTGCGGATGCTGGACGTGCCGCGCGCCCTGGAGGCCCGGACCTACGGCACCGAGGCGTCGCTCGTCCTGGACGTCCGGGACGGCGCGGGGCTGGCCGGCGGCCGCTTCCTGCTGGACGCTTCGGACGACGGCGCGCGCTGCGTGCCTACCACCCGGAGCGCCGATCTGGCGCTGGACGTGGCGGAGTTGGCCACGCTGTATCTGGGTGACGAGTCCGTGCGGCGGCTGGTGGACCTGGGCCGGGCCGAGGAGCTGCGGGCGGGGGCGGCGACGACGGCGGACGCCGTGTTCCGTACGGGCCGACGGCCGTGGTGCCCGGACGTGTTCTGAGTCCGCCCGGCGGTGGACGGGTTCCGCATCGGCCCGCCGCCGGGCCCGGGACCGCGGTCCTGGAACCGGCGGTCAGCGGGCCCGGATCCGGAACAGCGTCCCCGAGGCGCCGACCGCCACGGCGAGCATCCCGGCGGCCCAGGCGAGCGCGATCCAGGGGGTGTTGCCCACCTCCTGGCCGAGCAGCAGCCCGCGCAGGGACTCGATCGCCGGGGTGATCGGCTGGTGGTCGGCGAAGCCGTGCAGCCAGTCCGGCATGTTCTCGGTCGGGACGAACGCGCTGCTCGGGTAGGGCAGGAACGACATGAAGAACGTGAAGCCGCTCGCCGCCTCCGGGGTACGGGCCAGCAGGCCGATCGCCGCCGAGATCCAGGACAGGGCCACGATGTAGGCCACCAGCACGACGGCCACCAGGAGCCAGCCGCTCCAGGAGGCGGCGGGGCGGAAGCCGATCAGCAGCGCGACGCCGAAGACCAGGGCGGTGGCGCAGAGGTTGCGGACGGTGCTCGCCGCCACGTGCCCGGCCAGTACCGGTGTACCGCCCACGTCCAGGGAGCGGAACCGGTCGATGATGCCGCCCTTCATGTCCTCGCTGACGGCGGTGGCGGTGGTCGCGGCGCCGAACCCCGCGGACAGGAGCAGGACGCCCGGGACGACGTACATGACGTACGAGTCGTACTCCGTCCCGGTGTCGATCGCGCCGCCGAAGAAGTAGACGAAGATCAGCATCAGCATGATCGGCAGGGCCAGGGAGGTGATCAGCGCATCGGTGTTGCGGCTGCTGATGCGCAGGGCGCGTGCGGCCATGACGGCGGTGTGGGTGAGCGGACCGGGCCCGGGGCCGGGGGCGGTGCGCCGTGCGGAGCCGTCGGTGTGCCGGGCCGGGGCTGCGCGCCGAACGGCGGTGTCAGACATGGGCGGATGCCTCCGGAGTCGTGGGCGCCTTCGAGGCCTTGGAGGCCTTGGAGACCTCCGAGGCCTTCGAGGTCAGGTCCAGGAAGACGTCGTCGAGGGTCGCGCTGTGCAGGCTGAAGCGTTCGATCTCGTGGCCCGTCGGGTCGATCTCGTCGAGCAGGGCGCGCACCTGGGCCGCCGAGCCGTCGGTGGGAAGACCGAGCGTCAGGGTCTCGGGGGAGTGGTGGACGGCCCGGCCGGCCAGCCGGAGGTAGGCCTCGCTGCTGGTGAGGACCAGGTCGAGACGGTGCCCGCCGACGCGGGACTTGAGGTCGGCGGCGGTGCCCTCGGCGACGATCCGGCCCCGGTTCAGCAGGGCGATCCGGTCGGCGAGGCGATCGGCCTCCTCCAGGTACTGGGTGGTGAGCAGGACGGTCGCCCCGCCCGCGGCCAGCTCTCGGACGACCCCCCAGAGTTCCTGGCGGCTGCGCGGGTCGAGGCCGGTGGTCGGCTCGTCCAGGAAGAACACCCCGGGCTCCGGTGAGCCGACGAGCCCGGCCGCCAGGTCGAGGCGGCGGCGCATGCCTCCGGAGTAGGTCCGGGCGGGGCGGCGGGCCGCCGCGGTGAGGTCGAAGCGTTCCAGCAGCTCACCGGCGCGGCGCCGGGCGCCGGCCCGGGAGAGCCCGGTGAGCCGGGCCATCATCCGCAGGTTCTCCTCGCCTGTCTGCGTCTCGTCGACGGCGGCGAACTGGCCGGTGAGGCTGATCGACCTGCGCACCGCGCTCCGCTCGGCGACGACGTCGTACCCCGCGACGCGGGCGGAGCCGGAATCGGCCTCGGTCAGCGTCGCGAGGATCCGCACGGTGGTGGTCTTGCCGGCCCCGTTCGGTCCGAGGAGGGCGAAGACGGTGCCGGGCCCGACCTGGAGGTCGATGCCGTCGAGGACCCGGACGGCGGGTTTTCCGTAGGACTTGGTGAGGCCGTACGCCTCGATGGCGTGGGTGCCGTCGGCAGCGTCGCCGCTGTCGCTGTCGCTGTCGGTGGTTCCGGTCGGGCCGGACATGGTCGAATCTCCTTCTGCGTATGACATACGCGTTACTGCGTAAGCATTACGCATCTCTAGGATGGGGTCAAGGCGCACGGGGGCGCGGAGTGCGAGGGCGCCAGGACGACGGCGTGTCCGGGGCGGCGGAATGTTCCGGACGACGGCATGTCCGGGACGGCGGGCGAAGGGGATGCGGTGACGGAGAAGAACGGTGGCTCGGGCGGCGGCGATCTGCCGGCCAGCCTGGAGGCGGCCTGGGGGCTGCGGGACCGCCCGGCCAAGGGGCCGAAGCCCGGCCTGAGCCTGGAGCGGATCGTGGCCGCGGCGGTGGCCGTCGCGGCGGCCGACGGGCTCGCGGCCGTGTCGATGGGCCGGGTCGCCCAGGAGCTCGGCGCGTCCACGATGTCCCTGTACCGGTACGTCTCCGCCAAGGACGAGCTGTACGTCCTGATGCAGGAGGCGGCCGTCGGCCCGCCGGAGCCTCTGTCCGCCCTGGAGACCGGTGCGGGCTGGCGGGCCGCGCTCACCGAATGGGCGGCCGCGCAGCGCGAGCGCTACCACGGCCACCTCTGGGCGCTCCGGATCCCCATCGGCGGCCCGCCCGCGACCCCGAACTCGATCGCGTGGTGGGAGCAGGGGCTCCAGGCGCTGACGGGCAGTGGTCTCGGCGAGGGCGACAAGACCTCGGTGATCCTGCTGGTCTCCAACTTCGTGCGCAGCGAGGCACTGATGATGAGCGACCTGAAGGCCGCCGTCACCGCCCGCGGGATCACGCCCGAGGAGCTGGCGGCCTCCCACGAGCGCACCCTCAAGCGGCTCGTCGACCCCGAGCGGCACCCCGGGATCACCCGGCAGCTGGAGACCGGGGTCATGAGCGAGCCGGACGAGGCGGACTACGAGTTCACCTTCGGCATGGGCGTGCTGCTGGACGGGGTGGAGGCCCTGATCCGCAGGGCGGCCGACGCGGATGGCGCCCATGATGCTCCGGGCGCTCCGGGCGCTTCCGGTGGCTCCGGTGGCGACGCCAAGTCGGCTTGAGGGCAGGGGCGTACGCTTCATGGTCATGAGCGGAGAGAGAGCCGGGGGCGAGTCCGGGGGCGAGTCCGGGAGCGGGGACGCGGTCAGGGCCCCGGGCCGGGCGCCGGAGCGTCCCCCGGCACCGGTCGGTCTGCGGGAGCGCAAGAAGCGGCTGACCTATCAGGCGGTCTCCGACGCGGCCATCACCATGTTCCTGGAGCGCGGCTTCGACAAGGTGTCCGTGGCGGAGGTGGCGGCCGCGGCGGACATCTCCAAGCCGACGCTCTTCCGGTACTTCCCCGCCAAGGAGGACCTGGTCCTGCACCGGTTCGCCGACCACGAGGACGAGTCCGCCCGGGTGGTCGCCGAACGGCCCCCCGGCGAGGGCCCACTGGACGCCCTGCGTCGCCACTTCCTCGACGGCCTCGACCGCCGCGACCCGGTGACCGGCCTCTGCGACGTACCCGAAGTGCTGAAATTCCACCGCTTGTTGTATGGGACGCCGTCGCTGGTCGCCCGCATGCACGCCTACCAGGGCCGCTCCGAGGCGGCACTCGCCCGCGCCCTCGGCGACGGGCTGTCCGAACGGCTCGCGGCCGGGCAGATCATCGCGGTCCTGCGCATCCTGGCCCTGGAGAACTGGCGGCGGATCGACGCGGGGGAGAGCGCGGACCGGGTCCACGCGTCGGCGGTGCGGGCGGCCGAGCAGGCGTTCGTCCAGTTGCGGACCGGCTTGGAGCGGGACTGAACCGGAGCCGGGGGCTGCGGGTCGAGGGATCGGGGGAGTGGGCGGTTTCGCGGTGGTCAGTCGGTGAGCAGAGCCGCGGTCAGCGCGCGGCGATGGTCCGCCAGCCAGGTCTGGTGCCGGTCCCACACCGCGCGGCCGCTCTCCAGGTACGCCGCCGCGTACGCCGCGTCCCCCCGTTCCACCCGCAGCTCGACGAACGCCCGGCACACCGCGGTGGCCTGCTCGATCACCCGGGGCAGGGCCGCCCGGTCCGCGCGCCCGAGTCCGTAACCGTCGGCCAGGACGCGCAGACGGTGCGGCGGGTCGAGGCCGGCGCGGCCCCGCATCGGCGCCCAGTAGCGCGCCGCCATGGCCACGTCCCACACCGGGCGGCCCGGCGCGGCCAGGTCGAAGTCGATGAGCGCGGCGGCGTGGCCGTCCCGGAACACCACGTTCTCCAGGCACACGTCGTTGTGGCAGACCAACGCTCCGGTAGACGTCGCCCCCTCCGGGTCGGCCAGGTCGCCGGGCCAGCCGGACGCCCCACCGGACGGAACGGCCGTCGCCGCGTCATGCATGCGCCGGAGCAGCGCGCCCACGGAGCGCAGGGACCCGTCCGTCCAGGCCCACGGCGGGTGCGGGGCGACGGCGACCTCGCCGGGGACGTACGAGAGCCGCTCGCGGCGCCCGGAGGCGGAGACCCCCAGAGGGACCGGAACGCCGTCGAACCCCTGTCCCCGGAGGGCCCGGAGATGGGCGTGCAGGAGGGCGGCATGGGGTGGGGCGGGGCGTTCGACGGCATCGCCGTGACGGAGGACGGCTCCGGCGTTGACCAGTCCGCCGGACAGCACCTCCGGCTCCCCGTCCACCGGGCTCAACGCGCCCGCGCGGCGAGCTGCTGCGCCTCTCCCGCCGCCTCCGTGCTCCCCGCGTCCTCGGCGCACGGTCCCAACGCCCGTCGCAGGTCCGCCGGTTCGCGGTAGAGGGCGCCGGTCATGCCGAGGGCCGTGGCCGCGTCGACGTTCTCCTGCCGGTCGTCCACGAACAGGCACCGGGCCGGCGGTACGCCCGCCCGCGCGGCCGCGATGCGGTAAATGGCAGGGTCGGGCTTGGCCACCTGCTCCACCGCGCTGCTCACGACCGCGTCGGCCAGATCGGAAAGTCCCAACAGGGCTAGGTCAGCGTCCAGTTGGAGGGTCGCGTTGGTGACGAGCACCAGGGGGACGTGGGTTCTGGCCCGGCGCAGCAACGCCACCACCTCCTCGTCGGCCCGGAACGGCGCGTCCGCGAGTGCCCGGGCCAGCGCGTGGGCCCGGTCCGCGCCCACCCGTTCCACGAGCCCGGCGGCGATGGCCGCCACCCAGGCGTCCGGGGTGATCCAGCCCAGGAGCAGCGGGAGGTCGACCTCAGGTGCGTAGGCGATGTCGGCCGTGGTGCCCTCCGGAAGTCCGGCGGCCCGCTCCAGGGCGGTGAGCGGGGCGGTGTCGTAGAAGCGGACGACGTTGTCGAGATCGCAGAGCACCGCGTCGAAGGCGAGCCCCGCGGAGGATGGAGGGGCCGGGGGAGGCGCTGCCGGCGTGCCGTTGTCGACGGGGGCGGATCGCGTACACATGCCTGGTACCGGACTCCTGCGGTGGGTTGTGGTGGGGGTGCGCCGGGTGCGGAGGGACGTGGTCGACCATAAACGGCCGCCGGACCGTTCATGGCCGACCACTGCCGCCCTCGCGAGCGGCCCGCGGGACATCACGCGTCACCGTGTGTCCCACACTCGGCGGCGGTCAGCCGGTCAGCGCCCGCCAGGTCACCGGGCCCGCCTCGCCGTCGGCCACCAGGCGGTTGCCGCTCTGGTAGGCGCGTACGGCGCTCGTGGTGACGGAACCGAACCCGCCGTCGACCGCCAGTCGGGCACCGCGTCTGTTCAGCGCGGTCTGCAGGGCGCGGACGTGGGACCCGTTCGCCCCCTGCCGCAGCGTGTACACGAGTACGGGCCAGGTGGCCGGTCCGACCTGGCCGTCGGCCGCCAGCCCCTTGGAGCGCTGGAACCGCTTGACCGCCTCGACGGAAACGGAGCCGTACTGCCCGTCGGCGGCCAGCTTGTGGCCGCGGTGGTTCATCAGGTGCTGGATCACCACGACCGTGGCGCCGCGCGCGCCCGGGTCGATCCTCGACCAGCCGCCGGCCAGGTCCACGCCCCGGGCGGCCAGGAAGGCGACCGGGTTCACCGTGGTGCCGAGGCGTCCCGAGTGGGTCTCGAAGTGCAGGTGGGGCCCGGTCACGTTGCCGGTGGCCCCCATGTCGGCGATGCGCTGTCCGGCCGAGACCTTGGCGTTGAGCGCGACCCGGTAGGCGCTGAGGTGACCGTAGTACGTGTACTGGTTGTTGCCGTGCGCGATCACCAGGGCGTTACCGGTCCGGCCCGGCAGTCCCCCTCCCCACGACCGGCGGACGACCGTGCCCCCGGCCGCCGCGTGGACGGCGGTGCCCGTGGAGTTGCTGACGTCCTGGCCGGCGTGGGACGCGCCGCCCCGGGGCGCGCCGTAGTGGCCCCCGGCCGGGAACCGGCCCAGTGCGGGATTGGCCCACGCTCCGTCCTTCGCCGCCGCGGCCGTCGCCGCCGCGGCGGTGGAGGCCCCGGCCGACAGGTTCACGGCGAGCGCGCCCAGCCCCAGGCCCGCCAGCAGCCGCCGACGGGACAGACCGTGGTCCGGGCGCTCTCTGTCCACCGGTGCTTCCGCCGGTGTCTCCGTAGGCGCGGTGGGGGTGGCACAGGATCGGCACATCATGTCTCCCTCGAAGCGGGTCGAGCACGTGGGACGTCAGGGCGCGTGGGGGCGTGGGCGCGTGGGTTTCCGGGGCAGCGGCCTCAGTGGGTAGGAGGATCTATGCGCATAGACGATAGGGCCGGGCGGCTGCCCGGTCAGGGGCCCACGGGCCCACAGGGGGGCCCAACACGCGTATGGGTGAGCCCATTTCCGGTCGGGCCCCGCCTGCCGCCCGGCCTCGGCGGCTCCCGCGCCCGGCCGGGGGTCCGGGGCGTCCGCACTCCTCGGCCGGGCGGGCGGTCAGAGGGCTGCGAGGCCGGCGAGCAGCTCGGCGGCGGGCTTCGGGTGGACGAGCCAGCGCAGATGACTGCCGGCGAGCGTCCGGACGTCGAAGGGGTTGTCGGGTGTGAGCGCGTCGGCCTCGCGGATCATGCGGTCCTGCATGGCGGGCGGGACGCTGGCGTCGGCGGCCAGACGGACGTAGGTCCTGGGTATCCGGCCCCAGGTCGCGGCCTGTGCCCGGTCGGCGGCCGTACCGGCGTCGAGGTTCTCGTCGCACTGGAAGGTGCTGAGGAAGGTCCGGAACTCGTCATCGGTGAGGTCGGCGGCGAAGGCCTGCTTGAGCGCGGTGAGCGTTGCCGGGTCGGCCGTGCGGAAGTTGAAGCGCAGCAGCCCGAGTTCGGCCGGGTTCCCGACGAGTGCGGCGGTGAGGGCTCCCGCGTCGACGTCGGCCATCTCCGGCTGGGCGTAGTAGCCGCCCACCTCCAGCTCGACGGGGCACCAGGCGGAGACGTAGACGATCCGGTCGATCAGGTCGGGCCGGGCGTTGGCGACGGCGGTGGTCGTGATGCCGCCCCTGCTGTGGGCGACGAGGACGGTGGGGCCGTTCCGCTTGGCCCGTTCGAGGACGTCGATCACGCGGGCGGCGTTCTCCGCGAGCGTGACTCCCTTGATGCCTCCCGGCTCCGTGGCCAGCGCGTCCAGGTCCTGGGGAGCCTGGTAGGAGGCCGGCGACGTCGCCTCGAACCCGTGCCCCGGAAGGTCGACCGCGACCGAGCGGTGCCCGAGCAGGGCGAGTTCGGCCTGGAGGGGCGCGAACGAGAACGAGTTCGCGAAGGCCCCGTGGACAAGAATGTACGTCGGTTGAGTATGCATGTTTCAGCCTCCAACAGAACGATCTTCGGGGCAAGATCCGGGGGCGAGACGACGGGGCCGCTGCCCAGCGTGCCCCAGGGGCACCCCGGTCACCCGGTCCGCCGGCGGGAAGGCGCGCGCCGTGGACCTTGGGCCGGTCCCAGGTGGTTCAGAGCGTGAGCACGGGCCGGGTGGAGAAGTCCTCGTAGAGCCCTTCGCCGTCCGGGCCGTACGCGAACTCGGCCATGGAGGGGTTGCGGTTGGCCGTAGCCAGGGGCAGCCACGCCAGCACCCAGCCGTACCCTCCGCACACCGACTCGCCACCGTCACCACCATGGGCCGCGGTGACGTCGCTCGTCAGCTCGGTGCTGTAGGTGTCGTAGGCGATGCGCAGGCCGAAGCCGCTCAGTCGCTGATGCGGACCGGTGTCGTTGTCGTAGGGGATGCTGTCGAGGGGGCAGTCGTTCCCCCACCGGAACAGTGTGTCCGCTCCGGCTCCGCAGCCGTGCTCCCACTCGTCGGAGCTCGGCATCCGCAGGCCGCGAGCCGCGAGGGCGGCCGGCACGGCGGCCGGCAGCTCGGTCAGATTCTCGTCCTTCACGGCCATGAGCACCGTGGCCAAGGTGACGCTCCGGCGGGGGCTGAGCACCTGTGCGAGGTGGGCTCGCAGATCGGGGCCGCAGCCGTAGCCCTGCTCCAGACTCTCCGCATAGTCGGCGGCTTCCCCGGGCGTGGGCCGCCAGCTGTCGAGATCGAATCCGAGGGTCACCGTGCCGCCGGGTATCAGGGCGAACTCCTGCCCGTCCCGCTCGATCCGAACCCGGTGCAGCGGAGCACCGAGATGCTCAACGGTCTCCACGACGGTCACCCGGCCATCCACCCGGTGCGCGGCCTCCTGGGCGATGCGACGTGCGGCAGGCAGCTCGAAGGACCGCCACTGGTCGAGAGTGAGATCAGCAAGAGACATGGGCCGAAGTGTCCCACCCGGGTCTGACACGGCTCCCGCCCGAAGTCCCGTCCCGGCCGGCCCCGGACCCGCTCTCCGGTCCCAGAAGATATGGCGGAGGCGCTGGGGGTCTGACCAGCAGCCGGCGGTCTGAGTGGGACACCGTGACTTCCTGGCGTCCAGGGCCCGGACCAGGGGCCCGTAGCTGACCGGCGAGGGCGCCGGGCACTGGATGCGCACCCTCACCGAGATCAGGAACCGCGGCGTGAACGACGTCCTCATGCTCGCCCGCGACGGGTTCGCCGACCGCACGCTGTCAGAGGTGGCTGGCGCAGTGCTGCTTGGGCCCCATGTGAACCACTGTGCGGAATCGGCGGGAACGAGCAGAAGGAAGGGGATGTCCGAGCTCAGCGGTTCTACGTTTGGCCGCATGACAGACGAGTGTTTTGGACATCCACGGCTCGCCGCGATCTATGACCCACTCGACCCCGATCGCGGCGATCTCGACGCGTACGTCCAGATGGCGGAGGAGTTCGGGGCACGTCAAGTGCTGGACATCGGCTGTGGAACAGGCGTGTTCGCGCTCCTGCTGGCTGAACGCGGGATCGCAGTCGTGGGTGTCGATCCCGCTCGAGCGTCCGTCGACGTGGCCCGAGCCAAGCGGGGCGGCGAGCGAGTGCGCTGGATCTGTGGCGATGCCACGACACTTCCGCCGATGCGGGTCGACCTGGCGACCATGACCGCGAACGCAGCCCAGCAGATCCTTGATCCGCCGGCATGGCGCGCGACCCTGCGCGGCGCGTACGAAGCACTACAGCCTGGTGGCCGTCTGGTGTTCGAGACCCGGGACCCAGCCAGACGCGCCTGGGAGGAGTGGAACCGCGAAGCCTCGTATCGGGTGACGGAGATCCCGGATGTCGGACCAGTCGAAAGCTGGGTCCAAGTGATCGAGGTGAGCGAGCCGCTGGTGACGTTCCGCTGGACCTACGTGTTCGTCGCCGACGGGAAGGTAATGACGTCGGACTCCACCCTGCGCTTCCGCGAGCGGCAGGAGGTCGAGACGGAGCTGATCGCGCAGGGGTACGTGGTGGAGGAGGTACGCGACGCGCCCGACAGGCCGGGCAAGGAGTTCGTCTTCGTCGCGCGACGTCCGTAGCTCAGCCCACGAGAGACCTCGTCGCGCCGATTGATCGTGATGCGATCACTTCGCCGAGCAGATCCAGCGGGAGCCCTCACCAGCACTGGGAACGGACAGGTCTCGCTGCGCGTCACAGGCGCCCATCGCAGTGGCACGCGACACTTTTGCAAGCATGTGCTTGCAAAAGTTAGCAGGGGTGTTGCAGTATCGGGTCATGGCATCACTCAACGTCGGCAATCTCGGGGAGTACCTGCGGGAGCAGCGCCGTGCGGCGCAGCTCTCGCTGCGGCAGCTCGCCGACGCGACCGGGGTGTCGAACCCGTATCTCAGCCAGATCGAGCGCGGTCTGCGCAAGCCCAGCGCGGACGTGCTCCAGCAGGTCGCCAAGGCGCTGCGGATCTCGGCCGAGACCCTGTACGTACGTGCGGGGATCCTCGACGAGCGGGAGCGGGAGGAGCTGGAGACGCGGGCGGTCATTCTGGCCGATCCGTCGATCAACGAGCGGCAGAAGAACGTGCTGCTGCAGATCTACGACTCCTTCCGCCGCGAGAACGGATTCGTCCCCGGGCCCGGTGCGGACGGGAAAGCGGACGCCGACCCCGCCGCGGACGCCGACGCGGACGGCGATGCCGGGCTCCGTAAGGATGCCGGGCCCCGTAACGGCGACGGTGCCGGTGCGGACGCCACCGAAGACCAAGACCCTCACAGCTGAACAGCTGGTTCTGATGATCCGGGAGGACCACAGTCATGGCCATCACCGATGACCTGCGCAAGACCCTCACCGACCCCACCCCCCTCTACTTCGCCGCCGGCACGGCCGACCTGGCCGTGCAGCAGGCGCGCAAGGTTCCGGCGTTGATCGAGCAGCTGCGGGCCGAGGCGCCCGAGCGGATCGACGCGGTGCGCAACACCGACCCCAAGGCCGTGCAGGAGAAGGTGACCACGCAGGCCAAGGAGGCGCAGGCCACCGTGCAGGCGAAGGTCACCGAGGTGTTCGGTTCGCTCGACGCCGCCGACCTGAAGAAGCTGGGCGAGAGCGCTCAGGACCTGGCGCTCCGCAGTGTGGGCGTGGCCGCCGAGTACGCGATCAAGGCCCGGGAGACGTACGAGAAGGTCGCCGAGCACGGCGAGCAGACGGTACGGACCTGGCGCGGGGAGACGGCCGAGGAGATCGTCGAGATCGCCGCCGTCGTCGAGGCGGAGCCCAAGCCGAAGGCCGCGCCCGCCGCGAAGCCCGCCGCGCCCGCCGCGAAGCCCGCCAAGCCCGCCGCGACGAAGGCCGCGCCCACCGCGACCAAGCCCGCCGCTCCGGCGGAGTCCGCCGAGGCCAAGGCCGCGCCCGCCAAGAAGGCGCCCGCGCCGCGCAAGCCCGCGGCCAGGAAGACCCCGCCGCCCGCCGGCAAGTGACCCCCACGGGTCCTTCCGGTACGCGGTTCGCGGGACGCGTGACCGGGGCGCGGGGCGGGCACCTTTACGGGTGGCCGGCTCGTTGTCCCGGTACCTTGGCCTTTCCGGCCGCAGGGCGCTCATCCACTCACTAGGCGGTACACACCATGTTGCTCTCAGCGTTCGGCTCGCTCCTCCAGCTGCTCTACCTGGCGATGCTGGTGCTGGCCGTGGTCGCGTTCGTCTTCGCGGCGACCGCCCGTGAGGACGCCTACCGTGCCGCCGACAAGAAGAAGAAATCCTTCTGGCTGGTGATCCTGGGTGTCGCCGTCGCCGTGAACCTGCTGATCCCGATGCTCTTCCTGCAGCTCGCGGGTGTGGTCGCGTCGATCGTGTTCATGGTCGACGTGCGTCCCGCGCTCAAGGCGGTCTCGGGCGGCGGCGGTGGCCGCAGCGGCGGCTCCAGCAGTGACGGTCCGTACGGTCCCTACAACGGCGGGCGCTGAGCCCTCGCCGCCCTCACGGACGGGGTCGGCGGCCGGTCGACGGAGGCGGGGTGGGAGCGCGGTGCGCTGCCGCCCCATCGTCGTATCCGCTCCGGATCGCGGCCCAGCAGCAGGACCGCCACGTCGTCGGTCAGCTCGCCGCCGTTCATCTCCCGCACCTCGGCGACCGCCGCCTCCAGCAGCTCCTCGCCCGCCAGCCCCTGTTCCAGTCGGCTGTTGACCATCGCGACCATGCCGTCCTGGCCGAGCCGCTCGCTGCCGCCGTTGCCCACGCGTCCCTCGATGAGCCCGTCCGTGTACATCATCAGGCTCCAGGCGCCGCCCAGCTCGACCTGACGGCGCGGCCAACGGGCCCGCGGCAGCAGCCCCAGGGCCGGGCCGCCGTCCTCGTACGGGAGCAGTCGGGCGGGCAGGCCGTGGCGGGCGAGCAGCGGTGCGGGATGCCCCGCCAGGCAGAGTCCGGCCCGTCGCCCGTCGGGTGCGATGTCCACGGTGCAGAGCGTCGCGAAGATCTCCTCGCTCTGCCGCTCGTGCTCCAGCACCTGCTGGAGCGTGGAGAGCAGCTCGTCCCCGCACAGCCCGGCCAGGGTCAGCGCCCGCCAGGCGATCCGGAGCTCGACGCCGAGCGCCGCCTCGTCCGGGCCGTGTCCGCAGACGTCGCCGATCATCGCGTGCACCGTGCCGTCCGGGGTGCGGACGACGTCGTAGAAGTCGCCGCCGAGCAGGGCGCGGCTGCGGCCGGGGCGGTAGCGGGCGGCGAAGCTCAGGCCGGAGCCGTCCAGCAGCGGGGTGGGGAGCAGGCCGCGTTCCAGGCGGGCGTTCTCCTGGGCGCGCAGCCGGGACTCGGTCAGCTGGTGCTGGGCGATGTCGGCGCGCTTGCGCTCCACGGCGTACCGGATGGCGCGGCTCAGGACGCGCGCGTCCAGCTCGCCCCGGAAGAGGTAGTCCTGCGCCCCGACCCGGACCGCCTCGGCCGCCAGCTCCGTGTCGTCCTGCGCGGTCAGCGCGAGGACCGCGTGCAGCGGCGCGATGCGCAGTACGTGGGTGAGGGCCGCCAGCTCGTCGGCCCGCGCGGAGACGGGCTCGGGCAGCTCGGGCAGCGATCGGCCGGACGTGCCGGCGCCTGCCGTCCCGGCGTCCGTGGTGGGCGAGCCGGGGCCGGATCCGCCGCCCGTGAGGGGCAGCGCCAGGTCCAGCAGGACGCAGTCGACGTCGTCGGTGAGCAACCGCGCGGCCTCGGTGAGGTTGCGGGCGGTACGGATACGGACCCGGGTCCCGGCCGCCGCCGAGAGTTCGGGGACGGTGATGGCGGTGCCCGCCGGGTCGTCCTCGATCACCAGCAGGGTGAGGTCGCCGTGCGAGGTCTCCGCAGCGGGAACGGATCGCTGCTGCGGTACGGGTACGGGCATCGGTTCGAGTTTCCTTCCCTCCCCCCGAGGGCGCGGCGGGTCGACGATCGACGATCCGCCAGACGGGGACGATAGCGGTCCGCGGTGGGGGAACGGAATGGCGCACCGGGGCCGGCTCCCGCCGCACGCACCGCCATAAGCCGCGTCCCCCCACGGATCCGGCGCGACGGACGCCCGTAACGGCGCAGAAGCGCGCATGACAAACATCACGCGCCCACGGGCGGCGGTGTGGCCCCGCTCACGCGGTCCCGCTCACGGCCTCGGGAGGGCCGTGTCCCCGATCGGGCCGCCCCGGTCCCGCGTCGGGGCCGGTCCTACTTGTCCGGGCGGACCACGCCGAGGATCTTCATCGAGCCGGCGCCGGCCAGCGTGACGTCGCGGCCGGGGCGCGGGGCGTGGACGATCGCGCCGTCGCCGACGTACATCCCGACGTGGCTGGCGTCGGCGTGGTAGATGATCAGGTCGCCGGGGCGCATGTCCTGGATGTCGATACGCGGCAGCAGCCGCCACTGTTCCTGCGAGGTGCGCGGGATGGTGCGCTTCGCCGCCAGCCACGCCTGTGACGTCAGCCCCGAGCAGTCGTACGAACCGGGGCCCTCGGCTCCCCAGACGTACGGCTTGCCTATCTGCGCCGTCGCGAAGGCCACCGCAGCCGCTCCGCCCTCGCTCGCCTCGCCGCTGACGTCCTTGACGGGGCCGGAGGAGAGCCAGGCGGTCTGTGCCCTGTCCGCGGCGTCCCGCTCCAGCTGGCGGAGCCGGTCGCGCTCCTTCTTCTCCAGCCGCGATTCGAGCTTCTCCGCCGCCTTGATCCGGGCGTTGATCTTCTTCTTGGCCTTGGCCTGCTCGACCCGGATCGTCTCCAGCTTCTCCCAGTTGGTGCTGGCGTCCTGGGTGTACGTCTCCAGGTCCTGCTGCGTTCGGGTCAGATCGGCCAGGAGCGACCTGGACGCCTGCTGGCTCTGGCGGACCTGGTTGAGCCCGTCCAGGAACAGCTTGGGGTCGTTGCTCAGGGCCAGCTGCGCGCCGGGCGGCAGGCCGCCGTTGCGGTACTGCTCGCGGGCCTGGGCCCCGGCCCGGTCCTTCAGGGCGGCGATGCGCGCCTGGCCGTCGACGATCGCCTTGGCCAGCTTCACGATCTCGCCGGACTGCTTCTTCGTCTGCTCCTCGGCGAGGTTGTACGCGTCCGTCGCCGCGCCCGCCTTCCGGTACAGCGTGTCGATCTGCTCGCGGACCTTCTCGAGGTCCGCGTTGGAGTAGCGGGGCGGCGAGCCGGCGGCGGCGGACGGGGAGGGCGAGGGCTCCGGAACCGGGGCGGCCACGGCCTGGCCCGTGGACGTCAGCAGGGCCAGCGCACAGACCAGCGTGATGGCGGCAGTGGCGCGGTGGCGTCGGTTCACGAGCTCCCCCTCCGGGTTGTCACTCCGGGCCCGCCTCCGGACGAAGGCGACAACAGGCAATCTGATTTACCGTCAGTAATGTCTCGGCAACGTCGCGATCGTGCCATGGCGTCCCGTAAAGCAACAGGGGCCGACGGTACCTGACGCGTCACCTACCGCCCCCGCAGGGCTACTTCGTCACGATTCTCCCCCGGCTCGCCCGGCCCACCCGGCCACACGCCCTGCTGTGACCTGCGACCTGACCCGTTCCCTCTCCCCTCACTGGGACGAACGGTGCCCCCGCGGCGTTCCCGGAGCGGAGGATTTCTGCCCTTCCGGGCAAGGCCTCAGTGGCTGTTGGGGCGCAGGGCGTCCCACCGCACGGTGATCTCGCCCTGCCGCCACCGTCGTACCCCGTCCGTAGCCGGCCAGTCGGCCGACACCGCCCGCACCGCCGCGATCCAGCGCTGCCGCGCGCCGAGCGAGGCGTACGGGGAGGCCGTCGCCCAGGCCCGGTCGAAGTCGCGCAGGAACGCGTGGACCGGCTCACCCGGGACGTTGCGGTGGATCAACGCCTTCGGCAGGCGTTCCGCCAGGTCCGAGGGGCGCTCCAGCGAGCCGAGCCGGGTCGCGAAGGTGACCGTGCGCGGCCCCTCGGGCCCCAGCGCCACCCAGACGTGCCGGCGCCCGATCTCGTCACAGGTCCCCTCCACCAGGAGCCCGTCCGGGGCGAGGCGGGAGCACAGCCGCTCCCAGACCTCGGCGACCTGGTCCTCGTCGTACTGGCGCAGCACGTTCGCCGCCCGGATGAGCAGCGGCCGGGCGTCCAGCGGGACCTCGAAGCCGCCGTGCACGAAGGTGAGGCCCTCGCGGGCGTACGGCTGCGCGGCGGCGACCCGCTCCGGGTCGATCTCGATGCCCGCCACCACGGTGCGCGGCTCGGCGGTGCGCAGCCGGTCCAGCAGCTCGACCGCGGTCCAGGGGGCCGCCCCGTAACCGAGGTCGACGGCGACCGGCGTCCCGGCGCGGCGCAGGGCGGGGCCGTGGGCGTCGGCGATCCAGCGGTCCATGCGGCGCAGCCGGTTCGGGTTGGTGGTCCCGCGGGTGGCGGTGCCGATGGGGCGCTGGCGCATGGGACGAGCGTAGGCGACGGGGCGGGGCGCGGTGGCTGCCCCGGCGTCCCGCCGTCGCCGCGTGACGCGCCGTCCGGCAACGTAATGATTTGGCAAAGTGGAAATGAAAGGCGGGATTCCACTGTTCTCGACCTTCGGAGGACCCCCGTGCCCTCCGGTCAGCATGCCCCGATCGAGGAGGACCGACGAGGTGAGCCAGTACGTCTCCCGGCTCGGCTCCACCCGCACGGCCGCGCGCCTCAGGTTTCCCGGAGGCTTCTCCGGGGCCTCCCGCAAGCCCCGCCGCATCGCGATGCTCTCCGTGCACACCTCCCCGCTCCACCAGCCCGGCACGGGCGACGCGGGCGGGATGAACGTCTACATCGTCGAACTGGCCAAGCGCCTGGCCGCGATCAACATCGAGGTCGAGATATTCACCCGGGCCACCACCGGCTCGCTGGCCCCCGCGGTCGAGCTGGCACCCGGCGTCCTGGTCCGGCACGTCGACGCCGGCCCGTACGAGGGTCTCGCCAAGGAGGAGCTGCCCGCCCAGCTCTGCGCCTTCACGCACGGCGTCATGCAGGCCTGGGCCGGTCAGCGCCCCGGCTACTACGATCTCGTGCACTCCCACTACTGGCTCTCCGGCCAGGTCGGCTGGCTCGCCGCCCAGCGCTGGGGCGTCCCGCTCGTGCACGCCATGCACACCATGGCCAAGGTCAAGAACGCCGCGCTCGCCGCGGGGGACACCCCCGAGCCGACCGCCCGGGTCATCGGCGAGACCCAGATCGTGAACGCCTCCGACCGGCTGATCGCCAACACCGCAGAGGAGGCCGACGAGCTCGTCCGCTTCTACGACGCGGACCCGGCCGCGGTCGCCGTCGTGCACCCCGGCGTCAACCTGGACCGCTTCCGCCCGGCCGACGGCCGCGCCGCCGCGCGGGCCCGGCTCGGGCTGCCGCAGGACGCACTGATCCCGCTCTTCGCCGGCCGCATCCAGCCGCTGAAGGCCCCGGACGTGCTGCTGCGTGCCGTGGCGGTGCTCCTGGACCGGGACCCGTCCCTGCGGTCCCGCATCCTCGTGCCGGTGGTCGGCGGCCCGAGCGGCAGCGGACTCGCCAAGCCCGAGGGGCTCCAGAAGCTGGCCGCCCGCCTCGGCATCGCCGACGTCGTACGGTTCCACCCGCCGGTGGGCCAGGACCGGCTCGCCGACTGGTTCCGCGCCGCGTCGGTGCTGGTCATGCCGTCGTACAGCGAGTCCTTCGGACTGGTCGCGATAGAGGCGCAGGCGACCGGCACACCCGTGGTCGCCGCGGCCGTGGGCGGGCTGCCGGTGGCGGTGCGCGACGGGGTCGGGGGCTTCCTGGTGCAGGGGCACGAGCCGGAGGCGTACGCCCGCGCGCTGGGGCGGTTCGCGGACGCGCCGGCGCTGGTCGAGCGGATGGGGGCGGCCGCCGCGGCGCACGCCCAGTCGTTCGGCTGGGACACGGCGGCCTCGGCGACCGCCGACGTGTACACGGCAGCCCTCTGCGACCACCGCCGCCGGGCCCAGGTCCACCACGGCTGAGCCCGTCCCGTGCGTTCCGGCGCCCTGTCGTAGGCTCGCAGCATGGCTGACGTACCGGACGAAACCGCAGCGGCCCAGGTCATCGAGGCGACGCTGAACGACGCCGGGCTCGTATGGGAGAGCCCGGGGCGCGGCAACTACGTCGTGACGCTGCCCGGCACCCGCAAGCTGTCGACGACCTGCTCGCTGATCGTCGGCAAGCACGCCCTCTCCCTCAACGCGTTCGTCGTCCGGCACCCCGACGAGAACGACGCCGAGGTGCATCGCTGGCTGCTGGAGCACAACCTCCGCCTGTTCGGGGTGAGTTACGCGATCGACTCGCTCGGCGACGTCTACCTGGTCGGCAAACTGCCGCTGTCGGTGGTCACCCCCGAGGAGTTGGACCGGCTGCTCGGCGTGGTGCTCGAAGCGGCGGACGGGGCGTTCAACACCCTCCTGGAACTCGGTTTCGCGAGCTCGATCCGCAAGGAGTACGCGTGGCGGGTGTCGCGCGGCGAGTCCACCAGGAATCTGGACGCGTTCAGCCATCTGACCCGGCGTCCGTCCGGCAGCTGACGGGCGCATCCCTCGCCTTCCCTCTTTCCGGCACCTCGAGGCCGGTCGGCCGCCGCCGCGACGGACGCGCCTGTCAGCCGCCGCCGTCACGGACGGCGGCCAGGGCGTGGACGAGATGGGGCGCGACCAACTCCCAGGTCTCCTCCGCGGCTTCCGGCCCGACCGCGCGGGGTACGGTCTCGACCAGCATGATCAGGTAGAGGTAGCTCCGGTACAGCGCGTAGCGGGCCCGCAGCGCGTCCGTGAACTCCACCGCCCCGCCGGTGGACCGCGCGTACCCGTCGAGGAAGTCCCGGTCCTCCTCGATGTCCCCGAAGAGCGCGAGGGAGACGAAGTCGGCCACCGGGTCGCCCCAGAACATCCGCTCCCCGTCGATGATCCCACCGATGGTGCGCGAGCCGGGATCCCCGGTGACCAGCAGGTTTCCCGGCCACAGGTCGAAGTGGACGAGGGCCGGCCGGGTGACGTCGTCCAGCACGCGGGCCCCGCCCGCCAGCGCCGTGCGGATGTGGCCGACGGGGTACGGCAGCCGCGCCCGGTAGGTCTCGGCGTCGGCGAGCACGGCCTCGGTCATCGCGGTGAACGCGGTACGCCAGGTGGGGGCGCGCGGCC
Source organism: Streptomyces sp. NPDC021019 (assembly GCF_044333295.1). NCBI lineage: Bacteria > Bacillati > Actinomycetota > Actinomycetes > Kitasatosporales > Streptomycetaceae > Streptomyces > Streptomyces sp. NPDC021019. The sequence goes on from NZ_JBIRQR010000009.1 coordinate 106,358, forward strand.
CGAACGGCTCCGCGGGGCAGCCGAACCCGGCGGGTCCGGTCACGGAGTGCAACCGGCCGACGGCGTCGCCGAGTTCGGCGCGCAGCCGGGGCTCGTCGTCGGCGCTCGCCGCACCGCTGACCTCGTGCCAGGGGCGGCCGGGGCGGGCGTGGTACGGCGGGGGGTGTGCGTGGGGCGGTACGGCGGGGTTGTACGGAGGCGCCATGCAGTGTGTTCACAGGATGATCACAGCGGAATCACGATCACGGGAGGGTGCCACGGGACCGGTCATCGCTCGCAGGTTCGATCGTAAAGTGTGGATCACTGCGACGGCCCGTCCCAGACGGAGCCGAAGTGCCCTACGGGAACAGGGCGGTTGCTTCCGAGCCGGAGATTGCAGGAAGTAGAACCATGCGCGCCACTGCCGTACGCCGTACCGCCCTCGTCGCCTCCGCGGCCGCCCTCACCCTGCTGGCCACCGCCTGCGGTGGCACGTCGGACTCCGACAAGAAGGACGGGAAGGACGACAAGGGCGCCGGTGGCGGCAGCAGTTCGGCCCCGAAGACCCCGGCCAAGGCGCTGACCGCCGCCGAGCTGGAGAAGGCCGCCCTCGCCCAGGGCGACGTGCAGGGCCGCAAGGTCACCAAGGCAGGCCCGGCCGACGAGGTTCCGGCGGACGGCGTCACGGTCGACAAGGAAGGCTGCCTGCCGGTCGCCCACGCCATGTTCGGTGTGGCGCAGAAGGGTGCGGTGGCCACCACGAAGCGCAAGGTGATCGACGAGCCGAAGACCGACGGCAAGAAGAAGTCGCTGGAGGACATGGCGGAGGGCGAAGCCGGGGAGGCGTTCAAGGACGCCTTCGACCTGACGTCCACCTTCGTCGCGCTGCACTCGTACGAGGGAACGGCGGGTCCGGACGCGTTCGCCGCCCTGAAGAAGGCCGCCGCGGACTGTGCGGGCGGCTTCACCGCCACGGTCGCGGGCACGCCGACGAAGGTCGCCTCGATCACCGAGGAGAAGGTCACCGGCGGCGACGAGGCCGCGGCCTGGACGGTCACCTCCGAGGACGAGGGCGACACCGCTCCGTTCAAGCTGGTGGCGCTGCGCAAGGAAGCCACCGTGGCGACGTTCTTCTCCTTCAACCTGGCCGCGGCGGGCGGTGACGTGAAGTTCGAGGTGCCGGCGGAGGTCGTGGCGGCACAGGACAAGAAGCTCGCCTGACGCACGGGCCCCGCGCCGTTCCCCTGCCCTTCCCGCGCGCCCCTTCGGGTGATCAGGGCAGGGGAACGAGGCGGACCACGGTGACGGTCAGGACGGAGCGGGAGACGTAGTAGAGGACGATGGCCCCGGAGACGGTCGCCTCACGCCGGTCCCGTTCGCTCTTGACGGCGGAGGAGGCGTGGCCGTACGGCTCCTCGCCGAGGGTGCGGGCCATCTCGTCCCGGAAGGCCTCGCCGCCGCGCATCTTGGCCAGGGTGTCGTCGGCGGGCGGCGCGTAGGAGATACGGAAGCTCAAGCGACGCTCCGCCTCTCGGCCTCGTCCTGCGCCAGCCGGTCCAGGATCTTCTCGGCCTCGGGATCGGGGACGGCCTCCAGCATCCAGTGCCGCATGACGGCCTGAATCTCGTGCACCCCGGCCTCGTTGATCGCGAGATCGAACTCCTCGCGTCTCTCGTCGGGCAGCGCGGCCCGGATGTCCGGGATGCTGTTGGGCACCTCGACCTCGGCACCGCCGACGAAGGTCTTCAGAGACTCACCCATGATCGCTCTCCTCGATCTCCTTGCCCTGGAAGCACACGGACGGCATGGGCCCACCGTAGTGCGTACGAGGGGCACTTCGGCCGGTCCGGCGGGGTCACGGAACGGGCACTGATCGGGGTGCGCCCCAGGTACACGGTGGTGCGGCCCGCGCTGTCCGCCACCGGCGCGGAACGGGCCGCCGCCGGCGCCGGCGCCCTCAGCCCCGCCCGAGCCTCTCCGCGACCCGGTCGCGGAGGATCGCGTACTCCTCCTGAAGCCGCCGCCACTCGCTGACCGGCGGCCTGACTATGACGTCACCGCCCACGACGACCTCCTCCGGCCCGAACTGCTCCCGGGTCAGATCGATGTCGACGCCCATGCCCAGGCGGTTCCACCAGTGGAAGTCGGTGCGCACCCCGTCGACATGGACCTCGCCCCGGATCAGCTCCCCGCCGAGCAGGTCGTTGAGCACCATGGCGGTCACCCCGCACTGGTCCCGTGCCGGATTGTCCGGGGTCCAGCGGTCCCGGTACTCCGGGGTGCAGGTCTCGGCGCTCCAACTGCTGCGGAGGGCCTGTTCGATGTCGGAGAGCAGGTAGGTCGCCATGATGACCATGGTGGCAGGGGGTACTGACAACGGTGCCTCGCCGACCGCGTGCGTCAGGGGTCGGCGGCGGCAGCGGCCGAGCGGCGGTCGCGACGCCGCACGAGCGGCAGAAGACCGAGGTGCGGCAGCGCGGCAGCGGCGGCGGAGATCCCGGGCAACGCCCTGCCACAGGGCTCGTTTCGGAGCTCGCCGCCGTCCCACTCCTGGCCCGCGCCCCCCCCGGGGAGGCGGCCGAGCGCGCGCGGGCGCCGGGCCGGGCCGCGGGCAATTGCGTCGACAGTGCCCCCGGCCTCCCGGCAGAGTGGTCGCCCGTGACGAGCAGCGAACTGTGGAGCCGAGAGACCGCCGACCGCTACGACGACGAGGAGGCCGAGAACTCCTCGGCCGCCGCCCTCGAACCGACCCTCGCCTTCCTCGCCGAACTCGCCGGAGGCGGCCGGGCCCTGGAGTTCGCCATCGGGACCGGGCGCGTGGGCGTGCCGCTCCGGGAGCGCGGCGTGCCGGTGGCGGGTATCGAACTGTCCGAACCGATGGCGGCGGTACTCCGCCGCAAGGCCGACGCGGACACCCTCCCGGTGACCATCGGGGACATGGCCACCACGGTCGTCCCCGGCGAGTTCGCTCTGGTCTACCTGGTCTACAACACCATCTCGAACCTCCTCACCCAGGACGAGCAGGTCGAGTGCTTCCGCAACGCGGCCCGCCACCTCGCGCCCGGCGGCCGGTTCGTCATCGAACTGGGCGTTCCGCCTCTGCGGTTCCTGCCACCGGGCCAGGTCGCGGTGCCGTTCGACGTGTCCGACCGGCATCTCGGTTTCGACACCTTCGACCTGGTCGAGCAGGTCCTCGTCTCGCACCACTTCACCCGCGACGGCGAGGACGGCCGCTACCGTCGCGCCCACTCCCGGCACCGCTACGCCTGGCCGGCGGAGCTCGACCTGATGGCCCGCATCGCCGGGCTGGAGCTGGAACGGCGCGTGGCGGACTGGCACGGAGCACCGTTCACCGAGGACGCGGACCAGCACATCTCGGTCTGGCGCAAGCCGGCGGCCCCGGCGACCTGAGGTCCGCCCGCCCGGTCGACCCCGGAACGCCGACGAGCCCCATGCCTCGCGGATGATCCGCGGAGCAGGGGGCTCGGTGAGCCGGAGAAGAGTGGGCTACTTCTTCTTGCCCTGGGTCTGGCGGGCCCGTTTTCCGGCCCTGGTCAGCAGGGTGCCCGCCGTACCTGACCTGCGGTCGGGCGGGCGTCGTTGGTCGTTGTTGGGCGTTGCTTGTCACCCTCGGAGGGCCCAGAGAGGGCCCGGGCGAGGGTGACCCGGCTGCCGAGCCGCGAAGAGGAGCAGTCACTGCCGAGCCACCGACGGCACCGTTCGGCCGGCATGGCCGTCACATGAAGCGCTTTCCAACTTCTAGCGCCCGCGCCATATCGGACGAATCGACTTCGATCGTTTCATCTCCCTCTCGAATGTACATCTTTCCATCCAAGAGGGAAACCTCAGTCTGCTCCGGAACGCGGATCACGACAACGCCGAGTCCAAAGTAGTCCGCATAAGCGATACTGGACAGAACTGAATCCTTCAGACCCTGTGGCAAGCCCGACGTCCTAATTGCACCCTTCCAGCGCGCAAAGTAGCGTTCCTGGGTCTCACCTAGAGCTTCAGCCTCTCTGCGAACGCCGACGGCGAAGCGGCCTTCACGCACCCTCCGCGGGACAATGCTATCGAGCTTGCGAACCCTCTCCGCGTCCGCTTCTTTGTCGGCGACGCCGATCAAAATCGTCCCTGCGCGATTCTTTCCGTTGTTGGCAATTGCGCAGATCGTTTTGATGATCTTGGCAAAGATGTCCGGGTCAATGTTGCGCTTATGATCGAGACGGAGAAGCCCTTGCTTTAGTTCGTAGTGAGGCGCTTCGATCTGCGATCGCCTGATCGCATTATCTACGTCGATTGCAGTGTGCTCTCCGTAGATATCTCTCGGCGCGCTGGCGACCATGTGCGGGCGAATGAGGCTCTTGATTGCATCGACATTTTTTCGACGCTCGGTGGTAGAGGTCGAAGATTTGCCCGTAACTATTCTTTTGTCGAGATCGACGATCGCCGATTGAGTGCCGCCGTAGTCTGAAATCGTCAGGCCCTCCGAAAAGAATAGCTCATGCAATGCGACGCAGAGTACTGCGAATACGGCCGGGAAAGCGTTTGTGGTGGTTTTCGAGAAGATGATCGCCCGAAGCTTGCGCTGCCCTCCTCCTACCGCACACACAGCCCGAATCTCGTCCAGGCAGTATTTAAACTCTGCGGAGAATTTCTCGGCCCCGTAGCTGTCGAGCGCATCGATCATCCGCTCGTTCTCGGGAGTCCCCTTCTCGTAGAGCGCGTCGAGCGCCGCCTTTGACCGTTCAAGTAGGGTCCCGCCGATGATAGATGCCGCAATATCTGCAATGCATTGCTCATCCATCGAATCCCGAAGGTCTGTTGACCTTAGAATTCCTTGTGCCACCCAAAATACGGTATCGGCTTCCACCTCGTAGCCGTGCTTTGTTTTCGGGAGGTCGATACTAATGGAGGGCATTTTGTCTAGGCTCAGAATTTCACTGGACGAATCTCCCCGCACTTCACAGGAAAGTTCACGCACCAATGTAGAGACTGTGTCTCTTACGCCTGCCTGCCTCCTCTCCTGATCGCTCAGCCTATGACCGTACGTGTTGATCCTAGAGAAGACGTCGTCAATCTCTGCGTCCGTCGCACCGCGCATCACTGAAACGGCAACCGAATAGTCCAGGATTGTTCCAACCTCGCGGGCGGCGATTACCTCGCCAGGGGATACCTCAAAGACGTTTTCCTCGCTCGCCCTCGTTTTAGCTGTGACGAATCGCTCCACGTCGAAGTACTTGCCATCGATGGTCGTGAATGCCGTTTCAATGAACGACATGATGGTATGGAGGCGCTGCAGGCCGTCGATAACCTCATAGTCGCCGCCATCTTGTTCCGCCAACAAGATGGCCGGAATTGGGTAACCCTTCAGAACAGATTCGATCAACTTCTGCTTCTCTTCGAGCGTCCACACCAGCTTCCGCTGGTATCGCCGATTCACCCATAGCTTGTTTTCGCTGTACCACCCATAGAGAGATTGGATCGACTTCGGCTTTGAGTCCAGTTCGGCCATGTCGACATCATGCCAGCGGGACGGCTCCAGGGACGGAACCTTGCGTAAAGACCCTGCCTTCAGTGGCAGGTGGTCATCCCGATGGCTGCTGTTGGGTTGAGGAAGCAACCTGCTTCTGCAGTCCTGCCCCGCTATGGCCTGCCTGGGGCGACGGCTGACGGGATGACAGTTCCCCCCCACCACAAACCGGCCCGCAGCCGCCCTCGGGCCCCAGTCATCCCAAAGCCTGAGGGCCCCCGCCAGAGGCATGTCTTTGAGCGGCTGGTGATGTCGGATCTCGGGCCCCGTGCTTGGGCCGTGGTGGCTCGGCGCGCTCCGTTGGGGGATTGGGTTGGTGGTGCTGGGCGGCGTCGTGGCTTCGCACGGGGCGGATGCTTGGTGGGCAGGGCTTGCCTCGTGGGCTCGGGCGCGTCGACCGTACCGCGTGTCTCCCACCAACAAACCCGTGCCGTCTGGCGCGCAGCCGGCGGGCTGGAGCGGGACGGAGACAGGAGCGCATGCCCGGGCGCCGGGCGCGCTCGATGAGGTAGAGAATCCTGTAACTGGCCCCGCTCAGATGCTGTTGTCAGCCACCAACTCGGTCGACCGCTGGAACAGGGCACCTGATCTGCGGTGCGGGAGATTTACGATGCGGAGGAGCGTGAAGCCCGCGCCCGTGTAGAACCGGTGCAACCCTCTGTTGTCCTTCCAAGCGTCCAACCGCAACCAGCGCTTGCCCTGGGCTGAGGCGCGCTCCGACGCCCAGTCGAGCAGCAGGCTGCCGATGCCCGCGCCGGAAGCCGCGCGTGTTACGGCCATGCGGTGAACGTAGAGGGCCGCATCTGGCCGATCCTCCGGGGTCCAGAACTCAGGGTCCGCAAAGCTGTCAACCTGGATGGTCGCGATCGGCTTACCGTCCTCGAACGCGAGGAAGCACACTCCCCGCTCAAGGGCCTCCGTGATGCGGTCACGGTGCGGCGGGTATTGCCATTGGTCGATGCTGCGCGAGGCAAGCCAGGCGGATGCCTCGCGCAGCAGAGCTTCCACCACGTCCAATTCGTCAGGACGGCCGGCGCGGACGAGTAGGTCTTTCATGCGTCCTCGTTCCGCTCTTCGCGCTGTCGCTCATACGAGATCACGTGCCTGTCGCCGGGGAGCACAGTCACTGCGACTCTCACGGGCTTCCCCTCGGCCGTGTGGCCGGTGACGACATGAATCCCGACCGGGGTTCCGGGACCCAAGTCAAGCCGATGCACCTGTTCAGGGGTGGGCATCCGGACGTACAACTCGTCCAGGGCTCGCTCCTGCCGGTACCCGAGCTCCGCCAGAACCTGGTTGGCGCCGCGAGTGATGTCCTCCGGGCGCATGATCTCCGAGTCTCGTACGAGTGCGAGCGGGAAGTAGCTGTCGTTGATGTTGAACGGCTCCCCATCGAGATAGCGCACGCGCTTCCGCACTGCGACCAGCTCGCCCGGTTCTAGCCGGAGCCTCTTGGCTACTTCCTCCGGTGGCTCCACGATGGCCACCTCGATCTCCTGCCGTGGCTCGCGTCCCTCAGCCGCGTACTCGGTCGTGAAAGCGTCCATCTCCGGCGAGTACGGCCGCTTCCGGAACTCCGCTTGGGGGCGGAACACCATCGGCCGACGGCGACGGACGAAGTGGCCTTGCGGACGCGCCGATACGACGAGCCCCTCGTTCACGAGCAGAGCGAGCGACTTGCGCACGGTCTCTCGTGACACGCCGTACTGATCGCGCAGCTCTGCTTCAGTCGGAAGCTTCGCATCTGGTTCGAGTGTCCCGGACGTGATCTGCTCCCGCAGCGCGTCCGCGATCTGCTGATACATCGGGTTCCGCCCGAGACGAGTCACTGTCATGCCTCCCATGGAAGCCGCTTGTCGGCTTCATTGTCTAGTCAATGTGGCCAATGCCCTTGCGGTGCGCTGGCCGCTCTGCCAACATCCTGTCTGTAGCCATTGTACGGACAATGGCTACAGCGACTCGGGCATTCCTGTGCTTCTTCAGGGTTGCTCGGGGCGTAGGGGCCCGGGACAGAGCGGGCCGAGGGACCCGGACCCCTGGTCAACCGGAGGGCTTAGACCGAAAGGTCACGTCTCCGTACGCCTACCCGGGAGCTCGTGTTCCCGAAGGAGACACCCGCACGTCCAGACCAACCGCAGTGCCCATGACCACTGCGGCCGGTTGCCTCCCCCGCCCGTCCAGTCCGCTTCACGCGGTGCTGTACGGGCGGGGCTGAGGGGAGCCGGACACCCGGTTTCATCCAACGAAAGGGACTCGCCATGTGGGGAAGCGTCATCGCGGTACTCGGAACCCTGCTGGGTTCGGTCACCGCCTACATGCTCCAGCAGCGCACCGCCCGCACCGACCGCGCCGACGTCCGCCGGCACGAGGCGCGGCGGGACCGGATCGCGGCCGTCACCGCGCTCACGGTGGCGCTGGCCGATCACCGCCGGTCGATGTGGGTCCGTGAGGACCTGCGGCTGTCCGGCGCTTCGGACGCCGACTACCAGGCCGCCCGCGCGGCCAGTCACAACACCCGCTCCGCCCTGACCGCTCCGCTCACCACGCTGGCGATCCTCGCCCCCGACCTCGCCGGGGTCGCCCAGGACGCGGCCGGCGCGACGTACGCGCTGCGGAACACCGAGAACCGCGAACTCCTCGACTTCTACCGCGAGGCCGCGATTGAGGCCGCCGACGACCTCGTCCGCGCCGCCGCCACCGCCTGACCCCAACGCCTTTCACGACGCAGTGCGGCCCCGGTGCTCGAACACCGGGGCCGCTGTCGAGCCGCACATCCTTCAAGGGAGAGAACGACTCATGAAGAGCATCGCAGCACTTCAGGCCGTTGTTACGGCCACCCCGTTCGACGGTGAGCCGTCGAACGCCGAGCTGGACGCAATCGAGACGGAGATGCCCGCCATCCTGGCGGACGTCGTCCTGCTGGACGCGCAGATCATGACCATCGACCGCATGCGGACCGAGCTGGACGAACGGCGTATCCGCCGGGCCCGCCGACGGGTGCTGGCCGCCCGCCGGGAGCTGGCCAACCGCTCGGCCCTCGTGAGCCTGTCGGGGGGTGCCGCCTGATGAACCGCTTCGATCTCACCGCGTACGACCGCAGCCGGATTCTCGCTGCCCGGCAGGCCCTGGCGGATGCGCAGTCCATGAGCCTGCTGGATGTGTCCGCCATGGCCCGGATGATCGGCCGCCTTGAGGTGACCGTGGCACAGCTGGTCGAGATGGTCGACGCGCCGCCCGCCAGCACCCCGGTGCGGTGCCCGGCCGCACACCCGGAGGACTCGACGCCGTGCGGGGGCCCGGTCGTCGTGACCGTCGTCGACGCGGAGAACGCGGGTGCCGACGGGTGCGAGCACCACGCCGCCCGCATGCTCGCCTCGATCAACGGCGCCCGCCCGGTCGCCAAGCCCGACGCACCCGCCGGGATGGCCGCGCGGATCTTCCGCACCGCCCACCACACCCACCCCTTCCCGTGGCGGGGGGAGCAGTCATGAGTGCCAAGGGCGCGAAGACGGTTCTTCCTGCGGTCGCGATGACGGCGGTGTCCATGGTCCTGACGCTGGCCGTGGTCGTGATGTGGCTCGGCACCTCGATGCCCTGGCTGATCGCCCTGGTGGTCGGTCTCGGCATCGACGGAGGGTGGCTCGCCACCCTCGCCTACGAACGCCGCCTCGCCGCGCAGGGAGACCACTCCACCCCGGTCACGGCCGTGGGCTGGGGCTTCGGCCTGGTCGCCACCGGCGTCCTGGTCGCCCACGCCGTCACCGCCGACGGCAGCGCCGGCGCGTGGCTCGCGGTCGCCTGGCTGCCCCTGGCCGCGAAAGCCCTGTGGCTGGTCCACGGAATGTGGGAGCGGACCGCGCTGACCGGGTCCGCCCTTGAGGCGATCCAGGGAATCCAGCAGGAAGCCCGCGACGAAGCCGCCGTCGCCCGTGCCCGACTGCGGGCCGAGGCGGGCACGGAGGAGACGCGGCTGACGGCCGTGACGCAGGCCGGGGCGCGCGTCGCACGCGTCCAGGCACAGACCGCCACCACCCTCTCCCGGGCCTGGTCGACGCTGGAAAGCACCCGGTCCGGAAAGGACACCGGCAGGGCCCTGACCAGCGTGACGACCCGCGTCACACCCGGCGTCACACCCACCTGGGAACTCCCCGTCTGGGGCCCCACCAACCCCGTCCCCGCACTGGAAGCCGCACCCGCGCTCACCGATGCGGAGCTGGACCGGCTGGTGGATGAGATCCGGCACAGCGAGACCCCGGCCCTGTCCTACCGGGAGATGTCCACCCGCTTCCGCGCCGCCGGCCACTCCGCATCCGAGGTCCGCCTGCGGGGCGCGTGGAAGCGCGTCGCGGTCGCCTGATGGCCGACGTCTACCGGTGGCGTCTGGCCCCCGATGGTCTGGCGACTCGCCGTCAGCTCCGCGCGCTGGGGCTGCGGCCGGGTGGTCAGGACGTCGTCGCCGAACTCCACCGCCCCCGCCGCCGACGCGCCCCGCTGGTCGCCTACCTCTACCGCGTCGACCGGGCCAAGCCCGTACGCCCCATGACCCCCGCCCGCGCCGTCGCACTCGCTGCGGCGATGCGGGCCCGCCGCACCTGCCCCAACTGCCGCACGGACGCCGGGTACTGCATCCCGCGCTCGCTCGGCATGTGCGTCCCCTGCCACGACACCCTGCCGCCCCGGAAGGACTCGCCATGAACCACCTGCCCGCCTCCCGGCCCCCGTCCGTCGTGCACCTCCCGGACGGCACCCCCGCCTACACCGACCACCTCCCCGCCACCTACCAGCCCGCCAACGTCGTGCCGCAGGTGGTGCACGTCCATCAGGCCCCGCCGGACCGGACGGTGCAGCGTCTCGCGCTCGGCTCCGGCGTGGGCGCCGGGGCCGTGGCCGCCGGGGTCTACTTCGGCCCGCTGCTCGTCGGCGTCCTCACCGCCATCGCCGCCAACCTCGTCGTCCTCGTCCTCCTCGTCGCCGTCGGTGTCTGGGGCGTGGTGACGGTCGTGAAGTCGGTCGGCGGCACCAGCGGCAAGACCGGCCGCAAGCACCGCTGACCCGGAAGGGAGAAGCCATGTTCCAGGCAGGGCAAGAGGTGCTGATCGTCTCGTGTGAGGACGACCCGCGCGCGGCCGGCAGGACCGGCCGGATCGTCGACGAAGTACCGCCCGGCCCCCTCACCGAGGGCCGTTGGACCGTCAACAGGATCGGGCTGCTGATCGGCCCCGCCCTGTGCCACACCTCCGAACTGCGGCCCGCCTGACGGCTGCCCGCGTCGCCCCGACCGTGGTCGGGGCGGCAAGGGGAGTCGGACAGTCCGGCCCCACCCCACAGGAGGTCACCGTGCACAGCTACACCCGAGCCGAGTCCCGCGAGCGCAGCAAGCTGTTCCGCCAGGGGTTCCGGCAGGCGCTCGCGGACTGCGTCGACCCGGAGATCCGCCGGAAGATCGAGCGCATCGACCAGTCCGCCGCCGAACGCGGACGGCAGGAGCTGGCCGCGCTGCACAAGGTGCAGGCCGACGCCCGCCAGGACCTCGCCACCGCAAGGGCCGTTGAGCGCACCGCGCCCCGCGCCGACAGGCCCGCCGCCCGTGAGGCCCGCAAGCAGGCCGAGCAGCGAGTGAAGCTCGCCGAGCGGGCCGTCCACAAGGCCGAGCAGAGCTGAGCGGGGGCGGCCGGACCCGGCCAAGGAAACCGGCCGCCCCCATCACACCCCAACCCGTTCCACTGAGCAGGAGAGGCACGTTCATCATGACCGAACCCGCCGCGCAGGTCCCCGGAATGGGGACCGTGCACCACCTCGACGACCACCGCCCCACCCCGCCGGCCGAACCCGTGGCCCTGGTCAAGGACCCGGCTCCCGAACCGGCCAGCCCGCAGCCCAAGGCCGTCCCGCAGGGGTCGCGGATCGTCCGTACCGGCCGTGCGGTGCGCAGGGTCGCCACGCACAAGCGGACCCGTTCCGCCGCCCGGTTCACCGTCCGGCACGGCATGTACGTGGTGGGCGGTGGGCGGATCGTGGCCCGGCGTGCGTGGGAGGGCCGTACCGCGGCCCGGTACGAGCGGATGTTGCGGGCGGCGGAAGCCGCGGGGAACCTCGACCTCGCCACGGAGTGGGAGGAGCGCGGGCAGCGGTTCCGCGCGGCCCGTCACCAGCGGCGAATGGACCTGTTGTCGGCGCCGGTGAAGGCGGCCAAGGGGGCGGCGGCCGGGCTCGGCATCACCGCCGGTGGCCTGCTCCTGCTCGGGATCATCCTCGCCGTCGCCAACGAGAACTTCGCCGACCTCGCCACTCCCACCCTCGCCCTGATCGAGCTGATCCGGTGGATCGTCGTCATCATCACCGTCGTGTGGGGGCCGCTGGTCGCCCTCGGACCGTGGGCCGCCTTACTCGCCTTGTGGGGCGTGGGCCGCCACCAGCAGGCCGCACCACAGTGGGTATTGCCTGTCCGTCCGGCGGACGTGGGTGCGCCGATCACGCCATCCGTCGTCGTCACCGCCCTGCGGGACCTGGGCATCGCCCCACTCCGGCAGGCGGTGAAGGAGATGGGGGACGCGGGGGCGGCGATGCTCGGGCCGATCCGGATCGCCGGATGCGGCGTCGAAGTCGACGTCACCCTCCCCTCCGGCGTCGCCACCGACGAAGTGCAGAAGCGCCGGCGGAAGCTCGCGGAGAACCTGTCCCGGCACGAGCACGAGGTGTTCATCACGATCCCGCAGGCCGCCCGCACCGTGCGGCTGTGGATCGCCGACAGTGGCGCGCTGGACGAGCCGATCGGCCCGTCCCCGCTCCTGACCGACACCACGTTGACCGCCGACTACGCCAAGGGCCGCGCTCCCTGGGGCCAGGACCTGCGTGGCGATGCCGCCCTGATCAGCCTCTACCAGCGGCACATGCTCATCACCGGCCTGTCCAACCAGGGCAAGACCGCCGCCCTGCGCGCCCTCGCCCTGTGGCTCGCCCTGGACCCCCGGGTGGAGTTCCGGGTTGCGGACCTCAAGGGTGTCGGGGACTGGGGCATGTTCGACGGCCTCGCCACCGTGCTGATCCAGGGGCCGACCGATGACCACGTCATCGAGGCAACGGAGATGCTGGAAGACCTGGTCAAGGAGATGGAGCGTCGCATCCAGGCACCCCCGGGCACTGTCTTCACGCCGCTGATCGGCATCGTGGACGAAGCGCAGGTCGCGTTCATGTGCCCGGTCGTCGACAAGGAGAAGCGACCCTACGGCGGGTCCAAGGCCACCGCCCGCTACTTCATGGCCGCCCGGAAGATCCACAACCAGGGCAGGGCGGTGGACGTGCTGCTCTACCAGGGCACCCAGGACCCCACCGACCAGAACCTCCCCAAGCTGGTTCGCGAAGGAGCCCACACCCGCGCTTCCCTCGCCCTCGGTACCGAGTCCCAGGCCCGCATGGCGCTGGGGGACAAGGCCGTCGACGGCGGGGCCGCCCCGAACCTCCTGCGCCCCGGGCTGGACAAGGGCACGGTCGTGGTCGCGTCGGACGGGATCAAGATTCCCGCCGGGCAGGCCGCGCTCACGGTGCGCACGCACTACATCAGCACCGACGACGCCGCCCTGATTGCGGACCGGGCGAAGGCCCTGCGCGACGGAGTCACCACCCTCCACACCGTCGACAACGGCCCGGACCGTGACCCGCTTATGGACGTGATGACCGTCCTGGGAGACGCCTCCCGTGTCCTCACCACCGACATCCTCAAGCGCCTCACCGTGCTGAGCGAGGACGCCTACGGCGAGTGGTCGCACCTCGACCTGAAGCGGGTCCTGGACGGCACCGGGGCCGAGCCCTACAAGTCCGACGGGCGGATGGTCGTCGGCCGCGAACGTCTTGCCCGGGTCCTCGCCAACCGCGACACGGAGGGTTCCGTTTCCGCTGCCGAGTAGCAGGGAGGCGACCCCCGCAGGGGCAGGGAGGCAGGGAGAAGTCCCTGCTCCCCTCCCTGACCCGCCTCCCTGGCTCTGACCAGCACAAATGATCTGTCAGGGAGTCAGGGAGGCACCGCAGGTCAGACCCCCGAAACCCCCTCCACACGCACTCCCACGGGGGGTGCCCAAGCCTCCCTGCCGCATCAGCGGCAGGGATTCCGGATACCGCCCGGCAAGCCGAAAGCGGCCCCCGTCTCGCCAAAGCCTGGGGCCGCTCTCGTCTGCCAGAACCTCTCAGAACTGGAGACATCCATCATGACGCACCTCACCCCCGTGCGGGAGGCCGCACGCGTCGTCGCGATCGAGGCCGCCCGCGCCTACGTTGCCAACATCCGCCCCATCGACCTCACCAACCCGGGTGTCCTGGTCGGTCACCTCATGGCCGCCGAGACCCTGCTGATGGAGATCGTCGCCGCGCACGACGAGTGCACTGGAGCCGCGGCATGAACACCCCCCACCTCGCCGCCGCCCTGGACCTCGCTGACCGCAGGGTTCCTGTCCTGCCGTTACGGGCGGGGAAGGTCCCGTTCGGGAACTGCCCCGCGTGCCGGGACAACGCGTGCGGCGGCCGGCCGAACATGAAGACTCCCGGCCCCTGCACCTGCCCGCGGCCGTGCCACGCATGGGCCGCCGCCACCACCGATCCCGCCGTCATCACCGGGCCCGCATGGGCGCCGCTGTGGAAGCAGGCCGCGGCCGTGGCCTACCACCCCGGCGGCATCGGGCTCACCGTCGTCGACCTCGACCACGCCGCCGCGGTCGCATGGGCCCGTCGGACGCTGCCCGCCACGCGGACCGTGCCCACGACGCGGGGCGAGCACTGGATCTACCGGGGTGCCATGCCCTCCGCGAACGCGGTGCGGGACGGCGTCGACATCAAGTCGACTATGGTCTACGCCCGGTGGCTCGGCCCCGGCAGCGGCACCATGACCACCCTGCCCGACGCCGTACGCGCCCTGATCGTCGCGAAGCCGTTGCCGGTCCGGCCCGTCACCGTGGCCGTGCCGACGGGAGGCGCGGAGTGCCGTCACCGCACGCCCGCCTATCTGGAGCGCGGCATCGCCATGGCTGAGGAGCGCATCTCCGAGGCGGCGAGCGCCGTGCACGCGACCGTGTACCGCACGTTCCTCGCCGTCCTGTCCGCCCACGGTCGGTGCGGCTGCCTGACCGACGCTCACGCCGCCCGGTTGTTCGCCGCGGCGCAGTCCAAGGGCGAGACCGCCCGGCACTGCGCGGACGCGTGGTCCAACGCCCTTACTGCTTTGGGGATGTGACATGTCCGAGGACGAGAAGACTCCGGCGCGTGAGGTCATCACCGAGTACGCGCAGTCGCACTTCCGGTACTTCCGCACGACGGAGGGCACCGTCTACGCCCAGCGGATCGGCCACCCGGTGGCCCGCCCGATCCGCTCCCAGGGCACGACCGGGAGCCACCGGCAGGAACTCATGGTCGACCTCTTCAACGACGGGGTCGGCGTCTTCAACGGGACTTCCCTCAAGGAGGCGTTGGACTTGATCGAAGCACTCGCACTGAGCCAGGACGTGCAGCCGACCCATATCCGGGTGGCCCCGGGGTTCGACGGGGCGACGTGGCTGGACCTGGGGCGGGATGACGGGCAGTCCGTCCGCATCCACCCCAACGGGTGGGACGTCCTCGTGCCGGACCCGCGGGAGGTGTGCTGGCGGCGCACCCAGCTTACTGGCGAACTCCCGATGCCCGCCCAGGACACCGAGGGCAAGGGCATCGACAGCCTATTGCGGCTCACGAACTTCGCCACCGCGGAAACCGAGAGCCTGGCTCTGGCCTGGCTCGTCGGGTGCCTCGGCCCTTCCGTGCCCGTCCCGGCCCCGTTCCTCACCGGGCCGCAGGGCGCGGGGAAGTCGACGGCCGGCCGGATGCTGGTGCGGATCATCGAGGGCATGACCGGAGACCTGCGCCGGGCCCCGAAGGACGAAGAGAACCTGATCACGGCCGTCGCCGCTGGGTGGGTCACCGCCCTGGACAACCTCTCGCACCTGGCCCCGGACCTGTCCGACCTGATGTGCTGCATCGTCACTGGGGCCGAGAGCATCAAGCGGGCCCTGTTCAGCGACGGGGATGTCGTCCGCTCCCGCTACCGCCGACCGCTCCTGCTGACTGGGATCGACGTCGGCGTCATCCGCCCCGACCTCGCCGAACGGCTCCTGCCGCTGCGGCTGGAACGCCCGAAGGTGCGGCGGACCGAGGCGGAGCTGTGGCGGGAGTTCGAAGCGGCCCTGCCGGTCATCCTCGGCTCGCTCCTCGACCTGACGGTCAAGGTCCGGGCGACCGAGGCGGACATCCCGAGTGATCTGCGGATGGCGGACTTCGCGCACCTGTGCGCGCAGATCGACGCCGCCACCGGCTTCGGCACCCTCCCCGCCTACCGCGGCAGCCTCGACGAGCTGAACGACGACGTCATCGAAGGCGACCTCCTCGCGCAGACCGTCCTCAAGCACGCCGCCACCCTCAACCCCGGCACCGAGGCGCGGATGACGTCCTCGGAGTGGCTGCACCTCCTCAGCGGCCTCTACAGCGGCGACGACTGCCGTCCCCTGCCCAAAGGTTGGCCCACCACCGGGAAAGTCCTCTCCGACCGCCTCAAGCGCCTTCAGCCCACCCTCGCCGCCCGGGGCGTACTCGTCGACTGGGGCCGCACCAAGGAAGGCCGGTACGTCGAAATGACCCGCCGCCCGGCCCTGCCGCCCCACGAGCAGCAGTCGTTCTGACCCGCACCGCCGCCCGGGGGTACGGACAAGCAAGAGGAGCACCCCGCCCAAACGGGGGGCGTGCTCCTCTTGTCTGTTCGGCGGAACGCCGCTCGAAGGTCGCGCCGCGAAGCGGCTCCCCACTTCACGCCCGGAGCAGCACCACACCACAACAGACACCCCCTCTCTTTTTTCTTAAGAAAGAGAAAGCTGCGTCACCCGCGTCACCACGAGACCCAATACCGCCCCTGAGCTGCGGCGATCCGGGTGACGCAGAACGGCTTCGGCTGCGTCATCCCGCGTCACCTGCGTCACCCCGCACCACCCCATGACGCACGCCTGCGTCACCAATGACGCACTCCCAACCGTCTGCGTCATCACATAACCGCAGGTCAGGGGCCATGAGTGACGCGGATGACGTGGTGACGCAGAAATCACAGCCTCGGACACATTCGCCAACACCGCTGCCCCGAGGAGTCCCCGTGGCACCCAAGCGCACCCCCGAGACCGACCCCCGAGCCACCCTCCGGGGCGGCCTCCCCGACCGCTACCTCACCCCGGGCGACATCGCCGAGACATTCGGTGTGCCCCTCGAAACCGTCTACCAGTGGCGCAGGAAGCGCACCGGGCCTCCCGGCTTCCGCATCGGCAAGCACGTGCGCTACGACCCTGCCGAAGTGCAGGCCTACGTCATTCAGCTCAAGAACATCGGCCGCGTCGCGGCCTGACGCAGCCATACGCACCGTCAGGGGTGGCCGGTCACCGGCCACCCCTGATCCATGTCGAGAAGGGACTCGCCTCCGATGGCAGGTAGCATCCAAGACCGCTGGTTCAAGACCGAGACCAACGCCGACGGCAAGACCGTCCGCGTTAAGACCGAGCGCTACGGGTCCGGCCTGCGCTACCGGGCCCGCTACTTTGCGCCCGACGGAAAGCGCAAGGGAAAGTCCTTCCCCGACGGACAGAAGCGGCTCGCCGAGCAGTGGCTCAGCAAGGTCACGGCGGACGTGGTCCGCGGCGACTACATCGACCCGAACGCGTCCCGGAAGTCGTTCCAGGAGTTTGCTGAAGGCTGGCTTGCGAGTCAGAGCGGGGACCCGAACACCCGGGCATCGATGCAGTCTCAGCTCAAGTTGCACGCCTTCCCGCGCATTGGGACCCGCCCCTTGGGTTCCTTCCAGCCCAGCCACATGCGGGAGTTCGTGACGCAGCTCGAAGAGTCCGGCATGTCCGGCGCTTACGCGCGTGTGATCTTCTCCAACGTCCGCGCCATCCTCTCCGCCGCTGTCGAAGACGGCTACCTTCGCCGGAACCCCTGCCACTCGCGAACGGTGACACTCCCGGAAATGGGGACCCGCCGAGTTGTCCCGTGGCAGCCGGACCGCGTTTACGCGATGCGAGGTGCCCTGGCCGAGCGCTTCCGACCCATGGTCGACATGGGTGCCGGGTGCGGCCTCCGGCAGGGCGAGATCCTCGGACTGTCCGTGGACGAGCTGGACCTCGACAGCGGCATCCTGCACGTGGTGCAGCAGCTCAAACTCAGTCTGAGTAAGCCCGTGTTCGCACCGCCGAAGGGCGGCAAGCTCCGCGATGTCCCGCTTCCCGAGCCCGTAGCCGAAGCCCTCAAGGAGCACGTCAAGCGCTTCCCGCCCGTTGAGATCACGCTGCCGTGGATGCGCGCGAACGGCCGGCGGGTGACCAAGCGTCTGATCTTCACCGGGCCCAACGGCGGGCACGTCTGGCGCACCTCGCTCAATGAGGACCACTGGAAGCCTGCCCTGGCCGCCGTCGGTGTCATCCCGAAGGCCAAGAGTCGGGAGCACACGGCTGCCCGGGAGCACGGCATGCACGCGCTGAGGCACTTCTACGCGTCGGTTCTGCTGGACGCGGGGGAGAGCATCAAGGCCGTCAGCGAGTACCTCGGGCACTCCGACCCCGGCCTGACGCTGAAGGTGTACGCACACCTCATGCCGAGCAGCCGGGACCGGGCCCGGAAGGCGCTCGGGGAGGCACTCCGGCCGCCGGAGGATTCGCCCCGCTAAGGTCCCACAGTGGGCCCAGGCCGTGAAAATGCCCCCGCCCCGCGCCGTATGCGCAGGTCGGGGGCATGATCAGGGAACCTACTTCTTCTTGCCCTGGTTCTTCACGGCCTCGATGGCGGCCTTCGCCGCGTCCGGGTCGAGGTACGTGCCGCCCGGCTTCAGCGGCTTGAAGTCGGCGTCGAGCTCGTAGGAGAGCGGGATGCCCGTCGGGATGTTGAGGCCCGAGATCTCCTCGTCCGAGATGCCGTCCAGGTGCTTCACCAGGCCGCGGAGGCTGTTGCCGTGGGCGGCGACCAGGACTGTGCGGCCCGTGAGGAGGTCCGGGACGATGCTGTCGAACCAGTACGGGAGCATGCGGACGACGACGTCCTTCAGGCACTCCGTGTCCGGGCGCAGCTCCGGGGGGAGCGTCGCGTAGCGCGGGTCGTCGAACTGGCTGTACTCGGCGTCACGGGCCAGCGGCGGCGGCGGGGTGTCGTACGAGCGGCGCCACAGCATGAACTGCTCCTCGCCGAACTCGGCGAGCGTCTGCGCCTTGTCCTTGCCCTGGAGCGCGCCGTAGTGGCGCTCGTTCAGGCGCCAGGAGCGGCGGACCGGGATCCAGAGGCGGTCGGCGGACTCCAGGGCCAGCTGGGCGGTCCGGATCGCGCGGCGCTGGAGGGAGGTGTGCAGGACGTCGGGGAGCAGACCGGCGTCCTTGAGCAGCTCACCGCCGCGGACTGCTTCCTTCTCGCCCTTTTCGGTGAGGTTGACGTCCACCCAACCGGTGAACAGGTTCTTCGCGTTCCATTCGCTCTCGCCGTGGCGGAGGAGGATCAGCTTGTACGGTGCGTCGGCCATGAGTCCGAGCGTAATCGAACCCGTGCGGGCTCCGCGCGCCCGCCCGTAACGCGGACAGGGCGCGGGCCGGGAGGGCCCGACGGGCGGACGATTGACGGGGGCCGTCAATCCGGTGGCGGTCGGGGACCGGGGCTTCGTAATGTCTCGGACGTTGTCGGGGGTGTTACCCGAGGCCTCGTTCCGTACGTCCCGTGGGGGGAATCCTTATGTCCGTCGCCGGTCTGCGCACAGCCGCCCGCGAGACCGTTTCCGGGCTGCCCCGCGAGTTCTGGTGGCTGTGGACCAGCACCCTGGTCAACCGCCTCGGGGCGTTCGTCGCGACCTTCATGGCCCTGTATCTGACCCTGGACCGGGGCTACTCCGCCTCGTACGCCGGGCTCGTCGCCGCCCTCCACGGGCTCGGCGGGGTCGTCTCGTCGCTCGGCGCCGGAGTGATGACCGACCGGCTCGGGCGGCGGCCCACCATGCTGATCGCCCAGCTCTCGACCGCGGTGTCCGTTCTGGTGCTCGGCTTCATGGTGCACCCGTTCGCCATCGCCGCCGTGGCGTTCTTCGTCGGCATGGCGAGCAACGCCTCGCGCCCCGCCGTCCAGGCGATGATGGCGGACATCGTGCCTCCGAAGGACCGGGTCCGGGCCTTCTCGCTCAACTACTGGGCCGTCAACCTCGGCTTCGCGATCTCCTCCGCCGGCGCCGGGTTCATCGCCGAGTACAGCTACCTCGCCTGCTTCATCGGCGAGGCCCTGATGACGCTCGTGTGCGCCGTGCTCGTCTTCATGAAGGTGCCGGAGTCGCGGCCCGAGGAAGCGGTCGTGAGGACCGTCGGCGGCAAGCGGCCCAAGGACGAGGTGCGGCTGACCACCGTCCTGCGCGACGGGCGCTACATGGGGGTAGTGGGGCTGTCGTTCCTGGTGTCGCTGATCTTCCAGCAGGGGTACGTGGGACTGCCGGTGGCCATGGTGAAGGACGGGCTGTCCAGCTCCGACTTCGGTACCGCCATCTTCGTCAACGGCGTGCTGATCGTGGTGCTCCAGATCCCCGTCACCCGGTTCATCCAGGACCGTGACCCTCGGCGGCTGCTGATCATCTCCTCGCTGCTCGCCGGGTACGGCTTCGGGCTGACGGCCTTCGCCGGGTCGGTCGCCGCGTACGCCCTGACGGTGTGCGTCTGGACCCTGGCCGAGATCGTGAACGCGCCCACGCAGACGGGCCTGGTCGTGCAGTTGTCGCCCGCCAAGGGCCGGGGCCGCTACCAGGGCATGTACACGATGTCCTGGTCGGTGGCCGCGCTCGTCGCACCGCTGATGTCCGGCTTCGTGATCGACAACTACGGCGCCGCCTGGCTCTGGGCCGCCTGCGCCGTGATCGGCACGGTCGCCGGCCTCGGCTACTGGCTGCTGATGCGCAACCTGCCGCGCGAGGAGCACACGGTGGCGGACGCCCTGCCCGAGCCCGCGCCCGTACCGGCCGAGGCCCGGCCGGACCTGGCCGAGCCGGAGGCCGCGCCCGCCGCCGCGGTGGAGCGGGCGGGCTGATCCGGGCGACCGGTGACGCGCACGGTGCCCGCCCGGAGCAGAAGCCGGGCGGGCACCGTGCGTTCGTACGCGGCGCGGCTCAGCCGGAGCAGCCGCCGCACTGGCACGGGGCACCGGACTGGCAGCCGCACCCGCAGCCCGACCCGCAGCCGCAGGCGCCGAGCACGGGTCGGCGCACCACTTCGGTCGGGGTCTCCTGCTGGGGTCCGGTCGTGGGGGAATCGGCCATGGTTCCTCCTCAGGGCGTATGGCTGGGCGGCGGACGCCGCTGCGCCGCCGCCGGGAACGTACGGCCCGACCCACCGCTCACGGCCATGGCGTCGTCCGTCCCCGCCCCATTGCATGCCCATCCCCGCGGGCGCATCAACGGCGCACGCGCGCAGGAACATAAGTGCGACCCGCGTGCGCCGTCGTTTCTCCGGTACGACAGTGGCTGCCGGAGCTGGCGGAGTTACCGGAGCTGCCGGAGTCACCGGCGGCCCGGGCTGCCGTTACGCGCCTTCGACCGGGGCCGCCGCCTGGATCTCGTCCGCGTGCTCGCCCGTCACCAGGTAGACGACGCGCTTGGCGACCGACACCGCGTGGTCGGCGAAGCGCTCGTAGTAGCGGCCCAGCAACGTCACATCGACGGCCGTCTCGATGCCGTGCTTCCAGCGGTCGTCCATCAGGTGCTGGAACAGCGTGCGGTGCAGCAGGTCCATCTCGTCGTCGTCCTGCTCCAGCTGGAGCGCCAGATCGACGTCCTTGGTGATGATGACCTCGGCCGCCTTGGCCATCAGGCGCTGGGCGAGCTGGCCCATCTCCAGAATGGTGGCGTGCAGGTCGTTCGGGACCGCCGCCTGCGGAAAGCGCAGCCGGGCCAGCTTCGCCACGTGCTGGGCGAGGTCGCCCGAGCGCTCCAGGTCGGCGCTCATCCGCAGCGAGGTGACCACGATCCGCAGGTCGGTCGCCACCGGCTGCTGGCGGGCGAGGAGCGCGATGGCGCGGGCCTCCAGGTCGTGCTGGAGGTCGTCGACCTTCTGGTCGCCGGCGATCACGGTCTCCGCCAGCGCCAGATCGGCGTCGAGCATGGACGTGGTCGCCCGCCCGATCGCCGAGCCGACCAGCCGGGCCATCTCGACCAGGCCCTCTCCGATCGAATCGAGTTCCTCGTGGTAAGCGTCGCGCATGGGAAGTCCCTCTCCAGTTCCAGACTGAGGCCGGGGTCACGGACCGACCCCCACGGTTACACGGTGGGGCCGGAACGCGTCCGTATCCGTCCCCCTAAGTGAACCGGCTCCTACCCCTCGGTGAACTCTGGGCGACGAGTGTTCGAGATGGCACTCGGACGGCTGGGAGGGAGTCGTCGCACCCGCATAACCTTGAAGCATGGACGTGAACGCGGCGGTCGCCGCAGCTGCAGCGATCGCCGGGCTGTTGACCGGTGTGATCGCCATGCTGGCGTTCCGCTGGAGCGAACGCGACCTGAAACGGCCCACGCGTACGTCGCTGCGGCCGGACAACAACGCGGCCCTGCCCCCCGGGGTGGACACCGTCCTCTCCGTTCTCAGCTCCTCCGCCGTCGTCCTCGACGAGAGCGACGGCGTGGTGAAGGCCAGCTCGGCGGCGTACGCCCTGGGCCTGGTCAGAGGCGGCCGACTGGCCGTCGAGCCCATGCTCAACATGGCCAGGGACACCCGGCGGGACGGAGAGATACGACAGGGCGAGCTGGACCTGCCCCGGCGCGGCACGGGCCGGGGGGACACCCTCGCGGTCTCCGCCCGGGTCGCCCCGCTGGGCTCGCGGCTGGTGCTGCTGCTGGTCGAGGACCTCACCGAGGCCCGTCGGATAGAAGCGGTGCGGCGCGACTTCGTCGCCAACGTCAGCCACGAGCTGAAGACGCCGACCGGAGCGCTCTCCCTCCTCTCCGAAGCGGTCATGGACGCCTCCGACGACCCGGAGGCGGTGGAGCGGTTCGCCGGGCGGATGCAGATCGAGGCGACCCGGCTGACCAACCTCGTCCAGGAGCTCATCGACCTCTCCCGGGTGCAGAACGACGACCCGCTGGAGGACGCCGAGCCGGTCAAGGTGGAGACGCTGGTCGCCGAGGCGATCGACCGCTGCCGCCAGCAGGCGGGTTCGAAGCAGATCACCATGGCCTCCGCGGGAGCCGAGGGCCTCACGGTCTGGGGCAACCGAGGCCAGCTCGTCGGCGCGCTCGGCAACCTCGTCGAGAACGCCGTCAACTACAGCCCCGCCCACACCCGCGTCGGCATCGCCGCACGCCGCATGGCCTCACCCGGCGGGGACCTCATCGAGATAGCCGTCACCGACCAGGGGATCGGCATCTCCGAGAAGGACCGCGAACGGGTCTTCGAGCGGTTCTACCGCGTCGACCCGGCCCGCTCACGGGCCACCGGTGGCACCGGTCTCGGCCTCGCCATCGTCAAACACGTGGCCGCCTCGCACGGCGGGGAGGTCACCGTCTGGAGCTCCGAGGGACAGGGCTCCACCTTCACCCTCCGACTGCCCGAATCGGGCGCCGCGAGGGAGCGCACCACCGGCGGACCGCTTATCGTCAACGGCGACGACGAGGGGCCGTACGAGACCGACACCTTTGACCCCTTCCCTGCCCCGGAGGCTCTTCCGTGACCCGAGTGCTTGTCGTCGAGGATGAGGAATCCTTCAGCGACGCCCTGTCCTACATGCTGCGCAAGGAAGGTTTCGAGGTCGCCATCGCGGCGACCGGCCCCGACGGGCTGGACGAGTTCGAGCGCAACGGCGCCGACCTGGTCCTGCTCGACCTGATGCTGCCCGGCCTGCCCGGCACCGAGGTGTGCCGCCAGCTCCGCAGCCGCTCCAACGTTCCGGTGATCATGGTCACCGCCAAGGACAGCGAGATCGACAAGGTCGTCGGGCTGGAAATAGGAGCCGACGACTACGTCACCAAGCCCTTCTCCTCCCGGGAGCTCGTCGCCCGCATCCGGGCCGTCCTGCGCCGCCGAGGAGAGCCGGAGGAGGTCACCCCGGCCGCCCTGGAGGCGGGACCGGTGCGGATGGACGTGGACCGACACGTGGTCACCGTCTCCGGCGGCAAGGTCGACCTGCCGCTCAAGGAGTTCGACCTGCTGGAGATGCTCCTGCGCAACGCGGGCCGGGTGCTGACCCGGATGCAGCTCATCGACCGGGTCTGGGGCGCGGACTACGTCGGTGACACCAAGACCCTCGACGTCCACGTGAAGCGCCTGCGCGCCAAGATCGAGCCCGACCCGGGCGCCCCGCGCTACCTCGTCACCGTGCGGGGCCTGGGGTACAAGTTCGAGCCGTAAACCGAGGGACGCGGTGGCCGGAGCCGCCCGCGGTACGCCGAAGGGGCGCTTCCCGGCCGGGAAGCGCCCCTTCGGCGTTCTGTGCGCTCGTGTCCGCGTCACGGGGCAGAGTTGTTCCGCGTCAGTCGGCCGCGGGCACCGAGGCGGCGTCGCCCGTGCCCTGGGTGCCCGTCTCGCCCTGGGTGCCGGTCTCGCCCCGGGCGCCCTCGGTGGCCGCGCCGTTCTCCGGTGTGCCGGACGTCTCGCCCTCGGCCGCGCCGGGGGTCTCCCCCTCGCCGGACGCGTCGCCGGACGCGCTGTCCGACGGCGTCGGCTTCGGCGCGGGCGCCTCCGCCTTCGGGCTGGGGCCGAAGTCCTTGAAGAAGCCCTCGGCCGGGAAGACGCTGGCGCCGAGGCCGACGTCGCCGGTCCGGCTGAGCTTGAAGACGACCTGCTGGACGTCGCCGTTGCGTGCCGCCTCGCCGCTGTTCTCGATCACGGCGGCGGCGTTGCCCTTGCCGCCGATCGTGACCTGGCCGCCGGCCGGGACCACGATGGGGCCGTCGCCCTCGGCTGCCTGGAGCTTCACCTCGACGTCGCTGCCGGGCAGCGTGACCGACTCCAGCACCTCGCGCTCGGTGCCTTCGTTGAACAGCGTCGCGGCGACGACGGCGGGGCCGTCCGCGCCGCCCTCGGGCTGCGTGAGCACGTTCACGTTCTGGATCTTGATGTCGCCCACCGTGGTGGCCGGGTTGTCCGGCCTGATCTTGAGCGTCTCCGCGTTGTTGCCCGCCGCGCAGGCGGACAGGGAGACGATCGAGATCACGGTGGCGGCGGCGGCGAGGGCGCCGTGTCGAAGGCTGCGGCTCACGGCGGCGGCAACTCCTTGAACGAGTCGGACTGCGGACTTCGGACGTCAGTCGTCGAGCGGTGGTGTGTCGAGCGGTGGTGTAAAGCCGCCCTAAGGGTGTGTCAGCGGCCTTAGGCTACCGAGCCGCCGCGCCCGCCCTGCACCCGACCCGCCCCTACGCGCTCCGGCTCTTCCCCGGGCGGGCGGCGAGGGGCGTGCCCCGGGGTGGTGGGGGTCGTTCCCCCGGAGGGAGGGCGAGAGATGTTCTCCGGGATCGTGAGGGAGGTTCTCCGGGCATGGCGGGGGAGGGGTCGGGAGGCTTCGGAGGTACGCCCTCCTAGGGGCCGCGAGGTGTTCTACCGGCGGGTACGCCATGTGTCGTTCACATAATCCGCGTGATCAATTCTTCTGCCCGCGTCGTGGCGTGGTGGTCGTTTCTTCGCCATTCCCGGCTTCGCGGGGGAAAGGGGCCGGACCTCATGTGGCTTGATCAATTTCATTGCGGCCGGACAGTTACGCCCGTACGGGTGAGCGATCATCGAACGGAGTACGGAATGATGGGCATCTCGAAACCGACAAAACGGGACTTTCGTCCTCTTCTGTCGGACTTCGGGGCTGAGTGACGTGGCCGTTTCGCTCCGGGCGCACAGTGGCTCCGACCTGCGAATACCGTCTTCCGGAAGCCTTCCGCAGCACGTCCGTGTTGCTGTTGTCAAGCCCCGAGATATGCCCTGACCTGCGAAAACGCCATTCAGGAGATGCGGTTCTCGTGTTACTCTGGATAGCCACGGAAGGGGTACCTGTCACATGACGTTCAAGGTTGGCGACACCGTGGTCTATCCCCATCACGGGGCCGCGCTGATCGAGGCTATCGAAACTCGCCAGATCAAAGGCGTGGACAAGACCTACTTGGTGCTCAAGGTCGCCCAGGGCGACTTGACGGTTCGTGTGCCGGCGGACAATGCGGAGTTCGTGGGCGTGCGCGACGTGGTCGGGCAGGACGGGCTGGACCGGGTCTTCGAGGTGCTGCGCGCACCGTATGCCGAAGAGCCGACGAACTGGTCCCGGCGCTACAAGGCGAATCTCGAAAAGCTCGCCTCCGGCGATGTCATCAAGGTCGCTGAAGTAGTGCGTGACCTGTGGCGTCGGGAGCGCGAGCGCGGTCTCTCCGCCGGAGAGAAGCGCATGCTCGCCAAGGCCCGCCAGATCCTGGTGAGCGAGCTCGCTCTCGCGGAGAACACGAACGAGGACAAGGCCGAGGCTCTGCTCGACGAGGTCCTCGCGTCCTGAAAACTGGATTACTCCGGCTTGTGCTGCCGGAGCGCACCGGTTGTATGAATGTGCCGCGGTGCCCGCTGACCAGCCTTTTTCACGCTGTGTCGTCGGGCGCTGCGGCATGTTCGGACCTACATCCGGTGCCCGACTGCCGGGTAGCCCCGTGCCCGCGGTGTGATCCGCGTGTGCGGCGGCCGTCGGTGAAGGACGGCCCCGTGCTGCGTGAGCCCCCGACGCGACCCGTGCTCGACCGGGTGTCACGGAAGGGGCCCGGTGCGAGCCCAGGGCGTCACGCCCGGCTCGCTGGGCCCCTACCCATGTCGGTCGTGGAAACAAACCTGCCGAACCTTCGGACCTTCTCGGACCTTCGGAGTGCAACCGATGTCATCGACGCCACCCCCGACCGACCGGCCGCGCCCTCCCCGTACCGCCGCGGTGATCCCCGCGGCCGGACGGGGCGTGCGGCTCGGGCCGGGCGCGCCCAAGGCCCTTCGGGCGCTCGGCGGGACGCCCATGCTGATCCACGCGATTCGCGCCATGGCCGCGTCCCGGGCCGTCTCCCTCGTCGTGGTCGTCGCCCCGCCGGACGGCGCGCCCGAGGTGAAGCACCTCCTCGACGAGCACGCGCTGCCCGAGCGCACCGACTATCTGGTGGTGCCGGGCGGTGAGACCCGCCAGGAGTCCGTCCGGCTGGGCCTCGACGCGCTGCCCGAGGACGTCTCCGTCGTCCTGGTCCATGACGCCGCCCGCCCCCTCGTGCCGGTCGACACGGTCGACGCCGTCGCCTCGGCCGTACGGGACGGGGCGCCCGCCGTCGTTCCCGCGCTGCCCCTCGCGGACACCGTCAAGGAGGTGGAGCCCGCCGGGACGCCCGGGGAGCCGGAGCCGGTGCTCACCACCCCCGTACGGGCCAGGCTGCGCGCGGTGCAGACGCCGCAGGGCTTCGACCGGGACACGCTGGTCCGGGCCCACGCCGAGGTCGCGGTCGACGGCGAGGGCGCCACGGACGACGCGGGCATGGTGGAACGGCTCGGCGCGCCCGTGGTCGTCGTCCCCGGCCACGAGGAGGCGTTCAAGGTGACCCGGCCGCTCGATCTGGTGCTGGCCGAGGCGGTACTCGCTCGCAGGAGGGCCAACGATGGTTTCTGAGAACCCCGGCGCGGGAAGCCCCGGCGCGGAAAGCTCCGGCGCGGAAAGCTCTGGGGCGGAAAGGTCCGCGGCGGAAAGCTCGGGGGCGGGAGCCTCCGCCCCCGTCATCCCGCTCGTCGGCATCGGCACCGACATCCACGCCTTCGAGGAGGGCCGCGAACTGTGGTGCGCGGGCCTGAAGTGGGAGGGCGAGGGGCCCGGCCTGGCCGGTCACTCGGACGCCGACGTCGTCGCGCACGCCGCCTGCAACGCGCTCTTCTCGGCCGCCGGCCTCGGCGACCTCGGGCAGCACTTCGGCACCGGCCGCCCCGAGTGGTCCGGCGCCGCGGGCGTCACGCTGCTCACCGAAGCCGCCCGGATCGTCCGCGCCGGGGGCTTCGAGATCGGGAACGTCGCCGTCCAGGTCGTCGGCGTCCGCCCGAAGATCGGAAAGCGGCGCGAGGAGGCGCAGAAGGTGCTGTCCGACGCCGTGGGCGCCCCGGTCTCGCTCTCCGCCGCCACCTCCGACGGGCTCGGCTTCACCGGCCGCGGCGAGGGCATCGCCGGCATCGCGACCGCCCTGGTCTACCGGACCGCCTGACGCCCGGACGGCACCCGGGCCCCCCTCCTCCTGCACATCACTTGCACGTACGCTGAAGATGCGAGCGAAGTGCGGGAGGAGGCGGAGGTGGTACCGGTGACCAGCGCGACCACGGTGATGGCGGGGACGGCGGGGACGGCGGGGACGGCGGCCGACCGGACCGGCGGCCGAACCGCCCACGACGGCCACCGGGACGCCGGGTACGTCCTGCGCACCGCCACCGCCGACGACCTCGGCGGAGCCCGGGCCGTGATGCTCGACACCGTCTACCACGACCTGAAGTCCGGCTACGTACCCCGCTGGCACGCCGACATCATCGACCCCCGGGCCGCCTATCTGCGCCCGGAGCGCTGCACCCTGCTCGTCGTCGAGCACCGCGGTGAGATCGTCGCCACCGGGGCCGTGCGCGACCGGGGGCCGCAGGCGCCGCCCAATCCTCCGTGGGTCGCCGAGCGCTTCCCCTCCGGGACCACCGCGCAGCTCTGCCGGATCTACGTGCGCCCCGAGCACCGCAGGCACGGACTGGCCCGGCGACTGGTGCGCGAGCTGGCGGAGTTCGCCGCCCGGGCCGGGGGCTACGAGGCGCTGTACCTGCACACCGACCCCGCCGTGCCGGGCGCCGAGCCCTTCTGGCGTTCGCTGGCCCGCGAGGTGTGCGACGAGCGGGCGCTGCCCGGGGGCGGGCAGGGGATCGTCCACTTCGAGCTGCCGATGCCCGGGGCCGTCCCCGTGGCCGCCGACGGCTCACGGCGGACCAACCCCACCCATTAGATGACAATCGTTTTCATATAAGGTCGTCGCCATGTCCACCTCCCGTCCCCGCCTTCCCCGCCGCCGCGTCGCGCTGCCCCTGGCCGCCGCCACGTTCCTCGTGCCCGTCGCCACCGCCTGCACCTCGTCCACGGATTCCGGCGGCTCCGGCGGGGACCGGCGGCTGAAGGTGGCCATGGCCTTCCCGCCCGCCCAGGCCATGTCCCCGTACGGCGATGACGCCGTCACCCTGAGCCGGCTCGCCGTCGTCGAGGGGCTCACCCGGCTCGACCGGAACGGGGAGGCCCGGCCCGCGCTCGCCGCCACGTGGAAGCGCGACGGCGAGAAGGCCTGGGAGTTCACGGTCCGCGAGGGCGCCGTCTTCCAGGACGGGACGAAGCTGGACGCCGCCGCCGTGGTCCGTTCGCTGACCGCCGCGCAGAAGGCGTCTCCCAAGCCCCGAGTGCTGTCCGACACCACCCTCACCCCCACGGCCACGGGCGCGGACACCGTACGGATCACCACCAAGGACGCCGACCCGCTGCTGCCCCAGCGGCTCGCCAACCCCTCCCTGAGCATCCTGTCCGCCGCCGCGTACAAGGACGGCTCCAAGGTGAACCCCGCCGGGCACGCCACCGGCCCCTTCACCCTCGCCGAGGTCAACGGCGCGGTCAGCGCCACCCTGGAGCGCAACGACACCTACTGGGGCGACCGGGCGAAGGCCCCCGGCGTCGACGTGAAGTTCGTCGCCGACGGCACCGCCCGCGCCAACGCGCTGCGGACCAAGGACGTCGACGTCGCCGAGTACGTACCGATCTCGCAGGCGTCGCTGCTCGGCGACGGCCTGGTCCACGAGTTCCCCTCCGCCCGCACCAACGGCCTCTCCCTCAACACCGGACGCGGCGTCTTCGCCGACCCGGCGATGCGCGCCGCCGCCCGGGAGGCCATCGACCCCGAGGCACTGGTCGACGGCGTCTACGAGGGGCGCGCCGACGCCGCCCAGGGGCTGCTGGGTCCCGGCGTCCCGTGGGCCGCCGACCTGCGCACCGCCCCCACCGGCCGCGCGAAGGCCGCCGCCCCGGCCGAGGTGGCGAAGACGTCCGCGATCGTGCTGGCCACCTACACCAACCGGCCCGAGCTGCCCGAGGCCGCCACCGTCGTCCAGCAGCAGCTGGAGAAGCGCGGCTTCACCGTCAAGCAGGTCGTCCGCGACTACGCGCAACTGGAGGCCGACGCGCTCGCCGGGAAGTACGACGCGTTCATCCAGGCCCGCAACACCCTCCTGGACACCGCCGACCCGGTCTCCTACCTCGCCTCCGACTTCACCTGCGACGGCAGCTTCAACATCACCCAGCTCTGCGCGGAGCCCGTCGACGCCGCCGTCGACAAGGCCGCCGCCCTCGCCGACACCGACGCCCGCCACCGGGCCGAGATGACCGCCGAGGCCGCGATCCTCGGTTCCGACGCCCTCGTCCCGCTCGTCCACGAACGCTTCGTGCAGGGCTACGACGACACCCGCGTCCGGGGCGTCGCCCTCGACCCGATGGAACGCACCCTCATCACCGCCGACACCCGCATCGGGTGAGGTGACCGCGTGAAGTACCTCGCCGGACGGCTCGGCGCGCTGCTCGCCGTCGTCGCGGTGATCGGGCTGCTGCCCTGGCTGACCCGGACCGACCCGGCCCGCACCATCCTGCGCGCCCGGTACGCCGACCGGGCCCCGACGCCCGAGACCCTCGCCGCGATCCGCGCCGAGACCGGGCTCGACGGCGGGCCGTGGCACGTCCTGGGCGGCTGGCTCGGCGGGCTGCTCCGGGGCGACCCGGGAGAGTCCTGGGTCTCCGGGCAACCCGTCGGACCCGACGTGGCCACCGCGCTGGGCAACTCCCTCACCCTGATGGCCGCCTCGCTCGCCGTCGCCGTGCTCCTCGCCCTCGCGCTGAGCGCCGCCACCCTCCGGCGCGGGGCCGCGCGCCGGATCGTCCGGGTGCGCGCCGGAGCGGGCGCGGCAGTGCTCGCCGCACTGCCGGAGTTCCTGCTCGCCGCCGTACTGGCCACGGTGTTCGCCGTCCACCTCGGGTGGTTCCCGGCGCTCGGCTGGGGCGCCCCCGACCAGCTCGTGCTGCCCGCGCTCGCCATGGGCGTCCCCGCCGGGGCGCTGCTCGGCCGACTGCTGGACGACGCCCTGCCCGGCGCGTTCGCCGAACCCTGGGCCCGGGCCGCCGCCGCGAACGGCCTGCCCGGCCGCGTCGTCGCCCGGCACGCCCTGCGCCGGGCGCTGCCGGGCCTGCTGCCCCAGCTCGGCCTGGTCGCGGTCGGGCTGACCGGTGGGGCGGTCGCCGTCGAGACGCTGTACGCCATCCCCGGCCTCGGCGGTACGGCCCTGGCCGCCGCCCTCGCCCAGGACCTGCCCGTCCTCCAGGCGACCGCACTGGTCCTGCTGCTCCTCGGAGTCGCCGCGGGCCTGCTCTCCCGCCTCGCCGTCCGCGTGCTGCTCGGCACCGCCCTGACCGACCGCGCGCTCCCCGCACTCGTCACGCCCCGGCTGCCCGGCCGCCGCACGCTCGCCGCCGCCGCCCTCGTCCTCGGCGGCCTCCTGCTCGCCGTCACCGTCGCGGGACTCCTGCGCGACCCGCTCCACGTCGACACCGCCGCCCGCCTCGCCGGCCCCTCCGCCGCACACCCCTTCGGCACCGACAACCTCGGCCGCGACGTCCTCGCCCGCCTCGGCCACGGGGCGGCCCGCACCGGGCTGGCCGCCGTCGCGGTCGGAGCCGTCACCCTGGTGCTCGGCCTGCTCCTCGGGTCCGTACGCGCCGGAGCCCTCACCGAGACGGCGAACGCGCTCCCCGCCGTCCTCGCCGGCCTCCTCGTCGCGGGCATCGCCGGGCCGGGCCCCTGGGGCGCCGCCGCGGCCGTGGCCGCCGTCGCCTGGGCCCCGCTCGCCGCCCACACCGCCGCCCTGTACGCCCAGGAGAAGGCGGCCCCGCACCTCGCCGCCGCCGTCGCCCTCGGCGCGGACCGGGCCCACCTGCTGCGCCGCCACGTCCTGCCCGGGGTCCTGCCACCGGTGGTGCGCCACGCCCTGCTCCGCGTCCCGGCCATCGCGCTGGCCCTCGCCTCGCTCGGCTTCCTCGGCCTCGGCACACAGGCCCCGGCGCCGGAGTGGGGGCGGATGCTGTCGGAGAACATGCCGTACGCCGAACGCGCCCCGTGGGCCGTCCTCGCCCCCGCCGCCGCGCTCGCCGTCCTCGGCGCACTGGCCGTCCTCACCTCGGCCGCGGTACGCGGGCGCACCCCGGCGGGCCTGAAGTGAACCGATACGAGCCGGAGCCCGCCGACGAACCCGCGCCCACACGCACCGACGTTCCCGAGCCCGCGCCCACACGCGCCGACGACCCCGAACCCGAACCCACACGCACCGACGACCCCGAACCCGAACCCGCGCACGCCAGCGCGCCCGCAGGGGTCCTCGCCGAGGAGAAGAGCCGCAGGCCCCGGCTCGCGAGCGCGCCCACCCCCTACCTCCGGCTCCTCACCGCCACCCAGTTCGCCTTCAACGTCGGCTTCTACGCCGTCCTGCCCTACCTGGCCACCCACCTCGGCAGCGGCCTCGGCATGGCGGGCTGGCTCGTCGGCCTCGTCCTGGGGCTGCGCACCTTCAGCCAGCAGGGCCTGTTCGTCGTCGGCGGCGCCCTCACCGACCGCTACGGCCCGCGCCCCGTCGTGCTGGCGGGCTGCGCCCTGCGGATCGCCGGGTTCGGCTGGCTCGCCCTCGCCGGATCCACGGCCACCGTCATCGCCGCCGTGCTCCTCATCGGCTTCGCCGCCGCGCTCTTCTCCCCGGCCGTCGAGTCCGAGGCCGCCCGCGAGGCCGTCCGGCACGAACGGGCCACCGGCGCCCCGCGCGCCCACGTCCTCGCCCTGTTCTCCGCCGCCGGGCAGGCCGGGGCGTTCATCGGGCCGCTGCTCGGCTCCCTGCTCCTGCTGCTCGGCGGCGGCTTCCGGGCCGCCTGCCTCGCCGGGGCCGCCGTCTTCGTCGCCGTACTGGCCGGGCACGCCCGCCTGATGCCGCGCGCCGCCCCCGTACGGGAACCCGCAGCCGACCCCGTACGAGAACGGGGGGAGGCACAGGCGCCGGACGCCATCATCCGTACGGCCCCACCGGGACGGTCGCCGTGGCGGGCGGTCTTCACCAACCGGGCGTTCCTGCTGCTCTGCCTCGCGTACAGCAGCTACCTCGTCGCCTACAACCAGCTCTATCTCTCGCTGCCCGCCGAGGTGGAGCGGGCCACCGGATCGGGGGCCGCGCTCGGCTGGCTCTTCGCCCTGTCCTCGCTGCTCGTCGTCGTCGCCCAGGTGCCGCTGACCCGCTGGTCCGCCCACCGGATCGCCCCGCGTACCGCACTCGTCACCGGCCTCGCCATCGTCGCCGCCGGGTTCGCCGCCGTACCGCTCGCCCCGGCCGGCCCCGGCGGTCTGCTGCCCGGCGCGGCGCTCGTCGTCCTGCTGACCCTGGGCCAGATGCTGCTGGTCCCCGCCGCCCGGGGCCTGGTGCCCGACCTGGTCGAGGACCGGCAGCTCGGGCTGGCCACCGGGGCGCTGTCCTCCGTCTCCGGGATCGCCGTCCTCGCGGGGAGCGCGGCGACCGGCGCCCTGCTCGACGCGCCCGCGCCCCTGCGGTGGGCGGTGCTCGCGGCGATCCCGCTGGCAGGGGCGGCGCTGGCGTTCACCCTTCCGGCGGGCCCCGGCGGGAAGGATCGGCGAACGCGCGCGGTTGCGGGGTAGGAGCAGCACTGGACGAAGGACCGACCGCAGCGCACAGGAGGCCGTACGCATGACCGCCGCACTCTCCGCCGAGCTCAAGAACCTGCTCGACAGCCCCGTGTTCGTCAACATCGCCACCATCCAGCCCGACGGCAGCCCCCAGGTCTCCCCGGTCTGGGTCAAGCGCGACGGCGACGACCTTCTGATCTCCACCACCGTCGGCCGCCGCAAGGAGAAGAACCTCCGCCGCGACCCGCGCGTCACCGTGGTCGTCCAGCCCTTCGACAACCCGTACACCTACGCCGAGATCCGCGGCGAGGCGACGCTGACGACGGACGGCGGGCAGGAACTGATCGACGAACTGTCCGTGAAGTACACCGGCAAGCCGTACGCGGAGTTCAACCCGGACTCCGCCGCCGACGACCCCCGCGTCGTCGTCCGCGTCTCCCCGCGCAAGATCGTCGGCCGCCTGTAGGCGCCCCGGAGGGTGTGAGAACGCTCTCCGGGCCCCTCCAAGGCCGTTTCGGGGCATCCCGGTACCAGAAAGTTGTCCCCGCGATCCCCAAGGGTCGCGGGGCACTGGTGCGGGCCTACTACCCTTGAGACGTGACTATTCGCCTGCACGACACCAACGCCCGGCAGATCCGTGACTTCGTCCCGCTCACAGCGGGCTGCGTCTCGATCTACCTCTGTGGCGCCACTGTCCAGGCAGCACCGCACATCGGCCACATCCGCTCGGGCCTGAACTTCGACATCATGCGCCGCTGGTTCACCTACCGCGGCTACGACGTCACGTTCATCCGGAACGTCACCGACATCGACGACAAGATCATCGCGAAGTCCGCCGACCAGGGCCGCCCCTGGTGGTCGATCGGCTACGAGAACGAGCGCGCGTTCAACGACGGCTACGACGCCCTGGGATGCCTGCCGCCCACGTACGAGCCCCGCGCCACCGGCCACGTTCCCGAGATGATCGAGATGATGCGCGGCCTCATCGAGAGCGGTCACGCCTACGAGGCCGACGGCAACGTCTACTTCGACGTGCGCTCGCTGCCCAGCTATCTGGAGCTCTCCAACCAGGAGTTGGACGATCTGCGCCAGCCCTCCGGCGACGGCGAGACCGGCAAGCGAGACCAGCGTGACTTCGCCATGTGGAAGGCCACCAAGCCGGGCGAGCCCAGCTGGGAGACGCCCTGGGGCCGCGGCCGTCCCGGCTGGCACCTGGAGTGCTCCGCGATGGCCCACAAGTACCTGGGCTCCGCCTTCGACATCCACGGCGGCGGCATCGACCTGATCTTCCCCCACCACGAGAACGAGATCGCCCAGGCCAAGGCCTACGGCGACGAGTTCGCGAGGTACTGGGTGCACAACGGCTGGGTCACCCTGTCCGGCGAGAAGATGTCCAAGTCGCTGGGCAACTCCGTCCTCGTCAGCGAGATGGTCAAGCAGTGGCGCCCGATCGTCCTGCGCTACTACCTCGGCACCCCGCACTACCGGTCGATGATCGAGTACAGCGATGAGGCCCTGCGCGAGGCCGAGTCCGCGTTCGCCCGGATCGAGGGCTTCGTCCAGCGCGTCACCGAGAAGGCCGGGGAGACCGTTCCCCCCGCCGCCGAGGTCCCGCCCGCCTTCGCCGAGGCGATGGACGAGGACCTCGGCGTACCGCAGGCGCTCGCGATCATCCACACCACCGTCCGCCAGGGCAACAGCGCACTGGCCGCCGACGACAAGGAAGCCGCGGTCGACCGCCTCGCCGAGGTACGGGCCATGCTCGGCGTCCTCGGCCTGGACCCGCTCGACCCGCACTGGGCGGGCGAGGGCGACCGGGGCGAGGACCTGCACGGCGTCGTCGACACCCTCGTCCGCCTCGTCCTCGACCAGCGGCAGTCGGCCCGCGCCCGCAAGGACTGGGCCGCCGCCGACGCCATCCGCGACCAGCTCAACCAGTCCGGCCTCGTCATCGAGGACAGCCCCACCGGCCCCCGGTGGACGCTGGGACCGCGCTGAGCACCCGCTCCGAGCAGTGAGATGGTGCCGCCCGGCGATCCGGGCGGCACACTTTCCTTATACGTACGTACGTCTGAAAGCAACGAAACAGGTAGATCATGGCCGGGAACAGCCAGCGCAGGAACCGCCGCACGTCCAACAAGAAGGGCATGCAGGTCGGCAGCGGTGGCCAGCGACGCCGTGGTCTCGAAGGCAAGGGACCGACGCCGCCGGCCTCCGCCCGCAAGGGGCACAAGAAGAACCGGATCGCCGGCGCCCAGGCCAAGCAGGCCGCCGCCCGCCGCCCCGCGCCCCGGCGCGGCGGCGTCAAGGGCACCTCGGAGATGGTCGTCGGCCGCAACCCGGTCTACGAGGCCCTGCGTGACGGCGTGCCCGCCGTCACCCTCTACGTCCAGCAGTACATCGACAACGACGAGCGCGTCCGCGACGCCCTCAAGCTCGCGAGCGAGCGCGGCAACATCAACCTGATGGAGGCCCCGCGCCCCGAGCTGGACCGGATGACGAACGGCCTGAACCACCAGGGCCTCGTCCTCCAGGTCCCGCCGTACGAGTACGCGCACCCGGAGGACCTCACCGCCGCCGCGTACGACAACAACGAGGACCCGCTGATCGTCGCCCTCGACGGGGTGACCGATCCGCGCAACCTCGGCGCCATCGTCCGCTCGGTCTCCGCGTTCGGCGGCCACGGCGTGGTCGTCCCCGAGCGCCGCGCCGCCGGCATGACCGCCGGTGCGTGGAAGTCCTCCGCCGGCACGGCGGCCCGTACGCCCGTCTCCAGGGTCACCAACCTCACCCGCGCCCTGGAGGGCTACCAGAAGGCGGGCCTCACGGTCGTCGGCCTGGCCGCCGACGGTGAGCACACGGTCGAGGACCTGGAGCAGCTGGCGGGCCCGGTCGTCATCGTGATCGGCAGCGAGGGCAAGGGCCTCGGCCGTCTCGTCGGCGAGACCTGCGACTACCGGGTGCGGATCTCGATGCCGGGCGGCGCGGAGTCGCTCAACGCCGGTGTCGCGGCGGGCATCGTGCTGTACGAGG
Organism: Streptomyces sp. NPDC021019; assembly: GCF_044333295.1. Classification (NCBI taxonomy): domain Bacteria; kingdom Bacillati; phylum Actinomycetota; class Actinomycetes; order Kitasatosporales; family Streptomycetaceae; genus Streptomyces; species Streptomyces sp. NPDC021019. The sequence goes on from NZ_JBIRQR010000009.1 coordinate 142,657, forward strand.
TGGCGCGCCGCCGCGGATAGCCGTCCGTCGGGCCGCGGGCCGGCTCGGCCCGCCGGCCCGCCGGTGCCACCGCGCTCGCGCGGCGACCGGCTCGCGACGCCCGCGGCACGCGCGCCGCGAGCGGCTCGCCAGCCCGGCGAGTTGACGCGCGAACGCCGAACACAGTTCCAGGTTGCCCGAGTTTGGCCTGATCTTGACGGGTCTCGGACACATCCGGTGCGGTCAAGGCAGTGTCCTAAACACACATCACTCGGTTAGATGAGTGTGGACACCAGAACGCCTCGGTTCGACGAGCAACCCGCCGCCCTGAGCATGACCAAGGTGGACAGCGACCCCGCGCAGGTCATCGTCAACCACGCCAGCTTCCGGGTGCAGCTCGCCCCGGGCCAGCGCACACGGCTGCGCGGTGCCCCCGCGGAAACGGCCCGCATCCCTGCCATGAGCGGTGCCGGCGGGGGCCGCAGGCGGGCCCCCGTCGTCTGGAGCGGGAAGTCCGCTCCCGGCGATCCCGGCGCGACAGGCCTCCTCCAGGCCGTGCGCAACTCCACCGCGGGCCACCTCGACGCCGGACTCGGCGGGACCTCCGGGGGCGGGCACGGGGCGGGCGCCACGCAGGTCATCCCGCTCCTGGAGGAGACGCAGCCCAACCCGGTACTGACCGCCCCCCACCGGCCGGGACACACCGGTCCGCTCCTGCCGCCCATGCGACAGGCCGTCGGCGCCTACGACCCGGTCGAGGGGCCCGACGACCTCGGCAGGACCGGCGCCCCCGACGACGACTGCGACGAGGCCGACGGAGCCGCCGAGTCCCGCGACCGGCGGGGCCTGGGCGACCCCGTCCGGCACGCCTACTACCCCGGCCACCGGATGAACCTGGGCGTCGTCCTGCTCCCCATGCGGGTGCTCCTCGGCTTCATCTCCATCTACGCCGGCATGGGCAAGCTGAGCGACCCCGTCTACTTCGACGGCGGCGAGCGCGGCTCGATGGTCACCTGGCTGACCTCCCTGCACCCGTGGGCGATGGCCGAACCGCTGCGCGACTTCGCGCTCTCCCACCCGGTCGGCGCCGGCCTGACCGTCGCCTTCCTCCAGGTCGTGGTCGGGGTACTCACCGTCCTCGGCCTCTGGCAGCGGGTCGCCGCCGCGTTCGGCGCGCTGCTCTCCGCCGCCCTGCTGGTGACCGTGAGCTGGCGCTCGGTCGCCGTGTACGAAGCACCCGACATCATCCTGCTGGCCGCCTGGAGCCCGCTGATCATCGCGGGCGCGCCGGTCTACTCCGTGGACGGCCGACTGGCCGGAGAGGCGTGGCGCAAGCTCGGCCCGCGCTCGGAGATCTGGGACCTGCGCCGCCGGGTCCTGCGCCGGGGCACCGTCGTCGCGACGGTCGTCGTCGGCTGCACCCTGCTCATCGGCTCCATCCTCGGCGGCGCGGTCCGCTCCAGCGAGGTCGTCACCGTCCCCGGCCGCAACGACAACCCCACCAACCGCCTCCCCGGCATGCCGCTGCCCCAGGAGTCCACCGGCGAACGCCAGGCCTCCCGTACGCCGGACCAGCGGCGACAGCCGGAGCCCAGCCGCACCGGCCCGGCCACCACCCCCGCCGACGGCCGGGCCACACCGGGCGCGACGCGCGACTCCGGTGGCCAGAGCACCGGTTCGGACACCCGGCCCAGCCAGACCCAGGGCACCGACCAGGCGCCCCCGCGGCAGCCCACCCCGCAGGAGCCCCCGGCCGCCACCAGCGCCGGACCCACCTCCTCCGGCTCCACCGGCGACGGCTCGTCCGGAGGCGGCGGCGAACCGGCGCCCACCGGCGGCTCGACCTCCTCCGGCGGCGAGGGATCGACCACGGGCGGCGGCCGGAACCCGATCGGCGGCCTCCTCGGCTGACCCCGTACGACAACAGCGAGGGGCGGCCCCCACCCGGACGGAAGAACCGGGTGGGGGCCGCCCCTCCGTGCGCAGGCGAAGCCTGTCAGCCCTCGTGGGAGCCGAGCTCGCGGGCCGCCTCGGTCAGGTCCTTCGCCGTGTCGATGGCCCGCCAGTACGCCCCGTTCGGCAACGGATACCCGGCCAGCCGGCGCTCGCGGGCGAGACGCGGGAACGTGGTCCGCTCATGGTCGCCCCGGTCCGGCAGCAGCTTCGTGAACGCGGGCGAGAACACGTACACCCCGGCGTTGATCAGATACGGGGAGGGCGGCGACTCGATGAAGTCGGTGATGTGCCCGAACGCGTCCGTCTCCACGGCGCCCCACGGGATCCGGGGCCGGGCGAGGGCCAGGGTGGCGGTGGCGTCCCGCTCCGCGTGGAAGGCGGCCATCTCCCGCAGGGAGAAGCGGGTCCAGATGTCGCCGTTGGTGGCGTACCAGGGCTGCTCCGGATCGGGCAGCCGCCCGGCCGCGTACTTCAGGCCGCCGCCGCGACCCAGCGGCTCGGTCTCCACGACGGTGGTGACCCGGAGCGGCAGTACGGCGGCGTCCAGCCACTCCTGGAGCACCTCGGCGAGGTGCCCGCAGGAGACCACGGCGTCGGTGACTCCTTCGGCGGCCAGCCAGGACAACTGATGCCCGATGATCGGAGTCCCGGTCCCGGGGATCTCCACCATCGGCTTGGGGCGGTCGTCGGTGTACGGCCGCAGCCGCGACCCCTGGCCACCGGCAAGGATCACGGCCTGCGTCGGATACGTATGCATGGCAGGCACGATAGGCGGTGCCCGCCGACGGAGTGGCGACGCTCCGCGTGACCGCCACCCGGCGTGGGTGCTCCTAGCTGAACTGCGCGACGCCGGAGGCGAACGAGGTGTCGCAGACGGGCCGGGAGAAGCGGTGCGCCCGGGTCGGGCCGTACTGCTCGACGGCCGCCTTGCCGAGGGCCCTCGCGATCGACACGCAGTGGCGGGCGAGCGAGGGGCGCTGCTCGACGGCGCGCTGGAGGCCGGTGAGCGCGGCGCCCGGGTCCTTCTCCTCCAGCTCCACGAGCAGCTTCTCCCGCAGGACGTCCTGCGGGGCGTGCGGCTTCGCGGGCTTGGACACGGTCTCCGACGAGGCGGCCAGCAGCTGGGAGTCGTTGTCCGACTCCGCCCACTGGACGCTGGTGACCGCGAGGGTCCCGGACAGAACCATGACGACGGGCAGGACGAGAGCGAGGGATCGGCCGATGCGGCGCGCGGTGTGGGTCACGCAGCGAGCGTAGCGGCCAGTGATGACGTGGCGACAATTCGTCACCCTTCCGGGGGATGGTTCGACGCGCCCTTTCGAATGCGGGCTTGACGAACCAGGGTGAAATGCCCTGTGTGCCGGGGTATTTGCTGCCGCCCGGCACCGAAACCCAAACCCGCCGGGACCACGCAAACGGCCCCGCACCCCCTTGCGGGGGCGCGGGGCCGTGCGTACGGCGGGTGGAGCGTCAGTTGGTGAGACGCTCGCCGGTGGAGGTCGCGAAGACGTGCAGCTCGTCCGGGCGCGGGACGACGTGCAGCTCCGTGCCCTTCTCCGGGACGGCACGGCCGCCGACGCGGACGACCAGGTCCTTGTGCTCGCCGGCCACCTGCGCGCCGCCGTAGACGAAGCCGTCGGCGCCGAGCTCCTCGACGACGTTGACGGAGACGGCGAGACCGGCCGGCGCGTCCGAGGAGTCCTTGGTCAGCGACTTCGCGGCGGCGCCACCGTGCTCGACGATGTCGAAGTGCTCGGGGCGGATGCCGACCGTCACGGTGGTGTCACCGCGGTCCGCGGCGGCGGTGAGCGCCTCGCGGGAGACCGGGACGACGCTGTTGCCGAACTTCACGCCGCCGTCGGTGATCGGGACCTCGACGAGGTTCATCGCGGGGGAGCCGATGAAGCCGGCGACGAAGAGGTTGGCGGGGCGGTCGTACATGTTGCGCGGCGAGTCGACCTGCTGGAGCAGCCCGTCCTTCAGCACCGCGACCCGGTCGCCCATGGTGAGGGCCTCGACCTGGTCGTGGGTGACGTACACGGTGGTGATGCCGAGGCGGCGCTGCAGCGAGGCGATCTGCGTACGGGTGGAGACACGGAGCTTGGCGTCGAGGTTCGACAGCGGCTCGTCCATGAGGAAGACCTGCGGCTCACGCACGATGGCGCGGCCCATCGCCACACGCTGACGCTGACCACCGGAGAGCGCCTTCGGCTTGCGGTCCAGGTAGTCGGTGAGGTCCAGCATCTTGGCGGCCTCTTCGACCTTCGCCCGGATCTCGGTCTTGTTGATACCGGCGATCTTCAGCGCGAAGCCCATGTTGTCCGCGACGGACATGTGCGGGTAGAGCGCGTAGTTCTGGAACACCATGGCGATGTCCCGGTCCTTCGGCGGCAGGTGCGTGACGTCACGGTCACCGATGCGGATCGCACCGCCGTTGACGTCCTCAAGACCCGCGAGCATGCGCAGGGAGGTCGACTTGCCACAACCGGAGGGACCGACGAGGACGAGGAACTCACCGTCCGCGATGTCGATCTCGAGCTGGTCCACGGCCGGCTTCGTGGAGCCGGGGTAGACGCGGGACGCCTTGTCGAACGTGACACTGGCCATGCTGAATCTTCTCCTCAACCGGCAGGAACGTGCCGGACGATCCGAGTAGGGAGTGGTCTGGTCCACAGACGCGAACCTGCCGTGACGCTACCTGGCGTTTCTCGATCTGTCAGTAGTCCGGAGCACACGGAAAACGCGGACGGGCGGGGCGCGCGGTTGGTTAGACTGCTCCCGGCGCGCCTCCTTAGCTCAGCTGGCCAGAGCAACGCACTTGTAATGCGTAGGTCGTCGGTTCGAATCCGACAGGGGGCTCAGCGGGAAGCCCGGGTCGGATCTCCTCCGACCCGGGCTTCTTCCGTTTCCGGGCGGCGCACATGACCGTTCAGTCCCTGTTTATCGGGCCTTTATCGCGTTTCCCCAGGCTCGCAAGGAGCCGAACCCCTGGGGGACCACATGCTCCGCATCCACTTCAACGACGTGGATCTGGCCAGGACCCGGCTCGCCCCCGCGCCCGACCCCCTCTTCGAGATCGCCGCGAGCATGCATCGGCTGCAGTCCAGCCGGGGCCGCTGGGCGTATGCCGGGTGGTACCGCACGGCACGGCGGGAGCTGCGGGAGCAGGGGTTGGAGCGGGCTCTGCGTGGCGTCCTGGTGCCCCTGTATCCCAGGGCCGCGTACTTCCCGGACTTCCTCACGCCGGCCACCGGGGCGGACGGGCTGGAAGCGGGGCTCGAGACGCTCCTGGCCACGCCCGCGCGGCGGGTCGAGGAGGAGATCGCCCTCTTCGACCGGCTCATCGGGGCGCCCGCGTGGGCGGGGCGACTGGCCGAGCGCGGAGCGCGTCAGGAGTTCGTCGGGGTACTGCGCGCGTACTACGCCGCCGCCGTCGTGCCCCAGCAGGAGCGTATCCAGGCTCGTATCGAGGCCGAGCGGGCGGTGCGTGGCCGTGGTCTTCTGCACGGTGGGGTGGAGGGGATGCTCGCCGGGCTCGGGCCCATGCTGCGCTGGCGTGCGCCCGTCCTGGAGGTCGCGTATCCCCGGCAGACGGAGGACCGCCCGGTTTGAGGTCTCCGTGGATCCAGCCCGCGTGGTGGAGGTGGGTCAGGCCCTCGCAGATCTGCGGCAGGGCTCTGCCGGGGTCGGCCGGTGTCGGGGTGGCCTCCAGGCAGGAGACGGCCTGTTCCAGGACCAGGACGGTGGCGCCGTCGAGCTCCGGGTGGTGGGGGTCGTGGACGACGAGGGTGTCGTACATGCGGATGAGTCGTGGTGACCGCAGGCGGCCGAGGAGTTCGACTTCCCGTTGGACCAGGCCGCGCAGGGGGTCTGGCCGGTGGCTGGTGCGGGTGCTGGTCGGCCAGAATTTCGGGGCGGCGGTTCGGGGTGTGCCGTGGGCGCGGTGTGCCGCGTACACGGTGGTGAAGGCGCCCGAGGCGAGGGGTTCGTGGACGTGCCACTCCCCGATGCGGTAGCCGTTCGGGACGGTGACGGTGTGTCGGCGGGTCTTCATGCGCTTCCCTCCAGGCGGCGCATCTGGTGGTGCCAAGTGGTGCCAAGTGGTGTTGCTGTGGTGCCAGTCGAGGCTGCCTCGGCTGTCTCTGTGGTGTTGTATTGGCTTCCCTGGTGGTGATGGTGCAGGTCACGGGCGTCTGTGGGTGAGGTGAGCCAGGGTGGCTCGACGTGGTGCCATTCGTGTGCCATGATGGCGTCATGGATCTCACCCCCTACGTCGACAATCTCCGGCGGGAGCTCGCCGTCGCCGCGGATGCCAGCGGTGACGAAGCCCGCGCCCTGGCCGAGCGGCTCAGTGCTCCGCTGGAGTCCGCCGTCCGGCTGACCCTGCTCAACGTGCTCTCCGCGGCGATGGGAGACGTCACCCGGGAGCTGGCTCCCGGTTCGGTCGACGTACGGCTGCGCGGGCTCGATCCCGAGTTCGTGGTGACGCCGCCGCCGGTGCCCGAGCCGGAGCCGGTGCGGGAGGAGCGGGAGGCGGTCGTGGCTCCCGTGGTGGCGGCGCCTTCGGCCGGGGAGGCCGACGACGGCACCATGGTGCGGATCAACCTCCGTCTCCCCGCCCACCTCAAGGGCCGCGCCGAGAGCGCGGCCGCGGCGGAGGGGCTGTCGGTCAACGCCTGGCTCGTGCGGGCCGTGTCCGTGTCCCTCGACGGCGGGGGGCGCGCGGGCGCACCGGGCCGGGGCAAGGACTCGGGCGGCCGCGGCTTCACCGGCTGGGTCCGCTAGCTCCGCTGGGCGCACTGGTTCCGCCGGGTCCGCCGGGCCCGCTACGTCCGCCGGCCGCCTGTTCGTAGCCGGCGCCACCTCACCGGCGGATCGCCGATCCGGCCGACGTCACTGATCACTCATCACTCACCGAGCCAAGAGGACGGGACAGCCATGCCTTCTTTCGATACTCCCGAGCCGATCTCCGCCGTCATCGAGCTGGACGCCGGCACCGCCCGCATCACCGCCGGCAAGCGCACCGACACGGTCGTCGAGGTGCTGCCGGGCAACGGGGCGGACGAGGACGACGTACGCGCCGTGCAGCAGACCCGGGTCTCCTGCTCGGGTGGCCGTCTCACCGTCAGGACCCCCAAGAAGCGCTCCCTGTTCGGCAAGCCGGGCGCCGTCGAGGTGAGCATCGAACTGCCCGCGGGCTCCGATGTGCGCGGCGCCTCCGCGCTGGGCGGCTTCTTCGGTGAAGGGCCGCTCGGCGAGGTGCGGCTCAGGACCTCGCTCGGCGACCTCCAGGTGGAGGAGGCGGTCCGCGCCGAGCTCAGGACCGACCACGGCGACATCCGGCTGGTCCGCTCCAGCGGGGACGCCGAGGTCATCGGCTCGGGCCGGGTCGAGGTCGGCGTCGTCGCCGGGGCGGCGGTCGTGAAGAACGGCAACGGCGCGACCGTGATCGACGAGGTCGGCGGTGTGCTGAAGGTCAACGCGGCCAACGGCGACGTCTCCGTGGGCGTCGCGCACGGCGACGTCGTCGCCAAGTCCGCCAACGGGCGCATCGAGATCGGTGTCGCCCGAGCCGGGGTCGACGCGACCTCCTCCAACGGGCGCATCCGCGTCGGCGACGTGACCCGCGGCCGTATCGCTCTGCGCACGTCCGTCGGCGACCTCGAAGTGGGCATCCACGAGGGCACCGCCGCCTGGCTCGACCTGAACCCCAAGTTCGGCACCGTACGCAACTCGCTCGGCGCCGCCGCCGGGCCCGAGGACTCCGACGAGACCGTCGAGGTGCACGCCCGGAGCGGGGCCGGCGACATCATCGTCCGCCGTGCCTGACTCCCGCGTCTGAGGTGGTCGCGCCTGGCTTCGGCCCACCCCCTCCACGGCGCCCGGCTCTCTGCCGAGCCCGACTTCGCCGTGCCCGCTTCTCGTCCCGGCCACTCCCGACTCACCGCTCGCGAAAGGGAATCAGCATGAAGGGAACCAGCGTGTCTGTCACCCGGGCCTCCGCGCCGCTCGCCGCCCAGGTCGCGCCGCAGGCGATCACCGCCACCGGACTGCGCAAGTCCTACGGCGACAAGATCGTGCTCGACGGCATCGACCTGTCGGTGCCCCAGGGCACCGTCTTCGCTCTGCTCGGCCCCAACGGCGCGGGCAAGACCACCGTCGTCAAGATCCTCTCCACCCTCATCTCCCCCGGCCCCGGCTCCGGCGAGATCCGCGTCGGCGGACACGACCTCGCCACCGACGCCCAGGCGATCCGCGCCACGATCGGTGTCACCGGGCAGTTCTCCGCCGTGGACGGGCTGATCACCGGCGAGGAGAACATGCTGCTGATGGCGGACCTCCATCACCTGCCCCGGCGCGAGGGGCGGCGGGTCGCCGCCGAACTCCTGGAGCGCTTCGACCTGGTGGAAGCCGCGAAGAAGCCGGCGTCCACCTACTCCGGCGGCATGAAGCGACGCCTCGACATCGCCATGACGCTCGTCGGCTCCCCGCGGATCATCTTCCTCGACGAGCCGACCACCGGCCTCGACCCACGTTCCCGCCACACCATGTGGGGCATCATCCGCGGCCTGGTAGCCGACGGCGTCACCGTCTTCCTCACCACCCAGTACCTGGAGGAGGCCGACGAACTCGCCGACCGCATCGCCGTACTGAACAACGGGACAATCGCCGCCGAGGGCACCGCCGAGCAGCTCAAACGGCTCGTCCCGGGCGGCCACGTCAAGCTCCGCTTCACCGACCCGGACGCCTACCGGTCCGCCGCCTCCGCCCTGACCGGGGCCGCCCCCGACGACGAGTCCCTGTCGCTGTCCATCCCCAGCGACGGCACACAGCGCGAACTGCGCTCCATCCTCGACTGGCTGGACTCGGCCGGTATCGAGGCCGACGAGCTGACCGTGCACACGCCCGACCTCGACGACGTGTTCTTCGCCCTCACCGCCTCCGCCACCGTGCCCGCCCAGGCCGACCAGCCGAAGGAGAACCTCCGATGAGCACCCTCGCCCTCGCCGTCCGGGACACCAACACCATGCTGCGCCGCAATCTGCTGCACGCCCGGCGCTACCCGTCCCTCACGCTGAATCTGCTCCTCACGCCTGTCATGCTCCTGCTGCTTTTCGTCTACATCTTCGGCGACGTGATGAGCGCGGGCATCGGCGGCGGAGAGGGCGGCCGCGCCGCCTACATCGCCTACATCGTCCCGGGCATCCTGCTGCTGACCGTCGGAGCCACCGTGGTCGGGACCGCGGTGTCCGTCTCCACGGACATGTCCGAGGGCATCATCGCCCGCTTCCGCACCATGGCGATCCACCGCGGCTCGGTGATCACCGGGCACGTCGTCGGCAGCGTGCTGCAGAGCGTGCTGAGCGTGGTCCTGGTGGGTGCGGTCGCCGTGGCCATCGGCTTCCGCTCCACGGACGCCACGCTCGTGGAGTGGCTGGCCGCGTTCGGGCTGCTCGTGCTCTTCTCCGCCGCCCTCACCTGGGTCGCGGTCGGCATGGGCCTCATCAGCCCGAACGCCGAGGCGGCCAGCAACAACGCCCTGCCGATGGTGCTGCTCCCGATGCTGTCCAGCGCGTTCATCCCGGTGGAGACGATGCCGGGCTGGTTCCGGCCGATCGCCGAGTACCAGCCCTTCACCCCCGTCATCGAGACCCTGCGCGGCCTGCTCCTCGGCACCGGGATCGGCCACAACGGCTGGCTGGCCGTGGGCTGGAGCCTCGGGCTCGTGGTGCTCGGCTACTTCTGGGCGACCTCGAAGTTCGGCCAGGACCCCCGGTGAGTACCCCCCGACGACGTGGCCCCCGATGGCTTCGTCTCCGGTGTCCCGATCCCACGACCTGAGGAGAACCCGATGGCGTACGACCCGGCCACCGGCTCCGCGACCGCCGATGAGCCGCCCGTCCTGCCCACCGGCTCCGCGACCGCTGATGAGCCGCCCGTCCTGCCCACCGACCGGCACGCCGGCTGCCCCTTCGATCCGCCCGCCGCGCTCACCGCGTTGAGCGACCGGCCGGTCCGCCGCCTCCGCTGTGCCGACGGGCACGTGGGTCGGCTGGTCACCGGGCATGCCGCGGCCCGCGCGGTGCTGGCCGATCCGCGCTTCAGCTCCCGCTACGAGCTCCTGCACCTGCCGATGGCGATGGAGGGCGCGCCGGGAGAGCTGCCGCCGGCGCCCGTCGGGGACATCATCGGTCTCGACGCCCCGGAGCACACCCGCTACCGCAGACTGCTCGCCGGCCGGTTCACCGTGCGCCGGATGCGTCAACTGGCCGGTCGTATCGAGCGGTTCACCGCCGACTGCCTGGACGCCATGGAGCAGGCCGGACCCACGGCCGATCTGGTGGAGGCCCTCGCCCGGCCCGTGCCCACGCTGGTGATCTGCGAGCTGCTCGGCGTGCCCTACGCCGACCGGGGGCGCTTTCTGGGGCTGGTCGAGGTCATCTTCGACCAGGCGGCCGACGCCGGGGCCAAGGACGAGGCTTACGCGGGGCTGCTCCGGTACGTCGGTGAACTCGTCCTCGCCAAGCGGGCCGAGCCCACCGACGACCTGCTCAGCGACCTCGCCGCATCCGGCTCCGCACCTGGCTCCGCATCCGGCTCCGCCCCCGACCGCGGGTCCGGAGACCTCGGAGCCTCCGGTCTCAGCGACGAGGAGCTGGCCGGGATCGGCGGGCTCCTCCTCGCCGCCGGGCTCGACACCACCGCGAACATGCTCGCTCTCGGCGTCTTCGCCCTGCTGGCCAACCCCGGCCAGCTGGAAGCCCTGCGCGGCGACCCGGACCTCGCCGGACCGGCCGCGGAGGAGCTGCTGCGCTACCTCAGCGTGGCCGACCCGCTGCTGCGGTCCGCGTTGGAGGACGTCGAGGTGGCGGGCGAGCTGATCAGGGCGGGGGAGACGGTGACCGTCTCCGTACAGGCGGCCAACCGTGACCCGCGCAGGTTCCCCGAGCCCGACCGGCTCGACATCCGTCGCCGGGCCACCGGGCATCTCTCCTTCGGTCACGGCGCCCACCAGTGCCTCGGTCAGCAGCTCGCGCGCGTCGAGATGACCGTCGCGCTCCCGGCGCTCCTCGCCCGTTTTCCCTCCCTGCGCCTTGCGGTCCCGCCGGGGGAAGTGCCGCTGCGTGAACGCTCCAGCATCTACGGAGTGGTCTCCCTGCCGGTCACCTGGGAAGAGGAATAGCGCCGAACCGCCCGCAGGGCATGGAGACGCGGTGAGCGTCCGTACCGATTTCTACCGGGGGGTAGGCGACCCGGGATCCTTGTTATACCTTGCGTCTAACAAGGATCCCGGGTCGGCCGGTGTCCGGTCCGGCACGGGCCGCCGCCCCGGCCCCGGTGATCCCGTACAGCACACAGCACGACCCGACCCGTGCAGCACGACCCGACCCCGTACAGCGCGAGTCGGATCCGTCGCGGCGGTCGGCCGACGTACGCATCACCACGATCGAGGATCACCGCACTCGACCCAAGGAGCCGCAGCATGGCCGGCAGCACCGTTCCGTCGAAGGTCCAGGAGAGCCCCGAGGGCGACGACGTCGCGCGGCGGCTGCTCGACTCGGCCGCGCAGCTGGCGTACGACCCGGCCACCGAGGTGGACTGGGAGACACCGCTGGACAAGGAGTTCCACGGCGCGAGCCCGGAGTGGTGCAGTCTCTACGGGACCGCGTACTGGGGCGAGTTGACCGAGGAGCAGCGCAAGGAGCTCACCCGGCAGGAGGCGGCCTCGGTCGCCAGCACCGGGATCTGGTTCGAGATGATCCTCCAGCAGATGGTGCTGCGCGACATCTACATGAAGAACCCGGCGGGCGCGGAGTTCCAGTGGGCGCTCACCGAGATAGCCGAGGAGTGCCGCCACTCGATCATGTTCGCGCGCGGTGCGCAGAAGCTCGGGGCGCCCCACTACCGGCCCCGCCGTGCGGTGATGGAGCTGGGCAGGGCCTTCAAGACGCTGGCGTTCGGCGAGGCGGCGTACGCGGCGATCCTGGTCGCCGAGGAAGTGCTCGACGTGATGCAGCGGGACTGGATGCGCGACGAGCGGGTGGTGCCGTTCGTCCGCACCATCAACAACATCCATGTGGTGGAGGAGTCCCGGCACATGAAGTTCGCCCGGGACGAGACGCTCAAGCGGCTGGCGGGCGCCGGGTGGGCGCGGCGGCAGCTCAACGCGTTCGTCGTCGCCGTCGCCTCGTACTTCATCGTGACCAGCATGGTGAACCCGGAGGTCTACCGGAGGGCCGGGCTGGACAAGCAGCGTGCGCTGGCCGCCGCCCGGCGCAACGAGCACCACAAGTCCATGATGCGGTCCAGCTGTTCGGGGCTGATGGACTTCCTGGCCTCCGCCCGCCTCCTCACCAAGCCCGCCCTCGCGTTCTACAAGCGCGCGAACCTGATCTGAGCCGGGGCCATGACCTACGCCATCACCCAGACCTGCTGCAACGACGCCACCTGCGTGGCCGTCTGCCCGGTCAACTGCATCCACCCGACGCCGGAGGAACGCGCCTTCGGCAGTACGGAGATGCTCCACATCGACCCCCGGGCGTGCATCGACTGCGGGGCCTGCGCGGACGCCTGCCCGGTGGACGCGATCTTCCCGGTGGACTCGCTGTCCGCCGCGCAGCGGGAGTACGCCGACATCAACGCCGCCTACTACGAGGGCGGGGAGCCGGACCCCGACACGACGGACGGGCCGAACTTCCACGTCTGGGGGGAGCCGGTCTTCGGGCGCAGCCTGCCGTCCGACTTCGGGCCGCTGCGGGTGGCCGTCGTCGGCACCGGGCCCGCCGGGATGTACGCGGCGCAGGACCTGCTGCTGCACACCGCCGCCGAGGTGACCCTGATCGACCGGCTGCCGGTGGCCGGCGGGCTCGTCCGGTACGGGGTGGCCCCCGACCACCCCGCAACGAAGAAGGTCGGCGACACCTTCTCCCGCTTCCACTCGCACCCCCGGGTCCGGATGCACCTGGGCATCGAGGTGGGCCGGGACGTCACCGCCGAGGAGCTGGCCGCCCACCACGACGCGGTGATCTACGCGGTCGGCGCCTCCACGGACCGGCGGCTCGGGATCTCCGGCGAGGACGGTCCCGGGTGTCTGTCGGCGACCTCGTTCGTCGCCTGGTACAACGCCCACCCGGAGGCCGTCGCGCAGGGCGTCGACCTGTCCGCCGAGCGGGTCGTCGTGGTGGGCAACGGCAACGTGGCGCTCGACGTCGCCCGGGTCCTGGTCGCCGACCCGGAGGCGCTCGCGGGCACCGACATCGCCGCCCACGCGCTGGAGGCGCTGCGGGCGAGCCGGGTCCGCGAGGTGGTGGTGCTGGGGCGGCGGGGGCCCGGGGACGCCGCGTACACCCGCTCCGAACTGCTCGCGCTGAAGCATCTGCCGGGCGTGGAGCTGGTGGTGGACGACCACGATCCGCGCACGGGGGAGGCGATCGACGCGGCCGGGGCGGGCGACCGGGCCGGGCTGCTCCGGGGCCTCGCCCGGGTGCGTACGGGCGCCGCGTCCCCCGGGCCCGGTCGAGGGGCGGACCGGCGCATCGTGCTCCGCTTCCACTCCGAGCCGGTGGAGATCCTGGTCGACGGGGACATGCGCACCGTACGGGTCACCGACGGCGACGGCGACGGCGAGGGCGCGGTGGATCTGGCCGCCGGGATGTTGCTGCGGGCCATCGGTTACCGGGGGCTGCCGGTCCCCGGGCTGCCGTTCGACGAGGCCTCGGGCACCGTCCCGCACGAGGGCGGACGGATTGCCGGGCTGCCCGGCGGCTATGTGGTCGGCTGGATCAAGCGGGGGCCATCCGGCGGGATCGGCGCGAACCGCACCTGCGCGGCCGAGACCGTCGGCACGCTCCTGGCCGACGCGGTCGCCGGGACCCTGCCCGCCCCGACGGGTGACGCCAAGGCGTTCCGGCGACTGGCCCGGCGGCGCAACCGTCGGGTCGTGGACGCCCGGGGCCTGGCCGCGATCGACCGTGCCGAACGGGACCGGGGCAGGCGCGACGGGCGGCCCCGGGTGAAGCTCGCCACTGTCGAGGAGCTGGTCGCGACGGCGAGAGCCGGGCGGCTGCTGAGACTGACGCGTTGACGCGTTGACGCGTTGACGCGTTGACGCGCTGAGGCGCTGAGGCGCTGACGCGGCCTCGTGACCGCTGGGCCGGGTGGTCGGACCAAGTCCTGCCCGTGGACCGGCGGTTCAGCCGTCGGGCCACGGGCCGTGCTCCGTACAGGCGACGGTCAGGCCTTGGACTCCGAGGCCTCCGGAACCCCCGCGGGACCGCTCGCCGCGGCCGGCCGCAGCGGCGCGGTCGCCGGCCGTACGGGGATGAGAGCGGCGACGACCGCCGCCGCGAGGCCCACGCCGCAGCCGATGAGCATCGCGACGCGGAAGCCGTTCTGGGAGGCCAGCGGGAAGCCGCCGAAGTCCGTGGTCATCCGGGCCAGGACGACGCCGATCACCGCCGCCGCGAAGGACGTGCCGATCGAGCGCATGAGGGCGTTGAAGCTGTTCGCCGACGCGGTCTCGGACTGGGGCACCGCACTCATGATGAGCGCGGGCATCGCCCCGTACGCGAAACCGACGCCCGAGTTGCAGACGAGGGTGACGACCAGCAGGCTCCACGGGGAGTCCGCGCCGATCAGCGGGACGGACAGGCCGTAGCCGGCGGCGATGAGGAGGCTGCCGACGGCCAGGGTGACCTTCGGGCCCTTGGCGGCGGACAGCTTCGCGCCGACCGGGGACATCGCCATCATCATCAGGCCCGCCGGGGCCATCCAGAGGCCCATCGCCAGCATCGACTGGCCCAGGCCGTAGCCGGTGGCCTCGGGCAGCTGAAGCAGTTGCGGCACGACGAGGGACTGCGCGTACATCGCGAAGCCGACCAGGATCGAGGCCGTGTTCGTCATCAGGACCTGGGGGCGGGCGGTGACGCGCAGGTCGACCAGCGGTTCGCTGAGGCGCAGTTCCCACCAGCCCCAGGCGGGCAGCAGCACCAGCACGGCGGCGAAGAGGGCGAGCGTGGTGGCGCTGCCCCAACCCCAGTCGGCGCCCTTGGAGACGGCGAGCAGCAGGCAGATCAGGGCGGTGCCGAGGCCGACGGCCCCGAGCACGTCGAAGCCGGTGGACCCGGTGGCCGGGCGGTCCCCGGGGACCAGGGCCAGGATCAGCGCGCCGACCGCGAGGGCCAGCACGGCGACCACCCAGAACAGCACCCGCCAGCTGGTGTTCTCCGCGATGGCGGCGGCGAACGGCAGGCCCAGCGCGCCGCCCACGCCCATCGAGGCGCTCATGATCGCGATGGACGGGCCGAGCTTCTCGGCCGGCACCACGTCGCGCAGCAGGCTGATGCCGAGCGGGACCACTCCCATGCCCAGGCCCTGGAGCCCGCGCCCGGCGATCATCGGGACCACCGACGAGGACAGGGCGCAGACCACCGAGCCGAGGATCAGCGGGACGAGCGAGACGAGCAGCATGCGCCGCTTGCCGTACATGTCGCCGAGCCGGCCGGCGACGGGCGTGGCCACGGCGGCGGCCAGCAGGGTGGCGGTGATCACCCAGGAGGCGTTCGACGCGGAGGTGTCGAACATCTTCGGCAGCTCCGCGATCAGCGGCACCACCAGGGTCTGGGTGAGTGCCGCCACGATTCCGGCGAAGGCCAGGATGCCGACCACGCCTCCCGGGCGGGCTGCGGGGGGTGAACTCTCCACGGGTACTGCTCCCTCTTGCCCTTCCGGGCCGGTCGGTCGTGCGGGCCGTTCGCTCTCGCGTACGCGCTCTCACGTATTCAGGACGCGCTCTCGGGTCGCGCTCCCGGCGTTCGACTATGCAAGATACACGGATTGTGCATCATGCATAGTACGTGCATCATGCATAACGTGTGCCTCATGCACATTTATCGTGAGAGACCTGTTCGACGAAGGAAGCACCGCGTGGACAAGCCCATCGACCGGATCGAACGCGAGACGATGCTGCTCGGCCGGTACATGCACATGGTCACCCCGCGCGTGGACTGGCAGCTCGACCGGTCCGCCTACATCCTGCTCAGCCGGATCCAGGTGGAGGGCCCCATGTCCATCGGCCAGCTGGGCGACGCCTTCCGTCTGGACGCCTCCACGCTCAACCGGCAGACCGCCGCGATGCTGCGGGCCGGGGTCGTCGAGCGCATCCCGGACCCCGACGGCGGCATCGCCCGCAAGTTCGCCATCACCGAGGAGGGCGAACGCCGCCTCGACTACGACCGGAGCCGGAATCTGGCGGGCCTCGCGAAGGTCCTCACGGACTGGACCCCCGAGGAGGCGCAGCAGCTCGCCGACTCCCTCAGCCGCCTGAACCTCTCCATCGAACGTCTCGACGGACGGCCCTGGCCGCGCGACTGAGCGAGCCCGGGCCTGCGAGCCCGGCGGCTCAGTGGCGACCCGCGATGCGGTCCGCCACCTTGGCGACCGGGTCCGTGCCGGGGCGCGGCGAGGTGCTCTCGCGGCGGTCGGCCGCGCGGTACGCCGCGTACATGCCGTGGACGCCGAGCCAGCGGAAGGGCTCCGGCTCCCAGCGGCGGACCTTGTGGTTCACCCACGGCAGGGTGGTCAGCTCCGTCGGGCCCGCCTGCCCGGAGTCCTGCTGGATCAGGTCGCGCAGGGTGCGGGCGGCGAGGTTGGCGGTGGCGACGCCGGAGCCGACGTAACCGCCCGCCCAGCCCAGGCCCGTCGAGCGGTCCAGGGTGACCGTGGCGCACCAGTCGCGCGGGACGCCGAGGACGCCGGACCAGGCGTGGTCGATGTGGACGCCCGCCGTGGTGGGGAAGAGCCGGACCATCAGCTCGCGCAGGGCCGCGACCGTCTCGGGCCGGGTGCGGCCGTCGTTGTCGGTGGCCGAGCCGAAGCGGTACGGGTAGCCCCGGCCGCCGAGCGCGATGCGGTCGTCGGCGGTGCGCTGGGCGTAGAAGTAGGCGTGGGCCAGGTCACCGAGGGTCTCGCGGCCCGCCCACCCGATCGTGTCCCAGATCCGGGCGGGCAGCGGCTCGGTGACGATCATGGAGGAGTTCATCGGGAGCCAGGTGCGCTTCTGCCCCTTGAGGCTCGCGGTGAAGCCCTCGGTGCAGCGCAGGACGTACGGGGCGCGGACCGTGCCGTACGGCGTCACGGCGTGCTTGGGCTTGATCTCGGTGACCGGCGTCGACTCGTGGATGGTCACGCCGAGCGCCTCCACCACGTCCGCGAGGCCCTTGACCAGCTTGGCCGGGTGCAGCCGGGCGCCGTGCGGGGTCCAGGACGAGCCGACGGCCCCCGTCACATGGACGCGCTCGGCGGTCTCGCGGGCGCCGCGCAGGACCCGGTCGCTCTCCCCGAAGGCGATCTCGACGCTGTGGAAGTCCTTGAGCCGGGCGAGCTGGGAGGGGGTGTGGGCCACTTCCAGGACGCCGCCCTGATGGATGTCGGCGTCGATCTTCTCCTCGGCGGCGGTCCTGACGACCTCGCCGACGGTGTCGTTCATCGCCTTCTGGAGCCGTACGGCGGCGTCGTGGCCGTGCAGCTTGGCGTACCGGTCACGGCCGGCGATGCCGTTGTACAGCCAGCCGCCGTTACGGCCGGAGGCCCCGTAACCGCAGAACTTGGCTTCCAGGACGGTGATGTTGAGGAAGGGGACGGCCTTCTTCAGGTAGTACGCCGTCCAGAGCCCGGTGTAGCCGCCTCCGACGATGCAGACGTCGACGCCCGTGTCGCCGGGGAGGGGTTCGCGCGGGGCGGGGGTGCCCTCCCGCGCGTACCAGAACGATATGCCGCCGACGACGGTACTGACGGTGCTCATGATGCCCCTGGTGTCCCTGCCCGGTCCGGTGAGATGCCGAGCGTACGTGTGGCGGGACGTTACTGCGCGTGGGGGCGTTCCGTCATGGTCCGGTCGACGCCGGTCCCCAGGATCGGTGTCCCTAGGATCGGTCAGGTGCTCGACATTCCTGACGAACTGATCGCCACGCAGTCCCGGTACAACGGAGCGGCGGGCCTGGCCTTCGTCGCCGCCCTGCCGGGACTCGCCGAGCGGTGCCTGGAGCGGTGGGGGCTGCGGCCGGACGGCCCGTCGATGTACGGGGTGTGCGCGCTGGTCCTGCCGGTGGTGCGGGAGGCGGACGGGCGGCCCGCGGCCCTGAAACTCCAGTCGGTGGACGAGGAGACGGCGGGCGAACCGGTCGCGCTGCGGGCGTGGACCGACGCGGGGGCCGGGGCGGTGGAGCTGCTCGGCCATGATCCGGAGTCCGGTGCGATGCTGCTGGAACGGCTCGACGAGCGGCGGCCGTTGTCCGGCGAGGCCGACGTGCGGAAGGCGGTGACGGTTCTCGGCGCGGTGTTGGCCCGGCTGGTGGCGGTGCCCGCGCCGGAGGGGCTGCGCACGTTGGGCGGGGCGGTGGAGCGGATGCTCGCGGCGGTCCCGGAGCGGGTGGGCCTGCTGGCCGACGCCGAGGACCGGCGGCTGATCGCGGACTGCGCGGCGGCGGTGCGGGAGGTCGCGGGGGAGCCGGGGGACCGGCTGCTCCACTGGGACCTGCACTACGACAACATCCTGGCCGGGCGCGCGGACGCGGGGCGGGCCGGGGAGTGGGTGGCGCTCGATCCGAAGCCGCTCGCGGGCGACCCGGGATTCGAGCTGTTCCCGGCGTTGGACAACCTCTTCGACGCCGACGAGGTGATGTGGCGGTTCGACGCGTTGACGGAGGCGCTGGGCCTGGAGCGGGACCGCGAGCGGGCGCGGGCCTGGACGCTGGGGCGGGTGCTCCAGAACGGGCTGTGGGCCGCGGAGAACGGGGAGGGCCGGATCGCCCCCGACCACGCGGAGATCGCGCGGCGACTGCTGGGGCGGTGAGGGGCCCTCCTCCCGCGCGCCGGTCGGGGCCGGGGGGCAGGGGGGACTCAAGGCGGAGTCGAGTCCGCGGCGCCTGGCCGGAAGTCGCGAAATGCAGAGCAGGTGTGGCCGGGACCCCGGGTTGCTTACGCTGCGCCCATGATTCGTACCGCCACACCTGAAGACGTCCCCGCCCTGCACTCCCTGGTGCGGGATCTCGCCGCGTACGAGAAGTCCCTCGACGAGGTCGTCGTCACCGAGGACCAACTGCACGAGGCGCTGTTCGGCGACCGGCCCGCCGCCTACGCGCACATGGCGACGGCCGACGACGACAGCGGCGAGGTGATCGGCTTCGCCCTCTGGTTCCTGAACTTCTCCACCTGGCGCGGAGTGCACGGCATCTACCTGGAGGACCTGTACGTCCGCCCCGACCGGCGCGGCGGCGGCCACGGCAGGGCGCTGCTGACGGAGCTGGCACGGATCTGCGTGGAGCGCGGCTACCAGCGGCTGGAGTGGTCCGTGCTCAACTGGAACACCCCGTCCATCGCGTTCTACGAGTCGCTGGGCGCGCGCCCGCAGGACGAGTGGACGGTGTACCGGCTGACGGACGGGGCGCTGACCCGTCTGGGGGCCGACGGGCGCAGGGGCTGACTACGGCTCCAGGACCACCTTGCCCATCGTGCCCCGCGTCTCCAGCGCGCAAAGACCGCCGCCGTTATCGATCACCCCCGGCCCGAGGACGGGACCCGGACGTGTGCCGCGTTCGGCCAGTTCGTCGTCGGAGAAGGTGAGCGGCCCCCCGTCGAGGAGGCCCATGCCCGACCAGCCGTAGACCACGTGCTGCCCGCCGGGGCCGGGCAGGTCCACGGCGGCGCGGGCGGTGGTCCCGCCGACGGTTCTCGGCGGGGCCGAAGGCGTGAAGGCGTACGGCGTGCATGAAGGGCTCCCTGGGGTGGCGCCGCGGGCCGTGCCCGCCGCGGGCTGTGCCACCACCCTCGAACGCCAAGTCACCTTGAGGTCAATCCGTCACCCCCGTCAACCCCGCCAACCCCGTCAACCCCGTCCCGGATCCCCGTCCCGGATCCCCGCCCGGGAGCGCGGCCCGGCGGCCTTCACGGCGAGCAGGGCGGCTTCGATGCCGCTGGTGAAGGACACCTCGCTGAGGAGTCCCGGGGCGGCGACCTGGTCGCCCGCCAGGAAGATCCCGTCGCCCCGGACGACGGAGGGCCGGTCCCGCCACGTGGAGCCCGGGCGGTCGACGGCCCCGGTGCGGCCGTCGGCGAGGGCCTCGACGCGCCAGGTGGTGCGCTCCCGCCAGCCGGGGAAGCCGAGGTCGAGGAGTTCCTCGGCCCGTGCGGTCCCTTCCGCCCTGCGGGCGTCGGGGCCGATCGGGAACTGGCCCTGGAGCAGCTGTTCGCCGGCCGGGGCGAGGCCGGGATCCTGGGCGGTGAACCGCTCCAGCCAGCCGGGCGCGTCCAGGTCCGACACGACGAACGCGTCGCCGCGCCGGGTACGCACCGCCAGGTCCAGCAGGACGGTGCGGCCGCTGTCCCAGGTCAGGGACGCGTCGTCGAGGAGGACACGGGCGGAGTCGAGGGAGGTGGCGACGACGACCGGTCCGGTACGGGCCAGCTCGCCGAGGGTCCGGGCGTCGACGCGGGCGGCGGTCTCGATGCCGACCCCGAGGCCCCGGGCGTGGCCGGCCAGCCGCTCGACGAGCGGAGCCCAGCCGCCGACCGGGTAGTGGGCCTCGGGCGGGAACGAGGCCAGGCGGTGCAGGCGCTCCTGGACGAACCGGGCGGAGAGCGACCCGGGGTCGTGGTGGAACAGCGCGGTGGCGGCGAAGTTCGCGGCGGCGCGGGCGCCCTCCTCGCCGACCTGTCCGGTGGCCCACTCCAGGAAGGCGTCGTCCACCGGGGCGGTGCGGGGGGCCCGGCGGGCGAGCCGCAGCAGGGCCACGGGCGGGGTCCGGCGGGCCGCTCCCGCGCGGCGGAAACGGAAGCGGAGGCCTTCGAGGGGCGGTACGGAGACGACGGCGCCGAGAAGACCGCGCCGGGTCAGCCAGGCCCAGTGAGGCCCGCGCCGGTACAGGGCGTGCGGGCCTTCGTTGGCGCGGTACGGCCCGTCCGCGGTCCTGGCCCGCCCGCCGAGGGCCCGGTGGCCCTCGTGCAGGGTGACGCGCGCACCGGACTCGGCCGCGGTGATGGCGGCGGTGAGGCCGGCGAGGCCGCCGCCGATGACGTGGATGTGTTCCATGGCTGGATCTCCTTCGCGTCTTTGATGATGCGACGGATCGGGGGCGGCGGCTCGTGACACGGTCGCCGGGGGTTGTCAGTGGGGTGCGTCACGATGGGGGCATGGCAGCGAGCGAGGGCAGGACGACCAGAGCGACCGGGGCGACCAGGGGGGTCAGGGCGGTCAAGGGCAAGAAGGACACCGTCGCGGCGGCGCGGCGTCCGGAGGTGCGGCTGCCGCCGCTCGTTCCCTACGACGGCGCGGGCCTGGAGCCGGACGGGGACTACGACGGCGTGCGGTTCGACGGGGTGGACCTGACGGACGCGTCGGGCCGCGGGGCCCGGTTCATGGACTGTGCCCTGGACGGCTGCGCACTGGACCGCGCGGAGCTGGCGCGGTCCCGCTTCATCGACGCGGTGCTGACGGGCGTACGGGGTGTGGGCACCGATCTCGCGGAGGCGTCGCTGCGGGACGTGGAGGTGGTGGACGCTCGCCTGGGCGGGGTGCAGCTGCATGGTGCGGTGCTGGAGCGGGTGGTGGTGCGCGGCGGCAAGATCGACTACCTGAATCTTCGCAAGGCCCGGCTCAAGGACGTCGTCTTCGAGGGCTGCGTGCTCTCCGAGCCGGACTTCGGGGAAGCGCACCTGGTCCGCGTCGAGTTCCGGGACTGCGTGCTCAAGCGTGCGGACTTCAGCGGGGCCCGGATGGAGTCGGTGGATTTGCGCGCGGTGGCCGAGCTGGACATCGCACGGGGCGTGGACCGGCTGGCGGGCGCGGTGATCAGCCCGTTGCAGCTGATGGAGCTGGCTCCGGCGTTCGCGGCGCAGATCGGGGTGCGGGTGGAGGCGTAAGGCCCTCGGGCGGCGGCGCGGGCCTCACATGCGGGGGAAGCGGGCCTGGAGGTCCCAGACCACGGGGTTGTCGGCGAGGCCCTCGTGCAGGTCGGCCAGGTCGGCGATCAGGTCGTGCAGGAAGTCACGGGCCTCGCGGCGCAGGAGGGAGTGGCTGAAGGTGAGCGGGGGCTCGTCGCCGGGCATCCAGTCCGCCTCGACGTCGACCCAGCCGAAGCGCCGCTCGAACATCATCCGGTCCGACGACTCGGTGAAGTCCAGCTCCGCGTACTGCTGCCGGTGCGAGCGGTTGCCGCGCGGATCCTGGTCGATCTGCTCGACGATGTCGCACAGCGCCCACGCGAAGTCCAGCACCGGAACCCATCCCCAGGCTGTGGACACCTCGCGGTCGGCCTTGGTGTCCGCGAGGTAGACGTCGCCGGAGAACAGATCGTGCCGCAGCGCGCGGACGTCCGCGCGGCGGTAGTCGGTCTGCGGGGGGTCGGGAAAGCGGCGGGAGAGGGAGTAGCCGATGTCGAGCACGGATCGATGGTGTCATGCCCGTCCGGGGTGGACCGACACGATCGGGTGAAGCGGATCAGATATGCCGGACGCATATGCCGATCGCTTTCTAGTCTCCGGCATATGGTCAGTTCGCCTCATGAGGCTCATCATCGGATCTTCCAGGAGAATCCGGGTTTGTTCGCGAGTGCCTTCCGTACCTTGGGCATCCCCTTTCCGGAACCTGTCGCGGTGTCGCTCATGGACACCGATCTCACGGAGCTCAGACCGCTCGAACGGCACGTGGACACGCTGCTGCGCATTGATGTGGCCGACGGGGGCTCCCTGTTGCTGGCGATCGAGGCCCAGGGCAAGAAGGACCCGGACAAGCGCAGTAGCTGGGCGTACTACCTCGCCCACCTCTACGCGAAGTTCCGCTACCCGTGCGTGCTCCTGGTCGTCTGCCGGGACAAGGGGACGGCGGAGTGGGCAGCCGAGCCGATCCTTATCGGCCTGGACAAGCACCCCAGCCTGGTCGCTCATCCCCTGGTTCTCGGGCCGCACAACGTTCCCGTGGTCACGGACGCCGTCAGGGCGGCCGACGACATCCCGATGGCCGTCTTCTCGGCGATCACGCATAGTAACGATCACGACATCGCTGCCATACTGGAAGCTCTTGCCGAGGCGCTCCGGGCCACGGACGCCGATGCCGCGGCGGTCTTCGCCGAATTCACCGAGGCGGGTCTGGGAGCCACCCCGGCCCGTGAGATCTGGAGGAACCTGATGGGCACTGGTCTCAGTCACTTCCGCGGCTTCGTCGCCGAGAGCTTCCGCGACGAAGGCCGCGTGGAAGGCCGCGTCGAAGGCAGGGCCGAGGACATTCTGCGGATTCTCGCGGTGCGCGGTGTCACGGTGCCGGAGGAAGCACGGCAGCGGATCACCGGCTGCAAGGACCTCGCGGTGCTCGATGTGTGGTTCGAGCGCGCCGTCACGGCGACGACCGCCGACGCGGTGCTCGCGGAGATCTGATCGCCGGGTTCGTCCCGGAGATGCCCTCTCCGCGCACACGTCGACAACGTCCGGTGTCCGGGGGCTGTTCGGTGCAGGTCAGTCGGCCACGGCCTCGATGACGGCGAACGGCGCGGCCTCCGCGAGCGGGGTGACCGACGTGAGGGTCAGACCCGCGCGGCGGCACACCTCCGTGAAGTCGTCGCGGGTGCGTTCCCGGCCGCCCACATTCACCAGCATGTTGAGGTCGCTGAGGTAGGTGACCCCGCCGTCGTTGACGTCGGCCCGGACGTCGACCGCATCGGGAAGCACGGGCTCCACGATCAGGACGAGGCCGCCGGGCGGCAGCACCTGACGGCAGTGGCTCAGGATCGTGACCGCCTGGTCGTCCGTCCAGTCGTGCAGGACGCTCTTCAGCAGGTAGAGATCCGAGCCTTTGGGTACCGAGTGGAAGAAGTCTCCGGCGATCAGGGAGCACCGGTCCTCCAGTCCGTGCCGCGCCATCGTGTCCGGTGTTCCGGCCAGGCCCTCCGCCGTGTCGAGGACGACACCGGTGAGGCCGGGGTGGGCGGCCAGCACACCGGCCAGGAGGGTCCCGTCGCCCCCGCCGACGTCCGTGACCGAGGCGAACCGGCCGAAGTCGAAGGCGCCCGGCAGGGCGGCGGCGGTCTCCGAGGAGGCTTGACCCATCGCCGCGTTGAACTCGGCGGACAGCTCGGGGTGCTGGGCGAGGTGGCTGAAGAAGTCGGTGCCGAACACGCCGTCGAACGCGACCTCGCCGGTGCGGACGCTGTCGTCCAGGTGCTCCCAGGCACGGACGATCGTCGGCTCGGTGAACATCCTGACGAACGAGGCGAGCGAGTCGGGGCGGCCGGGGTGCAGCAGCGCCCCCGCGGGGGTCACCGAGAAGGTTCCCGGGGCGGGCTCCCGCAGCAGGCCGAGCCCGGTCAGGGCGCGCAGCAGCCGCTCCATGGGCCGGGGTTCGGCTCCGGCGTCTGCGGCCACCTCGACGGCCCGGCGTGGCGCGTCGCCCAGCAGTTCCACCACCCTCAGCCGGGCCGCCGCGCGCAGGGCCTGCGCCGCCATGCTCCCGAACGCGAGTCGGACGACCAGATCGCGGTCGGCCGTCTCCGCTGCCGTGACATCGGTGTTCGTCATGGGTGTTTCCTCTCGACTGTGTGCGGTGAGCAGTGTGGTGGGCTTGGGCGCGACGGTCAGCCGGCGGACGTGGACCTGCCGGCCAGGGCACGCGGCGTGCACCCGGCCAGGGCCGTGACGTCGCGGTGAAGGTGGGACTGGTCGGCGTATCCGCACGCGACGGCCACGGCGTCGGCGCTTTCCCCCGCGCAGAGGGCCCGGGCGGCGTGGTCGAAGCGGACCAGCATGGCGGCGCGTTTGGGGGTGAGCCCGATCTGGTCGGTGAACCGGGACCACAGCCGCTTGCGGCTCCATCCGAAGGACGCGGCGAGGCCGGCGACCCGTACCCGGCCCCGGCGGGCCACGATGGTGTCCCAGGCGGCGGCGACCTCGGGTGACACCGGCGGTGTGCCGGCAGCACGCCTCGCGAGGAACGCGTCCGTCAGCGCCAGGCGTTCCTGCCACGTCGTGGCGTCGGTCAACTGCTCGCGGAGGTAGCGGGCGTGCCGCCCCCACAGGTCTTCCAGACCGCTGACCGACCCGTCCAGCTCGCGCGGCGAGACGCCCAGTACCGCATGGGCGGCCAGGGGCGGCAGACAGACCTCGACGCACTCGACGTGCTCGCCCCGGACCCGGGCCGGGCCGGGCGACAGCGAGGCGACGAAGCTCCTCAGCGGCCGACGCGCCGCGGCACTCTCCACCGTGAGGGAGGCGTCCCCGACCCCGATGACGACGACCACGACGGGCTGGGGGAGCACCTGCATGTCCAGCCCGATGGAGGCACGGTCACGGAAACCGGCCAGCCGGACCCCGTCGAGCGCCGTGCTGCCGAGGAAGGGGGCGACCTCCCAGCCCTGCTCGGAACCGTGCTCCCGAGGCGCGGGACCCACGTGGTTTCTGTGCATGCCCCTACCGTTGCCGACTCCGGCGCGCTTGTCTTGGACGAAAGTTCCTGAGCCACCCGGTCCCGCTGTGCCGCGCTACCGTCCAGCGGATCAGGCGGATCAGGCGGATCAGGCGGATCGGGCGGATCACGCGGGCTTCGTGCCTCTTCGCGCCGCGGCTCACGGCAGCAGGCGCTGCTCCTTCGCCACCGACACCGCGCCCGCACGCGTGTCGACGCCGAGCTTGTCGTAGATCCGGCCCAGATGGGTCTTGACCGTGGCCTCGCTGATGAACAGGGCGCGGGCGATGTCGCGGTTGCCGAGGCCCTGGGAGAGCTGGGCCAGGATGTCGCGTTCACGGTCGGTCAGGCCCGGGCGGGGGCTGCGCATCCGGGCCATGACCCGGCTGGCGACGGGGGCCGAGAGCGTGGTGCGGCCCTGGGCGGCGGACCGGATCGCGGCGAACAGCTCCTCGGGGCGCTCCGCCTTCAGCAGATAGCCGGTCGCCCCCGCCTCGATGGCCCGGGTGATGTCGGCGTCCGTGTCGTACGTGGTCAGCACGAGGACGTGGACCGTGCCGTCGGCCGAGATGCGGCGGGTCGCCTCGACGCCGTCGATGCCCTCGCCGAGCTGGAGGTCCATGAGGACGACGTCCGGGGTGAGCCGGGCAGCGAGCACCACGGCCTCCTCGCCGCTGCCGGCCTCGCCGACGACCTCGATGTCCGGTTCGCTCCCCAGGAGGGCGAGCAGTCCGGCGCGGACGACCACGTGGTCGTCGCAGAGCAGGATGCGTACGGGGGGTGTCTGCGGGCCTTGGCCGGTCATGCGGGGTCCTCCGGGGCGGTGAGGGGGACGGGCGCGAGCGGGATCGCGGCCGAGAGGACCGTGCCCTCGCCCGGGGCCGACTCGATGGTGAGCGTTCCGCCGAGCTGGTGCACGCGGGCCCGGATGGCGGGGAGCCCGTGGCCGCGCACGGTGGCGGGGTCGCGGACGGGCCCGGGCCCCACGGTGAAGCCGCGGCCGTTGTCGCCGATGTCGAGGACCACCCGGTCGTCGAGGTGGGTCAGCGTCAGCCCGGCGGCGGTGGCCCCGGAGTGCTCCCGCACATTGGCCAGGGCCCCTTGGGCGATGCGGAGCAGGGCCGACTGCACCCGGTCCGGCAGCGGGGCGCCCGGGGCGCCCTCCACATGGCAGTGGACGGTGATCGCGCCCTCCGCCTGGGCGCTCTCGCGCGCCGCCAGCGTGTGCAGGGCCGCCTCCAGGCCGCCGCCCTGCGCCAGGTCGGCCGGGGCCAGGTCGTGGACGAAGCGGCGGGCCTCGATGAGGTTGCGTTCCGCGATGCCGGTGGCCGTGCGGACGTGGCGGCGGGCCGCGTCCGGGTCGGCGCTCCAGGTGCGGTCGGCCGCCTGGAGCAGCATCTGCTGACTGGACAGGCCCTGCGCCAGGGTGTCGTGGATCTCCATGGAGAGCCGCTGGCGCTCGGCGAGGGTCCCCTCGCGCCGCTCGGTGGCGGCCAGTTCGCGCCGGGTGCGCAGCAGGTCGTCGATCAGCTCGCGCTGGCGTCCGGCCAGTTCCCGCTGACGTACCGCCTGGCGCTGCATATGGACGAAGACGGCGGTCGCCACGGCGGCGACCGCGGGCGGGGCGAGGACCAGATTCGGGTCGAACCCCTCGGCCAGCCGCAGTTGCGCGGCCACGACGAACGCGGTGAGCAGAGCGACCAGGGCGAGGGCCGCGCGCGGCGGCAGGATGCGCAACCCGGTGTAGAACAACGGCACCGCGCACCACGCGAAGCTCGGCGCGAGGACGACCAACACCATCCAGACGAGGACGAGCACGCCGAGCCAGGCGAGCCGCCGCGGCGTGGGGCGCGAACCCAGGACGGGTCCCAGGAGGTACAGCACCGCCAGGGTGACCGACAGGGCGATGATCCACGGGGTACGGGCCTCCCCGGGGTGCCGCATCAGGAACCGGGTCAGCGAGGCGCCGAGCAGCAGGAAGAACGCGGCGTGCATGAGCAGCGCGAGCCAGCGGGCGTCGGGGTCGGCCCCGGGCCCCGGACCGGGGCCGGGGCTCGTGCCCGAGCCGGAGCCCGAGCCGGAGCCCGAGCCGGAGCCCGGTCCGGAGCCCGGCACGGGGGCAGCGCCGGAATCCCAGCCGGAATCCGAGCCAGAGGCAGCGCCCAAGCCCTGGCCCCGCCTCCGGCCCTGGCCCCGCCCCCGCCCCCGCTCCCGGCCCGGGCCGGGAGCGGAGCCGGAGCCGGAGCCGGAGCCGACGTCGGCGTCGGCGTCGGCGGATCCGGCCCCCACCGGGGCCTGCGGATCGCTCCGGTGCTTCACCTCGTACCTCGTGTTCCGTCTCGCCCGAACCCGCCCGCTGAGACCCTGCTGACCTGCGCGGATCTTCCATGGTGACCCGATCCGCCCACCCCCGCATCAACCGATCGGCCGACGGGGGCGTCGGCCGACCCGCGCGCCGCATCCAGCCGGTACGTCGACCGTACGGGGCCGGATCCGCCGCGAGGATCGATACCAGAGCGAAACGCCCGGACCACTTCCGGGCAGCCCCGCACACCGAACCACCGGGCCGCCCCGGACCACCAAGGAGCCACCATGAAGAAGCTGTCGCCGCGCACCCGTGTCGTCACCGGCGCCGTCGTCGTCGCCGCCCTCGGGGCCGGCACGTTCGGCGCGATGTCCGCGAGCGCCTCCTCCCCGGCCGCCGCCCCCACCGCCGCGGTCAAGGCCGACACGAGCAACCGGAACCTCCAGCAGACGACGCACCTGACCGTGGCCGCCGCCACCAAGGCCGCGCAGGCCACGCTGGACGCGGCGAAGAAGGAGAACCAGCGCATCTCCGTCGCGGTCGTCGACCGCAACGGCAACACCATCGTCTCCCTGCGCGGCGACGGCGCGGGCCCGCAGTCCCCCGAGTCCGCGGTGAAGAAGGCGTACACCGCCGTCTCCTGGAACGCCCCCACCTCCGACTTGGTCAAGCGTCTGGAGCAGGCACCGAACCTGAAGGACATCCCTGGCACCCTGTTCCTCGGGGGCGGTGCCCCGGTGCAGGTCAAGGGTGCCCCGGTGGCCGGCATCGGCGTGGCCGGCGCGCCCAGCGGCGACCTCGACGAGAAGTTCGCCCAGGCGGGCGTCGCGGCCCTCGCCCGGTAGTCACGACCCGCACAGGCACACGCACAGGCACAGCCGGGAACGGAGCACCCATGAACGCCCTCGATCACGACCTGCTCACCGCCGCACGCACCGGCGACACCGAAGGTGTGCGCACCGCGATCGAGGGCGGCGCCCGGATCGACGTCCGCGACGAGGAGGTGCGCACCCCCCTCCTCCTCGCCGTCCACGGCGACCACGTCGAGGCGGCCCGGCTGCTCGTGGCCGCCGGGGCGGACCCGAACGCCCAGGACCGGCGCGAGGAGAGCCCGTGGCTGGCCACCGGCGTCACCGGCAGCGTCGCGATGCTGCACGTACTGCTCCCGGCCGGACCGGATCCGACCCTGCGCAACCGGTTCGGCGGCATCTCCCTCATCCCGGCGAGCGAACGCGGCCATGTCCCGTACGTACGGGAGGTCCTGCGGGTCACCGACATCGACGTCGACCACGTCAACCGGCTCGGCTGGACCGCCCTGCTGGAGGCGGTGATCCTCGGCGACGGCGGTCTCGCCCACCAGCAGGTCGTGGAGCTGCTTCTCGCGGCCGGGGCGACGCGGGACCTGCCCGACGGCGACGGGGTGACGCCCCTCGCCCACGCCGAGCGGCGCGGTTTCGCCGAGCTGGCCGCCCTGCTGCGGGACGCCGCGTGACCGGGGCGCCCGGCCCCCGCGCCCGTCGCCTCGCCCCCGGGCTCGTCGCGGCCGCCCTGCTCGCCGGGTGCTCGGCCGGCCCGACGGAGGCGGCCCCGGACACCCCGGGCACCCGGAGCCCGTCCGCCGCGGCCGGCACCGCGGCGACCCCCGAGCCCTCCCGCGCCCCCACCGGCCGCACCCCCGACGGCACCCTCCTCGTCGCCGACTTCGGCGGCGACACCGTGACCTTCGTCGACCCCGGGAAGGACGGGTCCGGGAAGGGCGGGGCCCCCATCGCCTCGGTGAAGGTCGGCACCGCGCCCTACGGCCTCGTCGTCGGCGAGGACGGGCGGGCCTGGGTCGCCACCGCCGAGGGCGTCGCGGTCGTCGACACCCGGGAGCGGACCCGGCTCGCGCTCGTCCCGTACGAGACGGAGTCCGGCCCGGTCACCACCGGTGAGTACCGGGGCGGCGGCATGGGCATCGCCCTGGCCCCGGACGGGAAGCACGTCTACGTCGGCGTCAACGTGCCCGGCGGCGACGGCGCGGTCGAGGTCATCGACACCGCGACCCGCGAGGTCACCGGCACCGCGCCCGTCGGCATGCGCCCCTTTGACGTGGACGTGTCCCCGGACGGCCGCGAGGTGTACGCCACCGGTCACGACTCCTTCGACGTGACGGCGGTGGACGCCGACTCGCTGGAGACCCGGCGCATGGAGGTCGCCCCGTACGGCACGGAGGGCGGGCTCGGCTCCTGGCTGAAGCCGCACTACGCCGTCGTGCGCCCCGAGGACGGCAAGCTGCTGCTGCCGTTCGAGGGGGAGCGGCTCGCGGTCCTTGACCCGCGCACCGGAAGGGTGACCATCGAGCCGATGACCGCCGACACCCACCAGCACGGCGCGGTCCTCGCCCCCGACGGCACCCTCCTGGTGGTGGGCACCGGCCCGATCGGGTCGGACGACGGGGACCCCTCGCTCACCGTCCGGTCCCCCGACGGCGAGGAACGGGTCGTCCCGCTGGACGGGCCGCACGAGGACGTGGCGGTGTCGGAGGACGGCCGCACGGCGTACGTGACCGGCGGCTTCACCCGCGACGGGTACTGGAACGGCGTCACGGTCGTCGACCTGGACGACGGGAACGACGAGCCGGTCCGCCTGGAGGCAGGCAACCGGCCGCTCGGAATCGTCATCCTCTGAACCGGAGCCGCCCGTTCTTCCCCCGAGGCGGGCGGCTCCTTCCGGTTCCCCGAGGTGGGCAACTCCTCCGGCTCCCCCGGAACGGGCGGCTCCTTCCGGTCGCGGGAACCGGTGCCCCGAGACCTAGGATCGACCGGGTGAACCACCCCCACCCGGCCCGGCGGCGCACCGCGCACCTTCTCCCGCCGCTCGCCCTGGCCCTCGTCCTCCTCGGCGGAGGCTGTACGGGCGGGGTGCGGGGAACCCCGGGCGCGGCCGGGCTGCGCGACCCGTACTTCCCGGGGCTCGGCAACGGCGGCTACGACGTCACCCACTACGGCCTGGAGCTCGACGTCGACCCGGCCCGGGGCCGTCTGCGCGGCACCGCCACGATCACCGCCCGCGCCACCCAGGACCTGAGCGCCTTCCACCTCGACCTCGCCGGGCTCGACGTGGACGGCGCCGCGGTCGAGGGCCGCCCGGCCGCCGTGAACCGGGCGGGCAGGGAGCTGACGCTGCGTCCGGCGGCCGACGTCGAGGACCGGCTGCGCAAGGGGCGTACGTTCACCGCCGTGGTGCGCTACTCGGGCTCCCCGGAGACGATCACCGACCCGGACGGGTCGAAGGAGGGCTGGCTGCGGACGGCCGACGGCGCGGTCGCCCTCGGTGAACCGGCCGGTTCCATGGCCTGGTTCCCCGGCAACCACCACCCGAGCGACAAGGCCGCGTACGACATCGCGATCACCGTCCCCGAAGGGCTCGCGGGGATCTCCAACGGGGAGCCGGTGTCCCGGCGTACGGCGAACGGGCGCACCGCCTACCGCTGGCGGACCGCCGAACCGATGGCGAGCTATCTGGCGACCGTCGCCGTGGGGCGGTTCGTCACCGAGGAGTCGGTGACGCCCGACGGCATCCGGCTGTTCACCGCCGTGGACCCGGAGTCGGCGGCGGCGAGCGAGGACGTGCTGGCGCGGATTCCGGCCGTGCTGAAGTGGTCGGCAGAGAAGTTCGGCCCGTACCCCTTCGCCTCCGCCGGGGCGATCGTCGAGCGGACGGGCGACTCTGCCTACGCCCTGGAGACCCAGAACCGTCCCGTCTACCCCGGGCCGCCGGACACCGCGCTCCTCGTCCACGAACTGGCCCACCAGTGGTTCGGGAACTCCGTCACCCCCGCGACCTGGCGGGACATGTGGCTGAACGAGGGCTTCGCGACCTACGCGGAGTGGCTCTGGGCCGCCGACCACGAGGACGTACCGGTCGCCGAGAGCTTCGAGGCGGCGTACGAGTCCGACGCGAACTGGGCGTTCCCGCCCGCCGATCCGCCGACCGCCGCCGAGCTGTCCGAGCCGCCGGTCTACGGGCGGGGAGCGATGGCCGTGCACCGCGTCCGGCTCGTCCTGGACGACGACCGGGCGTTCTTCGCCCTGGTCAAGGGGTGGACGAAGGCGCACCGGCACGCCAACGCCTCGACCGACGACTTCACCGCGTACGTGGAGGAGGAGACGGGGCGTGACCTCACCGAACTGTGGGACGCCTGGCTGTACGGCAGGAGCCGGCCGCCCGTGGAGGGCTGACCGGCTCCCCTGGTCGCTGACGTGACGCGCTACGTGACGTCGACCCGGGTCCAGGTGGCCGAGACCGCCTTCAGCTCCTCGCTGTCCGCGCCGAACAGGCACCCGTCCGTGCTGTACGCCTGGGGAGCAGCGCTGTCCGGTATTCAGGGAAGTGGTGGCTCTCCGCCGTACGGGGCAGGCGGTGTGGCGGCCCCTCACACGCGCCGGAGCCCCCGGGCCGCGGAGGCGGGCCGGGGGCTCCGGTGAAGCGGGTGAAGCGGTTGTGCGCTCGGGTCAGAGGTTGACGCCGAAGTCCTGCGCGATGCCGCGCAGGCCGGAGGCGTACCCCTGGCCGACCGCGCGGAACTTCCACTCGGCGCCGTTGCGGTAGAGCTCGCCGAAGACCATGGCGGTCTCGGTGGCGGCGTCCTCGCTCAGGTCGTAGCGGGCGATCTCGGCGCCGCCGGCCTGGTTGAGGATGCGGATGAACGCGTTCCGGACCTGGCCGAAGTTCTGGCTGCGGTTCTCGGCGTCGTAGATGGAGACCGGGAAGACGATCTTGTCCACGTCGGCCGGCAGACCCGCCAGGTTGACGTTGATCTGCTCGTCGTCGCCCTCGCCCTCACCCGTGACGTTGTCACCGGTGTGCACGATGGTCTGGTCCGGCGTCGACTTGTTGTTGAAGAAGACGAAGTGGCCGTCCGAGACGACCTTCCCCGCCGGGTTGACCGCGATCGCCGAGGCGTCGAGGTCGAAGTCGGTGCCGGTGGTGGTGCGGACGTCCCAGCCGAGGCCGACCGTGACGGCGGTAAGGCCCGGTGCCTCCTTGGTGAGCGAGACGTTGCCGCCCTTGGACAGGCTTACTGCCATGGGAAGTCCCTTTCCTCGTCGTGTGCGGGCTTCGTGCCATCACGAAAGCTACCGTCACCCGTCATAACGCAAGCAGCAGACCACGAGGTTCCTGGTCGCTTTACTTTCTTTGCCGAACTTCGTCCCGAAGTGGAGCCGGTCAGGGGACACCGTGCGGCCCGGTGCCCGATCCCGGGCGGCCCCGGTGCGCGACCCCGTGGGCAAAAGAAGGTGACGAACAGGGCGCGGGGAAGGGACCATGGGTGTCATGTCCGGGCCCTATGTCATCCGCGGCTCGGTCTCCCTCCCGGAGGCCGAGCTCATGTGGCGTTTCTCGCGGTCCTCCGGGCCCGGAGGACAGCACGTCAACACCAGCGACTCCCAGGTGGAGCTGCGCTTCGACCTGGCGGCGACCGACGCGCTCCCCGAGGTGTGGAAGGCGCGGGCGCTGGAGCGGCTCGCGAGCAGGCTGGTGGACGGGGTGATCTCCGTACGGGCCTCCGAGCACCGCTCCCAGTGGCGCAACCGCGAGACGGCCGGCGCCCGGCTCGCCGCACTCCTCGCGGAGGCCACGGCGCCGCCGCCCAAGCCCCGGATCAAGCGGAAGGTCCCGCGCGGGATCAACGAGCGCAGGCTGCGGGAGAAGAAGCAGCGCGGCGACACCAAGCGCGGGCGCTCGGGCCGCGACTGGTGACCGCGACGTGAACGGGTGACTCCGACGCGAATCCGGGGCGGGGCCCTGTCCCGTCAGCCCAACTGGCGGTAGCGGCCCTTGAAGTACGCCAGCGGGTCGCCCTCCGGGCTCGGCAGCACCGCCGTGAGCACCCGTCCGATCACCAGGGTGTGGTCCCCGGCCACCACGCGCTGCTCGGTGCGGCACTCCAGCGTCGCCAGCGCCCCGCCGATCAGCGGCGCGTGCGTGACCTCGCCCCGTACGTACGGGACGTCCTCGAACAGCAGCCGGTCGCTGATCCGGCCCTTCATGGCGAACCGCCCCGCGACGTGCCGCTGGCTCGCGGCGAGGACGGAGACCGCCCACAGGGGCTGCTCGTCCAGCAGGTCGTCCATCCGGGAGCCGTTGCGCAGGCTCACCATCACCAGGGGCGGGTCCAGGGACACGGACATGAAGGCGGTCGCCGTCATGCCCACGTCCTCGCCCCGGCCGTCCTCGTCGAGGGGCGGCTCCTGGGCGGTGACCAGCACCACCCCGGCGGCCAGCCGCGCGAGGGCGGCACGGAACTCGTCGTTGCTCACTCCCTCAGCATGGGGGACGGTCTCGGGGCGCGGGGTGGGGGGCTTCGTCTGGAGCACACCCCGACGCTAACCGGGGGAGCCCGGCGGTCGCATCGGGCCAGGGGACCAGGTCGGTCCTAGGACCCCGGAAGCGTCCCGTGTGCGGGCGCACGAGCGGTGCGACCCACGGGCGCACACGACGGGAACCGGCCCCTCCGGCCCCACACGCGGCAGGAGCCGGCTCTTCCGGCTTCGCTCCGAACGAGGAAGGCCACGGTGCGTCACCGTCTCCACCCGGTCATCTGTTGTGACTTGAGTCACAGAGTCCATTTTCTGCTGACCCTGTGTACCGGCTGCACAGCTCACTGTGATTCAGTGGCCGTGACACTGCAACAAGTACGTCGATATGAAACCTGGAGTTGCTGTCGAGGTCTCGGGGAGTGCGAGCGATGGAGGCCGAGTCGGAACCGTACGTCCGCCTTGCGACCATGCGGCAGCTGCATCAGGCCGTCGCTGATCTCAATACGGCACGGAGTCTGGCGGACACGCTGCAGACCGTGGCCGACGGAATCGTCGCGGGCCTCGGCTACGAGCTGGGCTGCGTGAACCTGGTCCGGCCGGACGGCGACCTCGTCATCGCCGCCTTCGCGGGCAACGCCGCGGCCGAGGCCCTGATCACCGGGCGCGTCGGCTCCCGCGCCTCCTGGGAACGCCGGCTCTCCATGGGCGAGGCCTGGGACAGCCTCCGCTTCATCCCGCACACCGAGGGCTGGGTCCTCCTCGACGACGACGTACCCCAGTGGCACACCGAGGGGCCCGAACCCCGGTTCGAGGACGAGTGGCACCCGCTGGACCGGCTCTACGCCCCGATGTACGCCGCCGCGGGCGGCCGTGACCTCCTCGGGGTCATATCCGTCGACCGGCCGCGCAACGGGCGACGCCCCGGAGCCTGGGGGCGCGAGGCGCTCCAGATGTACGCCTCCCAGGCCGCCATCGCGATCAGCAACGCCCGCCTGCGGGCCAACATGCAGCGCGCCCTGGTCCGCCTGGAGCGGGAGCAGCAGGCGCTGCGGGCCAGCGAGGAGTCCTTCCGGCAGGCCTTCGAGTACGCGCCCAGCGGCATGGCCATCGCGGAGATGGGCGGCGACCAGCAGGGCAGGCTGCTGCGCACCAACGACGCCCTGTGCCGGCTGCTCGGCCGCCCGGCCTCCGTCATGCGCCGCTACTCCTTCGCCGATCTGGTCCATCCCGAGGACATCGGCACCCTGCTGCGCACCTCCGCCGAGGGCGGCCGGGCCGAGCTGCGGCTGAGCCGCCGGGACGGCACCTATCTCTGGGTCTCGCTGCGCAATTCGGTCGTCGCCGACACCGCCGACGGGCCGCGCTTCCTGCTCACCCATGTCGAGGACATAGAGGAGCGCAAGCGGCACGAGCTGAACCTCGCCCACCGCGCCTCGCACGACGCGCTGACCGGGCTGCCCAACAGCGCCGAGCTGAAGTCGCGGCTCAGCGCCCGGATCTGCGAGCGGCCGCACTCCCCGGCCGCGACCGCGATCGAGGCGCTGGACGCGGCGTACGGGGACGTCGAGTCGTCCCTGACCCACGGCTACCAGGCCGACGGCTACGAGGGCGAGGCGGTTCCCGACGGCGGCCCCTTCGACCACCATGTGCACACCGTGGCCCCCGATCCGGAGCACGACGACGGGACGAAGGGCCTCGCGGTCCTCTTCTGCGACCTCGACGGCTTCAAGTCCATCAACGACCGCTTCGGACACCACACCGGCGACGCCGTGCTCATCGAGGTCTCCCGGCGGCTGAGCACCTGTGTGCGGGACGGTGACACCGTCGCCCGGCTCGGGGGTGACGAATTCGTCGTTCTCGCCGACGGGCTCGGAGCGGCGGACGCCGCTGACCTGGCCGTTCGCCTGAGAAATGCCATCATTCCGCCCATAAGGGTCGACGGTCGCGCGGTCCGGGTCGGGGCGAGTTTCGGCATCGGGTGGGCCGAGTGCGGCATGACCGTAGAAGAGGTCCTGCGCTCCGCCGACCAGCGGATGTACGTGGAAAAGCGGTCCCGGTCGAAGGTTCACCGCAGGGCCGGATGACGTTCACGGCCCGTTTCTCCCCCTACCCCGTACCCGTTCCCCGGCGGCCGTCCGGGTCACTGAGCACAATTCGGGGCCTGCTCCGTTCGAGGTAGGCTCGGCCGGTCGGCGACGGCTGGCGACATGGTGAGGAGTGACCCAGGGATGACGGCCGGAAACAACGGCGCGAGCAAGCCCGAGGACGACGATCCGTTCGGCTATCTGTACGCGGACGGACAGGCGGCAGGCGCCCAGCCGCCCGGCCAGGGCGGCTACGGCTACCCGGGGCCGGCCGCGCAGCCGGGCGTGCCCAGAACGTCCTACAACCAGGTGCGGGCCGTCGGCGAGCGCCAGTACGGCCAGCAGCAGGCGCCCCAGCAGCAGGGCGGGTACGGCTACCCGCCCCAGCAGAGCTACGGCCAGCAGCCCCCGCAGCAGTACAACCGGCCGAACCCGCAGTACGCGGCCCCCGAGACCTACCCGGGCGGCGGGCCGGGCGGGCAGCCTCCGGCGCAGGGAGGCCGTGGCGGTGGTCCGGGCCGGGGCGGCCCGAACACCAAGGCGCTCCTGATCGGGGCCGTCGCCGTGGTCGCGGTCGTCGTCATCGGCATCGGCGCCGCCCTGCTCACGGGCGACGACGGCGACAAGGACGACAAGAAGGACGAGGCGTCCACCTCGCAGGGCCCCGCCGGCGAGGTCGAGGAGTCGAAGAAGCCGGAGAAGAAGCCCAAGGAGAAGCCGAAGCCGGTCGAGCTGCCGAAGCAGGACGCGGCGACGCTGACGCTGGGCGGCACGGCGGCCCTGGACTCCACGGTCAAGGGCGCCAAGGGCGCCAACGGCAACTACATCAACCTGAACGAGGTCGGCCGGTCGGCCACCTGGACGGTCGAGGTTCCCGAGGCCGGCGCGTACACCCTGTACGTGACGTACGGCGTGCCCGGCAAGGACGCGAAGACGACCCTGACGGTCAACGCGCAGGAGCCCCGCTCCATCAACATGGAGAACTTCGCGCAGGCCCCCGAGGGCGATCTGGAGAAGGGCTGGACGAACACGTACGCGTACGTCCAGCTCGACAAGGGCTCCAACACCCTCAAGCTGTCGTGCGAGACGGGCGATCAGTGCGACGCCAATCTCGACCAGCTGGAGCTGAAGTCGGGCCACATCAAGAAGAACGGCTGACGCACGGCCGACGCCCTGACCGCCCCCGAGGTGGTCAGGGCGTCGGCGTGTGCGGCTCCACCGTGACGCGGGGCAGCAGCTCCGCGTAGGCCGCCGCGTCGAACTCGCCGGCCGTCGGGGCCAGCACGGTCGCCGTCGACAGGGCCACCGCCCGGGCGAGGCGATCCGGCCAGTCGAGGCCCTCGGTCAGGGCGGACAGCAGTCCGGCCACCGCGGAGTCGCCCGCCCCGGTCGGGTTGCCGCGCACGGGGGCGGGCGGGGCGGCCCGCCAGACGCCGTCCGGGGTGAGGGCGAGCACGCCCTCCGGGCCCAGGGACGCGATCACGGACTGGGCCCCGCGGCGGCGGGCGTCGCGGGCGGCGCGCAACGGTTCGCGGGAGCCGGTCAGCCGGGCCAGCTCCTCGGCGTTCGGCTTGACCAGGTCGGGGCGGGCGGCGATGCCCCGGCGCAGCGGTTCTCCGCTGGTGTCCAGGAGCACGGGCACGGCGGCGGCGCGGGCGGTCCGGACCAGCTCCGCGTAGGCCCCGACATGGATGCCGGGCGGCAGGCTGCCGCAGAGCGCGACGGCGTCGGCTCCGGCGAGCAGCTCCTCGTACGTCCGCAGGAAGGCGGCCCATTCGGCGGGGCTCACCTGCGGTCCGGGTTCGTTGAGCTGGGTGGTGTCGCCGGTCGAGCGGTCGGTGACCGCCAGGGTGCGGCGGGTGTTCCCGGCGACGGGCACGAGGGCGTCGCGCGGCGGGAGCGGGGCCAGCAGGGAGCGCAGGACGTCCCCGGTCGGGCCTCCGACGAAACCGGTGACGACGCAGTCGTGGCCCAGCGCGCCGAGGACCCGGGCGACGTTGAGGCCCTTGCCGCCGGGGCGTTCGGTGACCTCGCCGACCCGGTGGCTGCGGTGCGGGACGAGCGCGTCGACGGTGTACGTCACGTCGAGCGCGGTGTTCAGAGTGACGGTCAGGATCACCTCGGCCGGCCCCTCCTTCGGTGCATGGACCCAACGGCGCGCGCGTTCGTCCGCGGCGTGCTCATCTGGTGATCATGTCAAAGCGATGGCGGTCGGCCCAGTCCCGCGGTCCGACCGCCATCGCTTCGTTACGTGCTCACCGCGTGGGCTACGCGGTCTTCGGCTCGATGATCCACTCGCCCCGGCGCATGACGCCCTTGAGGACGAAGTCCTCGTCGAGGACGACCAGGTCGGCGTCCTTGCCCGCCTCCAGCGAGCCGACCCGGTCGTGGATGCCGAGCAGCCGGGCGGGGTTGGCGGAGATGGACCGGACGACGTCCTCGACGGGGATGGCGTCGAGGGTGACGGCCCGCCGGAACGCGGTGTCCAGGGTGAGCGTGGAGCCGGCGATCGAGCCGCCGTCCACCAGCCGGGCCACCCCGTCGGTGACCTCGACCGCGAGCGGGCCGAGCTGGTACTCCCCGTCGCCGAAGCCGGCGGCGTCCATCGCGTCGGTGATCAGCGCGACGCGGCCCGCGCCCTTGTGGCGGTAGGCCAGCTCCAGGACGGCCGGGTGCAGATGCGTGCCGTCGTTGATCAGCTCGACGGTGATCCGGTCGTCCTCCAGGAGGGCGGCGATCGGACCGGGGTCGCGGTGGGCGAGCGGCGGCATCGCGTTGAACAGGTGCGTGGCGACGGTCGCGCCCGCCTCGATGGCCTCGACGGTCTGTTCGTACGTCGCGTCCGTGTGGCCGATCGCGGCGATGACCCCGTGCTCGGCGAGCAGCCGTACGGAGTCGATGCCGCCGGGCAGCTCGGTGGCGAGGGTGAACATCCGGGCGGTGCCGCGCGCGGCGTCCAGCAGTTTGCGGACGTCGGCCGGGTCCGGGTCGCGCAGCAGCTCCTCGCTGTGGGCGCCCTTGCGGCACGGGGAGATGAAGGGGCCCTCGAAGTGGATCCCGGCCAGGTCGCCCTGCTCGACCAGCTCGGACAGGACGCCCGCGCGCCGGGAGAGGAAGTCCATCTCGCCGGTGACCGTGGAGGCGACCATCGTGGTGGTGCCGTGCTCACGGTGCGTACGGATGCCGGTGAGGACCTCGTCGACGGTGCCGGAGGTGAAGGAGGCCCCGCCGCCGCCGTGGTTGTGCATGTCCACGAAACCGGGGACCACCCAGTGGCCGCTGAGGTCGATGGTCCGGGCGCCCTCCGGTGCGGAACCGGAGATCCGGGAGCCCTCGACGGTCACCCGGCCGTCCTCGACGGTGCCGGTGGGGAGCACCACCCGGGCGCCGGCGAGAACGGTGCTGTCTGCTGCGCGTCCGGCCATCAGGCGGAAACCTCCGTGGAGAGTAGATCCCAGGCGAGCAGCCCCGCGCCCAGGCATCCGGCGGTGTCCCCGAGGGCCGCCGGGACGATGTGGGGCAGTCTCTGGAACGTGACGCGTTCCTCGACGGCCGCACGCAGTGGTGTGAACAAGGTTTCCCCGGCTTCGGCGAGTCCGCCACCGATGATGAGGGTGCCCGGGTCGAGGAGGGTGAGCGCGGTGACGAGGCCGGCGGCGAGCGCGTCGACCGCGTTCTGCCAGACCCGGACCGCCGCGGGGTCGCCGGCCTCGACGGCCTTCGCGCAGTCCGCGGCGTCCGCCCCGGGGTCCCCGGAGGCGGCGGCCCAGGCCCGGGTCACGGCGGCGGCCGAGGCCAGCGTCTCCAGACAGCCGCGCTGGCCGCAGCTGCAGTCGGGGCCGTCCGGGCGGACCACGATGTGGCCGATCTCGCCCGCGTCCCCGTGGGCGCCCGCCTCGATGGTCCCCGCGATGCCGATGGCCCCGGCGATCCCGGTGCCCAGCGGGACGAAGAGGAAGCGGTCCGCGCCCCGCCCGGCCCCGATCCGGCCCTCGGCGAGCCCGCCGGTGCGGACGTCGTGGCCGAGGGCGACGGGGACGCCGAGGCGCTCGCCCAGGAGGGCGCGCAGCGGTACGTCGCGCCAGCCCAGGTTCGCGGAGTACACCGCGATGCCCTTCTCGGCGTCGACGATGCCGGGCACGGCGACCCCGGCGGCGACGGCGCTCTCGCCGAGGTGCTCCTCGCCGTGGGCCCGCAGGTCCGCCGCGAACCCGAGGATGGTCTCGACGACCGCGTCGGCGCCGCGCTCCCGGCCGGTGGCTCGCCGCGCCTCGTGGAGGAGGGTGCCGTCGGTCCCGACCAGTGCGGCCTTCATTCCGGTGCCGCCCACATCGAGGGCGATGACATGTCTCACGGGAGACAGTTTCGCCCGTCGACCCCCAAAAGGTCTAGTCCACTAGCGAGGTTTGTTGCGCACCCATACAAAATGATGAAGGAGTGAAGACCGGTCTTTTTCTACCGGAAAGTCACTCATGGGCAACCCGGACCGGGGGGAATCGGCCCAAAGGTCTGGACCAAGATACGGGCCAAGGCCCCCGACTGCCAGTACGCGTACGCCAGTTGTGGCCGCCGAGCCCCGTATACGTTGCCGAAGCGATACGCCGGTGGTGTAGACCTCCGCGTCGCCAATGGGGGAAAATCGCAGTTCATCCGGACGGCGCCCAGGACAGGGGCGGCGCTGCCGCGGCCGAACGGAGGCCGGGGGCCGGTGCCGTGCGCGCCGTCCGTGAGCCAGGTGATCAACGAGGATGGGCGAGGCAGTGCAGCGGCGCTTTGTGGGTCTGACCGCGGCGGTGGCCGCGTTGGCAATGACGGCGACGTTGGCGGGCTGCGGCGGTGACGGCGGCAAGGGCGACGTCACGCTCAAGCTGGTCGCCGCCGACTACGGCACCAGCCCGGAGAACAGCTCCGAGAAGTACTGGAGCGGAGTCGCGGCGGGCTTCGAGAA
Organism: Streptomyces sp. NPDC021019; assembly: GCF_044333295.1. Lineage (NCBI taxonomy): Bacteria > Bacillati > Actinomycetota > Actinomycetes > Kitasatosporales > Streptomycetaceae > Streptomyces > Streptomyces sp. NPDC021019. The sequence continues at coordinate 183,680 of NZ_JBIRQR010000009.1, forward strand.
GGAGCACCCCGGCATCAAGGTCGACGTCACCGTTCTCCACTGGAAGGACGTCGACCGCGAGGTCGCCGCGATGGTCAAGGCCGGCAACGCCCCGGACATCGCTCAGATCGGCGCGTACGCGGACTACGCCAAGGCGGGCAAGCTCTACACCGCCGACGAGACGCTCGCGATCCGCACCACGGCGAACTTCCTGCCGCGGCTCGCCGACGCGGGCAAGATCGACGGCACGCTGTACGGCCTGCCCTTCGTCGCCAGTACCCGGCTGCTCTTCTACAACGAGAAGCTCTTCGACCAGGCGGATCTGGGCGCCCCCGAGACCTGGGACGACATCCGGAGCGACGCCGCCGCGCTCAAGGCGAAGGGCGTGGACTACCCCTTCGCTCTGCCGCTCGGCCAGGAGGAGGCCCAGGCCGAGACCCTGATGTGGCTTCTCAGCGGTGGCGGCGGCTACACGGACGACGTCGGCGCGTACGACCTCGACTCGGCCCAGAACGTCGCCACGTTCCGCTGGCTGCGGGACAACCTCGTCGGCGAGGGCCTCACCGGACCGGTCGAGCCGAGCAAGCTGGACCGGGCGAAGGCCTTCGAGGCGTTCGCCGACGGCGATGTCGGCATGCTCAACGGCCACCCCACCCTGATGGACAAGGCCGAGGCCAAGGGCATCAAGGTCGGCATGGTGCCGCTGCCCGGCTTCGACGGCCCGACCAAGGGCTCCATGGGCGTGGCCGACTGGATGATGGGCTTCAAGGAGAACGGCCACCGCCAGGAGATAGGCAAGTTCCTCGACTACGCCTACTCCGACGAGAACGTGCTGGAGTTCGCCGAGAGTTACGACCTGCTCCCGGTGACCGGCAGCGCCTCCGCCGCGATGGAGACCGACAAGAAGCACAAGAAACTGCGCCCGTTCCTGGCGGCCCTGCCGAACTCGACGCTCATCCCCTACAGCAAGACGTCCTGGGCCACGGTCAGCGACGGGATCAAGAAGAAGATCGGCAGTGCGGTCGCGCCGGGCAGTAACCCCGAGAGCATCCTCGGTGAGCTCGCCACCGAGGCGTCACAGGCGGAGGCCGCCGAGTAGCGGCCGCGGCCGCGGTGTCGGGGGTGGGCGTTAGGTTGGTCGACATGACCGCCCCCGACCACGAGCACCGCGCCCCCCGGGCCGAGCCCGCCCCCGACGCCGGCGGACTGTCCGCACGGGACCGGGCGCTCCTGGCCCTGGAGCGGCGGCCCTGGGCGGGGCCCGGGGCGAAGGAGCGGGCGATCCGTGAAGAGCTCGGAATCTCGCCGGTCCGTTACTACCAGCTGCTGAACGCGCTGATCGACGACGCGCGGGCGCTGCGCGAGGACCCGGTCACGGTGAACCGGCTGCGGCGCGTGCGCGACGCGAAGCGCGGGCGGCGCTGACCCCGGGCTGATCGGGGGCCCGGCCCCCGGCCCCCGATCCTCAAGCGCCGGAAGGGCTGGAATCCCCCGGAGGCGCTTGCATCCCTCCGCAGGCGCCGGATTCCGCCGGGGGCGCCCGGACCTTACGGGGCGCAGCCCAGCACCAGGTCCACCGCCCGGTCCAGGCGGGCCCGTTCGGGGTTGGTCAGATGCGGGTTCGCCCGCTGGCGGGCGCGGGCGAGGGACAGATCGGCGGCCGACGCGCCGCCGTCGTCGGAGAGTTCCGCCAGGAGCGCCGTCAGCACGGGCCGGACGGCCGCCCCGCCGGGGAACTCCGGGTCGACGGCGATCCGGGCCAGGGCCAGCGCCGACATCGCCCGGTCGAGGCCGGGCGGGCCCTCCGCCGCTGTGGACCAGTCGATCACCACCGCGCCCCCCTCCGTCAGCATCACGTTCTCCGGACGCAGATCCAGGTGGAGCACGCAGTCCTCCGGGTCGGCCGAGACCCGGGGCGGTATGGCGTGGAGCTCGCGCAGCAGCCGGGCGAGCAGCGCCCCCGCCTCGGCCGCCCCCAATCGCCCCGCCCGCAGGGCCTCGGCCAGGGTCGGGCCGGTCAGCCGCTGGAGCACCAGGTCCGTGGGGCGGGCCCCTTCGGCGGGCGGACCGATGCGCGGCACCGGGAAGCCGAAGGCGCCGACGTAACTCATCACGGCCAGCTGCTCCGTGATGTCGGTGCGGTCCCGGTAACGGAGAAGGACCCAGGAGCCGTCGAGTGCGTACACGTCGGCGGTGCGTCCCGAGCCCAGAAGTTGGCCTGTGTGCATGGGGCCGAACCTACCCGGGCGCCCCGCCGAAAGGGAGACGCGATCCGGCTTCGCCCGGCAGGGCCGCGAAATCGGCGCCGTACCCGCCCGCCGGGTGGGCCGAAGCGCGCGCCGCGTGGCCCCATAACGCGGAGGGAGGGGGGTGAACGGGATCTCCTGCGCCGGGTGTCGCCGCCGCTACGGTTTCGGCAATTCCCTGGTCCGGACCAACCCCCACCGGATCCGGACACCCCCAGAACCAAGGAGAGTGACGTGGAGAGAACCACGCTCCGCAGACGCGCCCTCGCCGCCGGCACCGCCACGGTGGCCGTGGGTGCGCTCGCCCTCGCCGGACTGACCGGCGTGGCGTCCGCCGACCCCGCGGCCACCGCCGCCCCGCCGGTCTCCGCCGACAGCCTGTCACCCGGCATGCTGGCCGCCCTGGAGCGCGACCTCGGCCTCGACGCGGACGCCGCCCGCAGCCGGATAGCCAACGAGTACCGCGCCGCCGCCGTCGCCGCCGGGCTGGAGAACTCCCTCGGCGCCAGCTTCGCCGGAGCCCGGGTCAGCGGGGCGAAGGCGACCCTGACCGTCGCCACCACCGACGCCTCCGAGGCCGCCCGGATCACCGACGCCGGAGCGCGCGCCGAGGTCGTCGGCCACAGCCTGGACCGGCTCGAAGCCGTCAAGAAGACCCTCGACAAGGCCGCGCTGAACAAGGCGCCCAAGAACGTGCCGGTCTGGTACGTCGACGTCGAGACCAACCGGGTCGTCGTCAACGCCGCCAGCACCGCCGCAGGACAGGCGTTCCTCAAGGCGGCCGGGGTCGACAGCGGCCTCGTCACCGTCGCCAGGTCCGCCGAACAGCCCCGCGCCCTCGCCGACATCCGGGGTGGCGACGCGTACTACATGAACGGCTCCGGCCGCTGTTCCGTCGGCTTCTCGGTGAAGCGCGGCACCCAGAACGGCTTCGCCACCGCCGGCCACTGCGGCCGCGTCGGCACCACCACCAACGGCGTCAACCAGCAGGCCCAGGGTTCCTTCCAGGGGTCGACCTTCCCGGGCCGGGACATGGCCTGGGTCGCCACCAACGCCAACTGGACGCCGCGTCCGCTGGTGAACGGCTACGGGCGGGGCGACGTCACCGTCGCCGGCTCCACCGCGTCCGTCGTCGGCGCCTCGGTCTGCCGCTCCGGCTCCACCACGGGCTGGCACTGCGGCACCATCCAGCAGCTGAACACCAGCGTCACCTACCCGGAGGGCACCATCTCCGGGGTGACCCGCACCAGCGTCTGCGCCGAACCGGGCGACTCCGGCGGCTCCTACATCTCCGGCAGCCAGGCGCAGGGCGTCACCTCCGGCGGCTCGGGCAACTGCTCCTCCGGCGGTACGACGTACTTCCAGCCCATCAACCCGCTGCTCCAGACGTACGGGCTGACCCTGGTCACCAGCGGCGGGCCGACGGACCCGCCGACCGACCCGCCGACCGACCCGCCCACCGACCCGCCGGGCGGCACCTGGGCGGCCGGCACCGCGTACGCCGCCGGCGCCACGGTGACGTACGGCGGAGCCACCTACCGCTGCCTCCAGGGACACACGGCCCAGCCCGGCTGGACCCCCGCGGCCGTCCCGGCGCTCTGGCAGCGGGTCTGACCACCCCGGAACCGGTCCCGGGTCCGACCACCCCGGGACCGGTCCGGCACCACCGAACCTCCTGAACCTCCCGCCTCCCGCCTCCCCGCGCCGAGGAACCCCGAGGACTCCGAGGAAACCGTCATGACCCCACAAATGGACAACACAACCCCCCATGAGCCCAACGCGTCCGACGAGACGTCCGGGGGCCGGCGGCGGATCAGCCGCAAAGGTCTCCTGAAGGCCGCGTTCGTCGCGAGCGCCGCGCCCCTGCTCGCCGGAGGGGGCGTCGCGCTCGCCCGGGACGCCGCATCGTCCGGGAACGGGCCGCTGGCCCCGACCCCGGAGTGCGACGACGGCGACGACACGACGCCTCCGCAGATGGAGGGGCCGTACTTCAAGCCCAACTCGCCGCGCCGCACCAGCCTGGTGACCCCGAGCACCCCCGGCGTACCGCTCACCGTGAGCGGCTACGTCTTCGGCCGGGCCTGCCGTCCCATCGCCGGGGCGCTGCTCGACTTCTGGCAGGCCGACACCAACGGGTCCTACGACATGGCCCGGTTCGCCTTCCGAGGGCATCAGTTCACCGGCGCGGACGGGTCGTTCAGCCTCACCACCATCGTGGCGGGCCTCTACCCGGGCCGTACCCGGCACATCCACGTGAAGGCGCAGGCGCCCGGCGGGCGCATCCTCACCACCCAGCTGTACTTCCCGAACGAGCCGCGCAACAACACCGACGCGCTGTTCGATCCCGAGCTGCTGATGAACGTCCGCACTGTCGGGAACGGGCGGCAGGGCACCTTCGACTTCGTGCTGGACGTCGCCCAGACGCCCGGCCCGACCGATCCGCCCACCGATCCGCCCACCGATCCGCCGGGCGGCACCTGGTCGTCCGGCACCTCCTACCGCGCGGGTGACCGCGTGACGTACGGCGGGGTCGCCTACCGCTGTCTGCAGGCGCACCAGGCCATGTCGGGCTGGGAGCCGCCGAACGTCCCCGCGTTGTGGGAACGCGGGTAGACGAGGACACAGCGAGCGCACCACCGCCCGCGCCCCGTTCACGCCGTCCGGCGCGTGAGCGGGGCGCTTCTCGCGTTCTCCCGCGCAGTCCGGCCCGGCCCCCGGGCCCGGAGGGCTTTTCGCGGATCGTCCGAAACCTTTGCCCGCCCCCGCCGCGTCGGCCGGTCCCTCGTGCAGACCAATGTGCAGCGTTCCATGTGCAGCGCGACATGCGGGACGTCGCCGACGCCGGTCAGGGGTGTCCGGCGTATCGTGACCGGGTCCGCGACGCGGGGCACGCCCCGGTCACGCCACGGGGCGTCAATTGGCGTCCGCATACCGCTCCACCACCGCCGTCGTGAAGGGGAACCGCACCGGCGTCCGACCGAAGGCGGTCCGCCCGGCCAGCTCGCCCGCCGCGCGGATCGCCTCCGCGACGGCGGCGCTCTCCCCGGCCGGGCAGTGCACGATCACCTCGTCGTGCTGGAAGAACACCAACTGCGCCCGCAGCCCCTGCTCATGGAGCGTCCGGCGGAGCGCGGCCAGCAGCAGCAGCGCCCAGTCGGCCGCGCTGCCCTGCACCACGAAATTACGGGTGAAGCGCCCCCGGGCCCGCGCCGGACCGCCGTCCGGCGCGGCCCCGTGGCCCTCGGGGCCCTCCTGGGGAAGGCCCGCCTCCTCGTCCTGCCCCGCCGGCGCGACCGGCGGGCTGGTCCGGCCCAGCCAGGTCCGTACCACCCGCCCCTCCTCGCCCGCCCGCGCCGCGTCGTCGACATAGGCGACGGCGAGCGGGAAGCGGCGGCGCAGGGCGGCCAGGTTCTTCAGTCCGTCCCCGGACGTCTGGCCGTAGATCGCGCCGAGCAGTGCCAGCTTGGCGTGGTCGCGGTCGCCGGAGAACGCCCGGTCGGACAGGGCCTTGTAGAGGTCGCCGTCATGACCGGCCACCTCCATCAGGCCCGGGTCGCGGGAGATCGCCGCCAGCACCCGGGGCTCCATCTGGTCGGCGTCCGCGACGACGAGCCGCCACCCCTCGTCGGCGACGACGGCCTGCCGGATCACCTTGGGGATCTGGAGGGCCCCGCCGCCGTTCGTCGTCCAGCGGCCGCTGACCGTGCCGCCCGGTTGGTACTCCGGGCGGAAGCGGCCCTCGCGCACCCAGTCCTGGAGCCAGGACCAGCCGTGCGCCGTCCAGATCCGGTACAGCTTCTTGTACGCGATCAGCGGCTCGACCGCCGGATGGTCCAGCTCCTCCAGCTCCCACCGCCGGGTCGACTTCACCGGGATGCCCGCCCGCGCGAACGCCTTCACCACATCGGCCGGCAGGTCGGGGCGGACCCGCCGCCCGAACGCCGCCGACACCTCGTCCGCCAGCTCGGCGAGCCTGCGGGGCTCGCCGCCGCCCGCGTACCGCTCGCCCAGCAGCCCGTTCAGCAGCTCCCGGTGGACGTCGGCGCGCCAGGGCAGCCCGGCCCGGCGCATCTCGGCGGCCACGAGCATCCCCGCCGACTCCGACGCGGTCAGCAGGCGCATCCGGTCCGGGTGCTCCGCCGCGTCGTGACGGCGCAGCTGGTCCGCGTAGACCCGCAGCAGCCCCTCGAACGGCACCCCGGGGCCCGACGGCGGCTCGAAGAGGGAGGACTGCGCGCCCGGCTCGGCGGACCGGGCGGGCGGGTCCGGCGGCACCGGCGCGTTGTCCAGCCTGGCCAGCGCGGCGGCGGCGGAACGCGGCTCGCCGAGCCGCCCGGCGTGCCCGAGCAACAGCAGCTCGGCGCACTCGATGTCGTAGCACCGCTCGACCCGGACCCCGGCGGCCAGCAGGCGGGGGTAGATCCCGGCGGTCGACCGCCACACCCAGCGCACCACGTCGGGCCGGGAGCGGACCGCCGCGACGAGGTCGGGCTCGGCGAGGACCGGCCCGGCGGGCGTGCCGTCCCGGGCCAGCGGCGCGAGCAGCGCCCCGCCCCCGTCCGCAGCCGCCACCGCCCACCGTTCGGTCATGGGCGCGAGTCTGGCACCCGCCACTGACAGTGCCCCGGAGGCGGGGCGCGCCGGGCCGCCGGGGGGCGGGACGGCTCCCGCTTCCGTTGCTTCCGTAACAGGGCCGTGCGGGGGCCGTAACAGGCAGCGGGCGGCGGGGGCGGAGGCGGCCGCCTGCCGGGTCAGGCGTACGGCCGTGCGGGCCGTACGCCTACCCTTGGCCGGATGGAATCGGTGATCGACCGGGCGTGCGCGGCGGCCCTCTACGCGGAGGGCGACGCCGCCCTCGACACCGGGGCCTCCCTGCTCGCCGCCGCCCCGGAGGCCGACGCGGAGGCGCACCGGCGCGGCGAGGAGTTCGTGCGCCGGGCGTGGGACCGGGGCTGGCACCCGGCCGACCTGGTCCGGTTCGTCCGCCACGGGCTGGACGAGCGGCGGGCGGCGCTGGCCGCGACCCTGATCGCCGCCGAGACCGCCCGGTACGCGGAGCTGCCGCCCCGCTGGCGGCAGCAGCTCGACGAGCTGCCCGCCCCCGTACCGCGCAACCGCCCCGACCGGTTCCGTTACGCGGGTGACCTGCTGGAGCTGTACCGGCTGCTGCTGCGGCTGCCCGCCATCGAGCCCGTGGGCCCCGCGCCCGGCGCCGCCGCCGGTCACCTGCACCGGCCGCCCGCCGCCGACGAGCCCCGCATGCTCACCCGGATCCGGGCGCTGCTGGCGAAGGCGGAGGCGACCGGCTTCCCGGAGGAGGCCGAGGCGCTGACCACCAAGGCGCAGGAGCTGATGGCCCGGCACAGCATCGACGAGGCCCTCCTCGCCGCCCGGACGCACAGCCGCGAGACGCCGGGCGCCTGCCGGATCGGGGTGGAGCCCCCGTACGAGAGCGCCAAGGCGATCCTGCTCGACGCCGTCGCCTCCGCGAACCGCTGCCGGGCCGTGTGGAACGACGATCTCGGCTTCACCACGGTCGTCGGCTTCGAGCCGGACCTGGAGGCCGTCGAGCTGCTGTTCACCTCCCTGCTGGTCCAGGGGACGGCCGCGATGACCCGGGCGGAGGCCGGACAGCGCGCCGGGGGACGCAAGCGGACCAAGACCTTCCGGCAGGCGTTCCTGATGGGGTACGCCCAGCGGCTCGGCCGCCGGCTCGCCGACGGCGCGGAGCGCGTCACCGCGGCGGCGGACGGCGCCGACGCGGTCCTGGCCGACGAGCTGCTGCCGGTGCTGGCCGCCCGGGACGTCGCGGTCACCGAAACCGCCGGGCGGATGTTCCCGAGGACCACGACATCCCGGGTCCGCGGCGTCACCGACCTGGACGGCTGGACGCACGGCACCGAGGCCGCCGACCGGGCCCACACGGGCGGTGCGCCCCACCGACCCGATGGCGAAATCATGTCCTAAGTCGAGCTTGTCCTGGATTACGCGGCTAGGCTCGGCCCATGAGCTGGCTCCGGGCGCTTAAGGAGACCGCCCGCTCGGGGCTGGAGATCGAGCGGCAGAGGCTGGAACCCCTCATCGCCCTGCGCGGTGCGGCCGGTCTCGCCCTCGTCGTCGGGGTCAGCCTGGTGCTGTTCGGGCCGGAGATCGCGGCGAGCTCGGCGTTCGGCGCGTTCCAGGCGGCCCTCGCCACCTTCCAGCGCAGTTGGCGGCCCCGTCCCGTCCTCGCCCTCGTCTCCGGTGCCAGCCTCGCCGTGTCGACGTTCGTCGGCTACGTCAGCGGCGCGCACGTCGTGCTCTTCCTGTGCCTCCTCGGCGCCTGGACCTTCCTCGCCGGACTGGCCTGGGCGGCGGGCCCCACGGGCGGCATCATCGCCGCGTCCAACGTCGCGATCATGCTGGTGACGATCACCCTGCCCACCTCGGTCGTGGACGCCGCAGCCCACGCCGGGATGATCGCCGTCGGCGGGGTCGTGCAGGCGGCCCTCATCGTCCTCTTCCCGGTCCGCAGATGGGGCGCCCAGCGCGACGCGCTCGCCGACGCCCTGGCCGCCGAGGCCGACTACGCCCGCCGCCTGCGGCTCGACCCGGTCGCCGCCTTCGACCCGCTGCCCCTGATGACCGCCCGCAGCGCCGCCGCCGTCACCCCGCGGGAGGCCCGCCGCCGCCCCGCCGAACTGCACGGGGCCCGGGGGGTCGCCGAGCGGCTGCGCCCGGTGCTCGCCTCGCTCGCGGACCCGGCGATGGGGGTGCCCGGCGACGGTCTCGAGCGACTCTGGGTGAACGAGCTGCTGGGCGCGGCGGGATCGGTCCTGGACGCCGCCGCGCGGGCCGTCCGGCACGGCGAGCCCGTCCATCTCTCCGCCACGGATCTGGGCGTCCTGAAGACCCCCGACAACGAGGTGATCCTCGTCGGCCCCGCCCGCCGCGCCGCCGACCGGCTCGCGGCCCTGCTCGACGACGTCCTGGAGATCGCGGAGGGCACGGGGACCGACAGCGGGGTCCCCTCCGGCCTCGCCCCGGACACCCGGCGCCGGCCCACGCTGCTGGAGCTGGTCCCGGTGGTGCTGGTCTCGATGCGCCGCGAGCTGCACCACGGCTCGCCGATCATGCGTCACGCCATCCGGGTCGCGGTGGTCGCCGTCTCCGGGTACTTCGTCGGCGAGGCCGTGCCGCTCGGCCACGGCTACTGGGCCCCGATGACCGCCGTCATGGTGATGCGGCCGGAGTTCTCGCAGACGTACGCCCGCGCGGCGGGACGCTTCGGCGGCACCCTGGTCGGCGTCGGGCTCGCCACCGCCGTCGTGCAGACCACCAGTCCCGACGCCCGGCTCTCCGCGCTCCTCGCGGTGGTCTGCGCCTGGCTGATGTACCTGCTGATGCGCACCGGCTACGCGGTCGGCCAGGTCTGCGTCGCCGCGTACGTCGTCTTCCTGCTCGGCTTGGCCGGCGACGACTGGTCCCAGACCGTCACCGAGCGCATCGTCCTGACGCTCGTCGGCGGACTCCTGGCGATGATCTCGTACGCCGTCTACCCGGCCTGGGAGACCCCGCGGCTGCGCGACCGGCTGGCCGAGTGGCTGGTGGCGGACGGACGGTACGCGGCCACGGTCGTCGACCGGTACGCGGACCCCGCCTCCCGGGACGCCGAGGACGTCCGGGAGGCCCTGATCGCCACCCGGGAGGCGCGTGTGGCGTGGCAGGAGGCGCTGGCGACCGCCCAGCACGAACCCGTACGCCACCGGGGCATCTCCCGGGCCGCCGCGACCGACGCCCAGCACGCGCTGGCCCAGCTCGGCCGGTCCGCGATGGTGCTGGAGGCCCATCTGCCGACCCGGTCGGCCGACCCGGTGCCGGGCGCCGCCCAGCTGGCCGAGGCGTTGCGCCGGGCCACCGACAAGGGCGCCAAGGCGGTACGGGAGCGGCGGCTGCCCGACTGGCAGCCGGTGGTGGACGCGGTGGCCCACTGGGACATGCCCACCCCGACGGACGACGGGACGACCCCGATCGGCGACCCGGTCGTGCGCCGGGGCGCGGCGCTGCTCCTGGACGCGCTGGAGGAGTTCACCCGGGCCCTGGAGGAGCGGGGCGGCTCCACCCGGGTCAGCAGCACGCTGGCCGAGGGCTGAGCGGCCCGGCCGGCGTCAGGTCGCGGGGGATGTCACGGCGTGGGGATCTCGGGCAGGTCGCCGAGGCCGGGGAGCGAGGGCATGCCGCTCGGCAGCTTGCCCGGGTCGGCCTTGGCGAGGGTGTCCTTGACGCCGCCGTCCCACGAGAGGACCAGCTTCGTGCCGTCCACGGAGTCGATCGCGCCCATCGTGCGGTCGGTGGAGCCGCCGGTGCACTTCAGCGCCAGCATGGGTTCGCCGCCCATGTCCTTCACATCGCCCTGGCACACGGACTGATCGGCGACCAGGGCGACCTTGCGGGCGCTGATGGACACCGTGACGTTCTTCGCGTCCGTCAGCCCCACCCAGGTGCCCTCCAGCGCCGCCACGTCCACGGCGCCGCTGCCGGCGGACTCCCCGGAGCCGTTGCCGTCGCCGTTCCCGGGCGTCGCGCTCGCCGCGGAGTCCGCGTCGGCATCCTTGCTCGCCCCGTCGCCGCCGCAAGCGGTCAGCGTCAGTGCGGCGGCCAGCGCGGCGACCGCGACGGCGCCGGTGCGTAGAGACCTGATCACGTGGAGTTCCCCCTTGCTGTTCTCCGGTCGAAAGACCGCGCCACGTTACCAAGGTCCGCAGCGATCAACTCCCGTGAACGGGAGCGAATTAGGCGTGCCGTTCGTCTCTCTTCCCGGAGGGCGCGGCCGGGGCGGAAAGGCCTGTAATCAAAGGAACACCCCGCGTGCACGTGCATCTGCTCATGCATTGGCAAATGAACAGAGCTATGATCCGAGCTAGTTGACACTTGCACCTTGCAACTCGGGGAGCGTCCTGTGCACGACGTGTACAACGGCATGGCGGCCACAGAGCTTCGCGGAGTCGTCTGGCAGAAGAGCAGGCACAGCAACTCCCAGGGATCCTGCGTGGAGTTCGCGCGGCTGCCCGGAGGGAATGTGGCGATGCGGAACTCCCGCCATCCCGACGGGCCCGCCCTCGTCTATACGCCCGCGGAGATCGAGGCGCTGCTGCTCGGCGTCAAGGACGGCGAGTTCGACCACCTCGCCGCCGGCGCCTGACGCCCGGCCCGGCCCGTGACGGGCCGGACCGGGGTAGTCACGAACCCGGCTGCGCGTTCTCCTGAAGCCGGAAAAGGGCCCAGACGACCTTGCCGTACAGCGGGCCCGAAGGCAGCTCTCCGAGCTGTACGGGAGAGGGGTGCCAGCCCCAGCTGTCGCTGACGCATTCCACCAGGAAGAGTCCGCGGCCGGATTCGGCCGAATCCGCCGCCTCGCCCGCCACCGGGCTCTCCCGGCTGGGGTCGCGCACGGCGCACACCAGCCGCGAGGTCCAGCGCATCAGATGCAGTCGCACCGGAGGGTCCTGGAATTCCCGGGGCGGATCGCCGGGCAGCGCGTGGCGCAGGGCGTTGGTGACGAGTTCGGACACCACCAGGGCGACGTCGTCGAAACGGTCGCCCAGCTCCCATCGCTCCAGCGTCGACCGGGTGAACTTCCGTGCCCCGCCGACCGCTTCGTAACGCGCGGGCAGAGCACAGGACGCCGATCCGGCAACCCCTGAGGGGTCGGTGGGGGGAAGCCCCTGCCGTAACGGCTCGAGCATCGTCGATCCATTCGTCCCCATACGAGGCACTCCCGGGATTCGCGGCTGTAGCGGCACTGCCTGTAGCGGTACTGCGGGGGGTACAGCGGCACAACACGAGCACGCAGGTGCGCGAGGACCATGGTTCCGAATGCGCAGGGCAGATGCAAGGGCAGATGCACGTGCACGCGCCGGACCTGCCCGATACCGTGGTGGTTCCGGGGTATTTCTTCCCGGGGTCAGTTTCGGGTGCTTCCTAAACGTCTTCCCATTTCCGTAATCGAATGAGTACGGGCTGAAGCGTTTTGGTGGCAGAATCCGGCAGTCGGGGTTGGGGGGCTCCGGATGCCAGGGGAAGCGATGGGGAGGGTCGGGCCAGTGTCGGCAGGCGAGTCGAGTGGATCGGTGGTGCGGCGCATCCTCCTGGGCTCTCAGCTCAGGAGACTGCGGGAGTCGCGCGGAATCACCCGTGAGGCGGCCGGCTACTCGATCCGGGCCTCCGAATCGAAGATCAGCCGCATGGAGTTGGGACGGGTGAGCTTCAAGGCCAGGGACGTCGAGGACCTGCTCACGCTCTACGGAGTCGCGGACGAGGCGGAGCGCGACTCCCTCCTCGGTCTGGCCCGTGAGGCCAACGTGGCCGGTTGGTGGCACAGTTACGGAGACGTGCTGCCCGGCTGGTTCCAGACGTACATCGGCCTGGAGGGCGCCGCCTCCCTCATCCGTGTCTATGAAGTGCAGTTCGTGCACGGGCTGTTGCAGACCGAGGCGTATGCCCACGCCGTCGTCTCGCGCGGAATGCGCGGAGCATCGCCCGCCGAGGTCGACCGCCGGGTGGCCCTGCGGCTGGAGCGCCAGAAGGCCCTCGTGTCGGAGCGCGCCCCGACGTTCCACGCCGTTCTCGACGAGGCGGCGCTGCGCCGTCCTTACGGCGAACGCGACGTCATGCGCGCCCAATTGCGGCATCTGGTCGATATGTCGGAGCAGTCGAACATCACGCTGCAAGTCATGCCCTTCAGTCACGGCGGTCATGCCGGTGAGAGCGGATCGTTCACGATGCTGCGCTTCCCGGAATCCGATCTGTCGGACATTGTCTATTTGGAGCAGCTGACGAGCGCGCTCTATCTGGACAAGCCCGAGGAAGTCGCGCAGTACGAAAAGGCCATGGCGGGTCTCGCCCAGGACAGCCCCACGCCGGAAGACAGCCGGGATCTTCTGCGCGGTCTACTCCAACTGGCGTAATTTCTCAGTACGATGACGTCGCATCAGGAGTCTGCGAACGCCTGCAGTAAGGGATTGCATGTCCTTCTTCCATGAACTGGCCCACCAGTACATCGACGGCGAGTGGCTGACCGGTAGCGGCTCGTGGGACATCATCGATTTCAATCCCTACAACGGTGAGAAACTCGCCGCCGTCACCGTGGCCACCGCGCTGGAGGTCGACCGGGCCTACCGGGCCGCCGAGCGCGCCCAGCGGGAATGGGCCGCCGTCAATCCCTACGAGCGCCGCGCCGTCCTCGAACGCGCGCTCCGCGTCACCGGTGAGCGCGCGGACGAGATCGTCGAGGCGATCATCGACGAACTGGGCGGCACCCGGCTGCGGGCTGAGTACGAGGTCCGGGGTGCGACCGAGTTCCTGCGCGAGGCGATCCGCCAGGCGCTGCGGCCCACCGGGCGGCTGCTGCCCGCCGTGGGGGACGGCAGGGAGAACCGGCTCTACCGGCTGCCCGTCGGCGTCGTGGGCGTCATCAGCGCCTTCAACTTCCCCTTCCTGGTGACGATGAAGTCCGTGGCCCCCGCCCTGGCGCTCGGCAACGCGGTCGTCGTGAAGCCCCATCAGAACGCGCCCGTCGTGGGCGGCGGTCTGATAGCGAGGATCTTCGAGGACGCCGGGCTGCCGGCCGGGCTGCTCAACGTGGTGATCACCGACAGCGCCGAGATCGGCGACGCGTTCATCGAGCACCCCGTGCCCAAGGTGATCTCGTTCACCGGATCGGACCGGGTCGGCCGGCACATCGCCGCCACCGCGGCGGGCGCCTTCAAGCGAACCATCCTCGAACTGAGCGGGAACAGCGCCCTGGTGGTGCTGGAGGACGCCGACGTCGACTACGCGGTCCGGGCGGCCGTCTTCAGCCGTTTCCTGCACCAGGGGCAGGTCAGCATGGCGGCCAACCGGATCCTGGTGGACCGGTCGGTGGCGGCGGAGTTCACCGAACGGTTCACCGCCGAGGTGGCCGCCCTGAAGACCGGGGACCCGAGGGACCCGGAGACCCGGATCGGGCCCGTCATCAACGCCTTCCAGGCCGACGCGCTGGACGCCCTGGTGGCCCGGGCGGTCGCGGACGGCGCGACGGCGCTCGTGCGCGGCCGGACCGTCGGCAACGTCGTCGGCCCGACCGTCCTGACCGACCTCGCGGAGGGCTCCCCGTTGCTTCGGCAGGAGATCCTCGGCCCGGTGGCTCTGCTGATGACGTTCGACGGCGAGGAGGAGGCCGTGCGGATCGTCAACGAGAGCCCGTACGGGCTCAGCGGCGCGGTGCACACCCGGGACGCGGAGCGCGGGGTGAAGTTCGCGCAGCGGATCGCCAGCGGGATGTTCCACGTCAACGACTCCACGGTGCAGGACGATCCGCTGGTCGCGTTCGGCGGCGAGAAGACGTCCGGGGTGGGCCGGCTGAACGGCGAGGCGGTGGTCGAGGCGTTCACCACCCAGCGGTGGATGTCGATCCAGCACGGCCGCTCGGTCTTCCCGTTCTGACGGGGGCTGCCGCCTTCTGACGGGGGCTGCCGCTTACTGACGGAGGCTGCCGCCTCCCTCAGTTCCCCGGCCCCCGGAACGTGGTGCGGTAGGAGCTCGGCGAGACGCCGAGCGCCGCGTGGAAGTGGTGGCGCAGGTTGGCCGCGGTGCCGAGCCCGGCGCGGGCGGCCACCTGCTCGACGGGCACGTCCGACTCCTCCAGCAACTCCCGGGCCAGTTCGATACGTTGCCGGGTCAGCCAGTTCATGGGCGTCAGGCCGACCTCGTCCCGGAACCGCCGGGTGAAGTGCCGGACGCTCATCGACTCCCTGGCCGCCAGCTGCCCCAGCGTGATCGGGTCCTGGAGCCGGCGCAGCGCCCACGCACGGGCGTCCGAGGTCCCCGGAGCCGACCGCCCGGGCACCGGCCGGCGGATGTACTGGACCTGCCCGCCCTCGCGGTGGGGCGGCACGACCGTGCGCCGGGCCACGTCGTTCGCGACGGCGCTCCCGTGGTCGCGTCGGATCATGTGCAGGCACAGGTCGATCCCCGAGGCGCAGCCCGCCGAGGTCAGCACGGTCCCCCCGTCGGTGTAGAGCACGTCCGGGTCCAGCGCGACCCGGGGGAAGAGCCGGGCGAACAGCTCCGTGTACCGCCAGTGGGTCGTCGCCCGGTGCCCGTCGAGCAGTCCGGCCGAGGCCAGCACGAAGGCTCCGGTGCAGATCGAGGCCACCCGGACGCCGGGCCGGATTAGCGCGAAGGCCTCCGCCAGTGGGGCCGGGAGTGCCGGCGTCTCCTGGACGTAGTCCTCGTACGAGGACAGGACGATCACCGTGTCGGCCTCGGCCAGCGCCTCGGGGCCGTGCGGGACGGCCACGGTGAAGTCGCCGTCCGTGCGCACGTCCCCGGGCGACAGGGAGCAGGTGGCGACCTCGTACAGCGGCTCACCGTCCGCCGAGGCCCCCTGTCTGGCCTGGCCGAAGAGCTGGTGGACGATGCCCAGCTCGATGGGGAGCAGGACCTCGCGGGCGAGCACGGCGACGCGGTGCCGCCCGGGGTGGGTGAAGACCGTCATGGCCATATCCTTGCGCACCCGGTCCATCTGGACACTCGTGAGGGCGGGCCCCGCTCGCGACGCTGGAGCCATGGCCCCTCCGACCTCGGTATCCCCGTACCCCCCGCCCTCCCGCCGGCCCTCCCGGATCCACCGCGCCTGGCTGATGGCCGCCGTCGCGGGCGCGGCCATCGTCACGGCCGGGGCGTTCACCACCGTGCCGGGCCTGCTGATGACGCCCCTGCACGAGGAGTACGCCTGGGAGCGCGTGCAGATCGCGCTCGCCGCCTCGGTGAACATGGTGCTGTTCGGCCTCACCGCCCCGTTCGCGGCGGCGCTGATGGACCGCTTCGGGGCCCGCCGCGTGGTCATGGGCGCGCTGCTGCTGGTCTCGGCGGGGGCGCTGCTCACCGGCGTCATGACGCGGCCGTGGCAGCTGGTCGCGTACTGGGGCGTGCTGATCGGCCTCGGCAGCGGCTGCCTGACCATGACGTTCGCCGCCGGGCTCACCGCCCGCTGGTTCGACCGGCGGCGCGGCCTGGTGACCGGTGCGCTCAGCTCCTCCAGCCACCTGGGCCAGCTGCTCTTCCTGCCCCTGCTGGCCTGGTCCGTCGGCCGCTTCGGCTGGCGTCCGCCGGTGGTGACGCTGGCACTGGTGGCCCTGGCGGTCGCCGCCCTGGTGTTCCCGCTGCTGCGCGACCACCCGGCGGACGCGGGCGTCAAGCCGTACGGGGCGACGGAGTTCGTCCCCCGCCCGCCCCCGGTTCCCGGAGCGGCCGGGCGGGCCCTGAGGGTCTTGCTGCGTGCGGCGCGCACCGGCCCGTTCTGGTTGCTGGCCGGGATGTTCGCCCTCTGCGGGGCCTCCACCAACGGCATCATGTGGTCCAACTGGGCGCCCGCCGCGCACGATCACGGCATGCGGGCCACGGCGGCGGCCTCGCTGCTGTCCCTCGTCGGGGTCTTCTCCGCCCTCGGCGCGCTGACGGCCGGCTGGCTGACCGACCGGTTCGACCCGCGCCGGCTGCTGACCGTCTGCTTCGCCGTCCGCGCGCTCACCCTGCTCGTGCTGCCCCTGGTGTTCACCTCGACGGTCACGGTCCCGATGCTCCTGTTCGTGGCGGTCTACGGACTCGTCGACGTCGCGACCGTGCCGCCCGTCATCGAGCTGGCCCGCCGGGTGTACGGGGACGACGGCCCCGTGGTCTTCGGCTGGACGAACGCAGTCCACCAGCTGGGGGCGGGCGCCTCGGCGTTCCTCGGAGCCACCGCACGGGACGTCTTCGGCACGTACGACGTGGTGTGGGCCGCGCTGGCGGCCTGCTGCCTCGTGGCCGCGCTGCTGGCCCCGGCCGTACGCGTGAGGGCACACCGACCGGACGAACGCAAGCGGGCGGGCTACCCTAGTCAAAGTTGAATAGGAAGATGGGTGTTGGGTGTCATGTCCGCGATCCGACTGCTGGTCCTCGGCGCCGTCCGTATGCACGGCCGCGCACACGGCTATCAGGTCCGCAACGACCTGGAGTACTGGGGCGCGCACGAGTGGTCCAACGCCAAGCCCGGGTCGATCTACCACGCCCTGAAGCAGATGGCGAAGCAGGGACTGCTCCTCGCGCACGAGACGGCCCCGTCCACCGCGGGCGGCCCGCCGCGCACCGAGTACGAGCTCACGGACGAGGGGCTGGCGGAGTGCCGCCGACTGCTGCGTGACGCCATCCGCTCCTACGACCAGAACATGGACGTCCTCTCGGCGGCCATCGGTTTCATCGTCGACCTGCCCCGGGCGGAGGCGGTCGCGCTGCTCAAGGAGCGGATCGAGGGCATCGAGGAGTGGCGCAGGTCGGTCACCGAGTACTACACCCCCGAGGAGGGCCCCGAATCCCTCGGCCACATCGGCGAGATCATGAACCTCTGGGTGCACTCGGCCGACACCGGCGCGGAGTGGACCCGGGGCCTGATCGCCCGCATCGAGGGCGGCGCCTACACCTTCGCCGGGGAGGGCGACCCGTTCGTCGGTCTGCTCGCCGATGACGAGGACAACCCCTACGCCACCGGGGTTCCCCACCCCGGGGACCACGACTAATCAAGTTTGACGAATGAGGAATCCGGGTTTACCTTCGACCCCCTAGTCAAATTTGACTACAGAAGGGTGCGGGAAACGTGACCGAAGCGATCGTCATGGACGGTGTGCACAAGCGGTACGGGGAGAAGAGCGCCCTGGGCGGACTGGACCTGGCCGTCGGCAGCGGCACCGTGCACGGAGTGCTCGGCCCCAACGGGGCGGGCAAGACCACCGCCGTACGGATCATGTCCACGCTGCTGCGCCACGACGCGGGCCGGGTGACCGTGGCCGGCCTCGACGTCACCGAACGGGCGGGCGAGGTGCGGCGCAGGATCGGGCTGCTCGGCCAGCACGCGGCGGTGGACGAGCAGCTCGGCGGACGGCAGAACCTGGAGATGTTCGGACGGCTGTACCACCTGGGCGCACGCCGGGCGGGCAGCCGGGCGGACGAGCTGCTGGAGCGGTTCGGCCTCGCGGACACCGGGCGCAAGGCCGTCATGCAGTACAGCGGCGGCATGCGCAGGCGCCTCGACCTGGCCGCGTCGCTCATCACCGACCCGGACGTGTTGTTCCTGGACGAGCCGACGACCGGACTCGACCCGCGCGGCCGGGCCGAGGTGTGGGACGCGGTGCGGTCCCTGGTCGGCGGCGGCACCACGGTGCTGCTGACCACGCAGTATCTGGAGGAGGCGGACCAACTGGCCGACCGGATCTCGCTGATCGACGGCGGCCGGGCGGTCGCCGAGGGCACCCCCGACGAGCTGAAGGCCCTCGTCGGCGGCGACCGGATCGACATCGTCCTGCGCGACGCGTCCCGGCTGGTGGAGGCGGGCGCCCTGCTCGGCGGCGCGGACCTGGTGCTGGACGCCGACCGGCGGCGCATCGGCGCGCCCGCCCCGGACCGGATGGCGGCCCTGGCCCGGACGGTGCGGGTGCTGGAGGAGGCGGGTATCGAGGCGGAGGACATCGCGGTGCGCCGCCCCACCCTGGACGAGGTGTTCCTGTCACTGACCGGACAGCCCGCAGGCGAACGGCGTGACGAGAAGGCGGAGAAGACCGAGAAGGCGGAGGTGGCGGCATGAGCGCGGCGACGACGACGGCGCCAGGACCGGGAGGGGTGAGCTCCCGGCTCGGCTGGGCGCTGGCCGACTCCTGGACGATGACCCGCCGCGAACTGGCGCACTGGGCCCGCCAGCCCGTCGCGGTCCTGGTCAACCTGGTCTTCCCGGTGATGCTGCTGCTGATGTTCACCTATCTGGTCGGCGGCGGCCGGGGCGTGGACGGCGACCCCACGGAGTTCCTGGTCCCCGGAATGCTCGCGCTGACCATGGCCTTCGGCCTGGAGAGCACGATGCTCGCGGTCACCCAGGACCTCGGCAAGGGCGTCATCGACCGCTTCCGCTCGATGCCGATGGTCCCCGGCGCCGTCCTGGTCGGCCGCAGCGCCGCGGACATGCTCCAGTCGACGGCCGCGCTCGCGGTGATGACCGGGGTCGGTTACGCCGTCGGCTGGCGCTGGCACCACGGGGCCGCCGCCGCGCTCGCGGCGTTCGGGCTGCTGCTCCTGCTGCGGTTCGCGATGCTCTGGGTCGGCATCCTGCTGGCCATGGTGGCGGGGCGGCCGGAGATGGTCGCGGCGGTCCAGATCCTCATCTGGCCGGTCGGCTTCCTCTCCAACGTCTTCGCCACCCCCAAGTCGATGCCGGGCTGGCTGGGCACGGTGGTCGAGTGGAACCCGATGTCCGCCACGGCCACCGCCGTACGGGAGTTGTTCGGCAACCCGGGCGGCGCGACCGGATCCTGGGCGGCCGAGCACGCCCAACTGCTGGCCGTGCTCTGCCCGGTGGCCATCATCGCCGTGTTCTTCCCGCTGGCGGTGGCAAAGTTCTCGCGCCTCGGCAGGTAGCCGCGTTCAGTGGTGGAAGGCCGTCGCGGACACCCGGTCATGGCTCAACGGGTGCTTCTGGGACCGGAGTTCGCGAAGCAGTTGCTTCAGGTCCTCGATCAGCAGTGCGGCCAGGTCCGAGGAGAACCCGTTGCGGCACACCACCCGCAGCACCGAGAGGTCCTGCCGGTTGGCGGGGAAGGCGTACGCGGGCACCAGCCAGCCGCGCTCCCGCAGCCGGCGGGACACGTCGAACACGTCGTACGCGTGGACGTCCGCGTTGGTCGTGAAGGCGAACACCGGCAGCTCGTCGCCCCGGGTGAGGAGGCGGAAGTCGCCCAGCTCCTCCACCGCGCGGGCCAGCCCGCACGCCACGTCCCGGGAGGCCTGCTGGACCGCGCGGTAGCCCTCGTGCCCGAGGCGCAGGAACGTGTAGTACTGCGCGACCACCTGCGCCCCGGGCCGGGAGAAGTTCAGCGCGAACGTCGGCATGTCGCCGCCGAGGTAGTTGACCCGGAGGACCAGCTCCTCGGGCAGCGCGTCCGCCGTCCGCCACAGCGCCCAGCCGACCCCCGGGTAGACGAGGCCGTACTTGTGGCCCGAGGTGTTGATCGACGCCACCCTCGGCAGCCGGAAATCCCACACCAGGTCCGGGTCGAGGAAGGGCGCCACCATCGCGCCGGACGCCCCGTCCACATGGACCGGGACGTCGAGGCCGGTCCGCCCCTGGAGGGCGTCCAGGGCCGCGCACAGCTCGGCGATCGGCTCGTAGGACCCGTCGAAGGTGGAGCCGAGGACGCAGACGACCCCGATGGTGTTCTCGTCGCACAGCTCGGCGGCGGCCCCCGGGGCGAGATGGAACCGCTCGCCCTCCATCGGGACGAGCCGGGCCTCCACCTCCCAGAAATCGCAGAACTTCTCCCAGCAGACCTGCACGTTGACGCCCATCACCAGATTGGGCCGGGCCGTCGCGGGATAGCGGTCGGCGTTCCGCTTCGCCCAGCGCCGCTTGAGGGCGAGCCCCGCGAGCATGCACGCCTCGCTCGACCCGGTGGTCGAACACCCCACGGCCGCCCTCGCGTCGGGCGCGTTCCACAGGTCGGCGAGCATCGCCACGCAGCGCCGCTCCAACTCGGCGGTGCGGGGGTACTCGTCCTTGTCGATCATGTTCTTGTCCCGGCACTCACCCATCAGGACGCCGGCCTGCGGCTCCATCCACGTGGTGACGAACGTGGCCAGGTTGAGCCGGGAGTTGCCGTCGAGCATCAGCTCGTCGTGGACCAGCCGGTACGCCGTCGACGGCGGCAACGGCCCGTCGGGCAGCCGGTGCCGGGGCGGCGCGGTGTTCATCGCGGCCGTCGGGTCGGCCTCGCCGAAGAACGGGTTCAGGGCGAGCCTGCGCCGCTCCTCGGAGGGCTCGTCCCGTTCCGGGTGGGCACCGCGGTGGAGCGGCATGGTGGAGGCCCTTCTCTCGGCCGTGGCGGTCGGGGCGCGGGGTCGGCTCTCGGCACGGGGTCAGCTCTCGGCGGCCAGGCCCGCCTTGATCGCCCGGGTGAACTTCACGACCCGCTCGGCCTGCACCCGGGCGGCGGTCAGGGTCTGCTCGCCGACCGGGATGTCGCCCTGCCCGGAGACGTGGGAGGTGCCGTACGGGTTGCCGTCCACGAACTTCGAGGGGTCGGTGTACCCGGGGGCGACGAGGATGCCGCCGAAGTGGTGGATCGTGTTGTAGAGCGCGAGCAGCGTGGACTCCTGGCCGCCGTGGGTGGTGGAGCTGGAGGTGAAGCCGCTGTAGACCTTGTCGGCGAGCTGCCCCGCCTGCCACATCCCGCCGAGCGTGTCGATGAACTGCTTCAGCTGGGCGGTGACGTTCCCGTACCGGGTCGGCGAACCGAAGATCACCGCGTCCGCCCACGCCATGTCGTCCTGCGAGACCTCGGGGACGTCCGTGGTCGCCCGCACGTTCTCGGCCCACGCCGGGTTGGAGTCGATGGCGGCCTGCGGGGCGAGCTCGGCCGCCCGGCGCAGCCGCACCTGCGCCCCGGCCCGCTCCGCGTCCCCGGCGATGGCCTTCGCGATCGCGGCGACGGTGCCGGTGGAGGAGTAGTAGACGACGGCGACGTTGACGGGTGTGGGCATGCGAGGACCTCCGTCGAAGCAGGATCGATACAAGATGGCTCAAAAGTTCACGAAGCAGACGATACGGAGGTTCCCCGCGTCCGGCGCGTCGGACGGGGCCTTCTCCGTGACCCGGGCCCCGCCTCTTCGACGCAAGACCGCCGGGAAGATCCGGCCGCCCCGGAGGCCGCAGGCCGCCGCGCTCACGAGGGGGGCCGTCCTCACCACCGCCGTCCCCGCGCACTCCCCGGCCGACCAGCCGTCCGGGGCCCCGGCGAGCGCCATCACCTCGTCGAGCCCCTGGGAGGGGGCGAGGCGGCCGCCCGGCGTGCCGGGCAGCCCCGGGGCACCAGACCGCCCAGCGTCAGGCGGCCACCGGGCGCCGCAGTGCCGTGAACGCCTCCCCGGCGGGCCACCGGGAAGGCGTACACCGCGAGCAGGCCGAGGAACGCGCCCGCTGAGCGATCGCCAGGGCGGAGAGCAGATCGTCCCGGCGCGGTCCCGCGTACGCCGGGAGGGACGGCTCGATGCCGGGGTGCGTGATCAACGACAGGGGCAGCGCCCCGCGCCGTACCGGCCGCGAGCGGGGCGGACAGCCGGTCCGCGCCCGGCCCGCACCCGCGCTCCGGACCCGTCACACCTTGCTGATCACCGCCGCCGTCCCGTACGCGCAGACCTCCGTGCCGACGTCCGCCGCCTCCGTGACGTCGAAGCGCATCATCAGGACCGCGTTCGCGCCCCGGGCCCTGGCCTGCTCCACGAGCCGTTCCATCGCCTGGTTGCGCGTCTCGACCAGCGTCTTGGTCAGCCCTTTCAGCTCGCCGCCGATCATCGACTTCAGCCCGGCGCCGATCTGGCTGCCGAGATGGCGCGACCGCACGGTCAGTCCGAAGACCTCGCCGATGACCTGCGTCACCTGATATCCGGGTACGTCGTTCGTGGTGACGACCAGTACGTCCGCCTGGGCGGCCTGACCGCCGCCGAATTCCTCAATGCCCATGTTTGTGGCACCTCCTGTGATCAGCTTCGGGCCGCTCGGCACGATGGGTATTCCCGCTGTGCGCCACTGGAACCAAGGGCACCGGTCGGGCGTTGATAGCTTGGGGCAGCCACAGAGCCGCCATCGCACACCATCCTGGAGCCCGGACCCTTGAATACGCTTGCGCTCGGACCGAGCTGGCTGGACCCGGACTATCTGCTCAACACGTTCGGGCTCCCCGGCCTGCTCCTCATCGTCTTCGCCGAGTCCGGCCTCCTGATCGGGTTCTTCCTGCCCGGCGACTCGCTGCTGTTCACCACGGGGCTGCTGGTGACCACGGGCCAGCTGAAGTATCCGCTCTGGCTCGTCTGCACGCTGGTCGCCGTCGCCGCGATCGTCGGCGACCAGGTGGGCTATCTCTTCGGCCGCAAGGTCGGCCCCGCCCTCTTCAAGCGCCCCGACTCCCGCCTCTTCAAGCAGGAGAACGTGGAGAAGGCCCACGAGTTCTTCGAGAAACACGGCCCGAAGTCCCTGGTCCTGGCGCGCTTCGTGCCCATCGTGCGCACCTTCACGCCGATCATCGCGGGCGTCAGCCGGATGAACTACCGCTCCTTCATCACGTACAACATCGTCGGCGCGATCCTCTGGGGCGTCGGCGTCACCGTGCTCGGCGCGATGCTCGGCAAGATCGACTTCGTGCACGAGCACATCGAGATGATCCTCATCCTGATCGTGCTCATCTCCGTGGTGCCGATCGTGGTCGAGGTGCTGCGGGCCCGCAGCCAGGGCAAGAAGGCGGCCGCGGCCGAGGCACGGGCGGGCGACGGCTCCGGCCTCCCCCCGGCGAGCGGCAACGGCCCCTCCACCGGCCAGCGCGGTCGGCACGCCAAGCGCTGACCCCGCGCCGCGTACGCACGCACCGAAGGCGCCCCTCCCCGCAGGTCCGGGGAGGGGCGCCTTCGTCGTACGGGCACGGACACGGCCGCGCGGTAGGGGTGGCGCGGCCGCGTCGGGGGCCGCACGGGCCGGGCGCGTCCGCGCGCTCAGAACCCCCGGGTCCGCTTCGCCGCCCGTCGGCTCGCCCCGCCGACCGCGCCCGGCACCCCCATGAACAGCCGCGAGATCTCACTTCCGAGGTTCACCCCGATCGCGATGGCCAGCGCCGTCGCGACCGCCGTCGACAGCGAGGTCAGGCCCCGGTTCACCTCGTTCTGCGCCACGCCCAGCAGACCGAAGTACGTCGCCGAACCGGGCAGCAGCGGCCCGATGGCCGCCGTGATGTACGGCAGCGAGGAAGTGAACCGGTAGCGCGAGAACAACTGGCCGAACAGCCCCACCAGACCGGCGGCCACCGCCGTCGCCGCGACCGGCGAGATGCCTCCGGTCCGGGCCATGGCCCCGAAGACGATCCAGGCCACGCCCCCGTTGAGGGTGACCGCCAGCACGGTGGAGCGCTCCTGCTGGAGCAGCACCGCGAAGGCCAGGCTCAGCGTCATCGACACCAGGATCTGAAGCGCCGGACGGTCGTTGGGAATGAACTCGGCCTCGGGGTTGAGCTGGGCCCCCAGCTGCACCCCCAGGTACAGGATGATCAGCACGCCCGCGACGATCCCGATGAAGAAGTACATGACCTCCAGCAGGCGGGCCGACGCGGTGATGTAGTAGCCGGTGAGCCCGTCCTGCACCCCCGCCACCAGCGCCCGCCCCGGCAGCAGCGCGAACAGCCCACCGGTGATCACCGCGGACGGCCGGATGTCCGTCGAATGGGTCAGCGTCAGTGCCACCCCCATCGCGGCGGGCGGCATCGCGGCCACCGTGAACTGGTAGAACTCCGGCAGCCCGCGCCCGGCGCACAGCCACGCGAGACGGTCGCCGAGCATCGCGCCCGCCGCCGCCACGACGAACACCAGGAACCCGCCGCCGACCAGCACGGAGGCCGAACCGGCCAGCAGCCCGGCGGCCGCCGTCAGCACCCAGCCCGGATACGGGTGGCGGTTACGGCGGATCTCCGCGAGCCGTCGGTAGGCCTCCTCCAGCGAGATCTCGGTGTCCGTGCTGGTGATGTCGTCGACCAGCCGGAACACGGCCGCCAGACGGGTGTAGTCGGTGCCCCGGCGGCGTACCGTACGGCTCGCCGTCACCGGGTCGTCGACCAGCGACGGCTGGTGCGAGATGGACAGCAGCGTGAACGTGACCGTCGGCTCGCTGCGGTCGAGACCGTAGGACCGGGTCACCGCGAACATCGCCGCCTCGACGTCCTCGGCACCCTCGCCGCCCGCCAGCAGCAGCTCCCCGATACGCAGCGTCAGGTCGAGCACGCGCGGCACCGCGGGCCCCGTGTCGTCGTCCGTGCGCTGGATGGACTCGGCGGCCGGGCGCTCGGTCACCGGCATCCGCAGCATCGTGCGCATCCGGTCCTGCCAGGGCGCCTCCTTGGTCAGCCTGACCATCGGAATGCCCTGCGCCGGGGTGAACGCGGGCGGCGACTGCTGGGCCTTGTACGTGCTCGGCGGGGTGAAAGCGGAACTCAGCGTGTCGGAGTTCGTACCGCTCCCGGAGCCGCCGCCCGAACCGGCCGGACCGCCCTGTTCCTGGTGCACACCGGTCGGCAGCGCGAACTCCGACGTCGGATGGTCCTCCTCGGGCGGCGACGCCGGATGACTCGTCCCCGCGGGCGGGGCGAAAGCGCTCCGCGCCTCGTCGGACTGGGGCTTCTGGTCCTCAGGACCGCCCGATTCCGCCACCACTCGACCTCGTTCCTCCTCGACCGCACATCCCTGGGTGTCTGTCCCGTCGCACGTCTGCCCAGTATGGCCACCGGCATGGGCCCCGCACGCGCGGAAGTGCGGACAGCGAAACGGGCGGTACACCCGTGAAGGTGTACCGCCCGTTCCGGGACGGCCGTCCGGCTCGCAAACGGAACCGGAAGAGGGACGTCAGTGCGCGCCGCCCTGGGCCTCAAGACGCTTGTACGAGGCCTCGATCTCGGCCTCCGCCTCGGTACGGCCGACCCAGTCGGCGCCCTCGACGGACTTGCCCGGCTCCAGGTCCTTGTAGACCTCGAAGAAGTGCTGGATCTCCAGGCGGTCGAACTCCGACACGTGGTGGATGTCGCGCAGGTGCTCCACCCGCGGGTCGGACGCCGGGACGCAGAGCAGCTTGTCGTCGCCGCCCGCCTCGTCGGTCATCCGGAACATGCCGATGGCGCGGCACTTGATGAGGCAACCGGGGAAGGTCGGCTCGTCCAGAATGACCAGCGCGTCCAGCGGGTCGCCGTCCTCGCCGAGGGTGTTCTCGACGAAGCCGTAGTCGGCCGGGTAGCTGGTCGAGGTGAAGAGTCGACGGTCCAGGCGGATCCGACCGGTCTCGTGGTCCACCTCGTACTTGTTCCGCGAACCCTTCGGGATCTCGATGGTGACGTCGAACTCCACGGGTGGCTCCTCCATGATCAACACATACGACTGGTGATTAAGTGTCCCCCACGCAGAAGAGTGCTCGCGAAAGGGGCTGGTCAACGGTGGCCGAGCCGGTGGAAAGACCGTCGATGCGCCCGTCGGACCCGTGGGGCAGGCTGAAGGTCCTGAAGAACAGACACAACGGGTCGTACACCTGGCAGGTCATCGCAGGCTCCGCAACGCTCGGCCTGGTCGTCGCCGCCGGCGCCGTCCTCGCCGCCGGCCCCTGGGACAACGGTCAGCGTAAGGCCGAGCGGGCACTGGCAGTCACCGCGGACCGAACAGGTGGCGCACATCACGGCCGCCCGACACCCGACGGCCCCCGCCCGGCCCCCAGCGCCCCGGCCGTCCTCCCGGCCCTCGGCACCACCACCCACGACGCCCCGAGGGACGCCACCGCGCTCCGCGACACCCTCGCCCCGCTCATCGGCGCGCCCGAACTCGGCGACAGGGTCACCGCGTCCGTCATCGACACCGCCACCGGCGAGCAGCTGTACGGAACCGGCGCCACCGCCCCGATGACCCCGGCCTCCACCATCAAGATCGCCACCACCACCGCCGCGCTCTCCGTCCTGGGACCCGACCACCGCATCGCCACCACCGCCGCGCTCTCGCGCGACGCCCGCACCCTCACCCTCATCGGCGGCGGCGACCCCACGCTGAGCGAGGCGGCCCTGCGCTCGATGGCCGCCGACGCCGCGAAGGCCCTCCGCGAGGGCGGTGGGGACGGCGGGGGCGAGGCCGAGGACCCAGCGGGCCCGGTGCGCCTCACGTACGACATCTCCCGCTACACCGGACCCGTGCTCCACCCGATCAGCCCCAACGAGAACATCGCCCCCGTCACCGCCCTCATGGTCAACGAGGGCCGCCTGAACGACACGGACCGCGGCCCCGCCAAGCGCACCGACGACCCCGCCGGCGACGCCGCACGCGCCTTCGCCGCACAGCTGGCGAAGGCCGGCGTCGAGGTCACCGGCGCCCCCCGCGAGGCCCGCCCCGCCGACGGGGCACGCACCGTCGCCACCCACCACTCGGCCCCGCTCGCCGCACTCGTCGAGCGCACTCTCACCAACAGCGACAACGACATCGCCGAGGCACTCGCCCGGCAGACCGCCATCGCCAAGGGCGAGAGCGCCGACTTCGCCGGAGCACGCCGAGCCGTCACCAACGAACTGAGGAAGCTGGGAGTCCCGGTGACCGGGGCCCACCTCGCCGACGGCAGCGGACTCGACCGCGACGACCGGGTCACCCCCGCCCTCCTCACCGCCCTCCTCGCCCGCGCCGCCGACCCCGAGCGCCCCGGACTGCGCCCGGTCCTCACCGGCCTTCCGATCGCCGGATTCAGCGGCACCCTCGGCGGCCGCTACGGGGACGGCTCCGAGGGCACCGGCCTGATCCGCGCCAAGACCGGCACTCTCAGCGGCGTCAACTCCCTCGCCGGAACCGTCGTCGACCCCCGGGGCCGTCTGCTCGCCTTCGCCTTCCTCGCCTCCGGCAGCCGCTCCGCGACCGAGGCCGAACCCGCCCTCGACGCCCTGGCCACCGCACTCGCCCGCCCGGCGGCCGAGTAGGCCGCAGCACCCGAGGAGCGGTGCGGCACCGGACCCCGCGAGCCCGGCCCGACCGGCAGGACGCCCCGAAGACCCCACCACCGGGCGACGGGCTCACGTACGGTTGACGCATGACGAGCATCGGTGGTGCCCAGATGGTCGACTGGAATCTCGCGGTGGCGACCGCGACCCGACTGGTCCGGCCCGGCCCCGACATCAGCCGCGAGGAGGCCCGCGCCGTCGTCGCGGAGCTGCGGCGGCATGCCCAGGCCTCGGAGGAACACGTCCGGCTCTTCACCCGGATGATCCCCGAGGGGACCGAACCCGAGGACACCCCCGTCCTCGTCGTCGACCGGGCCGGCTGGATCAAGGCCAACGTCGCCGGCTTCCGCGAACTGCTGCGCCCTCTGCTCGCCAAGATGGAGAGCCGCCGCTCCGGCGGCCCCGGCGGCGCCGTCGTCGGCATGGTCGGCGGCAAGGTCACCGGCGTCGAGCTGGGCATGCTGCTCTCGTTCCTCGCCTCCCGGGTCCTCGGCCAGTACGAGACGTTCGCCCCGGCCACCAGGGACCTGCCCGCCTCCGCCGACGGCGGCGGCCGGCTGCTCCTCGTCGCCCCCAACATCGTCCACGTCGAACGCGAGCTGGACGTCGACCCGCACGACTTCCGGCTCTGGGTCGCCCTCCACGAGGAGACCCACCGCACCCAGTTCACCGGCGTGCCCTGGCTCCGCGACCACCTTCAGGGCGAGATCCAGACGTTCCTCGACGAGACCGACGTCGACCCGATGACCTTCCTGGAACGCCTCCGCGAGGCCGCCCAGTCCCTCTCCGGCGCCGGACGCCCCGAGGGCGAACAGGGCGAGAGCCACGGCCGGAGCCTCGTCGACATCGTCCAGACCCCCGCCCAGCGTGAAGTGCTCGGCCGCCTCACCGCCGTCATGTCCCTCCTCGAAGGGCACGCGGACTTCGTGATGGACGGCGTGGGCCCCGAGGTCGTGGGCTCCGTCTCCGAGATCCGCGAGAAGTTCCAGCAGCGCCGCGCCCAGGGCGCCGGCCGCCTCGACCAGGCCCTGCGCAAGCTCCTCGGTCTCGACGCCAAACTCCGGCAGTACAAGGACGGCGAGAAGTTCGTACGATCGGTCGTCGAAGAGGTCGGCATGGACGGCTTCAACCGCGTCTGGACCTCACCGAACACCCTCCCGACCAAGGCCGAGATCGCCAAGCCCGCCGACTGGGTGGCGCGGGTGCACCGTAAGGCCGAATCCTGACCATCAGGCAGCCTGCGGACCCAAATTGGACCTCCAATCACCCATCCGAGGGACCATAGGGGCATGGGAAGGCGTGCAATGCTCGATGAACAGCTTGCCTCTGTCACCATCGACGCACTCTGAGTGACGGGACTCACGCGTTCCGGCGCTCGACGCTCCTCCCGAATCTCCACGAAGGGCACCGGACATGGGTCCCCATCCTGCGGTCGCGGCGATACGCCTGGCGGTCCGCCGCGTACTCCACGACGTACTCACCGAATTCCACCGGCACGCCGACCACGACCGGCCCGCCGACGCGGCGAGGCGCCCCGCGCACGCCGCCCGCTCCCGCTATGCCGAAGCCGGCGCCGCGGGCACCCCCCGCACAGCACTCCCCGACCGGCCCGACACCCCGCTCGTCCTCGTCGCCTGCTCCGGCGGCGCCGACTCCATGGCGCTCGCCTCCGCCCTCGCGTTCGAGGCCCGCAAACTCGCCGTCCGGGCCGGCGGCATCACGGTCGACCACAACCTCCAGCCCGGGTCCGGCCTCCGCGCCGCCGAGGTCGTCACCCGGCTCACCGCCATGGACCTCGACCCCGTCGAGGCCGTCGCCGTGCACGTCGGACGCGAGGGCGGCCCCGAGGCCGCCGCCCGCGACGCCCGCTACGCCGCGCTGGACGCCGCCGCCGAACGCCACGGCGCCGCCGCCGTCCTGCTCGGCCACACCCGCGACGACCAGGCCGAGACGGTCCTCCTCGGCCTCGCCCGCGGCTCCGGCATCCGCTCACTCTCCGGCATGGCCGCCGCCTCCGGGCCCGCCGGCCGCTACCGCCGCCCCTTCCTCCAGCTCGACCGGCAGGCCGTCCGCAAGGCCTGCATGGTCCAGTCCCTGCCCGTCTGGGACGACCCGCACAACATCGACCCCGCCTACACCCGCTCCCGGCTCCGCCACGAAGGCCTGCCCGCGCTGGAGAAGGCGCTCGGCAAAGGCGTCGTCGAAGCCCTCGCCCGCACCGCCCAGCTCTCCCGCGACGACGCCGACGCCCTGGACACCTGGGCCGCCGAGGCCGAGCTGTCCGTACGCGACGAGACCGGCCGCCTGGAGTGCGTCAAGCTCTACGTCCTGCCGCCCGCGGTACGCCGCCGGGTGCTGCGCCGCGCGCTGATCGAGGCCGGGGCGCCCGCCGGCTCCCTCTTCGCCCGGCACCTCGAAGAAGTCGACCGCCTGATCACCGGCTGGCGCGGCCAGCGGGCCATCAACCTGCCCGGCCGCGTCGAGGCGATGCGGCAGGGTGGCAGACTGGTCATTCGGCAGAGCTGACGCGCGAGCGGCTGAAGTGCAGGCGAACAGCCGGCCCGGCCCGGGCGCTTTCCCGGGCCGGCAGGCAGAGAAAGAGACGTGGGTGAACGAGAAGGACATGGGCACCGACCTTCAGTCGGTGCTCCTCACCAAGGAAGAGATCGACGCGAAGCTCGTCGAGCTGGCCGCGGAGATCGACGCGGAGTACGCGGGCAAGGACCTGCTGATCGTCGGCGTCCTCAAGGGCGCGGTGATGGTCATGGCGGACCTGGCGCGCGCGCTGTCCACCCCCGTCACGATGGACTGGATGGCCGTCTCCTCGTACGGGGCCGGCACCCAGTCCTCCGGCGTCGTCCGGATCCTCAAGGACCTCGACACCGACATCAAGGGCAAGCACGTCCTGATCGTCGAGGACATCATCGACTCCGGTCTGACGCTGTCCTGGCTGCTGTCCAACCTGGGCTCCCGGGAACCGGCCTCGCTGGAGGTCTGCACCCTGCTGCGCAAGCCGGATGCCGCAAAGGTCGCGATCGATGTGAAGTGGATCGGTTTCGACATCCCCAACGAGTTCGTCGTCGGCTACGGGCTGGACTACGCGGAGAAGTACCGCAACCTGCCCTTCGTCGGCACGCTCGCCCCGCACGTCTACGGCGGCTGACCCCGGCCGACCCGCTGGGGAACCCTCGCCGCCCTCGGGCCGTTGAAGCTGCGAAAGCAGGTTTCTCCGTCGTACCCGGCAGTCGCGGGTGACGATGCTGGGGTACCGTCCGAAGAACAGTCTTTTCAAACAGCAGCATTTACCTACGGGCAGGAGGGACGGGGCATCTTCGCTCCGTATGGATGGACGTGAAGCGATACTTCCGTGGGCCCGTCATGTGGATCGTGCTGGCCGTCCTCGCCGTGGTCGTGTTGATGCAGGTCGTCGGCTCGTCCGGCGGCCACAAGACGGTGGACACCGGCAAGGTGGTCCAGGCGATCAGCAAGAACCAGGTGGAGCAGGCCAAGCTGACCACCGGTGACGAACAAATCCTCAAGATCGAGCTGAAGAAGGGCCAGAAGCTCGAAGGCGAGTCCGGCAGCAAGTTCCAGGCGAGCTACATCGGCAACCAGGGCGTCGAGCTCGCCGACACGCTGCAGCAGAAGTTCGAGGACGGTGACATCGAGAAGGGTTACACCGTCTCGCCGTCGAAGCAGTCCCCGTTCGTCTCGATTCTCCTCTCGCTGCTGCCCTTCGTCCTCATCGTGGTCGTCTTCCTGTTTCTGATGAATCAGATGCAGGGCGGCGGATCCAAGGTCATGCAGTTCGGCAAGTCCAAGGCCAAGCTGATCACCAAGGACACCCCCAAGACGACCTTCTCCGATGTGGCGGGATCCGACGAGGCGGTCGAGGAACTCCACGAGATCAAGGAGTTCCTCCAGGAGCCGGCCAAGTTCCAGGCCGTCGGCGCCAAGATCCCCAAGGGCGTCCTGCTCTACGGGCCGCCCGGTACGGGCAAGACGCTGCTCGCACGCGCCGTCGCCGGCGAAGCGGGCGTGCCGTTCTACTCGATCTCCGGGTCCGACTTCGTCGAGATGTTCGTCGGCGTCGGCGCCTCCCGGGTGCGCGACCTCTTCGAGCAGGCCAAGGCGAACGCCCCGGCGATCGTCTTCGTCGACGAGATCGACGCCGTCGGCCGCCACCGCGGCGCCGGCATGGGCGGCGGTCACGACGAGCGCGAGCAGACGCTCAACCAGCTGCTCGTCGAGATGGACGGGTTCGACGTGAAGGGCGGCGTCATCCTGATCGCCGCCACGAACCGCCCGGACATCCTCGACCCGGCGCTGCTGCGCCCCGGACGCTTCGACCGGCAGATCGCGGTCGACCGCCCGGACATGCAGGGCCGCCTGGAGATCCTCAAGGTGCACCAGAAGGGCAAGCCCGTGGCGGAGGGCGTCGACCTCGGCGCCGTCGCGCGACGCACGCCCGGCTTCACCGGCGCCGACCTGTCGAACGTGCTCAACGAGGCCGCGCTCCTGACGGCGCGCGGCAACAAGAAGCTCATCGACAACGAGAGCCTCGACGAGGCCATCGACCGCGTCGTGGCGGGCCCGCAGAAGCGGACCCGGATCATGTCCGAGAAGGAGAAGAAGATCACCGCGTACCACGAGGGCGGACACGCCCTGGTCGCGGCGGCCTCCCCCCAGTCGGACCCGGTCCACAAGATCACGATCCTCTCCCGCGGTCGCGCCCTCGGTTACACGATGGTGCTCCCGGAGGAGGACAAGTACTCCACGACCCGCAACGAGATGCTCGACCAGCTGGCGTACATGCTGGGCGGACGTGCGGCCGAGGAGCTGGTCTTCCACGACCCGACGACCGGTGCCGCGAACGACATCGAGAAGGCCACGGCGACGGCCCGCGCGATGGTCACGCAGTACGGCATGACGGAGCGCCTCGGCGCGATCAAGTTCGGCGGCGACAACTCGGAGCCCTTCCTGGGCCGCGAGATGGGCCACCAGCGCGACTACTCGGAAGAGGTCGCGGCACTGGTCGACGAGGAGGTCAAGAAGCTCATCGAGACCGCCCACAACGACGCGTGGGAGATCCTCGTCGAGAACCGCGACATCCTCGATGCCCTGGTGCTCGAACTGCTGGAGAAGGAGACGCTGGGCAAGGACGAGATCGCGGAGATCTTCGCCCCGCTCGTCCGGCGCCCCGCCCGACCGGCATGGACCGGATCCGCCCGACGCACCCCGTCGACGCGGCCCCCGGTGCTCTCTCCCAAGGAGCTGGCCCTCACCAACGGCGCATCGGTCGCCAACGGTTCGGCCACCCCGCCGGAGATCGCCCCGACGGACCTGACGAAGGACATCGCCCCGTCCACCGAGGCGATCCCCGAGGAGCGTCCCGAGAGCTGATCCCGGACCGACTCCGGTGAGACCCCCGTCACGGGGGCCGACCCGGTCCCGGAATGGATGCCGCGTCCCCCAGGTTTTAGCCTGTGGGGGCGCGGCTTTCCGTATGCCTGCGAGGTCTGAGCGCGAACCCGCGCGGGACAGCACAGAGGAACGAGGCACAGATGACCGACCCGGTGACGCTGGACGGCCAGGGTTCGATCGGCGAATTCGACGAGAAGCGGGCCGAGGCGGCCGTACGCGAACTGCTGATCGCCGTCGGAGAGGACCCGGACCGTGAGGGCCTGCGGGAGACGCCGGGGAGGGTGGCGCGGGCGTACAAGGAGATATTCGCGGGCCTGTACCAGCAGCCCGAGGACGTGCTGACGACCACGTTCGACCTGGGCCACGACGAGATGGTGCTGGTCAAGGACATCGAGGTGTTCAGCACCTGTGAACATCATCTGGTGCCCTTCAGGGGCGTCGCGCACGTCGGCTACATCCCCGCCTCCACCGGCAAGATCACCGGCCTGTCGAAGCTGGCCCGGCTGGTCGACGTCTACGCCCGGCGCCCGCAGGTCCAGGAGAGGCTGACGACGCAGATCGCCGAGTCCCTCATGTCGATCCTGGAGCCGCGCGGAGTCATCGTCGTCATCGAGTGCGAGCACATGTGCATGTCCATGCGCGGTATCCGCAAGCCCGGGGCGAAGACCCTCACCTCCGCGGTCCGCGGCCAGCTCAGGGACCCCGCGACCCGAGCCGAGGCGATGAGCCTCATCATGGCGCGCTGACGCCCTCCCGAACGCGCGGCACGGGCGCGGCAGCCGCGTGGAGCGGCTGCCGCGCCCGTATCCGTCTACGCGGCCGCCGCGCCCGTGCCGTCGTGGTCGTTGCCGTCCTCCGGGAGGCGGCAGACGCGTTCCAGGAAGAGCGCGGCCGCGATGACCGCGATGCCGGCCACCACCGCCGCGCCCGCGTAGATGGCCTGGTCGCGGCGGGGCGGGATGTCGAGGTAGCTCAGGAGGAAGACGCCGGTGCCGCCGTACATTCCGGCGACGAGGGCGGCGACCAGGGCGCTCGCCTGGCCGAAGACGACCGCGCGGGCCGCGAACAGGGGCTCGACTCCCTTGGCGCCGGGGCGGCGCTCGCGCTGGGCGCGGAGGCGGGTGCGGGTGGAGAGGGCGGTCGCGAGGAGGATCGCCGCGATCACGGCGAGCACGATCGACGCGGCCAGCGGGACGCTCGGCAGGGTGCCGAGGGAGTCCCAGAGGCGGGCCCCGCCCCAGGAGAGGACGCCGGCGGCGGCGAAGAGGCCCGCCAGTACCCCGAGCCGTAGTTGCTTCACCGAGTGAGCCGCCTTTCGCGCCGCCTGTGTCGGGTCCGGCCGTGCGCCGGACCACCGTCCGTCGAGCTTAGGGCCTGTCGTTTGGAGCATGCCGGGCATGCCGGGCTCGCGGGGTCCGGCCTGATCCGAACGACAGACCCTAACGATTACTCCGGCAGGCGCAGTTCCAGATCGGCGCGGGGCAGGACGCTGTCGCGGCCGACCTCGGCGAGGAGCTGGGCCACCGGGCCGGCACCGGGCAGCTGGGCCTCGGGATCGATGTCGTGCCAGGGGGCGAGGACGAAGGCCCGCTCGCGGGCGCGCGGGTGGGGGAGCGTGAGCACCGGGTCGTCGGAGAGGACGTCGGCGTACGCCACGATGTCGACGTCGATGGTGCGCGGACCCCAGCGCTCCTCGCGGACCCGGTCGAAGGCCTCCTCGACGGCCTGGCCGCGCTCCAGCAGGGAGGCGGGGGGCAGCGTCGTCTTCACGAGGATGACGGCGTTGAAGTACGAGGGCTGGGAATCCGCCTCGACGCCCCAGGGCTCCGTCTCGTACACCGGGGAGACGGCCTTCACCCGGAGGCCCGGGGTGTCCTCCAGGGCGTCCACGGCCCCCTGGAGGGTCTCCAGCCGGTTGCCCAGGTTGGAGCCGAGGGAGATCACGGCCATCTTGGGGTTGGAGAGCGTGACGTCGGCGGCGTCCACCTGCCGGACGACGGCGGTCGGAACCGGCTGTACGGTCGGGTCGCTCTGCCCTTCGGTGGAAAATGCAGTCATGCTCGGCTCCGGATGATGGTGATGGTCACGTCGTCGAAGGGGACGGTGATCGGTGCGTCCGGCTTGTGCACCACGACCTCGACCTCCTGGACGCCTTCGTGCTTCAGGCACTGCTGGGCGATGCGTTCGGCGAGCGTCTCGATCAGATCGACCGGTTCGCCGGTCACCACGTCGACGACCTCCTCGGCCACCACGCCGTAGTGCACGGTGCGGGCCAGGTCGTCGGTGGCTGCCGCGGGGCGGGTGTCGAGGCCGAGCACCAGGTCGACGATGAAGGTCTGGCCCTCTTCCCGTTCCCGGGGGAAGACACCGTGGTGCCCACGGGCCTTGAGGCCGCGCAGCGCGACACGATCCACGCGAATCACTCCTGCTGTCGTTGGTCGAGAGGCACCCGGCCGCGTGCGGGCGACGAGGTGCCTTCTTTCGAATCTACCTGCGAGCACCGACAGTGCTCGCCCGTGGGGGCCGTGGACAGCGCCTCCGGGCTGGTAGCCGCCCATACCCGGTGGTCACCGGTTCCAACCCCTACGGGCCCCGTACCCATTCAGGAGGGTGTTTCCTCGTCGTCGTCCTCATCGGATTCGGTCAGCACCGGCGACCCGTGGTGGGACCAGAGTTTCCAGCCGTCGGCGGTGCGCCGGAACACGTTCGTGGCGACGACCAGCTGGCCCACGAGCGGGCCCAGCGCGTTGCCCTCCTCGGCGGGGCCGCCGCTGAGGATGTTCTCGGTGCAGGTCACCAGGGCGGTGTCCTCGGTCATCGCGATGTTGACGTCGGTGAGGAAGAACTGGATGTACTCGGTGTTCGCCATGATCAGGGCGTAGCTGCGCAGTACGTCGCCGCGGCCCGTGAGCACCGGCCAGCCGGGGTGGACGCACGAGACGGTGAGGTCCTCGCCCGGCAGCCACCGGGCGGAGAGCTCGTCGTGGTCGCCGCGTTCCAGCGCCTCGTAGAAGGCCGTGTTGGCGGCCTCGACCTCCGCGATGTCGGCGGCGGCCCGTGCGTGTTCCTCGTTCACGCGGCTCCCTCGACCGCGCGGGCGACGCGGACGGCGTCGGCGGTGGCCCGTACCTCGTGGACCCGGACCGCCCAGGCTCCGGCCGACGCGGACAGCGCGGAGACGGCCGCGGTCGCCGCGTCGCGCTCGCGGGCGGGCGGCGGGGCCGAGCCGGGCCCGGCCAGGACGTGTCCGAGGAAGCGTTTGCGGGAGGCGGCCACCAGCAGCGGGCGGCCCAGCGTGTGCAGGCCGGCCAGGTGCGCGACGAGCGACAGGTCGTGGGCGGCGTCCTTCGCGAAGCCGAGGCCGGGGTCGATCACGACGCGCTCGGGGGCGACGCCGCCCGCGATCACCGCGTCCAGCCGCTGCCGCAGCTCGTCGAGGACCTCGGCGACCACGTCCTCGTACACCGCGCGGCTGTTCATCGACTCGCTGAAGCCGCGCCAGTGCATCACGACGAACGGGACGTCGGCGGCCGCCACGACCGGGATCATGTCCGGGTCGGCGAGGCCGCCGCTGACGTCGTTGACCAGGGCGGCCCCGGCGGCGACGGCCTGCTCGGCGACGCGGGCGCGCATGGTGTCCACGGAGACGGGGACGCCCTCGGAGGCCAGCCCCCGCACCACGGGCACGACCCGGCGCAGCTCCTCGGCCTCGTCCACCCGGCTGGCGCCGGGACGGGTCGACTCACCGCCCACGTCCACCAGGTCCGCGCCCTCGGACACCAGGTGCAGGCCGTGCTTGACCGCGGCCGCGGTGTCGAACCAGCGGCCGCCGTCGGAGAAGGAGTCGGGCGTCACGTTGACGACGCCCATGACCGCGCAGCGGTCCCACTCCGGCAGCCCTCGGACCGTGCCCCGCGTGCGTGTCGTACTCATACCACCAGACTAGGCCCCGTACGACGTCGCTACGCCGCGCTCACCTCGTGCTGCTCCGGGGGCGTGCGCCGGGCGTGGCCGCACGGGCGTGGGCGGCGGGGGCGGAACGGGCGGGGCAGCGAGAGGTGCACGAAGCCCTCCGCCCGCATTGCCGCGATCCCGATGCGGGGCAGGTCGCGGCTGGTGCGGAAGACCACGAAGCGGGGCTCCCAGCGGGGCTTGAACTTGGCGTTGAACCTGTACAGCGACTCGATCTGGAACCAGCGGGAGAGGAAGATCAGCAGCCCCCGCCAGCAGCGCAGGACCGGTCCCGCGCCGAGCCGCTCGCCGCGGGCCAGTGCGGAGCGGAACATCGCGAAGTTCAGCGAGACCCGGGCGACGCCGAGCTTCTCGGCGGCCTGGAGGGAGGCGACGATCAGGAGCTCGTTCATACCGGGGTCGGCCGAGCGGTCGCGGCGCATCAGCTCCAGGGACATGCCGTCCGGCCCCCAGGGGACGAAGTGGAGGACCGCCTTCAGGTCGCCGCCCGGGGAGTCCTCCGTACCGGAGCCGGTCAGGTGGGCGGTGGCGATGACGCAGTCTCCGTCGGCCGGGTCGCCGATCCGGCCCAGCGCCATGGAGAAGCCGCGTTCGGTGTCGGTGCCGCGCCAGTCGGCGGCGGCGCGGCGGATCCGGTCCAGTTCGGTGTCGCCGATGTCACGTGCCCGCCGGACCCGGGTCTCGTAGCCGTTCCGTTCGATGCGCTTGACCATCTGGCGCACGTTCCGCATGGCCCGTCCGGCGAGGGAGAAATCCGCCACGTCCACCACCGCCTCGTCGCCCAGTTCCAGGGCGGTGAGGCCGGTCTCGCGGGTCCAGACCTGGCCGCCGGTCTCGCTGCATCCCATCACGGCGGGGGTCCAGGAGTGCGCCCGCGCCTCGTCCATGAAGCGTTCGATCGCGCCCGGCCAGGCCTCCACGTCACCGATGGGGTCGCCGCCGGCCAGCATCACCCCGGAGACGACCCGGTAGCAGACGGCGGCCTTGCCGCTGGGGGAGAAGACGACGCCCTTGTCGCGGCGGAGCGCGAAGTGGCCGAGCGAGTCCCGGCCGCCGTGCCGCTCCAGGAGGGCCCGCAGCCGGCTCTCGTCGTCCTCGGTGAGGCGGGCGGCCGGGTGTTCGGGGCGGAAGGCGAGGTAGATGGTGGTGACGGCGGTGAGCAGGCCGAGCGCGCCCAGCGAGTAGGCCACGGTCCAGCTGGTGCGCCCGGCGTAGCCGACGGGCCCCTCGACGCCGAACAGGCCGTACAGCACGTGCTGGAGACGGTCGGCGATGGACGGGTCGCCGACGACCCGGCCGGGGTGGACGCTGACGATGATCAGCCCCAGCCCCAGCGACCCGGCCCCGAGCAGAACGAAGTTGGCGAGCGCGCGCCAGCGGCTGCGGGGGTCGGGCAGCGCCCGGAACTGGTCCCGGTGCCGCACCAGCAGCCAGCAGAGCGCCAGCGACACGAGCACCCCGACGATCGAGTGGCGGTACGCGAACTGGGCCGCGGCCCCCGCGGGCAGCAGGATCACCGCCGCGCGCCAGGCCCGCCGCTTGTGCCGCTTCAGCCCGTGGGCGAGCAGGAGCAGCAGCATGCCCGCGCTGAGCGAGAGCGCGGCGGCGAACGGGCCGAGCGCCCCGGGGAGCACCTCGGCGAGGGCGTGCATCCGGCTGTGCCGGAAGCGGGGGAAGACCCCGGCGGCGACGTCGATCAGCCCGACGACGGTGCAGGCGGTACCGACGAGCGCCGGTACGGATTCGGGGCGCGGTCCGCGGAGCAACCGGCGTACGCGCTGCGGAACCGACACCGACTTGTCCCCATCTAGCGTGACAGACATCGCTTCCCGTGGCTTCGCGAGAGATTCGTTGAGTCCGCCGGCTGGAGCCCCACGGACGATGTGCGCCCTCTAGGACGTGGGTTGTGGAGCGCGGGTTCACCCACATTCCGGAAATTTCCCGTATCCGGCCCGCGTAAGGAATCACGGAGAAAGCACGCTCATGGGTCTCACCAGTTCCGCAGTCCTGGCGGTCGTGGCGGCGGTCGCCGTCGCGCTGTTCGCCGCCACGGTCGGGCTCTGGCCGCGGCTGGCCCGGCCCGGGGCCGCCGCGGTGTCGGGCCGGGTCGGGCTGTTGCTGGCGACCCAGCTGACGCTGTTCGCGGCGGTGGGTCTTGCCGCCAACAACGCCTTCCTCTTCTACGGTTCCTGGGCCGACCTCTTCGGCCGGCAGCAGGAACTCGGTGTGGTCACCGACCACGCGGGGAACGGGGCCGGTTCGCGGCAGATGAAGCGGATCGGCACCCAGCACCCGGACGTGCCGGGCGGCCGGGTGCCCTCGGTCGGCGGGCGGATCGACCAGGTGGTCGTCTCCGGGCGGACCTCGGGCATCGAGTCCCCGGCGTACGTCTATCTGCCGCCGGA
This sequence comes from Streptomyces sp. NPDC021019, assembly GCF_044333295.1. Lineage (NCBI taxonomy): Bacteria > Bacillati > Actinomycetota > Actinomycetes > Kitasatosporales > Streptomycetaceae > Streptomyces > Streptomyces sp. NPDC021019. The sequence continues at coordinate 223,289 of NZ_JBIRQR010000009.1, forward strand.
GTACTTCCGCGCGGCGTACGCCGGGCGGACGTTCCCGGCGGCCGTGGTCCTCACCGGCTACCCGGGCACGGCGGAGAACCTGCTGAAGGGGCTGCGCTACCCGCAGACGGCGCATGACCGGGTGAAGGCGGGGAAGGCCCGGCCGATGATCCTGGTCATGCTGCGGCCGACGGTCGCGCCGCCCCGGGACACCGAGTGCGTGGACGTCCCCGGGGGGCCGCGGACCGAGACGTTCTTCGCGAAGGACCTCCCGGAGGCGGTCTCGGGGACCTACCGGGTCGGGGAGAAGGCCCGCAACTGGGGCATCATCGGCAACTCCACCGGCGGCTACTGCGCGCTGAAGATCGGCCTGCACCACCCGGAACGGTACGCGGCGAGCGCCGGGCTCTCCGCGTACTACAAAGCGGCCGAGGACCCGACGACGGGCGACCTGTTCCACGGGAACGAGGCACTGCGCGACCGCGCCGACCTGATGTGGACCCTGGAGAACCGGCCGCCGTCCGGCGGTTCCTTCCTGGTGACGACGTCCAGGGAGGGCGAGGACAACCTCGGGAGCACGATGGAATTCATCGAGAAGGTGAAGGCGCCCGCGAAGGTGTCCTCCATCGTGCTCGACAGCGGCGGGCACAACTTCACGACCTGGCGGCGGGAGATCCCGCCGGCCCTGGAGTGGCTGAGCGCCCGGCTCAGCGAGAACTGATGCGGGACGGCCCCTGGCCGGTGGGGATCGTCTAGGGGGCGGGGATCGTCGCGACCGTCTCCACGGCGACCTCGGCGCGCGGTACGTCCTGGGCGTCCGCGTCGATGGAGCGGCGCAGGGCCTCGTGGAGCCGGGCGGGGGTCAGCACGCCGAGGAAGCGCCCCTCGCTCTCCTTGTCGATGACGGCGATCCAGCCCGCGTCGTGCTGGAGCATGGTGGCGAAGGCCTGCTTGAGGGGCGCCCCGAGCGGGAGCCAGGCCTCCATCCGGCGGGCGTGTTCGCGGACGGTGCCCTTGGCGGTGGCCGGTGCGCCGCCGGTCGCCGCGCCGGCGGTCGCGTCGGTGGGGATCCAGCCGTGGAGGTTGTTCCGGCCGTCGAGCACGACCGCCCAGCGCGCGCCCTGGGACCTGAGCCGTTCGGTGGCCGTGGCCAGCGGGTCGTCGAGGTGGACGACCGGCGGCTGGTCGAGGTCGCTCTCCTCGATGGGCGTCACCGAGAGCCGCTTGAGCCCGCGGTCCGCGCCGACGAAGTCGGCCACGTACGGGGTCGTGGGGGCTCCGAGCACGGTGGCGGGGGAGTCGAACTGCTCGATGCGGCCCTGGCCGTAGACGGCGATCCGGTCGCCCAGGCGGACGGCCTCCTCGATGTCGTGCGTGACGAACAGCACGGTTTTGCGCACCTGGGCCTGGAGTTTCAGGAATTCGTTCTGGAGCCGTTCGCGGACGACCGGATCGACCGCACCGAAAGGCTCGTCCATCAGGAGAACGGGCGGATCGGCGGCCAATGCGCGGGCCACGCCCACGCGTTGGCGCTGGCCACCGGAAAGCTGTTCCGGATAGCGGTCGCCATAAACGGAAGGGTCGAGTCCGACGAGGTCGAGGAGTTCGGCGGCCCGCTCGCGTCCCTTTCCGCGCTTCCAGCCCAGCAGATGGGGAACGGTCGCGGTGTTCTCCAGCACCGTCCTGTGCGGGAAGAGTCCCACCTGCTGGATCACATAGCCGATTCGGCGGCGCAGTTGGACGGGATCGATGGTGGATATGTCGTCCCCGTCGAGGAATATCCCGCCCTCGGTCGGTTCGATCAGCCGGTTCACCATCTTCATGGTGGTCGTCTTGCCGCAACCGGAAGGTCCGACGAGCGTGACCAGTTCACCCTCGGCGACCTCGAAGGAAAGGTCGTCGACGGCGGTGGTGCCGTCTGCGTAACGCTTGGTGACGTGCTCGAAACGGATCATGGTTCCCCATTGTGGAGGGTGTTCTGTGAAGGGCGTGTTGCCGTAATGCGACAGCCTCCGCGATTGTCAGTGGTCGAGGATAGGCTCGCCAGTCATCAGTTCGATCCGGGGCGATCCGGGGGAGAACCCGGCGGGATCCGGGCGTGACTCCGGGCGACGAGCGAAAGCAGGAGGTGGGGGCGGGTGGCCGAGCAGAACTGCCTGGTGACGAACGACTGGATCTGCGGGGAGTATCTGCGCTCCCGCAGCCAGGAGTTGACCGACGCGACCGTGCAGCACATCGGGATCACGGTGGTCTCGGTGCTGATCGGGCTCGCGGTCGCCTTTCCGCTGGCGCTGCTCGCCCGCCGGGGCCGGCGCTTCGCCGGGCCGGTGCTCGGGCTGACGACCGTGCTCTACACCGTGCCCTCGCTGGCGATGTTCTCGCTGCTGCTGCCCCTGTTCGGGTTGTCGGCCGCGCTCGTCGTCACGGGCCTGGTGCTCTATTCGCTGACCATCCTCGTACGCAACATCCTGGCCGGGCTCGAAGCGGTCCCCGACGAGGCCCGGGACGCCGCCCGCGGCATGGGGTACGGGCCGGGGCGGCTGCTGTGGGAGGTGGAGCTCCCACTGGCGCTGCCCGCGGTGATGGCGGGGCTGCGGATAGCCACCGTGTCGACGGTCGCGCTGACCACGGTCGGCTCGCTCGTCGGCAAGGGTGGCCTCGGCAATCTCATCGAGGACGCGCTGCCCAGCTTCTTCAAGGCCCAGGTGCTCGCCGCCTCGGTCCTCTGCGTGCTGCTCGCGGTGGCCGCGGACCTGCTGCTGCTCGGCCTCCAGCGGCTGCTGACGCCCTGGGCCCGGATATCCCGGGCGCCCGGGACGGCCGGTGCGGAGAGGGCCGGGCGCACGGACCCGGACGGACCGGCGGGCCTCCCCGCCCCGGCGAAGGTGGAGGCGGGCTGACCCGTGGGAGTCATCGGCGATGCCTGGACCTGGCTGACGACCGGGGCCAACTGGTCGGGCGACGGCGGGGCCGCGCACCGGCTCGGCGAGCATCTGTACGTGAGCGGGGTCGCCCTCGCGGTGGCCTGCGCGACAGCCCTGCCGCTCGCCCTGTATCTGGGGCACATCGGCAGGGGCGGTGCCCTCGCGGTGAACATCTCCAACGTGGGGCGGGCCGTCCCGGTCTTCGCGGTGCTCGCCCTGTTCATGGTCACGCCCCTGCGCAACTCGGGTTACTGGCCCACGATCATCGCGCTGGTGCTGTTCGCGGTGCCGCCGCTGCTCACCAACGCCTATGTGGGGATGCGGGAGGTGGACCGGGCCGTGGTGGAGGCCGCGCGCGGCATGGGGATGTCGGGCGGGCAGCTCTTCGTCCGGGTCGAGCTGCCGCTCGCCTACCCGATGATCATGACCGGGCTGCGGTCCGCCGCCGTCCAGATCGTGGCCACCGCGTCGATCGCCGCGATGGTCGGCCTCGGCGGTCTCGGCCGGATCATCACCGCCGGGTTCAACACCTACGACACGGCCCAGGTCTTCGCGGGCGCGATCCTGGTCGCCGGACTCGCCCTGCTGGTGGAAGGGGTGCTCGTGGGCCTGGACCGGCTGCTGTCACCGCTGCGCCGCCGCCGGCCCGCGTGACGGAACCCGGCGGCCCCCGACTTCCCTTTGGTCACCCTTTTTCGGTTCGGACGGAGAACAGACATGAGCAGAACCTCGCGGATAGCCGGAGCGGTCCTCGGCATGGTGGCGCTGGCGGGGTCGCTGGCGGCCTGCGGCGGCGACAGCCTGGAGGAGGAGAAGGGCTCCGGCTCCTCGGGAGGCGACGGCAAGAAGGGCTCCCTCGTCGTCGGCTCGGCCTCCTTCACCGAGTCCAAGGTGCTCGCCGAGCTGTACGCGCGGATCCTCGGCGACGCCGGGTACGACACCTCGATCACCACGGTGAAGAACCGCGAGCTGTACGAGCCCTCGCTGGAGAAGGGGGAGATCGACGTCGTCCCCGAGTACGCAGCGACGATCACCGAATTCCTCAACGCCAAGGTGAACGGGGCGGAGAAGGCCCGGAACACCCCCCTCGCCTCCCCGGACGCCGACGCCACGGTCGCCGCGCTGGAGAAGCTCGCGGGCCCGCTGGGCCTCAAGGTGCTCCCGGCCGGGAAGGCCGTCGACCAGAACGCTTTCGCGGTCTCGGAGGAATTCGCCGAGAAGAACAAGCTCACGACCCTTTCCGATCTTGGAAAGTCGAAGCTCAAGGTGAAGATCGCGGCGGGCGACGAGTGTGAGGTGCGGCCGTTCTGCGCACCCGGCCTGAAGAAGACGTACGGCATCGACGTCACGGGTATCGACCCCAAGGGCGTCGGAACCCCGCAGTCCAAGCAGGCCGTCCGCGACGGCAAGGTCGAGCTGGTCCTGACGACCACGACGGACGCGGTGCTGGACGGGCTGGTCTTCCTGGAGGACGACAAGAAGCTGCAGAACGCCGACAACGTCCTGCCGGTCCTCAATGCCAGGGACGCGGGGGCCCCGGAGATCGCCGACACGCTCGGAAAGCTCACCGACGTGCTCACCACGGAGGACCTCGCGGAGCTGAACCGCAAGGTCGACGCCGAGCGCGCGAAGCCTGCGGACGTGGCCAAGGAGTATCTGGAATCGAAGGGGCTGATCAAGAAGTAGGGCTCACACCACGGGTCTTTTCGGGGGCCGCGAGGTAACCGGCGGGGAACAGATTGCCGAGCGGCCCCCAAGTGGCGCGTACACACGGTAAATTTCAGGCCATGCCACGTGGACGCCACCGTCATTCCCCACCCCTCCACAGAATCCTGCCCCCCTCCGTGGTGGCGGGAGTGTCGGTCGGCGGTGCCGCCGGCGCCTGGCTCCTGGCCGAGCCCCTGGTCCTGCGCGGCCTGGTGGCCGCCGTGGCGGCCGCCGCCGTCACCGGCGCGTATCTGATGCGCAGCTGGGACCGGGCGGCGGGGCTGCGGGTCGCCGAGCTGACCCGGGCCCGCGCCAGTGACGCATGGCGGGCCGAGGAACGGATAGCCGAGCTGGAGCAGGATCTGGAGGAGTCGCGCGAGCTGCGCACCCGTCTGGAGACCAAGCTCCGCCGCAAGCGCGTCGAGCTCGCGGGACTGCGCGGGGAGCACGCCGGACTGCTGCGCCGCTACGCCAACGCCGAGACCGAGCGGGCCAGCGCGCTGGAGGGCCGCAGGCAGCTCGCCATCGAGGCCGCCGCCCCCAGGGAGCTGCTGCCCGCGCGGTCCACGCCGACCCCCGAGTCGTACCGGCGCGCGGACGAGGCCCTGATGAACCTCACACGCAACGTGGCGCTCCAGGAGGCCCGCCGGGCGGTGGAGGCGGCCCGGAAGCGACAGCCGGCCGTCGGCGACCGCCGCCAGGACACGGAGGGGGAGGGCCCGCAGGGGAAGCACGCGGCGGCCCCCGGGGCGGGCGAGCACCGGGACCACCAGCACCGCCGCCCCTCCACCCCTTTGCCCGCCCCGGCGCTCCCGAACGCGAAGGCCCCGGCCTCCATCGCGTCGGTGCCCGTGCCGCGCGCGATCCCTGGCGCCTCGGCCGTCGTCCCGTACGCCGCGCGCCGCAACCCGGCACCCCAGGGCAACTTCGACTTCTTCGGCGCACAGAACGCCGAGAACGCACAGAACGCCGCGAACATCGCGGACGCCCAGCAGGTGAACGCCGCGATCGAGTCCATGCAGAACGAGGACCTCGCGGACGTCGTCGGCGAGGAGGCGCTCGCCGCCCACCGCACGGGAGCCGTCGACAACCGGGCCGTCGGCAAGGTCATCGACCTCACCGCGCACGACGAGACCGAGCAGATCGAGGTGGCGGAACTGCGCGGCGCGGTCTCCTGAGAAGGCGCGGTCTCCCGGGGCAAGGCCCCGGGGCCCCTACTTGTCGATGTCGCCGACGACGAAGAACAGCGAGCCCAGGATCGCCACCATGTCGGCGACCAGGGTGCCCGGCAGCAGTTCGGTGAGCGCCTGGATGTTGTTGAACGAGGCGGAGCGCAGCTTCAGCCGGTAGGGCGTCTTCTCGCCCTTGGACACCAGGTAGTAGCCGTTGACACCGAGCGGGTTCTCCGTCCAGGCGTAGGTGTGGCCCTCGGGCGCCTTGAGCACCTTGGGCAGCCGCTGGTTGATCGGCCCCGGCGCCAGGTGGGCCATCCGGTCCAGGCAGGCGTCCGCCAGGTCCAGGGAGTTGAGGGTCTGCTCCAGCAGGCACTCGAAGCGGGCCAGGCAGTCGCCCTCGGTCCGGGTGACGACCTTCAGGGTGTCCTGGAGCTCCCCGTACGCGAGATAGGGCTCGTCGCGCCGCAGGTCGAAGTCGACGCCCGAGGCGCGGGCGATCGGCCCCGACACCCCGTACGCGTGCACCGCCGCGGCGGACAGCACGCCCACGTCGCGCGTACGGCCCCGGAAGATCTCGTTGCCGAGGACGAGGTTCTCGTACACGTCCATGCGGGAGCGCACCGAGGCGACGGCGTCGCGGACCCGGCCGGCCCAGCCCGCAGGGGCGTCCTCCTTGAGTCCGCCGACCCGGTTGAACATGTAGTGCATCCGCCCGCCGGAGACCTCCTCCATCACCGCCTGGAGCTCCTCGCGCTCCCGGAAGGCGTGGAAGACCGGGGTGATGCCGCCGAGTTCGAGGGGGTAGGAGCCGAGGAACATCAGGTGGTTGAGGACCCGGTTCAGCTCGGCGAGCAGCGTCCGCGTCCACACGGCGCGTTCGGGGACCTCCATGCCGAGCATCCGCTCGACGGCCATCACCACGCCCAGCTCGTTCGAGAACGCGGAGAGCCAGTCGTGGCGGTTGGCGAGCATGATGATCTGCCGGTAGTCGCGCGCCTCGAAGAGCTTCTCCGCGCCCCGGTGCATATAGCCGATGACCGGTTCCGCGTGCTGTACGCGCTCGCCGTCCAGCACGATCCGCAGTCGGAGGACCCCGTGCGTCGAGGGGTGCTGGGGACCGATGTTCAGCACCATGTCGGTGCTCTCCGCCGCTCCGCCGATGCCGATCGTCGTCTCCGTCATGCGGGACAGTATTCCCTGACGCCGACCCGCCACGGTTCCTGACGCCGACCCGCTACGGGGGGCACCCGCGATCCGGCCGCACCGGCTCCACCCGGTGCAGCAGCCAGCCGAAGTCACCGAGGCCGCCGCGGGCCGTCAGTTCCGCCGCCTCGCCCGCGGCCGACAGCGCCCGTACATAGCCCGCCGGATCGGTCGTCGCCAGGCCGATCGGCGGCCGGTCGCCGCCGACGCCCAGCCGGTGCAGCGCCGTCCGCTGGTCGGTCAGCTCCGCGCTCGCGTACGGGACCGCCGCCGCGCAGGCGTCCAGCGCCACGTGCGAGGTCAGGTCGCAGGAGCCGTCCGGCACCGGGCGCACCTCACGCCCGCCCCGGAAGCCGGTCAGCGTTCCGAAGGGCGGCCGGGCGCCCCGTACGTGCGCGTAGTCCACCGCCACCGCGAGACCGGCGGTGAGGGAGCCGACCGCCCGCGCCCAGGCCGCGTCCCGGGTCCGGCCGATCTCGGCCCGCTCGCCCGGCGCGGTCAACGGCCACCAGCGCTCCAGCCAGGCCGCGTCCGCACCGCTCACCGCCGCGCCGAGGCGCTCCGCGCCGTCCGAGGTCCGTACCTGGACGTACCGGGGGACGCCGTCCGCGTCCGCCTCCGCCACCTCGGCCGGAACGTCGTCCAGCCACTCGTTGGCGAACAGCAGCCCGGTGACCCCCGCCGGCGGCTCCGCGCACCACTCGATCCGGGGGTCCAGGCCCGGGGGCCGGTCCGCGACCTCGACGGCGTACGCGGTCACGTCCGGTCCGCCGGGCCGCCCGGCCAGCGCGGCCAGCACTCCGGTCAGCAGCTCGCCGCGCCCCGCCCCGACGTCGACCAGCGCGACCGTGCCGGTGCCCAGCTCCCGCGCCGTTCCGGTCAGCAGCCGGGCCACCGCCGCAGCGAAAAGGGGCGAGGCATGGACCGATGTACGGAAGTGACCCGCCGGCCCCTCCGGGCTCCGCAGCCGGCTGCGATAAAACCCCTCGTATCCGTACAGAGCGGCCTGAGCCGCCTCCCGCCACCCGCGCCACTCGTCCGTCACATAGGCAAGTCTCCACCTTGGGGAGTACGGTCCCAGGACCTGGATCGGCCCTTCGGTTGACCCGGGCACCGATCCGCTGTCCCTACGCTGGGTTACGTGCAGCGCCTCTACGATTTCATCCGCAGACACCCGACGGGCGTCGACGTCTTCTGGGCCGTCTTCCTCCTCGGGCTCTCCGGCATGTCGATGGCGTCGGGCATGTACGACGCGGGTCGCGAGGAGATCGTCGCCGTTCCGGTGGCGCTGGGTTTCTCCACGGTGGTGGCGCTGCGCCGCAGGGTTCCGGAGAAGATGCTGCTGCTCGCCATCCTGGTGGGCGTCGTGCAGCTGGTGTTCGACGTCCGGCCCGGCATCGGGAACTTCGCGATGCTGGTGATCACGTACACCGTGGCGACGGTGGGTGAGCGCTGGGCGTCCCGGCTCGCCCTGGTCTGCAGCCTGGGCGCGGCGGCCCTGTCCCAGCTGCGGTGGGAGGCCGAGCCGGGCGCGTCCTGGCCCCAGGTGGTCTTCGTGACGATCATCATGACCGTGCCGTTCGTGCTGGCCTGGGTGCTCGGGGACTCGCTGCGGACCCGGCGCGCCTACTTCGACCAGCTGGAGGAGCGTGCCGCCCGCCTGGAGCGGGAACGCGAGGCGCAGTCCAAGGTCGCGGTCGCCGCCGAGCGGGCCCGGATCGCCCGCGAACTGCACGACGTGGTCGCGCACAACGTCTCCGTGATGGTCGTCCAGGCCGACGGTGCCGCTTATGTCATGGACGCCGCCCCCGACCAGGCCAAGCAGGCCCTGGAGACCATCTCCAGCACCGGCCGCCAGGCACTCGCGGAGATGCGGCGGCTGCTCGGGGTGCTGCGGACCGGTGACGCCCCGGAGAGCGGGGAGTACGTCCCCCAGCCCGATGTGGAGCAGATCGAGGACCTGGTCGCGCAGGTGCGGCAGACCGGCCTGGTGGTCGACTTCAAGGTGGAGGGCACCCCCCGCCCGCTGCCCAGCGGCGTGGAGCTGACCGCGTACCGGGTCGTCCAGGAGGCCCTGACGAACACCCGCAAGCACGGCGGACCCGACGCCGGGGCCAGCGTCCGGCTGGTCTACTTCGACGACGGCCTCGGGCTGCTGATCGAGGACGACGGCCGGGGCGCGGCGCACGAACTGTACGAGGACGGCGGCGCGGACGGCGCCGGGCACGGGATGATCGGGATGCGGGAGCGGATCGGCATGGTCGGCGGCACTCTCGACGCGGGGCCCCGCCCCGGCGGCGGATTCCGGATCAGTGCCCTGCTGCCGCTCAAGCCCCCGGGCTGACCCGCCGCCCGGTCGGCCCGCCTTTCACGACCACGGCGACCACCACGACCGCCCGCAGGACCCGACCGCCCGCAGGACCCGACCGACCGCAGGCCCCGACCGCCCGCAGGACCCGACCGACCGCAGGACACGACCGACCCAGGACAGGACACGATCCCCATGACCACGGCCATCCGCGTGATGCTCGTCGACGACCAGGTGCTGCTGCGGACCGGTTTCCGGATGGTGCTCGCGGCCCAGCCCGACATGGAGGTCGTGGCCGAGGCCGGGGACGGGGCGGAGGCGATCGAGATCCTGCGGTCCACCGCCGTCGACGTGGTGCTGATGGACGTCCGCATGCCCCGGCTGGACGGCGTCGAGGCGACCCGCCGCATCTGTGCGCAGCAGGACCCGCCGAAGGTGCTCATCCTGACCACCTTCGACCTCGACGAGTACGCCTTCTCCGGGCTGAAGGCGGGGGCCAGCGGCTTCATGCTCAAGGACGTGCCGCCCGCCGAGCTGCTCGCCGCGATCCGTTCGGTGCACAGCGGCGACGCGGTCGTCGCCCCTTCCACCACCCGCCGGCTGCTCGACCGCTTCTCGCCGATGCTTCCCAGCGGCGACAAGGAGCCGAAGAACAAGCACGTCAGCAGGCTCACCGAGCGCGAACGGGAAGTCATGCTCCTGGTTGCCCAGGGCCTGTCGAACGGGGAGATCGCCGCCCGGCTCGTGCTCTCGGAGGCCACGGTCAAGACGCACGTCGGCCGGATCCTCACCAAGCTGAACCTCCGCGACCGGGTCCAGGTCGTCGTCCTCGCCTACGAGACCGGCCTGGTCCGGGCAGGCGGCGGCGCGGGCTGAGAGCCTGACGGGCTCAGCGCAGGACTCCCTCCAGGAAGTCGCTGCCGAGCCGGGCGACGACCGTCAGGTCCAGCTGGTGCAGGACGTAGCGGCCGCGGCGGCGCGTCGAGACCAGGCCGGCCTTCTTGAGCATGGAGAGATGGCGGGAGACCTCGGGGGAGGTGATGCCGTTGGAGTCGGCCAGCTCGCCGGTGGTGTACGGGGAGCGGGCCAGGTTGCGGCAGAGCCGCATCCGCATCGGGTGGGCCAGCGCCTCCAGGCGCAGCTGGAGCAGTTCCACGGAGGCGGGCGCGGGCAGGTCGGGCAGGTGGACCGGGTAGTGGATCACCGGCCGCCAGCCCGGGGCGTGCAGCACCATCAGGTGCGGCCAGCCGAAGCTGGTCGGGATGAGCGTCAGGCCCCGGCCGACGCCCGGGTCGACGGCGGTGGTCCGGCCCTCGGACAGCTTGTCGACGTTGATCCGGCCCGCGCCCTCGTCCAGCGTCACGGCGGCCGACACCGCCCCGACCGCGTCGGCCAGCCCCTTGCGCCGCAGCAGCTCCGTCTTGTGCCGGGCGTCGGCGACCAGCTGGACGGAGACCCTGCGCCAGGTGTCGGCGAAGAACGCCTGGTCGCAGTCCTCGAAGAGCCGCCGGACCCAGCCGCGTACGGAGGCGGGGTCGGCCAGCAGCCGCCGGGTGAAGTCCATCTGCCGCGGGCCGCGCGCCGCAGCCAGGTCCAGAGCGCGGCCCCGCATCCCGGTGTCGTTCAGCGGTGACGGCGACCCGGCCCCGTAATGGCTGGCGCAGGTGAACTCCAGGGCCGCGGCGACGAACCGTTCGTCGTCCAGCTTGTCCAGCAGGTCCAGGTCCTCGGCGAGCGTCGCTCCGGTCCTGCCGTCGCCGCCCCGGATCCCGGAGAACGGCATGAAGATGTCGGAGTAGGTGTTCCGCCAGAGGAACTCCGCCTCCAGCAGCCGGTCCGCGAGGTCGGGCTCCAGGGCCGTCGCGGTCGCGGTGGCCCAGCCGTGCAGCCCCGGGTGGTGCCCGGGCTCGGAGAGCGCGTGCAGGGCGAGGCCCAGTTCGGCCAGGGGAGAGGTCGCGAAAACGACGCGGTCGGCGGGCAGGCCCGCGATGTCTATGTGCACGCTCACCTCTCCATAGTGGGGGTACGCGGGCGGGCCGTCGTGCCATTTGACGGGGGGTGTCAATCCATGCGCGGTGCCGCCGTGCCCCGCACAGGCTGGGCCGCGTGAACGCCACCCAGCAGCACCTGCTCGACCTCCACCGCACGGCCCGCCTGTCGCAGCCCGCACCCCCGCCCCCGGGCCGCCACGACCGCTCGGTCCTGCGCGACCTGTACCGAAGCCTCCGCCGACCCGGCACAGCCGGCGGACCCGGCACAGCCGGCGGACCGGATACCCCCAGCGGGCCTGGTACAGCCGGCGGGCCGGGTACCCTCAGCGGGCCCGGCACACCCAGCCCGTCGTGCGTGTGAGGACGGAACCCCGAGGGCGGAACCGCGAGGGCGGAACCCCGAGGGCGGGGCCCGGCCACTCGACAGGACCCCGAGGCCGGTGCGGCCACCCGACGAAGCCCTTACCGCGCCAGATACCCCACGAACCCCGCCACCGCGTCCCGCACATCCTCGGCCGACCACTCAAGGCCCGCCCCCGCCACCGTCATCTCCGTGCACGAGACCCCGGGCGGCAGGGGCAGGCCCGCCCCGCCCGCCCCGGCGGACCAGCGCCGGAACAGCGTCACGCCCGTCTCCTCGGCCTGCCGCACCGACGCCTCGTCCAGGACGTCGGCCCCGTACGGCAGCCAGACCTGGAACTGATGCGTGTGGGGCGGCTCCGGACGCACCCGGAACCACGGCACCCCCGACGCCGCGAACCCCTCCGCCACCGCTCCGGCCACCACCTTGGCGTGCGCCACGTAGTCCGGCAGCCGGGGCAGCTCCCGCTCCAGGCCCAGCAGCGCGGACAGCGCCGCCGGGTACTGCTGGAAGAGCAGGCCCCCATACCGGTGGCGCCACACCCGGGCCTCCTCCACCAGCGTGGAGGAGCCCGCCAGCACCGCGCCCGACAGCCCGTCAAGGGACTTGTAGAACGACACGTACACGCTGTCGGCGAGGGCGGCGATCTCCGACAGCTCCCGTCCGAAGTGCGGGCCGCACTCCCACAGCCGCGCCCCGTCGAAGTGGACCACCGCGTCCCGCTCCCGGGCCGCCTCCACCACCGCCGTCAGCTCATCCCAGGACGGCAGCACGAACCCGGCGTCCCGCAGCGGCAGTTCCAGCATCAGCGTCCCGAACGGTTCGGGGAACTCCCGGACCTCCTCGGCGCTCGGCAGCCTCGGCTCGGACGTCGGATGCACCGTGCGCAGCCCGCTCACCGCGCCCAGCGCCCCGCCCTCGTGCAGCTCCGGGTGGGACAGGGGGTGCAGCGCCACCGTCGCGTCGCCCGTACGCCCCGCCCAGCACCGCAGCGCGATCTGCTGGGCCATCGTCCCGGTCGGGAAGAACGCCGCAGCCTCCATGCCCAGCAGCGCGGCCACCCGCCGCTCCAGCTCGGCGACGACCCCGCCCCCGTACACATCGCTCCAGTCCTCGAGATCGTGTACGGAGGCGGCGTCGGAGGCCAGCGCCGCCAGCCGCTCGCCCAGCGTGCCGTCCGCCCCCACCCGGGCCAGCGTCCGCCGCGACGCCCGCCACGCGGTCAGCCGTCGCCGTCGCCGCTCCTGCTCATCCATGGTCACCATGGGACGATCATCGCCCGGTCCGCCATCCGCGCGCCTGCCGATTCGCGCCCGGCGTCCCGGCCGGTCCGGAGCCCCGCCGGGGGCGGGGCGGGGACGGGAAGGGGACCGGCAGAGGGCGGGCAGCGGTCGGGGCGGGGTCGAGCGGAAAAGTTATCCACAGGCTGTGGGTGGCCGGAGGGGTTCGCCGAAACGCTGGCGTAGCATGCAGAGAAATCGTCCGGTACCCCCCGCGGACTGGAACGGAAGGCCATCGCCGCGTGAACACACCAGTTTCGAAGGAACCCCTCGACGCGAGGGACCGCCCCGCCCGACTCACGGTCGGCGTCGTCGGTGCGGGCCGGGTCGGACCCGCTCTCGCCGCCTCACTCCGGCTCGCCGGGCACCGCCCGGTCGCCGTGTCCGGCGTCTCCGACGTCTCCCGGCGCCGCGCCGCCGAGCTGCTCCCCGACGTGCCCCTGGTGGAGCCCGCCGAGGTGCTGGCCCGCGCCGAGCTGGTGCTGCTGACCGTCCCCGACGACGTGCTGCCCACGCTGGTCGAGGGCCTCGCCGGGACCGGCGCCGTACGGCCGGGCCAGCTGCTCGTCCACACCTCCGGGCGGTACGGGGCGAGGGTGCTGGACCCCGCGCTGCGGGCCGGGGCCCTGCCGCTCGCGCTGCACCCCGCGATGACGTTCACCGGCACCGCCGTCGACGTGCAGCGGCTCGCGGGCTGCTCCTTCGGCGTCACCGCCCCCGAGGAGCTGCGGCTCGCCGCCGAGGCCCTGGTCATCGAGATGGGCGGCGAGCCGGAGTGGATCGCCGAGGAGTCCCGCCCGCTCTACCACGCGGCCCTCGCCCTCGGCGCGAACCACCTGGTCACGCTGGTCGCCCAGTCGATGGAGCTGCTGGCCAGGGCCGGGGTCGCCGCCCCCGACCGGATGCTCGGCCCGCTGCTCGGCGCGGCCCTGGACAACGCCCTGCGCTCCGGCGACGCCGCGCTGACCGGCCCGGTCGCCCGGGGTGACGCGGGCACGGTCGCCGCCCACATCGGCGAGCTGCGCGAGCACGCCCCGCAGGCGGTGGCCGGATATCTCGCGATGGCCCGCGCCACGGCCGACCGGGCGCTCGCCCACGGCCTGCTCAAGGCCGAGCTGGCCGAGGACCTCCTCGACGTCCTGGCCGACCAGGAACGCCGCCCCGGCGGCCCCGGACCGGGGGAGACCCGATGACGCCGATCACCGGCCGGAAGGTCACCGGCCGTACGGTCACAGGTCGTACGGTCACCGGCAGGACGGTCACCGGCAGGACGGTCACCGGCCGTACGGGACCGGCCCTCGCGCCGATCACCGGCCGCACCGGAGCCGGGGAGACCCGATGACGCACACGGTCCGGCCCGCCCTCCTGCGCACCGCCGCCGAGCTGGACGCGCTGTCCCGCCCCGCCGGGGCCGAGCGGGCCGTCGTCATGACGATGGGCGCGCTCCACGACGGCCACGCCTCCCTGATCCGCGCGGCACGCGAAGCCGCGGGTGCGGACGGCCAGGTCGTGGTCACCGTCTTCGTGAACCCGCTCCAGTTCGGCGAGGCCGCCGACCTGGACCGCTATCCGCGCACTCTGGACGCCGACCTGGAGACCGCCGCGGCGGCGGGGGCCGACGCGGTCTTCGCCCCCGGTGTGGACGAGGTCTATCCGGGCGGGGAGCCCCAGGTCCGGATCACCGCCGGCCCCATGGGCGAGCGCCTCGAAGGCGCGGCCCGCCCCGGACACTTCGACGGCATGCTCACCGTCGTCGCCAAGCTCCTCCACCTCACCCGTCCCGACGAGGCGTTCTACGGGCAGAAGGACGCCCAGCAGCTCGCCCTGATCCGCCGCATGGTCCGCGACCTGAACTTCGGCGTCCGGATCACCGGCGTGCCCACCGTCCGGGACCCGGACGGCCTCGCGCTCTCCAGCCGCAACCGCTTCCTGACCGCCGCGGAGCGGCACACCGCCCTCGCCCTGTCCCGCGCCCTGTTCGCGGCCCGCGACCGGCTCGCCGCCCAGCAGGCGCTGCACGAGCGGGCCCGGGCCACCGCACCCGGCGGCGACCGGGCCGCCGGGCTCAACAGGCTCGGCGAGGCCCGCGCCGCCGCCGACGCCCAGGCCGTGGCGCTGGCCCGGCCCAACGGGGCGCCCGCCGCCGTCCGGGCCGCCGCGCGGACGGTCCTGGAGCAGGCCGCCGCCCGGGACAGGGCGCCGCTCGCCCTCGACTACCTGGCCCTGGTGGACCCGGCGGACTTCACCGAGATCCCGGACGACCGTGAGAGCGGGGAGGCGATCCTCGCCGTCGCGGCCCGGGTCGGGGACACCCGCCTCATCGACAACATCCCCCTCACCTTCGGAGCCCTGACGTGACCGGAATACGGCTGACCGCCCCCGCCCCCGGCTGGGCCATCGACGCGGACGTCGTGGTGGTCGGCTCCGGTGTCGCCGGGCTCACCACCGCGCTGCGCTGCGCCGCCGCCGGCCTGGACACCGTCGTCGTCACCAAGGCCCGCCTCGACGACGGTTCGACCCGCTGGGCCCAGGGCGGCATCGCCGCCGCGCTCGGCGAGGGCGACACCCCCGAGCAGCACCTCGACGACACCCTGGTCGCGGGCGCGGGCCTCTGCGACGAGGAGGCCGTGCGCACCCTGGTCACCGAGGGCCCCGACGCCGTACGCCGGCTGATCAACACCGGCGCGCACTTCGACACCACCGACAGCGGCGACATCGCGCTGACCCGCGAGGGCGGCCACCACCGCCGCCGCATCGCCCACGCGGGCGGCGACGCGACCGGCGCGGAGATCTCCCGCGCCCTGGTCGGCGCGGTCCGCGAGGCCGCCCTGCACACCATCGAGAACGCCTTGGTCCTGGACCTGCTCACGGACGCCGAAGGCCGCACGGCGGGCGTCTCGCTGCACGTCATGGGCGAGGGGCAGCACGACGGCGTCGGCGCGGTCCGAGCCCCCTCGGTCGTCCTGGCCACCGGCGGCATGGGTCAGGTCTTCTCCGCCACCACCAATCCCCCCGTCTCCACCGGTGACGGGGTGGCGCTCGCGCTGCGGGCCGGGGCGGAGGTCTCCGACCTGGAGTTCGTCCAGTTCCACCCGACCGTCCTGTTCCTCGGCACGGACTCCGAGGGCCAGCAGCCGCTGGTCTCCGAAGCCGTACGCGGCGAGGGCGCGCATCTCGTCGACGGCGACGGCGTCCGCTTCATGCTCGGACAGCACGAGCTGGCCGAGCTGGCCCCCCGCGACATCGTCGCCAAGGCCATCACCCGCCGCATGCTCGACCACGGTGCCGAGCACATGTATCTCGACGCCCGGCACTTCGGGGCGCGGATGTGGGAGCAGCGCTTCCCCACCATCCTGGCCGCCTGCCGGTCCCACGGCATCGACCCGGTGACCGAACCGATCCCGGTCGCCCCGGCCGCGCACTACGCCTCCGGCGGCGTCCGCACCGACCTGCGGGGCCGCACCACCGTCCCCGGCCTGTACGCCTGCGGCGAGGTCGCCTGCACCGGGGTGCACGGGGCCAACCGCCTCGCGTCCAACTCCCTCCTGGAGGGCCTGGTCTTCGCCGAGCGCATCGCCGCCGACATCGCCGGGGCCCGCCCGCCCCGCACCGAGCCGGCCGGGAGCCCGGACGCCGGTGACCCCGTGCCGCTGCTGGCCCCCGAGGCCCGTGCGGCGATCCAGCGCGCCATGACCCGGGGCGCCGGGGTCCTGCGCTCCGCCGACAGCCTGGCCGCCGCCGCCGAGGAGCTGGAGACCCTGCACCGCGATGCCGCCGCCGACGCCGAGGGGCCGAGAGACGCCAAGGCGGTCGTCCCCGGGGTCGACGCCTGGGAGGTCACCAACCTGCTCCTGGTCTCCCGGGTCCTGGTCGCCGCCGCCCGGGACCGCGAGGAGACCCGCGGCTGTCACTGGCGCGAGGACCGGCCCGACCGCGACGACGCCCACGGCCGCCGCCACCTGGTCGTCCGTATCGCGCCGGACCACACCCCGGTCGTGCACCGCACGGAGACCGCCGCGTTCCCGCCCGTACGCCCGTCGGATTGAGCAGACTGCTGGAAGCAGCCGCACCGCCGGAGACCACAGGGCGGCGCCGGCGGCACATGAGAACCACCCGCCCCGACCGCACCACCCGCCACGCCCCCGAGGAGCCGTCACCGTGAGCACGCCCGAAGAGAATCCGCGCCCCACACCCGTGGACGTACCGCTGATCAGCGTCGGCGCGCCCGCATCCTCCGTACCGGCGGAAGGCGGCTGCGGCGACGGCTGCGGCTGCGGCGGTGACGACGGATTCGACCCCGAAGCCCTGGAGTGCGGTCTGGACCCCGCGCTCGCCCTGCTGCTGGCCCGGGCGGGGCTCGACCCCGTCCAGGTCGAGGACGTCGCCCATGTGGCGATCGAGGAGGACCTCGACGGCGGGGTGGACGTCACGACCGTGGCGACCGTCCCGGAGGACGCCGTGATCACCGGTGACTTCACCGCCCGCGAGGCAGGCGTCGTCGCCGGGCTCCGGGTCGCCGAGGCGGTCCTGTCGATCGTCTGCACCGAGGAGTTCGAGGTCGAGCGGCACGTCGAGGACGGCGACCGGATCGCCCCCGGCGAGAAGCTGCTGACCGTCACCACCCGCACCCGCGACCTGCTGACCGGCGAGCGCAGCGCGCTGAACCTGCTCTGCCGCCTCTCGGGCATCGCGACCGCCACCCGCGCCTGGGCGGACGTGCTGGAGGGCAGCAAGGCCAAGGTCCGCGACACCCGCAAGACGACGGCGGGCCTGCGCGCGCTGGAGAAGTACGCGGTGCGCTGCGGCGGTGGCGTCAACCACCGCATGTCGCTCTCCGACGCGGCCCTGGTCAAGGACAACCACGTGATCGCCGCGGGCGGCGTCGCCGAGGCCTTCAAACGGGTCCGCGCCGAGTTCCCCGAGCTGCCCATCGAGGTCGAGGTCGACACGATGGACCAGGTCCGTGAGGTGCTGGACGCGGGCGTCGACCTGATCCTGCTGGACAACTTCACCCCGGCCGAGACCGCCGAGGCCGTCGCCCTGGTCGCCGGCCGGGCGATCCTGGAGTCCTCCGGCCGCCTGACCCTCGACTCGGCCCGCGCCTACGCCGACGCGGGCGTCGACTACCTCGCGGTCGGGGCGCTCACCCACTCCTCGCCGATCCTCGACATCGGCCTGGACTTCCGCGACGCCGACGCCGACGCCACCGACGGGGCCGACGCCTGATGCTGCTCACCATCGACGTCGGCAACACGCACACGGTCCTCGGTCTCTTCGACGGCGAGGAGATCGTCGAGCACTGGCGGATCTCCACGGACGCCCGCCGCACCGCCGACGAGCTGGCCGTCCTGCTCCAGGGCCTGATGGGCATGCACCCGCTGCTCGGCATGGAGCTGGGCGACGGCATCGAGGGCATCGCGATCTGCGCCACCGTCCCCTCGGTCCTGCACGAACTGCGCGAGGTCACCCGCCGCTACTACGGCGACGTCCCCGCCGTCCTGGTGGAGCCCGGCGTCAAGACGGGCGTGCCGATCCTGATGGACAACCCCAAGGAGGTCGGCGCGGACCGCATCATCAACGCGGTCGCCGCCGTCGAGCTGTACGGGGGCCCGGCGATCGTCGTCGACTTCGGCACCGCCACCACCTTCGACGCGGTCTCCCCGCGCGGCGAGTACACCGGCGGGGTGATCGCCCCCGGCATCGAGATCTCGGTCGAGGCCCTCGGCGTCAAGGGCGCCCAGCTCCGCAAGATCGAGCTGGCCCGGCCGCGCAGCGTGATCGGCAAGAACACCGTCGAGGCCATGCAGTCCGGCATCGTCTACGGCTTCGCGGGCCAGGTCGACGGGGTGGTGGCCCGGATGAAGAAGGAGCTGGCCGCCGACCCGGACGACGTCACCGTCATCGCGACGGGCGGCCTTGCTCCGATGGTGTTGGGGGAGTCCTCGGTCATCGACGAGCACGAGCCGTGGCTGACGCTCATCGGGCTGCGCCTGGTGTACGAGCGGAACGTCTCCCGGTCGTAGGGGGCGCCCTGCCGGAACCGGGCGGTACCTGCGGCAACAGCCGGGGGCGGGGGCCGGGACCCCGCGGGCGTACGCCGCGCCATCGGCGGCCAGTTAAACGGATTTTGTCCATTTAGCACGTATTGTCGCGTTATGCCCACGCCCTACGGTTCACGAGGCGGCATGGCGTTCAGCGCGGACGAGCTGCGGGTGCTCCGACGTGCCCTTGCCATCGCCCTCCACCCCACGCCCCTGTCCGACGAGGACGTCCAGGACTGCCTGCGGCTCGCCGGCTCCGTGGACGAGGCGGCCGGCGAGGCGGGTCGGCTGCGAGCGTTCCTCCTCGCCGACCTCGCCCGCTACCGCAACGCCCTCCCCGGCTCCGCCACCGGCTACCTGGAGCTGCTCCAGGACGCCCTGGCGGCCGGCTACGACCCCCGTCCGGACGATCTGGCCGCCCTGCGGGCGCTGCGCGGCGGGCGGCTCGCGGCGGCCCTCCTGGAGCGCTGTCAGGTGCTCGCCGAGCGCTCCGTACGGGCCCGGCTCGCCGGCCGCTCCGCCGCGCTCACGGCCCCCGGACCCCGCAGCCGGCTGCTCGCCCTGCCCGGCGGCCGCGCCGCCGACCGGGAAACGGACCGCCCCAGGACCCCGGCCGCCCCGGACCGCCCGCAGAAGCCCGGCGACCGCCCGATGCCCAAGCCCTCCGAGGTCTTCCCGCCGCGCCGCCGCCCCGCGCCGCCGCCGTCCGAGGAGCGGGCGGCCGGCTGACCTCTGTGCGGTGTCCGACGCGGCGGCCCCCCACCGGGAGGTCGCCGCGTCGGACCGTTCCGGCCTCGCTACTCTGGACGGCATGGACTACGTATCCGCGCTCGTGCCCCCCGTGGTGATGGCCGTCTTCTTCATCGCCCTGATCGTGATCATCGTCAAGAGTCAGGGCGGTCCGAACAAGACCAAGGAGGACGCCGTGGTGGACGCGGCGCTCGCCCGCGCGGAATCCGTAAAGCAGACCGCTCGTCCGGAGAACGCCTGATCGCGCGCGCGGCCCGTCCGCCCCGTAATCCTCCCGACGCGCACCCCGGAGCGCACGACTCATCGGAGCCGTGCGCTCTTTCGCTGTGTAAATACCAGAACATTCAGGACATCTGGCACTAAAGTGATCCTGTGCCCCGCCCATTGGGAGACCTCGAAGACGCCGTGATGACACGCGTCTGGCAATGGAACCGACCGGTCACCGTGCGGGAAGTCCTCGAGGACCTTCAGCGGGAGCGGTCCATCGCCTACACGACCGTGATGACGGTAATGGACAATCTCCATCAGAAGGGCTGGGTCCGCAGGGAAGTCGACGGCCGGGCCTATCGATATACGGCCGTCTCCACCAGGGCCGCCTACTCGGCCGCACTGATGAACGAAGCCTGGTCACGCAGTGACAACCCCGCCGCCGCTCTCGTCGCGTTCTTCGGCATGATGTCCGCCGAACAGCGCGAAGCGCTGCAGGACGCTGTTCGCATGGTTTCCCCCAACCCCGCCGAAACCTCCGGCAACCCCGCGGAACCGACCGCCGGTGCCGACGGAGATGACGCCCCGGCCGATGACGTGCCGCCGGAGAGCGGGAGATAGCGTCGGTGCATGTCCTCAGAGCAGCCGCAAAGCGATCCGGATACCGAACTTCATACCGACCCGTCGGTAAATAAGCCCGCCATCACCGTCCGGCGGGCCAGGACGAGTGATGTCGCGTCCGTACGACGACTCCTCGACGGGTACGTGTCCGGAGGCATCCTGCTCGACAAAGCGACCGTCACCCTTTACGAGGACATCCAGGAGTTCTGGGTCGCGGAACGCGACGAGGACGCGACGGTCATCGGCTGCGGCGCACTTCATGTCATGTGGGAAGACCTGGCGGAAGTGCGGACCCTTGCCGTCGACCCCCGCATCAAGGGCGCCGGAGTCGGGCACCACGTACTGGACAAGCTCTTGCAGACCGCCCGATGGCTCGGTGTCCGCAGGGTTTTCTGTCTCACCTTCGAAGTGGACTTCTTCGCGAAGCACGGCTTCGTCGAGATCGGGGAGACGCCTGTGGACACCGATGTCTACAGTGAGCTGCTGCGTTCGTACGACGAGGGTGTCGCGGAGTTCCTCGGTCTCGAACGAGTGAAGCCGAACACCTTGGGCAACAGCCGGATGCTTCTGCACCTGTGATCCGCAGAAGGACCTGCAACCCTATGTCCGAATCGCGCACGTTTCCCGTCTTCTCGGGCTGCTGAACCCCTGCAGGGGGTTTGTGTTTTCGAGGGAAAAGCGGTTTCCTTTCCGCGTACTCCATTTTCGATGAAAGGAAATCCCGTGGCACAGAAGGTTCAGGTCCTTCTTGTCGATGACCTCGACGGCGTCGAGGCCGATGAGACCGTCACGTTCGCCCTTGACGGCAAGACGTACGAGATCGACCTCACCACGGCCAACGCGGACAAGCTTCGCGGCCTTCTCGAGCCCTACACCAAGGGTGGACGTCGCACCGGTGGCCGTGCCGCCACGGGCCGCGGCAAGGGCCGCGCCGTGGCCGGCGGTAACAAGGACACCGCGGAAATCCGCCGGTGGGCGCGGGAGAACGGCCACAATGTGAATGACCGCGGCCGCGTTCCCGCCGAGATCCGCGAGGCTTACGAGAAGGCCAACGGCTGATCCGTTCCACCCCTTGTCGGCGCCCCGGAACGGGCGCGTGACAGCCGGACCCGATGGCATTCGGTTGCCGCGGCGTCCACCAGGCGTACGAGATCGGGGGCATCCCCACCGCTGCTCCCGAAGCCCGTGAAGGCCGGCAGCATCCTCTCGGGCGCACGCCTCGGCTCTGGGGGCCGCAGCCACACAGCGGCCCCCGGCGAGTCCCCCGGGGCGCCCGGGAGAGGCGGGGCCGTGACGCGTCCCCCCGCGCCCACGGCGGTCAGGTCCAGCGCGACCGGGCCCCACTCCAGCCAGTCGAGCAGCCCCGGCAGCTCATCCGCGCCGCCCGCGGCGACCAGCAGCCCCATCCGCGTACCGGACAGCAGCACGGGACCGGTGCGCACCCCGCGCAGCAGCACGGCGTGGCCGGCCTCGGCGGGCAGCTCCAGCACATCGAAGAGCGCCCCGGTGAGCAGCCGCAGCGGAGTCCGTCCCGCGGTGGCCCAGCCCAGCTCCTTCGCGTACCGCTGAGCGAGTGCGGCATCGGCCGAACCCGGAGCGGCATCGGGTGACGATCGGGGCTGCGGGACGGTGGGAGACATGTCCGATGAACAGTCGAACCGCCACCGGAGTTACGCAGGGTCCCTGAAGTGTCACGTTCAGTCCTGGCCGCGGGGGCGCGCGAGAGCGTTCAGCAGCGCAAGGATGTTCGCCCGTAGCGGAGGGAACCGGGGCGCGCCGCATGGACTGTCAGTGATTGCGGGTAAGACTTTCCTAGTGGGAAGGGGCGACACGCTGGCCGAGGCGTCTCGCGTTCGCCATCGGCGTACTGGCGAAAGGGGTATCTGCCTGGCCTGCGGGAACATCGTCTCGCACCATCGGGTTGGAGCAGTTGTCAGCTGTTCGGCAGTAAGAATCCCCGCTCGGCGCGGGGTGATCCGGACGGATGTCGGCAGTTGGAATGAGCTGTCCCGTCCTGCGGGACTAGCATGCGGAAGGACTGGGAGGGGACCGACCCCTCACTGACCGACCGCTCTGAGGAGCGATTAACGATGTTCGAGAGGTTCACCGACCGCGCGCGGCGGGTTGTCGTCCTGGCTCAGGAAGAAGCCCGGATGCTCAACCACAACTACATCGGCACCGAGCACATCCTCCTGGGCCTGATCCATGAGGGTGAGGGTGTCGCCGCTAAGGCCCTGGAGAGCCTCGGGATTTCGCTCGAGGCGGTCCGCCAGCAGGTGGAGGAGATCATCGGGCAGGGGCAGCAGGCTCCTTCCGGGCACATCCCCTTCACTCCGCGAGCCAAGAAGGTCCTGGAGCTGTCGCTCCGCGAGGCTCTTCAGCTGGGCCACAACTACATCGGCACCGAGCACATCCTGCTCGGCCTGATCCGCGAGGGCGAGGGCGTCGCCGCCCAGGTCCTCGTGAAGCTGGGCGCCGACCTGAACCGGGTCCGGCAGCAGGTCATCCAGCTGCTTTCCGGGTATTCGGGCGGCAAGGAGGCGGCCACCGCAGGCGGTCCCGCCGAGGGCACGCCCTCCACGTCCCTGGTGCTCGACCAGTTCGGCCGGAATCTCACCCAGGCCGCTCGTGAGTCCAAGCTCGACCCGGTCATCGGGCGCGAGAAGGAGATCGAGCGGGTCATGCAGGTGCTGTCCCGCCGGACCAAGAACAACCCGGTCCTCATCGGCGAGCCCGGCGTCGGCAAGACGGCGGTCGTCGAGGGCCTGGCCCAGGCGATCGTCAAGGGCGAGGTGCCCGAGACCCTCAAGGACAAGCACCTCTACACGCTGGACCTCGGCGCCCTGGTCGCCGGCTCCCGGTACCGGGGTGACTTCGAGGAGCGCCTGAAGAAGGTCCTCAAGGAGATCCGCACCCGCGGCGACATCATCCTGTTCATCGACGAGCTCCACACGCTCGTCGGTGCGGGTGCCGCGGAAGGCGCCATCGACGCGGCTTCGATCCTGAAGCCCATGCTGGCGCGCGGTGAGCTCCAGACCATCGGCGCCACCACGCTCGACGAGTACCGCAAGCACCTGGAGAAGGACGCCGCTCTCGAGCGCCGCTTCCAGCCCATCCAGGTCGCGGAGCCGTCGCTGCCGCACACCATCGAGATCCTCAAGGGTCTGCGCGACCGTTACGAGGCCCACCACCGGGTCTCCATCACGGACGAGGCGCTGGTCCAGGCCGCGACCCTGGCCGACCGGTACATCTCGGACCGCTTCCTGCCGGACAAGGCGATCGACCTGATCGACGAGGCCGGTTCCCGGATGCGCATCCGCCGGATGACCGCGCCGCCGGACCTCCGCGAGTTCGACGAGAAGATCGCGGGCGTCCGCCGCGACAAGGAGTCGGCCATCGACTCCCAGGACTTCGAGAAGGCGGCTTCCCTCCGCGACAAGGAGAAGCAGCTGCTGGCGGCGAAGGCCAAGCGGGAGAAGGAGTGGAAGGCCGGCGACATGGACGTCGTCGCCGAGGTCGACGGCGAGCTCATCGCCGAGGTCCTGGCCACGGCCACCGGAATCCCGGTCTTCAAGCTGACGGAGGAGGAGTCCTCCCGTCTGCTGCGCATGGAGGACGAGCTCCACAAGCGCGTCATCGGGCAGAAGGACGCCATCAAGGCCCTTTCGCAGGCGATCCGCCGTACGCGAGCCGGTCTGAAGGACCCGAAGCGCCCCGGCGGCTCGTTCATCTTCGCCGGCCCGTCCGGTGTCGGTAAGACCGAGCTCTCCAAGACGCTCGCCGAATTCCTCTTCGGCGACGAGGACGCGCTGATCTCCCTCGACATGTCGGAGTTCAGCGAGAAGCACACGGTTTCCCGTCTCTTCGGTTCGCCCCCCGGCTACGTGGGCTACGAGGAGGGCGGGCAGCTCACCGAGAAGGTGCGCCGCAAGCCGTTCTCCGTCGTCCTCTTCGACGAGGTCGAGAAGGCCCACCCGGATATCTTCAATTCCCTGCTCCAGATTCTGGAGGACGGTCGCCTGACCGACTCCCAGGGTCGGGTCGTGGACTTCAAGAACACGGTCATCATCATGACGACCAACCTCGGGACCCGGGACATCTCGAAGGGCTTCAACCTGGGATTCGCCGCCCAGGGCGACGTCAAGACGAACTACGAGCGGATGAAGACCAAGGTCAACGAGGAGCTCAAGCAGCACTTCCGGCCGGAATTCCTCAACCGTGTCGACGACACGGTCGTCTTCCACCAGCTGACCGAGGAAGACATCATCCAGATCGTCGACCTCATGCTCGCCAAGGTCGACGAGCGCCTCCGGGACCGCGACATGGGCATCGAGCTCAGTGGCGAGGCCAAGATGCTGCTCGCGAAGAAGGGCTACGACCCCGTGATGGGCGCCCGGCCGCTGCGCCGGACGATCCAGCGGCAGATCGAGGACATCCTCTCCGAGAAGATCCTCTTCGGCGAGCTGCGTCCCGGTCACATCGTGGTCGTGGGCACCGAGGGCGAGGGTGACGAGAAGACGTTCACCTTCCGCGGCGAGGAGAAGTCGGCTCTGCCCGACGTCCCGCCGATCGAGCAGGCGGCAGGCGGCGCCGGCCCGAACCTCACGAAGGACGCGTGACGCGCGTGTAGGGCGTGAGCCCGAGCGTGTGAAGGGGCTGCCCCGGAACCGGTATGCGTACCGGTCCGGGGCAGCCCCTTCGCGTCAGACATGGATGCTGAGCCGGTCTCCCAGTGCGTCGCCGCCCATCAGGTGCGTGCCAACGCGTCCGTGGACGGTTACCCGTAGACCGGTCCAGGAGAGCAGGGGCGTGAGGTCCAGTTCCGCCGTGCCCGCCGGAACGTTCAGCGTCAGCGTGGTGAGTCCGGGAAAGAGCCGGTGCAAAAGGTGCGCCTGCTCGGCGTCGCGGAACGCATCGACCTCCAGGGCCTTGACCGAGGGGACCGGTTCGAGAGCGGCCGACGCCGGGAAGGGGAACGGCTGGAGCTCGAACAGGGTGATGCGGGGGTTCGCGCGGAGCTCGGTCAGCACGTCGCCGAGCGACGCGACCTCCGAGACGCGCAGCGCGGTGAGCGACTTCCACGCCCCGAGCCCCCGCACGGACAGGGGCTGGTCACTGCGGATCCAGAGCTGCGTCAGTCCCGGGAGGACTGGCAGCTCGTCCCACTCGGCCGGGTCGAATCCGACGACACTCAGGTAGGTGAGGCCCGGCATGCCCTCCACGGGGGCGAGGAGACCGGCCGATCGCTGTCCCAGGTCCACCCCGAGCTCGGTGAGGGAGGGCAGCGCGCCGAGCGGCGTCAGATCCTCGATCGCGGGACATTGGCTGAGACTGAGATGGCGGAGCGTCTCCGCCTGGGAGCCCAGCAGGGAGACGTCCGCGAACAGGGTGTTTCCGTGGAGGCGCAGATGCCTCAGACGGGTCTCGGCCAGGGCAGTGCGCAGTTCGTCATCGGTCAGGTCACCGAACAGGACGAGTCGTTCCAAAGACGGCAGGTGGCGCAGGGCGTCGAGCCGGCCCCGGTCGACGAGGACGATGCGCTTCGAGAGGTCGTGAGGGGCGAGCACCTCACGGGCGTAGGCCTCCGGTGGAAAGTTGCTCCACAGAACGGCCAAGTCGCTGAACAGCGCGGGGTGCGCGGTAAGCCATGCGCGGACGTGCCGGATGGCCTCGGCGCCGCCGATTCTGCGGAGCAGGCGGGATACGTGGTGGGCGCCCGGGCTGTCCACCGGCATGCTCTCCGGGTCCGGCAGGTGGTCCAGCGCCGCCGCCCCGAGCCGGGACAGGACGGCCACCTGGTCCGCGTCGGCGGGCGGGAACAGCGACGCCGTACTGTGGCGGACCCGGTCCCGTACCGAGCCGTCCAGCCAGGTCGCGTGCTGCTCGCACAGCGCCGCGAGGACATGGAGGGCGCTCCGCTCGGCCGAGCCCTCCGGGTGCTTCAGCCCCGCGTCCAGCAAGCCGTCCACCAGCACCGCGAGTTCGTGCCTGCCGCAGTGCCCCGCCGCCAGCAGGATCACGTCCTGCCAGGACTCCTCGTCCGCGTGCCGCAGCAGCTCGTTGAGGTGGTCGTCCTCGACGAGTTCCTTCGCGGCCAGGTAGTCCTGGAAGGTGCGGTGGATGAACTGGTAGGTGGCGTCGGCGCGTTCCTGGAGCAGACCGCTGCGGTTGAGGAGATGGGTGAGGATCTTCTCGGGCGGGCCCTCGGCCCTGGCCCGGCCCATCCCCGCCAGCGCACGGCCGAGTTGGCGCAGCGCCTGGCCCCGGGTGAACTCCGACTGGCCCTCCCGGACCAGCCACACCGCGATGCGCTGGAGCAGTTGGGTGTGCTCCTCCACCTCCAGTTCGACGCCCTCGGGCCCCCCGATCCGGCGGCGGCGGTCGCGGTGGCCCAGCAGCATCTCCAGTGCCGAGCGGTACAGCTTCCAGCGGGTCTCCGGGAGGAAGCCGTCGCGGCGGCGGTGCAGGGCGCAGATCACCGCGCAGAGCAGTGGCGTACGGGCGAGGTCACGGAGCGTGGCGTTCTGGTCGAACTGGCGGGACAGGTCGCCTTCGAGTTCGTTCAGCCGGTCGTGGTCGTCCGGTTCGGACAGCAGGGCCGCCCGGTGCCAGGAGGCCACGAACGCCTGGATGTCCTCGTTGCTCATCGGTAGCAGCCGTAGCTCCGCGAAGCCTTCCGAGCGCAGCCAGTCCGGCTCGACGGCGAGGGGCCGTACGGTCGCGACGCACCGGGTGTCCGAGTAGCGGGTCAGCAGCTGCGTGAGCCAGGCGTGCGTCTGCTCGCGCTCTTCCGGCGGTACCTCGTCCAGCCCGTCCACCAGGAGCAGCGCCCGTCCCGACTCCAGGACCCGGCCCGCCCAGCCCTCCGGCGCCCCGTCGACCACCAGTCCCGCCGCACCCGACAGCTCGGCCGGGCTCGGGAGCGTCGCCCCACGGGCCCGGAGCGTGCGCAGGGGCACCACGAAGGGGACCAGGCCGTTGAGCGGGGCCAGGTCGTCCTCAAGGGTGCGGGCCGAGGCGTGGGCGGCAAGCCACCACAGCAGCGTCGTCTTGCCCGCGCCCGCCTCGCCGCGCAGCAGGACCCGGGGCCGGTCGGCGAGGAGGGCGTGGACGCGTCGGGGGAGGGGCGGGGCGTGGGCCGCCGGGGCCCCGGGGGCGGTCCGGTCCCGTGTCTGCGCCTCCAGGCTGAGGTAGGCGGTGTCCAGGTCCCACTCGGCGTCGTGCCGGCTCAACTCGTCCAGGCCGAAGATCTTCGTGCGGCGGTAGGCGACGCCGAGAGCCTGCGCGTACTCCGCCTCGTACCGCAGGTCGCGCGGGAAGCTGCCGTGGACGCGTTCCTCGCGCAGGTCGACCCCGGTCCGCCGGTAGACGAGGCGGAACGGGGTCGCCGCCAGGACCGGGCCGAGGGGGACGCACTCGACCCGGCGGCCGTCGCGCTGCCGCGGGACCTGGCGGGCCACGCCCAGCAGCACGTCCCCCATGAAGACCGGGCCGCCGGAGAGCCCGGACAGGGGAGTCGGCTCGTCGTCCGGGCCGGCTGCGGGCGGACCGTCGAGGTCGCAGACCAGCAGGTCGCGCACCCGGCCCGCCAGGGGCAGGACGGTCGCCGTGTACTGGTCGGCCTCCAGGCGCTGGTCGCGGCCGTAGCGCTGGACGCGGGGGAAGCCGGTGATCTCGCACTCGGGTATCGCCTGGCGGGTGTCGACCACGCCGAGCCGTACGGGCGGGACCGGCCGCACCGGTTCGACGGCCTCCAGCAGGGCCACGTCCAGCCGGTAGTCGATCCAGGCGACCGTGGCCCGTACCCGGCCGGAGACGGCCGGGTGGGCGATCAGGACGGACCCGGACTTGACCACGTGGGCGCAGGTGAGGACCAGCCGGTCGGTGAGCAGGACGCCGCTGCCCTGCTGGATCGCGGTGACGACCACCGTACGGTCGGCGGGGTGGACGACGGGAGGGCTCATGTACGGGAGGTCCCGTCACCGAACCCCGCCGTGGACCCGTCGTCCTCGGTCCCGATCTCCCAGGCCTGTCCCGTCGCGGCGTCGCGCGGGGTCAGGGTGAAGGCCACCTTGTGCGTGCGGCCCGTGGTGCGCGCGGCGTCCACGCCCGCCTCGACCACCCACGCCTTCACCTTGCCGCCCGCCCTGGCCTCCCGGCGCAGCTCGAGGGTGAACTCCATCTGGATGTCGCCGACCGCGAACGAGACCGGGTGGTCCGTGGCCCGGGTCGCCGCGTCGATGAGCTGGTTGCGGATGGACGCGACGGCATCGGCGAGCTCGATGCCGTCCAGCGCGTGGGTGTCCGGTACGTGGGTGTCCGGTACGTGGGTGTTCTCGGCTGTCATGGGGTCCCCCCGGGGTGCGGTGCCGCTTTCCCGTCAGCGTAGTGAAGTAGCAGGCCGAAGGTCCCGAATCGGAAGGACCTACGTCCCACCGGCGGTGACAAGGCGCACAGGCCGAAACAGGCCTACTACCCCGGCTAGGAGAGAGGGCCGTGATCGGCCGCAGGACCTTCGGCCCGGCGCCGACGGGCCCTTCCGAGGTTCCGGGCGCTACAGCCTTTTCGCGGTGCCATGTCCGGAAATGGCCCATCGGAGCAGGCGTTAAACGTGTTCCGCGGGAAGGATTCCGAGGTGCGCGCCGACCCCTCGTAAGGGGACAAGCGCGACGAATTCCCCCGGCCCTCTCTACGGCTTTTCATCGTAGA
The DNA here is from genome assembly GCF_044333295.1 of Streptomyces sp. NPDC021019. Classification (NCBI taxonomy): domain Bacteria; kingdom Bacillati; phylum Actinomycetota; class Actinomycetes; order Kitasatosporales; family Streptomycetaceae; genus Streptomyces; species Streptomyces sp. NPDC021019. The sequence continues at coordinate 252,545 of NZ_JBIRQR010000009.1, forward strand.
TGGGGTGTTTGAGCACCGGCGGGGGTGCGGGTTACCAAGGTGGAGCAAGCCCGGACAGCACGCCGGGTCCACTCACCTTCGGAGGACTTCCTCGTATGAAGCGCGCAACGAACCAGCACACCATCCGCCCGTCCGCCCTCCGCGTCCGTGGCGCCTTCCTGGCCGCCGGCCTGGGAGCGTCCGTGGTGCTGGGTGCCGGAACGGCGTTCGCGTCCGGCGGCACCGACGCCGCCGCAGCTCCCCTGGCCGCGGGCACGACCGCCAACTCCGTCGCCGCCCAGGCGACCGCGCAGGGCAAGGCCGCCGAGGCGGCCGCGAAGAAGGCCTCCGACGCGAAGAAGAAGGCCGAGGACAAGAAGAAGGCCGCGAAGAAGAACGCCGCCTCCTGGAAGACCCCGGTCAAGAAGTACACGCTGAGCGCCAGCTACGGCACCGGCGGCGCCCGCTGGGCCGCCAAGCACTCCGGCCAGGACTTCGCCGTGCCGGTCGGCACCACGGTCACGGCCGTCCACAAGGGCACCGTCGTGAAGGCCGGCCCGAACGGCGCCGGCGACGGCCCCGCCTACGGCAACGCCGTCGTGATCAAGCACTCCAACGGCAAGTACTCGCAGTACGCGCACCTGTCGACGGTCAACGTGAAGATCGGCCAGACCGTGAAGACGGGCCAGAAGATCGCCCTGTCCGGCAACACCGGGAACTCCAGCGGCCCGCACCTGCACTTCGAGATCCGCACCAGCCCGAACTACGGCTCGGCGCTGAACCCGGCCGCGTTCCTCCGCTCGGTGCACGTCTCCATCTGATCCGGCCGGCGTAACCGCGCGCTACCGCCGACGCCCGGAACTCCGAGCACCCGGCGGACGCGCAGCACAACCGAAAAGAGTCAGTGGACCCGTTACACCCCGGTACCCGGGGCGTGCGCCCGGGTCACCCGTCCGACGGCGACGTCGAGGACAGCCTCACGGCTCACTCCTCGGGGTCGCCTTCGGCGTTCCACCCCACCTGTCCACCGCGCGTTCGGCTCAGGCACACCTCGTCCACCGTGGGTACGGCTCAGTCCGGCCTCCACCGTGGGTACGGCTCAGGCACACCTCTCCCCACCGTGGGTACGGCTCAGTCCGACGCAGGCCGCTGGTCCGCCATCCGGAGCACCGGGAAGCTCCCGGTGACCGTCGGCGCGTGCTCCGGCAGCCACAGCACCGCGATCGCCCCGCCCGTGCCCTCCGCCGCACCCGAGGGCGCCGCGTTGCGAAAGGTCAGCCGGGCCCCCAGCACCCTCGCCTGGCCCGCCGCGATCGTCAGGCCGAGACCGTGCCCGTGACCGGCCCGGTCCATGCTTCCGGTACGGAACCGGCTCGGCCCGTCCCGCAGCAGCTCCTCCGGGAATCCCGGACCGTGGTCGCGGACCCGCACCACCCGGCCCTCGACCGTGACCTCCACCGGGGTCGAGCCGTGCTTGGCGGCGTTCCCCAGCAGATTGCCGAGGATGCGCTCCAGCCGGCGTGGATCGGTGGACACCCACGACTCGTGCACCACCCGCACGGTCACCTCGGGGTTCAGCAGGCCTATCCGGCGGCTGACGAACTCGCCGAGCGGCAGCTCCTGGAGCTCCGCCCGCTCCGAGGCGCTGTCCAGACGGGCCACCTCCAGCACGTCCTCGACCAGCGTCCGCATCGCCTGCGCCCGGTCCCGTACCAGCTCGGTGGGGCGGCCCGGCGGCAGCAGCTCGGCCGCCGTGAGCAGCCCGGTCACCGGGGTACGCAGCTCATGGGCGATGTCCGCGGTGACCCGGCGCTCCGCCTCGATCCGCTCGTTCAGCGCGTCGGTCAGCGCGTCGACCGCCCGTGCCAGCTCGTCGGTCTCGTCACGGACGACCCCGCCGACGGCCTCCCTCACCCGTACGTCCGTCTGCCCCTCGGCGACCCGGCCCGCCGCGGCCGCCGCCTTGCGCAGACGGCGCGAGAGCTGGCCGCCGATGAGGACCCCGAGCGCACAGCCGCCGAAGACCACCGAGACCGAGCCGATGATCAGGGCCCGGTCCAGGTCGTCCATGATCGTGGCGGAGCGGTCCGCGAACCGGGAGTGCAGCGAGAGCACGTCCCCGCCCGCCAGCGGAACCGCCGCCCAGACCTCGGGGACCCCGTCGGATCCCTGCGTCACATGGGTGGCCCGGCGGTTCTTGCGGACCTCGTCGCGCAGGCTCGGCGGGATCCTCGGGTCGTTGAGCTTCGCCCCGAACTTCGGCCCGCCCTTCTGCATGCTCGTCGCCTCGTAGAACCGCTGGGCGCCCAGCAGCCGCTCCAGCTGCACCTCGCGGGCGTTCTCGATCATCGAGACGCGGGCCGCGTTGTGCACCACGAGGCTCAGCGCCACCGCGACGAGCGCGCCCACCGCCGCGATGGCGATGCTGATCTTCCAGCGGACTCCGGTCCGCAGGGCCAGTCGCTTCATCCGCGCAGCTTGTAGCCGAAGCCGCGGACCGTATCGATCCGGTCCTGGCCGATCTTGGTGCGCAGCCGCTGGACATGGACGTCCACGACCCGGGTGTCACCGCCCCAGCCGTAGTCCCAGACCCGCTCCAGGAGCTTGTCGCGGGACAGGACGGTGCCCGGCGCGGACGAGAACTCCAGCAGCAGCCGCATCTCGGTGGGTGTCAGCGCCACCTGCTCACCGGCGCGCCGCACCTCCATGCCGTCCGTGTCGACCTCCAGATCGCCGAAGACCAGCACTCCACCGAACGTCTCGGCGTCCCCCTCCGCACCGCCCTGGCCCAGCCCGTCCGGGCCGGCCGCGTGGCCGAAGCGGCGCAGCACCGCCCGGATGCGGGCCACCAGGACCGCCCCGTCGAAGGGCTTGGTGACGTAGTCGTCCGCCCCGGCCTCCAGCCCCAGCACCACGTCGATCGAGTCGGCCCGCGCGGAGAGCATGATCACCGGGACGGTCGACTCGTCCCGGATGCGGCGGCACAGGCTGACCCCGTCAAGACCCGGCACCATCACGTCGAGCAGGGCGATGTCCGGCCGGTCGGCGCGGAACGCCTCCAGGCCGGAGAGCCCGTCGGGCATCGCGGTGACCGTGAAGCCGACCCGCTCCAGGGCCAGCTGGGTGGCCTCGCGGATCACGTCGTCGTCCTCGACGAAGAGGACGTGGGTCTCGGCCATGGGGCTGCTTCTCGCTTTCCGTTCCCGCCCGGTTCCACCGGCACGGCTTCGTGCCTGCCGGTCTCAGTTCCTGCCCCGCTCCACCGGCGCCTCCGACGGAACCGGTTCGACCGGGTCCACCGGTTCCGACTGCACCGGCAGCTCGCCGTCCGTGCCCTCGACGGGACGGCTGAAGTCGTTGTGCACCCGGTCGTGCTCGGTGAAGCGGTCGCTCGCCCAACGGTAGGTGACCACCTCCGAGCCGGACGGGTACGCCAACGGATCCTTCGACCCGTAGACCTGGGTCGTCACCACCAGGTCGCCACGGTCGATCGTCCCGTAGACGGCGGGAACCTCGACCGCGAAGACGTTCTTGTACGAGCCGTCGCCGTCCGCGCGGTACACATACGTTCCGACGCCCACCGAGTCGGCGCAGCTCATCACGTTGACCACCACGTCGGCGGCCCGGCCGCCCGTCATCGACCCGTAGGAGGTGTCGACCGGATAGGCCTTGCCCGCGCAGGGCTTGAGCCCGTCCCTGACCTGCTCGCCCACCTTGGGGTCGCCCTTGAGCAGCCGCACGGCGTCGACCCGCCTGACGGGCGGGGTCGTGCCGGAAGGGCTGGACTGGGGGGTGATCTGGGCGACCGGCTGACTGCCGGCGGGGCCCTCGTCCCGGGTGCCGGTGCCGCCCGTGGAGCAGCCGACGCCGAACAGCCCGAAGGCGACGAGTCCGGCCAAGGCCGTGCCACTCGCCGCCACACCGCTCCGGAACCCCCGGGTCCGGCCCGCTCTCCCCGGATCGTCGCCGTCGTCCGACCCCCCGGAACCGTTCATGGGCGAACCGCTCAGGGAGCATCTGGTCGAGGAGGAACCGCTCAGGGAGGAGTTGCTCGAGGAGGAACCACTCGACGCAGAGCCACTCCCGGAAACGCTGCCCGGGGAACCGTCCCCGAAGCCGCCCCCGCCGCCGCTGCTGCCACTCAGGCCGCGCACCGCTCCATCCCCCGCTCGTCGTGACGCCCGTTGCGCTGCGCCGGTGTGTGTGCCCTCGCCCCCGGCGCCGTCGTGACGGGCGACCGCTGGGCGGGGACACGGGCGGAGGCGACCGGTGCCGCGCTCCGGTGGCCCCCGGTCTCCCGGGCGACCGCCTCGCGGCTGACCAGATCGCGGCTCTCCAGCTCCTGGCGCAGTCGTGCCAGGGCCCGGTGCAGCGTGCTCTTGACCGTACCGGCCGACATGCCGAGCGCCGCGGCCGTCTCCTCCGTGCTCATCTGCTCCCAGTGTCGCAGCACGACGACGCTGCGCTGCTTGGGAGCCAGAATGCCCAGAATGTCCATCAGGAGGGCGCGGTCGGCGCGCTGCTCGCTGCCGTCGTCGACACTCGCGTCGGGCAGCTGCTCGGTCGGGACCTCCTCGAGCTTGCGCGCCCGCCACCACTCCGTACGGGTGTTGATCATGACGCGGCGCAGATAGGCGTCGGCCAGCGACTTGTCGGCGATGCCGTCCCAGCGGCCGTAGGTGCGCACCAGGGCGGTCTGCAGCAGGTCCTGGGCATCCACGGGGTCGGGAACCAGACGGCGCGCGCTGCGCAGCAGCGCCTCCTGCCGTGTGCGTACGTAGTCCTCGAATGCGAGTACCTCGCCCTGCGCCATGACAACCGCCTCCGTCCCCGAACATCCCCGTGTTCCGCCCGGGCCGCGGGTGTTCCGCGGCCCGGCCGTCCTGCTGTCGGAGACGCTACGGAGGCGTTGTCACGGCGACGTGCGGAGCAGCCGTAGGCCGGTGCACGGCTGCCCATCGGTTGTGTAACAGCGCAGGAGAGGACGTTCCCCGCGGACCGGGGCCATGGGCCGGGGCGCGCGGTCCACGGACCACGGGCCACGCAGTGCGGACCACGGACTGCGGATCACGGACTACGACCGGATCCCAGCCCGCCCGCGACCTCGACCCCGGCCCCGAGATCAGGTCAGCGGCAGCCGGTACCGGCCGTCGGCCAGCGGCTCGACCAGTCCGTCGGCCACCAGCCCGTCCAGCGCACGGGCCCGCTGCACCGGCTCCTCCCACACCGCGTCCAGCGCGGCCTGGGCCACGGGGCTCACCGAGTCCCGCAACACCGCCAGCAGCCGCCCGCGCACCTGACGGTCGGTGCCGGCGTACGTCTGGCCCTTGCGCGGCGGACCCTGGTGCGCGGGCTTCCCGGCCAGCCGCCAGGCGCACCGCGAGGCGATCGGGCACCGGTCGCAGTCCTCGTTGCGCGCGGTGCACACGAGGGCGCCCAGCTCCATCGTGGCCGCCGCCCAGCGCGCCGCCCGCTCGTCCTCCTCGGGCAGCAGCGCCCGCGCGAGCTTGCGCTCGGCGGCCGTGGTCGCGTTCGGCGGGTACTGGACCCCGGAGGCGGCGCGGGCGAACACCCGGCGGACGTTCGTGTCGAGCACCGCGTGCCGCTGTCCGTACGCGAACGAGGCCACGGCCGCCGCCGTGTACTCGCCGATCCCGGGCAGTGCCAGCAGCTGGGCGTGCTCGCTCGGCACATCGCCGCCGTGCCGTTCCGTTATCGCCTGCGCGGCCCCGTGCAGGCGCAGCGCACGGCGCGGGTAGCCGAGCCGGCCCCAGGCACGGACCGCCTCCCCGGGCGCCTCGGCGGCCAGGTCGGCGGGGCGGGGCCAGCGGGCGAGCCACTGTTCGTACACCGGGAGCACCCGGCTCACCGGGGTCTGCTGCAGCATGAACTCGCTGACCATCACCGACCAGGCGCCCGCTTCGGGGCGGCGCCAGGGCAGATCGCGGGCATGCTGCTCGAACCACCCGATGACGGGGGCGTGGAGGGAGGCGGCGGGGGGCGTCTGTGTCGAAGTCATGGCAGTCATCGCACGGACGATCCTGGCACGGAAGAGGGGGCGGCGGTCACGGGCACGGGAGTGTCGGCCCACGCGGTGGCCCAGGGGGTGACAACGCCACCCGTTCTGTCCCCTGTGACCGGATCCCCGTGATGATGATCGGCAAAACTTGCCGCCGGAGCGGCGGGTGGGGCCTGAGTCGGCCCGGATCTCTCGTAGAGTTCGGGACGTGGGATCTATGCGCAATCCGGTCGGTCCGCTTCCCTCCAGCATCTACTGGCGACGAAGGGCGGTAGCGGGACTTCTGGTTGCGCTGCTCGCCGTGTTGATCGCCTGGGGCGTGACGTCCGGAGGCGGTGGGGGAGACCGGAACGACGGCAAGTCCGGCGGCTCCGATCCGATCGAGTCGATCACTCCCGGGCCGTCGGGCTCGGGCCCCGCGATCAGTCAACAGCCGGGCGGCCGCGACGAGTCGGGTGAGGACGGCGGATCCGGGGGCTCGGGTGGGCCGGGCGGCTCCGACGGTGGCGCGGGAGCGTCCTCCGGCGGAGCGGGCGACGGGGCTTCGCCCGACGGGGCGTCAACGGGCGGTGCGGACACGGCCGGTGCGGGTGCGGGCGGCGGTGGCACGGCGGGTCAGCAGGTCCCGGCCGGCTCCCCGCTCCCCGAGTGCAAGCCCGACGCGGTGCGGTTGAGCCTGCGGACGAAGGTCAGTTACGGCCCCGACGACAAGCCGAAGTTCGAACTGATCGCCAAGAACACCTCGTCGGCCGCGTGCAAGGCCGACCTCGGGCCGAAGAGCACGGTCCTCACGGTGACCGAGGCCGGCGGCGAGGACGACGATCCGATCTGGTCCTCGAAGGACTGCCCCACGGCGGTCGGCCCGCTGTTCCTGAAGGTTCCGGCGGGCGCGACGGTGATCCACACGGTCGACTGGAACCGCACGCTGTCCGCCCCCGGCTGTGCGACCCCGCCGGCCGGCAAGGCCGGCCCGGGGACGTACCTCCTGGAGGCGAAGGCCCCCGGCGAACCGGTCCAGCGAGCGTCCTTCGTCCTCGCGAAGGACTGACCGCGCCGTCCCACCCCAGCCTGTCCGGCGTTTGAGGACGGAACCGTCTACGTGGGCGGGCGGCGCGCTTACGGGGCCGGGCGAGCCCGTATGAGCGCCGCCCGCCCCGGCCCGGGGTTCCGTCCTCAAACGCCGGACGGGCTGGTTGTGGGCCCGGGGTTCCGCCCTCAAGCGCCGGACGGGCTGGTTGCGGCCCGGAGGACGGGCGCGGTGGCCCGGCGAGCTGAACCGCGCGCGGCACGCGAAAGAGGGCGCCCACCTGGACGCCCTCACCCGCGGCCGACCTCAGACGTACCGCTCCAGGATCGACGACTCCGCCAGCCGCGACAGCCCCTCCCGCACGCTGCGCGCCCGCGCCTCGCCGACGCCGTCCACGGTCTGGAGGTCGTCCACGCTCGCCGCCAGCAGCTTCTGGAGACCGCCGAAGTGCTCCACCAGCCGCTCGATGATCGCGCCCGGCAGCCGCGGCACCTTCGCCAGCAGCCGGAAGCCCCGCGGGGACACCGCCGAGTCCAGCGTCTCGGGCGAGCCGCTGTAGCCCAGTGCCCGCGCCACCACCGCCAGCTCCAGCAACTCGGTGTGGCTCAGCGCGTCCAGCTCGGTCAGCGCCTCGGCCACCGTGCGCGACCGCTTCGCCGTCGGCTCGGGGACGTAGTCCCGGACGACCAGCTCCCGCTCCGGCTCCACCCCGGCGATCAGCTCGTCCAACTGGAGGGAGAGCAGCCGCCCGTCGGTGCCGAGCTCGACCACGTACTCCGCGATCTCCGTCGCGATCCGCCGCACCATCTCCAGCCGCTGCGCCACCGCCGTCACGTCCCGCACGGTGACCAGGTCCTCGATCTCCAGCGCGGACAGCGTGCCCGCCACCTCGTCGAGGCGCAGTTTGTACCGCTCCAGCGTGGCGAGCGCCTGATTGGCCCGGGACAGGATCGCGGAGGACTCCTCCAGGACCCGCCGCTCCCCGTCCACGTACAGCGCGATGAGGCGCATCGACTGGGAGACCGAGACGACGGGGAAGCCGCACGCCTTGGAGACCCGGTCCGCCGTGCGGTGACGGGTGCCCGTCTCCTCCGTGTGGATCGAGGCGTCCGGGACCAGCTGCACGCCGGCCCGCAGGATCTTGGTCATGTCCTTGTCGAGGATCAGCGCCCCGTCGAGCTTGCACAGCTCGCGCAGGCGCGTCGCCGTGAACTCCACGTCCAGCACGAATCCGCCGGTGCACATCGACTCGACGGTCTTGTCCATGCCCAGCACGATCAGCCCACCGGTATTGCCTCGGAGAATGCGCTCCAGGCCGTCCCGCAGGGCCATCCCGGGCGCGACCGCGCTCAACGAGGCGCGCATCAGCGCCTCGTTACCGGTGCCTTGGCCGGACTTTCCGGGCGTCGTCGCCCGGTCGTTGGCTGCCACTGCACTCCTCCGGTCACAGGTTGCGGTGCCCTTGCGTCCCCCATGCCGTGTCCACGGGCGGGCGAGACCAGGGCAAAGTCTACCGGCGCGCGTTGTCTTCCTGACGAGGCTGCGGCGCCTCTTGACGGGACCGGCGCGGGAGGACCCGCAGAGCGTCGCCCATGTCGGCGACTTCCGTGACCTTCATCCCGGCCGGGACCTTCCCCGGATCCGTGGGAACAAGCGCGTGGGTGAAGCCCAGACGGTGTGCCTCGGCCAGTCTCCGCTGCACTCCGGTGACTCTCCTGACCTCGCCCGCGAGCCCCACCTCACCGATCGCGACCAGGTTCTTCGGGAGCGGGGTGTCGCTGGCCGCGCTGGCCAGTGCGAGCGCGATCGCGAGGTCGGCGGCGGGCTCGGTGAGCTTCACGCCGCCCACCGTCGCGCTGTAGATGTCGCGCTTGCCGAGCGCGGTGATCCGGCCGCGCTGCTCCAGCACGGCGAGCATCATCGAGACCCGGGAGGTCTCCAGACCCGAGGTGGTGCGCCGGGGCGAGGGGATCTGCGAGTCGACGGTGAGCGCCTGCACCTCGGCGACCAGGGGCCGCTTGCCCTCCAGCGTCACCGTCAGACAGGTGCCGGGCACCGCCACGTCGCGGCGGGTCAGGAAGAGGCCCGAAGGGTCGGCGAGACCGGTGATGCCCTCGTCGTGCAGCTCGAAGCAGCCGACCTCGTCGGTCGCCCCGTAACGGTTCTTGACGCCACGCACCAGACGCAGCCGGGCGTGGCGGTCGCCCTCGAAGGACAGCACCACGTCCACCAGGTGCTCCAGCAGCCGGGGCCCGGCGATCGCGCCGTCCTTCGTGACGTGGCCGACGAGCAGCGTGGCCATCCCGCGCTCCTTGGAGGCCCGGATCAGCGCCCCGGCCACCTCTCGGACCTGGGCCATCCCGCCGGGCGCGCCGTCGATCTCGGGCGAGGCGACCGTCTGCACCGAGTCCAGGACGAGCAGCGAGGGCTTCACCGCGTCCAGGTGGCCGAGCACCGCGGAGAGGTCGGTCTCCGCCGCGAGGTAGAGGTGGTCGTTGATCGCCCGGATCCGGTCGGCCCGCATCCGGACCTGGCTCGCGGACTCCTCGGCGGTCACATAGAGCGTGCGGTGGTCCTCGCTCGCCGCCTTGGCCGCCACGTCCAGCAGCAGCGTCGACTTGCCGACGCCCGGCTCGCCCGCCAGCAGGACGACGGCGCCCGGCACGAGCCCGCCGCCGAGCACCCGGTCCAGCTCACCGACGCCGGTCGAACGGGCGGTGGCCTGCCGACTGTCGACCTGGCCGATCGGCACGGCCGCCGTGGAGACCCGGCCGGCCGCGGTGGTGCGCACGGCGGGGGCGCCGCCGAACTCCTCGACCGTCCCCCACGCCTGGCACTCGGGGCAACGGCCGAGCCACTTGGCGGTGGTCCAGCCGCATTCGGTACAGCGGTAGGACGGCCGGTCCTTCGCGGATTTCGTACGGGCAGCCATGGCGCCACCGTATAGGTGGGGTACGACAACGCCTCCAGGGCGGCGGCGTGCGGCGCGCTACCGCGCGCAGGGCGCACGGAAGCGCGCCGGAGCACTACGGGCGGAATCCGCGATCCCTGTCCTCTTTCGAGGGATACGTTCACTCGTAAGGATTAAATGTCCTCAAGGGTCACTTGGGGCATACGCTCCTTTGCCTACGGTCGCCGGGTGACGAGCAGCAGGCTGCAGACCCCGACGCACACCACCGGCGCACACCGGGCGCACCGGCGAGTGACCCACTCCCCGGCACAGCGACCGCCCGCACGTTACGAGCCGTATCTCGACGGACTCTTCACCTACTGCCTCTCCGTGCTCTGCGACCACGACGCGGCCGCGGAAGCGCTCGGCGCCGCCCTGTCGGTCGCGGACCGGCAGGACGCCCGGGGCCCCACGGCCGAGGAGGAACGTAAATCCTGGCTGTACGCGCTGGCCCGCTGGACCTGCCTGCGCACCCTCAGCGAGCGCGGACGCGGCCGCCAGGCCCACCGCCGCCCCTCCGGGACGGTCAAGCCCTCCCGCACGGCCAAGGCCTCCGCCACGCGCGAGAGGTCCGCCACGCGCGAGACCTCCGCCTCCCGGAAGGGCTCCGCTTCACGGAAGGGCTCCGACAGGCGCAAGGGCTCCACAACCTCCGCGCCGTCCTGGCACCAGGGGGCGCACACCGCCCGGCGCACGCCGGAGCACACCTTGCCCGCCACCCCCGAGGACGCCACCGCGCCCGCCCCTTCCGAGTCGCCCGCCGCCGAGGCCCGCCGCCGGGAGCTCGCCACACTCGCCTGGCCCGAGGCCGCGGGCACCACCCCGGAGCAGCGCGAAGCCCTCGAACTGGCCGTACGCCACGGGCTCGCCCCGCACGCCGTCGCCACCGTGCTCGGTCTGGAGCCGGCCACCGCCCGGGAGCTGCTGGCCGGCGCGGCCTGCGAGGTGGAGCGCACCCGCGCGGCCCTCGCGGTCGTCGAGACCGGCGGCTGCCCCACCGTCGGCCGGATCACCGGTGACCACCAGGTGCTGCTCTCCGCCACCCTGCGCCGCGAGCTCGTCCGGCACGTCGACGACTGCCCCCGCTGCCGCCGTGCCGCCGAGCGGGCCGATGCGGCGGGACCCTGGCCCGGAGCGGCCCTCGCCCCGGTCTCCGCCCTGCCCGTCGTCGAGGCCCCCCGCCCCTCCGTGTACGTCGCGATGGCCCAGGCCCAGCGCTCCCGCGCCGCCGGCCCGCGCTTCGACCGGGCCGGGTTCCCGCTCGACCCCAAGGACCAGGCCGCCCGCCGGGACCGGCTGCGCGCCCGGGTCGTGACGACCACGGTCGTCGTGACGGTGGTCGCCGCCCCCGTGATCGCCCTGTGGGCCGCGTACCGGGGGGCGCCCCAGACCGGCGAGGGCCACGACGGGACCTCGGTCACCGCCACGGACGCCGACGGCGTCGGCGGTGTGAGCGGCGACTCCCCCAACGACACCGACCACACCGGCGACGGCCGCCCCGGCAACCGCTTCGGCGCCCGCGTTCCGGACGTCACCGCCGAGGTCGTCAGCGCCGGCGGTGTGCGGCACGGCGACACCCGGCTCGCGGTGACGGCCCGGACCTCCGGGGCCGTCACGACGCTCACGCTGACCGCCTCCGGCCGGGGACCGGTCAGCTGGTCGGCGGTGACGGACGCCCCGTGGTTGCGCCTCAGCCGTACGTCCGGCGTGCTCGCGGCCGGGCAGAGCACCACGATCACGGTCTCCGTGATCCGGGACGCGCAACCGGGCGGACCGTGGCGGGCCCGGGTCTCGATGACGCCCTCGGGTTCCGCCGTGGTCATCGACGGTCACGGGGCGACGGCCCCGACGACGGGCGGCCCGCGTCCCACGCGCCCGGGAACGGACTCCCCCCGGCCCACGGACCCGGGCACCACGGACCCGGGCCCGACCGACCCCGGCCCGACCGATCCAGGTCCGACCGACCCCGGCCCCACCGACCCCGGGCCGGGCCCGACCGACCCCACCGATCCGCCGGACCCCACGGACCCGCCGCACCCGACCGACCCGACCCCGGCCCCGACCGACCCCGGCCCCACGGACCCGGCCCCGACCGACCCCGGCCCCGGCCCCTCCGCCCCGGGCCCGGCGGGCTGAGCAGCCCCCGGGCCCGGCGGGCCGAGCAGCCCCCGGGCCCGGCGGGCCGAGCAGCCCCCGGGCCCGGCGGGCCGAGGGCCCGCCGGCCGCCCTCAGCGCTTCTTCGGCGCCGGGAGCGGGTCCGCCGGGTGCGGGGCCATCGGCAGCAGCGACGACAGCCGCTCCTCGCAGAGCCCGACCAGCCGGTCGTACCCCTCCTTGCCCATCAGCTCGATCAGCTCCGGGCGGTAGGACACGTACACCGGGTCACCGGCCCCGTGCGCCGAGGTGGCCGACGTGCACCACCAGTGCAGGTCGTGACCGCCCGGACCCCAGCCCCGGCGGTCGTACTCACCGATCGTCACCTGGAGCACCCGCGTGTCGTCGGGCCGGTCGATCCAGTCGTACGTCCGCCGCACCGGCAGCTGCCAGCACACGTCCGGCTTGGTCTCCAGCGGCTCCTTGCCCTCCCGCAGGGCCAGGATGTGCAGCGAGCAGCCCGCCCCGGCGGGAAAGCCGGGCCGGTTCTGGAAGATGCAGGAGCCCTCCCAGCGGCGCGTCTGGCGTTCACCGTCCTCGTCGACGCCGACCCACCCCGTCTCCGTACCCACGTCGTGGAACTGCCAGAGCTCGGGAGTGAGCCGGGCCACGTGCCCCGCGACCCGCTTCTCGTCGTCCTCGTCGGAGAAGTGCGCGCCCAGCGTGCAGCAACCATCGTCCGCGCGGCCCGCCTGGATGCCCTGGCAGCCGCTGCCGAAGATGCAGGTCCACCGGGAGGTCAGCCAGGTCAGATCGCAGCGGAAGACCTGCTCGTCGTCGGCCGGGTCGGGGAATTCCACCCACGCCCGCGCGAAGTCGATGCCCTTCTCGTCGGACGGGACCGCGGACGGGACCGGTCCGCTCGCCTCCGGCTGTGCTGCCTGCTTGTTCGACTTCTGCTTCTTCGTGGCTTTGTCCTGCTTAGCCTTTTTCGTCTTTGGCACGCGGACAGCGTAAGTCCGATGGCGCAGTAGCGTTCCCCCATGAGACTCGGAGTCCTCGACGTGGGATCGAACACGGTTCATCTGCTGGTGGTCGACGCCCACCCCGGCGCCCGCCCGCTGCCCGCGCACTCGCACAAGGCGGAGCTCCGGCTCGCCGAACTCCTCGACGAGGACGGCGCGATCGGCCCCCTCGGCGTGGACCGGCTCGTGGCGACGATCGCCGGCGCGGTCCAGGCCGCCGAGGACAAGGGGTGCGAGGACGTGCTCGCCTTCGCCACCTCCGCCGTGCGCGAGGCGACCAACGCGGACGTGGTTCTGGAGCGCGTACGGGTCGAGACCGGCGTCGACCTCGCGGTCCTCAGCGGCGAGGAGGAGGCCCGGCTGACCTTCCTGGCCGCCCGCCGCTGGTTCGGCTGGTCGGCGGGGAAGCTGCTCGTCCTCGACATCGGCGGCGGCTCCCTGGAGATCGCCTTCGGCATCGACGAGGAGCCGGACACCGCCGTCTCCCTGCCGCTCGGCGCGGGCCGCCTCACCGGCGCCTGGCTGCCGGACGACCCTGCCGACCCCGAGCAGGTCAGGGCGTTGCGCCGGCACGTCCGGGCCAGCATCGCGCGGACGGTGGGCGAGTTCAGCCGGGTCGGCCGCCCCGACCACGTCGTCGCCACCTCCAAGACCTTCAAGCAGCTCGCCCGGATCGCCGGCGCCGCCCGCTCCACCGAGGGCCTGTACGTCCAGCGCTCGCTGAGCCGCAAGGCGCTGGAGGACTGGGTGCCCAAGCTGGCGGCGATGACGGTCGAGGAGCGCGGCCGGCTCCCCGGGGTCTCCGAGGGCCGGGCCGCCCAGCTGCTCGCCGGAGCCCTGGTGGCCGAGGGGGCGATGGACCTGTTCGGCGTCGAGGAGCTGGAGATCTGCCCCTGGGCCCTGCGCGAGGGCGTCATCCTGCGCCGCCTGGACCACCTCCCCGCGGAACGCGCCGCCCTGCTGGGCTGACCCCGGGCGGCGGACTCCACGCCGCACCGCTCGGGCGGCGTACGGCGGCGTACGGGTCCTACCCCGCGGGTGACGTGGGCGGCGGACTCCGCCCGCATCCCTCCGGTGACCTACGGTGACGGCCTCATGGCCCTGATCACTTTCCGCCAGGAGCCCTCGGCGCGGCGCACGCGTGCCCGTACGCTGTCCAGGTGGCAGAACCATTGGTGCGCATCCCCGATGCGAAGGTCGCCCTCTCAACGGCCTCGGTCTACCCCGAGTCCACCGCGACGGCCTTCGAGATCGCCGCGCGCCTGGGGTACGACGGCGTCGAGGTCATGGTCTGGACCGACCCCGTCAGCCAGGACATCGAGGCCCTGCGCCGGCTCTCCGACTACCACCGGGTCCCGATCCTCGCGGTGCACGCCCCCTGCCTCCTGATCACCCAGCGCGTCTGGTCCACCGACCCCTGGGTCAAGCTCCAGCGGGCCAGGGCCGCCGCCGAGAAGCTCGGGGCCTCCGCCGTCGTGGTGCATCCGCCGTTCCGGTGGCAGCGCAACTACGCCCGCGACTTCGTGACCGGGATCTGGCGGATGGCGGAGGAGACGGACGTCCGGTTCGCCGTCGAGAACATGTACCCCTGGCGCTACCGGGACCGCGAGATGCTCGCGTACGCCCCCGACTGGGACGTCACCAACGACGACTACCGGCACTTCACGGTCGACCTCTCGCACACCGCGACCGCCCGCACCGAGGCGCTCGCCATGGTGGACCGGATGGGCGACCGGCTCGCCCACGTCCACCTCGCCGACGGCAAGGGCTCGGCCAAGGACGAGCACCTGGTGCCCGGCCGGGGGGACCAGCCGTGCGCGGAGCTGCTGGAGCGCCTCGCCCGTACGGGCTTCGACGGCCATGTCGTCATCGAGGTCAACACCCGCCGCGCGATGTCCTCCGCCGAACGCGAGGCCGACCTCGCGGAGGCGCTGGCCTTCACCCGCCTGCACCTGGCGACCGCGCCCGCCGCCGACGGCCCGTCCCCGAAGATCCACCGCCCGTGACCGAGGAGCCCGACCGGCCGCCCGTGACCGGGGACGCCCCCGCCCCGCGCCGCCGGGGCCGGCCCGCCCGCAAGGCCGCGTCCGAGGGGCCCGACGCCCGTACGCGCATCCTGGAGGCGGCCCGTACGGAGTTCGCCGAGCGGGGCTACGACAAGACGTCGATCCGGGGCATCGCCAAGGCCGCCGGGGTCGACGCGGCCCTCGTCCACCACTACTTCGGCACGAAGGACGAGGTCTTCGCCGCCGCCGTCGAGGTCACCTTCGAGCCCGCCCTGGTCGTCCCCACTGTTCTCGGCGGCCCGCCGGAGGGCCTGGGGGAGCGGCTGGCGCGCTTCTTCCTCTCCGTGTGGGAGGACCCGGCCACCCGCTCCCCCCTGCTGGCGATCCTGCGCTCCGCGCTGACCCACGAGGCGGCGGCGAACGTGCTGCGCGACTTCGTCCTGCGGCGGCTGCTGGAGCGGATCGCGGCGGAGCTGGACGTTCCGGACGCCACGTTCCGCGCCGAGCTGGCCGCCTCGCACATGCTCGGCATCGCGATGCTGCGGTACGTGATCCGCGCCGAACCGCTCGCCTCCGCCGACCCGGAGGACATCGTGGCGATGGTCGCTCCCACGCTCCAGCGATACTTGGGCGAGCGCTGAAACCCCGGCCGGGGCTGACCGTCCACCGGCCACCGCGTCCCGCATTCCGGACAGGCTGTCCAGATCTTGGATTCGAGGCGTACGCTCGAAGGCAGTCTTTCTTTAACTGTCAGAGGCAGTCCCCCTGCCGAAGGAGCGAGCGACGATGCCGCAGCTGAGGTCCCGCACGGTCACCCACGGACGCAACATGGCGGGCGCGCGCGCCCTTATGCGCGCGTCGGGCGTAGCGAGCGCGGACATCGGCAAGCCGATCATCGCGGTCGCCAACTCGTTCACCGAGTTCGTCCCCGGCCACACCCACCTCGCCCCGGTCGGCCGGATCGTCTCCGAGGCGATCCTGGCGGCGGGCGCGGTCCCGCGCGAGTTCAACACCATCGCCGTGGACGACGGCATCGCGATGGGCCACGGCGGCATGCTCTACAGCCTGCCCTCCCGCGACCTGATCGCCGACTCCGTGGAGTACATGGTCGAGGCGCACTGCGCGGACGCGCTGATCTGCATCTCCAACTGCGACAAGATCACCCCGGGCATGCTGATGGCCGCCATGCGCCTCAACATCCCGACCGTCTTCGTCTCCGGCGGCCCGATGGAGGCCGGCAAGGCCACTCTGGTCGACGGCACGGTCCGCAAGCTCGACCTGGTCAACGCGATCAGCGACGCGGTCGACGAGTCCATCTCCGACGAGGACATCCTCCGCATCGAGGAGAACGCCTGCCCCACCTGCGGCAGCTGTTCCGGCATGTTCACCGCCAACTCGATGAACTGCCTCACCGAGGTCCTCGGCCTCTCCCTCCCCGGCAACGGCTCCGTCCTCGCCACGCACACCGCCCGCAAGGGGCTGTACGAGGCGGCCGGCCGCACGGTCGTCGAGATCACCAGGCGCTACTACGAGCAGGACGACGAGACGGTCCTGCCGCGCGCCATCGGCACCCGCGCCGCGTTCGACAACGCGATGGCGCTGGACATCGCCATGGGCGGCTCGACCAACACGATCCTGCACCTGCTGGCCGCCGCCGAGGAAGCGGAGCTGGCGTACGGCCTCGACGACATCAACGAGGTCTCCCGCCGGGTCCCCTGCCTCTCCAAGGTCGCCCCGAACGTCGCCCCCGGCGGCACGTACTACATGGAGGACGTCCACCGGGCCGGCGGTATCCCCGCCCTCATCGGCGAGCTCCACCGCGGCGGTCTGCTCAACGAGGACGTGCACGCGGTGCACTCCGACACCCTCGCCGAGTGGCTGAAGAACTGGGACGTCCGCGGCGGCTCCCCGTCCCCCGAGGCCATCGAGCTGTGGCACGCCGCCCCCGGCTGCGTCCGCTCCGCCACCGCCTTCTCGCAGTCCGAGCGGTGGGACACCCTCGACCTGGACGCGGCGGGCGGCTGCATCCGCGACGTCGAGCACGCCTACTCCAAGGACGGCGGCCTCGCCGTCCTCAAGGGCAACCTCGCCGTGGACGGCTGTGTCGTGAAGACGGCCGGCGTCGACGAGTCGATCTGGACCTTCGAGGGCCCGGCCGTCGTCTGCGAGTCGCAGGACGAGGCCGTCGACAAGATCCTCCGCAAGGAGATCGAGCCGGGCGACGTCGTCGTCATCCGTTACGAGGGCCCGCGCGGCGGCCCCGGCATGCAGGAGATGCTCTACCCCACCTCCTTCCTCAAGGGCCGGGGTCTGGGCAAGGTCTGCGCGCTGGTCACCGACGGCCGGTTCTCCGGCGGAACGTCGGGCCTCTCCATCGGCCACGCCTCGCCCGAGGCTGCCTCCGGCGGCACCATCGCGCTCGTCGAGGACGGCGACCGGATCCGGATCGACATCCCGAACCGCTCCATCGAACTGCTCGTCGACGACACCGAGCTGGCCACCCGCCGCGAGGCGCTGAACGGCGTGTACGCGCCGAAGAACCGCGACCGCAAGGTCTCGGCCGCGCTGCGCGCCTACGCGGCGATGGCGACGAGCGCGGACCGCGGCGCGGTCAGGGACGTCTCGAAGCTGGGCTGACGTTTCTGCTCAGGGGCTCGGCCTCCCCGGGGCCTTCGGGCACCTCTCCGGCGCCTTCGGGAACCTCGCCGGTGCTTCGGGTACCTCTCCGAGGGCTCCGGTGACCGTCCCGGCCTGCCCGGTGGCTCCGGACGACTTCTCAGTCCCTCCGGCGACTCTCCCAGCGGATCCGGGCGACCCGTTCAGTCTCTCCACCGGCTGTCCCAGCGGCTCCGGGCGGCCCATTTCAGCCCCTCCGGCGATTGAGGAGCGGGGTCCGGGGCAGAGCCCCGGGAGGAACCCGAGGCCGGGCCCGCCGTCACCAGCCCCCCGGCTCCGCCCCGTCCACCGCGAAGACCGACCCGTCCGGCGCCGTCCCCACGACCGCCCGCCCCGCCGTGACCGGGGCGGGCAGGTCGGAGGCGTAGGCGAGCTTCCCGCCGCTCAGCCGCGCCCGGGTCTGCCCCACCAGCGCACCCCGATCCGTGTCGACGGCCAGCAACCGCCCGTCCGCGGCGGAGAAGTACAGGTGGCCGCCCTCCCCGAGCACCGGGGCGGAAGCCCGCCCGACCCCCGTCTCCAGCCGCCACAGCTCGGCCTTCGCCCCGTCCGCCGCGGTGTCGACGGCCAACAGCGACCCGCCCCGCGCCAGCAGGTACGCGACGTCCCCGGCCACGACCACCTGCGGCCCGTTCAACGTGAAGGGCAGCGGGATCCGGACCGATCCGCCGGTGCCGGGCACGTACCGGACCAGCTCGGTGGTGTCCGAGTTCTCGTCCATCGCCGACAGCACCAGCTCCCCGGCCCCGGCGGTCCCGACCGGGGTGAGGGCCCCGTCCAGCCGCCGCTGCCAGGACGCCCGGCCGGTCGCGGCGTCCACCGCGGTGACCAGGGTCGACGCGCCGGAGGACGTCTGCTCGAAGGCGTAGGCGAGCCCGGACGCCCCGTCGTACAGGGCGAAGTCGGGCCGGCTGTGCTTCGCCAGCGGCCCCTCCCAGCGGGTCGCCCCGCTCGCCCCGTCCAGCGCCGTCACCGTGCCGTCGTCCGCGACGGTCAGCAGCGTGTCGCCCGCCGGGAAGGCGCCACCGGGACTCGCGGACAGGGCGGTGTCCCGGACGGCGGTGCCCTTCACCGGGTCGAACGCACGCAGCTTCCCGTCCGGACCGGCGGACAGCACGACCCCGCCCGAGACGACCGGAGCGTGGGCGGCCGTCCGCGAGGAGGAGGACCGGGCCGACCACAGCACGCGCCCGTCCGCCGGATCGATCCTGGCGGTGCCGCCCCCGGCCGCAGAGCAGTACAGGGCACCCCCCGCCCCGGCGGTGGAACAGGCGGGCGTGGCGGTGCCGGAGGTCCGCAACGCGGTACGCCACGGGGTGACGGCGTCGTCGTCCTGCCCGTCTCCGGCCCCCGCGCGTCCCGCCTCCGGGCGGCTCGCGGCCGTACCCGCGCCCCACACGGCGTACGCCCCGGCGCCCGCCCCCGCCACCAGCAGGAGCAGCGCCGCCGCCACGACCAGCCGGACGCGCGGCAACCGCCGGCGCCGCACCACGGGCGCGGGGCTCACATGCGTGTCCGCCTCCGAACCGTCCCGCTCCCGCGCCGCCGGCACCGCCGCCGCGACCACCGCCCGGCGCCGCTGCGACGGCAGGAACGCGTCGGCCTCGTACGACGGGGGCAGCAGCGCCTCCATCACCTCGCCCGGCGTGGGCCGGTCGGCCGGGTCCTTCGCCAGGCACCGGGCGACCAGCGGCGCGAGGTCCTCCGGCACTCCACCGAGGTCCGGCTGATCGTGCACCACCTGGTACGCCACGATGTACGGGCTGTCCGAGTCGAACGGGCCCCGGCCCGTCGCCGCGTGCACGATCACGGCCCCCAGCGCGAACACGTCGACCGGCGGCCCGACCTCGCGCGGCCGCTGGAACTGCTCGGGAGCCATATAGGGCGGCGAACCGATCAGCTTGCCCGTCTCGGTGCGCAGATCACTGTCGTACGGCCGGGAGATCCCGAAGTCGATGACCTTGGGGCCCCCGTCGGTCAGCAGCACGTTGCTCGGCTTCAGATCGCGGTGGATCACGCCCACCCGATGGATGTCCCGCAGCGCCTCGGCGAGCCCGGCGGTCAGCCTGCGCAGCTCGGCGGGGGCCATCGGGCCGCTCCGCTTCACCTGCTCGGCGAGCGTGGGCCCGGGAACGTAGAGGGTGGCCATCCAGGGCCGCCCGGCCTCCGGATCGGCGTCGACGACGGGAGCCGTGAACGCCCCGCTCACCCGCCGCGCGGCCGCCACCTCCTGCCGGAACCGCGCCCTGAACTCGGGATCCGCCGCGTACGGCGCGTGCACCACCTTCACCGCGAGCTGCATCCCCGACGCCGAGCGCGCCAGATGCACGACCCCCATGCCGCCCGAGCCGAGACGGGCCTCAAGACGGTACGCGCCGGCGTACTGCGGAAACTCCGCTTCCGGATGCGCTCCGGGCTCTCGCAGCGGCGGCATCGTCCACCCCCGTGTGTTCGTGCGCATGCGACGCACGGAGCCTAGTCGATGGTGCGTGCGAGAGACACGGGGCTTGCTAGCCTGCGCGTCGTACGCGCCTCGCGTACGCGACATCTCAACGGGGGAGGCCCACATGGGCGTTGAAGAGCACACCGCAGAGCCCACGCGCGACGAGGTGGACGGGGCGGAAGGAGCGGAGAGGGCGACGGCCGTGGCGGAGGCCGAGCTGAAGGTGGAGACCACCGCGTCCGGCACCCGCTACCCGGTCGCCCCGGGCTACCGGGTCAACGTCCGCACCGGCCCCGGCACCAGCTACCGCATCGTCAGGACCATGCCGTACGGGCAGAAGATCCCGATCTACTGCCAGAAGCCGGGCGAGTGGGTCACCGGTCCGTACGGCACGTCGAACCTCTGGGACAACATCGCCAACGGCCAGTTCGTCGCGGACGCCTACGTCTACACGGGGCGTGACGGCTACGTCGCACCGCGCTGCGACTGACGGCTCCGCCGGGCACCCGGGGGCTGCGGGGATAATCGACCTCGTGAGCGAGAACAGCGCAGCCCCCGGCACCCCGCCCGCCACGGCCCCGGGCCCGCGGCCCGAGCCCATCCGCTTCTTCGGCACGACCTGGGTCGACCACGACGGCGGTTACGGCCTCCGGCGGGCCGGCGTCGCCGTCGGCTCGCTGGCCGCCGCCGTGGCCGCCTGTCTCCTCCTGCGCTTCGCCTACGAGGGGCTGGAGATCGCGGAGGTCGGGGGCATCGTCGGGATGCTGGTGATCGGGATGTTCTCCATCTGCAGCGCCATCGCGTTCCGCAAGACCTGGGAGGGCTTCGGCGCCCGCCCGAAGGACCCGGACCGCGAGGACTCCCTGCGCGGCCTGAAGTCGATCGGCTTCATCGGCTCGCTCCTCGCCTACTTCGTCCGCTCGCTCACCGAGGCCCCGGGCGAGAAGCTGCGCCGCACCGAGTACGAGAAGGCCCGCGCCCAGTTCGAGAAGCGCCGCTCGACCCGGGCCGGCAACCCGGCGGCCCGCAGGACCTCCGGCCGCAAGCGCCCGAAGCGCGCCTGAGGGCCGCCCCCCCCCATTACCTTTTTGGTGGCCTCGCAACGGGGCTGCCGGCCTCCGGGCCCGGCATGACTTCCCCCCCTTGTTAACCATGATCCGGGGGGT
>NZ_JBIRQR010000010.1:0-188353 GCF_044333295.1 Streptomyces sp. NPDC021019
AGGGGGGACCCTGTGGGAGAGTAGGACGCCGCCGAACAATTTTTCCGGGAAAGCCCCGCACCTTTTGGTGCGGGGCTTTCCTGCGTTCCGGGACCGATCGGCGACCCATGCGCCCGTGCCACCTTGGTGGGCTCCGCGCGAACGAGGGGCGTCCAAGAGTCACGACTCCGGCCGGCCTGGATTATGAGCATCCCCGGATCCCGTGTATGGTTTACCTCGTTGCCACAGCGCAACGAGGCCCCAATAGCTCAGTCGGTAGAGCGTCTCCATGGTAAGGAGAAGGTCTGCGGTTCGATTCCGCATTGGGGCTCAGAGAAAAGCGAAAGGCCCCCGCCGCTGGCGGGGGCCTTTCGCGTTGAGGGTCAGACGCGGGGCGGTTCCGGGACACGCATGGCGAGGATCGCCATGTCGTCCGAGGCCGGTTCCGCCGCGAAGCGTTCCACGGCCCGCAGAATGCGTGAGGCGACGGCTCCGGCCGTCAGGCCCGTACAGGTCGACAGGACGTCCGCGAGACCGTCGTCGCCCAGCATGCGGCTTCCCTCGCGGCGTTCGGTGACGCCGTCCGTGACGCACAGGAGGACGTCGCCCGGGTTGAGGACGACCTCCTGCTCGTACAGGTCGAGGTCCTCGATGACGCCGAGCAGGGGCTGCGGTTCCGCGGCGGACTCGACGGAGCCGTCCTGGCGCAGGCGCAGCGGCAGCGGGTGGCCGGCGCAGACGACCTTCAGGAGGGCGCTGCCGTCCTCCTGGGGCCACAGCTCGCCGTACAGGAGGGTCAGGAAGCGGCTGCGGGCACCCTCGTCGAGGATCGCCGCGTTGAGGCGCTCCAGAACCGCCGGACCGCCGAAGCCCTCGCGGGCCAGCAGGCGCAGGGCGTGGCGGGCCAGGCCGGTGACGGCGGCGGCCTCGGGCCCCGTACCGCAGACGTCGCCGATGGCGAAGCCGTACGCCCCGTCGCTGATCGGGAAGACGTCGTAGAAGTCGCCGCCGACCTCATTGCCCTCGCCCGCGGCCCGGTAGATGACCTCGATCTCGACGTTCGGGACGTCGGGGAGGCCCGGGGGCAGCAGGCTGCGCTGGAGGGACTGGCTGATCGCCATGCGCTCCGAGTACAGGCGGGCGTTGTCCAGGGCCAGGGCGGCCCGGCGGGAGAGGTCCTCGGCCAGTTCCAGGATCTCCTGGCGGAAGTGGTCGTCCGAGGGCTTCCCGAGCGTCAGCATGCCGATCACGCGGTTGCGGGCGACCAGCGGAAGGACCACCGTTTCGCCGCCGACGGCCTGGGCCGTGGCGAGGATGGTGCGGGTGGCCGTGCTCATGCTCAGCGGCGCGTCGTGCTGCAGGCTGCGGGTCGAGGTGGTCAGCGCGGCACGGTGACCGGCCTCCGAGGGCGCGGCCCAGACACGGGCGCCCGGGGTCGGTACCGGATCCGGCGGGGCGATCTTGGAGAGCAGGGCCTTGAGCCCGTCGATGAGGTCCTCGTCCTCGTGGAGCACGTAGGAGAGGTACGGCTCGGAGGACTGGTCCGCGATCGTGTAGACGGCGCACCAGGTGGCCAGCGTCGGGACCGTCATCTGGGCCATGAGCGCGAGGGTCTGATCCCGGTCCAGCGTGCCGGCCAACAGGTCGGAGGCCTCGACGAGGAAGGACAGGGAGCCGCGGCGCAGCCGTTCCAGCTCGCCCAGACGGGCGGACTCCACGGCCAGCGCGATGCGGTCGGCGGCGAACTGGAGGCGCAGGGCCTCCTCGTTGGTGTAGCGGCCCGCCGCTTCCGCCGCGACGCCGAGGGAGCCGGTGAGGCGGCCCTCGACCTTCAGCGGGACCGTGACGACCGAGCGCATCCCGGTGTCGGTGAGCAGGGGCACGGCGCCGGGGACGGCCGTGAGGTCCTCGTGGACGGCCGGCATCCGGGCGGAGCCGTAGCGTCCCGTTCCGGCTTCCACGGGGACCCGGGCGAAGCGCTGGCGGGCCGAGGGGAGGCCCGTCGTGGCGCGGACCTCCAGCTCCGTCTCGTCATCCGTGGCGAGCAGGAGGAACGCCGCGTCGGCGTCGAGCATGTCGCGTGCCCGCTCGACCGTCCGCTGGAGGAGGCCGTCGAGATCGTCGGGGGCCGGGGAGCCGATGAACACCTCGAACGGGTCCGCGGTGCGGTTGTCGGAGGAGGCGTCGGAGACCGGGGCGCGGACGGGGGACTGGAGCACGGCGCGCTCGTCGTCGCGGACGAGGAGACAGACCGTGGAGGGTTCGCCGTCGGTGTCGCGGACCCGCAGGTGCGAGGAGTAGACGGCGATGGTCCGGCCGTCGGCTCCGCGGATTCCGTAGCTGCCCTCCCAGCGGGAGAGCTGGAGGGCGTCGGCGATGCCGGTGTTGGTCCCCGGGGTGTGCGGCCAGGCCACGAAGTCGGTGAACTGCTTGCCGGTGACCTGTTCCGCGGTGTGCCCGAAGACGTACGCGGCGTCGTCGTTCCACGCGCTGATCGAGCCGGTGCTGTCGATCTGGACGACGGCGACCCGTACGCGCTGGTCGGTGACGGGGAGCAGCGAGGTGGGCAGGACCGGGCCGGCGGAGCGGATGCCCACGGGACGGTCGGGCAGGTCCAGCTGGAACCAGACGTGCTTACGGGTGGGGGAGTACTCGACACCCCAGCGGGAAGCCAGTGCGGCGCAGAGCAGCAGACCGCGGCCGTTCTCGCGGTCGGGGCTGCCGAAGTCGAGGCCGTTGCTCTGGAGCGGGACCTCACGTTCCGGGTAGTGGTCGGCGACCTCGACGCGGACGCCGTCCCCGCTGCGCAGGCACAGCACGTCGGCCGCCGTCCCCGCGTGCACGACGGCGTTGGTCACGAGCTCACTGGTGAGGACGACGGCGTCGTCGACGACATCGTTGTAGCCCCACCCCTGAAGCGTGTCCCGGACGAAGGCGCGGGCGGTCGCGACAGAGCGCCCGACCGGTGCGAAGGTGGCGGCCGCGCGCGCGGTGATCACAGCACTCCCCATATGGTGTCTCGTCGCTTCCCCGAGTCCTGTGCCCGTTTATCGCCGCTTCGATTCGCTTGCCAGGCTAGACGTTCGTCGAGGGTGCCGGTTACACGAGGGCCGAGTTCGGGACAGGACGGTCTTGTAGTGGTGCGCGGGCGCACAAGTATGGACTCCGGGTGCAAGGGATGGGGGGCAACCGGGACAGGTTGCCCGCCGACCGGTCCCGGCCTGGTACGTTGCAACGATTTGACGTCCGCCCGGTCGCCCGTTGACGGTGTGCTGTGGCGGTGAGCCAAAGTGGAACTGGGCAAGCTTCCTTATAGGCCCGAGTGAAACGGTCAACCCCTGCGGGAGGGACACGGTGGAGTCTGGCGTGGCGGCGCAGGGTTCGAAGGCGCGTACAAAAGGCGGACAGTCCGTGAAAAAACAGCGCAATGGCACCGTCGAGGTCGACGCGGCAGCTCTGAACAGACTGCTCGCGGGACTCGTGGCGATGCGCGACGGCAACTTCCGCCGGCGGCTCACCGTCTCCGGCGACGGTGTGATGACGGAGATCTCCGCCGTCTTCAACGAGGTCGCCGACCGGAACCTTCACCTCACCGGTGAACTGGCCCGCGTACGGCGCGTGGTCGGCCGGGAGGGAAAGCTCACGGAGCGGCTGGAGACGGGCGCCTGCGAGGGTTCCTGGGCCGCCGCGATCGACGCCTCCAACGAGCTCGTCGACGATCTCGCGCGACCGGTCTCCGAAGTGGGCCGGGTGCTGTCGGCGGTCGCCGACGGTGATCTGGAGCAGCGGATGGAGCTGCGGTCGCACACGACGGACGAGACGGTCCGGCCGCTGCGCGGTGAGTTCCTGAAGGTCGCCCGTACGGTCAACAACCTGGTCGACCAGCTGTCGGTCTTCACCGAGCAGGTGACCCGGGTCGCCGTCGAGGTGGGCACCGAGGGCAAGCTCGGGGGGCAGGCGCAGGTGCGTGGGATGTCCGGGTCCTGGAAGGACCTCACGGACTCCGTCAACACCATGGCGTACCGACTGACGGCCCAGGTGCGGGACATCGCGCTCGTGACGACGGCGGTCGCCAAGGGCGACCTGTCGCGAAAGGTCACCGTCCATGTGGCCGGTGAGATGCTGCAGCTGAAGAACACCGTCAACACGATGGTCGACCAGCTGTCCTCGTTCTCCTCCGAGGTGACACGCGTCGCCCGTGAGGTGGGCACGGAGGGCGAGCTGGGTGGTCAGGCGACCGTGCCGGGTGTGGCGGGCGTGTGGAAGGACCTCACCGACTCCGTCAACACGATGGCGGGCAACCTCACCTCTCAGGTACGTGGTATCGCGGAGGTGACGACGGCGGTCGCCAGCGGTGACCTGACGCAGAAGGTCACGGTGAGCGCACGCGGCGAGGTCGCGCAGCTCGCCGAGACGATCAACCAGATGACCGAGACGCTGCGCACCTTCGCGGACGAAGTGACGCGGGTGGCGAGTGAGGTCGGTGGCGAGGGACTGCTCGGTGGTCAGGCGCAGGTGCCGGGCGCGGCCGGGACCTGGAAGGACCTCACCGATTCGGTGAACACGGTCTTCCGGAACCTGACGACCCAGGTGCGCGACATCGCGCAGGTGACGACGGCCGTGGCCAGCGGCGACATGTCGCAGAAGGTCACGGTCGACGTGGCCGGGGAGATGCTGGAGCTGAAGAACACCGTCAACACGATGGTGGACCAGCTCCAGTCGTTCGGTTCCGAGGTGACCCGCGTGGCCCGGGAGGTCGGCGTCGAGGGCCGGCTCGGGGGCCAGGCCGAGGTGCCGGGAGCCGCGGGGACGTGGAAGGACCTCACCGACTCGGTGAACACCGCGTTCCGTAACCTGACCGGTCAGGTCCGGGACATCGCGCAGGTCACCACGGCGGTTGCGAACGGTGACCTGTCGCAGAAGGTCACCGTGGACGTGGCCGGGGAGATGCTGGAGCTGAAGAACACCGTCAACACGATGGTGGCGCAGCTGTCCAGCTTCGCCGACCAGGTGACGCGGATGGCCCGGGACGTGGGCACCGAGGGCCGCCTCGGCGGTCAGGCGCGCGTGGACGGGGTGTCGGGTACGTGGAAGGAACTCACGGACTCCGTCAACTTCATGGCCGGCAACCTCACCTCCCAGGTGAGGCAGATCGCGCAGGTGACGACCGCGGTGGCGCGGGGTGATCTGTCGCAGAAGATCGACGTGGACGCCCGGGGCGAGATCCTGGAGCTCAAGAACACCATCAACACCATGGTCGACCAGCTCTCCGCCTTCGCCGACCAGGTCACCAGGGTGGCCCGCGAGGTGGGTACGGACGGGCGTCTGGGCGGTCAGGCGCAGGTGCCCGGCGTGGCCGGAGTGTGGCGTGATCTCACCGATTCGGTGAACGGGATGGCCGGAAACCTCACCGCTCAGGTCCGTAACATCGCACAGGTCGCCACGGCGGTGGCGCGGGGTGATCTGTCGCAGAAGATCGACGTGGACGCCCGGGGCGAGATCCTGGAGCTGAAGAACACCCTCAACACGATGGTGGACCAGCTGTCCAACTTCGCGGAGCAGGTGACGCGGGTCGCCCGTGAGGTGGGTACGGAGGGCATCCTCGGCGGTCAGGCCGAGGTCCAGGGCGTCTCCGGTACGTGGAAGGACCTCACCCAGTCCGTCAACGGCATGGCGAACAACCTGACTCTCCAGGTCCGCAACATCGCCGAGGTCACCACCGCGGTCGCCAAGGGCGACCTCTCCAAGAAGATCACCGTCGACGCCAAGGGCGAGATCCTCGAACTGGTCACGACCGTCAACACGATGGTCGACCAGCTGCTGAACTTCGCGGACGAGGTCTCGCGCGTGGCCCGCGAGGTGGGTACCGAGGGCATCCTCGGCGGCCAGGCGCGGGTGCGCGGGGCGACCGGCATCTGGAAGGACCTCAGCGAGAACGTCAACCTGATGGCCAACAACCTGACCAGCCAGGTGCGCAACATCTCCCGGGTCTCCTCGGCGGTCGCCAACGGCGATCTGACGAAGAAGGTCACGGTGGAGGCGCGCGGCGAGGTCGCGGAGCTGGCCGACACGGTCAACACGATGGTGACGACGCTGTCCTCGTTCGCCGACGAGGTCACGCGCGTGGCCCGTGAGGTGGGTACGGAGGGCGAGCTGGGGGGCCAGGCCCGGGTGCCGGGAGTCGCCGGTACGTGGAAGGACCTCACCGAGTCCGTGAACTCCATGGCCTCCAATCTGACCGGCCAGGTGCGGCAGATCGCCACGGTCACCACCGCCATCGCCAAGGGCGACCTGACCAAGAAGATCGACATCGACGCGCGCGGTGAGATCCAGGAGCTGAAGAACACCATCAACACGATGGTCGACCAGCTGTCCTCGTTCGCTGAGCAGGTGACCCGGGTCGCCCGCGAGGTGGGCACCGAGGGGCAGCTGGGCGGTCAGGCACGGGTGCGGGACGTCGACGGCACCTGGCGCGACCTCACCGAGTCGGTGAACGAGATGGCCGGGAACCTGACCCGTCAGGTCCGCGCCATCGCGGCCGTCGCCACCGCGGTGACCCGCGGCGATCTGAACCTGAAGATCGACGTGGACGCGGCCGGCGAGATCCAGGTCCTCCAGGACAACATCAACACGATGATCGCGAACCTGCGGGACACCACCCTCGCCAACAAGGAGCAGGACTGGCTGAAGGGCAACCTGGCCCGGATCTCCGGTCTGATGCAGGGCCGCCGCGATCTGGACGACGTGGCCTCGCTGATCATGAGCGAGCTGACGCCGGTGGTCTCGGCGCAGCACGGCGCGTTCTTCCTGGCGATGGCCACGGGCGACTCGGACGAGGTGGGTCCGGACGACGGTGCGGCCGACGCGTACGAGCTGCGCATGCGGGGGAGTTACGGCTACTCCGCGGGTTCGATGCCGACCTCCTTCCGTCCCGGTGAGACGCTCATCGGGACGGCGGCCGAGGAGAAGCGGACGATCCAGGTGGACAACGTGCCGCCGGGCTATCTGAAGATCTCCTCCGGGCTGGGCGAGGCTCCTCCGGCGCATGTGATCGTGCTGCCGGTGCTCTTCGAGGGCAAGGTCCTCGGCGTGATCGAACTGGCCTCCTTCCAGCCGTTCACCCATATCCAGCGGGACTTCCTCAACCAGCTCGCCGAGATGATCGCGACGAGCGTCAACACGATCAGCGTCAACACCAAGACCGAGAAGCTCCTTGAACAGTCGCAGGAGCTGACCGAGCAACTGCGGGACCGCTCGCAGGAGTTGGAGAACCGGCAGAAGGCCCTCCAGGCGTCCAACGCCGAACTGGAGGAGAAGGCCGAGCTGCTGGCCCAGCAGAACCGCGACATCGAGGTGAAGAACACCGAGATCGAGGAGGCGCGGCAGGTGCTGGAGGAGCGGGCCGAGCAGCTCGCGGTCTCGATGCGCTACAAGTCCGAGTTCCTGGCCAACATGTCGCACGAGCTGCGTACGCCGCTCAACTCGCTGCTGATCCTGGCCAAGTTGCTGGCGGACAACGCCGAGGGCAACCTCTCGCCGAAGCAGGTGGAGTTCGCCGAGACGATTCACGGGGCCGGCTCCGACCTGCTCCAGCTGATCAACGACATCCTCGACCTGTCGAAGGTCGAGGCGGGCAAGATGGACGTCAGCCCGACCAGGATCGCGCTGGTCCAGCTGGTCGACTACGTGGAGGCGACCTTCCGACCGCTCACCGCGGAGAAGGGACTCGACTTCTCCGTACGGGTGTCGCCGGAGCTTCCCGCGACGCTGCACACCGACGAGCAGCGGCTGCTCCAGGTGCTGCGCAACCTGCTCTCCAACGCGGTGAAGTTCACCGACAGCGGCGCGGTGGAGCTGGTGATCCGGCCGGCCGGCGCCGATGTGCCGAACGCGATCCGGGAGCACCTGCTGGAAGCCGGTTCGCTGCGGGACGCGGACGCCGATCTGATCGCCTTCTCGGTCACCGACACCGGGATCGGGATCGCGTCCAGCAAGATGCTGGTGATCTTCGAGGCGTTCAAGCAGGCGGACGGCACAACGAGCCGGAAGTACGGCGGCACCGGCCTCGGTCTCTCGATCAGCCGGGAGATCGCACGGCTGCTCGGCGGCGAGATCCACGCGGCGAGCGAGCCGGGACGCGGTTCCACCTTCACCCTGTACCTGCCGCTGCACCGGGCCGAACTGCCGCCCCAGGGCTACCCCGCGGTGGGTTCCGGTTCCGCCGAGGTGCTGGGCGGCGCGGGCGATATGGGGCAGGGGCAGTCCCCGTCGGGGCAGCCGGCTCCGTTCGGCGACCCGGCCAACTCCGCCGGGATGTTCCGGCGGCGGCGCAAGGCCCTGGAGGACGCGGCCCGCAGGACCGCGCTGCCGGCCGGCCGGACCACGCCCGAGAGCTCCCCGCAGCAGGAGGAGTGGGTGCAGGCGCAGGGGAGCCAGGGCGAGAGCCAGGCGCAGGGCCAGTCGGCGGCGGAGGAGAGGGAGCCCCGGCGGACGTTCCGCTTCCGCGGTGAGAAGGTCCTCATCGTCGACGACGACATCCGCAACGTCTTCGCGCTCACCAGTGTGCTGGAGCAGCACGGACTGGCGGTGCTGTACGCGGAGAACGGCCGTGAGGGCATCGAAGTCCTGGAGCAGCACGACGATGTGACGGTCGTGCTGATGGACATCATGATGCCCGAGATGGACGGTTACGCGACGACGACCGCGATCCGTCGGATGCCGCAGTTCGCCGGGTTGCCGATCGTCGCGCTCACCGCGAAGGCCATGAAGGGCGACCGCGAGAAGGCCATCGATTGCGGGGCTTCCGACTATGTGACGAAGCCGGTCGATCCTGATCACTTGCTTGCGGTGATGGAGCGGTGGATGCACGGAGAGTGATGGAGGTAGGAAGGAATGAGCGTCAGTTGTTGACCGACTGTGCTCGGACGGGTGTGAACTCGCCGTACTCGGGGAACCTTCTGGTCTCCAACCGCGTTTGCGGTATGTGCACAGTGACATCGCGGTGACAGGGTGTGGTGACGGGCGGGGTGCGGCTACCATGACCGGCACAAGGACGGACGGCGCAAGGGAGTCGTCCCCTGGGGCGGCACCCGGTGCATTTCCGGGGCGAGGAGGACGGGCCATGGTGCAGAAGGCCAAGATCCTCCTGGTCGATGACCGGCCGGAGAATCTGCTGGCGCTGGAGGCCATCCTCTCTGCGCTCGATCAGACACTGGTCCGGGCATCGTCAGGGGAGGAGGCGCTCAAAGCGCTGCTCACGGACGACTTCGCGGTTATTCTGCTGGACGTCCAGATGCCGGGCATGGACGGTTTCGAGACAGCCGCGCACATCAAGCGGCGGGAGCGGACCCGGGACATCCCGATCATCTTCCTCACCGCGATCAACCACGGTCCGCACCACACCTTCCGCGGCTACGCGGCCGGTGCGGTGGACTACATCTCGAAGCCGTTCGACCCATGGGTCCTGCGGGCCAAGGTCTCGGTCTTCGTCGAGCTGTACATGAAGAACTGCAAGCTGCGCGAGCAGGCCGCACTGCTGCGGCTCCAGTTGGACGGCGACGGCCACGCGGGCGGCGAGCACGACAAGGAGCCGACCGGTCTGCTGGCCGAGCTCTCCGCGCGCCTCGCGGCAGTCGAGGAGCAGGCCGAAGCGCTCTCCAAGCAGCTCGACGACGAATCCGCGGACGCCGCCGCGGTAGCCACCGCCGCCCACCTCGAACGCAAACTGACCGGCCTGCGCCGTGCGCTCGACGCGCTGGAGCCGGGCACCGGTGGGGGTACGGGCGTGCTGCCCGCACAGAACTGACGATCTCCGGCCCCTCCGGCTCGTCGCGTGCCGCCCGCTGCCGTGAGGCGGCGTCAGTTCCCCGCCTCACGAGGGCGACACGGTCGGGTGAACCAGTAGGCGAACGTATTCACGGGCGACGACAGCGGTAACCTCGGCACCATGGCCTCACGTACGTCCGGCAAGGGTTCCCAGGGCGCGGCGGGCGCCGCGAAGCGCGTCGGCCGTACCCCGGGCCCGGCGAAGAAAGCCGCGCCCGCCAAGAAGACCGCGCCCAAGAAGTCGGCTGCTCCCGCGAAGAAGGCTCCCGCCAAGAAGGCGGCGGTCAAGAAGCCCGCGCCCAAGCCCGCACCGTCACCCACCGGAGGCGTCTACCGCCTGGTGCGGGCGGTCTGGCTCGGTGCGGCGCACGGCGTCGGCGCGCTGTTCCGCTCGATAGGGCGTGGAGCCAAGGGACTTGACCCCGCCCACCGCAAGGACGGGCTCGCCCTGCTGCTGCTCGGCCTGGCTCTGATCGTCGCCGCGGGCACCTGGTCCAATCTCCAGGGACCGGTCGGCGACCTGGTCGAGATGCTGGTGACCGGGGCCCTGGGCCGGCTCGACCTGCTCGCGCCGATACTGCTGGGCGCCATCGCGGTGCGGCTGATCCTGTACCCGGAGCGGCCCGACGCCAACGGCCGTATCGTCATCGGGCTCTCCGCCCTGGTCGTCGGAGTCCTCGGTCAGGTGCACATCGCCGTGGGGTCGCCGGGCCGGGCCGAGGGCACCGAGGCGATGCAGGACGCGGGAGGGCTGATCGGCTGGGCCACCTCCAAGCCGCTGATCTTCATGATGGGCGAGGTGCTCGCCGTACCGCTGCTCGTGCTGCTGACCGTGTTCGGACTCCTCGTCGTCACCGCCACCCCGGTCCACGCCATCCCGCAGCGGCTGCGTCAGCTCGGCGTCCGCCTCGGCATCGTGGAACCGGTGCCCGAGGCCGGCGAGACGTACGAGGACGACGCCGATCGCTACGACGAACAGTGGCGCGAGGCGCTGCCCGAGCGGACCCGGAGGCGTGGCACGCGGCGCCCGGACACGGACCCCGTCCACGACCACGACGAGGCGGAGGCGGAAGCGCTCACCAAGCGCAGGAGGCCCCGCAGGCCCTCCGCGCAGCCCGCGATGAACCGGCCGCTGGACGCGGTGGACGTCGCCGCGGCCGCTGCCGCCGCACTCGACGGGGCCGTGCTCAACGGCATGCCGCCCTCGCCGGTCGTCGCCGACCTGACCCAGGGCGTCTCCGTGGACCGGGAGCGCACCGGGACGCCTGTCCCCGGGGCCCGGGAGGCCGAGCGGGACGGCGCGGGGAAGGGCGGGGCGGGGCGCAGGCAGGACCGGTCCGGTGACGCGCACGACGCGACCGGCGGTGACATGTCCGGCCGGTCCGGCGCCGTTCCCGACCTGACGAAGCCCGCGCCGGAGCGTTCCGAGGGCCTGCCCGCCCGCGCCGAGCAGCTCCAGCTGTCCGGCGACATCACGTACTCGCTGCCCTCGCTCGACCTTCTGGAGCGCGGCGGACCGGGCAAGACCCGCAGCGCCGCCAACGACGTGGTCGTCGCCTCGCTGACCAACGTCTTCACCGAGTTCAAGGTCGACGCAGCGGTCACCGGTTTCACCCGGGGCCCGACCGTCACCCGCTACGAGATCGAGCTCGGCCCCGCCGTGAAGGTCGAGAAGATCACGGCACTGGCCAAGAACATCGCGTACGCCGTGGCCAGCCCTGACGTGCGGATCATCTCGCCGATCCCCGGTAAGTCCGCCGTCGGCATCGAGATCCCCAACTCCGACCGCGAGATGGTCAACCTCGGCGACGTGCTGCGCCTCGCGGACGCGGCCGAGGACGACCACCCGATGCTCGTGGCGCTCGGCAAGAACGTCGAGGGCGGCTACGAGATGGCCAATCTCGCCAAGATGCCGCACGTCCTGGTCGCCGGCGCCACCGGCTCCGGCAAGTCCTCCTGCATCAACTGCCTGATCACCTCGATCATGGTGCGGGCCACCCCGGACGACGTACGGATGGTCCTCGTCGACCCCAAGCGCGTCGAGCTCACCGCGTACGAGGGCATCCCCCACCTCATCACCCCGATCATCACCAACCCCAAGAAGGCCGCCGAGGCGCTCCAGTGGGTCGTGCGGGAGATGGACCTGCGGTACGACGACCTCGCCAACTTCGGCTACCGGCACATCGACGACTTCAACCACGCGGTGCGCAACGGCAAGTGCAAGGCGCCCGAGGGCAGTGAGCGGGAGCTGTCCCCGTACCCGTACCTGCTGGTGATCGTCGACGAGCTGGCCGACCTGATGATGGTGGCCCCGCGCGACGTCGAGGACTCGATCGTCCGCATCACCCAGTTGGCCCGCGCGGCCGGCATCCACCTGGTGCTCGCCACCCAGCGGCCCTCGGTCGACGTGGTGACCGGCCTGATCAAGGCCAACGTGCCCTCCCGGCTCGCCTTTGCCACCTCCTCCCTCGCCGACAGCCGGGTCATCCTCGACCAGCCCGGCGCCGAGAAGCTCATCGGCAAGGGCGACGGGCTCTTCCTCCCGATGGGCGCCAACAAACCCACCCGTATGCAGGGCGCGTTCGTCACCGAGGACGAGGTCGCCGCCGTCGTCCAGCACTGCAAGGACCAGATGGCCCCGGTCTTCCGGGAGGACGTCGTGGTGGGAACGAAACAGAAGAAGGAGATCGACGAGGACATCGGCGACGACCTGGACCTGCTCTGCCAGGCCGCCGAACTGGTCGTCTCCACCCAGTTCGGATCGACCTCGATGCTCCAGCGCAAGCTCCGGGTCGGCTTCGCGAAGGCGGGCCGGCTGATGGACCTGATGGAGTCCCGCAACATCGTCGGACCCAGCGAGGGCTCCAAGGCGCGCGACGTCATGGTGAAACCCGACGAACTCGACGGGGTGTTGGCCGTCATCCGCGGGGAATCCGCTCCGTAAAGGTTTTGTGGGCAACCGTTTCGTACGGTCGTACGTCCAGTTGAAGGGAGGGACGGAACCGTGCTCCTCCCCGCAGCCCGCTCCGTCGCACCCTCACCCGTACTCCCACCCCGTTCGGCCCACTACAGGTTGACCAGTCCTCGATCGGGGCTGTGCTCCGTCCTCGCTCCGCCCCGGAGCCGGCGGCGGGGCCGTCCGGCGAACCCGATGGCGTACAAAGTCGTCCCTCCCGGTTGCCCCTCCCTTTCGTACCCCCCCTAGACTGAACATCCAGCAGGTGGCTCACGCTCGAAAGGCGCCCCCGTGTCCATCGGCAACTCCCCCGAAGACGACCGGCCTTCGATCGGTCGTGCCCTTCAGCAGGCTCGAATCGCCGCGGCTCTGACGGTCGAGGAAGTCAGCAGCTCCACCCGGGTGCGCATCCCCATCGTGCACGCGATCGAGCAGGACGACTTCTCCCGCTGCGGCGGCGACGTCTACGCCCGCGGCCACATCCGCACGCTCGCCCGTGCCGTCGGCCTCGATCCGGAACCGCTGGTCGAGGAGTACGACGCCGATCACGGCGGCCGTCCCGCACCGACCCCCGCGGCTCCGCTGTTCGAAGCGGAACGCATCCGCTCCGAACCCCGGCGGCCCAACTGGACCGCGGCCATGGTCGCGGCCATCGTCGCCGTCATCGGGTTCGTCGGCTTCACGCTCTTCAGCGGCGAGGACGAACCCTCGAACACCGCCCAGATCGCGGAGGGCTCCAAGCCCGAAAAGACCGCGGTCAAACCCACCGCCACCAAGCCCTCCGACCCCAAGCCCGTGCCCTCCGAGAGCGCCATCGCCGCCGCCCCCCGGGACAAGGTGACGGTCAAGCTCAGCGCGGACCGGGGCAAGAGCTGGATCTCGGCCAAGGACCACAACGGACGGCAGCTCTTCGACGGCCTGCTGCTCCAGGGCGAGTCCAAGACCTTCCAGGACAAGGAGCGCATCGACCTCGTCCTCGGCGACGCCGGGGCGATCGAGCTCTTCGTCAACGGCAAGCAGGTCGAGGACCGCTTCGGTCCGGGCCAGGTCGAACGGCTTTCCTACACCAAGGGCGACCCCGAGGCCGGCTGATCCGCCGCCCTCCGCTTCCGCACACGTCCCGACGGGCGTCCGGCATCGCGCCGGGCGCCCGTCGGCGTTCCCCGGCCCGGTCTCTGTCACTCCCTGTAGCGGGGAAGGGGCGGCGGCAGGGGCCAGGCACCCTGCACGGCAGGGGGGCCGCGGGAACAAAGTAGTCTTGAGTCCATGCCCGAACGCCGTACCGTCGCCCTTGTCACTCTTGGCTGCGCCCGTAACGAGGTGGACTCGGAGGAGCTTGCAGGCCGCTTGGCAGCGGACGGCTGGGACCTCGTCGAGGATGCCTCCGACGCGGATGTCGCAGTCGTCAACACCTGTGGGTTCGTCGAAGCCGCCAAGAAGGACTCCGTCGACGCCCTGCTCGAAGCCAACGATCTGAAGGATCAGGGCCGCACCCAGGCCGTCGTCGCCGTCGGCTGCATGGCCGAGCGCTACGGCAAGGACCTCGCCGAGGCCCTGCCGGAGGCGGACGGTGTCCTCGGATTCGACGACTACGCCGACATCTCCGACCGGCTCCAGACCATCCTCAACGGCGGCATCCACGCCTCGCACACCCCGCGCGACCGCCGCAAGCTGCTGCCGATCAGCCCTGCCGAGCGGCAGGACGCCGCCGTGGCGCTGCCCGGCCACGCCCAGGAGACGCCCGCCCCCGCGCCCGAGGACCTCCCCGAGGGGGTCGCACCGGTCTCCGGGCCGCGGGCGCCGCTGCGCCGCAGGCTCGGCACCAGTCCCGTCGCCTCGGTGAAGCTCGCCTCCGGCTGCGACCGCCGCTGCTCCTTCTGCGCCATCCCCTCCTTCCGCGGCTCGTTCATCTCGCGGCGTCCCTCGGATGTGCTCCAGGAAACCCGCTGGCTGGCCGAACAGGGCGTCAAGGAGGTCATGCTCGTCTCCGAGAACAACACGTCGTACGGCAAGGACCTCGGCGACATCCGCCTCCTGGAGACCCTGCTGCCCGAGCTGGCCGATGTGGACGGCATCGAGCGGATCCGGGTCAGTTACCTCCAGCCCGCCGAGATGCGACCGGGCCTCATCGACGTCCTCACCTCGACGCCGAAGGTCGCCCCGTACTTCGACCTCTCCTTCCAGCACTCCGCCCCCGGTGTGCTGCGCGCGATGCGCCGCTTCGGCGACACCGACCGTTTCCTGGAGCTCCTGGACACCATCCGGAGCAAGGCCCCCCAGGCCGGCGCCCGCTCCAACTTCATCGTGGGCTTCCCCGGCGAGACCGAGGCGGACCTCGCCGAGCTGGAACGCTTCCTCACCGGCGCCCGTCTCGACGCGATCGGTGTCTTCGGTTACTCGGACGAGGAGGGCACCGAGGCGGTCGGTTACGAGAACAAGCTCGACGCCGACACCATCGCGGAGCGCCTCGCCCACATCTCCCAGCTGGCCGAGGAGCTGACCTCGCAGCGGGCCGAGGAGCGCGTCGGCGAGACCCTCCAGGTGCTGGTGGAGTCCGTGGAGTCGGAAGAGGACGGCGAGGTCGCGATCGGGCGCGCGGCGCACCAGGCCCCCGAAACGGATGGCCAGGTGGTCTTCACCACACGCGAGGGGCTTGTTCCGGGCCGTATGGTCGAGGCGAAGGCAGTGGGCACCGAGGGCGTCGACCTGGTGGCCGAACACCATGAGCTTGCGGAGGTAGCCAGATGACCGGAGTCCCGGCATCCGCGGCAGGCGGCTCCGGCGCGAAGCCGGTCCGCGGCGGGAAGCTGGGCACTGCGGCCGTCAACCAGGCCAGCCTGTGGAACATCGCCAACATCCTGACCATGGTGCGGTTGCTGCTCGTGCCCGGGTTCGTCCTGCTGCTGTTCCACGACGGCGGATACGACCCGGTCTGGCGCGCGTTCGCCTGGGCGGCCTTCGCGGTCGCGATGATCACCGACCTGTTCGACGGTCATCTGGCACGGGCGTACAACCTGGTCACCGACTTCGGGAAGATCGCCGACCCGATCGCCGACAAGGCGATCATGGGCGCGGCGCTGGTCTCGCTGTCCGTCCTGGGCGATCTGCCGTGGTGGATCACCGGGGTGATCCTCGCCCGTGAGCTGGGTATCACGCTGATGCGGTTCTGGGTCATCCGGCACGCGGTGATCCCGGCCAGCAGAGGCGGCAAGCTGAAGACGCTCGCCCAGGGGACGGCGGCCGGGATGTACGTTCTGGCGCTCACCGGGCCCCTGGCGACCTTGCGTTTCTGGGTGATGATGGTCGCCGTCGTGCTGACGGTCGTCACCGGACTCGACTACGTACGCCAGGCCGTCGTCCTGCGTCGCCAGGGCGTCGCCGCCGAGCGCGCCGCCGCGGCCGAGTGCGCCGCAGAGGCCACGGAGGCCCTCCAGGCCACCGTGGGCACCGAGCCTGCCACCGGCCCGGCCACCGGATCGGTGGCAGGCGCGAAGGACGTACGCGCCGCTGCCGAGGCGCGCGACGCCGCGGAGGCCGAGCGGTGACAGCCGCTGCCCGGGTGCTCCGGCTTCTCGGAGCGCGGGGCGAGACGCTCGCCGTGGCCGAATCCCTGACGGGCGGCCTGGTCGCCGCAGACCTGACCTCCGTACCCGGCGCCTCCCGGTCCTTCCGCGGATCGGTGACGGCATACGCCACCCCTCTGAAGCGGGACGTCCTGGGCGTCGACGAAAGCCTCCTGGCGGAACGCGGAGCCGTGGATCCCGAAGTCGCGCGGCAGATGGCGGCCGGCGTGCGCCGGGCGCTCGGTGCGGACTGGGGCGTCTCCACCACCGGGGTCGCCGGACCGGAACCACAGGACGGACAGCCGGTCGGCACGGTCTACGTGGCCGTGGCAGGACCCTCCGGCATCGAGAAAGTGACGGCTCTGCGATTGAATGGTGAGAGGGCGGATATCCGTAGTGAGAGTGTGCGAGGCGCCCTCGAACTGCTCGCAGGCGAACTCGGTGAGACTGCGCGGGCACAGGATACGGAACAGAACGGGGGGAATTGATGTTTGCAGCCCTGAGTGAACACGTCATCGCTCCCCGCACGGCCGCAGCACAAGGCGGTACGGTAGGGCGTGAAGGATGCGGCTACGCGGTCCGAGGAGGGAGCCACCGATGATTCTGCTCCGTCGCCTGCTGGGTGACGTGCTGCGTCGGCAGCGCCAGCGCCAAGGCCGTACTCTGCGCGAAGTCTCCTCGTCCGCCCGGGTCTCGCTCGGTTATCTCTCCGAGGTGGAGCGGGGGCAGAAGGAGGCATCCTCCGAGCTGCTCTCCGCGATTTGCGACGCGCTTGACGTACGGATGTCCGAGCTCATGCGTGAAGTGAGCGACGAGCTCTCACTTGCTGAGCTGGCCGAGTCGGCAGCTGCCAGTGATCCGGTCCCAGTACCGGTTCGCCCCATGCTCAACTCCGTCTCCGTCTCGTCGGTCGCAGGTGTGCCGTCGGGCCGGGTGACCATCAAGGCGCCCGCGGAAGCGGTGGACGTCGTCGCCGCCTGATCCACGCGGCACAGTTGCTCGACCGGAGTCCCGGTCGACCCCTGTCGGGGTCGACCGGGACTTTCGCGTTCGACGTCCATGCGACGGCCGGCTCTTCCGTGCGGCGGGACGTGAAAGTCGCGCGCCGCATGCAGGTGTGAGCCCTCGGCGGGTGGGCAGACGGAGGACAAGGCCCGCATGACCGTTTTGCTTCATATGTGCCATCGTGGGTGATGCACCGAGACGGTCGGTGAAGCGGCTGACGGATGGGAGTAGCGCACATGTCTGTGGTCAAGAGCACGTTGTCCGAGAGCGACCTCAAGGTCGTGGGAGCGGCGCTGCAGGGCGCTCTGGTCGACCTCGTCGACCTCTCCCTGGTGGCCAAGCAGGTCCATTGGAACGTGGTCGGTCCACGCTTCCGCTCCGTGCACCTTCAGCTCGACGACGTCGTCGTCACGGCCCGGCAGCACTCCGACACGGTCGCCGAGCGCGCCTCGGCGGTCGGGGTGAACCCGGACGGGCGTTCCGGCACGGTGGCCAAGGAGACCGCCATCGCGTCCGTGCCCGAGGGCTGGATCAAGGACACCGACGCCGTGCGGATCCTGGTGGACGCGCTGGGCGTGGTCATCGGCCGGATGCGGGAGCGCATCGAGGCGACCGACGCACCGGATCCGATCACCCAGGACCTGCTGATCGGGCTGACGGCGGAGCTCGAGAAGCACGCGTGGATGTTCCAAGCCGAGAGCGCCTGAACCGGCGCCCGGCCGGCGAACGAGATACCTCCCGAGCAGAAGGAGCGACATCATGAGTGAAAACGGAGCCATGGACAAGATGAAGGGCAGGGGCAAGGAGGCTGTCGGCAAGCTGACCGGCGACCGCCGCAAGGAGGCCGAGGGCAAGGCCGATCAGGCCAAGGGCGGAGCCAAGGACGCGGCGGGCGGAGTCGGCGAACGCGCCAAGGGCGTGAAGGACTCCCTCCGCCGGGACGACGACAAGTAGTCCCGAGCCGCCGGAGCCCCTGCCCCGAGGTCCGTGCCCCCGCCGTTTCGGCGGGGGCACTCCTGTGTGGGTGACCCCTCGGCCGGGCGTTCTGGATGCACCACGCCCACTGCCAGGGGAAACTGCCGGAAAGGACGTCGGCCGCGGGAGGCAGCGATGATACGGCGACGGGTGCCGGCGCTGGTTCTCGGCGGACTGTGGTGGTGGGCGGTACTCCGGCTGGTGCTGCGTCCGGAACAGGCGGGGCTGGTGGAGGGGGCGGTGGCGGCGGGGGGCTGGGGGCTGAGCCTGTTGCCGGTCCATGTCTCGACGGACGGGGCGGTCAGCCCGGTGGGTCCGTCCGGGCGGTCGGGACGGTCGGCGCGGTCGGAGTGGTCGGGTCTGCTTGAGCCGTCGGGGACGTTGGGTTCGTTGAGGCGGCGGTGGTCTACCAAGGCATGGCGACGCCGCCGTTCGGCCGGAGAATCTGACCGGTCATGAAGGCCGAGGCGTCCGAGGCCAGGTGCAGCACGGTATGGGCGACGTCCTCCGGTTCGCCGACCCGGCCCAGCGGGGAGATCCGGGCCATCGTCGCCTCCGCCCGGTGCTGCCCCGAGGCGTCGCGGCGGTCGGTCATGGGCGTACGGATCCAGCCGGGTGCGACGGCGTTCACCCGTACGGCGTGAGGCCCCAGCTCCGTGGCGAGCGTCTTGGTGAGCTGCACCACGGCGGCCTTCGCGACGCTGTAGCAGAGCAGGCCCGCGCTCGCGGAGTCCACCGCACCGGACGCCATCGTGATCAGCGAGCCGGGGGCGGAGCGGGCGGTCATGGAGCGGGCCACTTCCTGGCAGGCGTACAGCACCCCTCGGAAATTGACGGCGAGCACGCGGTCCAGGTCCTCGTCCGCCGTCTCCAGCACGCTGCTGGTGTGCATGATCCCGGCCGCGGCGACCAGGACGTCGAGATGCCCGGCCGCACCGACGGCCGTACGGACCTGGTCGCGGTCGGTGGCGTCGACGGGGTGGGCCCGGGCGCTGCCGCCCGCTTCGGTGATCAGGTCGTACGTCCGGCGCAGCCCCGTCTCGTCACGGTCCGCGCAGTGCACCGTCGCCCCGGCCTCCGCGAGCAGCAGTGCGCTCGCCCGACCGATGCCGCTCGCCGCGCCGGTGACGAACGCGGCGCGGCCCGTGAGGTCGTACGCGGAGAGAGGCATGACGGGACCGTAAGACCGCATCTGACAGGTCGTCAACTAGGCGGTCGGTCCCTATGGGGTCGGTCCCGATTGGCAACCGGGACACCAGTAGGTGGGGCGGTCGTCCTGGTCGGTGAGACGGATCGGGGTTCCGCAGCGCAGACAGGGGCGGCGAGCCCGCCCGTAGACGTACAGCCGCTCCCGTACGCGGACGGGGGGACGGGCGCGGGCCGGGGTCGGTGTGGTGGCCGGGGAGCTCGGTGGGGGCATCGGGGCGGGCGTGCTCGGCGGGCCCGGTGGCGAGCGGAGTTCGGCGGTGATCGTCGTGGTGCGGGTGGGGCGGTCGCGGTTGGCGTGCAGCAGTCGCTCCGCGAGCGTGACGAGCCGGAGGAGCGCGCCGTCGGGGAGGGCGCCCACGGGGAGCCAAGGGGTGACGCGGGCCAGGAAGCACAGCTCGCACTTGTAGACGTTGCCGATGCCCGCCAGATTGCGCTGGTCCAGGAGTGCCTCGCCGAGGGGGCGCTCCGGCGCGGCGAGCAGCCGGTCCAGGGCCAGGCCGGGGTCCCAGTCGGGGCCCAGCAGATCAGGGCCCAGATGGCCCACGGCCCGGTCCTCCTCGCTGGTGCGCAGCAGCTCCAGCACCGGGAGCCGGTAGCCGACCGCGGTGTGCTCCGCGTTGGCGAGGATCGCGCGGATCTGGTGCCCCGGGCCGCCCCGCCAGCGTTCGTCCGGGGCGTACACCCGCCAGGCGCCGTCCATCCGGAGGTGGCTGTGCAGGGTCAGGCCGCCCTCGACGCGGGTGAGCAGGTGCTTGCCGCGGGCGGTGACGTCCAGGACGGTCCGGCCGGAGAGGTCGGCGGTGGCGAAACGGGGGACGCGCAGGTCCGACCGGGTCAGCACCCGCCCGGCCAGCGCCTCGTGGAGCCGGGCGGCGGTCTGGAGGACGGTGTCTCCTTCGGGCATGCCTCCATGATGGGCCGGGCCGGGGCGTTCGTGCGATGGGCCGGCCCACCGTCGGGTCGGGTGGCGTGCGGCCGGAGGGCGGTGGCGTCGCCGACGAGGGAGGTGCCGTCCGTCGAGGTGCTGTCCGTCGAGGTGCTGTCCGTCGAGACGCTGGGCCCGGGACGTGCGGGGGCGGCGCCTCGGAACGTCGGCAGCTCGGATCAGGCGCGCAGGCGCAGGCCTCTCGGAGTGGCGAGGAACCCGGCCGACTCCAGCGTCCGGCCCAGCGGCGAGGTGAGGGACGAGACGCCGTTCGTCCGCTCCACCGTCACCGTACCCAGGGCGCCGGCGCGGGCCGAGGCGGCCAGGGCCTCGGCCGCCGCCCGCAGGGCCGGGGCCTCGGGGTCGGGCGGCCACGCAAGGAGGGTCTTCCCGCCCCGCTCCATGTAGAGCGTCAGCTCGCCGTCGACGAGGACCACCAGCGCCCCCGCCTTGCGGCCCGGCTTGTGACCGGCGCCGTCCGGGGCCTCGGGCCACGGCAGGGCGGCGCCGTACGCGTTGGCCGGGTCGGCCGCGGCCAGCACCAGAGCCTGGGGTGCGGAGTCCGGATCCCGGCGGTCGCGGGCCGTTGAGGCCGCACGCAGGCGGTCCACCGCGCCGTCCATCGCGAACTGGGCGGCCCCGAGCCCCTCGACCACGTAGCCGCGCCGCGCCTGCCCGTTGTCCTCGAAGGCGGCCAGGATGCGGTACGTCGCGGAGAAGCCGCCCTCCACCCCTTCGGCCTGCACCGCGCCGCGGGTCACCACGCCGTGCCGGTCGAGGAGGGTCCGGGCCAGGGCGTGGGCGCGGTGGGTCGGTTCCGGTTCGGCCGGGGGCAGCAGGGACCAGCGGCCCGACACGGTCGGCGGGCCGGTCCGGGACGCGGGGCGGGCGGCGGCGGTGAGCGAGCCGTAGCGCCCGCGCGGGACGCTGCGACGGGAGCGGTGGGCAGTGGAGCCCGCCGTCCGCCCCGAGCCCAGGAGCGAACGCAGCGGGGCCAGGGTGTCGTTGGTGAGCCGCCCGGACCAGGCCAGGTCCCACAGCGCGTCGGCAAGCTGCTGGTCCGCGCAGTCCGGGTGGGTCGTGGCCCGGACCTGGTCGGCGATCTGCCGGAAGAAGAGGCCGTACCCGCCGGAGAGCGTCGTGAGCACGGACTCGTGGAGCGCCGACAGCTCCAGCGGGTGCGGCGGAGGCAGGAGCAGCGGCGCGCTGTCGGCGAGGTAGAGGGAGACCCAGCCGTCCTTGCCGGGCAGGGCTCCCGCCCCGGCCCAGACGACCTCGCCCGTGGTCGTCAGCTCGTCGAGCATCGCCGGGGCATAGCCCATGACCCGGCTCGGCAGGATCAGCTTCTCGAGCGCCGACGCGGGAACGGGAGCGCCCTGAAGCTGCTCGACGGCGCGGGCCAGCCCGTCGATGCCCCGCAGACCGCTGGAGCCGAAGTGCTGCCACTGGGGGAGGAAGGAGGCGAGGGCCGCGGGCGGCACCGGCTCCAGCTCCTGGCGGAGCGCCGCCAGCGAACGGCGGCGGAGCCGGCGCAGCACCGTGGCGTCGCACCATTCCTGGCCGATGCCCGCCGGGTGGAATTCTCCCTGGACGGTTCTGCCGGAGGCCGAAAGACGTTGCAGCGCCCCGTCGGTGACGGCGGTGCCCAGCCCGAAGCGCTCAGCGGCCCTGGCGGCGGTGAACGGGCCGTGTGTACGGGCGAAGCGGGCGAGGAGGTCGCCGAGCGGGTCCTTCACCGGCTCGGTGAACGCCTCGGGAACGCCGACCGGGAGCGCGGTGCCCAGGGCGTCGCGGAGCCGGCCGGCGTCCTCGATCGCCGCCCAGTGATCGGCCCCGGCGATCCGGACCTGGATCGCCCGGCGGGCCGACGCCAGCTCCGGTGCCCAAGCCGGCTCGGAGCCCCGCTCGGCGAGCTCGGCGTCGGTGAGCGGACCGAGTACGCGCAGCAGGTCGGCGACGCCCTCGACGTCCTTGACCCGCCGGTCATCGGTGAGCCACTGCAGCTCCCGTTCCAGCTCGGTGAGGACCTCGGGGTCGAGCAGTTCGCGCAGCTCCGCCTGGCCGAGCAACTCGGCGAGGAGATGGGAGTCCAGGGAGAGGGCTGCGGCGCGCCGCTCGGCGAGGGGCGAGTCTCCCTCGTACAGGAACTGCGCCACATAACCGAAGAGGAGCGAGCGGGCGAACGGCGAGGGCTCCTGGGTGGTCACCTCGACCAGCCGCACCCGGCGTGCCTCCAGGTCGCCCATCAGTTCCGTGAGCCCGGGGACGTCGAACACGTCCTGGAGGCATTCGCGGACAGCCTCCAGGACGATCGGGAACGAGCCGAACTCCGAGGCGACCTGGAGCAGCTGGGAGGCCCGCTGGCGCTGCTGCCAGAGCGGGGTGCGCTTGCCGGGGGAGCGCCGGG
Source organism: Streptomyces sp. NPDC021019 (assembly GCF_044333295.1). Taxonomy (NCBI): domain Bacteria; kingdom Bacillati; phylum Actinomycetota; class Actinomycetes; order Kitasatosporales; family Streptomycetaceae; genus Streptomyces; species Streptomyces sp. NPDC021019. The sequence goes on from NZ_JBIRQR010000010.1 coordinate 22,845, forward strand.
GCAGCAGCAGGGCGCGCGCGGCGCACTCCCGGAACCGGGCGGCGAACAGGGCCGATCCGCCCACCTGGTCGGTGACGATCTGCTGGACCTCGCCCTGGTCGAAGACGACGTCGGCGGCCGCCACCGGGGGCTGGTCGCTGTCGTACGCCACGGCTCCCGGCGCGGGTCCGCCGTGGTCGGTCTCCGGAGGCCCCGGGGCGTCGAAATCGAGCAGGTCCAGGCCCATCATGTCCGCGTCGGGCAACCGCAGCACGATTCCGTCGTCGGCGTGCATCACCTGGGCGTCCATCCCGTAGCGCTCACCGAGGCGGGCGGAGAGCGCGAGCGCCCAGGGGGCGTGCACCTGGGCGCCGAAGGGGGAGTGCACGACGACCCGCCAGTCGCCCAGCTCGTCCCGGAACCGCTCGACCAGGATCGTCCGGTCGTCCGGGACGTGGCCGCAGGCCCGGCGCTGCTCGTCCAGATAGGCCAGGATGTTGTCCGCCGCCCAGGCGTCGAGCCCCGCGGCCAGCAGGCGCAGCCGGGCGTCCTCCTCGGACAGTCCGCCGATCTCCCGGAGGAACGCTCCCAGGGCACGCCCGAGCTCCAGGGGACGGCCCAGCTGGTCGCCCTTCCAGAACGGCAGCCGGCCCGGAACACCCGGGGCGGGCGAGACGAGGACCCGGTCCCGGGTGATGTCCTCGATCCGCCAGGACGTGGTACCCAGGGTGAAGACGTCGCCCACGCGGGACTCGTAGACCATCTCCTCGTCCAGCTCACCGACCCGGCCGCCGCCCTTCTTCGGGTCGGCCCCGGCGAGGAAGACTCCGAAGAGCCCTCGGTCGGGAATGGTGCCGCCCGAGGTGACGGCGAGCCGCTGCGCCCCGGGGCGGCCCGTGACCGTGCCCCCGACGCGGTCCCACACGACCCGGGGGCGCAGCTCCGCGAAGGCGTCGGAGGGATAGCGTCCGGCGAGCATGTCGAGCACGGCGGTGAACGCGGACTCGGGGAGCGAGGCGAACGGGGCCGCCCGGCGGACCAGGGCCAGCAGGTCGTCCGCCTGCCAGCTGTCCAGCGCCACCATGGCGACCAGCTGCTGGGCGAGGACGTCCAGCGGGTTGGACGGGATGCGCAGCGCCTCGATCGCCCCTGTCCGCATCCGCTCGGTGACGACGGCGGCCTGCACCAGATCGCCGCGGTACTTCGGGAAGACCACTCCGGTGGAGACCGCTCCCACCTGGTGTCCGGCCCGGCCCACCCGCTGGAGGCCGGAGGCGACGGAGGGCGGGGACTCCACCTGGATCACCAGGTCGACCGCGCCCATGTCGATGCCCAGCTCCAGGCTGGAGGTGGCCACCACGGCGGGCAGCCGGCCAGCCTTGAGGTCCTCCTCGACCTGAGCCCGCTGCTCCTTGGAGACCGAGCCGTGGTGGGCGCGGGCCAGCAGGGCGGGAGCGCCCCTGCCCGTACCGGACTGGGCCATGATCTCGGCGGGGGCGTGCGCCTCAGGGAGGACGGGCGCCGGGTCGTCGGGGTCGAACGCGGTGCCGGTGGCCCGCTCGTACGCGATCTCGTTCAAGCGGTTGCACAGCCGCTCCGCCAGCCGCCGGGAGTTGGCGAAGACGATGGTGGAGCGGTGCGACTGCACGAGATCGGCGATGCGCTCCTCGACATGAGGCCAGATCGAGGGTTTGTCCGCCTGGCCGGAGTCACCGCCGGTGGCGGGCGAGCCGCCCAGCTCGCCCAGGTCCTCGACGGGGACGACGACCGAGAGGTCGAACTCCTTGGTGGACCGGGGCTGGACGATCTCCACCTTGCGCTGCGGCGACAGGAAGCGGGCCACCTCGTCGACCGGCCGCACCGTCGCGGACAGGCCGATGCGGCGAGCGGGACGCGGCAGCAGCTCGTCGAGACGCTCCAGGGACAGGGCGAGATGGGCGCCGCGCTTCGTGCCGGCGACCGCGTGCACCTCGTCGAGGATCACCGTCTCGACGCCGGCCAGCGCGTCCCGGGCGGAGGACGTCAGCATGAGGAACAACGACTCGGGCGTGGTGATCAGGATGTCCGGCGGCTTGGTCACCATGGAGCGCCGCTCGGCGGGCGGGGTGTCTCCGGACCGGATGCCGACCCGAACCTCCGGCTCCGGCAGGCCCAGGCGGACCGACTCCTGGCGGATGCCGGTCAGCGGCGAGCGGAGGTTGCGTTCGACGTCGACCGCGAGGGCCTTGAGCGGGGACACGTACAGCACGCGGCAGCGCTTCTTCGCATCGGCGGGCGGCGGCTCGGCCGCCAGCCGGTCCAGCGACGCGAGGAACGCGGCCAGCGTCTTACCGGAACCGGTCGGCGCGACGACCAGGACGTCGCTGCCCTCGCCGATGGCCCGCCAGGCGCCCTCCTGCGCGGCGGTGGGCGCGCTGAAAGCTCCGGCGAACCAACTGCGGGTCGCGGGCGAGAACGCGTCGAGCGCGGATCCGGTCATGCTCCCCATCGTGCACCCCGGCACTGACAACGGGCTGGTGACACCGCCCGCGATGGCCCGCTCAGCCGGTGGCGCACGACCGGGACCTGCGAGAATGGCCCCATGACGGGAGCGGACGGTACGGAGGAATGGGCCCGGCACTGGCAGTTCGCCGCGCTGCCCGACCTCGATCTGCTGCGCGCCCGGTACGTGCGCCACACCTTCTCCCGGCACAGCCACGAAGGCTATGTCTTCGGCGCCGTCACCGGTGGGGTGGAGGACGTGGGCCTGCCGGGCGGCACGGTCCACGCGATCCCCGGAACCGTCGTCATGATCAACCCGGAGGTGCCGCACACCGCCCGCTCCGGGGCGCCCGAGGGGTGGGCGTACGCCACGCTCTACCCGTCGACCCGGGTCGTCAACGACATCGCGGCCGAGGTGACGTCCCTGCGTGGCACGGTCGGCTTCGCCGAGACCCGGGTGACCGACCCTCATGCCTCCCGCCTGATCACCGAGGTGCACCGGGCGGCGGAGGAGGGCAACGCGCTGGCGGCCGACAGCCTGCTGCGGATCCTGGTCACCCGGCTCCTCGGTCGGCACGGCAGCTCATTGCCCGGACTGGCCGCGCACGCCGGGGGTGCGCGGAACGCCGTGCGCGCCCGAGCCGTGCTGGAGGAGCGCATGGCCGCCCCTCCCACACTGGAGGCGCTCGCCGCAGAGCTGGGCATCGGTCCGTTCGCGCTGCTGAGGGCTTTCAAGAAGGAGTACGGGATGCCACCCCACACGTGGCTCACCAATGCCCGGGTGCGCAGGGCCCGCCGCATGCTCGACGCCGGTGTCGCGCCCGCTGAGGCCGCGACCGCCGTCGGCTTCACGGATCAGCCGCACCTCAATCGCCACTTCACCCGCATCGTGGGTGTGCCGCCCGGTGCCTACCGGCGCGAGCGCGGAGTGCTGCGGCCCGGACGGTGAGGGCGCACGAAACGTACCGGTGATGGTGCGGAACATGTCGCAAGGTGTGCAGATTGCGTCTCTCCGTGAGCGGAGAGCGCCGACTGGTGTGTAAGGAACGCAGCCGACGGGTGTGCAAGAACGTACAAGACCGGGCCCCGACGATCCCCGTAGCGTTCCGGGCGTGGCAGAACAGACAGCACCCCCAGGGAGCACCGGAGCGCCCGGTGCCACAGCGGCCGGTCCGCCAGGCCGACCGGCCGAGGTCCTTCCGGACAAGCCGGACGCGGCCGTCGTGCGCGACGCGCTCGGCGTCGGCATCGCCGTCGGGCTCTCCGGCTTCGCCTTCGGCGTCACCTCCGCGGGCTCCGGCCTCAGCCTGCTCCAGACCTGCGTCCTGAGTCTCCTCGTCTTCACCGGCGCCTCGCAGTTCGCCCTGGTCGGCGCGCTGGCCGCGGGTGGCAACCCCTACACCGCGGCGGCCGGGGCGTTCTTCCTGGGCGTCCGGAACGCGTTCTACGGTCTACGGCTCTCGCAACTGCTCGCACTTCCCCGCGCGGTACGGCCCTTCGCCGCCCACTGGGTCATCGACGAGACGACCGCGGTCACCCTGCCCCAACCCACCCGGCGGGCCGCGCGCATCGGCTTCACGGTCACCGGACTCACCCTGTACGTGCTGTGGAACCTCACCACCCTGGTGGGCGCCCTGGGTGCCGAGGCGCTGGGCGACACCGACGCGTGGGGCCTGGACGCGGCGAGTCCCGCGGTGTTCCTCGCGCTGCTCGCGCCGATGCTCAAGAGCACCGTCGAACGCGTCACCGCGGGGCTGGCCGTCCTGCTGGCCCTGACGCTGCTGCCCGTTCTGCCGGCTGGCGTACCCGTTCTGCTGTCGGCGCTCGCGGCACCCGTCGTCCTCTTCCTCAGGGGACGGACGAAACGGGGGCCGAGCCCCGAGGGCCCCGAGGACGGCGCGGCGACCCGGCAGCAGAAGACGGCACAGCAGGAGAAGGAGGAGCGGCGCCCATGAACGTCTGGATCGCCATCGGACTGACCGTGGCGGGCTGCTACCTCGCCAAACTCCTGGGCCTGCTGGTGCCCGCGGGCGTGCTGGAGCGACCACTGGTCCAGCGCATGGCCGCCCTGCTGCCCGTGGCGCTGCTGGCGGCTCTCACCGCTCAGCAGACCTTCGGCGACGGTCAGCAGCTCGTCCTCGACGCCCGTGCCGCCGGTCTCGGGGCAGCGGCACTGGCCCTGGTCCTCCGCGCTCCCTTCCTGGTCGTCGTCGGCGCGGGAGTCCTGGTCACGGCCGGAGTCCGGGCGCTGGCCTGAGCGAGCCGAACGCCCGAGAATCGAACGCGGGAGCGATCAGTCCGCCGCCCCGGACACGCGGTCAGCCGAGCGGACGACCGTACGAGCGGAGCGTCCCCAAGGCCCTGAGCGTCACCAGGGGGCGTCCTTCCAGTGCGGTACCCGGGGCCCACTGGCGCCAGGTCACCGGCCATCCGCCGTCGTCCTGCTGCTCGGCGGCCAGGTGGTCGAGCGAGCGCTCCAGCTCCTCGTCCGTGAACCAGCGGCGGGCCAGCGACCCGGGCGTACGGGCGTAGTCGTGCGGGAAGTGGTGCTCGCCCGGCGCGTAGCCCGTCGCCACGGGGTACTCCGCCCGCCGGGAGGGATCGAGCACCGCGAGCCGTTGTTCGCGCACCAGGCGGCCGAGCCGGTCGGCCACCACCTCGGCGCGTGCCCGGTCCGGGGCGCAGTCCAGAAAGGCGACGGCGGCCTCGATCTCGTAAGGATGGGACTGCTCCAGAGCCTCGACGGCACTCCAGCAGAAGTCCGTCGCCCGGAACAGCCAGGCGTGCCACACCTGATTGCCGTGGAGCAGCCCGACGACCGGGCCGGTCGCGAGCAGCTCCGCCGGAGGGTCGTCCACGATGGGGATGAACGGGGCCGCCGGATACCCGCGCTGTGTAGGAAGCAGAGCGGGAAGCGCCCCTTCCTTGGTGGACACATCGGTCAGAAAACGACAGATCCGTTCGACGCGCTGTCCGGCGCAGCGATCGATCGAATCCAGAACACTCAGCGCATGGGCGGTGTGCAGCGGTTGGCTGACCGGACCCCGGAGATCGGGTTCCAGCGCGTGACCGTAGCCGCCGTCCTCGTTCTGATAGGCGGAGAGGGCCGTTTCGACGGCGTCGGGATCCCCCTCCAGGAAGCCATGGGCGAACCTCCGCTGTTCGAGGACGCGGGCCGTGAGCCAGATGAACTGTTCGGCTCGCGCGAGGGTGCTTGCTCCGGTTCCAGCCATGGACCGACCGTAGAGGGGAAAGGCGTCCGGCACATGCCCGGCGGACCGGCTGCACTCTCAGGAGCGGGATACTGGTGGCATGCGGTTGACGATTTTCTGGGAGCGGATGGCCGACCACTTCGGTGCGGCGTACGCGGACTCCTTCGCCCGTGACCATGTGATGGCCGAACTCGGCGGCCGCACGGTGCACCAGGCGCTCGACGCGGGCTGGGACGCCAAGGACGTCTGGCGCGGGGTCTGTACGGCCATGGACGTTCCGGCCGACAGGCGCTGAAGCCGGTGGGCGTTCCGGCGGGCGAGCGCTGACCCGTTCCGGGCAGGTACGGAACGGGGACGGAGGGGAGTGGTCGGCTCGGGGCGGGGGACCGGTGGCCGACGGCATAGGCCAGACTTGCCCCGTGTCATCGACAGACGAGACCGCCCCGGCCCAGCCGTCCGCATCCCCGCCCACCCCGCCGGCCGCACCGCCTGCGCCGCCCTCCGGAGCAGGCGGGGTCCGCATGCCCGGCTGGCTGCCGCGTGCGATGGTGCTGGCCCTGGCGCTCTACGCCTGCTTCCAGCTCGGCAGTTGGGCGTTCTACCAGCTCATCGGGTTGCTGACGAACGTGCTGATCGCGTTCTTCCTCGCGCTCGCCATCGAGCCCGCGGTCGGCCGGATGGCGGATCGCGGCATGCGCCGCGGGCTCGCCACGTTCCTCGTCTTCCTCGCAGTGATGATCTTCGGCGTCGGATTCGTGGTGCTGTTGGGGTCGATGCTCGCGGGCCAGATCGTCGACATGGTCGACGAGTTCCCCAAGTACATCGACTCGGTGATCAACTGGGTCAACCAGACCTTCCGTACCGAACTCTCCCGGGTCGAGGTCCAGGACAGCCTGCTGCACTCCGACTGGCTGCAGAAGTACGTCCAGAACAGCGCCACCGGAGTGCTCGACGTCTCCACCACGGTGCTCGGCGGGCTGTTCCGGCTGTTGACGATCTTCCTGTTCTCCTTCTACTTCGCGGCCGACGGTCCCCGGCTCCGCCGTGCCCTGTGCTCCGTCCTGCCGCCGGCCCGGCAGGTCGAGGTGCTGCGCGCCTGGGAGATCGCGGTCGACAAGACCGGCGGGTACATCTATTCGCGCGGTCTGATGGCGTTGATCTCCGGCGTGGCGCACTACGTCCTGCTGGTGATCCTCGGGGTGCCCTACGCCCCGGCACTCGCCGTCTGGGTCGGACTCGTCTCGCAGTTCATCCCCACCATCGGCACGTATCTCGCGGGTGCCCTGCCCATGCTGATCGCCTTCACGGTCGACCCCTGGTACGCGCTCTACGTGCTCGGGTTCGTCGTGATCTACCAGCAGTTCGAGAACTACGTGCTCCAGCCCAAGCTGACCGCGAAGACCGTCGACATCCATCCCGCGGTCGCCTTCGGGTCGGTCATCGCCGGCACGGCCCTGCTCGGGGCGGTCGGAGCGCTGGTCGCCATTCCCGCCGTCGCCACGCTCCAGGCGTTCCTCGGCGCCTATGTGAAGCGGTACGACGTCACCGACGACCCACGTGTGCACGGGGGCAGCAGCCGTGCGCCCGGGAGGCCGTTGCCGTCCCGGATACGCCGTCTGGTGTGGCCTCGGCGGTAGCAGCCGGTCGTGATGGGCCGCCTCAGCGGTAACCCGTCACATCGGCCGGCAGACCGGGGTCCTGGACCTCGGTCAGATACCGCCAGGCGTCGGGCCGGCTCCCGTCCACATCGGTGAAGCCGTACACCTGGGCGAGCTGCCCGCTGGAGAGCGACCTGCCGTTCCAGCGGGCCACCTCGGGGTCGCCGGCGAGGGCGGCCACAGCGCGGCCGACGTACGCGGGGGACTCGGAGATCGCGAAATGGGGCGTGTGCGCGACGGCGTCCCGCCAGGTGGTCTCGGTCACCCCGTGGGCCTGGAGCATGGCCTCGGAGCGCAGCCAGCCCGGAGTGAGCGCCACGGCCGTGGCCTGGTGCGGTGCGAGCTCATGGCCGAGGGCGAAGGCCATCCGGTTCACCGCGGCCTTGGCCAGGTCGTAGAAGAACGAGACGCGGTAGTGGGACGCGTTGTACTCGTCCGTCCCGTCGGTCATCTCGACGACCAGGCCGCCCGGTGTCTCGATCAGCAGCGGCAGCGCGAAGTGACTGGTGATGGCATGGGTGTCGACGGCCAGCCGCAGGGTGTGCAGCCCGGTGTCGAGCGACGACTCCCACACCGGCCTGTCCCACTCGATCTCGGCCCCCCAGATGTCGTTCACCAGAATGTGCAGGGCGCCCTGTTCGCTCGCGATGCGGGCCACCAGAGCCCTGACCCGGTCGGGAACCAGGTGATCGACCTGGACGGGGATGCCCCGCCCGCCCGCCGTGTCGACCAGGGCCGCGGTCTCCTCGATCGTTTCGGGCCGGTCCATCTCGGACCGCTCGGACCTGCTCGTACGGCCGGTCACATACACGGTCGCCCCGGCGGCGCCGAGCTGGACGGCGATGCCCCTCCCGGCCCCGCGGGTGCCTCCGGCCACGAGTGCCACGCGGCCGGCCAGATCGGATTCGGGGGCCTGTCCTCCGTCGGGTGCACCGGGCCCCGCAATCGCTCCCATATCGATTGAATATAGGGCGATAGGATCAGGTGCGCAGGTTCGGCTGCATTCCGCCAGGGGCTGCGGTCAAGGGCTGCGGTCAAGGGGCGACCAAAGGGCCGCGTGGTGCGCTTGACAGGAAAATCGAACATCCATTCTGATGAGATTCCGGCCGGGTTTTCCCGGGCCCGGCCGCGAAGTTGTCCACAGGCCGGGAGGACGTCGAGGCCCGTTGTCAGTGGCAGGGGTTAGCGTCTGAGACGTGAAGCGATCGACTCAAGCAAATCGGGTGGAACCCATGGCAGCAGGTAACGACCGCGAGAAGGCGCTGGACGCCGCGCTCGCACAGATTGAACGGCAGTTCGGCAAGGGCGCGGTGATGCGCCTGGGTGAGCGGCCGAACGAGCCCATCGAGGTCATCCCCACCGGATCGACCGCTCTCGACGTCGCCCTCGGCGTCGGTGGTCTGCCGCGCGGCCGTGTGGTGGAGGTGTACGGGCCGGAGTCCTCCGGTAAGACGACGCTGACGCTGCACGCGGTGGCGAACGCGCAGAAGCTCGGCGGCTCGGTGGCGTTCATCGACGCCGAGCACGCGCTGGACCCGGAGTACGCGAAGAAGCTCGGCGTCGACATCGACAACCTCATCCTGTCCCAGCCGGACAACGGTGAGCAGGCGCTGGAGATCGTCGACATGCTGGTGCGCTCGGGCGCCCTGGACCTGATCGTCATCGACTCCGTGGCGGCCCTGGTGCCCCGTGCGGAGATCGAGGGTGAGATGGGCGACTCGCACGTGGGTCTCCAGGCGCGTCTGATGAGCCAGGCCCTCCGCAAGATCACCAGTGCGCTGAACCAGTCCAAGACCACCGCGATCTTCATCAACCAGCTCCGCGAGAAGATCGGTGTGATGTTCGGCTCCCCGGAGACCACCACCGGTGGCCGGGCGCTGAAGTTCTACGCATCGGTGCGCCTCGACATCCGCCGGATCGAGACGCTCAAGGACGGCACCGACGCCGTCGGCAACCGCACCCGCGTCAAGGTCGTCAAGAACAAGGTCGCCCCGCCGTTCAAGCAGGCGGAGTTCGACATCCTCTACGGCCAGGGGATCAGCCGCGAGGGCGGTCTGATCGACATGGGCGTGGACCACGGCTTCGTCCGCAAGGCCGGCGCCTGGTACACGTACGAGGGCGATCAGCTCGGCCAGGGCAAGGAGAACGCCCGCAACTTCCTCAAGGACAACCCCGACCTCGCCAACGAGATCGAGAAGAAGATCCTGGAGAAGCTGGGGATCGGTGTCCGCCCGGACGCCGATGCGGGCGAGCCTGCCGCGGACGCCGCTGCGACGGCGGCCGGAGCACCGGCGGCCGAAGCGGCGGCGAAGCCGGCGACCACCGCGGCCGCCAAGGCCAAGCCGGCCAAGACCGCGGCGGCCAAGAGCTAGGCCGTGACACGTCGTACGGAGTGGCCGGGCGGCGCTGCCGAGCCCGGCGGCGAACTCGAAACCGACTACGGGCCCGTCGAGCCGGAGGCGGGCGTCGGGGCGCGGCCCGGGCGCCGCTCACGCGGTGGAGCGGGCGGCGGGAGCGGATTCGGCGAGGGGGCGGGCCGCCGTGCCCGCTCCGGCACCAGGAGCAGCGGCTCCCCTTCCTCGTCGAGAGCCGAGAACGGGGAGCCGCGTGACCCGGTCGAGCAGGCGCGCAACATCTGCCTGCGGCTCCTCACCGGGACGCCGCGAACGCGCAAGCAGCTCGCGGACGCCCTGCGCAAGCGGGAGATCCCGGATGAGGCGGCCGAGGAAGTGCTCGCGCGTTTCGAAGACGTCGGGCTGATCGACGACGCGGCGTTCGCCGGCGCATGGGTGGAGTCCCGGCACCACGGTCGGGGACTCGCGCGCCGTGCCCTCGTCCGTGAGCTGCGGACGAAGGGCGTGGACTCCACCGTGATCGACGAGGCGGTCGGTCGACTCGACCCGGATCAGGAGGAGGAGACGGCGCGGGAGCTCGTGGCCCGCAAGCTCCGCTCCACGCGGGGTCTGGACCGGGACAAGCGGCTGCGCCGCCTGGCGGGGATGCTCGCACGCAAGGGATACGGGGAAGGCATGGCCCTGCGGGTGGTGCGCCAGGCGCTGGAGGAGGAGGGCGAGGACACGGAAGGCATGGACGAGCCTTTCTGAATACGGGGGCCGGAGACGTTCGCGGCCAAGAGGCAGAGGCCGGCCAGGGAGTAGTGGCGACCGCCATCGACCGTCCGCCATCGACCGTCCGCCGTCGACCGACTGCCGTCCGGCGCCGGCGGCCAGTGGTCAACAGCTTCCGGCGGCCGCCTTCGATGGCCGGCGGTCAGTGCATCCCGACGGCACGCGTCCGATGGTCAGGGACCATGGTCACTGTCCCGCCAGGGACGCGCGGCGGATGGTGGCGTCCACGAGTGCCAGGGCGTCCGCTGCGGTGCGGCCGGGATGGCGGTTCCAGGGGCCGATCAGTCCGGGCCACCCCTGCGCGCGCAGCTCCGTGATCAGCCAGGCGCCCGCCCGGTCCACGGTGTCGAGGGAGCCGTAGCCGAGGCGGTGCGCGGAGATGAGGGCGCCGCAGACGCAGCGTGCGCCACGAGTGTTCCGCAGCCGGTACGGCGTGTTCTGCCAGCCCCACTCGGCCAGGATCTGCCGTGCGTAGCCGAGATGGGTCGACGGGCGGAGGTCGCTCTGCCCGACCCGCCGCCAGAGGTGGACGCGGTCGGGCAGCATCGCGCCCAGCCTCCCGGGCAGCGGGCGCTCGTGCGGAGGTGCGACCGGCAGTGTTCGCAGAGTGTCGTCGACGAGCCGGTCCACGGGCACGGACAGCAGGGTTCGCCAGTCGAAGGGCTCTGTGGGCGCGGGTTCCGCGGGTTCCGCGGGTTCCGCGGGTTCCGCGGGTTCCGCGGGCCGTGCGGACGTCGGCTCCGCCGGAGTAGGCACGGGCTCGAAAGGCTCGGGAACCGTGCGCTCCCAGCCTGTGACGATCTGCTGCCACGCCTGGGTGTCGTGCAGCCGGGAAGCCTGGCCGTCGAGCTGGTCGGGGGTGAGGAGAGCGGTCGCCATGAATGCGTCATCTCCGTACATTTCGGTCCTCTGTGTGAGGTGAATGTCGGTCACGCACGGCGATTGCTCTAGTGGAACGTGGCGTTCGGGTGTGTGGCACCCGAACGGATCCGGCTGACCCCCGCACCGAACAGAGTCGATGCTTGACGCCTGTCTCCTGACGCCTGACGCCCGCCACCTGAGCTCAGGTGGCGGGCGCCGGATGGCAGATCCCGGTGGCATGCCCGGCACCTGAGCCCGGGCGCGGCTCCGGGCATCAGTTCCCGGGCATCAGCTCCCGGGTTTCACGTGGAGGGGGCGGCGGAGATGACCGGAAGGCCCGCGCCGCGCCACGCCTGGAAGCCGCCGATCAGGTCGGTGGCCCGGTGCAGGCCCAGCTGCCGCAGCGAGGCGACCGCGAGGCTGGAGGCGTACCCCTCGTCGCAGATGACGATGATCCGTAGGTCGTGGCTGACCGCTTGGGCGGCACGGTGGCTGCCCCGGGGGTCGAGCCGCCACTCCAGTTCGTTGCGTTCGACGACCAGCGCGCCCGGGATCAGTCCGTCCCGGGCGCGGAGCTCCGCGTACCGGATGTCAGCGAGAAGGGCCCCGGCCTCCGCCGCCGCGGCAGCCTCGGGCGGGCCGATCCGGTCGTAGTCGGCCCTGACCCGCTCCAGCAGTTCGTCGATGCCCACGGGCGTCGGGGCGTTCGGCACGGTCTCGCCCCGGTCCGTGTTCCGCTCCTCGCTCACTGCCAGTCCTCCGGGCTCTCGGTCTGCTCCAGGCGAAGCACCGCACCGGTGCGGCTGAACCGGCGGATCCGCGACAGGGGCGGGTAGTAGGCGTGGACGGAGACCGCGTGGGCGACCTCCGACTCGTTGAGGACCTCATGGACGTGGTTCTGTCCGAAGGCCCTGCCCTGACCGGTCGCCAGATCCCGCGATCGGTCCACCCCGTCCGTCAGCTCCAGCGTCTTCCAGCCGTCGGTGGGCAGCCGCACGGCCAACGAGTGCTCCTTGAGGGCGCCGGCAGCGGTGGTGAACGCGCCGAACGAGTCGGCGTGGTCGTGCCAGCCCGTGCCGGTGCCCGGCGGCCAGCCGATGAGCCATGCTTCGCTGCCGCCCGGTCCGTCGAGCCGGATCCAGGTGCGGCCCTCCGGATCGAGGGGGAGCGAGGCGATGAGCGCCTCGTCCCGAGCGGCGCCGCGGACGAAGTCCATCAGCTCCGCGACGGTCGGTGCGGCGGTAGAGATTGCGGAGCCCCCGGCCATGGGGGTGGAAGGGGAAGGAACAGTGGCAGTCGTGGGCACGGCGGAGCTGGGGGAAGACACGAGGACCGTCCTGGGAGTTCGCGCGGGGTTCCGGCCGTGCGCAATGCGGCACGCACCGGTGGAGGGAGGCGAGTCAGCAGGACGGGCGACACACGCAGCCCGCGTAACGGACGAGGTCCATATGGACCCTCCGCCACAGGCGCACATCGGTGTCGGTCATGATCTGGAGTACACCACGCGCGCCCGTGCCGGTCAATCGATCAATGGGGACCGGCGGTCCCGTCGGCGTGGACCGGTGCCCGGGGCAGCGGTTCGCGCCCCGTGTCTTGTTCGTCCCCGCCCTCGCCGGGTTCCACGGGCTCCCGAGGTTCACGGGGCGCACCGCCCAGAGCGGCCCGTGCCGCGGTGAGCAGCTCCGCGGGCCGTACGCCGCCGAAGGCGGCCACCAGGTGCCCGTCCGGCCTCACCAGCAGGACCGTGTGCGCCGATGCTCCCGGATAGTTCTCGGTGACCAGCAGTTCCGTCGACCCGGGTAGTGCCGCCACGGCGTCAGTGAGACGGGGCATGACGCCCGCGGTCCGCCAGTGCCGCCGGTCCCAGACTCCGGTCCCCGGCGCGACCAGGACCACCAGCTGATGGCCCTTCCCGAGCCGCTCCCGCAGGCGCCCAGTCGTTCCGTCCGGCACGGTCACCGTCACATCGACGACCGGCGCACCGGGGGGCGTACCGACGACGGCGTGCGCCTCCGTGTGCGGTGGCGCAAGGGGGGAGTGTGAGTACGAAGGGGGCGCACCCAGCGCTCCGCAGCCCAGATGGCCGTCGGAGAGCAGGGTGTCGTGACCACGTGCGGCGCCCGGGACCAGAGTCCGCAGACCGCCTCCGCCGCGGAGTATGGGCAGCGACTGGTCGGCGGCGCGCAGCCGCGAGGCCACCGCCGCCCGGCGCTCCGCGTGGTAACTGTCGAGGAGGTGCTCGGCCGGACCGTGGTGCCACGCGTGGGCCAGCTTCCAGGCCAGGTTCTCGGCGTCCCGGATCCCCTCGTCCAGTCCCTGCGTGCCCACGGCGCCCAGCAGGTGCGCCGCGTCGCCCGCCAGGAAGGCCCGCTGCTTGCGCCACCGCCGGGCGAGCCGGTGGTGGAGCGTGTGGACGCCGGTGTCCAGCAGTTCGTACGCCGGGGTCTCGCCGCACCAGCCGGCCAGCGTGTCCCGGACACGGGTGATCAGAGCTTCGGGGGTGACCAGTTCGCCACGCGGCGGCAGCAGCCAGTCGAGCCGCCAGACGCCGTCCGGCAGCGGCCGGGCGGAGACCTCGGCGCCCCCGGTCCGCCAGGGAGGCTGCCGGTGCAGGACAGCCTCGCCGGGCCAGGGCAGCTCGGCCCGGAGCGCGGCTACGGCATGCCGCTCCACCGCCGTACGGCCGGGGAACCGGATGTCCAGCAGCTTGCGCACGGTCGACCGTGCGCCGTCGCAGCCGACCAGATAGCTCCCGCGCCACCAGGTCGATCCCGGTTCCCTCGTGTGCACCGTGATGCCGTCGGGGTCCTGCTCCAGCGTGTCGATCCGGCTCAGCGGCACCCGCTGGACCAGCGGTGCCTTGTCCGCCGCCGCGCGCAGCGCGGCGCTCAGCGCGTGCTGCGGAACATGGAGGGGCGCGGGAAGGAGCCCGGTGAGCGGGGCCTCGTCCGGATCGCCATCACCCCCGCTCAGCGGCACGTTCCGGACGAGCTGCTTGCGGCGCATCGAACGCCATCCGGACCAGCGCAGCCCGGCCCGGTCCAGCTCCCGGCAGCCGAGGCGGCCCATCAGATCGGCGGTGTCCTCACGCAGCACGACCGTGCGGGCGGGGCGGGGCTCCTCCGCGCCGGGGCCCTCGTCGAGAACGACCGAGGGGACGCCCCGGGCGGCGAGGGCCAGCGACAGCGTCAGCCCGACGGGCCCGGCGCCGACGACGATCACCGGGTCCACGGCTCGTACCCTCCGGCCCGTACGGTCATGCGGAACGTGGCATAGGAAGCCGGGTGCGTGATCACAGAACGTATGCAACCCACTGGTGGTGCTTGCGTCAAGTGACCGAGGCAGCGACGCGTGCGCCGCTGCCTCGAATGCTCCTGCTCGTCAGGGCCGGGAAGGGCCCGGGGACGGTCAGTCCTTCGTCACACCGGCCCCACCGGTACCGTCGGCCGCCGGGCCTGCGCCCCCTGCGCCCCCCGCGACCGGGCCGGGAACGGCCTCCACCGCCGGGATGCCGGCGGCCGGGGCGCCGGGCGCCACCTTGATGCCGGTCCTGGCGCGGCGGCCGCGCTTCTCGATCCACGTCGCCAGCGCCGAGAGCAGCAGGCACATCGCGATGTAGAGCGTGCCGATGACGACGATCGTCGAGACGTACGGGTACTGGCCGTTCACCTGCGTGTTGGAGGCGATCAGCCGCGCGGTCTGGAGCAGCTCCGGGTACAGGATGATGAAGCCGAGCGAGGTGTCCTTGAGGGTCACCACGAGCTGCCCGATGATCGTCGGCAGCATCGACCGGACGGCCTGCGGCATCAGGACGCTGACCATGACCTGCGTCTTGCTCATGCCGAGCGCGTACGCGGCCTCGCTCTGGCCCTTGGGCACCGAGTTGATGCCGGCCCGCAGCACCTCGGCCTGGACGCAGCCGTTGTAGACGGACAGACCCGCGGCCAGCGCCCACATCGAGTGGTCGGTGAGGAAGCCGACCCAGATGGCGTAGATGGTGATCAGCAGCGGGAGCGAGCGGAACAGCTCGATGAAGGTGGTCGCCGCCCAGCGGACCGGCTTGTGGTCGGAGAGCCGGCCCACCACCAGCACCACGCCGAGGACCAGCGAGCCGACCGCGGCGAGACCGAACGCCTTGAGCGTGGCGAGCAGGGCGTCGGCGATGTTCTGCCGGATGCCCGTGTAGTTGAAGATGTCCCACATCGCGGGGGCGAGGTGCCCCTTGTCGGCGAGCCGCATGATGCTGATCGCGATCAGCGCCGCGATGGCGAGGCTGCCGACGACCGCGTAGATCCGGTTGCGGACGACGGCCTTGGGACCCGGGGCGTCGTAGAGAACGCTGGCGCTCATCGGGCGACCTCCATGCGACGCTCCAGCAGCCGGAAGAGGCCGCTGATGGTAAACGTGACGATCAGGTAGCCGATGGCCACCCAGATGAAGACGGGGACGATGTCGTAGCCCTTGTCGCTCATCAGCTTCTGCCAGCCGAACAGCTCGGCGACGCTGAAGGCGCCGGCGATCGCGGAGTTCTTCGTCAGCGCGATGAAGATGCTGCTCAGCGGCGGGATCACGGTCCGGGTCGCCTGCGGGAGCACCACGATCTGCAGCGTCTGGGCGAACGTCATGCCGATGGAGCGCGCGGCCTCCGCCTGGCCCAGCGGCACGGTGTTGATGCCGGAGCGGACCGCCTCGCACACGAACGAGGAGGTGTAGAAGCCGAGCGCCAGCGAGCCGAGCACGAACGGGCTCATCCCCGGGAAGAGAATCTCGGGCACGACGAAGAAGAAGATCAGGAAGAGCAGCGTCAGCGGGGTGTTGCGCATCAGCGTCACCCAGGCGGTGCCGAAGTACCGCAGCGGCGGCACCGGCGAGACCCGGAATCCGGCGATCAACACACCGAGGACCAGGGCGATAACCGAGCTGACGGCGGTGATCGACACGGTTCCTATGAAGCCGTCGCGGAACTCTGGAAAATTGTCGAGCAGTACGTTCATGAGGTCTCCGCGTCGGCGGTCAGCGGCATCAGGGCAGGGGAAGGGGCGCCCCGTACGCCCGCTGCCCCCGGGAACACCGGGACGGCGGTGGCGTACGGGACGCCTGGGTCACTCGCGGGGCGTCGTGGGGGTTGACACGGGGTGCCGGCTCTCGGACGGCGGGCCGGAGCCCGCGGTCCGGGGGCCGACGGCGTCAGTAGCGCTCGATGGCCGGCGGCTCGACGTAGTCCGAACCGGACAGGCCCAGCGTGGCCTCGTAGATCTTCTTGTACGTGCCGTCCTTGACGCGCTCCTCCAGCGACTTGCTGATGGCCTCGCGGAGCACCTTGTCGTCCTTGTTCAGGCCGACGCCGTAGGGCTCGTCGGTGAACGGGTCGCCGACGACCTTGAGCTTGCCGGAGTTGGCGGCCGCGTAGCCCTTGAGGATCGAGTCGTCCGTGGTGACGGCGTCGACCTGCTTGGTCAGCAGCTGCTGCACGCAGTCGGAGTACTTGGCCAGCTCGACGACGCTCGCGCCGTACTCGGGCTTCTTGATCTCCTGGAGCGGCGTGGAGCCGACGATCGAGCAGACCTTCTTGCCCTTCACCGCGTCCTTGCCGGTGATCGACTTCTCGTCCTCGCGCACCAGGAGGTCCGCGCCGGCCTTGTAGTACGGCCCGGCGAAGCCGACCTGCTTCTTGCGCTCGTCGTTGATCGTGTACGTACCGACGTAGTAGTCGACCTGGCCCTTGGAGATGGCCGTCTCACGGACGCCGGAGTCGACGGTCTTCCACTCGATCTGCTTGTCGGAGAAGCCGAGGTCGGCCGCGACCATCTTGGCGATCTCGATGTCGAAGCCCGAGCGCTCCTTCGTCGACTGGTCCTCGAAGCCGAGGTAAGGCTGGTCGGCCTTGGCGCCGATGACGAGCTTGCCGCGCTCCTTGGCCTTCTTGAAGACCGGGGAGTCCAGGGCGACGTCCTTGGCCGCGGTGTACGTGGGCAGTGCGGGGGCCTCGGAGGAACCGGGCTTCGTGCCGCCCGGCTTGTCGCCCGCGGAGCCCTCCTTGCCGCCGCAGGCGGTGGCGGTCAGGGCGAGGACGGCGATGGCCGCGACGGCGGCGGACTGACGGAGCTTCATGTGAGCAATCCTTAGGTCGTGGGTCGTTGTCGTCAGTGGTGAAGGATCTTCGACAGGAAGTCCTTGGCCCGGTCGCTGCGCGGGTTGCTGAAGAACTGGTCGGGGGTCGCCTCTTCGACGATCTTCCCGTCGGCCATGAACACGACGCGGTTGGCGGCGGAACGGGCGAAGCCCATCTCGTGGGTGACGACGATCATCGTCATCCCGTCCCGGGCCAGCTGCTGCATGACCTCCAGGACCTCGTTGATCATCTCCGGGTCGAGCGCCGACGTGGGCTCGTCGAAGAGCATGACCTTCGGGTCCATCGCCAACGCCCGTGCGATCGCGACGCGTTGCTGCTGGCCACCGGAGAGCTGCGCCGGGTACTTGTCGGCCTGTACGCCGACGCCCACCCGGTCGAGCAGGGTCCGGGCCTTCTCCTCCGCCGCCTTCTTGTCGGCCTTGCGGACCTTGACCTGGCCCAGCATGACGTTCTCCAGCACCGTCTTGTGTGCGAAGAGATTGAACGACTGGAAGACCATGCCCACGTCGGCACGCAGCCTGGCCAGCTCCTTGCCCTCCTGGGGCAGGGGCTTGCCGTCGATCGAGATCGCTCCCGAATCGACCGTCTCCAAGCGGTTGATCGTGCGGCACAGCGTGGACTTGCCGGACCCGGAAGGCCCGATGACGACCACGACCTCGCCACGGGCGATGGTCAGGTCGATGTCCTGGAGCACATGCAGCGCGCCGAAGTGCTTGTTGACGTTGCTCAGTACGACCAGGTCGTTCGCCGCGGGCGCGGCACCCTCGGCGTCCTTGGTCACTGAAACTCCGCTCATCGGCTTCTTGCTCCGTCCTCCTCGGTTGAACAAGGACAGTAATGACGCAGTGCTACCAACGTCATTACATCTGAGCGGAAATTGAGCATAACGATCCGGCGGCAACCGGACACTCCGCGTGAACAGGACGTCACGCGCCGCCCCGGAGGCGTACCGGGTGCATAACGGAAACCCTGCTGTAACCGGGAGGCTCTTGACTGGTGTGCCGTTCATCGGCGTGGATGCCTGGGACGAGGAAGACGTGAAACACCGCAGAACGGGAAGTGTCATCGGGGCTCGCGGGGGATCTCGCGGATGAAGCGCGGGTTAATGTCGGGCCCCACGTGGTGACGCCGTGCGACGGTGCTGCCGACGGGACGACGAAGCGAACGAGCCCCAGGGGACGCCCGGCCCGGGGGGGGAGCACGAAGACCCGAGGAGCCGTACGGCCCCGGGAGAAACGGAGGGGAGGGCCATGAGACTGCTGCTCGTCGAGGACGACGACCATGTCGCGGCGGCCCTGTCCGCCGTGCTCGCCCGGCACGGATTCCAGGTCGTGCACGCCCGTAACGGCGAGGAAGCCCTGCGCGCCCTGCTGCCCGCCGACAAGGAACCCTTCGGGGTGATCCTCCTCGACCTCGGCCTGCCCGACCAGGACGGCTACGAGGTGTGCGGGAAGATCCGCAAACGCACCGCGACCCCCGTGATCATGGTCACCGCCCGCGCCGACGTGCGCTCACGCATCCACGGCCTCAACCTCGGCGCCGACGACTACGTCACCAAGCCGTACGACACCGGCGAACTGCTCGCCCGTATCCACGCGGTCGCCCGGCGCACCACCAGCGGTGAGGACACCACGCCGACCCCCGCCGCCGCCCTGCGCCTCGGTCCGGTCGCCATCGAGCTGCCGACCCGCCGGGTCAGCGTCGACGGTGCGGAAGTCCAGCTCACCCGCAAGGAGTTCGACCTCCTGGCGCTGCTCGCCCAGCGCCCCGGCGTCGTCTTCCGCCGCGAGCAGATCATCAGCGAGGTCTGGCGCACCAGCTGGGAGGGGACCGGCCGCACCCTGGAGGTCCACGTCGCCTCCCTGCGCTCCAAGCTGCGGCTGCCCGCCCTGATCGAGACCGTGCGGGGCGTCGGCTACCGGCTCGTCGCGCCGTCCGCGTAACCGGCGGGTACGTCTCCCGGTGCGCTCCCGTCTGCTCCCGCTGCTCATCGTCCTGATGGCCGCCGTCCTGCTCACCCTCGGCTTCCCGCTCGCGATCAGCGTGGCCGCCGCCGAACAGCAGCGGCTGGTGATCGACCGGATCGACGACACCGCACGGTTCGCCGCCCTGGCGCAGTCCATCACCGACACCTCCCCGGACAGCGAGGAGCGGCGCCGCACCCTCCAGACCGACCTGGAGCTCTACGCCTCCGTGTACGACATCCGCGCTGGCGTCTTCTTCCGGGACTACCGGGCCCTGGCCAAGGCCCCCGGCTACTGGACCCTGCCCGCCAAGGGCGAGGGGCGCACGGCCTTCAACGAGGCGCTGCTGGGCCGCCGCTCGCACGACCCCCCGCAGATCTGGCCCTGGCGCGACGGCCGTGTCGTCGTCGCCTCGCCCGTCGTGCGCGACGGCGACGTGGTCGCCGTGGTCGTCCTCGACTCGTCCACCGGCGAGATGCGGTCCCGGATCCTGCGGACGTGGCTGTTCATCGGCCTCGGCGAGGCGCTGGCACTGCTGGTGGCGGCCGGCGCGGCCGTACGGCTCACCGGCTGGGTCCTGTTGCCCGTGCGGACCCTGGACGCGGCCACCCACGACATCGCCGGTGGCCGTATGCGCTCCCGGGTCGCCGCCTCCGCCGGGCCGCCGGAGCTCAGACGCCTGGCTCGTTCCTTCAACGAGATGGCGGACAACGTCGAGGACGTGCTGGAGCAGCAGCGCGCCTTCGTCGCCGACGCCTCGCACCAACTGCGCAACCCGCTCGCCGCCCTGCTGCTGCGCATCGAGCTGCTCGCCCTGGAGCTGCCCGAGGACAGCGAGGAGATCGCGGCCGTGCGTACCGAGGGGAAGCGGCTGGCCCGGGTTCTCGACGACCTCCTCGACCTCGCGCTGGCCGAGCACGCCGAGGCGGACCTCCAGCTGATCGACATCGTCCCGCTCGCCGCCGAGCGGGTCGCCTCCTGGCGTCCTATGGCGGAGCGGGAGGGCGTGCACCTCACCCTGGACGGGGCCCCGGCGGCCACCGCCTGGGCCGACCCCGTGGCGCTCTCCAGCGCCCTGGACGCGGTGGTCGACAACGCCCTGAAGTTCACTCCCGCCGGAGAGGACGTCACCGTCACCGTCAACGTCGCCGCCGGAGCCCGCACGGCGACCGTCGTGGTCGCCGACCGGGGCCCCGGCCTCACCGAAGCGGAGCTGGAGCGCGTCGGGGACCGTTTCTGGCGCAGCACACGCCACCAGAACGTCAGCGGGTCGGGCCTGGGCCTCTCCATCTCCCGGGTGCTGCTCGCGGCGGGCGGCGGCTCGATCGCGTACGAGCACCACGAACCGCACGGCCTGCGGGTGACCGTCTCGGTCCCCCGCGACGTGCCGGGGAGCTGACGGGGAGCCGGGTGGGAGGCGCCGCCGGGTTTCAGGAGCGGCGGGGCCTCACGGTTTCACCGAGCGGTAGTAGGCCTTGGCCCCGTCGTGCACGTCCAGCGGATCCGTGTAGATCGCCGTCCGCAGATCCACCAGCTGCGCCGCGTGGACCTCGCGGCCGATCCGGTCCCGGCTGTTGATCACGGTCCGGGTGAAGGCCTCGGTCATGGCCGCGTCCGTACGGTCGGTCGTGACGAGCAGGTTGGCCACGGCGACCGTGGGAACCGCCTGACCCTGCTGGGCCTGCGGATACACGTCGGCGGGCATCATGGCGGACCGGTAGAAGCGGGTGGGACCGGTCGCCGCCTGGAGCTCCGCGACCAGCTCGGCCTCCAGCGGCACCAGCCGGATGTCGAAGCGCCGCGACAGTTTCTGCACGGCCGCGGTCGGCAGCCCGCCCGACCAGAAGAACGCGTCGAGCCGGCCCTGGGTCAGCCGTACGGGCATGGTGTCGATGCCCACCGGCACCGGGGTGACGTCGTCGGCCGGATCGAGCCCCGCCGCCGCCAGCAGCCGGTCCGCGACCAGCCGCACCCCGGAACCCTCCTGGCCGACGCCCACCCGCTTGCCCCGCAGATCGGAGACCGTCCGCACGTCGGAGTCGCGGGGGACGACCAGCTGGACGTAGTCGTCGTACAGCCGGACACAGCCGCGCAGTCGCTGGGCCCCCGGTCTGCCGTCGCGGAGATAGGTGGCCACCGCGTCGGCGGTGGCGATGGTGAAGTCCGCCTCGCCCGTCGCCACCCGGGCGAGGTTCTGCTGCGACCCCTCGCTGGTCCGCAGCCGTATGGACACCTCCGGCATGTCCTTGGCGAGCGCGACCTCCAGCCGCTCCCCGTACCGCTGGTACACACCGCTGGGCACGCCGGTGGAGAAGGTGAGCGACCCGCTCGGGTCCCCCTCGCCCCCCTCCGGCTGCAACCACCACGCGAGCAGCCCGAGCACGACCGCGAGCACGGCGCCCGTCCGCAGGGTGCGCCGGCGGCCGAATCGGGACAGAGCGTGGAACATGCGCGCGATCCTGCCAGCTCGACCGCCCCCTGACCAGGCTTCCCCATGAGGCCCGTCCCACAGCGGGCAGGGCCGGGCGGCGGCCGGGGAAGGGGACGGGAGGGGGCCGCCCGGCAACCGCCTACCCTTGTCCCATGAGCAGCGGCAACCGGAGCGAAGCAGTGGACGTCCAGAAGAGCTACGAGGTGCGCACCTACGGGTGCCAGATGAACGTCCACGACTCCGAACGGCTGTCGGGTCTCCTGGAGGGCGCCGGTTACGTCCGGGCCCCCGAAGGTTCCGACGGCGACGCCGACGTCGTCGTCTTCAACACCTGCGCGGTGCGGGAGAACGCCGACAACAAGCTGTACGGAAACCTCGGCCGCCTCGCGCCCATGAAGACCAAGCGCCCCGGGATGCAGATCGCCGTCGGTGGCTGTCTCGCGCAGAAGGACCGCGACACCATCGTCAAGCGGGCCCCCTGGGTCGACGTCGTCTTCGGCACGCACAACATCGGCAAACTGCCGGTCCTCCTGGAGCGCGCCCGCGTCCAGGAGGAGGCGCAGATCGAGATCGCCGAGTCCCTGGAGGCCTTCCCCTCCACGCTCCCCACCCGCCGCGAGTCCGCCTACGCCGCGTGGGTCTCCATCTCGGTCGGCTGCAACAACACCTGCACCTTCTGCATCGTCCCGGCGCTGCGCGGCAAGGAGAAGGACCGCCGCACCGGCGACATCCTGGCCGAGATCGAGGCCCTGGTCGCCGAGGGCGTCTCCGAGATCACCCTGCTCGGCCAGAACGTCAACGCGTACGGCTCCGACATCGGCGACCGCGAGGCCTTCTCCAAGCTGCTGCGCGCCTGCGGGGCCATAGAGGGCCTGGAGCGCGTCCGCTTCACCTCGCCGCACCCCCGCGACTTCACCGACGACGTCATCGCCGCCATGGCCGAGACGCCCAACGTGATGCCGCAGCTGCACATGCCGATGCAGTCCGGATCGGACAGCATCCTGAAGGCGATGCGCCGCTCCTACCGCCAGGAGCGCTTCCTGGGGATCATCGAGAAGGTGCGCGCCGCGATGCCGGACGCCGCCATCTCCACCGACATCATCGTGGGCTTCCCCGGCGAGACCGAGGAGGACTTCGAGCAGACGATGCACGCCGTCCGCGAGGCACGGTTCGCCAACGCGTTCACCTTCCAGTACTCCAAGCGCCCCGGGACCCCCGCCGCCGACATGGACGACCAGATCCCCAAGGAGGTCGTCCAGGAGCGGTACATGCGCCTGTCCGCCCTCCAGGAGCAGATCTCCTGGGAAGAGAACAAGAAGCAGGTCGGCCGCACCCTGGACGTCATGGTCGCGGAGGGCGAGGGCCGCAAGGACGGGGCCACCCGACGCCTCTCCGGCCGCGCCCCCGACAACCGCCTGGTGCACTTCACCCAGCCCGAGAAGGCCGTGCGCCCCGGCGACGTCGTGACCGTCGAGATCACCTACGCCGCCCCGCACCACCTGCTCGCCGAGGGCACACCGCTCGCCGTGCGGTCCACCCGCGCGGGCGACGCCTGGGAGAAGCGCACCACCGAGGCGGCCGCCAAGCCCGCCGGAGTGATGCTCGGCCTTCCCGGCATCGGCGCCCCGGACCCGCTCCCGGCCGCCCCGGCCCCGGCCTGCGGCATCGGCTGACGGACCGGGCGGCTGCCGCGGGTCCCGGCCGGGACCCGCGGCAGCGGTCGGACGCAGACTCCGGGGCGGACGCCACTGCCCCCGGCACACGGGTTCGCGGGCAGTGGCGTCCGCCCCGGCACACGGGCCCGGCGCGGCCGACCGGCCCCACCCGCTCCGACCTTCGGCAAGTACGCTGACCGGCATGCTTGTCGCCGCCGCCGTGTGCCCCTGTCCGCCGCTCCTGGTGCCCGAGGTCGCCGCCGGGGCCGCCCCCGAACTCGACGCCGCACGTGACGCGTGCCTCGACGCCGTGGGAGTGCTCGCCGCCTCGCGCCCGGACCTGCTCGTCGTCGTGGGGCCGGGCGACGACCGGTCCGCCGGACCCCACCCGGCAGCGGCGCGCGGGTCCTTCAGGGGCGTCGGCGTGGACCTCGACGTGACGCTCGGCGACACACCGCGGGACGCCGCCGCCCCGGACCGGCCGCTGCCGCAGTCCCTCACCGTGGGCGCCTGGCTGCTGAGCCGGGCCCGATGGAGGGGCGCTCCCGTCGAAGGGTTCGCCGTGGCGGAGAGCGAGGCCACCCCGGAGTGCGCGGCGGCCGGGCACTCCCTCGCCCGGCGTGCCGAGCGGGTCGCGCTCCTGGTGATGGGCGACGGCAGCGCCTGCCGCACCCTCAAGGCCCCCGGCTACCTCGACGAGCGGGCAGCCGCTTTCGACGCCCGCGCCACCGAAGCGCTCGGCTCCGCGGACCTCCACGCCCTCGCCGCGCTCGACGCGACGGTCGCCCGTGAACTCAAGGCGGCCGGACGTGCCCCCTGGCAGCTGCTCGGCGGCGCCGCGCGGTCCGCCGGACTCGCGGGCCGACTGCTGTACGAGGACGCCCCGTACGGCGTGGGGTACACCGTCGCCGCCTGGTCCTGAACGGACCGGCGGTGGGCACGGGGCACTCGGCCACGTGCCCGCCGCCGGTCCGCGGTCACCGTGTCAGGGAGCGGGCGGCGGCGGAGGAGGGGTGTTGCCGGGATTCCCCGGAGTACCGGGATTCCCCGGCGTGCCGGTGGCGCCGGGGGTGCCGGTGGCGCCGGGGGTGCCCCCCTCCTTGTTGCCCAGCTTGTCCACGGCCTCCTTGGCCTTGCGCGTCCCCGAATCGATCTTGTCGCTGTACTTGCCCTTGGTCTTCTGGTCGACCGTGCGCGCGGCCTTGTCGAGGCCCTGCTCGATCTTGCCCCCGTGCTGCTGTGCCAGGTCGCCGACCTTGTCCTTGGCCGGCCCCAGCTTGGCCTTCAGGTTGTCCAGGAACCCCATTGGGTCACCTTCCGTGCAGTGAGGACTGTTGAGAACTGTTCGCGGGAGCGTTCTCCCGCCCCCATTGTCCGTCACTTGTCCGTTCTTGCCGTTTTTACACGCCTCATTGCGCTTCGCCAGCGCTTCCTTGACGTCGCTCTCCGCGCACGGCCGCACCCCCACAGACACCGTGTGGTCGGGAGGGCCCGGATATTTGGGAGACTGTCCGGGTGACCCCTCCCGCTTCCGCCCCCCGCGTCATCACCGTCGTAGGCCCCACCGCAGCCGGAAAGTCGGATCTGGGGGTCTTTCTCGCCCAGCGGCTCGGCGGCGAGGTGATCAACGCCGACTCCATGCAGCTCTATCGGGGCATGGACATCGGCACCGCGAAGCTGACGCTTCCCGAGCGTGACGGCGTACCGCACCGGCTGCTGGACATCTGGGACGTCACCGAGACCGCCAGCGTCGCCGAGTACCAGCGACTGGCCCGCCTGGAGATCGACCGGCTGCTCGCCGAGGGGCGCACACCGATCCTCGTCGGCGGCTCCGGGCTGTACGTGAAGGGTGCCATCGACGCCCTGGAGTTCCCCGGTACGGACCCCGGGGTGCGCGCCCGCCTCGAAGCGGAACTGGCCGAGCGCGGCTCGGGCGTCCTGCACGAACGCCTCTCCGCCGCCGATCCCGAGGCCGCCCGGTCCATCCTGGCGACGAACGGCCGCCGCATCGTCCGCGCCCTCGAAGTCATCGAGATCACCGGCAAGCCGTTCACCGCCAACCTCCCCGGCGAGGAGCCGGTCTACGACGCCGTGCAGATCGGCGTCGACGTGGACCGCCCCGAACTGGACGAGCGCATCGCCCTGCGCGTCGACCGGATGTGGGAGGCGGGGCTCGTGGACGAGGTGCGCGCCCTGGAGGCGTCCGGGCTGCGCGAGGGCCTCACGGCCTCGCGGGCTCTCGGCTACCAGCAGATCCTCGCGGTGCTCGCGGGGGAGTGCACCGAGGAGGACGCGCGGGCCGAGACCGTGCGCGCCACCAAGCGCTTCGCCCGCCGTCAGGACTCCTGGTTCCGCCGCGACGCGCGTGTCGTGTGGCTCGGCGGCGGCCACCGTGACCGGGAGGAACTCCCGCACCGGGCGCTGACGTTGGTCGAACGAGCGGTCCCAGCCTGATCGCATGACAGGAGTTGCCGGCGTAGCGGGGCTCTCGTTTCGCTAAATCGAGGCAGGTCGGAGCGAGTTGTTGGAATGCGAGTTCGCGCCAGAATCCGCCAATCGGGGATGACATATCGCTGTCCGGTGCTGACCCCTTGCTGACTTTGCTGACGGGTGGTCACCTACATCGGTTGGCAGTGGCGGGGGGCGGGAGTGTGTTGTAAGTGGAGTTGGTGCTCTGTACGCCGAGGAATGAGGTGAGGACGCTGTACCTGATCCGGGCGATCGTCTCGTGGCAAGGCGTGGCGGTGGACTACTTCCCATCCGCTGCGCTTGGCGATACGAGCTCTGCCGGCCCGCTCCGACGCCGTGGTCCAACTCACCGGCCGCCGCACCAACGAGATGACCGTCTCCTGGCGCGACCCGACACCACAGGACGAAAGGGCAATACCGGAAGCAACATCGAGGGACGACGGCCCCTGAGACGAACGTGAGATCAGAAGTTGGAGCACCGGCCAACGCGAGGCCACCGCTCGGGTGTGCTCGCTCAACGAAAGGCCATGAACCGTGTGATAGGGCGTTCCTGCGCTGTTCAGACGGGGTGCATGGCGGCGGCCTGCGTCGGTATTCAGCGGATTTGACGCCGCTGTCAAACAAGCTTGACGCATCGGCCCGTCTGGAACTGCGTTTCACGACTATGGTCTTGCGCTGGTGGCGCCGATCACCACAGGAGGCTGGCTCCGTCGTCCTGGAGCGGAGCACCCTTCAGGGTGTCAGCAGCTCGGGGACAGCCGGCGGCCAGCCCGGATTTCTCGAAGGCCTAGGGCCCTTCCATGTTGCAGTGGGCGTACTCGTACGGGCTGAGCCCAGGGGCGGCCGTCGCCGCACTGACCGCAAGACGGTCGGACCACCTCACCGCCATCTACGCGGACACCAGCCTGACCGCCGAACAGACCGCCCCGGCCCGCCTCGCCCAACTCGTCCGCGATGAACGGGGGATCGAATCGCTGCACCACATCCGGGACACCACCTTCACCGAGGACGCCCCGCAGCTCCGGACCGGCAACGCACCACGCGCGATGGTCACCTACCGCAACCTCGCCATCGGTACCCTCCGGACGGACGGAACAAGGAACATCGCGACCGGCCTCCGCGGCAATGCCCGCGACCCTCGTCTGCCTCGGCCTTATTGATCCGAAAGGCTTTGGGTTCAGGCTCGTCGATGGTGCGTGAGTGATCTGGTGGGGGGGACGCGCGGATGTGTTCGCCGAACGCGCAGGAGGCTGTGCGGTTGCTGGCGGTCTCCGCGTTGATGGAGGGCCGGGACCGGGTGGCGGTCGCCGACCTGTTCAAGGTGTTGGTCAAGGCCGTGGACAACTGGTGGGAGAGGTGGCGGGCCGCTGGCCGGGACGCACTGCTGTCCCGCCCGCGAGGCCGCCGCGTGGACGAGCACCAGGTCCTGTCCGAGGCCGAGCAGGCCGCCGCGCGGCAGGCCGCCCTCGATCAGATCCCCTCCGACCTGGATCTTTCGGGTCGGCTGTGGGCGCGGGGGCAGATGATGTGCCGCTTCCTCTCCCGGCTCGTCGGGCACTTCGACCACAAGGTCCACCTGATTGTCGACCGGCACCCGGCCCACCGCTGGAAGGCCGTCCGGGCCTGGCTCGCCGACCACCAGGACTGGATCGAGCTGCACTTCCTGCCCTCGTACTCACCCGAACTGAACCCCGACGAACTGGTCAACGCCGACCTGAAACGCAGCCTTCCCCACACCCACCGGGGGCCAGGAACCAAGCCGAACTCGCCGCCGAAACCTGCAGATTCTTCCACCGCCGACAACGTCAGCCACACATCATCCGCGGCTACTTCGGCGGCCCGCACGTCCGCTGTGTCCTGGACGAGAACCCCATGAGTTTCTGATCAATACATGGTCACGAACTGGACATCACGTGACTACGCCGTAGCCTTACTCACCCACTCGACAAGCCGAAACGGGCCGCCGGAGATCCGACAGCCCGTCACGAAAGTTCGAGGCTAACCGTCACTTTGGGCTCAGTAGAAAAGTACCGAGTCGATGTAAATTTTCGGATCGTCCGGCAGGTTCCCTTCGAAAGAAGCGCCCATGACAGTGGTTTCTGAAGCTGTCTGCCCCGCGGCTACTTTCCGTAAATCGAAGTTATTGGTCGTCACTCAATCGTTTCCGTTGCCGGCGCTGACGGCAACTTTTATGTTGCGTGTTTTGTCGGTGGTGTTTTTGATGTTGCAGGCGACGCTGATGCCAATTTCATTGCGGGTGGCTCGGATCTCGGTATCACCGAGCGTGAGAACCTTTGTCTTCCCCACGTGCCTTGCCGAATGGTCCTGGGACGGTCATCGAGTCCCTCTCTGTCGGCCTTGGGTGAGGCTTCCCGCTTCGGCAGGTGAGCCTTGGAGCGCACCGAGAGGAGAACCCCCGTCATGGCCAGCAGCAAGCCCGCCTGATCCGACCCGGACGAGGACAACGCCCAGGTCAGGATCAGTACGGCTCTGCGGGCAAGGCGGCTTCCGTAATCTGGCCATCAGCGCGATCCGCCTCGCCGGACGAGCCGGCATCGCCCACGCCCGCCGCGACCTGCTCCACCGCCCCGCCGTGACCTGCTCCACCGTGGGACGCTTGCGCCGTTTACGACATCTAATCAGCCATCATGAAACCGGGCAGAGCGGAACTACACCGAGGTCGTTCCTGGGGAAGGGTGACGGATTCGAAAACGAACTTGTCGAAATTAAGCCATCAAAACGAGACCGAGATCAATCGGTCCACAGATCTCGACGACTATTTTCGGCCTGTGATCAAGCCATGAGTACGCATACTCATGCGCCCAAGTGGGCGTGTGGCAAAGATTTATCCATGCCATCGATTCGCTTCACCGCGTCCGTCGTCATAGCGGCTGCGGGCTCCCTCGCCCTGACCGCTTGCGGCACCCAGACAGCCTCCTCCACATCCTCCACCCCGATCGGCTCCCAGGTCTCCGCCTCACCCGCCCTGCAGCCCACCGAGAAGCAGTTCCTCGACATCCTCAACAAGTTCGCGCGCCAGTGCTCCCCCGACGCCCCCAGCGGCAGCGGCGCCGCGCCAGATCCCGGGACACTGCCGGGTGGCATCCCCAGCGGTGTAGCTCCCCGCACCGACAAGCCTGCGGGGACACCTGACGCGAACGGCGACATCCCCATCCCCGTCGATGAGTCAGGTGAGATGCCCGACAAGCCCATGCAGTCCGGCCCACCACAGGAAGTCGAACTCGGCGACATCGAGAAGTGCGCCGCCGCCAAGCACGCCGAGCGCCTGACCACCAAAGCTGCCGGAGAGCCGCACACCACCTACAGCGCACTTCAGCAGACCATTGTCGCCGCCGGATACCGTACCGACCGCATCCACAAGATGTCCGACCTCGGCGGCGACCCGCGCGCCCGAGTGGACCTTCGGTTCATGGGCTCCGGCCTGGCAGTGGAGATCATCGGCACCGGAACAGGTGTGATCGCGGAACCCTTCGGCATCCCCGAAGACGAGAACGTGTCCGTGACTGAGGTGAGGCGGAAGCCGAACCTGGACGCACCGTCCTCCTGAACTGCGAGTGATTTGTTCCGGGTTCGGTGGAGACTCGATTCCGTGAATGGATTGAGCCATGGCACACCCTTTCCGTCACCCGCTCGAGCTGCGCCGTCGGCGGTGCGCATGTTCGCCGAGGTCCGTGGTGAGTGTCCGAACGAGTCGGCGGTGCTGCGGGCGGTCGCCCAGAAACCGGGCATCGGTTCGGCAGAGACCCTGCGGAACTGGGTGAAGCGGGACGAGGCCGACTCCGGGCAGCGGCCGGGGACGACCACGCAGGAGTCCGCGTAGGTCAAGGCGCTGAAGAAGGAGATCGCCGAGCTGAAGCCGCTCATCCGCCAGATCCCCGAGTCCAACTACTTTGTATACGAGGCACATCGAAGTGGAACAAGATCGAGCACCGGCTCTTCTCGCACATCACCATGAACTGGAACGGCCGCCCGCTGACCAGCCACGAAGTCATCCTGCAGTCGATCGCCGCGACCACCACCCGCTCCGGACTGCGTGTGAGAGCCGAACTCGACACCAACACCTACCCGACCGGAGTCCCATCAAAGACGCGGAGATGGCCGCCCTGCCGCTGACCCGGCACGCGTTCCAGGGCGCCTGGAACTACGCACTGCACCCCCACCCATCACCCGTAATCCCGGCGGCCCGGGCCCCGCAGACGCCGGATCCGGAGTGGGACCAAGCCTTGCTCTCCGATCCAGCACTGACCGGGATAACCCGCCAGCAACTGAACGACCTCACCGAGACCCTGGCCCCGGACGGGGATACCCGGCGCGGTCGGCCGCCTCGGCTGGCCCTCCCCGACCAGGTCCTGGCCACCGTGCTCCACCTGCGGGCCGCCCTGGCCGCGGAACCCCTCGCCGTGCTGTTCGGCACCAGGCCGCACCGCGATGCACCGCACCCTCCTGAAGAACCGGCGACTGCGCGAGGCACACGGCATGACCATCCCGCCGACGACAACTCCACCCACGGCCCTCGCCGCCCTTCTGGACCGGGTCCAAGCACAGACCAGCGAGGACAACACGATCAAAACAACGTGTTAATGATCTGCAATCCCTTACGACCTCGTGCACGGTTAGCGGTGGGATGTCGAAGGGGTCGGTGGGGCCTCTCGGTGCTCACGTCCGCCGAGCCACGAACCGGCCTGCGGTCTGCTGCGGGGACAGCAGGCCGACGAGGGCTTGGACGGTGTCGTCCATGCGCTCGCGGCGGCCGAGGTGGCGGGTCAGTGCCCGCCAGTTCTTCAGATGGGCGATGCTGTGCTCGACCCGGATGCGGCGTGAGGAGTGGGCCTTGCGCCTGCGCTCGTGTACCTCCTCGTACCAGTCCGGGGCGTTCTTCTTGAACTTTCGGTGCGGGGGCGTCACGACGCGTCCGCCGGTCTGTGCTCCGAGTCCTTGGTACCGGTCTTCCCGGCCTGGCCGAGATGGGCAACGACCTCGGCCAGGGTTCGCAGCCGCACGTCGGGGCTGACGGTGCATCCTCGCTCCGCGAGCAGGGGCCGCACCTCGCTGATGGCCCGCGTGACCGTCGAGCGGTCCACACTGAATCAGCAGGCCAGCACGTCATGAGTAACCCCGTGGCGAAGGTGCACGAGCGTGGCAAGCAGCCGGTCGACGAAGACCAGGCGGTGCTTCGCACCTGCGCCCACCGCACGCTTCCGCGGCCGGGACGCAAGCCTGGCCTGGTGCCGCTCATGCCACAACGGGCCGACCCCGGCGACGAGTTCAGCGATCACAGCTGCCGACAGGCCCGTAATCCTCCGGTCGCTGATGATCGCTGTGCGCGTCACGTTCCCTACCACGCAGCCATGATCGACTATGCAGCGCTCGACGTCCCACTGCTAGCCGTGCGCGAGGTCGTTGGAACGAGCTATCAGGTGGTCTCAGCCGGCGTGTCGCTGGTACGTCAGGCCGCAGTGGCGACGTCGGGGTCGTCGGCCGTTGTGGTGGCGAAGTTGAGGCCGTTGTTGAGGAGTGTGGCGGCTTTGGAGACGGAGCCGGGGAGGAGGTGGCGGTAGGTGATGTTGATGTCGGAGTGGCCCATCCAGTCCGCCACGTCGGTGATGGGGATGCCTTGCCCAAGGGCGTTGGAGGCGAGGTAGTGGCGGAAGCTGTACATGGTCATCCCTCCGGGGACGAGGTTCGGCTTCTGCTGCTGGAGGTTGGTCCACCACCTTCGGAGTGTGGTGGGAAGAGGAACGCGTTTCCGGTGCTGGGGCGCATCGTCTTAAGGAAGACCTGCGCCTGAGTTGCGGCGCCTACGTTGCTGCGTTCCATGGCGGTGATGAAGCGCTCCACCACGAAGCTGTCGAAGGTGCGCATCTTCCGCGAGCCGATCTCCGGATAGGCGTGGGTGCGCATCCGGGACTCGGTCGCGGCCCTCGTGCTGCCGGTGCGACCACGCTTGCGGGCGAACCACGCCTTCGCGTACTCCTCGAAAGTCATCTCGCCGAGGGTCTCCTGCTGTTCGGCGATGCTCCGGAGCGTGGTCCTGCGGGCTGTGTAGAGCTCGGTCAGGCGCTCGATGGCGGCGTCCTGGGTGGGGAAGCCGGACTCCTCGGCCTGCTTGCCCCGGATGTTGCGGAAGCGGATCGTGTAGAGGTGCGGGCAGCCTGACGGGCGGCGACACGCGCAGGGCTCGAAGAAGCTGCCCATGCCCCGCGCAAGCTTGTTCGACATGATTGTTGCGGCCCCTTCGCCGAGTTCGGTCGTGACCGCGTAATCGGTCGCTGACCTGGGGTTATTGCTGACCTCTTGCTGACTCGCTGACCAGCAGCAGAAGCCTGACCTGCATAAACCCCAAAGCGGAGCCATAACAGCCTGATCACGTGATGGCATCGGGAAGCTCCGCCCGTCAATTCGGCACCCGTGATCGTGCCATCATCGAGCATCGATCCACCAGTGGAGTCCGAGTTGGGAGGGCGCGTGGCGATGGAGGCCGGCCCTCGCGACACGGAGCAGCGCGACACGGAGCACGACGTGCCGTCACCGCGGGAGACCGCGGGACGGCTGAGTCCTGACGGGCCCGACGAGCAGGACGTGACCCCGGAGGTCGAGGTCGAGCTGCGGCCCACCCGCAAGCTGCGGATCTGGCAGCTCGCCCCCATCGTCGTACTCGCCGCGGTCGGCTCGCTGATGTTCGCCTTTCCCCTCGCCTTCGAGTTCGGCGACGGCGGCGCCATCGTCGCCATGCTGGGGCTCCTGATCAGCTGCTGCGCGGCCGGCTGGGGCATGATGGCCGCCCGTCGCGTCGGTCACACCTGGCCGGGCCTGCCCTCCCGCGGCTCCGGCGTCCGCCCCGACTGGCGGGTGATCGCGCTGTACGCGGCGACCGGCGCCGCCCTGGTCGCGCTCGCCGTCTGGCGCGTGGACCGACTGCGCTGACGGCAGGACACGCCCTGTGCCGGGTCTGCCCGCGCGGTTCAGTGGTCCGGGCCCTGTGCCGGTCGCGAACCCGGCCGCCGGGTCCGCTCGTGCGGGTGGTCGGCGCCGCCTCGTACAGTTGGCCTGTGAGCACCTCGCAGATCGCCTTCCTCAAGGGTCACGGCACCGAGAACGACTTCGTGATCGTCCCGGACCCGGACAACGCCCTCACGCTGCCCGCCGCCGTCGTCGCCCGGCTCTGCGACCGCCGGGCCGGCATCGGCGGGGACGGCCTGCTCCACGTCGTGCGGTCCGCCGCGCACCCCGAGGCGCGCTCCATGGCGGACGCGGCCGAGTGGTTCATGGACTACCGCAACGCGGACGGCTCGATCGCCGAGATGTGCGGCAACGGCGTGCGGGTCTTCGCCCACCACCTCCAGCGCGCCGGCCTCGTCGAGGAGGGCGACCTCACCGTCGCCACCCGGGGCGGCCCCAAGCGCGTGCACCTCGCGAAGAACGGCGACATCACGGTCTCCATGGGACGCGCCCTGCTGCCCGAGGAGAGCGTCACGGTCAGCGTCGGCGACCGCAGCTGGCCCGCCCGCAACGTCAACATGGGCAACCCCCACGCGGTCGCCTTCGTCGACGACCTCGACCACGCCGGCGACCTGTTCACCGCCCCGCCCGTCAGCCCCGGCGCCGTCTACCCCGACGGCGTCAACATCGAGTTCGTCGTTGACCGGGGCCCGCGCCACGTCGGCATGCGTGTCCACGAGCGCGGCTCCGGCGAGACCCGCTCCTGCGGCACCGGCGCCTGCGCGGTCGCCGTCGCCACCGCCCGCCGGGACGGCGCCGACCCCGCCAGGACCGGCCTCCCCGCCACCTACCGGGTGGACCTCCCCGGCGGCACCCTCGTCATCACCGAGCACCCCGACGGCGGTATCGACATGACCGGGCCCGCGGTGATCGTCGCCGAAGGCGTCATCGACCCGATCTGGCTCGAAACGTCCTGAGGAATGGCTCGCTCGAAACGATGACCGGCCCGAGCTTCGCTCGAATGGGTGATCCGTTTCACGCTGGGCGAGAGCTGGACTGCGCCACGTGGTGGGGTCGATAGCATCAAGCACCGGTCCCGAGGGGCATCCGCCCCTCCCCAGCGCCGGTCGACGTCGCCGGAGGTGCCCATGAGTGCAGAGGCCGCCGATCCCGGCGCTCCCCTACGCAGGCGGAGCCGCCCCCGGATCGATCTGCGCAGACTGGGCCGGGTGGCACTGCGCGGCCCGGTCTCCCGCGACCGGCTGCCCGACGCCATCGGACATGTCGCCGAGGCGCACCGCGCCCACCACCCCGACGCCGACCTGACCATCCTGCACCGGGCCTACGTCCTCGCGGAGTCCTCGCACCGCGGCCAGATGCGCAAGAGCGGCGAGCCGTACATCACGCATCCGCTGGCCGTCACGCTGATCCTCGCCGAACTCGGCGCCGAGACCACCACCCTCACCGCCTCCCTGCTCCACGACACCGTCGAGGACACGGAAGTGACGCTCGACCAGGTACGCGAGCAGTTCGGCGACGAGGTCTGCTATCTCGTCGACGGCGTGACGAAGCTGGAGAAGGTCGACTACGGCGCCGCCGCCGAACCGGAGACCTTCCGCAAGATGCTCGTCGCCACCGGCAACGACGTCCGGGTCATGTCGATCAAGCTCGCGGACCGGCTGCACAACATGCGCACCCTCGGCGTGATGCGCCCGGAGAAGCAGGCCAGGATCGCCAAGGTCACCCGGGACGTCCTCATCCCGCTCGCCGAACGGCTCGGCGTGCAGGCGCTCAAGACCGAGCTGGAGGACCTGGTCTTCGCGATCCTGCACCCCGAGGAGTACGCGGACACCCGCGCCCTGATCGCCGCGGCGGCAGGTCCGGACGCCCCCCTCGACACCATCGCCGACGACGTACGGGGCACCCTGCGCGACGCGGGCATCACCGCCGAAGTCCTCATCAGGCCACGCCACTTCGTCTCGGTGCACCGGGTCCGCGGGAAACGCGGGGAACTGCGCGGCACCGACTTCGGCCGGCTGCTCGTCCTCGTCACCGAGGACGCCGACTGCTACGCCGTCCTCGGCGAACTGCACACCTGTTTCACCCCGGTGATCTCGGAGTTCAAGGACTTCATCGCCGCCCCCAAGTTCAACCTGTACCAGTCGCTGCACACCGCCGTGGTCGGCCCCGGAGGCGCCGTCGCCGAAGTCCTCATCCGCACGCACCGGATGCACAAGGTCGCCGAGGCGGGCGTGGTCGCGCTGGGCAACCCGTACGCCCAGGACCACGCCGCCACCCCGCAGAGCGAGCCGTCCGACGAGCGCGCCGACCCGACCCGGCCCGGCTGGCTCTCCCGGCTGCTGGACTGGCAGGAGTCCGCCACCGACCCCGACACCTTCTGGACCACCCTGCGCGACGACCTCGCCCAGGACCGCGAGATCACCGTGTTCCGCACCGACGGAGGCACGCTCGGGCTGCCCGCCGGGGCCAGCTGCGTCGACGCCGCCTACGCGCAGTACGGCGACCGGGCGCACACCTCCATCGGGGCCCGGGTCAACGGCCGCCTCGCCACCCTGAGCACCGTCCTCAGCGACGGCGACACCGTGCAGCTGCTGCTCGCCCAGGACACCGCCTCCGGTCCCTCGCCCGACTGGCTCGACCACGCGCGCACCCCCACCGCCCGGATCGCGATCACCGGCTGGCTCACCGACCACCCCGACGAGGCGAAGCCCACCCCCTCGACGATGACGTCCGTGGACGCGGGCGGGCCCGGCCCGGCCGAGCTAGCCGCCCCGGAGCGCGACGCCCAGGCCACCGCGCCGACGCGCACCCGGTCCGGCCCCCGCGCCACCGGCGTCGTCGTCGACGGGCCGGACGCGCCGGTGCGCCTCGCCGGCTGCTGTACGCCGGTGCCCCCCGACGAGCTGACCGGCTTCGTCGTGCGCGGCGGCACGGTCACCGTGCACCGCCGCGAGTGCCCCGCCGTGGCCGCCATGCAGGAGATCGGCCGCGCCCCGGTCGGGGCCCGCTGGGCCGACGTGGAGGGCCGGGAGTCCGACGCGGGCTGCCGGGTCACCCTGGTCGCCGAGTCCTTCGGCCGCCCCCGGCTCCTCGCCGACCTCACCGAGGCCATCGCCACCGCCGAGGCGGCGATCGTCTCCGCCACCGTGGAACCGCCCAGCGAGCAGCGCGTCCGCCACACCTACACTCTCCAGCTTCCCGACGCGGCCGGCCTTCCCGCCCTGATGCGCGCCATGCGCGAGGTCGCCGGTGTCTACGACGTCAGCCGCGCCCAGCACCCGGCCCCGGCCGGCTGAGCTGCCCCGGCCGGCTGAGCTGCCCCGGAAGCCCGGAAGCCCGGAAGCGGCCCGGCCCGGGATTTCCTCCCGGCCGGCCGGAACCGCTTCTCCACCAGCGACGCGTTCTCGTTCGAGTGGCGCGGCGCGCGGCTCCCCGGCCCGGCGGCGATGCGCTGATAGCGGTAGTCCATGCCGCTCCTCTCCCGCCGCCTGCGCGCCGCCCTGCTGGCGACCGCCTCGGCCACCCTCGTCGCCGCCACGCTGCCCGCCCCCGAGCCCCTGGGCATCGGCGACCGGCTCTTCCCCGAGCTGGGCAACCCCGGATACGACGTCCTGGCGTACGACATCGCCTTCACGTACCACGGCAGCAACACCGAACCCCTGGACGCGGTCACGAAGATCAGGGCCCGCACCACCGCCCCGCTGGACCGGATCAACCTCGACTTCGCCCGGGGCACCGTCCAGGGGGTCGAGGTCAACGGACTGGCGGCCGACTTCGGCAGCAAGCGCGAGGACCTGGTCGTCCAGGCACCCCGCCGTCACCCCGCGGGCGTACCGCTGAACATCACCGTCCGGCACACCAGCGACCCGGACGGATCCGGGGACGACGGCGGCTGGGTCCGTACCGCCGACGGCCTCGCCATGGCCAACCAGGCCGACGCCGCCCACCGCGTCTTCCCCGGCAACGACCACCCCTCCGACAAGGCGTACTTCACCTTCCGGATCACCACCCCCGAGAAGCTGACAGCGGTCGCGGCCGGCCTGCCGGCGGGGAAGACCCGGCGCGGGGCCACGACCACCTGGACGTACCGCACGAAGCACCCCATGGCCACCGAGCTGGCCCAGGTCTCCATCGGCACCTCCGCCGTGCTGCACCGCACCGGCCCCCACGGACTGCCGGTGCGCGACGTCGTCCCGGACGCCGACCGGAAGAAGCTGGAACCCTGGCTGAAGAAGACCCCGGCCCAGCTGGAGTGGATGGAGAAGCAGGTCGGCCGCTACCCCTTCGAGACGTACGGGGTGCTCGTCGCCGACAGCCCCATCGGCTTCGCCCTGGAGACCCAGACCCTGTCGCTGTTCGGGAAGTCCTTCTTCACCGAGCCCGGCTACCCGGAGTGGTACGTCGACTCGGTGATGATCCACGAGCTGGCCCACCAGTGGTTCGGCGACAGCGTCTCGCCCGCGAGCTGGTC
Source organism: Streptomyces sp. NPDC021019 (assembly GCF_044333295.1). Taxonomy (NCBI): domain Bacteria; kingdom Bacillati; phylum Actinomycetota; class Actinomycetes; order Kitasatosporales; family Streptomycetaceae; genus Streptomyces; species Streptomyces sp. NPDC021019. Next base: position 60,268 of record NZ_JBIRQR010000010.1, read on the forward strand.
CGATCTGTGGCTCAACGAAGGCCACGCCAGTTGGTACGAGGCCCGGTACGCCGAGGAGAACGGCGGCGGGACCCTGGAGCGGCGGATGCGTGAGGCGTACAGGCTCTCCGACGGCTGGCGCGCGGACGGCGGCCCTCCGGCGCACCCGGACGGCACGGCCCCGGGGCAGAAGCTCAGCCTGTTCCGCCCCGTCATGTACGACGGCAGCGCGCTGGTGCTCTACGCCCTGCGCCAGGAGATCGGCGAGGCCGCCTTCGACCGGCTGGAGCGCACCTGGGTCCGGGTGCACAGGGACTCCACCGCGACGACCGCGGACTTCACCCGGCTGGCGTCCGGTATCGCGGGACGCAACCTGTCCGCCTTCTTCGACGGCTGGCTGTACGGGGAGAAGACCCCGCCGATGCCGGGCCACCCCGAGTGGAGCAGCGCTAAACCCGCGTGACGGGCCCGGCGGGCCCGTGCCACTATCGACGCGTCGGCGCGGCGGACCGCACCGGAGTTCCCGACAGGGAATCATCCGGGAAGATCACACGTTGTGACTGACGTAACGACTTCTATCGACGTAAGGATCCAATGACCTCCTCTTCTTCCCTTCCCCAGGACGCGCAGCACGCGCAGAGCGCCACGGAGAACGCGACCGAGAGCCTCACCGAGAGCCTTCGGGCCGACGCCCTGATGGAAGAGGACGTCGCCTGGAGCCAGGAGATCGACGGAGCGCGGGACGGCGATCAGCTGGACCGCTCCGAGCGTGCCGCGCTGCGGCGTGTGGCCGGTCTCTCCACGGAGCTCGAGGACGTCACCGAGGTCGAGTACCGTCAGCTGCGCCTGGAGCGCGTGGTGCTGGTGGGTGTCTGGACCTCGGGGACGGTGCGTGACGCGGAGATCTCCCTCGCGGAGCTCGCCGCACTCGCCGAGACGGCGGGCGCTCAGGTGCTGGACGCGGTGTACCAGCGGCGCGACAAGCCGGACCCGGCCACCTACATCGGCTCGGGCAAGGCACTGGAGCTGCGGGACATGGTGCTCGAATCCGGTGCCGACACCGTCGTCTGTGACGGTGAGCTGAGCCCGGGCCAGCTGATCCACCTGGAGGACGTCGTCAAGGTGAAGGTGGTCGACCGCACCGCCCTGATCCTTGACATCTTCGCCCAGCACGCCAAGTCCCGCGAGGGCAAGGCGCAGGTGTCGCTGGCCCAGATGCAGTACATGCTGCCGCGCCTGCGCGGCTGGGGTCAGTCGCTCTCCCGCCAGATGGGCGGCGGCGGTTCCAGCGGCGGTGGCGGCATGGCCACCCGTGGTCCCGGTGAGACCAAGATCGAGACGGACCGGCGACGGATCCGCGAGAAGATGGCGAAGATGCGCCGGGAGATCGCGGAGATGAAGACCGGCCGCGAGATCAAGCGGCAGGAGCGCAAGCGCAACAAGGTGCCCTCCGTCGCCATCGCCGGATACACCAACGCGGGCAAGTCCTCGCTGCTCAACCGCCTGACCGGGGCCGGTGTCCTGGTGGAGAACGCCCTGTTCGCCACCCTGGACCCGACCGTCCGCCGGGCCGAGACGCCGAGCGGCCGCATCTACACCCTGGCCGACACCGTCGGGTTCGTCCGGCATCTGCCGCACCACCTGGTCGAGGCGTTCCGCTCCACCATGGAGGAGGTCGGCGAGTCCGATCTCATCCTCCATGTGGTGGACGGCTCCCACCCGGTGCCGGAGGAGCAGCTCGCCGCGGTGCGCGAGGTGATCCGGGACGTCGGCGCGGTGGACGTACGGGAGATCGTCGTGATCAACAAGGCGGACGCGGCTGATCCTCTGGTCCTCCAGAGGCTGCTGCGCAACGAGAAGCACGCCATCACGGTCTCGGCCAGGACCGGTGCCGGAATCGACGAGCTGCTCGCGCTCATCGACGCCGAGCTGCCCCGGCCGTCCGTCGAGATCGAGGTGCTCGTGCCGTACATCCAGGGGGCTCTGGTCTCCCGGGTGCACGCCGAGGGCGAGGTGCTCTTCGAGGAGCACACCGCCGAGGGCACCCTGCTCAAGGCCCAGGTCCACGAGGAGCTGGCCGCGGAGCTCGGGACCTTCGTCCCCGCCGCGCCCTGACAGCCGCGTAACCGCGCGACGAGCCGAAGGCCCGGCCCTTTCCGGAGAGATCCGGGAGGGCCGGGCCTTCGGCGTGCGGCCGCCGGCCGCGGTTACCGGCCGGCGAACTTGTCGCTCATCACCGTGAAGGTGCGCCGGGCGTCGTCATCGAGCCGGGGTCCGGCCAGCCAGCCCGAGGTGACCGGGCCGATCGAGGTGTTGGACACCAGCGTCGACTTTCCGTCCGGTCCGGCGACGAACCAGCCGCCGCCGGAGGAACCGCCGGTCATCGTGCAGCCGATCCGGTACATCGTCGGGGTCCCCGGGGCGATCGAGAGCCGACCGGGCCGGTCGACGCACTGGTGCATCAGCAGACCGTCGTACGGCGGACCGGCCGGGTAGCCCCAGGCGCCCATGCCGCTGATCTGCTGGATCTCCGGAGCGTCGAAGGAGATGGGCAGAGCGTTGCCCACCGTCTCCTCCAGCGACTTCGCCCCCTTCTCGGGCTTCACGTGCAGGACGGCGTAGTCGTACGGCGCGCCCGCTCCGCCCGTCGGGCCGCCACCGGAGATCCACTGGCCGGAGGACACGGCCCAGTCCGCCCAGTAGGTGCCGTAGGGGGCGACCTCCTGCGGCTGCGCGGTCCGCAGCTGCGCCGCGTTCTTGCCCTGGTCGTTGTACGAGGGAACGAAGACGACGTTGCGGTACCAGCCGCCGCCCGCGCCCGCGTGCACGCAGTGCCCGGCGGTCCACACGAGGTTGGACTTCCCGGGGTTCTTCGGGTCCTTCACGACCGTGCCCGAGCAGACCATGGAGCCCTCGGGGGAGTCGAAGAAGACCTTGCCGACCGGGGCGGCGTGCCGGTGGTACGGCGTCTTCTCCGGCTTGGCGCGGACCGGCGCGGGCTCCGGATCGCTGACGTCCTGCCCGGCGGTGAGGTCACCGGCCGCCATCGTCCTGGCGGGCTCGTCGGCCGCGGCCATCCGGTCCGGCTTCCACAGGCCGTCGATGACCGGGTTGACGAAGTCCTCGGCCTTGCGGAGCCACGTGTCCTTGTCCCAGTTCTTCCACTCCCCGTCCTTCCACTTCTCCGGGTCCACCCCGTGCTTCTCCAGGGCGTCACCCAGATCGCCGGGAAGTCCGGTGGCGGGGTCCTTCTCCGCTGCCGGACCACCGGCCGACGGTTCGGCGGCGGCGTCCTCGTCCGGCCCGCAGGCCGCGGCCGTCAGTGTGAGCGCCGCGACGAGGCCGGTCGCGGCCAGCAGCGGACGTATCGATCGCATGGAAGAGATTCCCCCGAAAACCTGAGTCGTGCGGTGGTGCGCCTACGCGGCCGTGCGGTCGAACGCGGAGCGGTGGTGCGGCCGAACGCGTGCGCGATCGTGCATCCTGTCATGCGCTTGTCATTCTTGGCTCCGGGGGCCGTCGCGGATCGACCGCGGCCCCCGGGCGGCTACTGCCGTACCGGGGGCCGCGGACCATATGAGGGATCCCGAGATCCCGTGCGAAGGGGGCGTCGCGGAAAGTCGGGACCTACTGGCCCGCGTACTTCTCGCTCACCGCGCGGTAGATGCCCTCGGCCTCCTTGCCGAGCCGGGGCCCGGCCAGCCAGCCCGCGGTGACGGGGCCGATCGAGGTGTTCGAGACCAGGGCCGGCTTGCCGTCCTGCCCGGCCGCGACCCAGCCACCCCCGGAGGAACCGCCGGTCATCGTGCAGCCGACGCGGTACATCGTGGGCTGGTCCTGGAAGACGGAGAGCCGCCCCGGCTTGTCCTCGCACTGGAGCAGCTTCTGACCGTCGAACGGCGGCGCGGCCGGGTAACCCGTGGCCGTCATGGCGTCGATCTCCGCCACGGCGGGAGCGTCGAACTCGACCGGCAGCGCCGAACCGACCGTCTCCTCAAGCGACTTGCCGCCCGCGCCCTTCTCCGGCGTCACGTGCAGCACCGCGAAGTCGTACGGGGCGCCCTGGCCGCCGACGGCCGCGCCCTCGGCGATCCACTGCTCGGAGGTCTGGGCCCACTGGCCCCACCACACACCGTAAGGAGCGATCTTCTCCTTGGGCGCGGTCTCCAGCTCGGCCAGCGACAGGCCGTCGTTGTTGTACGCCGGGACGAAGGCGATGTTGCGGTACCAACCGCCCTTCTTACCCGCGTGCACGCAGTGCCCGGCGGTCCACACCATGTTGGACTTGCCGGGGTTCGCCGGGTCCTTCACCACGGTCGCGGAACAGACCATCGAGCCCTGCGGGCCGTCGAAGAGCAGCTTCCCGGACTCGGGGGCGTTGTCGTGGTACGGCGTCGCGACTCCGGCGGCCTGGACCGGGGCCGGCGTCGGGTCCGTCACGCCGTCGTCGCCCGAGATGTCGTTGTCGACCGGGTTCTCCGGGGGCTTGTCGGCCTCCCGCATCCGGTCCGGGTCCCACAGGCCGTCGATGATCGGGTTGACGAAGTCCTTGGCCTCACGCAGCCACTTGTCCTTGTCCCAGTTCTTCCACTCCCCGTCCCGCCACTTGTCGGGGTCGATCCCGTGCTCCTTGAGACGGTTCTTGAGGTCGTCCGGGATGACGACCTTGCCGTCGGACGACTGGTCGGCCGAGGCGCTGGGCGTACCGCCCGCGTTGTCCTCCTCCGGACCGCACGCCGTGGCGGTGAGCGCCAGTACGGCGGCGACGGCGGTCGCGGCGAACGCGGTGGAGGGCATGCGCCGTGCGCGCCTCCCACGACGTGCGGTATCGGTCGGGCGAATGGGTCGCATCTCGTGATCCCCCTGGGACTTCGTCACTCGGTACTCGTGCGGCGTTGCGGACACTTCGGGCGCCGGAGCAGGTGCTTCCGCGCCGCTGTGCGGCCCCCACTATGCCGGTGCCGATGGTGACGGTACGCGGCAGGTCCGCGGTTCCGTCGCCGCGAGGATGCTCCGATTCACCCGTGATCCATCGCGGACGGCGTCGTTGGTACGTACGGGGGACACCAGGACAGCGTTCACGCCCTCGGTGCGTCCACGCGAAAACGTACCGACGTGCAACGCAACTGTTACCGCAGGAGGATCAAGAGCCGTGTCCGTGACCGAACCCGCACCGGTGGCGCCGCCGCCCTCCGCACACGAGGGGATTCTCCGCCGCCAGACCCTTCGCGAATCGGCCGCCCGCACCTACGCGCGGTCCCTGCCGATCGTCCCGGTGCGCGCCCGCGGACTCACCATCGAGGGCGCGGACGGACGCCGCTACCTCGACTGTCTGTCGGGCGCCGGCACACTGGCCCTCGGGCACAACCACCCCGTCGTGCTCGAAGCCATCCGGAAGGTCATCGACTCCGGCGCTCCCCTGCACGTGCTGGACCTCGCCACCCCGGTCAAGGACGCCTTCACCACCGAGCTGTTCTCCACCCTGCCGCGGGAGTTCGCCGACAACGCCCGCATCCAGTTCTGCGGCCCCGCCGGCACCGACGCCGTCGAGGCCGCGTTCAAACTGGTCCGTGCCGCGACCGGGCGCACCGGCCTGCTGACCTTCACCGGCGCCTACCACGGCATGACCGCCGGGGCTCTGGAGGCCTCCGGCGGCGCCACCGACGTACGGGTGACCCGGCTGCCCTTCCCACAGGACTACCGCTGCCCGTTCGGGACGGGCGGCGAGCACGGCGCGGCGCTCGCCGCCCGCTGGACCGAACACCTGCTGGACGACCGCAAGGGCGGGGTCCCGGCCCCCGCGGGAATGATCGTGGAGCCGGTCCAGGGCGAGGGCGGCGTCAATCCCGCCCCCGACTCCTGGCTCCGCCGCATGCGCCGGATCACCGCGGACCGCTCCATCCCCCTCATCGCCGACGAGGTGCAGACCGGGGTCGGCAGGACCGGCGCCTTCTGGGCCGTCGAGCACAGCGGCATCGTCCCCGACGTCATGGTCCTCTCCAAGGCGATCGGCGGCTCCCTGCCCCTCGCCGTGATCGTCTACCGCGCTGAACTGGATCTTTGGCAGCCGGGTGCCCACGCGGGTACGTTTCGTGGCAACCAGCTCGCCATGGCGGCGGGCGCGGCCACGCTCGCGTACGTCAGGGAGAACCAACTGGCGGACCGCGCTGCGGTCCTGGGGGCCCGGATGCTCGCCCGTCTGAGGGAGCTGCGGGCACACCACCCGGGAATCGGTGACGTACGGGGGCGTGGACTGATGATCGGCATGGAGCTGGTGGATCCCGAACGCGCGCCCCTGCCCGCCGAGGCGGGCGACGACCACCCCGCCCCGCCGCCCGACCCGGTGCTCGCCCTCGCCGTCCAGCAGGAATGTCTGCGGCGCGGCCTCATCGTCGAACTGGGCGGCCGCCACGACGCCGTGGTCCGCCTCCTGCCGCCCCTCACCCTCACCGACGAGCAGGCCAGTGCCGTCGTCGACCGTCTCGCCGACGCGCTGGCAGCCGCGACTCGCTCCCCGCACCGTCGGACCATCGCCGGGCCGACCACCTGAACCCGGAATCCCCACAAGGAAGAACGTCGTGAACCCCACCCCCGCGTCCGAGGCCGACGGCTACGGCACCCCCCAGCACCGAGGGCAGGACGGACCGACCGCCCCCGGCACGGTCGAGGCGACGACCGTGCCCCGCCAGAAATCCCCGCGCCATCCCGACCCCGCCGCTTACCCGCCCGGTCCGGACCTCCGCGCCCGGGCGGGCCGGGCCCCGGGCCCCGACGCCCTCGACGACCCGGACCCCCTGCGGGCCGCCGACGCGGCGGGCACGGAGAGCCTCCTGCGGTGCTGGACCCGGGAGAGCGACCTGCCCCGCCCCGACGACGACACCCTGCGCATCGCCTTCCCCGCCAGCGGCACCGCCCTGCTCGTCCCCGTCCACTACTGGTCCGCCACCGGGGCCCACCGCTTCGGCGCACCCGTCCTGGAGAACGCCCCCGCCGGTGCCCCGCACGCCGACGCCGCCACCGTCGCCGTCCTCATCGGCCGTGAGGGCGGCGAGAGCGGCGCGGGCGATCTGGTCGCCCGGGTCGCCGACTCCGTACGCCACACCGCCGGCTTCATCGACCAGCGCCGGCGCAACCCGGCGGACCCCGCCGAGGCGGACCTGTTCCTCACCGCCGAACAGTCCCTGCTGCTCGGCCACCCCCTCCACCCCACGCCCAAGAGCCGCGAGGGCCTCTCCGAGTCGGAGTCCCGTCGCTATTCGCCCGAGCTCCACGGGTCCTTCCCGCTCCACTGGTTCGCCGTCGACCGGGCGTTGATCGCCACCGACTCCGCCTGGACCGAGGGCGGCCCGGCCACCGCCGAGGAGTTGCTCGCCCCGCACGCCGAAGGGCTGAGCCTGCCCCCCGGCACCGTCGCCCTCCCCGTGCACCCCTGGCAGGCCGGCGATCTGCTCCACCGCCCCCAGGTCCGCGCCCTCGCCGACACCGGCCTGCTCCACGACCTCGGCCCCCACGGCGAGCACTGGCACCCCACCTCCTCCATCCGCACCGTGCACCGCCCCGGCGCACGGGTGATGCTCAAGCTCTCCCTCGGCGTACGCATCACCAACTCACGCCGGGAGAACCTCCGCAAGGAGCTGCACCGGGGCGTCGAGGTCCACCGCCTCCTGTCGACCGGACTCGCCGAGCGCTGGCAGCGGGAGCACCCCGGCTTCGACGTCGTCCGGGACCCCGCCTGGCTCGCCGTCGACGACCCCGAGGGCACCCCCGTCATGGGGCTCGACGTCATGCTCCGCCACAACCCCTTCGGCCCGGGCGACGACGCCGCCTGCATCGCGGGGCTCACCGCGCAACGTCCCCGGCCCGGCCGGCCCGGCATGCGCTCCCGGCTCGCCGAGGTCGTCTCCGGCCTGGCCGCCCGCACCGGCCGCGGCGCCAACGCCGTCTCCACCGAATGGTTCCGCCGCTATCTGCACCACGTCGTGCGCCCCGTCCTCTGGCTCGACGCCCACGGCGGAGTCGCCCTCGAAGCCCACCAGCAGAACACCCTCGTCCTCCTCGACCCGGACGGCTGGCCCGTCGGCGGCCGCTACCGGGACAACCAGGGTTACTACTTCCGAGACTCCCGCCGCGACGAGCTGGAACAGCGGCTCCCCGGCATCGGCGCCGTCAGCGACACGTTCGTCCCCGACCCGGTCACCGACGAACGGTTCGCCTACTACCTCGGCATCAACAACGTCCTCGGCCTGATCGGGGCGTTCGGCGCCCAGCGCCTGGGCGACGAACAGGAACTCCTCACCGTCCTGCGCCGATTCCTCACCGAGACCGCGGAACTGGGCTCGCCCCTGCCCGCGTATCTCCTGGAGAACCGCGAACTGCGCTGCAAGGCCAACCTGCTGACCCGACTCCACGGCCTCGACGAGCTGGTCGGGCCGGTCGACACCCAGTCCGTGTACGTCACCATCGCCAACCCGCTGCACAGCTGAGCGCCGACCGCCCCGGGCAGACTCCGACCGCACCCGATCCGGAGACGCCCACCGACCGCACCCGGTCCAGAGAGGAGAGCGCCACCGTGCCTCCCGCCGAACCCTCAGAGGAATCCGACGCCGTACCGGCCGACCACGGCTCCGCCGAACGGTCCGGCACCGAACGTTCCGGCAGCCGCGCGGACGGCAGCACCGGCGTCGAGGACACCCTCGACCTGGAGCTCACCGAGGAGCTCCTCGCCCTGATCGCCGAGGAGCGCAGTACCGGCGCGGTACGGACCCGGGTCACCCACGAGCTGCTGGGCGACCCGGGGGCCTGGCCGCCCGCGACCACGACGGCGGGAGAGTTCGCCCTGCTCCCCGTCCGGCCGGAGCGTGATCTCGCGGTCGTCAGCCGCTGGATGAACGATCCTGCCGTGGCGGCGTTCTGGGAGCTCGCCGGACCCGAGTCCGTCACCGCCGACCACCTCGGATCCCAGCTCGAAGGGGACGGACGCAGCATCCCGTGCCTGGGCGTGCTCGACTCCACACCCATGAGCTACTGGGAGATCTACCGCGCCGACCTCGACCCCCTGGCCCGCCACTACCCCGCCCGCCCGCACGACACCGGCGTCCACCTCCTCATCGGGGGCGTGAACAACCGTGGCCGGGGCGTGGGCACCGCCTTGCTCCGCGCCGTCGCCGACCTCGTCCTGGACAACCTTCCGCGGTGCGGTCGGGTCGTCGCCGAGCCGGACCTGCGCAACACTCCCTCCGTATCCGCGTTCCTCAGCGCCGGATTCCGCTTCTCCGCCGAAGTGGATCTCCCCGACAAACGCGCCGCGCTGATGATCCGCGACCGAACGTACCGAGCTCAGCTGTGACTTACGCGCCGCACTTTCCACACCGCTCGAACCACACAGGTTCCATCCGGAGGAGTCCCCGTGCCGATATATCCCGCGAGCCGTGAATCAGCCGAGTCCCCGCGGCTGTTCAGCCCTCCGGAGCTGAACCGACCGATCTGGGACCGGGCCGCCGCACGGCTCCTCGCCAAGATGCTCGGCGAGTTCGCCTACGAGAAGATCATCGAGCCCGTCCCGGAGCCCGGGGCCGGCGGGCGCCACCGGCTGACCCTCGACGACGGGGAAGCGCTCGCCTTCGCCGCCCGGCGCGGCGTCTACGGCAGTTGGCGCGTCGACCCCGACTCGATCGAGGTCACGACGGGACCGTCGGCCGCCCACGCCAACGGCTCCCCCCTCGCCCCGAGCGTCGGGGCACGGTCCAACGGCTCGGCACCCGGCACCCGGCCGTTCCGCGACCCGCTGACGTTCCTCACCCGGGCCCGGGGCCTCCTCGGCCTCGACGGCACGACGCTGGGCCACCTCATCCGCGAGCTGACCCGGACGCTCTCCGCCGACGCCCGGCTCGACCACACCGCGCTCACCGCGGACCGGCTCGCCGCCCTGGACTACGCGGAGCTGGAAGGCCACCAGACCGGCCACCCCTGGCTGGTCGCGAGCAAGGGGCGGCTCGGCTTCTCCGCCGCCGACGCCGCCCGTTTCACGCCCGAGACCCGCAACCCGCTCCGGCTGCCGTGGATCGCGGTCAGCACCCGCATCGCGCAGTACCGGGGCGTGGGCCGCGTCGGCACCCCCGAACAGCTGTACGCCGGCGAGCTCGACCACGACGTCCGGGACGCCTTCGCCGAGGTGCTGCGGGCCGGGGGGCACGACCCGCGGGACTATCTCTACCTCCCCGTACACCCCTGGCAGTGGGACGAGTGGATCGTGCCGCTCTTCGCCCCGGCCATCGCCGACGGCGACATCGTGGCCCTGCACACCGACGGGGACGCACGCCTCCCGCAGCAGTCCATCCGCACGTTCGCGAACGTGGAACGGCCCGAGCGGCACACCGTGAAGCTTCCGCTCTCCATACTCAACACCCTGGTCTGGCGCGGCCTGCCGACCGAGCGGACCCTCGCCGCCCCCGCGGTCACCGCGTGGGTCCAGGGGCTGTGCGAGGACGACCCGTTCCTGCGCGACGCCTGTCGGGTCGTCCTCCTCGGCGAGGTCGCCTCCGTCGCCGTCGAGCACCCGCTGTACGACCACCTCCCCGAAGCGCCCTACCAGTACAAGGAGATCCTCGGCGCGATCTGGCGGGAGCCCTTGCCGCCCCGCCTCGCCCCGGGCGAGAAGGCCCGCACGCTCGCCTCCCTCCTCCATACGGATCCGGTGGGCCGCGCCTTCACCGCGGAGCTGGTCGGGCGCTCCGGCCTCTCCCCGGACGCCTGGCTGAAGCGGCTCTTCGCCGCGCTCCTGCCGCCCCTGCTGCACTTCCTCTACCGCTACGGAACCGTCTTCTCCCCGCACGGCGAGAACGCCATCGTCGTGTTCGACGAGGAGGACGTGCCCGTACGGCTCGCCATCAAGGACTTCGTCGACGACGTCAACGTCAGCGCCCACCCGCTGCCCGAGCACGCCGGCATGCCCGACGAGGTGCGCGCGGTCCTCCTCACCGAGGAGCCGTCCTTCCTCACCCAATTCATCCACTCCGGTCTCTTCGTGGGCGTCTTCCGCTATCTGTCCCCCCTGTGCGAGGAGCAGCTCGGCGTCTCCGAGGACGCGTTCTGGTCACTCGTCCGGGCGGAGATAGTCCGCCACCACGCCCGTTTCCCGGAGCTGAAGGAACGGTTCGAGCTGTTCGACATGCTCACCCCCGAGATCGAGCGCCTCTGCCTGAACCGCAACCGCCTGCTCGTCGACGGCTACCGGGACCGTGCCAGCCGGCCGCACGCGGCGATCCACGGCACGGTCCCCAACCCGTTGCACCCCTCCGCCCGCGTCCGGGAGTGATCGCTGCTGTCAGTGGTGCGTCGTAGGGTGGTCGGGCTATGACGAAGCCATCCCTCCCCGAGCTCCTGCACGCCGCCGTCACCGCCGTCGGCGGTACGGAAAGGCCCGGCCAGGTCACCATGGCCGAGGCCGTCGCCGAGGCCGTCGACGACCAATCCCACCTGCTCGTCCAGGCCGGCACCGGTACGGGCAAGTCGCTCGGCTATCTGGTGCCGGCCCTGGCGCACGGGGAGCGGGTCGTCGTGGCCACGGCGACCCTCGCCCTCCAGCGGCAGCTGGTGGAGCGGGACCTGCCTCGTACGGTCGAGTCCCTGCATCCGCTGCTGCGTCGCCGCCCGCAGTTCGCCATGCTCAAGGGCCGGTCGAACTACCTCTGCCTGCACCGGCTCCACGAAGGGGTTCCGCAGGACGAGGAGGAGGGGTTGTTCGACCAGTTCGAGGCGGCGGCCCCGTCCAGCAAGCTCGGCCAGGACCTGATGCGGCTGCGGGACTGGTCGGACGAGACGGAGACGGGCGACCGGGACGATCTGACCCCCGGCGTCTCGGACCGGGCCTGGGCGCAGATCTCGGTCTCCTCGCGCGAGTGCCTGGGCGCGACGAAGTGCGCGTACGGCGCGGAGTGCTTCGCGGAGGCGGCCCGCGAGCGCGCGAAGCTCGCGGACGTGGTTGTCACCAACCACGCGCTGCTCGCGATCGACGCCATCGAGGGCGCGCCGGTGCTGCCGTCGCATGAGGTGCTGATCGTCGACGAGGCCCATGAGCTGGTCTCCCGGGTCACCGGCGTCGCCACCGGCGAGCTCACCCCCGCCCAGGTCAACCGCGCGGTCCGCCGGGCGGCGAAGCTGGTCAACGAGAAGGCCGCCGACGCCCTCCAGACCGCCGCCGAGGGCTTCGAACGGGTGATGGAGCTGGCGCTCCCGGGGCGCCTGGAGGAGGTGCCCGAGGACCTCGGGTACGCGCTGATGGCGCTGCGCGACGCGGCACGCACGGTGATCTCCGCCATCGGCGCCACCCGGGACAAGTCGGTCGAGGACGAGAACGCCGTCCGCAAGCAGGCCCTGGCCTCGGTCGAGTCGATCCACGGCGTCGCCGAGCGCATCACCCAGGGCTCCGAGTACGACGTCGTCTGGTACGAGCAGCACGACCGGTTCGGAGCCTCCGTCCGGGTCGCCCCGCTCTCCGTCTCCGGGCTGCTGCGCGAGAAGCTCTTCGCCGAGCGATCCGTGGTGCTGACCTCGGCCACCCTCAAGCTCGGCGGAGATTTCAACGGGGTGGGCGCGTCCCTCGGGCTGGCCCCCGAGGGCACGGCGGGGGAGGACGTCCCCCAGTGGAAGGGGCTGGACGTCGGCTCCCCGTTCGACTACCCGAAGCAGGGCATCCTCTACGTCGCCCGGCATCTGAACACTCCGGGGCGCGAGGGATCGCGTACGGACATGCTGGACGAGCTCGCCGAGCTGGTGGAGGCGGCCGGCGGCCGCACGCTGGGGCTGTTCTCCTCCATGCGGGGAGCCAAGGCGGCGGCCGAGGAGCTGCGGGGGCGGATGGACAGGCCGATCCTGCTCCAGGGTGAGGAGACGCTCGGCGAGCTGATCAAGAACTTCGCCGCCGACCCGGAGACCTGCCTCTTCGGCACGCTGTCGCTCTGGCAGGGCGTGGACGTCCCAGGAGCGAGCTGTCAGCTGGTGGTCATGGACCGGATTCCGTTCCCCCGGCCCGACGATCCGCTCATGAGCGCACGGCAGAAGGCGGTCGAGGAGGCGGGCGGCAACGGCTTCATGGCGGTGGCGGCGACGCACGCCGCGCTGCTGATGGCCCAGGGCGCGGGCCGACTGGTCCGGGCCACGGGCGACAAGGGCGTTGTCGCCGTGCTGGACCCCAGGCTCGCGAACGCACGGTACGGAAGCTATCTGCGCGCCTCGCTGCCGGACTTCTGGTACACCACCGACCGGAACCAGGCACGCCGCTCACTGGCCGCCATCGACGCACAGGCCAAGGCGGACGGGGCCTGATCCGCCGGGGAATCGCCCGGCCGCCCGACGGGGCCGGCCGGGCATGGCAAAGCCCCGGGACCGACGTCATGATCGACGTCCTAGGTAGGGATCCCGGGGCGGGCAGCCGTGACCGACGCGGTCCTCAGACCCGGCGCAGCACCGCCACCACCTTGCCCAGGATGGTCGCCTCGTCGCCGGGGATCGGCTGGTACGCGGCGTTGTGAGGGAGCAGCCATACGTGACCGTCCTCCCGGCGGAAGCGCTTGACGGTCGCCTCGCCGTCGAGCATGGCGGCGACGATGTCCCCGTTCTCCGCGACGGGCTGGCGGCGGACGGTGACCCAGTCGCCGTCACAGATCGCGGCCTCGATCATCGAGTCGCCGACGACCTTCAGGACGAACAGCTCACCGTCGCCGACGAGCTGGCGGGGGAGCGGGAAGACATCCTCGACGGACTCCTCCGCGAGGATCGGTCCGCCGGCGGCGATCCGGCCCACCAGCGGTACGTAGGACGCGGCGGGCTTGCCGGTCGTGTCGGTCGGCTGGGTGCTGGGCTGGTCCGATCCGCGCACCTCGTAGGCGCGGGGCCGGTGCGGGTCCCGGCGGAGGAAGCCCTTGCGCTCCAGCGCCATCAGCTGATGGGCGACGGACGAGGTGCTTGACAGGCCCACCGCCTGACCGATCTCCCGCATGGAGGGCGGGTATCCCCGCCGTTGCACGGAGTCGCGGATGACCTCGATGACCCGCCGTTGCCGGTCCGTGAGCCCCGAGCTGTCCGCCCGGATGCCGGGGGGCCTGCCGGGCATGGACCGTCCCGGGCGCGCGGGCTCGGGCCCGTCCGTGGTCGTGACTGAGTCATTCATGGCATGCACCGGCTCAAGTCGGCTCTGGGAGCGATGGTCCCGGGCGGTGATGGTGGCACTGTCTGCGGTGGTGGTCACGTCGGCCCCTCTCGAATGTTCTCCCTAGCTGGACAACGGTAGTAGCTTTCGAAAGGTTGCGCCAAACACACGTTCGAGTGAAAAACGAATAAAGGGGTGCCACGGTGCTACCGACAGGTGTATGAGCGACAGAATATAGGCCGCGTGCACGCTCGGCCGAGGCCCCTCGCGGCCCCCCGCCCGAGTCTTTCATCCGCACCTGTGCGCCGGAGCCCCGACGGCCCGGCGGCCCGGCGTCTCCCGTACTCTCTTCTCTGGCCCACGCTCCCCCCGAGCGGCCTCCGAGCGAGGTCCGGTGCGCGACACGCGATGGGGCCGAAAACGCGACTCAACCCTAGATCTAGTGGTTGGATTGCTCCAGTCACCCAGAAGTTGTGGTCGCGGTTCGATCGCGCCGTGGTCATCGCCTATGCTGGGGACTGCTTCCAAGGGCCCGGACAAGGCCCTGAAGAGGCTATTCAGTCGTGCGTGTGAGGGAGGGTTGGGAGCCATGCACTGCCCCTTCTGCAGGCACCCCGACAGCAGGGTCGTCGACAGTCGCACCACCGACGACGGGACGTCGATCCGTCGCCGTCGGCAGTGCCCCGACTGTTCCCGCCGTTTCACCACGGTGGAGACCTGCTCACTGATGGTGGTCAAGCGCAGCGGCGTGACCGAGCCCTTCAGCCGTACCAAGGTCATCTCCGGTGTCCGCAAGGCATGCCAGGGGCGACCCGTCACGGAGGACGCCCTCGCCAAGCTCGGCCAGCGGGTCGAGGAGGCGGTGCGCGCCACCGGCAGCGCCGAGCTGACCACCCACGACGTGGGGCTGGCCATCCTCGGCCCGCTGCAGGAACTCGACCTCGTCGCGTACCTGCGCTTCGCGTCCGTCTACCGGGCGTTCGATTCCCTGGAAGACTTCGAGGCCGCCATCGTGGAACTGCGTACGCAGCGGCCTTCCGCAGAGGACCGTGGGAGCGGAGAGACCCTTGAGGTCCCCGCGCCCGCCATTGCCGCCGACTGAGCGGTACCCGCCCGGGACGCCCGTGCCCGCAGACGTGATGACTGCGGACGGGCGGCAGGGCGACATGAGATGTGCTTCCGGCTGCCGCGTGCGGCTTCCGGAGCATCGGACACACATTGTGCCTGGGAAGATCTGGGCACTTCAGGGCGTTTTCGCCCACATATGGGAGGCGGCATGACAGAGACGGCGAGCGGCCCGGCACGAGGTTCCCGCACCAAGGGCGCCAAGGCGAGCAAGGGTCTGCGTATCGAGCGCATCCACACCAACCCCGGCGTGCACCCGTACGACGAGGTGGCGTGGGAGCGCCGTGACGTCGTCATGACCAATTGGCGCGACGGCTCGATCAACTTCGAGCAGCGTGGCGTCGAGTTCCCCGACTTCTGGTCGGTGAACGCGGTCAACATCGTCACCAGCAAGTACTTCCGCGGAGCTGTCGGCACGCCGCAGCGCGAGACCGGTCTGAAGCAGCTGATCGACCGGATCGTGAAGACGTACCGCAAGGCCGGTGAGGAGAACAACTACTTCGCCTCTCCCGCGGACGCCGAGATCTTCGAGCACGAGCTGGCGTACGCCCTCCTGCACCAGGTCTTCAGCTTCAACTCCCCGGTCTGGTTCAACGTCGGCACGCCCCAGCCGCAGCAGGTCTCCGCCTGCTTCATCCTGGCCGTCGACGACTCCATGGAGTCGATCCTCGACTGGTACAAGGAAGAGGGCATGATCTTCAAGGGCGGCTCCGGCGCCGGCCTGAACCTTTCCCGTATCCGCTCCTCCAAGGAGCTCCTCTCCTCCGGCGGCAACGCCTCGGGACCGGTCTCGTTCATGCGCGGCGCGGACGCCTCCGCCGGAACGATCAAGTCGGGCGGCGCCACCCGCCGCGCGGCCAAGATGGTCATCCTCGACGTCGACCACCCCGACATCGAGAACTTCATCGAGACCAAGGTCAAGGAGGAGGAGAAGATCCGCGCCCTGCGCGACGCGGGCTTCGACATGGACCTGGGCGGCGACGACATCACGTCCGTCCAGTACCAGAACGCCAACAACTCGGTCCGGGTGAACGACGAGTTCATGAAGGCCGTCGAGGCGGGCGGCAAGTTCGGGCTGCGCGCCCGGATGACCGGCGAGGTCATCGAAGAGGTCGAGGCCAAGTCCCTCTTCCGCAAGATGGCCGAGGCCGCCTGGGCGTGCGCCGACCCGGGCATCCAGTACGACGACACCATCAACGCCTGGCACACCTGCCCGGAGTCCGGCCGGATCAACGGCTCGAACCCGTGCAGCGAGTACATGCACCTGGACAACACCTCGTGCAACCTCGCCTCGCTCAACCTGATGAAGTTCCTCAAGGACGACGGCCTGGGTCACCAGTCCTTCGAGTCCGAGCGCTTCGCCAAGGTCGTCGAGCTGGTCATCACCGCGATGGACATCTCGATCTGCTTCGCGGACTTCCCCACGCAGAAGATCGGCGAGAACACCCGCGCCTACCGTCAGCTGGGCATCGGCTACGCCAACCTCGGCGCCCTGCTGATGGCGACCGGTCACGCGTACGACAGCGACGGCGGCCGCGCGCTGGCCGGCGCCATCACCTCGCTGATGACCGGCACCTCCTACCGCCGCTCCGCCGAACTGGCCGCGGTCGTCGGCCCGTACGACGGCTACGCCCGTAACGCCGAGCCGCACCAGCGGGTCATGAAGCAGCACTCCGACGCCAACGCCAAGGCCGTCCACGTCGACGACCTCGACTCGCCGGTCTGGGCCGCCGCGACGGAGGCCTGGCAGGACGTGATCCGGCTCGGAGCGAAGAACGGCTTCCGCAACGCGCAGGCCTCGGTCATCGCGCCCACCGGCACCATCGGTCTCGCGATGTCCTGCGACACCACCGGTCTGGAGCCCGACCTCGCCCTGGTCAAGTTCAAGAAGCTGGTCGGCGGCGGCTCGATGCAGATCGTCAACGGCACGGTGCCGCAGGCGCTGCGCCGCCTCGGCTACCAGCCCGAGCAGATCGAGGCGATCGTCGCCCACATCGCCGACCACGGCAACGTGGTCGACGCCCCCGCCCTGAAGGCCGAGCACTACAGCGTCTTCGACTGTGCGATGGGCGAGCGCTCCATCTCCGCGATGGGCCACGTCCGGATGATGGCGGCCATCCAGCCGTGGATCTCCGGCGCGCTCTCCAAGACGGTGAACCTCCCCGAGACGGCCACCGTCGAGGACGTCGAGGAGGTCTACTTCGAGGCGTGGAAGCTGGGCGTCAAGGCCCTCGCGATCTACCGCGACAACTGCAAGGTCGGTCAGCCCCTCTCCGCCAAGACCAAGGACAAGGAGAAGGAAGAGGTCACCGCGAAGGCCGAGGAGACCATCCGCACGGCGGTCGAGAAGGTCGTCGAGTACCGCCCGGTACGCAAGCGCCTCCCGAAGGGCCGCCCCGGCATCACCACCTCCTTCACGGTGGGCGGCGCCGAGGGTTACATGACCGCCAACTCCTACCCGGACGACGGTCTCGGCGAGGTCTTCCTGAAGATGTCCAAGCAGGGTTCGACCCTCGCGGGCATGATGGACGCCTTCTCCATCGCCGTCTCGGTCGGTCTGCAGTACGGCGTCCCGCTGGAGACGTACGTCTCGAAGTTCACCAACATGCGCTTCGAGCCGGCCGGCATGACGGACGACCCGGACGTGCGGATGGCGCAGTCGATCGTCGACTACATCTTCCGACGCCTGGCGCTCGACTTCCTGCCCTTCGAGACCCGCTCGGCCCTCGGCATCCACTCCGCCGAGGAGCGCCAGCGCCACCTGGACACCGGCAGTTACGAGCCTTCGTTCGAGGCGGACGGCCTGGACGGGGACGACCTGGCCCAGCCGGCCCCGGTCCGTACCGAGCCCCTGAAGGTGGTGGCGGCTCCCGAGGAGTCCGCCGTGAAGCCCGCTCCGAAGACGGCGCACACCTCGGCCGAACTGGTCGAGATGCAGCTGGGTATCAGCGCCGACGCCCCGCTCTGCTTCTCCTGCGGTACGAAGATGCAGCGTGCCGGCTCCTGCTACATCTGCGAGGGCTGCGGCTCGACCAGCGGCTGCAGCTGAAGATGAGCTGGGTTGCGTCGGACGCGACATCCGACGCAACCCGCACATGTAGCTGACCAGCAGCTCACGAAGGGGACCGGCCACCGCCGGTCCCCTTTGCTGTACCGCTGACCAGGGCGGCGTGACCAAGACAACGATGTTGCGTTGGGTGCGACATGAGTCGAGCCTTCAACACCGCTCGCCGAGCCGCGGACCTGCCTGACGAACTCGACTTGCACTCCTTGCGCCACAGCTACGTGACTCATGTGATCGAGTTCGGCCACCCCGAGCGGTTCGTCCAGGGCCAGGGTGGTCACGCCTACGGTGGGCAGCGCCCGTACCGGTTGTCATATGGCCTCGGCGCACTCATCCACGACGGCATGAAGCCGACGAAAGAGGCTCAAGAAGGAGGGGAGAGGGTCCTGGTCTGCCTGCATGTGCGGCGCGTCGTGGAGCCACTGCTGCCACAGGCCGCCCGGGCCCAGGAAACGGTCGGCTTGATCGCTTCCAAGATGCAGACTGATGAACTGGAGAGCGCCCATGACGACGGTCTGGTCGTAGGCGAGGTCAGGGCGGCGCAGGTAGCGATCAAGGTAGGCGGCGAGCAGATCAGCATCGCGCTCCGTGCCGAAAGTGGTCAGGGCCACGCAATAAGCCACTCCGGTACAGCAGACCTCGCTCGCCAGCAGGAGTTCGCCGAGGCGTTCTCGGAACTCGGTCCGGCGGGATACGGATACGAGCCAAGCTGCCGTTCTCCGTTCTCGCCAGCTGCCCTCAAGAAGGGTGGCGATCTCATCCGCGGTGATGAGTCCTGCATCTTCGCGGAGATCGCGTATGAATCGGTCGTACTCGGGGCTTGGCATGCGTAGCAAGCTGCCGCTCAGCCTCAGGTAACGCCGTCGCTCGCCCTCGGGCGCGACATAGCGGCGAACCAGGGTCAACAGTTCGGGATCTTCGTGGGCATGGCGCATCAGAGGGCCGATCTTGCCCTGCTGGTGCGCAATGAGGCGACCCCTTACTGAAAGTCACGAAAGGAAGCGCGCCTTCTGCGTTTCTCGGCCGACCCAACGGATCCGAACGGATCCCGTGCTCCACCGGAATACGACACCTGCGGAACAAGTGCGGTCCGCCAGTACCGGAGGCGGGACCGCGCCGACGCGCGGCTGACCCGCTGTTCACGCAGGGGACCGGCCCTCGGCCGGTCCCCCTCGGCATGGCCCCGGCCGCTTGCCGGCAGGGTGCCGCCGCCCGCGCCGGGTTGGCCGGAACTGAGCGACGTCACCCTTCGGCGGCCCGGCTTCCCATCACCGCCGCGAAGGTGTCGGGGGCGCCGTCGAAGCCGCGTACGGCCGACCGGAAGCCCCAGAGCCCCGAGCCGTCGCGGGTGAACTCCCCGACGACGGCCGCGGTGGCCCACGCCACGTCGGAGAAGTCGCTCTCGGTCAGGTTCGTGTAGCCCTCGCGGATCTCCATCGCCGTGTTCCCTATGTCGCCGAAGGTCTTGTGACCGTCGCGCTGCTGGATGGCGACCCCGACCACCACCCGTCCGTACGTGTCCGCCAGCCGGTTCAGCTCGATGGTCATGACCTCGTCGAAGCCGAAACCCTGGCCGGTCCGGCTGTCCCGGTTCAGCGTGATGGTGCCGTCCGGTGAGCGGCTGTCGAAGTGCACCAGGTAGGCGGGGGCGCCGTACGGCTCGCCGGCCGGGTAGGTGGCCGCGATGATGTCGAGGTCGTTGGCCGCCGCCCCGTGCGGACTGGGGTCCCATTTGACCCGCACCTCGACCTTTTCGATGTCCTTGTTCGGAGTGCTCAAGGGACTTCCCTCCCGGCCGACGGCCCACGGACCGTTCCCATCACCTGATACACGATTCACCCGATCATGTACGCAACCGGCCGCGGAACCAACTGCTCCGGCCACGGGCGGCGGATTCGGGCCACGGCCCGGCCCCGGCACGGGTGTCGCGGACACCATGGGCCCCCGCGCCCCGGTGCGCGAGCGGAACGGCCGGCCGGGCGCACTCCCCGGGACCGTGACGCGCGCCACGTTCCGCGCCGTACGATGGCGCGGTGCTGGTGAAGTGGATTCGCTGCTCCGTGGTGGACCGTCATGGTTTCGAGCGGGGACAGCGGAAGTGGGCGGGGCTGCTCGGCGAGCCGGGGTTCCAGGGACAGAGCGGCGGGTGGAGCCGAACGCGCCCCGATGTCGCCCACGTCTTCGCGTTCTGGGAGAACCGCGTCTTCTACGACTCCTTCATGGCTCGCGGGCACGACCGGCTGGCGGCCGGGCAGTCGGGCATGTTCCGCGACATGCGGGTCCGGCTCTTCGAGCGCCGCTTCGACGTGAAGACGGGCTTCGAGCCCCACTTCGCGGAGGCGGACGTCGTCAGGGTCGCGCACAGCCGGGTGCACGAGGAGCGCGCCGAGCACTTCGTGCTGATGCAGCAGCAGGTGTGGAACCCGGCCATGGCCGGATCGCCCGGCATGCTGCGCGGCGTGTTCGGTGAGGCGCCCGGGAACGAGTTCCTGGCGCTCTCCCTGTGGAAGTCGAGCGCCGAGCGCGGCAAGTACCGCGCGGCGGGGGCCGAGCGGCTGGCGGCCCGCGCGGGGACCGAGACGGACGTGATCGCCCTGACGGGAGACGTCGTGGAGCTGGAACCGTCCTGGATGGTGTGACCCGCGCTCCGCGGGCCCCGACCACTCGGGCCGGCCCGACCCGATCTATGGTCGGGACATGGCACGACCGCAGCGCATTGTCCTCGTCCGGCACGGCGAGTCCGAGGGCAACGCCGACGACACGGTGTACGAGCGGGAGCCCGACCACGCGCTCCGGCTCACCCCCACGGGTCTGCGGCAGGCCCGGGAGACCGGGGAGGGGTTGCGCGAGCTGTTCGGCGAGGAACGGGTGAGCGTCTACATCTCGCCGTACCGCCGCACCCACGAGACGTTCCGGGCCTTCGGCCTCGCCCCGGAACGCGTCCGCGTCCGTGAGGAGCCCCGGCTGCGCGAGCAGGACTGGGGCAACTGGCAGGACCGCGACGACGTACGGCTGCAGAAGGCCTACCGGGACGCCTACGGGCACTTCTTCTACCGCTTCGCCCAGGGCGAGTCCGGCGCCGACGTCTACGACCGGGTCGGGGCGTTCCTGGAGAGCCTGCACCGGAGCTTCGAGGAGCCGGACCACCCGGAGAACGTCCTGCTGGTCACCCACGGACTGACGATGCGGCTGTTCTGCATGCGTTGGTTCCACTGGTCGGTCGCGGAGTTCGAGTCGCTGTCCAACCCGGGCAACGGCGAGACCCGGACCCTGCTGCTGGGGGAGAGGGGCCGCTACACCCTCGACCGGCCCTTCCGGAGCTGGCGGACCCCCGAGCCGTACGGCCGCACCGGATAGAGTGACAGGGCGATGACCGCTGATACTGCTTCCGCGCGGCGCCTCGAACGCGCCCTGGCCAGCCTGCGTGGGCTGTCCGTGGGGGACGCCCTGGGCTCCCAGTTCTTCGTTCCGGCCAACTATCCCCTGCTGAAACAGCGGGCCCTGCCGCCCGGGCCCTGGCAGTGGACCGACGACACCGAGATGGCCTGCTCGGTCCTGGCCGTGCTCACCACGCACGGCCGCGTCGACCAGGACGCGCTAGCCCGCTCCTTCGCCGAGCACCACGACTTCGACCGGGGCTACGGCCCCGCCGTCAACCGGCTCCTCAGGCTCGTACGGGAGGGCGGCGACTGGCGGGAGCTGTCCTCGGCGCTCTTCCAGGGCCAGGGCTCCTGGGGCAACGGTTCGGCGATGCGCATCGCCCCGCTCGGTGCCTGGTACGCGGACGATCCGGAACAGGCCACGCACCAGGCGGAGATCTCCTCGTACACCACGCACCAGCACCGCGAGGCCGTCGTCGGCGCCATGGCCGTGGCCGCCGCCGCGTCGCTCGCCGCCGCCCCCGGCGGGCCGCCGAGCCCCGAGGACCTCCTCGACGGCGTCATCGCGCTCGTGCCCCGCAGCGCCGTCGGGGCGGGCCTGCGCCGGGCCCGCGACATGCTGGACTACCGGGACGCGGGGACGGTCGCCGCGGTCCTCGGCAACGGCCGCCGGACCAGCGCCCACGACACCGTGCCGTTCGCGCTCTGGTCGGCCGCGAGGAGCCTCGGGGAGTACGAGCGGGCGTTCTGGGTCACCGCCCAGGCGGGCGGTGACGTCGACACGACGTGCGCCATCGTCGGCGGTGTCGTCGCGTCGGGTGAGGCCGGAGCGCCGCCGGCCGACTGGCTGGCACAGACGGAGGAGCCCCCGGCGTGGCTGACGCCGCTCCTGAGCTGACCGCGCCGGTTCCGTCCCGTCTCCCCTGAACAGGGGTGCGGCCCACTGTCACGGTCCTGCCACAGGATCACTCTGCGTGTCCCCGAACGAGGGTTCGGGACTACTCTTTCGGCCACGCCGCCCGTTGATCTTGAGGGTGTGCGCCGAATGAGACGCCGGGACAGGCGTACGGCCCAGGGCCGCGCGTGGACCCGGTGGGGGAGGGGTCCCATGTCCGATCAGCCGTCCGAGGCGTCCAGACCGCCGGAGAAGCCGGAGGGAGACGACGCGCCCCGGCCACCGAAAGCGCACGCGGCCGCCGGCACACCGGCGAATGCACCGGATCCGACCGCGGCGCCGTCCGCCGACACCGCGCCGCCCTCCTCGGTGGGGGACCCCGCCCCGGCGCAGGTCTCCGATGACCAGCGCCAACGGGCCCAGGCGGCTCGACGGACCGGGCCGACGGGCAGCCCCTGGCAGCACGGCGCCGGCGCGCCCGCCGCCAAGGACGACGGTGTGACGGCCCGGCTCCGGCCGCCCCCACCGCCCCTGATCCGCCCCGCCGTGCTCGGCTCGGTCCTGGCCACCGCCCTCCTGAGCGCGCTCTTCCTGGGGGACGGACTCGGGGTGAACCTCCTGATCGTGGCCGTACCCGCCGCCCTGGCCGCGTTCTTCGCCGCCAGGGCGGCGGGCCGCCGCCTACGGCCCTGGACCGCGACCTGGGCGGTGGGAGGACTCGCGCTGCTCGCGGTGCCGGCGCTCCGGGACGCGGGCTGGCCCACCTTCCTCGCCGTGGTGTCCGCCTTCGCGCTCGGCTCGCTCGCGCTGCACGGCAGCCGCAGCTGGCTGGGGGTGCTGATCGGCTCGCTGGGGCTGTTCGACTCGGTCGTCCCCGGCATCATCTGGGGAGTGCGGGGGGTTCGCGCACGGGCCGACGGTTCCCGGGCGCGCTGGGGCGCCGCTCTGCGTACCACCGTGGTGGCCATGGTGCTGCTGTTGGTCTTCGGAACCCTCTTCGCCAGCGCGGACGCCGCGTTCGCCGAACTGCTGGGCAGCCTCATGCCCGAGGCCTCCGTCGGCGAGGGGCCGTGGCGGATCTTCCTCTTCGCCCTCGGGCTGGCCGGCGCGCTCGCCGCCGCGCACGCCGCGGCCGCCCCGGTGCGCTGGGACGGGCTCACCGTACGGTCCGGCACACCCCGGGGACGGGCCGAATGGGCCCTTCCGCTGATCGTCCTCAACCTGCTCTTCGCCGCGTTCATCACCCTCCAGCTCGTCGTGCTCTTCGGCGGCTACGACAAGGTGCGGGACGTGACCGGGCTCAGCCACGCCGAGTACGCCCGCCAGGGCTTCTGGCAGCTGCTGTGGGCCACGCTGCTCACCCTTCTCGTGATCGCCCTGGCCCTGCGCTGGGCACCGCGCGGCGGCACCGGGGACCGCACCCTGGTGCGGGCGGTCCTCGGCCCCCTCTGCGTGCTCACTCTCGTCGTGGTCGCCTCCGCGCTGCGCCGCATGGACCTGTACGTCGACGAGTACGGCCTGACCAGGCTCCGGATATCCGTGGCCGCGATGGAGCTCTGGCTCGGGGTGGTGCTGGTCCTCATCCTGGCGGCCGGCGTCTTTGGGGCCCGGCTCCTGCCCCGGGCCATCGCCGTGAGCGCGGCGGCCGGCGTCCTGGCCTTCGGGCTGCTCTCACCGGACGGGTTGATCGCCGAGCAGAACGTCCAGCGCTTCGAGGACAGCCGGTCGACCGCCATCGACATCGACTACGTCAAGGACCTGTCCGCCGACGCCGTGCCGGCCCTGGACCGACTGCCCGAACCGGAACGCTCCTGTGCGCTCCGCATCATCCAGAACGACGTCCTCGACGCCGACACCCCCTGGTACGCGACCAGCTGGGGAGAGGCGCGGGCGAAGGAGATCCTGGAGAAGCGCCCGGTGAAGGGCGACGCGCGTGACTGCTACCGCGCGGGCAGGGAAGGGACCCGGGACGGATACGAGCCGGACGACGACGGCTACGACCCGTACTGAGCCGCCGGGCCCCATGAGCCCACGGGCCCGGGGTCCGTACCGACGGGTCCAGGGGGCGGACCGCCAGGGGCCAGGGGGCCCGCCCCCACGGGGTCAGGCGGTCTGCGGAGCCTTGAACCAGCCTCCGTCGACTGATTCGCAGGACGCACGGCGCCCCGGGGTGTTGCTGCCGTGGCTCTCGGCGTACGCTGGCTGGCGCCATGCCGTACGAACCACCCACGCACACCGTCGAGCGCTCACTTCGCGCTACCACCGGTGCCAGGACCGTCGCCGGTGTCGATGAGGTCGGACGCGGAGCGTGGGCCGGACCCGTCACCGTGTGCGCGGCGGTCACCGGTCTGCGCCGACCGCCCGAAGGCCTCACCGATTCCAAGCTGTTGACCTCCCGGCGGCGCGCCGAGCTCGCTCCCGTGCTGCGGAGCTGGGTCACCGCCTACGCGCTGGGCGACGCCTCGCCGCAGGAGATCGACGACCTCGGAATGACCGCCGCCCTACGGCTCGCCGCCGTGCGTGCCCTGGAGGGGCTGCCGGTGCGCCCCGACGCGGTGATACTCGACGGCAAGCACGACTATCTGGGCGTTCCCTGGAAGGTCCGCACCGTGATCAAGGGCGATCAGTCCTGTATCGCGGTCGCGGCTGCCTCGGTGATCGCCAAGGTGCACCGTGACCGGATGATGGCCGAGCTGGGCGCCGCGTCCGAGGACTGCGCCGACTTCGCCTTCGGTGCCAACGCGGGGTATCCCTCGCCCGTGCACCGGGCCGCGCTGGAAAAGCGGGGGCCCACGGCCCATCACCGCCTCTCCTGGGCATATCTGGACGCGCTGCCCCGGTGGCAGCACCTGAAGAAGGTCCGTTTTTCCGCCGAGGCGGCCGCACTCGAAAGCGGGGGCCAGCTCGGCTTCGAATTCTGATCGCGCACACGCGCCCCTCTCACCGACGCCGACGACATCGGCGTTCGCCACAGACCACCTTCATGCCTCTGATCTCCGAGGAGCCTCAGATTCCCGAGAGCGCCCAGGGTCCCCGCGTCACTCCGGCCGCCGGCCGCACCGCGCCGACCCCCCGTCCCGTACCCGGTCCGCGTTCCGCGGCCACCCCGCGTCCCGGCCGTCCGGGTCCCGGCCCCGCGCGCCCCGCGCCCCCGGCGCAGCGTGCCCAGCCCGTCCCCGCGGCCCCCGGCGCCACGGCGCCGGCCCCCGCGGCCCCCGCCCGTCCGGAGCCGACGGAGAATCGTTCCGCGCCGCAGATCCAGCTGATCCCGGCCCCGGCGGCCGGAGCACTCGACGCGGCCGAGGAAGCAGTCGACCTGCTGCTGGAGTCCGGTCGCGCACCGGGCGACATCCTGGTGCTCACCACCGGCGAACAGCACCCGTGGGCCGCCCACGAGCTGTCCTTCGGCGAAGCCGCGTACTGGGCCCAGCACGACGCGGGCGACGACGTCTTCTTCGCCGACGTCTCCGCGGCGGACCGGGCCGCGTCCCGGCCCGTGGTCGTCGTCGCCGTCAACGACGACGCGGACCCGGCCGTGGCCCGTAACCTGCCCGTCGCGCGTGACCGCGCCGCCGCGCTGCTGATCGTCTGTGGAGACCCGCAGACGATCAACTCCGCTCTCGGCGCCGGGGTCTGAACACCCACCGGTGCTCCCGCCCGCCCCCGCGGGCGGGCGGGAGCACCACCGCCGGTCGCCCGGCCACGACGGGACCGACCGGTGGCCGATGATCGGTGCTGTGCCCGCCCGCAGGGGCTCCGTGCGCGCTCAGCGGGCCGCGGTGCGCCGCAGCGCCTCCGCCGCGCCGCCGCCCGATCGCGTCGGCGTGGTCCGGTGCTCGACGACGGTGTCGGCCAGGAGCGCCGGCTCCGACAGTGAACTGGGCCTCCTCCCGCCCCTTCCCTCGCCGAGCACCTGCCAGCCCCCGCGGGTGAGGGTGATGTAGGCGCCGCAGCGGAGGCCGTGCAGGGTGCAGGCGTCCCGCAGGCCCCACATCCACGCCCCGTCCTCCTCGGTCCAGCGTTCGTCACCGTCGCGGCAGTACAGAAGCACGGCCGTACGGACCGGAGTGCGGCGTCGTAGATCGTGCGGGACGACGCGCCGCAGCTGCGCCAGCAGGGCGTTGCGGAACTCCCAGCCGTCCGCGGCCACCGTCGACCGGCGGGCGAACGAGGCGCTCGCCGTGAGCCGTTCCTCATGATCGAGGACCGCGACCACGGCGGTGGCCGGAGTCGGTCGGTGCCGGGAATGAAGTCCGCTGACGACCTCCCGGGGACTGCGGAGCAGGGGTATGCCCGCCGAGGCCCACTCCGCTGGTTCGAGCATCCGGGCAAGGCGGTTGTCGGAGTCTGCGGAAACCGAGGACGCCGCTGTCGAAGTGGTTGTGGACGGGGCGAATCCGAAGGTCACGGTCCTCCCTTCGCTACGCGCCCACGGTGCGGGCAGGGTCGAATGAGGGCGCGCCGCGGCACAGCCCTTCCGGGCCCGATGATGAACTGTGCGGGGGCGGCTCCAATTCTCCCTGGCCCACCGGCAGGCGGCAACGAGCAATTGCTGTGGCTGACGGGAATCAGCCGGAATGACACTGATATCCCTGCCCATACCCGCCCGGGATGACTCCCTCGGTCACCCCTGAATCGCGAGGACCAGCAGAAACACCGTCGTCGCGGTGGGTGGATTCGCTGATTGTCAGTCCCATCGGGTTGCATGGAGACATGGACACCCTGGAGCTCCGCACCGAAGCCGACGCCATCCTCGCTGAGCTGGTCGGGGCGCCCGGAGGGTCGGCGCGGCTGCGGGAGGATCAGTGGCAGGCCGTGGCGGCCCTGGTGGAGGAGCGCCGTCGTGCCCTGGTGGTCCAGCGCACGGGGTGGGGGAAGTCCGCGGTGTATTTCGTGGCCACCGCGCTGCTGCGGCGGCGTGGAGCCGGGCCGACGGTGATCATCTCGCCGCTCTTGGCGTTGATGCGCAACCAGGTCGAGTCGGCGGCGCGGGCAGGCATCCAGGCACGCACCATCAACTCGGCCAACCCCGAGGAGTGGGAAACGATCTACGGGGAGGTGGAGCGCGGCGAGACCGACGTCCTCCTGGTGAGCCCGGAGCGCCTCAATTCCGTGGACTTCCGTGATCAGGTGCTGCCGAGACTCGCGGCGACGACCGGCCTGCTGGTGGTCGACGAGGCGCACTGCATCTCCGACTGGGGGCATGATTTCCGGCCCGACTACCGTCGGCTGCGCACGATGCTCGCGGAGCTGCCGGCGGGAGTGCCGGTGCTCGCCACCACCGCCACGGCGAACGCGCGGGTGACCGCGGACGTGGCGGAGCAGTTGGGCACCGGGGGCGGGGACGCGTTGGTGCTGCGGGGGCCGCTGGACCGCGAGAGCCTACGGCTGGGCGTGCTGGAGCTGCCGAACGCGGCGCACCGGCTCGCGTGGCTGGGGGAGCGGCTGGGGGATCTTCAGGGTTCGGGGATCATCTACACGCTGACGGTGGCGGCGGCGGAGGAGGTCGCCGCGTTCCTGCGGCAGCGCGGATATCCGGTGGCCTCGTACACGGGGAAGACGGAGAACGCCGACCGGTTGCGGGCGGAGGAGGATCTGCTGGCGAACCGGGTGAAGGCCCTGGTGGCGACCTCAGCGCTGGGGATGGGTTTCGACAAGCCGGACCTCGGCTTCGTGGTGCACCTGGGGTCACCCTCGTCGCCGATCGCCTATTACCAGCAGGTGGGGCGTGCCGGGCGCGGCGTGGACCATGCCGATGTCCTGCTGCTTCCGGGCAAGGAGGACGAGGCGATCTGGGCGTACTTCGCTTCGGTGGGCTTCCCGCCCGAGGAGCAGGTGCGGCGCACCCTTGACGTGCTGGGGCAGGCGGGCCGTCCGTTGTCGCTGCCGGCGCTGGAGCCGTTGGTGGATCTTCGGCGCTCGCGTCTGGAGACGATGCTGAAGGTCCTGGACGTGGACGGTGCGGTCAAGCGCGTGAAGGGTGGCTGGACCGCGACGGGACAGCCGTGGGCGTACGACGCGGAGCGGTACGCGTGGGTCGCGAAGCAGCGGGCGGCGGAGCAGCAGGCGATGCGGGACTACGTGGCGGCCACGGGGTGCCGCATGGAGTTCCTGCAGCGGCAGCTCGACGACGAGAAGGCGGTGCCGTGCGGCCGCTGCGACAACTGCGCCGGCCCCTGGCTGGACCCCGCTGTCTCCCCCTCGGCCCTCTCGGCGGCGGCAGGTGAGCTGGACCGGCCGGGCGTCGAGGTCGAGCCCCGCAAGATGTGGCCGACGGGCCTGGCCTCGGTAGGCATGGACCTGAAGGGCCGAATCCCCGCGGGGCAGCAGGCGATGACGGGACGCGCGCTGGGGAGGCTGTCCGACATCGGCTGGGGCAACCGGCTGCGTCCGCTCCTGTCGGCGCAGGCGGCGGACGGCCCGGTCCCTGACGACGTACTGAACGCCGTGGTGGCGGTGCTGGCGGACTGGGCCCGCTCGCCGGGAGGCTGGGCCGGCGGATCTCCCGATGCGGTGGCGCGCCCCGTGGGGGTGGTCGTCGTGCCGTCACGCGCCCGCCCTCAACTGGTCACCTCCCTGGCCGAGGGCGTGGCCCGGGTCGGGAGGCTCCCGCTCCTGGGGAGCCTGGCCCTCACCCCGCATGCCGACGAGCACGCCGCACACCGCAGCAACTCGGCCCAGCGGCTGCGCGCCCTGGCCGACTCCTTCACGGTGCCCGACGAACTCGCCGCCGCGCTGGCCGAGGCCCATGGCCCGGTTCTGCTCGTCGACGACTCCACGGACTCCGGCTGGACCCTCGCCGTGGGCGCGCGCCTGCTCCGGCAGGCCGGCGCCGATCAGGTGCTCCCGCTGGTCCTGGCCGTGGCGGGATAGGCCGGGTCGCGATCCCTCTCCAGCGCCTCCGTTCCGGCCCCGGGAGCGAGCTCGACAGGTGAACGCGAAGGAGTTCTGCCACTTGCGGAGCGGCCTGCTCCGGAACTGGGCGCCCGACTCCGGTCAGGTGTGGGAGATGTACGGGCCGGACACGAACCCGCGTGTGTGCTCGCTGCCCGCCCGGCCGCCATGCGCTCGGTGGCGCGGGGCCGCGGACGGATCGAGGCGGCGTATCAACATCTCCGGAATTAAGGGCGGTTGGACGGCGAACATGTACCAGGACATGAGGAACTGGCGGCTGGTGAAAACGGCCCGCACGAAGGCGGCGGGATGCGGGACGGAGAGTGCGGTCAGGGTGGCCACCACGTCCGGCCGGGCTGCGGCCGGCGTCCAGACGACCGCGGCTCCCCAGTCGTGCCCGACGACGTGCACCTTGCCGCCGCGGGGCTCGGTCGCCTCGACGAGGGCGACGACATCCTCGGTGAGCCGGGACACGCGGTAGGAGATCATGCCGCGTGGCCGGGCCCGGGGGAGTGCCTCCGCTGGCCGGGTGCCGGAGTGCGGTATCCCGACGCGTGCGACAGCGGTGCGAGCAGGTCCCAGGAGCTGGACCTCTGAGGGGGAACCCGCGCAGGAGCACGACGACCGCCCCGGCGAGCGGTCCCTGGTCCACGAGGTCGAAGACCGGACCGTCGCGGCCGAACGGCGTCAGCCGTCCGTCGGCGCTGAGCCGGGCCGTCACGCGTGGTCCCGCCGTCCGCGACGCAGGTCCATGGACACTCCCGGAACACTCCGATGTGATCAGCGAATACACGTGGGTAACCGCTGATTACCTAGGCCGCCCGGGGCGTGTCGAAGCGTGGTGCGGCAGCGGCGAACTCCCGCAGGGCGAAACCGAGTTGCTCCGGGGCGGGGGACAGCTCGCCGCCGTGAGCGAGCGGCACGAACCGGACCGGACACAGCACGATAGTGCGCCCGAGCGATGGGAACGACCCCCTGTGGATAACGTTATCCACAGGGGTCGCGGGGCGGGACGGACTGAGGGACCGTCGAGGCATGAACAAGCACCATGAATCCACCGGCCCCGCCGCGGAGCAGCAGATCACCCTGCGCGGCCCCGCCGAGCTCGCTGACGCCCTCCCGTATCTGATGGGCTTCTATCCCAACGACAGCATCGTGATGGTCGCCCTGCACGGCGGCCGGGGCCGGTTCGGCGGCCGGCTCCGACTCGGAATTCCGCAGGCGCCCGGCGAATGGGGGCCGGTCGCCGACCAGTTGGCGGATTGCCTGGTATCGGGGAGCGAGCGCCGCGAAGGACGGCCCGACGCGATCGTGATCTTCCTCTGCCAGGACTCTCCGGACGGGTCGGGCGGCAGGCTCACGATGGAGCGGCTCAGGCCTTTCGCGCAACGCCTGCGCACGGCGTGCGGAGCACTCGACGTTCCCGTCCTCGAAGCGCTCTGCATCTCCGACGGCCGTTACTGGTCCTACTGCTGCCCCGACCCCCGGTGCTGCCCCGACCAGGGAAATCCCCTGGCCATGCCCGGCACCACGGTGATGGCCGCGGCCGCCGCCTACGCGGGCGTCCATGTGCGGGGCACACTGCGCGACATGGAGGCGCGGCTCCAGCCCTGGCGGAGCCCGGCAGCCGTCACCGCGCAGGAGGAGGCCCTGGACAGGGCGGGGCCGGCACTGATCCCGCGGCTTCTCGACGAGCGGGCCCGGGGGGAGGTCGCGGCGGAGACCCTCCGGCTGGCGCGCACCCTCATGGACCGCATCGAGGAGACACAGCCCGCGCCGCCCGCGCTCTCGGACGCCGGGGACGACCAGTTGATCGGCTCCGACGAGGCCGCGGCCGTCATCCTGGGGCTCCAGGACCGGGAGACCCGGGACAAGGCCGCCGCCTGGATGGAGGGGGCGGAAGCGCAAGCGGCCCTGCGGCTCTGGCGGACGCTGGCACGGCGTTGCGTCGGACCGTACGGGGAGCACGCCGCCGCTCCGCTCACCCTGGCGGGCTGGGTCTCCTGGTCCACGGGCGACGAGCCGGGCGCGCGGGTCGCCCTGACGCTGGCGCTGCGCGCCGATCCCGGCTACACGTTCGCCCAACTGCTGCACCGGGCCTGCAACGAAGGGCTCGACCCGGAGGCCCTGCGCCGTTGCCTGCGCGAGGCCGCGGACGGGGCGGGCCCCGGCGCCCGGGCCGTGGAGGCGGTGATGGACCCCGCTGCCGACCGGGGCGCCACCTCGCTACGCGTCCGCAAGGTCCGCCCACTGCCCGACGGAGGCCGACGGCGGGGGCGCGCTCACCGGCGCCCGGGTGCTGGGCGGGTGAAGCCGTCACCCGCTTCGGCCCGTCCCCGGACCGTGGTGGCCGGGCGGCGGTCGCACGAGGCCCGGCAGAACGGGCGACGCGGCAGCAGGACGAGGAGGTGACCCGGGTTGGTGCGAGCCGAGAAGCCGCCGGGACAAGTCCGCCCCGGCCTTCCGGCCGTCCGTTCCGGCCTCCTGGCCGTCCTCTCCGCCCCGCCGGCCGTCGGAATCCGCGCCACCGTCCGCCTGATCGCTACGCGTCCGAGACCGTGACCCCCCGACTGATCACGAGCATGCCGAAGGGAGTGTTTATCGTCAGGAAGACGACTATGATCGCGGCATGCCGCCCTACGACCCGTCGACCTTCCCGCCCTTCGCTGTCACCGTCGACCTGGTCGTGCTCACGGTGCGCCGTCACGCACTCTGCGCGTTGGTCGTCCGCCGCGGAGAGACCCCGTTCCAGGGCAGATGGGCGCTGCCCGGTGGCTTCGTCAGGATGGATGAGGACCTGGGGTCCGCGGCGGCGCGTGAACTCGTCGAGGAAACCGGCCTCAGCGCGCACGACCCGGCGAGACCGGCCGCGGGCAACGGGGCCCATCTGGAGCAGTTGGCCACGTACGGAGATCCGGCGCGCGACCCCCGGATGCGGGTGGTCAGCGTCGCCCACCTCGCCCTCGCGCCGGACCTGCCCGCACCCCGGGCGGGCGGCGATGCCAACAGTGCGCGCTGGGCGTCGGTCGAGGATCTGCTGCACCCCGGCGCCGGGCGGGAGGGCGAGCAGGCGGCGCCGCTGGCCTTCGACCATGCGCGGATCCTGGCCGACGGTGTGGAGCGCGCCCGCTCCAAGATCGAGTACTCCTCGCTGGCCACCGCGTTCTGTCCGCCGGAGTTCACGGTCGGCGAGCTGCGCCGGGTCTACGAAGCGGTCTGGGGTGTGGTCCTGGACCCCCGTAACTTCCACCGCAAGGTCACCGGAACGCCCGGATTCCTGGTGCCTTCCGGTGGGACGACCACGCGTCAGGGAGGCCGGCCCGCACAGTTGTTCCGGGCCGGGGCGGCCACGGTGCTCAATCCCCCCATGCTGCGACCCGAGGTCTGAGCCACCGGGCGTTCCGCTGCGACGGCCCCGCGGAACGCCCGCCGACCCACCCCTGCGCCAAAAGTCTGAAATGTCGCGTTATGTTGCTGCGGTACCCCTGCCGCCGAGCGGTCTCACCTTCCGCGAGAGACGCGAGAGAAGCGATGCTCCAGGCCATCGGACTCACCAGCACCCCCCGTCGCGACGCTCCGCCCGCCGTGAACGATCTGACCTTCGAGGCTCCCCCCGGCCGTGTCACGGCCCTGCTGGGCGCCCCACGCTCGGGCAGGACCACGGCCCTGCGGCTGATGCTCGAACTGGACGCGGGGCGAGGCGTCGCCTACTTCCGGGGGCGGCCGCTGCACCGCATCGCCCATCCGGCACGGGAGGTGGGTGTACTGCTCGGCGACGTACCGGGTCATCCCGCCCGGACCGCCCGAGGGCAGCTCCGTATGCTCTGCGCGGCCGCGGGCGCGCCCGCGACCAGGGCCGACGAGGTGCTCGAGGTCGTCGGTCTCGCCGGGCTCGGGGACCAGCGCCTGGGCACCCTCTCAGTGGGGATGGACCGGCGTCTCGGCCTCGCCTCCGCGCTGCTCGGGGACCCCCACACCCTGATTCTGGACGAGCCGGCGGAGGGGCTGTCCCCGCGGGAGAACAGTTGGCTGTACGGGTTGTTGCGCGCGCACGCGGACCAGGGCGGCACGGTCCTCTACACCACCGGCGACCCCAAGGAGGCGGCCCGCACGGCCGACCGCGTCGTCACCATCGGCGGCGGGCGTCTCGTCGCCGACCAGGACGTCTCCGACTTCGCCCGCACCCGGCTCCGCGCCCGGGTCGCCGTCCGCACCCCGCACGCGGCCAGGCTGGCTGCCGTGGTCAGCCGGGAGGCCCGAGCCGCGCGGCGCTCCGTCGAGGTGGTCGAGGAGGCGAGCGGCCTGCTGACGGTGTACGGCAGCAGCTGCGCGGAGATCGGCGACACCGCGTACCGGCACGGCATCCCCGTACACCGGCTCGCCGACGAGATCGGCGACACCGGGCCTGCCGCCCCGGCGGGAGCCGAGAGCGAGAGGCGGGGCGAGGAGCGGAGTGACTCGGCCGTCGCGCTGTCCGAGCTGCCGCCCCCGATCCGGGTGCGCCCCGCGCGCGGCCCCCTGCACCCCCTCCGGTACGAACTGCGACGCTCCCTGGGCGTCCGGACAACGGCCATGATCATGGCCGCCGTTCTGGTGGTGTCGGCCGCGGTGTCCGTTCTGCTCGCCCGCACGGACGGCACCGCGCTGCCCCGTGTGCTCGCCGCGTGGCCCGCTCTGCTGCCGCTCCCTCCCGCCGCGCTCGGCGCGGGTCTGCTCGGGGCGCTGTCCTTCGGGGACGAGTTCCGGTATCCGGCACTCGCCGCCGCGCGCGGCACCGTGCCCCGGCGGCTCGGTCTGCTGCTGGCCAAGCTCACCGTGACCGCGAGTTTCGCTCTGCTGCTCGCGGGCCTCGCCGTGGTGTGCGGAGCGCAGAGCCTCCGGCTCGTGTACGGGCCGGACTTGATCGAGGCCCCCTCCAACGCCGTCGCGCTCGGCGCGAGTTGGGCCGGTCTGACGGTCGGCTGCGCCTGGGCGGGGCTGTTGGCCGCCGGTGTCTTCCGGGTGGCCGGGGCGGGGATCGCCGCGGTGCTGGCCGTTCCGGTGCTTGTCGTTCCGCTGGTGCAGAAGCTCTTCGCGGCGCCGTCCGGGCGTTCGGTCGCCGGGCTCCCGGGCCGACTGCGCGAACTGGCCGGGTGGCAGCTGCCGCAGCAGGCGGACCACTGGGTCCTGACCGTCGCACGGGTGGTGGCGCAGCCCGTCGGCACCGCACTCACCCTGTCGTTGTCAGCCCTGATCTGCGCGTATCTGTTCACCAGCCTTCGAGGAAAGGCGCGTTGGTGATCGCCGTCGCCCCGTATCGAGGGCAGAGGCCAGCAACTCCCTGAAATATGACTGATTTGTAGTGATATGGCGTCAATTGCGGAGCGAGCGCCGATCACCCTTTCGTGTGCTTTTCACCAAAGACCTCAAGGGGCGGGCGAGCCGCGCCGACAAAGGATGCGTGAGTACCCTTGCGCACACCATGATGACCGCCGCCCGCACCGCCGATTCCGGCCTGGCCGGCTCGGGCGAACTCGACCGCTACCCCTATACGGAGGCGCCGGCCGGCGAGCGTGCCGCTTCCCGGGCCTGGGGCGGTTCCGATTCCGAGCTGGGGCGGGCGAGCCGACGCGGGTCCGCCAGCCGGGGGCGCGGTCTCCACGGCCAACTCGTCCAGCAGCTCGGCCAGATGATCGTTTCCGGTGACCTCGGCGCGGACCGCCCCCTCGTTCCCGAGGAGATCGGCCAGCGGTTCGAGGTGTCCCGCACCGTCGTCCGCGAATCCCTGCGCGTCCTCGAAGCCAAGGGGCTGGTCAGCGCGCGCCCCAATGTGGGCACGAGGGTCCGCCCGGTCAGCGACTGGAACCTGCTGGATCCCGACATCATCGAATGGCGGGCCTTCGGTCCGCAGCGCGACGACCAGCGCCGTGAGCTGGCCGAGCTCCGCTGGACCATCGAACCGCTCGCGGCCCGCCTCGCGGCCGGGCACGGCCGGGACGACCTTCAGCAGCGGCTCGGCGACATGGTGGAGATCATGGGGCACGCGATGGGGCAGGGGGACACGATCACCTTCTCCCGTGCCGACGCGGAGTTCCACGCCCTGCTCATCCAGGCGGCGGGCAATCGGATGCTCGAACACCTTTCCGGCATCGTCTCGGCCGCCCTTCATGTCTCCGGTGGTCCGGTCACCGGCTGTGACCGACCGGGCGAGACCTCGCTGGCACACCACGCGCGCATCGCCGACGCCCTCGCCTCCGGTGATTCCGGGGCGGCCGAGACAGCCATGCGTCAACTGCTCGTCGTCCACCCCGACGTCGAGCGTGTGGTTCCCGCGCCGCGCGAGCACTGACCGGGGCGGGCCGGGCGCGTGGGCCCGGCGCCGCCGGACCGCACGGCTCCGGGGATAATTGTGGGGGATGGCACCCTTGGCCCGTCTTGTCGCGTATGGGGTGTGACTCGGACCACGCGGATTGGCCGTAACACTCCTCGAAGCAGCGCGATGACTTAAGAGGTGAGCGTCGCGGAAGGAATACAGCAGCCCTCGGGTGTGCTGTGCAGTTCTGAGGCCAAACCCGCGCCGTCGGCGACATCCCCAGTCGACGGTCGTCGGTTCCAGCCCTCTTCAGGGCGGGGCCGGAAGCCGTTTCCATCGTTCCGAGAGGTTGTTCGTGTCGGCCAGCACATCCCGTACGCTCCCGCCGGAGATCGCCGAGTCCGAGTCTGTGATGGCGCTCATCGAGCGGGGAAAGGCTGATGGGCAGATCGCCGGCGATGACGTGCGTCGGGCCTTCGAGGCTGACCAGATTCCGCCAACCCAGTGGAAGAACGTTCTGCGCAGCCTCAACCAGATCCTCGAGGAAGAGGGTGTGACGCTGATGGTCAGTGCCGCGGAGTCGCCGAAGCGCGCCCGCAAGAGCGTCGCAGCGAAGAGCCCGGTCAAGCGCACCGCCACCAAGAGTGTCGCGGCCAAGACCACCGTGACCAGGACCGTCGCGGCCACCGCCGCCCCGGCGGCCGAGAGTGCGGACGCGGTGGCCGACGAAGCCGTCGCGGCCGCTCCCGCCAAGAAGACGGCTGCCAAGAAGACCGCGGCGAAGAAGACCGCCGCGAAGAAGACGGCGGCCAAGAAGACCGCGGCGAAGAAGTCCGGCAAGCAGGACGACGAGATCCTCGACGGCGACGAGGCAGCCGAGGAAGTCAAGGCCGGCAAGGGTGAGGAAGAGGAGGGCGAGGGCGAGAACAAGGGCTTCGTCCTCTCCGACGACGACGAGGACGACGCACCTGCGCAGCAGGTCGCCGTCGCCGGCGCCACGGCCGACCCGGTCAAGGACTACCTGAAGCAGATCGGCAAGGTTCCCCTCCTCAACGCCGAGCAGGAGGTCGAGCTCGCCAAGCGCATCGAGGCCGGCCTCTTCGCCGAGGACAAGCTGGCGAACGCCGACAAGCTCGCGCCGAAGCTCAAGCGCGAGCTGGAGATCATCGCCGAGGACGGCCGACGGGCCAAGAACCACCTTCTGGAGGCCAACCTCCGCCTGGTGGTCTCCCTGGCCAAGCGCTACACCGGTCGCGGCATGCTCTTCCTGGACCTGATCCAGGAGGGCAACCTCGGTCTGATCCGCGCGGTCGAGAAGTTCGACTACACCAAGGGCTACAAGTTCTCCACGTACGCCACCTGGTGGATCCGTCAGGCGATCACCCGCGCGATGGCCGACCAGGCCCGCACCATCCGTATCCCGGTGCACATGGTCGAGGTCATCAACAAGCTCGCGCGCGTGCAGCGCCAGATGCTCCAGGACCTGGGCCGCGAGCCCACCCCGGAGGAGCTGGCCAAGGAACTCGACATGACCCCCGAGAAGGTCATCGAGGTCCAGAAGTACGGTCGTGAGCCGATCTCGCTGCACACCCCGCTCGGTGAGGACGGCGACAGCGAGTTCGGTGACCTGATCGAGGACTCCGAGGCCGTGGTCCCGGCGGACGCGGTCAGCTTCACGCTGCTCCAGGAGCAGCTCCACTCGGTGCTCGACACGCTTTCCGAGCGTGAGGCCGGCGTGGTCTCGATGCGCTTCGGTCTCACCGACGGTCAGCCGAAGACGCTCGACGAGATCGGCAAGGTCTACGGCGTGACGCGTGAGCGCATCCGTCAGATCGAGTCGAAGACGATGTCGAAGCTTCGGCACCCGTCGCGCTCGCAGGTGCTGCGCGACTACCTCGACTAGATCGCGGAAGATTCACCGGCCGAGGGCCCGGAACCCCCCAGGGGGATCCGGGCCCTCCGGCGTGTCCTCGGGTGCGGACGGCGACCGGCTGGATCACGCTGGGTGGACCGTTACCGCCTCAGCGTCAGGAGCCTCCATGCCCCGTTCCGTCGTCCGTGCCCTGACCGGGGTGCTCGCCCTGACCGCCGCCGCGACCGTGGCGCCGCTCGCCTTGCCCCCCGCGGCGGTCGCGGACAGCGTCATCGTCGGCGGACAGCCCGCTCCGGTGGCGGACAGCCCCTGGGCGGTGGCGCTGTCGAGCCGGGACCGGTTCGGCGGGGCGCGCTCGGGACAGTTCTGCGGCGGCGTCGCCGTGGCGCCCACGAAGATCCTGACGGCCGCCCACTGTCTGAGTGACGAGGCGCTCGGTGGACCGGCGGAGCGGGTGACGGATCTGCTGGTCATCGCCGGCCGGGAGCGGCTGAGTGACAGCGGCGGCCAGGAGATCCCGGTCCGGTCCATCTGGGTGAACCCGGCGTACGACCCCGCCTCAAACGCCGGCGACCTCGCGGTGCTGACCCTGTCCCGCGCGATGCCGAAGGGCGGCGTCATTCCGACGGCCAAGGACGGGGACACCGCCTACCGGGCCGGTACCGCGGCGGCCGTCTACGGGTGGGGTGACACGACGGGGAGCGGCGCGTACGCCTCCGTGCTGCGCTCCGCGCGGGTCCAGGTCCTGCCGGACAGCGACTGCGCGCGGGCCTACCCGGGCGGCCAGGAGGGCACGTACAAGGCCTCGGCGATGCTCTGTGCGGGCGATCCGGCGGGTGGCAGGGATGCGTGCCAGGGCGACAGCGGCGGGCCGCTGGTGGCCCGTGGGCGGCTCATCGGCCTGGTGTCCTGGGGCAGCGGCTGCGGGCGCGCGGGCAGTCCGGGGGTGTACACACGGGCCTCCGCCGCACTGGAATGGGCCGAGGGCCGCATCTGACCCGCGGCAGGACCGCATGAGGGCGGTGGTTCCCCGCATCGTGTCCGCGCAGGGCCTCGTCGACGAGAACGGGCGGCTCCCCGGTGGGGGAACCGCCCGTCGGCCGGTCCTGGACCGGCCCCTGGCTCGTCGTGGATGCGAGGTATCAGTGTTGTTCCTCGTCGGCAGCAGCCGTCTGCACGGCGGTGAGCCGATCCGTCTCATCCTGTATTTCCGCGGCGATCTTCTTGAGTTCCGGCTCGAACTTGCGCCCGTGGTGGGCACAGAAGAGCAGTTCACCGCCACTGATCAGGACGACGCGCAGATATGCCTGGGCGCCGCAACGGTCACAGCGGTCTGCCGCGGTCAGCGGGCTCGCGGGGGTCAGAACAGTAGTCACGTCGCCTCTTCTCTAGCTCGACGAGCTGTCGTACCAGGGTCAACATCCAACCAGGCCGAAAACGTTCCCGCTCGTGGCTTTTCTTCGAAACTTCTTCTCGGTGTGGCTGTCTGTTGCCGGTTGGCGGCGAATGTGCCGTATGCGGAGCGCTACGGTTTCGCATTGCTTGTCTAGGGGTGGGTCCCGCCGGCCGGCTTGCCGGTTTGTTCATGAGGACGTGCCCGGAGCCTAAATGGTTCATGCGCCGAAGGGAACGTGATGTGCACGTCACTCCAACGAATGATCGAACACTCATGCGAGCTCAGGAGAAGCTCGACTAGCATGAGGATTCCCCGAGGGTGGCGTTACAACCGCTCTACCAGGCCTCTGTAGGCTCTCAGCGGCGACCGAAGCCGAGCCCCCCACCCACGGGGGCCCCAGATGAAATTCAGCGAGGAGCGAACCGCGTGACCGCCGAAACGTCCGTGCCGTCCACCGCGATGCTGACCGGAGCAGGCGGGGACCGGGACAGCTCCAACTACACCGCGCGGCACCTTCTCGTCCTCGAAGGTCTTGAGGCGGTCCGCAAGCGGCCCGGCATGTACATCGGGTCCACCGACAGCCGTGGCCTGATGCACTGCCTCTGGGAGATCATCGACAACTCCGTCGACGAAGCCCTCGGCGGCTACTGCGACCAGATCGAGGTCATCCTCCACGACGACTCATCCGTCGAGGTCCGGGACAACGGCCGCGGCATCCCGGTCGACGTCGAGCCCAAGACGGGGCTCTCCGGCATCGAGGTCGTCATGACCAAGCTGCACGCCGGAGGGAAGTTCGGCGGTGGCTCCTACGCGGCCTCCGGCGGCCTCCACGGCGTCGGCGCCTCCGTGGTCAACGCCCTCTCCGCCCGCCTGGACGTCGAGGTCGACCGCAACAGCGCGACCCACTCCATCAGCTTCCGGCGCGGCGTC
Source organism: Streptomyces sp. NPDC021019 (assembly GCF_044333295.1). Lineage (NCBI taxonomy): Bacteria > Bacillati > Actinomycetota > Actinomycetes > Kitasatosporales > Streptomycetaceae > Streptomyces > Streptomyces sp. NPDC021019. Next base: position 100,242 of record NZ_JBIRQR010000010.1, read on the forward strand.
CCCGGCATGTTCACCGAGCAGGGGCCGGACAGCCCGTTCGACCCGGCCAACGGCCTGCGCAAGGGCAAGCGCGTCCCCAAGACCCGTACCGGTACCCGGGTGCGGTACTGGGCGGACCGCCAGATCTTTCTCAAGGACGCCAAGCTCAACCTGGACACGCTCTACCAGCGCGCCCGCCAGACGGCCTTCCTCGTCCCCGGCCTCACGATCATCGTCCGCGACGAGCGGGGGCTGGACGGCGAGGGCAAGACCGAGGAGACGTTCCGTTTCGACGGCGGCATCAGCGAGTTCTGCGAGTACCTGGCCCAGGACAAGGCCGTCTGCGACGTCCAGCGCCTCAGCGGCACCGGCACCTTCAAGGAGACCGTGCCCGTCCTCGACGACCGCGGCCACATGACCGCCACCGAGGTCACCCGTGAGCTGGCCGTCGACATCGCGCTGCGCTGGGGCACCGGCTACGACACGACCGTACGGTCGTTCGTGAACATCATCGCCACTCCCAAGGGCGGCACGCACGTCAGCGGGTTCGAGCGCTCCCTGACCAAGACCGTGAACGAGGCGCTGCGCTCCGCCAAGATGCTGCGGGTCGCCGAGGACGACGTCGTCAAGGACGACGCCCTCGAAGGGCTCACCGCCGTCGTCACCGTACGGCTCGCCGAGCCGCAGTTCGAGGGGCAGACCAAGGAGGTGCTCGGTACCTCCGCGGCCAACCGGATCGTGGCAGGTGTGGTCGCCAAGGAGCTCAAGGCCTTCCTGACCTCGACGAAGCGGGACGCCAAGGCCCAGGCCAGGGCGGTGCTGGAGAAGGCCGTCGCCGCCGCCCGCACCCGCATCGCCGCCCGGCAGCACAAGGACGCCCAGCGCCGCAAGACCGCCCTGGAGTCGTCCTCGCTGCCCGCCAAGCTCGCCGACTGCCGCAGCGACGACGTCGAGCGCAGCGAGCTGTTCATCGTCGAGGGCGACTCGGCTCTCGGCACCGCCAAGCTGGCCCGGAACAGCGAGTTCCAGGCGCTGTTGCCGATCCGCGGAAAGATCCTCAACGTACAGAAGTCGTCCGTCTCGGACATGCTGAAGAACGCCGAGTGCGGGGCGATCATCCAGGTCATAGGAGCCGGGTCCGGGCGGACCTTCGACATCGACGCCGCGCGCTACGGAAAGATCGTCCTGCTGGTGGACGCCGACGTCGACGGCGCCCACATCCGCTGCCTGCTGCTGACGCTCTTCCAGCGCTACATGCGCCCGATGGTCGAGGCGGGGCGGGTCTTCGCCGCGGTCCCGCCGCTGCACCGGATCGAGCTGGTCCAGCCCAAGAAGGGCCAGGACAAGTACGTCTACACCTACTCCGACAGCGAGCTGCGCCAGACCCTCCTGGAGTTCCAGCGCAAGAACGTCCGGATCAAGGAATCGATCCAGCGCTACAAGGGCCTGGGCGAGATGGACGCCGATCAGCTGGCGGAGACGACGATGGACCCGCGCCACCGCACGCTGCGGCGCATCAACATCGGCGATCTGGAATCCTCCGAGCAGGTCTTCGACCTGCTGATGGGCAACGAGGTCGCGCCCCGCAAGGAGTTCATCACCAGCTCCGCGGCCACCCTGGACCGCTCGCGCATCGACGCCTGACCCCCTTCCCCTGGCGCCCGCGCCGGCCCCCGCTCCCGTACCGCCGGAGCGGGGGCCGCGTGCGTCTGCGAGGCCTCGGGCCCAGGGGGCCCGCGGTTCGCGCAGCCGTACGGGACTTCTGTCACCTGGAAGGGTGAAGCCGGGCGAATGACGTGCCCGGGATCCTCCCGAACCGCCCATGGTTGGCCATGCGGCCGAAAAGGTCCGTGGATCAAGGGAGTTGTGCGGTGGCGAAGGAAGCAGGGCCGGAGGCCGCGAGAGTGCGGCTCGACGACCCGTGGGACGACGCACCGGTCGTTGACCGGTGCGGCCGGGACGGGACGGCAGGCGTCCCGGAGCTCGACGCGCCCGCTGCGGCGGAGCCGGACCGCGGACCCAGCGCGGCCGACGTCTACCTGGAAGTGCACCGCAGCGCCGCCTTCCGCGAGGTGCGCCGCCGCTACCGCCGCTTCGTGGTCCCCGCCGCCCTCGCCTTTCTGCTCTGGTATCTCGCCTACGTCGTCGCCGCGACCACCGCGCCCGAGCTGATGGCCCGCCCGGTCGCCGGAGCGGTCAACGTCGCGATGGTGGCGGGTCTCGGCCAGTTCCTCACGACGTTCCTGCTCACCTGGGCGTACGCGCGGCACGCGCGGCTGCGCAGGGACCGGGCGGCGCTCGATCTGCGCTGGGATACCCAGGAGATGACGCGGGGCCTCGGTCAGGAGACGGCGAGAGGCCTCGGTCAGGAGACGGCGAGAGGGCTCGGACGTTGAGAGGCGACCACCAGACTCTCGCCCTGCTGCTGTTCAGCGCGTTCATCGCGGTGACGCTCTTCATCACCACCCGGGTCGGCCGCGACCGGCAGGGCTCCGCCGAGGAGTTCTACGCCGGCGGGCGTCTGTTCTCGCCCATGGAGAACGGTTTCGCCCTCGCCGGCGACTACATGTCGGCGGCCTCCTTCCTCGGTATCTCCGGGCTGATCGCCCTCTTCGGCTACGACGGCATGCTCTACTCGGTCGGCTTCCTCGTCGCGTGGCTGGTCGTCCTGCTGTTCGTCGCCGAACTCGTCCGCAACTGCGGCCGGTTCACCCTGGCCGACGTGGTCGCCGCACGGCTGACGGAGCGCCCGGTGCGTACCGCCGTCGGCGCCTCGTCCGTCACGGTCTCCGTGCTCTACCTGGTCGCCCAGATGGTCGGCGCGGGCAGCCTGGTGGCCCTGCTGCTCGGCGGGACGAGCGACGCGGCCCGGTCCTGGACGGTGGTCGGGGTCGGCGCGCTCATGGTGGTCTACGTGTCGTTCGGCGGCATGCGCGCCACCACCTGGATCCAGATCGTCAAGGCCGTCCTGCTGATGGCCGGGGCCGTCGCGCTCACGGTGCTCGTCCTGGTGCACTTTCGCGGGAACGTCAACGACCTGCTCACCACCGCGGCCGAACGCAGCGGCCACGGCAAGGACTTCCTCGCGCCCGGCCTCCGCTACGGCGGGGAGCTGACCTCGCGCCTCGACTTCATCAGCCTGGGCGTCGCCCTCGTCCTGGGCACGGCGGGGCTGCCGCACATCCTGTCGCGCTTCTACACCGTGCCCACCGCCCGCGCCGCGCGCCGCTCCGTCGTCTGGTCCATCGGCCTGATCGGCGGCTTCTACCTGATGACGATCGTGCTCGGGTTCGGCGCCGCCGCCCTCATCGGCTCCGCCGAGGTCCGCGCCTCGAACGCGGCCGGCAACACCGCGGTCCCGCTGCTGGCGCTCCACCTCGGCGGCGGTGAGGGGTCCACCGGCGGAACGATTCTCTTCGCCGTGGTCGCCGCCATCGCCTTCGCCACCATCCTGGCCGTCGTCGCGGGCGTCACGCTCGCCTCGTCCGCGTCCGTCGCCCACGACCTCTACGCCTCGCTCCGGCGCCCCGGGCGCACGAAGTACGGCGAGGTCGCCGTGGCACGTGTCGCCGCCGCGGGAATCGGCGTGGTCGCGATCGGCCTCGGGCTGCTCGCCCAGGACCTCAACGTGGCCTTCCTGGTCGGCCTGGCCTTCGCCGTGGCCGCGTCGGCGAACCTCCCGGCCCTTCTCTACTCCCTGTTCTGGCGTGGCTTCACCACCCGGGGCGCGGTCTGGGCCGTCTATGGCGGCCTGGTCCCGGCGGTCGTCCTGGTGCTGCTCTCACCCGTTGTCTCGGGCAGCCCCTCATCCCTGTTCCCGGGCGTGGACTTCCAGCTCTTCCCGCTGGAGAACCCGGGCCTGGTCTCCGTCCCGCTCGGCTTCCTGGCCGGCTGGATCGGTACGGTCACCTCGCCCGAGCCGCCCGACGAGGCAAAGCACGCCGAGGCCGAGGTCAGGGCGCTGACGGGGGCGGGGGCGGCGTAGGGCCTGTCGCAGGACCTGTCGTAGGGCGTGCGAAGGCGCCCCGGGCAGCTCAGCCGGCCGACCAGGCGTACCGGTGTTCCGGGCGGCCCGTCTCCCCGTAGCGCAGCGTCAGCCGGACCTTGCCCGTGCGTTCCAGCAGCTTCAGATAGCGCTGGGCCGTCTGGCGGCTCATCCCCGCGCTGTCCGCGATCTCCTGGGCGGAGAGCGGGCCGTCGGCTCCGCGCAGGGCCCCTCGGACGAGTTCGGCCGTGGTGGGGGAGTGGCCCTTGGGGAGGGCCGGCTCGTCCGCCGCCCACAGCGCGCCGAAGAGCCGGTCAACCTGGGCCTGCTCGGCCTCCCCGCCCCCGTCGAGCGCCTGGCGCAGCGCCGCGTACGCCTCCAGTTTCGAGCGCAGGCCCGCGTACGTGAACGGCTTCACCAGGTACTGGAGCGCGCCGTGCCGCATCGCGTCCTGCACCGTCGCGACGTCCCGGGCGGCCGTCACCATGATCACGTCGACCTGAGTGCCCAGGCGGCGCAGTTCGCGTACGACGGCGAGGCCGTTGCGGTCCGGCAGATAGTGGTCCAGCAGGATCAGGTCCACCGGGACCTTCTCGACCGCCTCCAGCGCCGCGGCCGCCGAGTGGGCCTGTGCGACCACCCGGAAGCCGGGGACCTTGGCGACGTACGCCGCGTTGATCTGCGCCACCCGGACGTCATCGTCCACGATCAGAACCTCGATCACGGCTGCCCTCCCGCTGTGGCCGGACGCGTTGCGGACGGCGGACCGTCGAGGGATGCGGCGGGCGCCCCGGGCCCGGGCTCGGCCAGCGCCTCCGGCAGGACGACCGTGAACACCGCACCGCCTCCGTCCGCCCCGGACACCGTCACACTGCCTCCCTGACGCTCCGCGAGCCTCCGGACGAGGGCGAGCCCCAGGCCGCGCTTGCCGTGTGCCGGGACCTCCTTGGTGGACCAGCCCTCCGTGAAGATCGACGCGTGCTGCTCCGGGGGGACGCCGGGGCCGCTGTCGCGCACCTCCAGGATCACCGTACGTCCCTCCGTGCACAGCCCGACCTCGATCCGCGCCCCCTCCGATCCGGCTGCCGCGTCCGTGGCGTTGTCGACGAGATTGCCCATGACGGTGACCAGGCCCCGGGGATCGACCACCCGGTCCGGCAGCAGGGTGCCGGGAGCCAGCCGCAGTGCCACGCCGCGCTCGGCGGCCACCGTGGCCTTGCCCACCAGGAGGGCGGCCAGCAGCGGGTCCTGGACCTTCTCGGTGACCTGCTCGGCCGTCGCCCGGTGTACGCCCACCACCTCCGTGACGAACTCCATCGCGTCCTCGTGCATCTCCAGCTCCAGCAGCCCGAGCAGGGTGTGCAGCCGGTTGGCGTGCTCGTGGTCCTGGGCGCGCAGGGCGTCGATCAGCCCCGTGGTGGAGTCGAGCTCGCGGCCCAGGTTCTCCAGTTCGGTCCGGTCGCGCAGGGTCACCACGGCCCCGCCGTCGTCCGTGGGCATCCGGTTGGCCAGCAGCACCCGGCTGCCCCGTACCGCCAGCAGGTCGTCGCCGACCACGCGCCCGGCCAGGACGTCCGCGGTCCTGCCGTCGCCCAGCACCTCCTCCAACGTCCGGCCCGCCGCCTCGGGGCCCACGCCGAGCAGCCGTTGCGCCTCGTCGTTCAGCAGTCGGACGCGGCCGGTCCCGTCCAGGGCGACGACCCCTTCGCGGATGCCGTGCAGCATGGCCTCCCGCTCCGTCAGCAGCGCGGAGATATCGGAGAACGCCAGGTCGTGGGTCTGTCGTTGCAGCCGGCGGGAGATCAGGTACGCCGCGAGTGCCCCGACGGCCAGGGCTCCGCCCGCGTACGCGAGCAGACCCGGGATCGCCCCGAGGAGCCGGGCACGGACGCTGTCGTAGGAGATGCCCACCGACACCGCGCCGACCACGTCGCCGGACGGGCCGAACAGCGGCACCTTGCCCCGCGCGGAGCGGCCGAGGGTGCCGCTGTCGATCTCCATCACCTCGCGGCCGCGCAGCGCCTCGCCGGGGTCGGTGGAGACGATCGCGCCGATCCGATGGGTGTCGGGGTGCGACCAGCGCACCCCGCGCTGGTTCATGACGACGACGTACTCCGCTCCGGTCGCCCGCCTGACCCGCTCGGCGGCCGACTGGACGGGACCCCGCTCCGATGGGTCCGTGCTGGTCAGGTCCCGCACGATCCCCGGCTGGGCGGCGGTGCTCTGGGCGATGGCGAGGGCGCGGCGCATCGCCTGGTCGTCCAGCTGGTCGCTGAGGGGGGCCAGGAACAGGCCGGTGACCAGGATGGTCACGCCGGTGATGATGGCCAGCTGCATCAGCAGGACCTGGGAGAAGACCCGCTGGGGCCAGCCGAACCGGCGCGGTCCCCGGCCGGGGGTCGGTGGGGCGTTCATCGTAGAGACGGTAAGGGGCGGGACGCCGGTGCGGAAATGCGGCCGCGCTTCGGCCCGGCTGTCCGGGCCTTCGGCGTACGCGCCTCCTGCTTCGCGGCGCTGTCTCTGTGAGCGTTCCAGGAGCGCGGTGCCGAGGAGTTCGCCATCAACGCAACCCACTTGCACTTCTTGCGCTAATCTTGCGCACATGACGCGACGACTTGCTCAAGTGGCCCAGAAAGTGGGAGTCAGCGAGGCGACGGTCAGCCGGGTGCTGAACGGCAAGCCGGGCGTTTCCGACGCCACCAGGCAGGCCGTCCTCTCCGCGCTGGACGTCCTCGGGTACGAGCGCCCGACCCAGCTGCGCGGCGAACGGGCCCGGCTGGTCGGCCTTGTCCTGCCCGAGCTCCAGAACCCGATCTTCCCGGCCTTCGCCGAAGTGGTCGGCGGCGCGCTCGCCCAGCAGGGGCTGACCCCGGTGCTCTGCACCCAGACCAAGGGCGGCGTCTCGGAGGCCGACTACGTCGAACTGCTCCTCCAGCAGCAGGTCTCGGGCGTGGTCTTCGCGGGCGGCCTCTACCACCAGGCCGACGCCCCGCACGACCACTACAAGGTGCTCGCCGACCGCAGGATCCCCGTCGTGCTGATCAACGCGGCCATCGCCCACCTCGGCTTCCCGGGCGTCTCCTGCGACGACTCCGTCGCCGTCGAGCAGGCCTGGCGGCACCTCGTCTCGCTCGGCCACGAACGCATCGGGCTGGTCCTCGGCCCGTCCGACCACGTGCCCTCGCAGCGCAAGCTCGCCGCCGCCCGGGTGCTGGCCGAGGAGGCGGGCACGACCGTGCCCGACGAATGGGTGGCCCGCGCGATGTTCTCGCTGGAGGGCGGGCAGGCCGCCGCGATGCGGTTGCTGGACCGGGGTGTCACGGGGATCATCTGCGCGAGCGACCCGCTCGCGCTGGGCGCCGTGCGTGCCGCCCGCCGCCGGGGTCTCGCGGTGCCCGGTGACGTGTCGGTCGTCGGCTATGACGACTCGGCCTTCATGAACTGCACCGAGCCGCCCCTGACCACTGTCCGCCAGCCCATCGAGGCCATGGGGCGCGCGGCCGTGGAGCTGCTCTCGGTGCAGATCGGCGGGCGGACCGTTCCCTCGGACGAGCTGCTCTTCGAGCCGGAGCTGGTGGTGCGCGGCTCCACCGCGCAGCCGCCGCGCTCCACCGCGTAGCCGCCGCGCGAGAATTCCCTGTGATCCGTAGCTAATTTGCGCTGACAGCGCTTGGATTAGGTGGCCGTCCGGAGTCCGGGCAGCGGCTGGGGTGGCCTGGGGCCCGTGTACTGCCCGCTGGGGCGGATGCGGAGCGGGCGCTCTCCGTATTCCTCCAGCGCGTGGGCGATCCAGCCCGCGGTGCGGGACACCGCGAACACCGTCTCGCCCGCGTCCGCCGGCATGGACCGGGAGACGGACAGGACGGCCAGGGCCAGGTCGATGTTGGCGTGCAGCGGGGCGTGCCGCGCCGTCGTGCCGACCACCTCGCGGGCCGCCGCCAGCGCCCCGGCTGCCTGCGGTACCTCCTCCAGCAGCGCGAACAGGGCCGTCGCCCGCGGGTCCTCGCCCCGGTAGAGCCGGTGGCCCAGGCCCGGCACCCGCCGCCCGGCCCGCAGGTGATCGGCGACCACGGGGACCGCGCTGCCCCGGTCCACCGCCTCCCGGAGCATCCGGTGCGCCAGCCCGCTCGCCGCGCCGTGCAGTGGCCCCTCCAGCACGCCGAGGCCCGCCGAGACCACGGCGTACGGGTGGGCCCGCGCGGAGGCGGCGACCCGGGCCGCCAGGGTGGAGGCGGCCAGATCGTGGTCGATCAGGAGGGTCAGGGCCGCGTCCAGCACGGCGAGGGACGGGGCGTCGGCCGGTTCCGCGGTGAGCCGTGACCACAGCCCCCGTGCCAGGGAACCCTTCTCGTCCGCCGGGTCGCCGAGCAGCGGCAGGGCGCCCACCAGCGTCGGGATCAGACTCCGGGCGCTGCTGAGCACCGCCTGGGGCGACAGGTCGAACCGCAGCGGATCCGTGGCCGCCGCGGCGGTCACCGCCACCCGCAGCCGGTCCGTCGACCCGCTGTGCGCGGGCAGCGCTCCGACCGTCCGGCGAGCCGCCGCGAGGGTCCCGGCTGCCGCGGTGAACCGGGCGCCCGGACTCGGCTCACCCGTCCACAGCCACTCGGCGACCTCCTCGTAGCTGAAGTGTCCGGCCAGCTCCGTCGCGTCGACCCCGCGGAAGTAGCAACGGTCGCCCTCGATGAGCGTGATGCCGGTGCGGAAGGCCAGGTCGCTCCCGCCCGGAGAGGCGTCCCGGCGCCCCGAGCGCCGGGCCAGCGCCCGGACCTCGTCGGCGTCGAACGTGCTGCCCCGCCCTCCGGCGGCCCGCGCGCTGCTCAGCTGGCCCCGACTGACGTACGCGTACACCGTCTCCGGCTTCACGCCCAGCAGTTCGGCGGCCTCCCGGGTGGTGAGCCGGGGCGGCCCCTGCTTGCCGGGTGCTGATTGATCCGTCATGCCGACCACCGTATCCATCCTGAATCCATGAAGGGGTCCAAGAGTTCCGCCCCGAACATTGATTGCATCAACGTTGACAGAATTCGAGTCAAGCATAGACAGTCGAATCAATGTTCCGTGCGTCGAAGAGAGAACAGCCATGACCACCACCCCTGCCGTCCCCCGCGGTCTCGCCGGCGTCGTCGTCACCGACACCGCCCTCGGCGACGTGCGCGGCCGCGAGGGCTTCTACCACTACCGCCAGTACTCGGCGATCGAGCTCGCGCGAACCCGTGGCCTCGAGGACGTCTGGTACCTGATGGTCCACGGCGAACTGCCCGACGGGGCGGCCGCCGCCGACTTCACCGCCCGTACGGCGGCGCTGCGCACCCTGCCCGCCGAGGTGCGCGACGCGCTGCCCGCCATCGCCCGCGCCGGCGCCGTCTCCGGCCCCCTCGCCGGACTGCGCACCGCGCTGTCCCTGCTCGGTTCCTCGGCCGGATTCCGCCCCGTGTACGACGTCGGGACCGAGCAGCGGCGGGAGGACGCGCTCACCGTCTGCGCGGCCGTCCCCACGATCCTCACCGCCCTCCACCGCCTGGGTCAGGGGCTCCGGCCGGTCGAGCCCCGCGAGGACCTGCCGCACGCCGCGAACTACCTGTACATGCTGACCGGATCGGAGCCGGAGCCGGAGCATGCCAGGGCCGTCGAGCAGTACCTCGTCTCCACCGTCGACCACGGCTTCAACGCCTCCACCTTCACCGCCCGGGTCGTTGCCTCTACCGGAGCCGACCTGGCCGCCTGCCTGGTCGCGGCGGTCGGCGCGCTCTCCGGGCCGCTGCACGGCGGAGCCCCCAGCCGGGCCCTGGACACCCTGGACGCGATCGGCACCCCGGACCGCATCGACGGCTGGATCCGCGAACAGGTCCTCTCGGGCCGCCGCATCATGGGCTTCGGACACCCCGTCTACCGCACCGAGGACCCGCGCTCCCGGATGCTCAAGTCCCTCGCGCAGGGCTTCGGCGGACCGCTCGTCGACTTCGCCGTGGAGGTGGAGCGCCAGGTCGAGGCCATCCTCGCCGAGCTCAAGCCGGGCCGGGAACTGCACACCAACGTGGAGTTCTACGCCGGGGTGGTCATGGAGCTGTGCGGGCTGCCGCGCGCGATGTTCACCCCCACTTTCTGCGCGGCACGGGTGATCGGCTGGAGCGCCAATATCCTGGAGCAGGCGGAGGACTCCAAGATCATCCGCCCGGCGGCCCGCTACGTCGGCGCACCCCCGCCGCAGCCGGTCCCGGCACCCTGACGACGTCCCCGGAAAGGCCTCCGTTGACCCCGCCCCGCACTCCGCAGATCCCGGTCGTCGTCCTGGCGGGCTTCCTCGGCTCCGGCAAGACCACGCTCCTCAACCATCTGCTCCGCAATCGCGCGGGCACCCGGATCGGCGTGATCGTCAACGACTTCGGGGCCATCGAGATCGACGCCATGACCGTCTCGGGGCAGGTCGGCTCGACCGTCTCGCTGGGAAACGGCTGTCTGTGCTGCGCCGTCGACGCGAGCGAACTCGACACCTTCCTGGAGACACTGACCCGGCCGTCCGCCCGACTGGACGTGATCGTCATCGAGGCGAGCGGTCTGGCCGAACCCCAGGAGCTCGTCCGTCTGCTCCTGGCCAGCGAGAACCCGCACATCCAGTACGGGGGCCTCGTCGAGGTCGTCGACGCGGCGGAGTTCGACGGCACCCGTCAGCGGCATCCGGAGCTCGACCGCCATCTCGCCGTCGCCGACCTCGTCGTCCTGAACAAGACCGACCGGGTGGAGGAGACCGAGCGGGAGCGGCTGCGGGCGACGGTCGCGGAGCTGAGCGGACCCGCCGCCGTGGTCTCCGCCGTGCACGGACGGATCGACCCCGAGCTCCTCTTCGACCCGGCCCTGCGACCGGACCACGAGGACAGGGTTCGCCAGCTCACCTTCGAGGACCTGCTGCGGGAGGAGGCGACCGACGGGCACGAGGGGCACGACGACCACCTCCACGCAGCGTACGAGAGCGTCGACTTCACCTCGGACGTCCCCATGGACCCACGCCGCTTCATCGAGTTCCTCGACTCCCGGCCCGACGGGCTCTACCGGATCAAGGGGTTCGCGGACTTCGGCGCGGGGGACCGGGACAACACGTACGCGCTGCACGCGGTGGGCCGCTTCCTGCGCTTCGTCCCCCGCCCGTGGGCGCGCGGCGAACAGCGGCTCACCCAGCTGGTCATGATCGGCGCGGGCGTCGACGCCGAAGCGCTGCTGGCCGCACTCGCCGCCTGCCGCGCGCACGAACCCGAGCGCGCGGACGCCGCTGACGTCGAGCGCGCCATGTGGGGCGTGCTCCGCTACGTACAGCGGGAGACGGACCCCGTGGACGTAGGGGAAGCGGGCGCGGAGGCGTGACGCCTCCGGCCGCTCCCCGCCGAAGGGCCCCGCCTACAGCGGCGGTCCCGCGATCACATCCACCGCCTCCAGCAGCGGCGTGCCCGAGCCGTCCCGTCGCGGATCCGGTTCCGGCAGCTTCGCCGGGGTGCCGTTCTTCCGCGCGGCCCGTGCCGGGGTCGGGCCCGCCCACGCGAACACCAGGACGTCCTCGCCCTTGAGGAACCGTTGACAGCGCACCCCGCCGGTGGCCCGGCCCTTGCGCGGATACTGGTCGAACGGGGTGAGCTTGGACGTCAGCACCGAGTCGTCCAGCGTGCCGTGCGAGCCGGCCACCGTGAACACGATCGCCCCGGCCGCCGGGTCCACCGCCGTGAACGACAGCACCTCGGCCCCGGCCGCCAGCTTGACGCCCGCCACTCCTCCGGCGGCCCGCCCCTGCGGACGTACCGACGCCGCCGGGTACCGGAGCAACTGGGCGTCGGAGGTGATGAACACCAGGTCCTCCTTGCCCGTGCGCAGTTCGGTCGCGCCCACGACGCGGTCACCGTCCTTGAGGGAGATGACCTCCAACTCGTCCTTGTTGGGCGGGTAGTCCGGCACGACGCGTTTCACCACGCCCTGGAGGGTGCCGATCGCGAGGCCCGGCGAGGACTCGTCCAGGGTGGTCAGGCAGACCAGCTCCTCGTCCGCCTCCAGGCTGAGGAACTCGGAGAACTGCGCCCCGCCCGAAAGATTCGGCTCCGCGTGCGTGTCCGGCAACTGCGGCAGGTCGATCACCGAGAGCCGCAGCATCCGGCCCGTGGAGGTCACGGCCCCGACGTCGCCGCGCGCCGTCGCCGCCACCGCCGACACGATCACGTCGTGCTTGGTCCGCCGGGCGTCCTCGGAGACCTCGACCGGTTCCGCGTTCGCCGTGCGGGCCAGCAGGCCCGTCGAGGAGAGCAGCACCCGGCACGGGTCGTCCGCCACCTCCAGCGGTACGGACGCGATCTGCGCACCGGCCGACTCCAGCAGCACCGTGCGCCGGTCCGTGCCGAACTTCTTCGCCACGGCGGCCAGCTCCGAGGAGACCAGCTTGCGCAGCTCCACGTCCGACTCCAGGATCGCGGTCAGAGCGTCGATCTCGCCGGTGAGCCGGTCGCGCTCGCTCTCCAGCTCGATCCGGTCGAAGCGGGTGAGCCGGCGCAGCGGGGTGTCCAGGATGTACTGCGTCTGGATCTCGCTCAGCGAGAAGTGCGCCATCAGGCGCTCCTTCGCCTGCGAGGAGTTGTCGCTGTCCCGGATGATCCGGATGACCTCGTCGATGTCGAGCAGGGCGACGATCAGGCCCTCGACCAGGTGCAGCCGGTCGCGGCGCTTGGTGCGGCGGAACTCGCTGCGCCGGCGCACCACCTCGAAGCGGTGGTCCAGATAGACCTCCAGCAGTTCCTTGAGGCCCAGGGTGAGCGGCTGGCCGTCGACGAGCGCCACGTTGTTGATGCCGAAGGACTCCTCCATCGGCGTCAGCTTGTAGAGCTGCTCCAGCACCGCTTCCGGCACGAAGCCGTTCTTCACCTCGATGACCAGACGCAGTCCGTGCGCCCGGTCGGTGAGGTCCTTGACGTCGGCGATGCCCTGGAGCTTCTTCGCCGAGACCAGGTCCTTGATCTTGGCGATCACCTTCTCCGGGCCGACGGTGAAGGGCAGTTCGGTGACGACGAGGCCCTTGCGGCGGGCCGTCACGTTCTCCACGGCGACGGTGGCACGGATCTTGAACGTGCCGCGGCCCGCCGTGTACGCGTCCTTGATGCCACCCAGACCGACGATGCGGCCGCCGGTGGGCAGGTCGGGTCCCGGGACGAAGCGCATCAGCGTCTCGATGTCGGCGCCCGGATGCTTGATCAGGTGCCGGGCGGCCGCGATGACCTCGCCCAGGTTGTGCGGAGGCATGTTGGTGGCCATGCCCACGGCGATCCCGGAGACCCCGTTGACCAGGAGGTTGGGATAGGCGGCGGGGAGGACGACCGGCTCGCGCTCCTGGCCGTCGTAGTTCGACTGGAAATCGACGGTGTCCTCGTCGATCGCCTCGGTCATGAGCGACGTGGCGTCGGCCATCCGGCACTCGGTGTACCGCATGGCGGCCGGCGGATCGTCGTTGCCGAGGGAGCCGAAGTTGCCGTGGCCGTCTACCAGGGGAAGGCGCATCGAGAACGGCTGCGCCATGCGCACCAGGGCGTCGTAGATCGAGGCGTCGCCGTGCGGGTGCAGCTTGCCCATCACCTCGCCGACGACGCGGGCGCACTTCACGTAGCCGCGGTCGGGGCGCAGCCCCATCTCGTTCATCTGGGACACGATGCGGCGGTGCACCGGCTTCATGCCGTCGCGGGCGTCGGGCAGGGCCCTGGAGTAGATCACCGAGTACGCGTACTCGAGGAAGGAGCCCTGCATTTCGTCGACGACGTCGATGTCGAGGATCTTCTCCTCGAAGTCGTCCGGCGGCGGCGGGGTCTTCGTGCTACGGCGGGCCATCGCGGCTGCGACTCCTTCACAGATTCTGTTCGGACAACCTGAGCTTGTTCGGTACAACACGAGCTAGTGACGCGGTCCATTGTGGACCGCCGGACTGACAACGCCGACCTCGACCCGTCCGAAGCGGGCCCAGGGGCCCGCCCGGACAGCGTCCGCGACACCATCGACGGAAACATCCGAGGAACGGGAACTTCGCCAGGTGCCGGTGCGCTTGCTTAGAGTGGCAGGTCTGGCAGGAAGTCCAGTATCGCGATCGAAGGGACGTACATGCCCATGGGTCACACGGCCACCGCACAGGCCGGCTCCGGCGGCTTGACAGCGACCGAGCACCGCCTGGCCAACGGCCTGCGTGTGGTGCTCTCCGAGGACCATCTGACCCCGGTCGCCGCGGTCTGCCTCTGGTACGACGTCGGCTCGCGTCACGAGGTCAAGGGACGCACCGGTCTGGCTCACCTCTTCGAGCACCTGATGTTCCAGGGCTCGGGCCAGGTCAAGGGGAACGGTCACTTCGAGCTCGTCCAGGGGGCCGGCGGCTCGCTCAACGGGACGACCAGCTTCGAGCGGACCAACTACTTCGAGACCATGCCCACCCACCAGGTGGAGCTGGCGCTCTGGCTGGAAGCCGACCGGATGGGCTCCCTCCTCGCCGCGCTCGACGAGGAGTCCATGGAGAACCAGCGCGACGTCGTCAAGAACGAACGCCGCCAGCGCTATGACAACGTGCCCTACGGCACCGCGTTCGAGAAGCTGACCGCCCTCTCCTACCCCGAGGGCCACCCGTACCACCACACCCCGATCGGCTCCATGGCCGACCTGGACGCGGCCACGCTGGAGGACGCCCGCGCGTTCTTCCGTACGTACTACGCGCCCAACAACGCGGTGATCTCGGTGGTCGGCGACATCGACCCCGAGCAGACGCTCGCCTGGATCGAGAAGTACTTCGGCTCCATCCCCTCCCACGACGGCAAGCAGCCGCCGCGCGACGGGACGCTGCCCGGGGTCATCGGCGAGCAGTTGCGCGAAGTGGTCCACGAGGAGGTCCCGGCGCGCGCTCTGATGGCCGCCTACCGCCTTCCCCACGACGGCACCCGCGCCTGTGACGCCGCCGACCTGGCGCTCACCGTGCTGGGCGGGGGCGAGTCCTCCCGGCTGCACAACCGCCTGGTCCGCCGCGACCGTACGGCGGTGGCGGCCGGTTTCGGGCTGCTGCGGCTCGCCGGAGCGCCCTCGCTCGGCTGGCTGGACGTGAAGACGTCCGGCGGCGTCGAGGTCGAGACGATCGAGGCCGCGGTCGACGAGGAGCTGGCCCGGTTCGCCGCCGAGGGGCCCACCCCCGAGGAAATGGAGCGGGCCCAGGCGCAGTTGGAGCGCGAGTGGCTCGACCGGCTCGGCACGGTCGCCGGCCGCGCCGACGAACTGTGTCGCTACGCGGTCCTGTTCGGTGACCCGCAGCTCGCCCTGAGCGCCGTGGGCCGCGTCCTGGACGTCACCGCGGAGGAGGTGCGCGCGGCCGCCGAGGCGGCCCTGCGCCCCGACAACCGGGCGGTGCTGGTGTACGAGCCCATCGAGCCGGCCGACGAGGCCGACGGGTCCGACGAGGGCGCGACAGGTACCGATGGCGCCGACGCGCACGAGGGGGCGGACAAGTGAGCGACGCCGCCGTGACTGGAGTAGCCATGGAGTACCACCCGCAGCCCACGCCCGGCACGGCCCGCCCCTGGGCCTTCCCGGCGCCCGAGCGCGGCGCCCTGCCCAACGGGCTGACCGTGCTGCGCTGCCACCGCCCCGGCCAGCAGGTCGTCGCGGTGGAGATCTTCCTGGACGCGCCGCTGGAGGCCGAGCCCGAGGGCCTGGACGGTGTGGCCACGATCATGTCGCGGGCGCTCTCGGAGGGCACCGACAAGCACAGCGCCGAGGAGTTCGCCGCCGAGCTGGAGCGCTGCGGCGCCACGCTCGACGCGCACGCCGACCACCCCGGCGTCCGGGTCTCCCTGGAGGTCCCGGTCTCCCGGCTGGCCAAGGCCCTCGGGCTGGTCGCCGAGGCGCTGCGGGCCCCGGCGTTCGACGGGAGCGAGATCGAGCGCCTCGTCGGCAACCGTCTCGACGAGATCCCGCACGAGCACGCCAACCCGTCCCGGCGCGCCGCCAAGCAGCTCTCCAAGGAGCTGTTCCCGGCCACCGCCCGGATGTCCCGCCCGCGCCTGGGCACCGAGGAGACCGTCCGGCGGATCGACGAGAGGGCCGTGCGCGCCTTCTTCGACGCCCATGTCCGTCCGTCCACCGCGACGGCCGTGATCGTCGGCGACCTGACCGGTATCGACCTGGACGCGCTGCTGGCGGAGACCCTCGGCGACTGGTCGGGCAACGCCGGTCAGGCCCGCCCGGTGCCGCCCATCACCGCGAACGACACCGGCCGCGTCGTGATCGTGGACCGGCCGGGCGCGGTCCAGACCCAGCTGCTGATCGGTCGCATCGGCGCCGACCGGCACGAGCGTGTGTGGCCCGCCCAGGTGCTCGGCACCTACTGCCTGGGCGGCACCCTCACCTCCCGGCTGGACCGGGTGCTGCGCGAGGAGAAGGGCTACACCTACGGGGTGCGGGCCTTCGCCCAGGTGCTGCGCTCCAGCGGCCCGGACGCGGGCGGCGCGGCCATGCTCGCGATCAGCGGCTCGGTGGACACGGAGTCCACCGGACCGGCGCTGGACGACCTCTGGAAGGTCCTGCGGACGCTGGCCGCCGAGGGGCTGACCGACGCCGAGCGTGAGACGGCCGTGCAGAACCTGGTGGGCGTCGCCCCGCTGAAGTTCGAGACCGCCGCCTCCGTCGCGAGCACGCTGGCCGACCAGGTCGAGCAGCACCTCCCCGACGACTACCAGGCCCACCTCTACGCCCGGCTCGCCGAGACGGGCACCGTGGAGGCGACCGCCGCCGTGGTCAGCGCCTTCCCGGTCGACCGGCTGGTCACGGTGCTCGTGGGGGACGCCGCCCGGATCGAGGAGCCCGTGAAGGCCCTCGGCATCGGAGAGGTGTCCGTCGTCACCGGCTGACTCAGGTGTGGCCCACCGCCGCGAACAGGACCCCGACGAACGCATATTCGTCGGGGTCCTTCCCTTTTTGGTCGATTAACCCAATCCATCACCTTTGGGAGAGAGGATGCCTGTCTGCCCTGTGGGATGTACGACAAATCCCCTGGTCCGTTTGGCGATGGGAAGCCGCCCGGCCTAGCGTCGGCTCGGCTGTCCGCCACCCGTATGCCGCAGCCGCGGCGCCGGGCAGCCATCGCCGAGTCCCCGTCAGGCGCGAGCCTGGGGAGCCGGGGACCCACGCAGTCCCTGGGGTGAATCGGAGGTCCGTGCCGCGAGACCGGCGCGGGGATCCGTAGGAGACCTTCCTGCTCCGAACCCGTCAGCTAACCCGGTAGGCGAGAAGGAAGGAAAGGATCAGCCCCTCCATGGCGTTCACCCGTGCCACCGGGAAGCACCGTGCCCCGAGCCGCCTCACGCGCCGGAGCGCCCAGGCCGCCGGCATCGCGGCTCTGGCCACCACCGGAGTCCTCGGCTCGCTGGCCTCCCCGGCCCTCGCCGCGGACACCGAGGCCGCCCAGGTCGCCGACACCGGCCTCACCCAGGCCGTCGCCCTCGACGCCACTCTCGCCGAGCAGATAGACGCGCAGGCCCACGCCCAGAAGCAGCAGGCCGACGCGATCGCGAAGGCGAAGGCCAAGGCCGCCGCGGAGGCCCGCGAGAAGGCCGCCAAGGCCAAGGCGAAGGCGGAGGCCGAGCGCAAGGCCGAGGCCCGCGCCGAGGAGATCCGTGAGGAGAAGGCCCGCGCCGCCCGCGCCGCCGAGCGCGCCCGCCTGAACGCCTTCCACCTGCCGGTCGCCGGCTCTCACGTCACCACCGGCTACAAGTCCGGCGGTTCGCTCTGGTCCTCCGGCAGCCACTCCGGCGTGGACTTCATGGCCGCCTCCGGCAGCTCCGTCGTCGCCGTCGGCGCCGGGACGGTCGTCGAGGCCGGCTGGGGCGGCGCGTACGGCAACAACATCGTGCTCCGGATGACGGACGGCACGTACACCCAGTACGGCCACCTCTCCTCGATCGGCGTCTCCGTCGGCCAGAGCGTCTCCTCCGGCCAGCAGATCGGCCTCTCCGGCTCCACCGGCAACTCCACCGGCCCGCACCTGCACTTCGAGGCCCGGACCAGCCCCGACTACGGCTCCGACATGGACCCCGTCGGCTACCTGCGCTCCCACGGACTGAACGTCTGACCCGCCCCGCGCGACCCCGTCCGAAGGCCCCGGCGCCCACCGGGGCCTTCGGCGATTCCGACCCGTGGATATCCATGGATTCCGGCCTGCCATCGGAAATTCCGGCAGATTGCAATAGAGTCACGGAAAAGACGTCGGGCGGCCGCGTTTCGCGGGGATCAAGGCGGAGGTTCGGACATGCGCATTCCCGCGCATTCGGTATGCACGGCAATCCGTGACGACATCGTCTCCGGTGTCCACGAACGCGGCAGCCGCCTCACCGAGGAGTTGCTGGCCCGCCGTTACGGGGTCTCCCGCGTCCCGGTCCGCGAGGCCCTGCGCACGCTGGAGTCCGAGGGTTTCGTGGTCACCCGCAGACACGCCGGCGCCTGTGTCGCCGAGCCCACCGCGCAGGAGGCCGCCGACCTCCTGGAAGTGCGGATGCTCCTGGAGCCACTGGGTGCGGCACGCGCCGCGCAGCGCCGCACGGGGGCCCACCTGAAGGTGCTCCGGGGCTTGGTCGGACTGGGCCAGGAGCGGGCCCGCCGGGGCGAGAGCGAGGATCTGCGCTCGCTGGCCGGCTGGTTCCACGAGACCCTCGCCCAGGCCTCCGGCAGTCCCGGACTCATCGCCCTGCTCACCCAGCTCGGCCACAAGATCGCCTGGATGTACGTGGTCGAGCAGCCGGCCCGTCCGGTCGACTCCTGGGCCGAGCGCGGCGCGATCGTGGACGCCGTGGCGCGCGGCGACGCGGAGCGGGCGAGGGCACTGACCGCCCAGTACGCGGAACGCGCCAAGGGGACCCACCGGCTGCGCCGCCCACAACCGCCGGGGCGGCGCACCGCGCCCGTTCCCCGCGTGAGAACTTCGCAACATGACGTAAACATCGCGGGCGTCCGCAATTAACGGAAGAGCCGTAGACAAAGACAAGTAAGAGCGGGACATGACCCGTGCCGGCCGAAATATCGATGCGCGGCTCTTTCCCGAAAGCGAAAGAGCCGTGATCCCTCGAAGGGTTCACGGCTCTCGCACCTGTCGAATCCGGCCGGGCCGGGTCGCGTGGGTCAGACGGTCTCGGGGAGTTCTTCCAAGCCCTCGGCGACCAGCTTCGCGAGCCGGTCCAGGGCGGCCTCCGCGTCGTCCGCGTCGGACGCGAGCACGATCTCCTCGCCGCCCTGCGCGCCCAGGCCGAGCACGGCGAGCATGGAGGCGGCGTTGACCGGATTGCCGTCGGCCTTGGCGATCGTCACGGGGACGCCGGAAGCCGTGGCGGCACGGACGAAGATGGAAGCGGGGCGGGCGTGCAGGCCCTCGGCCCAACCGACGTTTACGCGGCGCTCAGCCATGGTTCTGCCCTTCACATATCAACGGTTGTCTAGACCAGTCTCTCATGCAGTGCGTGGTGCTGTGCCCGGCCTCCTGTCCGGCCCTGTACTCCGGCGGCCCGGGTCCGGGCCACCTCAGACTGCCCGGGCGCCGGTCTCTCCGCGACCGGGGCCCCCGCCGTAGGCTTTGCCCATGGAGCCCACGCCGGAGCAGAGTCCGCATCACGCGTACCCCGACCACTGGGAAGCGGACGTGGTGCTCCGCGACGGAGGCACCGCGCGCATCAGGCCGATCACGACGGACGACGCCGAGCGACTGGTCAGCTTCTACGAGCAGGTGTCCGACGAGTCGAAGTACTACCGGTTCTTCGCCCCGTATCCGCGGCTATCCGACCGGGACGTGCACCGCTTCACCCATCACGACTACGTCGACCGGGTGGGACTGGCCGTCACGATCAGCGGCGAGTTCATCGGAACGGTCCGCTACGACCGCATCAACGACCAGGGCCGCCCCGCCTCCGCCCCCGCCGACGAGGCCGAGGTCGCCTTCCTCGTCCAGGACGCCCACCAGGGCCGCGGCGTCGCCTCGGCGCTCCTCGAACACATCGCCGCGGTCGCCCGGGAGCGCGGCATCCGGCGCTTCGCCGCCGAGGTGCTCCCCGCCAACAACAAAATGATCAAGGTGTTCCGGGACGGCGGCTACACCCAGCGCCGCAGCTTCGAGGACGGCTCCGTCCACCTCACCCTCGACCTCGAACCCACCGAGAAGTCCCTCGCCGTCCAGCGCGGCCGCGAACAGCGCGCCGAGGCCCGTTCCGTGCAGCGCCTGCTCGCTCCCGGCTCCGTCGCGGTCATCGGCACCGGCCGCGCCCCCGGCGGCGTGGGCCGCACCGTCCTGCGCAACCTCCTCGCCTCCGGCTACACCGGCCGTACGTACGCGGTGAACCGCGCCTTCGACGAAGGCGTGACCGCCCTCGACGGCGTCCCCGCCCACCGCTCGCTCGGCGAGATCGGCGAGCAGGTCGACCTCGCGGTCATCGCCGTTCCCGCCCACCGGGTCCCCGAGGCCGTCGCCGACTGCGGCGAGCACGGCGTCCAGGGCCTGGTCGTCCTCTCCGCCGGATACGCCGAGCGGGGCGCCGACGGCCGCGAACTCCAGCGTGAGCTGGTCCGCCAGGCCCGCTCGTACGGCATGCGGATCATCGGCCCGAACGCCTTCGGCATCATCAACACCGCCGAGTCCGTCCGGCTGAACGCCTCGCTCGCCCCCGAGTCGCCCGCCCGCGGCCGGATCGGCCTGTTCACTCAGTCCGGCGCGATCGGCATCGCCCTGCTCTCCGGCCTCCACCGGCGCGGCGCGGGCCTGTCCTCGTTCATCTCGGCGGGCAACAGGGCCGACGTCTCCGGCAACGACTTCCTCCAGTACTCCTTCGAGGATCCGGACACCGACGTCGCCCTGCTCTACCTCGAATCGCTCGGCAACCCCCGCAAGTTCACCCGCCTCGCCCGCCGCACCGCCGCCGTGAAGCCCGTCGTCGTGGTGAAGGGCGCCCGGCACAGCGGCTCCACCCCGCCCGGCCACGCCGTCCCGGTCAGCCGCATCCCCGACGCCACGGTCTCCGCGCTGATGCGCCAGGCCGGTGTCATCCGGGTCGACACGGTGACCGAGATGGTCGACGCCGGACTCCTGCTGGCGGGCCAGCCGCTCCCGGCCGGACCCCGGGTCGCCATCCTCGGCAACTCCGAGTCCCTCGGCCTGTTGACGTACGACGCCTGCCTGGCCGAGGGACTGCGCCCGCGCCCGCCGATCGACCTGACCACCGCCGCATCCCCGCAGGACTTCCGGGACGCGCTGGCCGAGGCGCTGGCGGACGGGACCTGCGACGCCGTGATCGTCACCGCCATCCCGTGGGTGGGGGAGAACGGGGAGGCCGAGACCGGTGACGGCCAAGTGCTGGCCGCAGCCCTCCACAAGGCCGTGGCCGGGGGCGCGGCCAAGCCGGTGGCCGTCGTGCACGTCGAGATCGGCGGCCTCGCCGAGGCGCTGGCCGCCGCGTCCAGCACCGCCGCGCCACGCCCTCGCACGGCGACGCCCGCCGCCGACCGGACCCGGGCGGCCGCCTCCTCCTCGACCGCCCCGGCCCCGGGCGCGCCCGCTGCCCCGCGGGCAAGCCCCGCCCCGGCCCCGAGCACGGGCCCCGACGCGCCCGCCGCCCCGGCCACCCCCGGCACACCGGAAGCGAGCCCCGCCCCGGAGTCCGCCACGGGCCACGGCCCCGGCCGCATCCCCGCCTACCCCGCCGCCGAACGCGCCGTGCGGGCCCTCGCCGAGGCCGTCAAGTACGCCCAGTGGCGACGCCAGGCCGCCGTGCCCGGCAAGATCCCCGAGTTCCTCGACGACACCATCGACAAGCCCGGCGCCGCCGCGCTGATCGAGGCACAGCTCGCCACCGCCCCCGACCCGCGCGGCCGCCCGCTCACCCACGCCGAGGCCCGCGAACTGCTCGGCCGCTACGGCATCGCCGTCCGCCCCACCCTGCCCGCCCCGGACCCCGAGGCGGCCGTCGCCGCGGCGGCCCGGCTCGGCTACCCGGTCGCCCTCAAGACCACCGCGCCCCACCTACGCCACCGCGCCGACCTCGGCGGGGTCCGCCTCGACGTGGCCGACGAGGAGGCGCTGCGCCGGGCGTACGGAGAGCTGACCGACCTCCTCGGCAAGCCCGCCGAACTGCTCCCCGTCGTCCAGGCGATGGCCCCGCGCGGCGTGGACACCGTCGTGCGCGCCTCCATCGACGCCGCCGCCGGGGCCGTCCTCTCCTTCGGCCTGGCGGGCGCGCCCTCCGAACTGCTCGGCGACACCGCGCACCGGCTGGTCCCCGCCACCGACCGCGACGCCGCCGAGCTGATCCGGTCCATCAGGGCGGCCCCGGTGCTGTTCGGCTGGCGCGGTTCGGCCCCGGTCGACACGACCGCGCTCGAAGAGCTGCTGCTGCGGCTGTCCCGGCTGGTCGACGACCATCCCGAGGTGGTCTCCGTCGCCCTCGAACCGGTCGTCGTCGCCCCGCACGGACTGACGGTGCTCGGCGCGAGCGTCCGGCTCGCCCCGCCGCCCGCCCGGAGCGACCTCGGCCCGCGCCGCCTTCCGAACTACTGAGCCCCACCGGCGACCGGCGGCCGGTGCGCACCGGGGCGTCCCCGGCAGTCACCGGTCCGCCGTAGGATGGTCCTCATGGCTAAGACCGGTACGACGACCCAGGGGCTGCGCGCGGCGATCGAGCGCAGCGGCTACTACCCGGCCCTCGTGGCCGAGGCGGTGGAGGCCGCCGTCGGCGGAGAGCCGGTCGCTTCGTACCTGGTGCACCAGGAGACCACGTTCGACTCCAACGAGGTGCGCCGTCATGTGACGGTCCTCGTCCTGACCGAGCACCGGTTCATCGTCAGCCACACCGACGAGCAGGCCGCCGACACCAGCTCCCCGACGCCGTACGCCACCACCTCCACCGAGTCGGTGAAGCTGGGGCGGATCTCCTCCGTCGTGGTCAGCCGCGTCGTGGCCAACCCGGAGAAGTACGTCCCGGGCACCCTGCCCCGCGAGGTCGTCCTGACCATCGGCTGGGGCGCGGTCTCCCGGATCGACCTGGAGCCCGCCGCCTGCGGCGACGCCAACTGCGAGGCCGACCACGGCTACACCGGCAGCTCCACCGCCGACGACCTGAGCCTGCGGGTCAGCGAGGCCGGCGACGGCCCCGACGCCGTGCGCCAGACCCTCGTCTTCGCCCAGTCGCTCTCCGAGGCCACGGCCGCCACCGCGGCGACCGGCCGCTGATGGCCCAGCCCGCCTGGCAGGACCCCGTCCTGCTGCCCCTCGACACCGCGCCCGTGCCGGAGTACGGCAGCGGCTCGCTCGCCGACCTGCTGCCGACGCTGGCCGCCGGACAGGAAGTACCCGGCTTCACCGCCGCGATCCCCGAGCTGACCCCGGCCGACCGCAACTGCGTCTTCCTGATCGACGGCCTCGGCTGGGAGCAGATCAAGGCCCATCCGGACGAGGCTCCCTTCCTGTACTCCCTCCTCCCCACCTCGCGCGGCTCCACCGGCCGCCCGCTCACCGCGGGCTTCCCCTCCACCACCGCCACCTCGCTCGCCTCGGTCGGCACGGGGCTGCCGCCCGGCGAGCACGGCCTTCCCGGCTACACCGCCCGCAACCCGGAGACCGGCGAGCTGATGAACCAGCTCCGCTGGAAGCCGTGGACCGCGCCGAAGGTCTGGCAGCCGTACCCGACGGTCTTCCAGCTCGCCGACGCCGCGGGCGTGCACACCGCGCAGGTCTCCGCGCCGATGTTCGAGCAGACCCCCCTCACCAAGGTCGCGCTCAGTGGCGGTTCCTTCCTCGGCCGGCTCTCCGGCGAGGACCGGATGGACGTCGCCGCCCAGCGCCTGGCCGCCGGCGACCGCTCGCTCGTCTACACGTACTACAGCGAGGTCGACGGCAAGGGCCACCGCTTCGGCACCGACTCGGACGCCTGGCGCGGTCAGCTGATGTACGTCGACGGGCTCGCCCGACGCCTCGCCGAGCAGCTCCCGCCGCGCTCGGCGCTCTACATCACCGCCGACCACGGCATGATCGACATCCCGTTCGACGAGCAGTCCCGGATCGACTTCGACGAGGACTGGGAGCTGCGCGCCGGCGTCGCCCTCCTCGGCGGCGAGGGACGCGCCCGCCACGTCTACGCGGTGCCGGGCGCGGAGGCCGACGTCCTGACCGTCTGGCGCGAGGTGCTCGGCGAGCAGTTCTGGGTCGCGAGCCGGGACGAGGCCATCGCGGCCGGCTGGTTCGGGCCGACGATCGACGAGCGGGTGTACGGCCGGATCGGCGACGTGGTCGCCGCCGCCCACGACGACGTGATCATCACGGCCTCCGTCAACGAGCCGCACGAGTCGGCGATGGCCGGCGTGCACGGCTCCCTGACCCCCGTGGAACAGCTCGTCCCCCTCCTCGAAGTACGCTCGTAACCCTTCCCACCGTGCCCGCCCCTCCGAAAGGTGCTCGACCCCTCATGCCCGAGCTGGTGTTCTTCTCCGGAACCATGGACTGCGGAAAGAGCACGCTGGCCCTGCAGATCGGTCACAACCGCTCGGCGCGCGGGCTCCAGGGAGTGATCTTCACCCGGGACGACCGCGCGGGGGAGGGGAAGCTCTCCTCCCGGCTCGGCCTGGTCACGGACGCCGTCGAGGCCGAAGAGGGCATGGACCTGTACGCGCACATCGTCGGCCGCGTGAGCCGGGGCGGCCGGGTCGACTACGTGATCGTGGACGAGGCGCAGTTCCTCGCCCCGGAGCAGATCGACCAACTGGCCCGCGTCGTCGACGACCTGGGGCTCGACGTCTTCGCCTTCGGTATCACGACGGACTTCCGCACGAAGCTGTTCCCGGGCTCCCAGCGGCTGATCGAGCTGGCCGACCGGATAGAGGCCCTCCAGGTCGAGGCGCTCTGCTGGTGCGGCGCACGCGCCACGCACAACGCCCGAACCGTGGACGGGGAGATGGTCGTCGAGGGCGCCCAGGTCGTCGTCGGCGACGTCAA
The DNA here is from genome assembly GCF_044333295.1 of Streptomyces sp. NPDC021019. Taxonomy (NCBI): domain Bacteria; kingdom Bacillati; phylum Actinomycetota; class Actinomycetes; order Kitasatosporales; family Streptomycetaceae; genus Streptomyces; species Streptomyces sp. NPDC021019. Next base: position 125,207 of record NZ_JBIRQR010000010.1, read on the forward strand.
CCGGCAGGCGGGCGAGGTCGGTTACGAGGTGCTGTGCCGCCGTCACCACCGCCGCCGCACGACCGCGACCGCGGCCCGCGCGGGCATTCTCTCCCCGGACGTCCTGCCGGTCGCCTCCGACGCCTGAGCGCCTGCTACGCCCGGCCTTCCGCCGATCCGCCCCCGGCGGCGGACCGGATGACCGTGAACACGGCGCCCTCCGGGTCCGCGACCGTGGCCACCCTGCCGCTCGACCCCTCGCGCGGCGGCTGCAGGACGCGCCCGCCCAGCTCCACCACCCGGGCCGCGGCCCGGTCGGTGTCGGCGACCTCGAAGTACGTCATCCAGTGCGGGCCCCGGTCGCGCGGCAGTGCGTGGCCGACGCCGTGCAGCGCCGCCACCGGAACATCGTCCAGGTGCAGCGTCTGGTAGTCGAAGTCGGCCGAGACAACCGCCTCCGTCTCATAGCCGAACACGGTCTGGTAGAACTTCGCGACCATCGAGGTCTCCTGGGTCACCAATTCGTTCCAGACCGGGGTGCCGGGCACGCCGGCCGTCATGGTGCCGATGTGCTCCGAGCCCTGCCAGATGCCGAAGACCGCCCCGACCGGGTCCGAGGCGATGGCGAGCCGTCCCGCCTCGCCCGCGTCCAGCGGTCCTACCGCGACCGTTCCGCCGCAGGAGCGGATGGTCTCCGCGGTGGCGTCGGCGTCGTCCGTGGCGAGGTAGGTGGTCCAGGCGATCGGGAGGTGGCGGTCGGGCGGCAGCTGGCCGATGCCCGCGACCTCCTTCCCGTGCAGCAGCCCGCGGACGTAGGGGCCCAGCTGTTCGGGACCCGGCCGGAACTCCCAGTCGAACAGCCCCCGGTAGAACTCCTGGGTCGTGGTCAGGCCGTGCACGATCAGACTTACCCAGCAAGGTGTTCCGGGCGTGCGCCGGGCGTGGGCCTCGGTCATCGTCTTCTCTCCTCGGACCGTATGGGTGGCCGTGCGGGGGACGGGACAGGTACGCCGTCCCGGGTCGGGAAGCGGTCCGCGTGCCCCGTGCAGATGCTCGCACCCCCGGGCGCGGGTGACGCACCGGCCGCGCCGCGTCGTCCGGGTTCTCGACGAAGGACGGCCGGTTTCCCGCCGGTCGTCCCCTCCGATGCTGTTACGGGCGCCGGTGGCGCTGCGCGAGGATGGCACCCATGAAGCCCATCATCACCGCATCCGCATACGCGAGCGAGTCGGCCGGGTCGCGACCGCCGGTGCTCCTGGACGTCCGCTGGCAGCTCGGCGGTCCCCACGGCCGTCCCGACTACGAAGCCGGTCACCTGCCCGGCGCGGTCTTCGTCGACCTCGATACGGAGCTGGCGGGGCCGCCGGGTGACGGCGGCCGCCACCCCCTCCCGGACCCGGAGGCCTTCGGGGCCGTGATGCGCCGGGCCGGAGTCGGCCAGGACACCCCGGTCGTCGTGTACGACGGTGGCCTCGGCTGGGCCGCGGCCCGAGCCTGGTGGCTGCTGCGCTGGACGGGCCACGGGGACGTACGGGTCCTCGACGGCGGCCTCGCCGCCTGGACGGGCGACCTCTCCACGGCGATCCCGCGCCCCGCCGAGGGCGATTTCCGGCCGAAGCCGGGGGCCCTGCCCACCCTGGACGCGGAGAGCGTGGCGGCCTTCGCCCGCTCGGGTCTGCTGCTGGACGCGCGCGCGGCGGAGCGCTACCGGGGCGATGTGGAGCCGATCGACCGCGTCGGCGGACACATTCCCGGGGCCGTCTCCGCGCCGACCACACAGAACGTCGACGAGGAGGGCCGCTACCTGTCGGCCGAGCGGCTCGCCGCGCGGTTCGCCGGCCTGGGGGCGGAGGGAAGTCCCGAAGGCGTGGGCGTCTACTGCGGATCCGGGGTCTCCGGCGCGCACGAGGTGCTGGCCCTGGAGATCGCGGGCTTCAGGGGCGTCCTGTACCCGGGCTCCTGGTCCGAGTGGTCCTCGGACCCCTCCCGGCCGGTCGCCACGGGGCCCGAACCCCAGTAGTCCCGCGGCCCCGGCCGCACGGTGCGGTCGGGGCCGGGGGGACGGAAAGGCAACGGGGTCCGTACGCGACCGCGTACGGACCCCGCTGCCCCCGGTGGTCATGACCGGTCAGTCCTGCTTCTTGCGCCGGGTACCGAAGACGATCTCGTCCCAGCTCGGCACGGCGGCCCGGCGGCCCGGCCGGACTCCGTCCGCCTCCGCCTGACGGTCGGTCGTCCCGGTCAGCCGGTCGCGGTGACCGGCCACCGCCCGGGGCATCAGCACATCCGCGTACGCGGACCCGGCGCCCGCCGAGGCGGCGGCCGGCGGCTCGTCCGCCTCGGCCTCCTCGGCGGGTTCGAGCGCGGGCGGCTCGGGCTGGCTGGGCCGCTCGGGGACGACCATGTCGCCGCGGAAGCTCGGCACCGCCTCCAGCAGGCTGGTCAGCGAGTCGCGCTCACCGGCCGAGGCACTGCTCACGTACTCCTCGGGTTCGGCGGCGGCCGGGGCGGGCCGCTCGATCTGCCGGTCGAGAGCCCGGTCCAGCGGTCGGTCGCGGTCGATCTGCCGGTCCAGGCTCCGGTCCAGCGGCCGGTCGCGCGGCAGCCGGGCGATCCTGGGTACGAAGGGGAAACTGGGCTCGGGCGCGGCGACGTCGTCGGTCTCGCCGATCAGGGAGCGCGCCTCGTCGTCCACGGCCTGGACCAGCCGCCGGGGCGGGTCGTACGTCCAGCTCGCCGAGTGCGGCTCACCCGCGACCCGGTAGACGAGAAGGACTTCCCAGGTGCCGTCGTCGCGACGCCACGAGTCCCACTGGACGGTTTCCTTGTCGGCGCCGCGCAGCAGGAGACGCTCCTGCACCGCCTCGCCGAGTTGAGGGCCGGTGTTCTCGCCGGGACGGCGCACAGGAGTCTTCCGGGCCCGCTCGGCCATGAAGGCGCGCTCCGCGAGCACGGGGCCCTCGAAGCGGCGTACACGGTCGACGGGGATGCCCGCGAACTGGGCGACCTCCTCCGCGGAGGCGCCGGCCCTTATACGGGCCTGGATGTCGCGGGGACGGAGGTGGCTCTCCACCTCGATCTCGATCTGGCCGAGCCGGGCGCGGTCGTTGCGCACGGCGGCGCGCAGCCGCTCATCGATCGGAAGCGTGTACTCCGTGCTGTCCGCAGCCTTGAGCACCAGTCGTGTGCCGTCGTTGGAGACGGCCACGACACGCAGTTCGGGCATGGGGACCTCCCGGGTGGTGCCTGCCGACGTCACGTGCGTCGCTGCTTCCGCTAGTCGAGTGTGACCTGCCCGGGTGCAGCCTGCCACAACCTTGCCAAGTTGCCCGGCGTGTCGGGCGCTCGTCCTGGTGCACCACCATGACACGGTTACCCATTGCGACCCAAAGCGACCGATTTGGCCGCTCTGTGCAGCAGGCATCCGTGTGATGCCTTCACGCCGTCGGTTCGAGTGGTGCCGTCGGACCCTCCGGTGGCTGCGGATTCCCACGTCGGAGTCCGCCCCAGGGCTCGTCACAGTACTCCATTCGAGCCATCGAGGTGGACCGGCGCGCCGCCGAACTTCTCGTGCGGCGTGGGAGTTGAGTTACCCAGTTCTCCGCGAAATGCCCCTGATGCGTGTTGTGCTTCACACAATCTCCGGAAATGGAACTATCCACTTCGCTCATTTGTCCCTCCTTGTTGCATGGTGGGAGAGATGTCAAGCAGGGGCTGGTAATGGTTCATAAGCCGGAAAGTGACACAGAACCCAAGGAAAGGCGCATAGATCTGAGCCTCCCGCAGGTCGCCGGGAGCGCCGTGGCGGCCGTCGCGGCGGCCGTGCTGGCCTCGCAGTTGGGCGTGTACGGCACGATCGCGGGAGCGGGCGTGATGAGCGTCGTCGCCACCTGCGGCGGCTCGGTCTTCCAGCACTTCTTCCGCCGCACCGGCGAGCAGATCCGCGAGGTGACGGTCCAGGTGACCCACCCGGAGGGCCGCCAGGTGACGGTGCACACCAAGGAGACGACGCCCGCCGGGCACCGGGGCGCCGCCCGGCGGTCCGAGCCGGAGCCGGCCGAGGACGCCACCACGGTGCTGCCCACGGTCGACCCGGGCGCGGTGCCGGAGGTGATCCCGGACGCGGAGAGCACGCTGCTGCTGAAGCCCGTCGACACGGACCGGACCCAGCTGCTGGACCTCGGCGACGCGCGGACCCGGATGCTCCGGGTTCCGCCGGGCCGGGGTCCGGGCGCGGGAGCGGAGGCCGGAGCCGACCGTACGCGGCTGCTGCCGCGGGCCGACGACCGTACGCGGTTGCTGCCGCGGGCCGCGGTGGGCGCGGCCGACGGCGACGACGCGTTCGGAGAGGGCGTCACCCACGGAACCCGGCTGCGCGGCTGGAAGCGCCCCGTGCTCGCGGCCGCCGCGGTCTTCGCCGTCTCCATGGCCGGGATCACCGCGTTCGAGATGATCTCGGGCAACGACCTCAGCGGCGGCCAGGGCACCACCCTCAGCTCCGTCGTGCGCGGCGGTGGCGACGACCGGGACCCCGGACCCGCCGACCCCACGCCCTCCGGGGACACCGGCCGGGACGGGGAGGGGGACGAGCAGCGGCCGACCCCCGACGCTGGCACCGGCTCCGCCCCCGCCCCGGACCCGGGCGACGGCGCCGCCGAGAGCCCGGACCCCGGTACGGGCACGGGCGCCGAGAACCCGGGAACCGGGTCCACCTCCACGCCGACGCCCTCGAGTTCCGACGGCGGGACCGCGCCCGACCCGGTGCCGCCCACCCCGACGCCCTCCGGCGACGCCGGCACGGGCGCGCCCTCGACCGGCACGGGCGTCGCCCCGGAGCAGGGCGAGCAGGCCCCGCCCGGCGCCGACGCCGAGTGACCCACCGGCGTAACGCGCACAGCACATCGGCCCCGGCCCCCGCCACGCGGGAGAGAACCGGGGCCGACGGCTGGCCGGAAGCCTCGGGAGCTCAGTCGCCGAGCACGCGCCGCAGATAGTCGTTGCCGAACAGGCGGCCCGGGTCCAGCCGGTCGCGCAGCGCGGTGAACTCGCCGAAGCGTGGGTAGACCTCCGCCAGATAGGCCGCGTCGCGGGTGTGGATCTTGCCCCAGTGCGGCCGGCCGGCGTGCGCGGTCATGATCCGCTCGACCGCGGTGAAGTACGAGCGGTGGGGCGTGCCCTTGTAGAGGTGTACGGCGATGTACGCGCTGTCCCGGCCCGAGGCGGTCGACAGCGCCATGTCGTCGGCCGGAGCAGTGCGCACCTCGACCGGGAAGCTGATCTTCAGCGGTGACCGCTCGATCATGGCCTTCAGCTCACGCAGCACCGCCACCGCCCGCTCGCGCGGAACGGCGTACTCCATCTCCACGAACCGCACGCGACGTGGGCTGGTGAACACCTTGTACGGGATGTCGGTGTACGTACGCGCCGACAGCGCCCGGCTGGAGAGCCTGGCGATCGAGGGGATCGTCGCCGGGACCGCGCGGCCGAGCGAACAGGCGACCTGGAAGACCCCGTTGGACAACAGCTCGTCGTCGATCCAGCCGCTCACCCTGCCGGGCGGGGCGGCCGGACCGGCGCTGCGGTTGTTGCGCTTGGTGGTGCAGTTCCCGGTGTGCGGGAACCAGTAGAACTCGAAGTGCTCGTTCTCGGCGACCAGGGAGTCGAAGTCCGCGGTGACCCGGTCGAAGCTCATCGGCTCCTCACGGGCCGTCAGCAGAAAGATCGGCTCCACGGCGAGGGTGACGGCGGTGATCACCCCGAGGGCGCCGAGCCCGATCCGGGCCGCCGCGAAGATCTCCGGGTTCTCCCGCTCCGAGCAGACCAGGACCGTGCCGTCCGCGGTGACCAGCTCCAGTGCGCGGATCTGCGCCGCTATCGACGCCGAGTCCCGGCCCGTGCCGTGCGTACCGGTGGAGGTCGCCCCGGCGATCGTCTGCTCCGTGATGTCGCCCATGTTCGTGAGCGACAGGCCCTCGCGGGCGAGTGCGGTGTTGAGCCGCTTGAGCGGAGTGCCCGCCTCCACCGTGACGGTCATCGTGGTGCGGTCGATGTCCCGGATCCCGGTCAGCAGGTCCGGGCGTATCAGCACCCCGTCCGTGGCGGCCGCCGCCGTGAAGGAGTGGCCCGCGCCGACCGCCTTCACCCGCAGGCCGTCAGCGCCCGCCCGGCGCAGCACGTCCGCGAGCTCGTCCACGGACGCGGGGGACTCGGTGCGGGCGGGCCGGGCGGTGACGGTGCCCGCCCAGTTACGCCACGCGCTCGTCGTCGTCCGTGCGTAGGTGTCGGTCATCTTCCCCGCGCCCTCCCGTCGCAGCCGGCCCGGCCAGCCGGCGATATCCCAGGACCGCCACCGCCGCCGCGAGCGCTCCCGCCACGACGGGCACCGCGTACCCCGCCTTCGCCCCGGCGGCGTCGACCACCCAGCCGGCGGCCGAGGAGCCGAGCGCCACTCCGACCGCGAGCCCGGTACTGGTCCAGGTCATGCCCTCGGTCAGCTTGGTGCGCGGTACGTGCGCTTCGACGAGGGCCATGGTGGTGACCATCGTCGGTGCGATGGCGAGGCCCGCGACAAAGAGCGCCACGGCCAGCAACGGAAGGTTCCCGGCCAGTAGGAGGGGGATCATACTCACGGCCATCGCGCAGACGCCCACCAGCCATCTGGTTCCGGGGTTCCCCTTCAGGTGCAGCAGTCCGAACACGGCCCCCGCGAGACACGAGCCGAGCGCGTAGACGGCCAGCACCAGCGAGGCCGCGGTCTTGTGGCCACGCTCTTCGGCGAAGGCGACGGTCACCACGTCCACGCCCCCGAAGATCGCGCCCGTCGCCACGAAGGTGGCCACCAGGACCTGGAGCCCCCGCGAGCGCAGCGCCGAGCCTCCGGTGTGCTGTGACTTCGGGTGCGGCACCGGCTCGGTCGCCCGCTGCGCGGTCAGCCAGAAGACGCCGACCAGCAGGAAGCCGGCGGCGATCAGCGGCCCCGCCTCAGGGAACCAGGCGGTGGAGAGACCGATGGAGATGATCGGGCCGAAGATGAAGCACACCTCGTCGACGATCGACTCCCACGCGTACGCGGTGTGCAGGTCCCGGCTGGAGCCCCGGTAGATCTCCGCCCAGCGGGAGCGGACCATCGACCCCACGCTCGGCACGCAGCCCGCGCCCACCGAGAAGACGAACAGCGTCCACTCCGGCGCCCCCTGCTGGGCGCAGATCAGCAGGCCCGCCACCGCCGCCACCGCGACCAGCGTGACCGGGCGGAGCACCCGGCGCTGCCCGTAGCGGTCGACCAGCCGGGAGACCTGGGGGCCGCAGACCGCCGCCGACATCGCCAGGGTCGCGGAGAGCGCCCCGGCGAGCCCGTAGCGGCCGGTGAGCTGGGAGATCATCGTCACGACGCCGATGCCCATCATGGACAAGGGCATCCGGCCGAAGAAGCCTGCGGCGGAGAACTCCCTCGAACCGGGGGCGGAGAAGATGGCGCGGTAGGGGCTGGGCAAGGGGTACTCCGGTCGTGCCTGTCACGCGTTTAGCTGGCCGATACAGCTTACGGTCGGCCGGACGTTCCGGACGCCGGATCCGGACGGCGGCCCGGGGCAGCGGCCCGGCTGCCCGGCCGTCGGGATCTCCGGCCTCCCCGGTCTTTCCGACAGGGCGTCGGATGTCGGTTGTCGCGCTGTCGGCGGCGGGTGGCAGGATCGATGTCATGTCCGATCTGCGCGATCCCGCTCCCTATGACGCCCTGCTGCTGCTCTCCTTCGGCGGCCCGGAGGGCCCGGACGACGTGGTCCCGTTCCTGGCGAACGTGACCCGTGGCCGCGGCATCCCCGAGGAACGCCTCAAGGAGGTCGGCAAGCACTACTTCCTGTTCGGCGGGGTCAGTCCGATCAACGCGCAGAACCGCGCCCTGCTCGACGCGCTGCGCGAGGACTTCCGTGAACAGGGCCTGGATCTCCCGGTCTACTGGGGCAACCGCAACTGGGCCCCGTACCTGACCGACGTCCTGCGCGAGATGACCGCCGACGGGCACCGCCGGATCGCCGTCCTCGCCACCAGCGCCTACGCCTCCTACTCCGGCTGCCGCCAGTACCGCGAGAACCTCGCCGAGTCGCTGGCCGTCCTGGAAGCCGAGGGACTGCCCGTGCCCCGGGTCGACAAGCTGCGGCACTACTTCAACCACCCCGGCTTCGTCGAGCCCATGGTGGACGGCGTCCTCGCCTCGCTCGCCGACCTCCCCGAGGACGTCCGCGCGGGCGCTCACATCGCGTTCACCACCCACTCCATCCCGACCTCCGCCGCCGACGCCTCGGGCCCGGCCGACGCGCACGGCGAGGGCGGGGCGTACGTCGCCGAGCACCTCGACGTGGCCCGGCTGATCATCGACGCGGTGCGCGAGGAGACCGGGACCGAGTACCCGTGGCAGCTCGTCTACCAGTCCCGCAGCGGCGCCCCGCACATCCCGTGGCTGGAACCCGACATCTGCGACCACCTGGAGACCCTGGGCGCCGAGGGGGTCCCCGCGGTCGTGATGGCGCCCATCGGCTTCGTCTCGGACCACATGGAGGTCCTGTACGACCTCGACACCGAGGCCACCGCGAAGGCCGCCGAGATCGGCCTGCCGGTCCGCCGGTCGGCCACGGTGGGCGACGACCCGCGCTTCGCCGCGGCCGTGCGGGACCTGCTCCTGGAGCGCGCCGCGACCGAGCGCGGCCGGGCGGTGGAGCGCTGCGCGCTGGGCGCCCTGGGACCCTCCCACGACCTCTGTCCGGTCGGCTGCTGCCCCGCCAGGGCCCCGAAACCCGCCGCCGCCGGGGCCGACAGCCCGTATGCCCGATCCGTGGACGCCCCTACGGATGCCCCGTAGAGAGCCTGTCCCGCCGAGTCCCCCTGGGAGCACCGTGACCGACCCCGCACTGTCCGAACTGCTCGACCTCGCCCTGGAGGCCGCCCGCCGCGCCGGAGCCCTGCTGCGCGACGGCCGCCCGGCCGACCTGGGGGTGGCCGCGACCAAGTCCAGCCCCATCGACGTGGTCACTGAGATGGACATCGCCGCCGAGAAGCTGATCACCGGCTACCTCGCCGACTTCCGCCCCGACGACGGCTTCCTCGGCGAGGAGGGGGCCAGCTCCCCGGGCTCCACCGGCATCCGCTGGGTCATCGACCCGCTCGACGGCACGGTGAACTACCTGTACGGCCTGCCCACCTGGGCGGTCTCCATCGCCGCCGAGCGCGACGGAGAGCGGGTCGCGGGCGTCGTCGAGGCCCCGATGCGCCGGGAGACCTACCGGGCGGTCCTCGGCGGCGGCGCGTTCGCGAACGGGGAGGCCCTGCGCTGCCGGCCCGCCCCGCAGCTGGACCAGGCGCTCGTCTCGACCGGCTTCAACTACGTCGGACACGTCCGCGCCCACCAGGCGGAGATCGCCCGGCAGCTGATCCCCCGCCTCCGGGACATCCGGCGCAGCGGCTCGGCGGCCGTCGACCTCTGCGATGTGGCGGCGGGCCGGCTGGACGGCTACTACGAGCGCGGGCTGCACCCCTGGGACCTGGCGGCCGGCGACCTCATCGCCCGGGAGGCTGGCGCGCTGACCGGCGGTCGCCCGGGGCTGCCCGCCGACGGGGACCTGACGGTGGCCGCCACCCCCGGCGTCTTCGAGCCGCTGCAGGCCGCACTCGACGAGCTGGGCGCCTGGCACGACTGACCGGGTCCCGCCGCAGAGGGCCCTGGCGAGGGGCCTGGGGCCACCGCACGCACCGCGGGCCCCGGAACACCATGACGGTGTTGCGGGGCCCGCTGGCGTACGGCTCAGACGCTGGTGGCGCCGATCTCCACGCCGTGCTCGGCGGCGAGACGGCGCAGATCGTCCAGCTCGCCCTGCTCGACGTCCGCGAGGAAGTCGTCGCCGTCCTCGCGCGCCCGGGTGAGGACGGTCTCGGTCGTCTTGATGCGCTGCAGCAGACCTGCGGTGAAAGCGTCCATGATGCGCCCCCTCATCGTGGGTCGGTGGCACGGGGGTGTGCCCGGGATCCCCCCGGCCGGGGAGCCGGGGGAGCGGGTGATCGCGCCGCCGCTCCGGGGAAACGGAGCGAGCAGTGGCATGCCACGTGACAGGCGTGATCGCGGGTGTGCACCCCTCTTCCCCGCACCGTGGTTCGGAGAAACCTCAACTGGCCCGGAAATCCGCCGGATTCCCGGCGGGCAGCCGCCGGGAAGCCCGGCCCACCGCCGCCTTACCGCCGGTTTATGCGTGTTGCGGGCAGGATGGAGGCGCACAGTCGGCCATTGCTGCCCGTGTCCCGTCGGGCTCCGAGGGGGCCGCCGGCTCTGTAGAACCCATCGAAGGACCGAAGGAAGGACTGCGCCGTGCGCGTACTCGTCGTCGAGGACGAGCAGCTGCTCGCCGATGCGGTGGCCACCGGACTGCGCCGGGAGGCCATGGCCGTCGACGTCGTCTACGACGGTGCCGCGGCCCTGGAACGCATCGGGGTCAACGACTACGACGTCGTCGTGCTGGACCGGGACCTCCCGGTCGTGCACGGGGACGACGTCTGCCGCAGGATCGTCGAGCTCGGCATGCCCACCCGGGTGCTCATGCTCACCGCGTCCGGCGACGTCAGCGACCGGGTCGAGGGCCTGGAGCTGGGCGCCGACGACTATCTGCCCAAGCCCTTCGCCTTCAGCGAGCTGACCGCCCGGGTGCGCGCGCTGGGCCGTCGCACGACGGTGGCGCTGCCGCCCGTCCTGGAGCGCGCCGGCATCAAGCTCGACCCGAACCGTCGCGAGGTCTTCCGTGACGAGGTGGAGATCCAGCTCGCCCCGAAGGAGTTCGCGGTGCTGGAGGTCCTCATGCGCAGCGAGGGCGCGGTCGTCTCGGCGGAACAGCTGCTGGAGAAGGCCTGGGACGAGAACACCGACCCGTTCACCAACGTGGTGCGGGTGACGGTCATGACGCTCCGCCGCAAGCTCGGCGAACCGCCCGTCATCGTCACCGTGCCGGGCTCCGGATACCGGATCTGAGGACCATGGCCACCACCCCCGGGCCCCCCGCGGCGCCTCCGAAGCCCACCTGGGAGCCCAAGCCGCAGGAGCCCCCGTACCCCTGGCTGCGCCCGACCATCCGGATACGGCTCACGCTGCTGTACGGCGGGATGTTCCTGATCGCGGGCATCGTGCTGCTGTCGATCATCTACATGCTGGCGGCGCAGGCGCTGAGCGTCGGCACGGATCTGCCGTTCGAGATCGTCAGCGGCAAGGTCACCAGCGAGATCTGCGACCTGCCCCCGAACGCCAGCCCGGACGCCTTCAACGCGGCGATGAACGCCTGCGTCAACCACCAGCGCAAGGCGGCGCTGGAAACCCTGCTCAACCGTTCGCTGCTCGCCCTGGTCGGCCTCAGCGTGATCGCCTTCGCCTTCGGCTACGCGATGGCCGGACGCGTGCTCTCCCCGCTCGGCCGGATCACCCGGACCGCGCGCCGGGTGGCCGGTACGGACCTCACCCGGCGGATCGAGCTGGACGGCCCGGACGACGAGCTGAAGGAGCTGGCGGACACCTTCGACGACATGCTGGACCGGCTGGAGCGGGCCTTCACCGCGCAGCAGCGGTTCGTCGGCAACGCCTCGCACGAACTGCGCACCCCGCTGGCGATCAACCGCACCCTGCTGGAGGTCCATCTCTCCGATCCGGAAGCCCCTCCGGAGCTCCAGCAGCTGGGCAAGACCCTCCTGGCCACCAACGAGCGCAGCGAGCAGCTGGTCGAGGGCCTCCTGCTGCTGGCCCGCAGCGACAACCAGATCGTCGAGCGCAAGCCGGTCGACCTCGCGGAGGTGGCCGAGCGCGCCATCGACCAGGCCCGGTCGGAGGCGGTGGCGAAGAAGGTCGAGGTCCGGGGCGAGCGGGTCACGGCGGTGGTCCAGGGCAACGGCGTCCTGCTGGAGCGGATCGCGCTGAACCTCGTGCAGAACGCCGTGCGCTACAACGTGCCCGAGGGCGGCTGGGTGGAGGTCGCCACCGAGGCCCGGGACGGGCAGGCCCTGCTCGTCGTCTCCAACACGGGACCGGTGGTGCCGGCCTACGAGATCGACAACCTCTTCGAGCCCTTCAGGCGGCTGCGTACGGAGCGCACGGGCAGCGACAAGGGGGTCGGGCTCGGCCTGTCGATCGCCCGGTCCGTCGCGCGGGCCCACGGAGGCCGTATCATCGCGGAGCCCCGCGAGGGCGGTGGTCTCGTGATGCGCGTCACCCTGCCGGTCTGAGAGGCTGCGAGATGTGACTCTGCACCGAATCTCCATGTTCGCTTTGGGCGGAATTTTCAGGACCCGTTCCCGTGCGAGTCGTGTGTGATCCATCACAGAATCGATTTTCGGGTCATCTACTCTCCGTGATCGCAACTCCGTCGGAAAGCCGGTAATCGTCCAGGTTTTCGGGGATCGTTATCACGGGAAGTACACGGGGTGGCGCCCGTGAACTGCGCAGTCGGGACCGTGTACGGTCCCCATCGCCACCCAAGCCGAGCCTCGCCGAGGCGCCCGGTTGGGTGTCGATTGAGTAACAGACCTTGATGTGAGGCAAAATCTCCGCCTCAGGTCGGGCACAAGTCCGGCCTCTCACGCGTTACGTGCGCTGAGACACCCGTAGACACCCAAGAGGGGGAGAGCGACATGGCAACGGATTACGACACCCCACGCAAGACCGACGACGACGTGGACCAGGACAGCCTCGAAGAGCTCAAGGCACGTCGGAGCGACAAGACGGCATCCGCCGTCGACGTCGACGAATTCGACGCGGCCGAGGGACTCGAGCTGCCCGGCGCGGACCTCTCCAACGAGGAGCTGGCCGTCCGGGTGCTGCCCAAGCAGGCCGATGAGTTCACCTGCATGAGCTGCTTCCTGGTGCACCACCGCAGCCAGCTGGCCCGCGAGAAGAACGGTCAGCCCATCTGCCGCGACTGCGACTGAGGTCGGGTCGGCCGTGGCAGGCGAGACACCGTTCCGGAAGCGGCGCCCCTGGCGTCGGCACGGCCCGGAGGCGAACCAGGACGGTACAGGCGGCACAGGCCCGGCAGAAGGCGGTAACGCGTCTGCCGAGCGGTCCGCCGCCCTGCCGGAGCACTCCGGCAGTTTCGACGACGAGCGGGGCCGTTCGGCCTCGCTCGAAGTGGCCGGGTCGGCAGCGTCGCCGGACCGGCCCGGAGAGCAGGGTCGGGCGGAGGCCACGACGGGGGGCCGCCTGCACGCGGTGAAACGGGGTGTACGCAAGGGCCGGGAGAGCGCGAAGGCTCTGGCCGCACAGCTGGCGGACCGCATCATCGACACGGCCCCGCGCGTGCCGGTGCGCGACCTCGCGACCCTGCGGAAGCAGTTCCCCGGGCTGGGGCCCGAGGAGCTGGCCGACAAGCTGGTCACGGGAGCCTGCCGGGCCACCGCGACCGTCGGCGCGGGTATCGGGGCCGTCGCCATGATGCCCGTCCCGCCCGCCATGATGGCCGAGCTCGCGGCGGAGGTGACCGGCGTCGCCGCGATCGAGATGAAGCTCGTCGCCGAGCTCCACGAGGTCTACGGCCGCCGACCCCCCGGCAACCTCGGCCAGCGCAGCACCGCGTATCTGACGTCGTGGACGGAGGAGCGCGGCATCGACGTCACCCGCCCCACCACGCTCAACGCCGCACTGGGCGGTCAGATGAAGCGCGAACTGCGCCAGCAGATCATGAAGCGCATGGCGCGCAATCTGCCCAACCTGATCCCGTTCATGATCGGCGCCGCCGTCGGCGCCACGATGAACCGCCGCGACACCCGCAAGCTCGCCGACCGGGTCAGGAACGACCTGCGCGAGAACCGGATCCCCTGGGACCGGCTGCCCGAGCTGCCCCCGCTGGAGCAGCCCCCGAACCCGGCCGAGCTGCCCAAGGAGATCGAGGGCCCCTGAGCGACGCGGGCCCGGAGCCCCCGCCCTCGACGTCCGCTCAGGCGGCCGGGACGGTGCTCAGCGCCGCCGCCAGGCCCTGCGGGTTCCGGGTCGAGAGGTAGACGTAAGGAGTCGGGTCGTCCGGATCCGTGACCTCCACCCGGACCGCCGTCTCCACATAGCCGCGCAGCAGCATGAACGCACGGGCGTCGGCCCTGTGCGTGCGCCAGGCCCGCGCCTCCTCGGCGTCCAGCACCTCGGGCTCGCCGAGCGCCGACAGGGGAATCCGGGCGTCGCCGGCGACGAGCGCCCCCGCCACCACCCGGATCCGGGCGGAGCCGTAGCTGCTCACCAGGACCGCGGCGGCGACCGTGCCGCCGGCCAGACCGGCGAGCAGCGGCAGAGTGCCCAGTGGCAGAAGCATCAGAGCGCAGGCGACACCGACTCCGAAGGCGATGAACCACCAGGAGCGGGGCGCGGTGAGACGTTCGTCGAAGGGCGGTGCGGAAGGCTGCATGGAACCAAGCTTGGCACGGCGCGACCGGCGGACTGCCGCGCGGGTAAGGTCTGCGCCTGTGAGTGGAACATCAGCAGCTCTGACACCCCCGGCCGACGCCGTCGCGCCGGTCCGGCACCCCGACGCGCCCGCCCCCGGCGAACTCCTCGGAGCGCACTACGAACACTGTTTCGGCTGCGGCGGGGGGCAGCCGCACGGACTGCACCTGATGGCGCGGGCCGGTGAGGGCGTGAGCGTGACCGCCGAGTTCACCGTGCAGCCCGCCCACCAGGGCGCCCCCGGCCTCGCCCACGGCGGCGTGCTCGCCACGGCGCTGGACGAGACCCTCGGCTCGCTGAACTGGCTGCTGCGCACGATCGCGGTGACCGGACGGCTGGAGACCGACTTCGTCCGCCCCGTCCCCGTGGACACCGTGCTGCACCTCGACGCCCGGATCACCGCCGTGCACGGCCGGAAGATCTACTCGACCGCCACCGGCCGGATCGGCGGCCCCGACGGTCCCGTCGCGGTCCGGGCCGACGCCCTCTTCATCGAGGTCAAGGTCGACCACTTCATCGACAACGGCAGGCCCGCCGAGATCCAGGCCGCCATGTCCGACCCCGACCAGGTCAGGCGCGCCCGCGCCTTCGAGGTGAACCCGTGACCCGCAACCCCGTCGACGTACTGATCCGCCTGCTCGACCCGGACGTGCCGATACCGGCCTACGGACACCCGGGCGACGCCGGGGCCGACCTGGTGACCACCGAGGCCGCGGAACTCGCCCCCGGCGAGCGCGCGGTGCTCCCCACCGGGGTGTCGATCGCCCTGCCCGACGGGTACGCCGCCTTCGTGCACCCGCGCTCGGGCCTCGCGGCCCGCTGCGGAGTGGCCCTCGTGAATGCCCCAGGGACGGTTGATGCCGGGTACCGTGGGGAGATCAAGGTGATCGTGGTCAACCTCGATCCACGCGAGAGCGTGCGATTCGAACGGTTCGACCGGATTGCCCAATTGGTTGTCCAGCAGGTCGAGAAGGTGCGCTTCCACGAGGTGGCGGAACTTCCCGGCTCGGCGCGGGCCGAAGGGGGCTTCGGGTCCACCGGCGGCCACGCGTCGGTGGACGGCGCCGAGGGCGGGATCACCCACGGTGGGAACAGCTACGCTTCGGTCGTATCCGACCGGGAAGGACAGTGACGTGTTCGGACGTCGCAAGAAGAGTGGTTCCGCCGAGGACGCGGCGGACGAGGTGCGCGAGGCCGAGCAGGTCGCCGACGAGCCCGAGGGCAGTGACGGCGCCGCCAAGGGCGCCCGTCGGATGAACCTTCCGCCGGCCCCCAGGCCGGACGGACCCTGGGACAGCACCGAGGTCACGCAGCCCGGCGAGGGCCGGGTCGACCTGGGCGGCATTTTCGTCCCCGGGGTCGAGGGCATGGAGCTGCGCGTCGAGGTGGCCGGGGACGCGATCGTCGCCGCCACCGTGGTGCTGCGCGACAGCGCGGTCCAGCTGCAGGCCTTCGCCGCCCCCAAGAAAGAGGGCATCTGGGGCGAGGTCCGCGACGAGATCGCCTCGGGCATCACCCAGCAGGGCGGCATCATCGACGAGGTCGAGGGCCCGCTGGGCTGGGAGCTGCGCGCGCAGGTCCCCGTACAGCTTCCGGACGGCACGGGCGGTGTGCAGCTCGTGCGCTTCGTCGGCGTCGACGGACCGCGCTGGTTCCTGCGCGGAGTGATTTCCGGTCAGGGCGCCGTCCAGCCGGAGGCAGCCGGGCTGCTGGAGACGATCTTCCGGGACACCGTGGTCGTCCGCGGCGAGGGCCCGATGGCTCCCCGCGACCCGATCGTCCTCAAGCTCCCCAACGACGCCCAGATGGTGCCCGAGGGCGTGCAGCAGGATGAGCAGGAGGGCTCGAAGTTCTCCGGCGGCATGGGCCAGCTCCAGCGCGGTCCCGAGATCACCGAGGTCCGCTAGCGGCACGCCGCGGCACTGAGCGGTACAGGCCGGTGGGCCGCACCCTTTCCGCGGGTGCGGCCCACCGGCCATTGCCCGGCCGTGCGCCGCACACACATACTGGCGGGCGAGACGCAGCCACGTGAGCACGTGAGTACGGGGGAGCATGATGACCGAGAGCACCAGCGGGCAGTCCGGCACGGCCCTGGCCGAGGACCCGGCCCGCACGGTCATGGTCGCCGTCGAGGACCTGCACCGCTCGTACGGGAGCGGAGCGGCGGCCGTGCACGCCCTGCGCGGGGTCTCGTTCGAGATCCCCCGCGGCGAGCTGGTCGCGCTCAAGGGCCGCTCCGGCTCCGGCAAGACCACCCTGCTCAACCTGGTCGGCGGCCTGGACACCCCGGACGGCGGCCGGATCACCGTCGACGGCACCGAGCTGTCGGGGCTCGGCGAGAAGGGGCTCCTGGAGCTGCGCAGGGACCGGGTCGGCTTCATCTTCCAGTCCTTCGGCCTCATCCCCATCCTGACCGCCGCCGAGAACGTCGGCGTACCCCTGCGGCTGCGCAAGGCCGACCCGGCCGAGCGCGACGAGCGGGTCGCCCTGCTGCTTTCCCTCGTCGGCCTCGCCGACCACGCCGAGCAGCGCCCCGGCGAACTCTCCGGCGGCCAGCAGCAGCGCGTCGCCATCGCCCGCGCCCTCGCCAACCGCCCCGCCCTCCTGATCGCCGACGAGCCCACCGGACAGCTCGACGCCGAGACCGGGCTCGCCGTGATGGAACTGCTCCGCGCGGTCGTCCGCAGCGAGAACGTCACCGCCCTCGTCGCCACCCACGACCCCCAGCTGCTGGGCCTGGCCGACCGGGTCCTGGAGCTGAGCGACGGCCACATCGTCGAACACGGCTGACGTTCCCGCAGCGCCCCCGCCCCCGCCCCGGCGCGCATCAGAGTTCCGTCAATACGCCCCCCACCTGCACTCCCTGGACCGAACCACGCCGCCCGGCGGAGTAGCGTCGAGGACGGCAGCCGCACCGGGCGCCACCGGCCCTCGCACGACAGGGCCGGACGGAAGAAGACAATGGGGCCATGGGACGCGGCACACTCCGGATCTATCTCGGCGCGGCACCGGGCGTCGGCAAGACGTACGCGATGCTCTCCGAGGCGCATCGCAGGGTCGAGCGCGGGACCGACTGTGTGGTGGCGTTCGTGGAGCACCACGACCGGCCGCGGACCGAGGTCATGCTGCACGGGCTGGAGCTGCTGCCGCGCCAGGAGCTGGAGTACCGGGGCACCGTCTTCACCGAGATGAACGTGGACGCGGTCCTGGAGCGGGCCCCGGCGGTGGCGCTGGTGGACGAGCTGGCCCACACCAACGTGCCCGGCTCGCGCAACGCCAAGCGCTGGCAGGACGTCGAGGAGCTCCTGAAAGCCGGGATCGACGTCATATCCACGGTCAACATCCAGCACCTGGAGTCGCTGGGCGACGTCGTGGAGTCGATCACCGGGGTCCGGCAGCGGGAGACGGTGCCCGACGAGGTGGTGCGCCGGGCCGACCAGATCGAGCTGGTCGACATGTCGCCCCAGGCGCTGCGCCGCCGGATGGCGCACGGCAACATCTACCGGCCCGACAAGATGGACGCGGCCCTCTCGAACTACTTCCGCCCCGGCAACCTCACCGCCCTGCGCGAGCTGGCCCTGCTCTGGGTCGCCGACCGGGTCGACGAGTACCTCCAGCAGTACCGGGGCGAGCACAACATCCGCACCCCCTGGCAGGCCCGCGAGCGCATCGTCGTCGGACTGACCGGCGGGCCCGAGGGCCGCACCCTCATCCGCCGCGCCTCCCGGATGGCGGCCAAGGGCTCCGGCAGCGAGATCCTCGCCGTCTACATCGCCCGCAGCGACGGCCTGACCTCCGCGTCCCCGAAGGAGCTGGCCGTCCAGCGCACCCTGGTCGAGGACCTCGGCGGCACCTTCCACCACGTCATCGGCGACGACATACCGGCCGCCCTGCTGGAGTTCGCCCGCGGCGTCAACTCCACCCAGATCGTGCTGGGCTCCAGCCGCCGCAAGACCTGGCAGTACATCTACGGCCCGGGGGTCGGCGCGACCGTCGCCCGCGAGTCGGGACCCGACCTCGACGTGCACATCGTGACCCACGAGGAGGTCGCCAAGGGTCGCGGCCTGCCCATGGCCCGCGGCGCCCGGCTCGGCCGCGCCCGGATCATCTGGGGCTGGCTCGTCGGCGTCGTCGGCCCCGTCCTGCTCGCGGTGGTGCTGCGCGGCATGGAGGACGCCCCCGGCCTCGCCAACGACGTCCTGCTCTTCCTCTTCCTGACGGTGGCCGCCGCCCTGCTCGGCGGGCTGCGGCCCGCACTCGCCTCGGCGGCCGTCGGAAGCCTGCTGCTGAACTACTGGTTCACCCCGCCCACCCACACCCTGACCGTCCAGGACCCGGAGAACCTCGTCGCCATCGTGATCTTCTTCGCGGTGGCGGTGGCGGTCTCCTCCGTGGTCGACCTGGCGGCCCGGCGTACCCACCAGGCCGCCCGGCTGCGCGCCGAGTCGGAGATCCTCTCCTTCCTCGCGGGCAGTGTGCTGCGCGGCGAGACCGCTCTGGACGCCCTGCTGGAACGGGTCCGCGAGACCTTCGCCATGGAGTCCGTCGCCCTGCTGGAACGCAGCAGCGACATCGAACCGTGGACCTGCGCCGGATCCGTCGGGCCGGCCCCGGTCACCCGCCCCGACGACGCCGACGTGGACATGCCGGTCGGCGACAACATGGCCCTCGCGCTGTCCGGCCGGGTGCTGCCCGCCGAGGACCGCCGGGTGCTCGGCGCGTTCGCCGCCCAGGCCGCCGTCGTCCTGGACCGACAGCGCCTGGTCGGGGAGGCCGAGCAGGCCCGCAGGCTCGCCGAGGGCAACCGGATCAGGACCGCCCTGCTCGCCGCCGTCAGCCACGACCTGCGCACCCCGCTGGCCTCCATCAAGGCCGCCGTGAGCTCGCTGCGCTCCGACGACGTGGCCTGGTCCGAGGAGGACGAGGCGGAGCTCCTGGAAGGCATCGAGGACGGCGCCGACCGGCTGGACCACCTGGTCGGCAACCTTCTGGACATGTCCCGCCTCCAGACCGGCACCGTGACCCCGCTGATCCGCGAGATCGACCTCGACGAGGTGGTCCCCATGGCGCTCGGCGGCGTCCCGGAGGGCAGCGTCGAGCTCGACATCCCCGAGACGCTGCCGATGGTCGCCGTCGACCCGGGGCTCCTGGAGCGGGTCGTCGCCAACATCGTGGAGAACGCCGTCAAGTACAACCCAGGCCAGGAGCCCGTCGCCGTGGCCGCCAGCGCCCTCGGCGGCCGGGTCGAGCTACGGGTCGTGGACCGCGGCCGGGGCGTCCCCGACGAGGCCAAGGAGCGGATCTTCGAGCCCTTCCAGCGGTACGGGGACGCCCCGCGCGGCGCCGGAGTGGGTCTCGGCCTCGCCGTCTCCCGCGGCTTCGCCGAGGCCATGGGCGGCACCCTCGATGCCGAGGACACCCCCGGCGGCGGGCTGACCATGGTCCTGACCCTCACCGCGGCGCCGGGCGGCGTCCGGACGGAGGCCGAGCTGCCGGCCCGGGCCACCTCATGACGGGGCCCCGAATCCCGGGCCACCTCATGACATGCCCTCGCGGCCCGGGACACCCGCGGGCGTACGCCGCCCGTCCCCGGGCGCTTCCCGCCGCCCCCTCCTCCCCGTACAGCACAGCTCTCCCCTCCTCCCCGTGCAGCAGAAAGGCAGGTCCGCGATGACCAGGGTGCTTGTGGTCGACGACGAGCCGCAGATCGTCCGCGCCCTCGTGATCAACCTGAAGGCGCGGCAGTACGAGGTCGATGCCGCGCCCGACGGGGCGACCGCCCTCCAGCTCGCCGCCGCCCGCCACCCCGACGTCGTCCTCCTCGACCTCGGGCTGCCCGACATGGACGGGGTCGAGGTGATCAGGGGCCTGCGCGGCTGGACCCGGGTGCCCATCCTCGTACTCTCCGCGCGCCACACCTCCGACGAGAAGGTGGAGGCCCTGGACGCCGGCGCGGACGACTACGTCACCAAGCCGTTCGGCATGGACGAGCTGCTGGCCCGGCTGCGCGCCTCGGTGCGCCGGGCGGAACCGGTCGGCCAGGAGGGCGGCGCCGAAGACATCGCGCTGGTCGAGACGGCGGGCTTCACCGTCGACCTGGCGGCGAAGAAGGTGCACCGGTCCGGGCGCGACGTACGCCTCACCCCCACCGAATGGCATCTGCTGGAGGTCCTCGTCCGCAACAACGGCCGGCTGGTCAGCCAGAAACAGCTCCTCCAAGAGGTCTGGGGCCCCTCCTACGGCACCGAGACCAACTATCTGCGGGTCTACATGGCCCAGCTGCGCCGCAAGCTGGAGGCGGACCCCTCGCACCCCCGGCACTTCGTCACCGAACCGGGCATGGGCTACCGCTTCGAGCGCGGCTGACGGGTGCCGGCTCACCCTTTCGAGTGGTCGCCCAGCGCCTCCGTGTACCGCCCGCAGGACCGGTACCCTTCGGGTATGAGTGTCGTTCCCCGATCCGAGAAAGCCGGGAAGGCCGGGAAGGCGGCGAGACCTTCCGGGCGCTTCCGCCGTATGCTCGACCGGCTCTCCAGCTCCCAGGAGGACCTGGAGTCCCAGGAGCTGCGGGAGGACGCGCAGGTCACCGGATGCACCCGGATCTCCGAGTGCTCCGATCGGCAGATCGTGAAGGTGGCTGGTACGTTGCGGACCGTCACCCTCCGTCCCCGGGCCGGAGTGCCCGCCCTGGAGGCGGAGCTCTTCGACGGCACCGAGCCGCTGGACGTGGTCTGGCTCGGCCGTCGTTCCATCGTCGGCATCGAGCCCGGCCGCAGGATCATCGCCTCGGGGCGGGTCGCCATGAGCCATGGCCGCCGGGTGCTGTTCAACCCCACATACGAACTCCGACCGCTCGGCAAGGAGTAGCCGGTGACGTCTCTCGACAAGCCGACGTCCGAAACGGACCAGCCCCACCGCACGGACCCGCAGCACGCCGGCGGGAGGCACGCCGCTCAGCAGGACGACGCGAAGGCCGTCACCGAGGCCGCCCTCTTCGAGGCCTTCGGCGGTGTGCGAGGCATGGTGGAGACCGTCCTCCCCGGACTGCTTTTCGTCACGATCTTCACCATCAACAAGAACCTGAACGCCTCGGCCATCGCCGCCCTGGCGGTGTCCCTGGCCCTCGTCGCCGTCCGGCTCATCCGCCGGGACACCGTCAAGCACGCCTTCAGCGGCGTCTTCGGGGTGGCCTTCGGCGTCGTCTTCGCGAAGATGACGGGCGAGGCCAAGGACTTCTACCTGCCGGGCATGCTCTACACCCTGGGCCTCGCGGTCGCCTACATCGGCACCGCCGTCGCCGGGGTGCCGCTGATCGGCCTGATCCTCGGCCCGGTCTTCAAGGAGAACCTCTCCTGGCGGACCCGTAACCCGGGCCGGAAGAAGGCGTACACCAAGGCCAGTTACGCCTGGGGCTTCATTCTGCTGGCCAAGTGCGCGATCCTCTTCCCGCTCTACTGGTGGGCCGACACCACCGAGTTCGGCTGGGTGCTCATCGCGCTGAAGATCCCGCCGTTCCTGCTCGCGGTCTACCTGACCTGGGTCTTCCTCGCGAAGGCGCCGGCGCCCATCGACGTCTTCGCCGAGATGGAGGCCGAGGAACAGGCCGAGAAGGAGCGCAAGGCGCGGGCCGCCGCGGCGCTCCGCGACCCGGACGCCTGACCCGTATCCGTACACCCGGCATCCCAGGGGAAGGGGCCCGGAACCGCTGAGCGGTTCCGGGCCCCTTCCCCTGGCTCTGCCGGTCAGTGCTCCGGTCCGGTCGGTCAGTCCTCCGAAAGGTCGCGGCGGACCGACAACAGGTCCTCCAACTGTTCCTCGCGCGCCTGGGCGGCCACGAACAGCAGCTCGTCACCGGCCTCCAGGGACTCCTCGGGGCTCGGCGTCAGCACCCGGGTACCCCGGATGATCGTCACCAGCGAGGTGTCCTCGGGCCAGGCGACGTCCCCGACCCGGGTGCCGGCCAGCGCCGACTCCGGCGGCAGGGTCAGCTCCACCAGGTTGGCGTCGCCGTGGCTGAAGCGCAGCAGCCGGACCAGATCGCCGACGCTCACCGCCTCCTCGACCAGGGCCGACATCAGACGCGGCGTCGACACGGCGACGTCCACGCCCCAGGACTCGTTGAACAGCCACTCGTTCTTCGGGTTGTTCACCCGGGCCACCACGCGCGGCACGCCGTACTCGGTCTTGGCGAGCAGCGAGACGACCAGATTGACCTTGTCGTCACCGGTCGCGGCGATCACCACGTTGCACCGCTGCAGCGCCGCCTCGTCCAGCGACGTGATCTCACAGGCGTCCGCGAGCAGCCACTCGGCCATCGGGACCCGTTCCACCGAGATGGCGGTCGGCGCCTTGTCGATCAGCAGCACCTCGTGCCCGTTCTCCAGCAGCTCGGCGGCGATGGAACGGCCCACCGCGCCCGCCCCGGCAATCGACACACGCATCAGTGACCGTCCTCCTCGGGACCTTGGGCGAAGGCCTCTTCGACCTTGGCGATCTCGTCCGTACGCATCATCACGTGGACCAGGTCGCCCTCCTGGAGGACGGTCTGCGAGCTCGGCAGCATGGCCTCGCCCAACCGGGTGAGGAAGGCGACGCGGACCCCTGTCTCCTCCTGGAGCGTGCTGATCTTGTGGCCGATCCAGGACGGCGTCGTGTGCACCTCGGCGAGCTGCACACCCCCGCTCGGATCGCGCCACAGGGGCTCGGCGCCCGAAGGCAGCAGCCGCCGCAGCATCTGGTCCGCCGTCCAGCGGACCGTCGCCACGGTGGGGATGCCGAGGCGCTGGTAGACCTCGGCGCGGCGGGGGTCGTAGATCCGCGCGGCGACGTTCTCGATGGAGAACATCTCGCGGGCCACCCGGGCCGCGATGATGTTCGAGTTGTCGCCGCTGCTGACCGCGGCGAACGCCCCGGCGTCCTCGATGCCCGCCTCGCGGAGGGTGTCCTGGTCGAAGCCGACCCCGGTGACCCGGCGACCGCCGAATCCGGACCCCAGGCGACGGAACGCCGTGGGGTCCTGGTCGATCACCGCGACGGTGTGCCCCTGCTGTTCCAGGGTCTGTGCGAGAGCGGCCCCGACGCGCCCGCAGCCCATGATGACGATGTGCACTGTGCGCCTACCCCGCCGTCCTGGTCATCCGGCTGACCTGCGAAAACACGCTGCTCACACTTCTCTCTCAGCTTGCTGGGCCACCAACGGGACACACACCCGCGGCGCGGCCCGGAGTCGAGCTTAAGCGCCGGAGAAGCCGATCCCTCATCCGAGTGTCCGCATCCTCGCGCACTCCGGCAAAGGGAAAGCAAAATAGGCCGAACGGGCGCAAGGATTGCGTTAAAGAATTACGGGGCGTTCTCCGCCGACCGCAGGAGATTGCGGGGCCACGTCGAAAGGGCGTGCGTTTCGGCCACGGGCTCCGCTTACGATCCTCAGCGTGTCCAAACTGACCGACCTGCCCAAACGGATCCTGATCGGCCGGGCGTTGCGCAGCGACAAGCTCGGGGAGACCCTCCTCCCCAAGCGCATCGCACTCCCCGTCTTCGCGTCCGACCCGTTGTCCTCGGTGGCCTACGCACCGGGAGAAGTCCTCCTCGTGCTGTCCATCGCGGGAGTGTCGGCGTACCACTTCAGCCCCTGGATCGCCGTCGCGGTCGTCGTCCTCATGTTCACGGTCGTCGCCTCCTACCGGCAGAACGTCCGCGCCTACCCGAGCGGCGGCGGCGACTACGAGGTCGCGACCACCAACCTCGGCCCCAAGTCCGGACTGACCGTCGCCAGCGCCCTGCTCGTCGACTACGTCCTCACCGTCGCCGTGTCGATCTCCTCCGGCGTCGAGAACCTCGGCTCCGCGATCCCGTTCGTCATCGAGCACAAGACGCTCTGCGCCATCGGCGCCATCGTCCTGCTCACCCTGATGAACCTGCGCGGCGTCAAGGAGTCCGGAAAGCTCTTCGCCATCCCCACCTACCTCTTCGTGGCCGGCGTCTTCCTCATGATCCTGTGGGGCGCGTTCCGGGGCGTGGTCCTCGGCGACACGATGCACGCCCCCACCGCCGACCTGGAGATCAAGCCGGAACACGAGGGGCTGGCCGGCCTCGCGCTCGTCTTCCTCCTCCTGCGGGCCTTCTCCTCCGGCTGCGCCGCCCTCACCGGGGTCGAGGCGATCAGCAACGGCGTGCCCGCGTTCCGGAAGCCGAAGAGCAGGAACGCCGCGACCACGCTCGCCATGATGGGGCTGCTCGCCGTCACCATGTTCTGCGGCATCATCGGCCTGGCCCTGGCCACCGACGTCAAGATGGCCGAGAACCCGGCGGCCGACCTGATCCGCGACGGCGTCCCGGTCGGCGCCGACTTCACCCAGGACCCGGTCATCGCCCAGGTCGCCGAGGCGGTCTTCGGCCACGGTTCCCTCCTCTTCGTGATCCTCGCGGCCGCCACCGCCCTGGTCCTCTTCCTCGCCGCCAACACCGCGTACAACGGCTTCCCGCTGCTCGGCTCGATCCTCGCCCAGGACCGCTACCTGCCGCGCCAGCTGCACACGCGCGGCGACCGCCTGGCCTTCTCCAACGGCATCGTGCTGCTGGCCGGTGCGGCGATCCTGCTGGTCTGGGTCTACGGAGCCGACTCCACGAAGCTGATCCAGCTCTACATCGTCGGGGTGTTCGTCTCCTTCACCCTCAGCCAGACCGGCATGGTGCGGCACTGGAACCGCCTGCTGACCGACGAACGGGATCAGGCGAACCGCCGCCACATGATGCGCTCCCGCGCCATCAACGCCTTCGGCGCCTTCTTCTGCGGCGTGGTCCTGGTGATCGTCCTCGCCACCAAGTTCACCCACGGCGCCTGGGTGGCCCTGCTCGGCATGGTCATCTTCTACGGCACGATGACCGCGATCCGGAAGCACTACGACCGGGTCGCCGCCGAGATCGCCGCCGACGAGACGCCCGCGGACGAGAGCGTGCGCCCCTCCCGCGTCCACGCCATCGTCCTCGTGTCCAAGCTCCACCGCCCCACACTGCGCGCCCTCGCGTACGCCCAGTTGATCCGCGCCGACCGCCTGGAGGCGCTCTCCATCAGCGTCGACCCGGACGAGACGAAGGCGCTGCGCGAGGACTGGGAACGGCGCGCCATCAACGTTCCCCTCAAGATCCTCGACTCGCCCTACCGCGAGGTGACCCGCCCGGTCATCGAGTACGTGAAGGGCCTGCGCCGCGAGAGTCCACGCGACGTGGTCAGCGTCTACATCCCCGAGTACGTGGTCGGCCACTGGTACGAGCACCTGCTGCACAACCAGAGCGCCCTGCGCCTGAAGGGCCGCCTGCTCTTCACCCCGGGCGTCATGGTGACCTCCGTCCCGTACCAGCTCCAGTCCTCCGAGGCGGCGAAGAGGCGGGCACGCAAGCGCGCCGAATGGAACGCCCCGGGCTCGGTCCGCCGGGGCCCGGTCGAGCGGAGGCACAAGGAGCCGAACCGCAAGAGGTGAGACCGCCACGGGGGAGACCGGCCGGTGGCGTGCGAACGTCAGGACCCCGTCCGGAAGGCGCGAGGCGGCGGGGCCGGTCGTGGTAAGCACCCTGACCCCGTCCGCGTAGACTGGTGGGCTGTTGTCCGGCCGCAGGCCCGACCGTTTGCCCCCTTTCTCCCTGGAGCCTCCCCTCATGCAGAACGAACCCACATCGTCGCTGGTCGGGGAGGAGTACGAGGTCGAGGTCGGGCCCGTCGCACACGGCGGCCACTGCATCGCCCGCACCGCCGGGAACCAAGTGCTCTTCGTACGCCACACGCTCCCCGGTGAGAAGATCATCGCCAGGGTCACCGACGGCGACACGGACTCCCGCTTCCTGCGGGCCGACGCGGTACGGATCATCGAGCCGTCCAAGGACCGCGTCGAGGCGCCCTGCCCGTACGCCGGCCCCGGCATGTGCGGCGGCTGCGACTGGCAGCACGCCAAGCCGGGCGCGCAGCGCCGCCTCAAGGGCGAGGTCATCGCCGAGCAGCTCCTGCGGCTGGCTGGCCTGACTCCCGAGGAGGCGGGCTGGGACGGCACGGTCATGCCGGCCGAGGGCGACAAGCTCCCCGCGGGCGAGGTGCCGGCCTGGCGCACCCGCGTCCAGTACGCCGTCGACGGCGACGGCCGCGCGGGCCTGCGCAAGCACCGCTCGCACGACGTCCAGCCGATCGACCGTTGCCTGATCGCCGCGCCGGGCGTTTCGGAGCTCGGCGTCGAGAAGCGCGAGTGGCCCCAGATCGCCGCGGTGGAGGCCATCACCGCCACCGGCTCCAGCGACCGCCAGGTCATCCTCACCCCGAAGCCCGGCGGCCGGCTCCCCCTGGTCGAACTCGACCAGCCGGTCTCCGTGCTCCGCGTCGACGAGAAGGACGGCGGCGTCCACCGCGTCCACGGCCGCGCCTTCGTCCGCGAGCGCGCCGACGACCGCACCTACCGCGTCGGCTCCGGCGGCTTCTGGCAGGTCCACCCCCAGGCGGCCAACACCCTGGTCCGCGCGGTCATGCAGGGCCTGCTGCCCCGCAAGAACGACACCGCCCTAGACCTCTACTGCGGCGTCGGCCTGTTCGCCGGCGCCATCGGCCAGCGCCTCGGCGAGAAGGGCGCGGTCCTCGGCATCGAGTCCGGCAAGCGCGCGGTCGAGGACGCCCGCCACAACCTGAAGGACCTGGACCGGGTCCGTATCGAACACGGCAAGGTCGACCAGGTCCTGCCGCGCACCGGCATCACGGAGTGCGACCTGATCGTCCTGGACCCGCCGCGCGCGGGCGCGGGCAAGCAGGTGGTCAAGCACCTGTCGGGACTGGGCGCACGCAAGATCGCCTATGTGGCCTGCGACCCGGCGGCGCTGGCACGGGACCTGGCGTACTTCCGGGACGGGGGGTACAAGGTGCGGACGCTGCGGGCGTTCGACCTGTTCCCGATGACCCACCACGTGGAGTGCGTTGCCATCCTTGAACCGGTCACAAAGGGCACCTGACCTGCGGTTTCGTGCGTGCGCATTATGTGCGGTGTGGGCGTTACGGGCGATATCTTGACGCTGAAATGACGCTCGTGACGCTCATTTGACGCTCGTTCTGATGGGGTGTCAGTCTGACGATCGTGCAGGTCGCGCTGGGTACCGGATGTAGTTTCCGAGGTCTGACTTTGCGGAGACTTGAAGGAAAGCGGTCCGTTCCGCCGTCGCTGACTGAACCGGCACGGGCGCGGCTGCCTTGACGCGGGACTTCTTGCTCTTGGTCACGTCGGATGACTGGATTCCAGCCTGCGGCGCGGGAGCGGTGTCTTTGCCGCGAGGCTGTTCCGACGGATGGGGTCCGTGGTCCAGGTGCTGCTGGCGGGCCTTGGTGGGCGCGACGGACCACCGCCCCTGCCGTTTGGAGACTTTGACCAGTCCGCGACTGTGCAGGGCTTGGCAGCTGAATTTGTGCCCGGTTCCTTCCCGCGCGCCGTCAGGGCAGCCTCGGGCGACCCACTGCAGCACCTGTTGCTGCCGTTCGTTGAGCTGTCGTGGCACCTGAACTCCCCACCGTGCGAATGCCTCACGGGCATGCTCTCAGCCGCACTCCGCCTGGCGCGGGTGGAAGAGCGCGGCGGTTGGCAGGCGGCATGAGGATTCGGACAGATGTAGGCATGGCCGCTTGTGGTGGCTAGGATCGCCGTCGTTCGTTGGTGGCCGCCGTGGACGCTTGCTGGTCGGCCTGTGACGGGTGCTGGCCGTTTCGCGATCATCCGAGGAGGTGGCCGTCGGGCGTACGAGTGCCCGTACTAGCCTGGCCATCCGTGCTGAGGCGTTCCCGTGTCTCGGGCAGGGGAAGGCTGGTTAGGAGTGTCGGTCCCGCTTGGCTGCGGCCGGGAGGGGACTGGCGAGTGGATCGTGTGAACGTGAGCCGCTCGTTCTTCCGGTGATGGGTGCCTGAGGGTAAGCAGGGGCGTGCAGGCGCACCGCGGACGAGGGCGTCAGTTCGAGACGAAAGCGGGTTGGTTCATGTCGGTCGTGGCGCGAGAGCAGATGGATGTCGTCGCAGGTGTGCTGGCTCCCTGCGACCTCGTGCCCCGCGAGGCGAAGCTCGCGCTCGTCGAAGCCTTCGGGACGGAAGCTGTTGTGGCCTATCGGCATGACGCGCTCGAGCGGGAGCGGCGGGCAGTTGAAGGGATGCCGCCGTTGACGCGACCTGACGTGCTGGATTTCCTCATGTCGCTGCCCCTGGGCGAGCCGGTTCCGGCCGGCTCCTTGAGCGAGAGGGAGCGGCGGGTGCTGAAGTCCCTTCCGAAGGGCGCGGCGGTCCACAGGGACGGGTCGATCACCCGTCGAGCGGCGCAGCCTGTCCATATCGACATGGCGTTCGTGCCCGGCCGAAGCTGGGAGTCGGCGATCGAGAAGGCGGAGCGATTTACCCCGTTCTGTTCTCGCGCGATTGTGGTGGACGGCGTGTTGCGGCGCAAGGATGATGCTGTGCTGCGCGCAGACTTTTACGGCATCGGCCTGCTCACGCTTCAGGGAGACTCGGTGGAAGTGGTGGTGCCGCCGCGTCCCTTCGTGCGTAGACGTCATACCGTCGCCGGCTGGAAGTTCCTGGAAGACGTCCACCGCCAGCTCCCCTCAGCACCCAGCCTGCGGCTCGCTACGGGGTGACGGGGAGTGTCGCCCATGCTTTGAGCGGCGAGGGCGCCTGGAATCCGGACCTGAGGCTGGCGCCCAGGCCGATGCGCTGGTTCTCCAACGCGTATCGGTCGATCGCAGCCGCACATTTGTCGCGCCACCACGACTTGCGCGGAGTGCCTGGCTGATGGCCGGCCATTTCGGTGACCCAGTCGCTCCACGTGAGGACAGTGTGATTGTCGGCCTCGCGCCGGGTTTCGCCGTCCGGCAGGAGGAAACGATCGAGTCCACGCCCGTCGCACTCCTCGCAGGAGCATGTTGCGGGATTCACGTTGCCGTACAGCCTGGCGAGGGACTCGGCGCCCTTGAAGCACATGAGCTCCGGCATCAGCACGTTCGGGTAGGTGGGGCCGGCCTTGTTGACCTGGGCCTTCTCGCCGGGCGGGATCGCGTGGCGGAGTGAACTCTGCACGCCGATGCCGGCGCAGAAGGCGCCATGAGCGATCGCGTCAAGCGCAGCGAGGTCGGTCCGCAGGAGCGCCACGTGCTCGACCTCGGCCAGCAGGCGGCGCAGATTGGCGGGGATGTCCTTCGTCTGCTCCAGCGGATCGAACTGGCGGAAGAGGACGAGGGCCTTCGGGTGCCGGACCTTCATGCAGACCGCGATGAGTTGACCGATGTTCTCGCGGTTCAGCCACGTGACGTCGATCGGGAGCGTCACGACGGTATCGGCGCGTTCGATCTTGTTGGCCTCGCGTATCACTGCCTTGAGCGTCTTGGAGTCCGCGGGCGGAATGTAGCCGGTCGGGGTCAGTGCCGCGCTCGCTCCACGTGCCTTCTGGAAGGCCAACGAGGTGTCCACTGAGGCGAACAGCTCGTCGGTGGGCACCATGAACGGCTCGGCCGCGGTCGCGACGTAGGTGGTGTAGGGGGCGCTGTCGATCAGCAGGGTGCCTTTGTAGCCGACCGTGCTGCGAAGGTGGAAGGCCCGCTCGTCGGCTTTGGCTCCGGTCATTACGACGCCGCTGAAGTCGTCATCGAGCGCGTGGCGCGGTCGCGGAAGATTGACGGCGTTTTCGTGGAGCAGCACCCGCCCTTGGAGAAGCGGCACGGCGGCAACGGTGTGGTCGAGCGTCTTCAGGGCGGGCGGTCGCCGCCTCGGGGAGGGGGTGTTGCTCATGAATCACCTCGCAGGAGAGTCCGGCACGTCCTTGTGTCCGGACGGAGAAGAAGCGCACAAGTAGATCTCGTGGAACTCCTCGCGACCCAGGCCCGCCAGGTAGGCGGTCTCGGTCGGAGTGAGGTGGAGCTGCTGCTCAAGCCGGGTGACGGCTTGAGCGAGACGGCGCGGGGTTTCGCGCCGGATGGTGGTCGGCTCTCTGGTGCGGTAACCGAGAGCGGACAACTCGACCATGAGCGTGCGGTAGTGCCATTCGCTGATGACTCCCAAGTCCATGGCGCGCCTGATGAGGGCTGCCATCGACACCCCCCACCGAGTCTTGAGGTCCAGCAGGCGGGACACGTCGATGCCTGGCTTCAGTTCGGGCAGGACTGCATCGTGGGGCATGAGGAATTCGGCGGCGAACCGGTTGGCCTGGTCCTCCTGCACGCGTCCCTCTCCCGGCTCGCCGTGCATCACCAGGTGACCCAGCTCATGCGCCAGGCTGAAGCGTGAACGATCCCCGGGTGCATGCGAGTTGAGCAGGATCAACGGATACCCGCCGGGGGGCCACTGGCTCACGGCGTCGAGCTCGGTGGTGCAGAGATCCCGGACTACGACCAGAGCGCCGGCATCTTCGAGCAGAGCGACCATGTCCTCGATGGGTCCTGCGGGGACGCTCCACTCCTCACGCATCGTCTCCGCCGCATCTGCGGGAGTGTCGAAGTCGTTGACCTCCACGCGCCGAAACCGGTCGTGGCGATGAAGGTCCGCTGCCCGGGCCAAGGAGTCGACCTGGAGCCGGGTGAGCGCCAATGTTGCATGGATCCGACGCAGGGCGGGCGCCCCCAGGGAAGCACGCTTGCGGTGGTGAACCAGTCCGACGCCTGTCCCGGCCGTATCAGTGGCGCGGCACAAGGTGTCGGCGGTGTAGCGCAGGGCGTCGGCGAACAGTTGCACGCGCCCGTGCCTGACGGGGATGCGGCCGGCTTCGGCACGGCTGACGTACCCCTGGGTGATGCGGCTGCCATCAAGACGTGTCATCTCGTCAGCAAGTTCGGACTGTGTCCAGCCGCGCGAGTCACGGGCCAGCGTGAGCATCCCGGGATCCGCAACCAAGCTCCTCTGGTCGCGCACGTGCCCACCTCCAGCCCTGGCGAGTTCAGCTCCCCAGAGAATACACGATTTTATGCCTCAAAATATTCTGCACATGATCCGAGGCTCGTCACAGCTCCATGCATACCAGACCCCACTGACAGTCCAACTCCACTGCTCTAGAGAACCTTTCAGCACCGAGGGCGTGGTGTCGGTCGCTGGTTGACCGGACCCCCGTGCCGGTGTCACCCCACGCAGCGCGAGTGCTGCCCGGTGTTCGCGGGGGCTGAGCTGCAGATCATGTCTCCACTTCCGCGCTGACGTATGGGCCCGCACGGATGGCGTGGTCTCCCCGCCGCCGAACGCACAAGCGGTGACCAGCACATGCTGGTCACCGCTTATGGTCAGGCCAACGGCCTCGGATCAGACGTTGAGCAGGCCGCGCAGTTCGCGCTCGATGACCTCTTTGGGCTTGGCTCCGACGATGGTCTTGGTGACCCTGCCCCCGACGAAGACGTTCATCGTCGGGATGGACACGAGGCCGTACGCGGCGGCTGTCTCCGGGTTCTCGTCGATGTTCAGTCTGACGATCTTGATCCGCTTGCCGTGCTCGGCGGCGATGGCTTCCAGCGAGGGGGTCTTTGCAGACGACCTTTGCCCGAAGCTGCCCCGCACCATCTCGAAGAACGCGGAACTGACAGGGCATGACGGCATCTTCGACATCCGAGGGTCGGACGTGCCGGGGTACGTAGCGCCGTACTCGCCGGTCGTATTGCGGTGGGACCGGCGTACCAAGACGGGCGATCTTGAGGCGATAACACTGCCGCCTCGAAGGGCAGCCCCTACGGCCGGGTACTCATCTTCCCGGCGAAGCCCGTGATCACCTATTACAAGGCCCGCGACTTCAACGTCCCCAATGAGCAGGCGAAGTTCTATGTCGCAGTGGCACGGGCGAGGCATAGCGTGACCTTCGTGCTGCCGTGAATAGGCTGGGTCGATCAGATCTGATGCAGCTGACCTCACCTGCACGAGTGAGCTCGGCTGGCCTTGTCCATGCATGGCTATGGGCGGTCATCCTCGTCATCTTGGGCCTCGCCGTCACCAGGATCGTGGCTTCGGAAGTCGGGATGGTCCTGGGGCAGCCCCATGGGGCCGACTGCGCCTGCGGCCGCCGAGCCGACCACGAACAATGCGGTGTACGCCTACGATGCGGCATCCCGTCTCGTAGGTGTCACGGCCCCGGGAGGCCAGACCGCCCGCTACCGCTACGACGCTGCGGGCAACCGCCTCGGCGTGGACCGCTTCGCGTCGAGCGCCCTGTCCGTTCTCTCCTTGGTTCCCGTCCGTGCCGCGTCCGGTGCGAGCGTCACTCTTTCCGGCACGGGGTTCTCGACAACAGCGGCCTCCAACAAGGTCACGTTCGGAACGAAGACGGCCACGGTCACGTCAGCTTCGGCCACCAGACTCGTGGTGACCGTTCCCTCAGGCGCGGTCAAAGGGCCGGTTTCCGTAGCAGTCGGCACTGCCAGCGCAGCCTCTGCAGAAACCTTCACCCCCGCCCTGGGCAATCCCAGCGTCACGTCCTATGCGCCGACCAGCGGCCCGCCAGGAACAGTGGTAGTGCTCTCCGGGTCCGGCTTCGCATCGGCGAAAACGGATAACATTGTGCGTTTCGCCGGCGGCAGGATCGCGGAGGTCGTCGAACGCACCGACACGGCTCTGACGGTGAAGGTCCCCCCGGGAGCCAAGGCGGGGCGGATCACGGTCGAGACCCCTGACGGCCAGCAGACGGCTCCCGACTACTTCGATGTTCCGCTGGAGGGAAACGAGTTCGAGACAACGGTCGGTACGTCGCCGACCGATGAGACGCCGCCCTCGGTCACGATCTCAGCCTCCGACAAGAGAGCCCGTGTGCTGATCGACGCCGACGCGGGCGACTCGCTGACGTTCCACCTCTCCGGCTCGACGTTCCAGGGCGACCTGCGGTTGCGGATGATCTCCCCCCAGGATGTCGAACTCGATGACGTGTGGGTGCGTCCCGGCGAACTCTTCGACTGGGACCTCACCGACCTGCCGATCTCCGGAACGTATTCCCTGGTCATCGAGCCGGCCGACGCAAGCACGGGGCCGGGGACCGTCACGGTCACCGCGTCTCTGCCCCTGGATGCAGGCAGGATCGCACCGACCGACGCAACGCCTACCCAGGTCAGTCTGAATAGGCCGGGGCAGCCGGCGCGCACCGTCTTCGAGGCCCAGAAAGGCGACGATCTCACGATCGGCGCGCTCGACAGCACCTTCACCGGCAGGGCCACTGTCACAGTGCAGGCGCCGTCCGGTCCCACTGTCGCTGTGGGTGGGCCCCACGCTCCCGGAGTCTCCACGACAGTCGAGTTGGGGAACCTGCCGGAGGCAGGAACCTACG
Organism: Streptomyces sp. NPDC021019; assembly: GCF_044333295.1. Lineage (NCBI taxonomy): Bacteria > Bacillati > Actinomycetota > Actinomycetes > Kitasatosporales > Streptomycetaceae > Streptomyces > Streptomyces sp. NPDC021019. The sequence goes on from NZ_JBIRQR010000010.1 coordinate 158,918, forward strand.
TCGTCACCGTCAACCCCGACCCGGGGGTCACCGGAACACTGGGACTTCTGCTGTCAGCAGGCATCAAGATCTCCCTTTCCCCGGACGCGGCCTCCGTATCGGTGGCGGCGCGACGCGGGCAACGGGTGCAAGCGGAGTTCACCGCACCACCCGGCAGAATCGTGGGACTCGGCGTCACCGACGTGACCATCCCGACGAATTCCTCCCTCCAGGCACGGGAAGCCGATGGAGAGCACGTCATAGGGCACGGAATCGTCATCGCGAACAGCGGCGGCAGTCTGCACTTGAACGACCTGATTGCTGGAAACAACTACGCAGTGGTGCTCCAGCCGCAGTCGGCCTCCGCCGGATCGATGAAGTTCTGGCTCTCGACGCCGGTAACAGCCGCCCCCCTCACCATCAGTAACCCCAGCACACAAACGGAACTGACACGGCCAGGCCAGCAGCTCATCGTTCCCGTCCTCGCCGCAGACAGCAGCGGGATCTCGGTCATCCTCTCCGGACCGAACGCGATGCAGGGCGGCAACGTCGCAAGAGTCACCCCCGGCGGTCAGCTCGTGCACGGCGCCGGATACATCGGTGGAACATCGGGAGAGGCCGGAGCAGCCCTTCCTGCACCCCTACCGCAGGGAACACACCTGCTTCTGGTCCAGCCCCTGCGTACGACCGCAGGCACTGTGACCGCATCACGGGTGCCCGCGGTGAACGCCGGAACACTCACGCTGGGCGGAGCCAAGCAGACGGCGGTGATCTCCCAGCCGTACGTGCACGCCTACTTCACCTTCACGGTCGAGTCGCCGAACGGCGCCAAACCGAACCTTGAGATCGAGGCTCCGTCGGCGTTCGACTGGTTCGCGACGCTGATCGGTTCAACAGGGGACGTCCGAGACTTCACGTATATATTCAAAACGGATACTTCGGCGTCCTTCGCTTCCCTAACCCCGGGCACATACACCCTGGTGATCGCCCCGGTAGGCCCGTCGACCGGTCAGGTCACTCTCGGCCTCAAGGACCGATCCGCCACCGCAGCGAGCAACGGTGACGAAACGAGCAGTGGGGCAGGGATCGTTCCCAAGGGGGCGGATGCCTGGCAGCCGGGCAAGCAGCAGAAAGCCGGCCGGGACTGGGTGACAAGCCGCGGCAATGAGCCGAAAGCTCCCCAGAAGCTTCGTTCGCCCCCGGGCAGAACGGCGCTGACCGGTCACGTGCTGAAGCTGGACGGCAAGCCTTTGGCGAAGGTCGCTGTCTCCGTCGGCGACAAGACGGCCAGAACCGACTCCCGCGGCCGCTTCCTGCTGGCAGGCATCAGCTCCGACGCGAAGACCCTGGTGGTCGACGGCTCCACAGCCAACACGAAGAAGCGGCAGTACGGCCGCTTCGACATACACATCAACCCGAAGACCGGTCAGAGCGTCGACCTCGGGTTCCCGATCTGGATGACACCCCTCGACACCAAGAACACGGTGAGCTTCGCCGCGCCCGCGAAGTCCGACGTCGTACTGAAGACCCCAAAAATCCCCGGGCTCGAAGTCCGCATTCCCAAGGGCTCGGTGGTACGAGACGAGAAGGGCAAGCCGGTCACGGAGCTGGGAATCACCGCCATTCCCATCGACCGGCCGCCGTTCCCGCTGCCCGAGAACAGCGTCGTTCCGGTGTACTTCACCGTGCAGCCGGGCGGCACGTACGTCTTTCCCAAGGGCGCACAGATCATCTATCCGAACTACACACGCGAAGCCCCTGGTACCCGCGTGGAGTTCATGGACTATGACCCGAAGAAGAAGGGCTGGTTCGTCTACGGGCACGGGAAGGTGTCCGCGGACGGCCGTCAGGTCGTGCCTGATGCCAAGACACGGGTCTGGGCCTTTCACGGCGCGATGTTCAACATTCCCGACTGGCTGCCCTGGGATCTGCCGTGGGTGAAGGACGCCTTCGACTGGCTCTCCGGCGACCCCGTGGACCTGTCCACCGGAATGCTCACCGACTCGCGCACCGACCTTGCCGTGTCCGACTCCCGCGGCTCGGCGGAGATCACCCGGACCTACTGGCAGGGCGACACACGAACCCGCGCCTTCGGTATCGGACGCGACCTCTCCTACAACGTCTTCCTGCACTCGAAGAAGCAGTACGAACAGGTCGACCTGTACCTCCCCGGCGGCCAGTCCGTCCCCTTCGTGCGCACCTCACCCGGCACGGGCTTCGTTGACGCGGTCTTCGAACCCGCTGGAACCCCGTCCGAATACCACGGATCGAAAATCGTGTGGGGCGACAGATCGTGGCACTTGAAGTTCCGTGACGGCACCACCTGGATCTTCCCCCAGTACGCGCCCCTGAAGGAGATCCGCGACCGCCACGGCAACGCGGTGCAGCTGACGCGAGCCGGCAACAAGGGCGAGATCACGCAGATCTCCACCCCCGGTGGCCGCTGGATGTCCCTCGCCTACGACGCCAAGAAGCGCGTCTCGTCGGTCCGTGACAACGCCGGCCGCACCACTTCCTACACCTACGACACCGCAGGCCGGCTGAGCACAGTTACCGACCCTGCCAACAAGGTGAGCTCCTACACCTACGACGGCACCTCCAACCGCATAAAGACGGCAAAGGATGCCCGCGGCATCACCTACATGACCAACGTCTACGAGAACGGGCGAGTCAAGGAACAAACGCTCACCGAAGGCGCCAAGTACACCTTCGCGTACACGCTGACCGGTGCGGGCAAGGTCACCTCCACTACGGTCACCCAGCCCGGCGGATCCGTGCGAAAGGTGGAGTTCGACGCGGCCGGCTACGGAGTCAAGGAGACCCAGGCCCACGGCAGCACGCTCGCCCGCACTACCCAATACCACCGGGGGCCGCGCCACCGCGTGGACGCGGTCACCGACCCGTACGGCCGCCGCACCGAACTCGCCTACGACACCAACGGGTACATCACCCGCACCACCGAACTCGCTGGCACACCACAGGCGCGCCAGTCCGGCACCGCGGTCTACGACGGTCCGTACGACCAGCCCACCACCCTCACCGACCCCTTGGGCAAGACCACCACTCTCGGCTACGACGCCGACGGCGACCTGCGGACCGTCACCGACCCCGAGAACCGGAAGACCGCTCTCACCTACACCCCCGACGGGCAGGTGAAGACGGTGACCGACGCCTCCCAGGCCGTGACCGAATACAGCTATTTGAACGGTGAGGTGGTGTCGGTCAAGGACGCGGAGGGCCGCACCAGCAGTCAGTTCCTCGACGCGGCAGGACGGCCGTCGGCCCTGACCGACGCGGCGGGATCCCGCACGACGCTCACCTACGACGCTCTCAACCAGACGCGCAAAGTCACCGATCCGCTCGGCCAGGCCACAGTCCTGGACTACGACGAGAACGGCAACCTCACCACCCTCACCGACGCCCGCAACAACGCGACCTCCTGGGCGTACGACAACGCGGACCGGGCCAAGTCGGGGACAGACCCGTTGGGGGCGCAGGCGCTGTTCGCCTACGATCCTGCGGGCCATCTGGCGAAGGTGACCAGCCGCTCGGGCCAGGTCGCCACTGCCGAGTACGACCTGCTGGGACGGGCGAAGAACACCAAATACGGCGTGAACGTGGCTGGCACGGCCGAGTCCACCGCCACCTACGCCTACGATGCAGTCGACCTGCCGAAGACGATCACCGACACGCAGGCCGGGCCACAGACCTTCGGATACGACGCATACGACCGGCCCAAGACAGTCACCGGGCCGACCGGGACGGTCTCCTACGTCTACGACGCGGCGGACCGGCGCAGGGAAATGACGGCAGCCGGGAAGACCACGCTCTATGGCTACGACACCTCCGGCATCCTCACGTCCGTCACCTCCGGCGACCAAGCGGTCACCTTCGGCCTCGACGCGGTAGGCCGCGAAAAGACCGCCGCACTGCCCGGCGGGATCACCCGCACCACCACACTGGACAAGACAGGCACCATCAAGAACATCGGCTACGCCAAGGGCGCGGCCGGTATCGGTGACCTCACCTACTCCAGGGACGTTCGGGGTCTCCAGACCGGCATTTCCGGCGGACTCGCCTCGGTCGCGCTGCCCGCGGCGGAGACAGGAGCGGTGTACGGGAAGGACAACCGGGTCACCACCTTCAACGGTCGCTCCTTCACCTATGACGCCAACGGCCGACTCAAGAACGACGGAAAGCGCACCTACACCTGGAACGCCCGCGGCCAACTGTCCGGACTCACCGCAACCGGCGGAGCATCGAGCCTCTTCACCTACGACGCGCTGGGCACCCGCACCGCGAAGACCCTCGGCACCGCCACGAAGAAGTACCTGACCGACGGCTCCAACCCACTCGTGGAACAGAACTCCACAGGAGCCACGACAGCCACCGTTGCAACATCCGGCCTGGACGAGTACCTGACCCGGACCGAGAACAACACCACACAGATCTACCTCACCGACGCGCTGGGCTCCATCGTCGGCCTGGCCAACACCGACGGCACCATCGCCACCCGCTACACCTACGACCCCAACGGCCAGCCCACCACCTCGGGCACCGCATCCACCAACCCCTACACCTTCACCGGACGCGAATCCGACGGAACCGGACTCCTCCACTACCGCAACCGCTACTACGACCCGGAGTCCGGCCGCTTCATCTCCCAGGACCCGATCGGCCACGCCGGCGGCACCAACCTCTACCAGTACGCCCTCAGTTCACCCACCACCTACACCGACCCCTCCGGCAACAACCCTCTGCTCGCAGGCTGCGTCGTCGGCGGCCTTTCCGAGGCCGGCCTCGACTGGCTCGGCCAACGCCTCTCGGGCCGCAAAGTCAACTGGGGCCAGGTCGGTACCTCTGCAGCCATGGGCTGCGCGACCGGGATGCTCGGTGCGGCGGGCGCGGCCAAGGGCGCCTCCCTCGGCAAGTGCTTCACGGCCGGCAACAGCTTCACCTCGGACACACCAGTCCTCCTGGCGGACGGCACCCGTAAGCCGATCAAGGACATCCGGATCGGCGACGAGGTCCTGGCCACCGACCCCGAAACAGGTGAAAGCGGCCCCCGCCCCGTCACCGCCCTGATCAAGGGCACAGGCGACAAACAACTGGTCGACATCACCCTTGGCACGGGCACATCCCACACGCTGACGGCCACGGACGGCCACCCTTTCTGGTCCCCTGCCCTGAACCGCTGGATCCAAGCTGACCAACTCACCGACGGCCAATGGCTCCAGACGAGCACTGGCACTTGGGTACAGATCACCGCAGTCACCCACCGCAGCACATCCACGACGGTCTACAACCTCACCGTCGCGGACCTCCACACGTACTATGTACTCGCCGGGACAACGCCGGTCCTGGTGCACAACGTTGGGCCCACTCCTGCTTGCGACCTTACTAAGCCGGCTCCGTATGCAGTCGAGTCAATACCTGCGCGTTCTCAATCGCAGCGCTTTACACAAGCAGAGAAGGACGCAATAAATCGAATCGGGGACTGGTTCGGCTGTCACAGTTGCGGAGCTTCTTCTCCGGGGCGCCCGAACTGGACTCCGGACCACCAACCCGTTTCCAGGTTTGTTCTCCCGGGAACCCCGCAGCGGCTGTATCCTCACTGTATGTCCTGTTCTAGCCGCCAGGGAGGGCTGGTGGGTCACATGCCAGCTAATCGTGGCGTCCCCCATGTTCCGTGACCCATGGATTGCCTTAGGAGTGACTATGAATGAAAAGCTGGCTGCCCTGCAGTTTGCTGCCTCCAACGGCGTGGTCTTCGTTGAGGATGCCGATCGGCCCCTGAGTGCAGAGACCAATTCGTCTGGTGAACTTGCGGAGCCTGACCCGACCAGGTCTGTAACTATCGGCGTTACCCACGCGATGGATGGCCTCGTTTTGATCGAGGTCCAAGAAGGCGAGAAAGAGCCAGACGGGCTTTCGGAGCTCTTTGACGGGTCTTTGACATTCGAGCACGGTCGACTCAGAGTTCGCGACGTCACCGGGGATAATTTGGTGACGATCGGATTGTCGCCAGGGCCTTCGCGCGTTCGTATCTACTCGGAGGCCGTGGAGGTGCCGGAATTCCTGATCGTGCTTGTTCCTCCGCTCTGACTGGCGGCACGTCCAGGTGGCAGTGTCAATTCATTCGAGCTTGACTGCGGGTGACTCCTCTGACTCGCTCAAAGTGAAGTCGGACATTCATCGATTTGAATAAAATGCCCCGCCGGAGTATATTCGGCGGGGCATTTTACGTGCCTGACGGCAACATCGACGGGCGGGTGCTGCACCAAGTGATGGTTCGTCGTGGTCGTGGGGTCGAGCGCCGGACTCACGGGGGTCACGGAGGGTATTGAGGGGGCAAAACGTCGCGTTGGAGGCGGAAGCGGACGTTGGCGTAGGCGGCGGCGGTTACGCCGATGCGGGCGTGGTCGAGGAGTTCCTTGAGAGCGACGATCTCCGCGCCTGCGGCACATTCAGTACCGCAGCAGCCTGATCGGCGGCGGCCTCACCGAAACCGGCCTGCGTACCAAATCCTATAACGACTCCACGAGATCAGCCTGACTAACTGAGTGCGTCGATCCAGCCGTCACCATGCGGAGGGACAAAGAAGTAGCCGCCGCCGGTGGTCAGTAAATACTTTGCCATGGCTTCTCCCTCCAGGCGTTTCTGAACTGCTTCGAATCCTTGAGCCAGGTCTCGTTGGAAGCAGGAGAAGATGATCCCTTTGTCGCCATTTCGCTTGTCGTAGCTGTAGCTGCGCCGCACGATCGGTGGGGGATTGCGGCGGTCAGGAGCTGCGAGACGTACATGCGAATCAAGCGGCGTAAGCCTGCCTGTCGGATCTGCCGCGAAATTGGGCTGTTCGTCGACCGGTGTGCCGTCAAGCCATCTCCCGTCGCGTTGGCGGCCGACGATCCGTTCCTGTTCGCCTACCGAGTCTTTGTCCCATAAGTCAGTCGCGAACCGGATGATGCGCACAACCTGATAGCTGCCGCCCACAGCCCACTGAGGCTCGTTCTGATCGGAAGGGATGAGCGCGCGGTCAAGGGATTCCCTTTCGGTGTCGGGATTTCCGAAGCCTTCAGTGAAGTGGAACGGGTTACGGGCCAGGCTCCTGCCGTCCTCGAGGCGGTTGCCGGGACGAGATCCTTCGATGTGCCACCGAATAGTCCAGTGCGCGGAGCTGGTGTTCCTGATGCGTTCGACGGTCTTCTGTATCGCCCCGGCCTTGTTGCCCACGACATGCACGAGAAGGTCTCCGTGCGACATGGCGGGCTCAAGAAGGTCACCCGCGAAGGGCGGCATCGCTCTAAGCTGGCGGGGAAATGAATCCCTGGGGCCGAAGAATGCTGCTCCAAGAGCGAACCCCACAGACGCACCTGGCTCGGCGGAAGCGTGAACCCGATCAACGAGATTTCTCAGCCCCCCACGAGGGCCTCCACTATCAAGCGCGATCAATGCCAAATATCGCTCCGGCAAGTTTCCGCGCAGCTGAAGGGGGATGCCAGTCGAGTCGCCAGAGGTGGCAGCGGCTCCTGCGCCGCCGTTGACTGACAACCGGTAGGCAGCCGCTCCTCCACCTGCTAGAGCAACCGCCATGCCCGAAGCCATCAGGTTTCTACGCCGTACCACTTCGACCTCACTCCAATGAGTCTGTTGCCCCATCATTTCTAACCCTGTCAGCCGAATCCTGCCCACGACAGTGCTTTTACGGACTGTTTCCTGGTAGGCCAGTTGGTGTCGGCACCGAGCGGCAGGGAGTGGATGGCAAGGACCCACACTGAATAGCTCCGGATTGTCGCCCACGGGGGCGACCACTGCGGATCGATGAACAGGGGAGACTCGGTCTTGTCGCCCCGAGAATGTCCTGGTGTCCGGCGTGAGAAGTGGTACGCGATCCGGGAGGACCTCGATGCCGGCAGGAGCCAGTTGGTCCAACTCCGCAGCACCGGACCTACCACGATCGGGCGCGACCGGACTGATGCCACCCGGTTGCGTCGGGCTCTGGGTGGCCCTTGCTGACGAGGGCGGCGGGGGGGTCGGCTCGTGCCGACGGAGTTGGTGTCGTCGTTTGGCGGTGAGTCGATGCCTTGGCGCCCAGCAGTGCCGGATGGAGCTGGTCCGGCCGCGCGGCCGGCACTCTGTCCGGCGGAGAGGGTGAGAAGAGTCGGCTGTGACGCTCGTTTGACGCTCTCGAAGGGCGCAGACCATGCTACGAGCCTAGAAAGTAGCGTTGACCTGGACTTTTCGGCTACCCGTTCACGCTGACATGTTTCCGATGACTTCGCATGTTGAGTGCGTAGCGATTCTGGAGCCTGCAGTAAAGGGGCTCTCACCTGCAGTTTTTCCGGCGTTCTCAGGCACGGCGATGCGCTCGACATGTTTTCCACCGGACGCGACGTGGAGCGCGCCGCAGTCCCGGCACACTGCTCTGACCTGCGGTTTCACCCAAGAGCGCAGGGGCAAGCAGTCTGCGGCGGTCTTCGTCGGGAATGGTGCACGACGGGCTCGACGCTCATCTGACGCTCGTTCTTATGGTGCGTCAGGTGAGCCTCGAACCCACGGCCCAGCACGGGTCGTCGCGTCATTATGGAGGAGAGGTTCCTTGGCCGCCGCGAGTCATCTGGCCGCCCGGGTGGCCAGGTCGGTGTAGCCGTCCTGACCCCGGTCGGTGCGGTCAGGGCGCTGAGATACATCCGCCTTCGGACTGCGGATCGCCTGCGTCTCCTCCGGGTTGCGCTGTTACGGCCCTGGCGATGTCCTCGAAGGACTGCGGTCACCGGCCGGTCGGACCTTCAGGTGGGGTCTCGCGAAGGCTCGGCCCTGCGATGCTGTCCACGTTCGTGCCGTCTTGCGGCTGAGGAGCGCCCGTCCCTCGACCGTCCAGCCGGATCAGACGCCGGACAGCGTCGCCGCCAGCGACTGGAACCAGGCGCCGTGGGAGAACGGTTCCGGCGGGCTCACCTCCATGCCGAGTTCGGCGGCAGCCAGGGCGTAGTCCCCCTCGTCCAGGGGGAGGGCGAGCAACTCGTGCAGTTCACCCACGAGGCGGGCGACCAACTGCGGGTTTGTGGTGCCGGCGTAGTCGGCGACTGCGGCGTCGTGGCCGCGAAACTCGTCAACGATGTCCTGCGAGAACCAGCCCCCCAGCAGTTGCGCCGTCTCCGGAAAACGGGCGTGCCACTCCCAGTGCGTCTGCGGGGACGATGGCTCCGGGACGTCGCCCTCCTCGATACTCCTCTTCAGGTGGTCGGCCAGCACTGTCAGCCAGTCACCGATGTCCGACTGGTGCTTTCCGGTGTCCGGGATCGAGTAGAACTCACCCAGCTCCTGCCGGATGCGGCCTGGAGGATTGCGGCTGTATTCGCGCAGCTGTCGCTCTGCCTCTGCGATGGCCGAGGGGCGGGTATGCCAGGTATGGCGGAGATACGCGTCCAGGGCGCGACTGCGCCGCTCCGGGTCGTCGTCGGCCGGCTGACCCAGATACGCGCGCATCACCTGGTCCAGCTCGCCGTACCGCCGGTCGTGTTCGAGGGGCTTCATGGACATGTGCGTGTGACCCCTACAGGTAGAACGGGACGGTCGTGTGGACGATGAAGCCGAGCGGACTCGTCGCTTCGCGGCGCAGCACCACGCGCGCCGCGTGCACATCGACGGGGCCGCGCCCGGCCAGCAGGTCGCCCTCCAGCTGGACCCTGCCCACGGGCTCCTCACGGGACGGCCAGGCTGCCTCGATGGTGAGGCGAACCCGGGTGTTCTGGGCGAGCCAGCGGTGGAGGGCCTGTTCGTTGGCGGTCACCACCTGCTGGGTGGCCCACTGGGCGGTCTCCCGGTCGGGATAGGAGGCGGATCGGGTCAGCACGGGGGCATCCTCTCAAATTGCCTCGCCAGGAGCTGAGCTCCCACGGGTGGCAGGCGGTTCAGTAGTCGGAGAAGTTCCAGAACATGCCCACCTCGGTGTCCGAGACGACGATCAGGCCGTAGTCCTCCGAGTACACGCTCAGCGGGCTGTACGCCCAGCCCGACGATGTGAAGTCGAGCGTGCCGCTCGCGTGACCGGGCTTGTTGACGTTGGTGTGGAAACTGGCGGAGCCCCCGTAGCGCGTGAGGATCGTGCGCGCCATCGCCCGAAGCTCCGTCTCGCTTTCGGCGAAGCGACTCAGGTTGGACAGGGTGCAGCCGTCGTCGGTAAGGGCGAGGAGCAGGCTCTCGGCGCTGTCTCGATCGATCTCCTGGAGGCGGCTCGCGATGTACTCCGGCGGGTGGGCGACGAAGGGGTAGGTGGGGGACGCCTCGCGCTCCGAGTTCTGAGCCGCGTCATCGAGGCCGGTCCAACCGCGGGGGTCCGGGGCCCGTGCCATCAGAGCGAGGACGTCGAGGACCCAGTTCTCGTGGCGACGCGAGCCCGTGGCGTCGTACGGGTACGCGTCCTCGTACAAGTGGCGTACCGCGGCTTCCCAGGACGTCTGGTCAACGGACATGTGGTGCTGGCCTTTCTCGGCTTTCGCTAGGGCTTGGAGGGCATCGACGTCATGACAGTGAACGGAGGGTTGCGGCTGCTGTCGTAGCGGATACGCGTGTCGACACCGCTCACGTCGTACGCCTTGGCATTCAGACCGCCCTGCTTGTACCCGGACAGAGGGTCGTTGGGGTCCACAGGCTGCTTACTCACGCTGCGGCCACTGCTCTCGCCGCTGGGCACCGTGTCGTAGAACGACTTGACGTCGCCGTTGGAGGCCGGCGGAGGCCCCTTGATCCATGCTTCGATGGCGACCTTGTTCGTGTTGAGGTTGCGCTCGGTCAATTCCTCGGCGCGCTGGTAGTTCGGGAAGGCGGAGGAGCCGCTGGGCATCGGCTTGCCATGGGGCCAGGCCGCTGTTGGGCCGCCCGACTGCTGGTCACGCAGGCGCTGCGCCAACTGCTCGTCCGTCTTTCCGACGTGCTTGTCCAAAGTATGGCCGTTCGCCATGTATTCGTTGGCGGCGAGATTCAGGTCGTAGTTGCCGTTCGAATCAACCTTCAGCCAGACTTTCGAGTCCTTGAATTCCTCCAGGGCCCGGGTACCGAAGCCGTGCGCACGGGCGACGCCGGCCTCGAACTTGGGGGCGCTGCGGTACGCCTCGTCCAGCGGCCCTTTCAGTGCCGTCACCCGGGTGGTCAGGCCGTCCAGGATGCCGGTGTATGTGGCGACGATCCCGTTCAGCTTGCCGGTGTCGAGGTTCAGTACCGTCTTGACGTCGAACGACAGGAGCAGGCCGGCGCCGCTGCCGAGGAGAGAAGTCGCGGCGCCGAGCGCGCTCTTCAGGTCTTTGGGCTTGGCCAGGTCCTCGATAATGTCCTTGGCGGCTTTCCACATGGCGCGGTCGAGCTCGTCCTTGACGTCGCGGTTCAGGTCGACGGCGGCTTCCGCGTACTCGCGCAGGATGGTGGCGATGTCATCGGCCGTGTCCTTCAGTACGGCCAGGACGGGCTGACTGCCCGTGGGGACGCGAGGTGTTCCGGGACCGGAGTTGGCGGTCTGCGCCCACTGGTAGCCGTGCTGTCGCTGCCCCCAGGCTGTTCCTCCCCACAGGGCGCTGCAGAAGGTCCGCATCGCGGCCTCCCACTCGGCCTGCTGGTGGTTGGTGATGGCCCCGACGGCCTGGGTGAGCTGGTCCGCTCCTACGCGACGCGGTGATGGAGACGTTCATCCAGCTGTGGCAGAGGGAGTTGAGGTAGTGCTGTTCCGGATAGGGGTAGACGTCTGCCACCCTGCCGACCCGGAACACGTTCTTGCACAGAGGATGGAGGAGATCCCGGACGATTTCGGGCATGCCCTCCATCAAGCCCCGCAGGATGTCGTCGCCCCCGTCGTCATCGCCCCACTTGATGTCGGGGACGGAGCCGAGGTTCGGGGCTTTGTCGATGACCGTGGGCCGGGGGCGCTGCTCGGCTGTCTTGCCGGGCTTGGGGTGGGCCGCGACGTCGGCCTTGGTGTAGGCGTTGGCTGTCTCGGTGAAACCGACTGCCACACCGCCGACGCTGAGCACGGACCGGCCCCAGACCTCCAGCCAGCGATTGCCGATCTTCTTGTACGCCTGGGCGAACTTCTCGGCCTCTGTGCCGGCACCGCCTGCGTCGGGGTACTTGCCCAGCTCCTCAAGAAGCGTTTTGGCACCCCGCACCAGGAAGTCCTGCTGTGCGGCGACCCGACCGGAGACCGACCAGAGGTCGCTCGGCTTGACGTCGATGGTGCCGCTACCACCCAGTGGCTGGGCGGGTGAGGAAGGGCCGGCCATCAGGCACCGCCTCCCCAGCCTTCGAGAACGGACCTGTTGGCCGCGGCGTAGTTCAGGTGCCCCTTCACCACGACCTCGTGGAGCCACGCCTGGGTTGCCTTGAGGTCGCCGGCGGAGTGACTCCACTTGTCCAGCTCGTCGATGAACGCTTCGCGTGCCTCACCGTCCCAGCTCAGCACGGCTTTCGCGGTCCGCTCGTACAACGTTTCCAGCTTCTCGTTGAGGATGCGGAGGATGCCCTCCAGGTCACCCGAAAGCTGTTGCAAAGTAGCGAAATTAACAGTGATGCGGTCTTCGTTCGGCACGGTGATGATCCCCCTAGAAGCAGTCACCAATGATGCTACTCATCACCTGAGCGGAGTCCGTGCGGGCGCCGGGTCGCATGTCTGCCCATTTCGAAGCCCTTCCTGGCAGAGGTGATAAAGGTGTGCGTGTGCGTGTGCGTGACACCCCATGTCTGTGAAGTCGTGTCCGTGTTGCTAGGGTTGGTCGGCTTGCAACACGGGTTCGAACGTGGGGGGACCGGCATGGGTGATGAGCCCAAACTTGCTTATACGTCACCGCAGTTGAAGAAACTGGCGGACGATCTGGATGACATGCACGAGTATCTCGGCAAGCAGTTCAAGCGCATGGACGAGATCGTCGACGGCATCGAGACCGGCTGGCAGGGCCCCACTGCCACGTCCTATCGATCGCTCCACCGCGGCGCCGCGGAGGATGCCGTTCGCATCGGGCTGACCATTCAATTCCTGGCGGAAGCTATTCGTCTGAGCGAAGGCTGCTTCACGGACCAGGAGCTCGAAACCCTTGAACAGTTCCGCAGAGTCCAGGTCGACGTCAACATAGAAGCAGCCGCGGACGCCTTGTCAACGCCGTCGAACCAGCCTCCGCGCAGCCGCCTGCAAGACCTCTGAAGCACAGAGAGTGTCCCCTCGACACGGTCCGAGGTCCTCCACGGTGCCGTCTCCGGACGTGAATCGGCCGGGTGCGGCCGCCTGTGCCGCGCACCGGCCATGCGCAACCCTTCGCGGCTGAGTTCCTCCAGCGGTTCACCTCCACCCAGCGTGGCGCGCACCTTGCCCGTCGGCTCTTGCTGCACCAGCTCGACACATGGGGCGTGCCGCACGGCAGCGAGGCATCCGGCACCACCGCGCTGCTCGTCGCGGAACTCGTAGCCAACGCCGCCCCGCACGGCCGTGTTCCGGCCGGTACATCGAGGTCGCCGCTGAGGTCCTCGGTCGGACCCTGTTTCCCGCGCGTTGCCCCAGCCCTACGTGCCGATCCGGCGCAGGGCGAGGAGCGTCGCGTCGTCGGTGCGGGTAGCCCAGGCGGGCCGCGAAGTGGTCGACGTAGTCCTGGAGTCCGGCGTGGCCGGGGCGCCTCGGGCGGCTTCCCGGCAACAGCGTTGCGCAGCTACGAGAAGACGGCGTGTGTCATGGTCCGGGCCGGACGGACGACCTTCGGCGGTCAGGGCGGTCCGAGCACATCAGGACGGGGTCACCCATCTCCTGCGGCGTCGCGATGGCGATGCAGGCCGCGCCGGGACAGGACGCCCAGAGAGCTCGGGCCCGCCGCCGTGGGTCGGTAGCTGGGTGTCGTGACCATCGTGCACCAGGACGGGGCGAGGTTTCTCGCGCAGGCCCACCGAGATACGGGACACCGTCTCGCCCGACGAGGTGGGACGCATCTACTTCTCCCTCGACTCCGAAGAGAAGCGGTTCATCGTGAACCATGTGGGACTGCACCTGTAGCCGGCCCCGGCGGGCAGCCTGGTCACTGACTGTCGGCAGTGACGCTCGTTTGACGCTCCAGGTGCTCCACTGCGGGATGGCGAGCTGAGAAAAGGGTGTCTGACCTGGGCTTTTCCGTGACTCGCCCAGGCCAACGTCTTTCCGATGACGCACCATGTGGAGTGCGTCGCGATCCTTGAGCCTGCTGAAAAGGGCCGCTGACCTGCTGTTTTAGCGAGTGTGCGTTATGTGCGTTGTGTGCGTTACGGGCGATATCTTGACGCATATTTGACGCACGTGACGCACGTTTGACGCATCAACTGATGGAGCGTCAGGCGTTCCTGTGCGCAGGTGGCGATCCGTCAGGTGTGGTCTGAGGGTCTCTGGTCCGGCTGACTATGGGGCCGAGGTTGAGCTCGGTTCGCGGACGGCTTCACGGTGGCGAGGTACGGCTCAAGATCTGCGCGGCTGGGGTGCGGCGGCGTGGGTAGCTTCGGCGCCGAGGCGGCTTTGGTGAGTTGCTGAAGGTGGGCGTCTGTGAACGCTAGCCACTTCTCGATCTCGGTCTTTTCCTGTCCGGGTGGCAGGGGTGCGGTGTGGTCGCGTACTGCTGTGACGAATTCGGCCAGGCGCTTGGCTTCGTGCCATGCGTCTGTCTGTTTTCCGAGGTGCTGGACACGATAGGCGTGGGCGTATGCGGCATGGGCTAGGCGTAAGGCGTTCTCCCGGTTCTGCTGAGCCGTCTCCTGGGCTTGCTCGTCTGCGTGACGACTGTGTTCCGCGGCTTCGCTTCGGAGAGCAACTTCGTGCGCGATCTCGGCGAGCTGATCTTCCAGGGGGCGGGTGTCGAGGTCGGCCCATTCGCTGCCGCGGTGCGGGGTGCCGCCCCGAAGGATGAAACGCAATCTGTCGGCGGGGGTGTAGTCGAAGCGAGGAATGCGCATCCATGTGTGCTTCTCGGCGTCGGCGCGTTCCTTGTCGGTAGGGACGTGTTTGCTGTGGTCCTGTTCCTGTAGGACGAGGACGTCGATGGATTCGTCCTGGGCGGTGATGGTGAAGTGTGGTGCCGCCTGTCGACGATGGCGGGGCGGGGGAGTGTCTGGAGTGGGGCCGAGTGTGGTCGTGTAGCCCTTCGATTCGACGGCGGTGACAAGGGCTTGGATGAGGCGTAGAGCTCGGTTGTAGACGGACTCGGTCAGTCCCATGCGCTGGGGGTGCTTTTGGAGGGCCGAGACCACTGGATGGGGTCTGGTGAGTCTGGCTCGCACCGCGATGGGGGTGGGTTCGGCGAGCCGCCAGGCGGGGATATCGACGAGCTTGATTTCGTAGCCGTGGTACGTGTGCTTGCCACGGAGTTCCTGTGTGCGCGCGATCTTGCCGGACTGGCGTGCGGCGCTGATCCGCGATGCCCAGTTCACTGCGTGCGGCCCGGATCCAATTGCCTTGACGAGGTGGTTGTTGTTCGCGGCCAGCTCTTCGAGGAGCTGGTTGGTGTAGTTCTTGGTGCGGGACCTCGGCACGGGGCGGATCTGAGGCGACAGCACTGCTGCGCCGGCAGACCCGGGCACTTCACCGCCAGCTCCCTTGGGGCCGGTAACGCTGGCGGTGAGATAGAGCTGTCCCTTTTCGGTGAGCTTGGCGTCCCACTGCCTACGGCGTTTGGTGGCTTTGATGAGTCCTCGGCTTTGCAGGGCCTGAGCGCTCACCTTGTATGCACTGTCCGGCCAAAACCCGGGAGGGCATCCTTGGCCTACCCAGGCGAGTACGGCGTGCTGCCGCTCGTTCAGGTCCCCGCGCACGCGGCCCTCCCGTAGTTGTGCGGCTGTGTTGCCCGCTCACAATGCCCGTTCCCGTTGCCGGAACAGAGGCGGGCTGGTGGGAGTGCTTCGTTCAGATGGCATCTACGGTGAGAACCCGCGGTTCGGGCCAGCGTCGGGTACGGTGTCGGCGGCCGGGCCCGCCCGCTCATGGGCTGGGTGGGGAGCGTGGGTCAGCCACGGACCCTTGGCGGCCCTCAGCGCCAGGCTTCGCTCCCTCTGGAAGACTCGACCCCGGGAAGATTCTCACTGCGGTTCGAGGTAACCACATCCTTCGCCACGATCAAGCCCAGCCAGTGGCAGTGCCTCGTCCTCGCCGACGATGTTGCGTCGGCGACGCTGGGCAGGGATCTTCATGGGCACGAAGTCGCCCTCGGCGCTCGCTGCGACGAGGGCGTCCCCTGGGGCTCGGCTGATGGCTTGCGGGGCCGTGGTCTCGAGCAGCGCGGGGGCGGTGCCGCTTGATCCAGCGCCGAGCCATGAAGGGGCAGGGCCACGACAAGAACGCTGCCCCCCCGTCAGAAGGGCCCGCGTGATCGTACGGCGGCGATGATGCCCAGCCCCGCGCCGACGGCCAGGACGAGGAGCCCTCTCAGCCACACGTCCTGTTCGATCCGGGTGGCGAGCAGGACGCAGGACAGGGCTCCGAGGACCGGGATGAGGGTCGGTGCACGGAAATGGTCCTGGGGCACCGTGTCGCGGCGCAGGACGAGGAGCGAGGTGTTGACGAGGAAGAAGACCACCAGAAGCAGCAGGACCAGGGTGGAGGCGAGCGTGGATACACCACCGGTCAGCGCGAGAAGCAGCGAAAGCGCGGAGGTCGTGGCGATAGCGGTCCAGGGGGTGCGCCGGCCGGGGAGGACCTTTGTCAGGAAGTGGGGCAGGAGGCCGTCCCGTGCCATGCCGTAGGCCAGGCGCGAGGACATGATGCCCGTCAGCAGTGCTCCGTTCGCGACGGCCACCAGGGCGATGGCGCTGAACAGCTCCGGGGGGACTCCCCCGGCCGTGCGGACGACTTCGAGGAGCGGCCCGCTGGATTCCGTCAGCTTCCCGGTCGGCACGGCCACCGCTGCTGCCACGCCGACCAAGGCGTACACCGCCCCTGCGGTGAGCAGCGCGCCGAAGAGTGCTCGGGGATACGAGCGACGGGGGTCACGCGTCTCTTCGGCCACGTTGACGGACGTCTCGAACCCGACGAACGAGTAGTAGGCGAGCACCGCGCCACTGAGCAAGGCCGCCACAGGGCCCTCATGCTCAGTGCCCAGGTCCGTCAGCCTTCCCATGTCTCCGTCGCCGCGCAGCACGATCCAGGCGCCCAGCCCAATCACCAGGAGCAGCCCGCCGACTTCGATGACCGTGGCGACGACGTTGGCCCTGGTCGACTCACGGATGCCCCGCGCGTTCAACAGCGCCAACGCGGAGAGGAAGACGATCGTCACCACCACCACGGGGAGGGTGATGAACTCGGCCAGATAGTCTCCACCGGATCCCCGGGCCAAGGCGGCCACCGACACGACGCCGGCCGCCAGCATGCAGAAACCGGCGAGGAAGCCGAGGAACGGGCCGTAGGCCAAGGTGGCGTAGTGCGAAGCGCCGCCCGCACGCGGGTACTTGGTGACCAGCTCCGCGTAGGAGGCAGCTGTCAGAAGAGCCAGACAGAGAGCTACGAGCAAGGGAGCCCACACAGCACCGCCGGACTCGGCGGCGACCTGGCCCACCAGGACGTACACACCTGCCCCAAGGACGTCTCCGAGAATGAAGAAGTAGAGCAACGAGGTGGTCAGAGCTTTTTTGAGAGGTGTTGAAGAGCCCGGGGCCGGGGGAGTCGTATGAAGTGGTTGCACGTCGCACCACATACCCGGCCTGCCGGCCCGCAGACGGCGAACCCCTCGTATGCCTCGGTCCTCGTGTATCCCGCGCGCTACGGCGACTGGGTGGTCGGAACATCTGACTCGCGCCCGACGAAGGCACCTGGCCCGAGGCCAGGGCTGACATCACGTACACGGTGCGGCTTGCTGGTGGTCCGCCTGGGGGCACACGGTCGTGCGACGCTGTGAGGCCCCGCACGTCTGGAGCTGGAGGCCGAGAGCGGATGGCTGGGCACCGCCCGGATCGCGCTGAAGGTACGTCGCTGGGGACAGAACACGCTGGTGATCATCGATGAGCACTCCTTACGAGGACCCGCCGCGAAGCTCCACAACACCGCCGTCGACGCTCTCGTCCAGGTGCAGCATGCTCGCCCGTCCGGCTGAAGTGGTCGAGAGGACCCCGAGGGGCGCACATCAAGTCGCATGACCGTCGCAGCCATCCGGTAGGACGACGGAGCGGTATGGGGGAGGGCTCGGCGGGGCAGAGAGCCGGCGCAATCTCGGGTGGTCGGGTCGCGGCAGTGCGCGAGATGTATCCGTTACGTAAGCCTCACTCAGGGACTGGTGTCCGGGCTAGTCGTCTGAAGAAGATTCGTGCGGAGGCGCCGGTCTCGGCGGCCCGCTGCTTGGTACCAGGAGGCGGCGAGTACAACAGCGAGTGCGGCTTCCACCATGTCACCGCCGTAGTACATGATCTGTGCGCCAGTCTGCACGTCCGCGGTGGTGAATGAGGTGCCGGGCGGCGAAGTGGCGTAGAGGGTCTTGGCGAGTACGGCGTGCGCGGCGCCGGCGGCGAGCAGCGTCGCTCCGCGAAGGAGAAGGCTGCGACGGTGGCGTACCGGGTCCAGTTGGCAGATGGAGAAGGTGAACAGCAGCCCGGCGACCAGGACGTGCGCGTGCATCGCTGTGTGCCCCAGGGGATGGTGCTGTACGGCTGCAAGGAGTTCCGTGCGGTAGAGCAGCCACAGCCCTCCGAGATCAAGCAGTGCTGCCACCGGCGGAAAGACCATCCAGGCGGTGGGACGCGAGTGCATCAGTGTTAGGAGGCTGCGGCGTGCTGCGCCGGGGGGCAGTACACGCAGGGTCAGCGTGAAGGGTCGGGTAAGGACGAGCAGCAGCGGAGCCGCCATGCCCAGGATCAGGTGCTCCATCATGTGGGCGGTGAACGGTTCTCTCGGCAAGGGGCTCACCGCGATCCATGCCATACCGGCGCTTCCGGCGGTGAAGGAAATCGTCCGCCATCGGGGCCAGGCATCCCCTCGCCGCAACAGCCGGCCTGCGGCCCACCAATAGACGATGGCCGCCGCCATCCCGGCCAGCGCCAGTCCGTGGGCGAACAGGCCAGGGTCGGCGGGCACCGGATGGGCATGCACGGCTGTCAGCCCGCTGATCCGGTTCGGCCTGATCGCCTGGCGCGCAGACCCAGCAGCAGACCGGTCACTACAAGGACCAGGCCGCCGACGTTCCACGCCCAGTCATAGGGAGCGATGTCCACGCCGTAGCGGATCTGATGCAGCCGAAGGAGTTTGTGATCGACGATCCCGTCGAACACCTGGAAGATCCCGAGACCGAGGAAGAAGCCGGCCCAGGCGTAGGCAGGAGCGAGGGTGCCGGAGCGCCGGAGGTCTGCGTAGAGGAAGAACCCGGCGATCAGTGCCAGCAGTTCGGCGGTGTGCAGGAGCCCGTCGGACATGAGTCCCACACCGCTGGTGGAGCGGTCGTAGAAGTGATGCCATCCCAGGATCTGATGGAAGACGATCTCGTCGACGGCCGCCATCACCGCCACGCCGATGACCCCGCACACCACCATCGACCTTCGAGGCTCAGAGTTCCCTTGCCGTCCAAGGTGTCGACTTTCCGGTGCATCCATGAAGGCCCCCTCCCGATAGAAACGGCGTGCGCCGACCGGTACACCTACCCGATGGCGTGACCATGAGCCGCTGGACACGGCATCCGGGTGAACCATCGGTGACCATTTCCCGTGACGTAGCCTTCCAGGTCAACGGCGATGCGCCGCAGGCCCGCCTCCAGGGCCTTGAGGTCCGCTCCGGTGGGGCTGTGGGGCCGCTGGCGCATCAGCGAAGTTCGCCTCCGAGGACCTACTCGGCGTTCTTCTGCGTCAGGCTGTCATAGCAAGCACCGTCAGCCAGTCACCGATGTCCGACTGGGGCTCTCCGGTGTCCGGGATCGATAGGAGGCGGAACGGCTCAGCACGGGGCATCCTCTCGGATTGCCTCGTCAGGAGCCGAGCTCCCACGGGCGACAGGCGGTTCAGGAGTCGGCGAAGTTCCCGCACATGCCCACCTCGGTGTCCGAGACGACGATCAGGCCATAGTCCTCCGCGTACACACTCACCGTGACCGCCGTCCTCCAGGGCATCCCCGGACGGTGCTTCGCCCCGCTCCTCTCCCGCCACGAGAGCCTGGGCGTCGTCCGCATCGCGGTGACCGACCTTCCCCCGCCCGGTCGCCGCGACCGGCTCCCGATCCGGACGGGAGCGGAGGCCGCAGAGCGCTCCTGTGTCGGACGGGCGTTGCGTCAGGAGGGAACGGTCGTTGTACGGGTGGACGACTGGCGAGACGGAATCGCAGTCGGCCTGGAGACCGGGTGCCGACGAGGGGTGGACCATGGTGAGCTCAGGCGCCCCGGGCGGGCGGAGCCCCATCGTTTCTGCGGCGGACGCCGCATGTGCCGTCCCGCTCGCCGCCGGGGCGAGCCTTGTCGATCCACCTGCTGTCGTACCTCCGATTCGTCACCTCGCAGTCATCCCCGACGGCAACCGGCGCTGGGCCGAGGACAAGGGCCTCCCGAGCCTGGAGGGCCATCGGCGCGGCTGCGAGCGGACGCTGGAACTGCTCGACCGATGCCGTACGGGCACCGGGATCGAAGTCCTCACGCTATGGACGACGTCCATCGACAATCTCAGCCGGTCCCGCGCGGAGGTAGACCAAGGGCTCCCCGTCATCGCGGCGTTCGTGGGACACGTCGCCTCTCTGGGGCAGTGGCGAATCGGGTTCCTCGGCGATCTGGATCTCCTGCCGTCCCCCGTGGCGGCAGAACTGCGCGACCACGCACACCGCAGCAGTACTGTTCAGGGCCCGCTGGTGAACTTCGCCATCGCCTACAGCGGTCAGGACGAGATCACGCGTGCGGTGCGCAGGCTTCTGGACAGCCGTGCCGCGGACGGCCACCTCCCTCCAGAGCATGAGCGGTTGAGCGCCGAGGAACTGGCTCGGCACCTCGACACCGTCGGCCTGCCCGATCCGGATCTCGTGATCCGGACCTCTGGGGAGACCCGGCTGTCGGGCTTCATGCCATGGCAGACGCTGCACTCGGAGCTGTACTTCTCTCCCGTCCTGTGGCCGGACTTCGACGCGTCTGCCCTGGAGGACGCGTTGGAGGACTACCAGGGCCGTCGACGACGCAGAGGACTGTGATGCGCCGGCCGCGGTGCGAGCCGCGCCAGGGTGTGACGACGATCGAGCAGACGGGACGCGTGTGATGCGAACGGCCGGTCACCAGCCGCGTGCGCTGTATGGAGGCACCTCGTCCACGGCCGAGTGCCGACCGAGCCTGCGCATGAGGGACGTGCACAAGAGCTATCGGAACCGCCCCGTCCTGCGCGGGGTTTCTCTGGACGTCTTCCCGGGGCAGATGGTGGGTGTGGTGGGTGAGAACGGCGCCGGGAAGAGCACGCTGCTGCGAATCCTCACCGGTGACCTGGCCGCGGACAGTGGAATGGCGGAGCGCCGGGGAACGCTGGGCAGCTGTCCGCAGGACGCGGTGCTCCACGGGGCGTTCACCGTCGAGCAGCATCTGCTCTTCCTCCGGACGGCCTATGGCCTGAGCCGCCTCGACCGGGCCTTCGAACTGCTGGAGCAGCTGAACTGCACCGGCTACCGGGACCAGCGCGTGGAAACGCTCAGCGGCGGGACCCGGCAGAAGCTCAACCTCGTTCTGGCCCTGATGCACGATCCGCAGGTGCTGCTCCTGGACGAGCCGTACCAGGGCTTCGACTGGGACACCTACCTGCGCTTCTGGGACCTGGCCAGAACCCTGTGCGACCGGGGGTGCGCGGTGCTGGTGGTCTCCCACCTCGCCTACGACGCCTCCCGCCTGGACACCCTGTACCGTCTGAAGGCAGGCGTTCTCCATGAAGCCGATCAGGCCGGCGCCGACGGGTGGGACTCGTGAAGCGGTGGTGGTCCTGCCTGCGGACCGCGCTGCGGTTCGCACTCGTCGAACAGTCCCGCAACCGGTTGGCGTTGCTTATCGTGCTGCTGTTCGTCCCGCTCTGGACGACCCTGGCGTTCGAGGTGGTGGCCCGGACGCCGCTGCGGTTCCACGTGCGCGCGGTGGACCGTTGGCTGGTCATGGACGCCAACGTCCTGACCCAGATCACCGGGGCGCTACAGGCTCTGACCTTGGTCATCGCCTTCATGATGTTCATCGCCACTGCCCGCTCCGCCTTGTTCGACCGGCGTCTGGTGCAGGCGGGCTACCCGCGGTCCTGTCTCGCGGCGGCGAAATGCGCCACGCTGGTCGTGGTGGCCGCTATGGTCGCGGTCTACGCCACCGCCTGGACCCACCTGCTGTGGCACCCGGCGCAGCCCATGGTCTTCGCCGCGGGCATGCTGATCGGCGCCCTCACCTACGGAGCGTTCGGCATCGTGCTCGCGGCCGTGCTGCGCAGTGAACTCGCCGGGATGTTCCTGGCCATCATGACCAGCTCCATCGACCTGCTGCTGCAGAACCCGATGATCAACCCCAACGCCGACAGTCCCGTCGTGCGCTACCTCCCCGCCCACGGCGCGGTGCAAGCCGCCGTCGCAGCCGGCGGGCTGCAGACCGTGCCCTGGAGCTCCTTGTTGCTGGGTGCCGGCTGGGCTCTTGGTATGGCCGCGCTGGGCATGACGGCCTTCGCCGTACGCACCCGAGCGGCAGCGTCCACCAGCCGCCCGGGCGGCTGATCAGCACACCGCCAGGGGCACCGCCGCCACTGTTCGGGCACCGTGAGATCCTCCGCTCGGAGCCGACTGGATACCTGGTCCCGCTTGATTGCCGCGGACCGCGTGGGGCCGCCCGCGGCACGCTGAGCTCCCGTCACCCGCGTCGTCCCCGGGACCTGAGACGCGTCCTTCTTCGGCCGGTGTCCGCCGGGCGCTATCGGATCCGTTCCATGGCCCACTGCGGTAGGTATTCGAAGAACGCGACCGACTCCGCTCGCCACCTCGAGCGCCAGCCGGCCGCCTCGGCCGAAGCCAGTTCCGCGTAGCGCCGCATGCCGCCGCGCATCTGCACCGGTACCCGGCGGCGCTCGGCGATGTCGCGGACGGCTGCGATGGTCTCCTCGGTGCAGTCCGGGTCACCGAGCGCGGATTCCACCACGGTCCTCTCGGCATCCGTAGCGGCCGCGAGGATGGCGTGGACGGTGTAGTTGCGCCGCCCGCTCCGGATGTCGGCCCCCATGGGCTTGCCCATGATCTGTGGGTCTCCGAACAGATCGAGGTAGTCGTCGCGCATCTGCCCGCCGATCCCCACCAGCCGGGCGTAGCGGCGCAGCTCCTCCTCGAAGAGGTCCGGTTGCCCGCCCGCGGCAAGCAACCCCAGCTGCATCGGGGCCAATACCGAGTAGCGAGCGGTCTTGTAGTCGGCCACACAGTGGAGCGCTTCCTCTTCCGTGGCCGGGGAGAAGTCGCGCTCGAGGTCGATGATCTGGCCCAGGAAGGTGTCTGAAGCAGCCCTGGTCTGCACTTCGACCATGGCCTGCCGGATGGCAGGAGGCGCTGTGGACTCCAGCAGTACCCGCAGGGACAGGGCGAGCGCCAGGTCACCGGCGAGGATGGCGAGCCCCAGGGCGGCCTGCGGGTGGTCGGGGAACTCGTGCCGGTAGGCGTAGTAGGTGGAGGGGCCGCCCCGGCGGGTGGGACTGTCGTCGATGATGTCGTCGTGGATCAGCCCGTGCGTCTGCAGCAGCTCGATGCTCAGCGCGGCGTCGTCCACTGCCTCGACCGGCTCGGTGGTCACCAGGCGGGCGGCTTCATGGACCAGCGCCACGCGCATCCGCTTCCCTCCACGCAACGACAGGTCCCGCAGCAGCTCCAGGCACTCGGGCGTGAACCTGCTGAACGAGGGCACCTCCAGATCAGTGCCGAGAGTGTGGAAGTACTCCTCGAACAGGGTGCTGAAGCGGTTCTCGTACCCGGCCAGACGCGTCCGGATCCGGGTGCTCAGGACAGCGGAATCAGTCACGGGGAAGTCCTCCTGATCGAAAAGACATAGGACAGGCGTCGACCGCCGACGGCAGCCCGGAGTCAAGCACCGGCGCCCGCTTCACCGACTGCCGGGGTACCGGTGCCTCGCGACGGCTGCGGGACCGGGAACGTCCCGAGCTCAGGAGCTGTAGGAGACGGCGGCAGCGGCCAGCCCGTGCAACGCGCGGTAGGCGGCGGGCGGGAACCCAGCCGTCTCGAGCACCTGCACGACGTGATCATAACGGGCGGTGATCATGGCCTCTGTTCGTTCCCGCGTCTCGGTCGCCTCCAGGATGGTCCTCACTTCGCCCGCCCCACACTCGTCCAGGTCGGACCGGCCCACCAGGTCACCGAGACGCTGCCGCTGCTCGGGACCGGCCGCCTGCATGCCCAGGGCCAGCAGCACGGTGCGCTTTCCTTCCCGAAGATCACCCAGTCCCGGAGCACACGCGCCGTCCGTGCTGCCGAACACGTCCAGCAGATCATCCCGGAGCTGGAAAGCCTCGCCCAGCGGCAGCCCGAGGTCGGTGAACCGATCCAGGACCTCCGCACCGCCCCCGGCGACGGCAGCGCCCAGCTGCAGCGGTCTCTCGATCGTCGCGGTAGCTGTCTTGTAGCGGACGATCTCCAGTGCCGCCTCGACGTCATCCGTGTCCCGGCCTGTGCCCATCACGTCCAGGTACTGGCCGTACATCACCTCTTCCAGCATCGCGTCGTACAACGCGTGTACCGCTTGCCGCCTCTCGCAGGACAACTGAGCGGTGTGCAGCAACTCCTGCGCCCAGATCAAAGCAAGGTTGCCCACCAGCAGGGCACCGCCCGCACCGAGCCGCTCCGCGCGCTGCGACGGAATCAGGCGGGTGCGCAGGGCCCGGTGGACCGTGGGGCGGCCACGGCGGCTGACCGAGTCGTCCATGATGTCATCGTGGATGAGGGCGAAGGCCACGAACAGCTCCAGCGACGCGGCCACCCGCACGGCCGATTCCGTGTCCCCACGCCCGCCGGCGGCATGCCAGCCCACCACACACAGCAGGGCACGGATGCGTTTGCCGCCGGCATTCAGGAAGGACCGCAGCGTGTCCACCACCTCAGGTGGAAGGTTCCGCCCACGCGCCGAGCCGATCTTGCCGTCCAAGAAATCCTGCAGTACCGCATCGACTCGCTCGCGTACCGCCGACAGGTCGATCTCTTCCTGGATCACGGGGACAGCCGATGCCACAGACCCACCCCTCCGACCTGGTCCGCAAGCTGGTCCGCCCGGCCGGCGAAAAGCGGAACCCGGCAGCTCCGCCCGCCCGGCACACCCGGATTCCGCAACAGCCCGCGCCGCCTGCAGCGCCACGTCAAGCATGTGATCCGCATGCATCATCAACGACAGGAACGGCGCCGGATCACGCCCGCTCCACACCGGACCGGCGCTCCTGAACCAGCAGACGCAGACATGCCACCGGCTGGTCCCGCAGGGGCCCGCGCGCGACACCGGCTCCCCGCGCAGTGATGGCCCGAAGCCGCTGGTGGTGCAGACGCAGTACACAGCGCACCAACGGACGATGGGACTCTGCGACTTCGTCGACAATTCGGCCTGCCTCTTCGAGCGTGGCATGCGCGGTGTCGGCAGTCGCTGAGATCAGCGTGCGGACACCCGGAGTGTCCCGGCCCTGCTCGAGATCGCCCCGCGTCACGCCGTGCCGCTGAAGGTCGTCAGTAGGCAGGTAGAGGTTTCCGCCCCGCAGATCCTCCGCCAGGTCGGCGAGGAAATCGGTGCGCTGGCAGCCGTCGGCGAGCAGCCGGCAGGAGCGGGCGAACTGCTCGTCCCCACCACCCGGCCGCACCAGGCCGGTGGTGAGCATGGCGAACGGCCAGGTGAGCTGATCGACATACGCCTGGTAGTCGGACTCGTCGACGAAGCCGGGGAAGCCCAGATCGATCTGCGTACCCTCCAGATAGGACTCGACCCATCGCCGCGGCAGACGGCACTCGTCGGAAGTGTGCAGAAAAGCCCGGAGCAACGGGTGCTCCCCCCGGCCGGTGTCCAACCCCGTCCGCACCAGACCCGCCCACCGGTCGAAGCGTCGTCTGCGCTCCTCGAGGACGCCCGCATCACACACGTCGTCGGTGAAGGACGCGAACGCGAAACCGGCGAGCAGATGCGGCTGGGAAGCCGCCGGCGCCAGAACCCGAGCAGCCGCGTAAGCCGCTGGATCACTACGCATGAGGAACCGCGCCACGTGACCGTAGTCGGCCCGCAGCCGCCTCCCTTTCACTCCTGCCGCATCCAGACACCGCCGCCACCAACGCACGGGCTTCCCTCGCTCACATTTAGGGGCGTGCAGGCAGGACTACATGCGCACCGACATCGATCCATCAGAACAACGAACGGAGCACGTCATCTGTCACGCCGTTCTGGCCCCGCTCTGCCTCCCCTGGCGCCACGCGCGTATCGAGCCTCCGCACATCTGACGCGGAGCGCGGCCCTCAGATGCCCAGCCCGGCCCGGACCAGGCCAGTAGTAGCTCAGGGCCCCTTGGCGCTTTCGCCCGCAGCAACTGCAGACTGCTCGGTTCCCTTGATCGAGTCGGGGCAGCTGGCCGGGTCTCCCTCCCGGAGGGAGGGCGGGGCCGTGGGCGACCTGCAGCAACTCCTGTCCGACGTGGCCGTCCAACGACTCCGTCCGGAAACGGCTCCGGCCGATCTCGGAAGCCTGCGGGCCGATCTCGACGCGTGGGCGGGACAGTTCCTCGACGAGATGGCCTCGCCGCCGGCCGGGCGTGCCCACGTCCGGGACGCCCTGCTCGGCGACCCCGACGGAACCCATGCCGGTCAGTGTTCGGCGTATGCCAGATCGAGGCCGGCGCTCGCCCCACCAGGGCTGCCGCCCCTGGCGCTCGGAGAAGGGACCCGACACCTGACCACTTCGCTCGGCGGGTGTCTGGTCACTGGGGCGTGGCGGCCGAGCGGCTGGCTGTACCGGCAGGCGCCCGCCCTGAAACCCTCAGCAACGACCGACCAGGACGTTGCCCTCGGGCGTGACGCCCGTCCGACGCCCCGTGCGCACGAAGGACTCGTGGACGGGGCCCTTCGTCAGAGGCCCTTCGGCTGGTAGACCCCCCAGACGTCCCGCAGCACGTCACAGACCTCTCCGACGGTGCAGCCCACGCGCAGGGCCTCCTTCATGGGATAGAGGACGTTGCCCTCGCCCCCGGCGGCGTTGCGCAGATCGGTCAGCGCCGTGTGAACGTCTTCGCCGACCCGCCACGCGCGCAGCTTGGCGAGGCGTTCGGCCTGCTGGGTTCTGGTCGCGGGGTCGATGTGCAGGGGTTCGTAGGCCCCCTCCTCTTCGAGGTCGAAGCAGTCGACGCCGGGCACGAGCCGCTCGCCGGAGTCGGTCTCCAGGGCGATTCGGGAGGCGTTGCGCTCGATCTCGTCCTTCTGCAGGCCGTGCTCGATGGCGGCCACGGCCCCTCCCGCCCCCTCCACCTTGGCCATCAGCTCCAGCGTCGCGGCTTCCATGTCGCTGGTCATCCTCTCGACGGCGCAGGAGTCGGCGAAGGGGTCGACGGCCCCGTTCACGTCCGTCTCGTACGCGAGGATCTGCTGGGTACGCGGCACCGGGCGGGCGGACCCGTCGGTCGGCAGGGCGACGGCCTCGTCGAAGGACTCGGTGTGCCGGGACCGCGCGCCGCCCGGTACCGCCGTCGGGCCCTGGACGGCGACGCGCCCCAGGTGCACCCCCGGCCGCTGCGCGGTCAACTGCCGGCCCACGGTCTGCGGGTGGGAGCGCAGCGCCAGCGACTCGGGGCTCCTGGCCCCGAACTCCTCCTTCATCACCCGCGCCCAGACCCGGCGCGCGGCACGGAACTCGGCGATCTCCTCCAGGATCGTCGGCCGGGCGACGAAGGAGAACGTCAGGCAGGGCGCGAAGTCGTCGACGTCGATGCCGGCCGCGACCGCCGTACGCACGTACTCGACGGCGTTGGCGAGGGTGAAGGCGATCTCCTGAGCGGGCGAGGCACCGGCCTCGGCCATGGGGTCACCGGAGACGGAGATCGTGTTCCACCGGGGAATCTCGGTCCTGCAGTACCTGAAGACGTCGGCGACCAGCCGCAGCGAGGGCTTGGGCGGGAAGATGTACGTCCCCCGCGCGATGTACTCCGCCAGCACGTCGTTTCGGATCGTGCCGGTCAACCGGCCCGCGTCGACCGCGTGCTCCTCCGCCACCAGCTGATAGAGGAGCAGGAGGACGGCGGCCGGGGCGTCGATCGTCATCGACGTCGATACCTTGTCCAGCGGTATCCCGCCGAACAGGATCCGCATGTCGTCGATCGAGTCGATCGCGACGCCGGCCTTGCCGACGTCACCGTGCGCGAGCGGGGCGTCGGAGTCGTACCCCATCCGGGTGGGCAGGTCGAAGGCGACCGACAGACCCGTCGTGCCGTTGGCGATCAGTTGCTTGAAGCGCGCGTTGGACTCCTTCGCCGTGCCGAAACCGGCGTACCGGCACATCGTCCGCAGCCGGCCGGTGCGCATCGTCGGGTACACGCCCCGCCGGAACGGGTGTGCCCCCGGTTCGTCGGCCGAGTCCCAGCCCTGCGGCGCGTCCGGCCCGTACACCGGCTCGATGGGCGGTCCGGGCTCCGACTCGTGAGCGGATCTCATGGCGGGTCCCTTTCACGGGGCATGGGGTCAGAGGCGCCGGGCACGTCCGGCAGCCCGCGGGGGCTGCCGGACGTGACGGTGGCGTTCGGTGGCCATGAGGCAGTGGTTCAGAGCTCGCTGTCGATGAACTTGAAGAGATCCTCGGCCGAGGCCGCCTCCAACTGGTCGGCCACGTCCCCTTCTGCCGCGGATCCCACGGATTCGTCCAACTCGGCGAGCAGGGCGTGCAACTGGGCCGGGATCTGGGTGGCGGTGACGTCGGAGACCGGGACGGCGGCGAGCATGCCCTTGATCCCGTCGAGCGCCGAGAGGACCCGTTCGACCGCCCGGGACGACTGCTCCTGGGTCGTGTCGGTGGTGGTGGGGGCGAGTTGGTGGTGGAGGTGTTCGGTGAGGGCGATGGGGGTGGGGTGGTCGAAGATCGTGGTGGCGGGGAGGCGGATGCCGGTGGCGGTGCTGAGGCGGTTGCGCAGTTCGACGGCGGTGAGGGAGTCCAGGCCCTGGTCGAGGAAGCCGCGTCCGGGCTCGATGGTGGTGGGTGAGTCGAGGGTGAGGATCTGGGCGGTGTGGCGGCGGATGAGGGTGAGGAGGTGTTCGTGCTGTTCGGTGGGGGTGAGCCCGGCGAGCTGGTCGGTGAGGGCGGGGCCCTGTTGGGCGGTGCCGGCCGTCTGCCGCACCGTCGCCAGCCGGGAGAACACCGGCAGCATCGGCAGCCGTTCGGTGTCCAGGTTGCAGACCATCCGGACCGGCCGGTGGTGGTGTTCCTGCGCGTCGAAGAGTTGGAGTGCGTGGGTGTTGGTGAGGGGGCGGATGGCGGTGCGGTTCATGCGGGCGAGGTCGTGGTCGGTGAGGTGGGCGGT
>NZ_JBIRQR010000011.1:0-117489 GCF_044333295.1 Streptomyces sp. NPDC021019
CCCGCGGAGCGGGTACCACATCGCTGCGCGATGTGCAAGCGGGGCGGTCGCTGCGCTCCCTTCGCCCACGCGATGCGTGGGCGGTCCCCTCCGCTGCGCTCCTGGGACCGGTGGGGCCGGCCGCTGCGCGCCCGGCTGGTCCGCGCGGTGCGCGGCCCTCGCTGCGGTGTGTGGTGATGCGGCTAGCAGGGTCTTCAGTAAGGGAGTTGGGAGGAGCGCGGGGCACTCCTGGCGGGTCCGCTGCGCTCCCCCGCCTGACGGTCCTTCCGACTGCGCCTCCAGAACCTTGAGGGCACGCGATACGGGCCAGGCTGGCTACGAGGGTGAGGGTCGCTCGTTCGTGTCGGGTTTCAGTGTAGCGGGTGCATCCGAGAGATGCACATGTAGCGTTGGCGGAAGTTAGGGGCACCCCTCAACCGGGCGGTCAAGGTGAATGGTTTCGATGAACGGTCCGCATCAGAATTTCGGTCCACCAACTTACTCGAGGAATTCCACACTGGGAAGCTGCGGGCCTGAGCCACAGAACGGGACCTCAGATATCGGAAAGTCGGAATTCCGGCGTGCGGAGGTACCGGAGCCGAATGGCCCCAAGGGCCGGGCGGCGGAACCACCCACCGGTGCCAGCCACGCTTCCTGGCTTGAGTGAGAGCGTCACGGCTGGCACCACCCGAGACTCAGAGCCGTTGACGCTGTCCACCGGTCCGCGCGAGGGCGCGGTGCCGCACGCGAAGCGAGCGCAGCCACGGCGGCCAGCGTCCCGCCATCTGGTGGTTGTCGACTCGTTGCTGCCGTGGCTGCGAGCGAGGTGCCGGTGGGCGTCACCGGCGGAGGCTGGTTGCGGTGGAATCCGGGCCGCTCTTAAAGATTACAGAAGGCGCAGCGCTGTGACCTGCGGAAACGCGGAAGTTGTATGCATCCTGGCTGCATACAACGTGCCGCTGGAGCCGGAGTTGTATGCACGTAGCTGCATCAAGGGTCGAAAGCAAGGGACACGCCGCCGGGTGCATGGTTCCGCGAATAACATGTCACTGCTGGTATGTTATGCGCCTCGATGATCTTCGTAAGGAGGGGCCAGTGGCCCAGTCCCAGAGGCGTAGCGCGCCAGCCGTCGCCAGGGCCGTACGCCCGGCGCCGGTGCCTCAGAAGCCCGACGACTCCTACGGTCTGGAGTCCGCGCGGGCCCTGCTGAAGAGGCTGGAGGAGCTGGGGCGCAAGGGCGGCACCTTCTCGACGAAGGGCGACTCGAAGCCCTACGCCTTCTACGGCCGGATCCACCTCAGCGCGTCCCAGCGGCTTCAGGACGAGATGTGGAAGTTCAACTTCTCCTCCATGGCGAGGAACGTGTTGGACCACATGACGGTCCACCACGACGATGAGGCCCTGGTGAAGATGACCCAGCGCGGCCTGGCCGAGAAGTTCGGCTGCTCGCAGTCGAAGGTCTCCCGCTCCATCGGCGAGCTCTCCCGGCAGAACTTTGCCTGGAAGGAGAGCAGGGGCATGTACCGGCTGCATCCCCTCTACGCCTACCGTTGGGGGAGCGACAGGCAGCGGGCCTTGGTCAACAAGCTGGGTCCGAAGGTCCTGACGGCGCGCGAGATTGTCATCCCGAACGTGAGGAAGGCAGAGCGATGAGCGACAACCCCGTACCCGGCTTCCGGAACCCGGACGCCTTCGAGGTCCTGCCGAACGCCCGGCTGAGCCCCACAGCGCGCGACGTCTTCGACGTCCTCCAGGCCCGGCAGGATGCCAGCGGCGTCGTCAGGATCCGGCAGACCGACGTCGCCAAGCGCCTCGACATCAGCCAGGCCGCGGTTTCCCGCGCGATCGGCCAGCTCAAAGACAAGGGCCTCCTCGATGGCCGGCACCGCCAGGGCAGCGTGCTCATCCACCCGCTCTTCGCCGCGTACGAGTCGCTCCCCCACATGCTGAACCACCTCAGCGACCCCGAGACCTTCGTGTGGCCGCTCAACTTCCCCACCGGCGACATCCGCCCCCCGCGGACCAGCGACGCGCGCACCGACACCAGCTTCGACCCCAACCCTGACCCCGACGGCGGCGAGGACGCCCCAGCCCCCGAGGCCCGGCCAGCCCTCCGGCTCGCCGGCTGACTTCCCGAGCTCGCCGGAGATGTATGCGCCCAGGCTGCATACATCTCCCCAGGCGCCGTACCCGACGGGTACGGCGCCTTCTTCATGCTCGCCAGCACCTGCCGTGTCACCTCTGCTTGACACCCGTGTCGCCCCTGCGCGACACGGCACAGGAGCTGTGTCCCTCCAGGGGGACAGTCGCAGATGGCACGGTGCGTACGGGCGTTCCCGCAGTGGAGCTACGCGTGCCGCCCGACCGAGGGCCGGCCCTCGCGGTAGGAGTGGAGGGTGACGTACGACTTCGGCCTCCACTTCACCCAGGAGCTGGGCAAACGCTTCGGCCCGGCCACCGACAGCTGGCCCGCGACCGCGGAGCGGGTGACCCCGTTCCTCGCGATCGTCATGGACGCCCTGGGCGTGGACGACGGCCTGCGATGGTTCGAGGCGGCCCGCCAGGCCCGCCAGCGGGTCCTCGAGGACGAGCGCGACGACAGCTACAGCTTCGGCTTCGCCCACTACCTCGACATGGCGACCGGGGCGCACGAGGACATCCCCCTGCCCGTGGTGGCCGCCTTCGAGGCGCTGAAGGGCGCGTACGAGGTCGCCCGCCGCGAGCGCAGCGTGGACGTCGACATGTACTTCGAGTGCGCGGCGCAGGCGTGCTCACGTCTGGGCCAAGCACGCCGCGACCGGCGGGAGCAGCTGGAGCAGGGTCGGGAGAGGCGAGTCGCTGCATAGTAAGGCCGGCCTTACTGCACGAGCAGCACCCGTGTGCCGCCTGGATCGGGCGAATGCTGCATCGCGGGCGAGGCGGACCTGTGCAGCACCCGGTCTTGCACGCTTCTGCTGCCCTTGCACCCTTCACCACCAGGAGCAGCAGCCCGTGCAGCAGGACGGGCTGCAAGCGGAAGGCTGCAAGGTGTCGGAGCTGCTGGAGATCGCCGCCGGGGCTCCCGCCGGGGGCCGCTGGAAGCCGTCCCAGCGGGGCTGCGACCGGGCAGCGTCTTGCACCCCATTAGAGGTAAGTAGTTGTAGTGCCTATGCGCGGGTTGAATTCTCCCCCCTGAGAGCGGAGCTCGCGGCCGGGAGATCGAGACCACCGGCGCCCAGGACGAGCTGCGACAAGGCGGCCGGTGGCTCCAGAGACATCCCGGGCCGGACGAAGCGCTGTACGCCGCTGTGAAGGCACGAGAGGCCTGTGATCGTCGCTCGGGAGCCGAGAGGCGCTCAGAACGCCGCAGGAGGTCGTACAGCGCCGGGAAGGATCATGTGCGCCCGGACTGATGGGTGCGGTGGCCAGCTGTGCCCGGCCGTGCGATTACTCCGCATCAGAAGCGCCGGTCCGCCGACGGGCCCGATCCCTCACCAACCGGCGGACACGCTGCCCGGCAGCGGACTCCTGGAAGAGACAACATGCAACGCCAGAGCCCCGAACCCGGCGGCCCCGGAGGCGGGCAGACCGTCGGCTGAACCGACGCTCCGGGCGCTGCTTCACGAGCAGCGCCCGCACGCCGCGCCGGGCCGGCCTTCCAATGCCATCGCTCTCCGGCACCAGGCGCACGGTGCCGGAGAGCGAGGGTCTGCGGACAGCTACGTTCCGTACTGCCTCACATGCGCGCGGGAGGTCACCTCATAGGTGTCACGCTCCACCCGGATCCTTCCCGGAGGGCCCTACCGACTCCGAGAAACGGACATACAGGGGCGTATTCGAGGCAGCGTGACACCTCTTCGCGTGAGCGTGACAGCCGGGTGTCACGCTCACGCTTCGTCATCACAGTGCTGTCCGGCAGCGAGTGGCTCACCTTCGGCCAGAACCCGACCCCCGCCCCGATCGCGCTCGCCGGGCTGGCCATCGCCGTCTGCGCCTTGCTCACCCTCACCGGCGAGCAACTCCAGCACCTCGGTACCGCGGTCGCCATCCCCGGCACCCTCTGGCCCATGGCGGCCGCGCTCAGTCGGCGGGCATGACTGCGGGTGACCGAAACCCGTTAAAACCCCTCAGCACTGTCAGTGCCTCCCCGTACCGTTGCAAGTCCTACTCGTGGCGGCTGCGGGGAGCACCCAAGTGGCGAACAAGGTTCATCACCTCACGACGAACACCCGTGTCGACCTCAATGCGCTGGCCAGGGGTGACGCCGGGGAGGCCGTGAAGTTCGACATCCTCTACGCGATCGGCCAGCAGGACGCCGCGAACGGAGTGCGCGTAGCCGACCGCGGCCTCCTGTGCGACGGAGTCTGCAAGGAGAACAACGTCGTCGCGTGGATGTACCTGCGGAAGAAGCCCAACGGCGGCCGCGAGGCCGTCCACGAACACCGTGAGGACGAGCAGCGGCATACCGCCCCCATGAGCGACGAGCACAAGGCGTACCAGGCCCGCGTCGTACGGGTCGCCACCGCCGAGGGACACTCGGCCGACACCGAGGTCCGCACTCCGGCTGGACGGACCTGGATCAAGACCGACGCCCTCGTCCAGGGGGCCGGCGGCCTCCGTATCGGCTGGGAGATCCAGCTCTCGGCCGCGGGCCACGACGGACCCCGCAGCGTCCGGAGCCGCGCGCAGAAAGCAGCCGCGCACGGCATCACCCCCGCCTGGCACACCGACCGCTCCTCCTACGCCAACCGCAACGACACCCAGTGGACCCGCTCCGACAACCTCCCCGCCTACGTCATCGAGAAGACCGGCGACCTGCGCGTCGTCTCCGGCTACCGGGCCCTGGACACCTGGAGATGCGACTCCCGGGCCGTGCACCCCTGCGCGAACGGCGGTTGGGGACGCTGCTGGAAGCACCACACCACCCCGCGGCCGTTGGGCATCCTCTTCGACGACCTCGTCCGCAAGACAGCCTCCGGTCTCATCGTCCCCGTCGAGCACAAGGCCGGTCGCACCGTCCACCGGTTCTGGGTCACGGGCACCGACCGGGAGCGGTACTACGACATCCTCGGCGGCGCCCCGCAGACCGTGGGCATGGAGGAGAAGCCCTCGGCGCACGCGAGCGGCAACGCCCCGACGTGCCGCCCCCAGGTCAGTCTTGTACCGCCGCAACGAACCGTGGACTGGAGCGACCCGAAGCACTGGGCTACAGAAATGCGCGCCTGCCGGTACTGCGGCCTCTTCACCAACCTCCGCGACCTGCGGCTGGACCCCTCTTGCAAGCTCTGCCACGAGGAACACCAACTGCCATGACCACCTGGCAGCCCTCGCCTATGGGGCTCCCGTAGAACTTCTTCCGCACGGGCTGCCGACTGGGGGCTGCTCTAGGCCCAGAGGGATACGACGTTCGCGACCGAACCCACCAGCACCCCCGCCACAGTGAGCAGTGCCGGCCACTTCAACGAGTGCACCACCAGTTCGAGCGCCGCCAACTGGGCGTTCTCCTCGAAGTACTCCAGGCTCCCCATGGACCCTGTTGGGTGCCGCAGAGCGTGGCGTTGACGAACCTGCTCGGCCCCGGCCAACGAGGTGTCGCTGCCGATGGCCTCCAGCTTCGCCAGGTCAGCTTTCAGCCCCCGGTACTCGCGGACGGTCTTCACCGCACCCCAGTAGACCCCGAGGACGGACAGCACGGCGCCGATCATGGTCAGCGCGATGGAGAGTATGAACATCGCCGCACTGTACGTTGCCGCTCTGACACTCCGTTGACCTCTTCCAGGCCGCTACCGTTCTCGCACCACCGCACGCCCAGGGGGACCCATGACCGACATCACCACCACAGCTCACGCTGCACCCTGCGAGCCCGCCAAGCCGCCCCTGCGCCAGCGCATCGCGACCCGTTGGGACAACCTCAACCCCACCACGAAGGCCGTCGCGGTCGCCGGCCTCACCGTCGTGGCTGGCGGGGCCCTTCGTGCTCTCGCTGGCAGCCGCACGTCCGAGACCACCGCTGTGGTACCACTCCCAGCTGAACCTGCGGTCGATACCGGGCGCGGCCGCTACGACCACCTCGGCCGCCACGTCCAGTGGAACCACCACGGCCTCTACTACATGTGCCGCCACCACGCATGCTCCAAGAAGGTCAACTGGACCATCCCGGGCCACGACTGCTGCGGACGGTGCACCCCCGGCCGGAACTGCCTCAAGGAAGCGCAACGCGACTACGCCGGCCCCGGCACCTTCGCGCACAAGTTCTGGGACACGCTCATGTACCCCGACGTCTGCGCCACCTGCGGTGAACCGCCCGAGGTGCACCCGGAGCCGTAGCGTCACGCGCCGCCCCCTGCCCGGTTCGGGTGGGGGGGGCGTGTTTCCGCCCGGCCTGTCATTCCCCGATGCCACAGTGGACGTACATCCCGCACCGAGGAGCACGCCGTGGACCAGGACCGTGACCCGCAGCCGGCCGGACGCTGTACCGCCGTGCACATCGAGGACCCCACCCCCTGCCGCGGCCCGCGTGACGCCGTCACGATTCTCGACGGCACCGGGAACGCCGCTGCCGGGTGTGAGCACCACGGGGCGCGGATGCTCGCCTCCATCGACGGGGCCCGCATCGAGCCCGGCAGTGTCGTGGGCGCGGCGACCCGGGCGTTCGCGGCGTCCCAGACGATCCGCCCGTTCTGCTGGTACGCGTCCGCCCCCCGCATCGAGGCGTCGCAGCTGAGCCACGCCAAGAACGCCCGCCGGGCTTAACCGTCGCCCGGCACCCCTGGCGCCGCACCAGCCGGTCCACGGCGCGCGCTTCCCAGACCCCCCAGACCCCCAGCCCACCCGCAGGAACGCGCCTGCCTGGGAAAACTACTTTCCATCCCCCAGACATCCCTGACAGTGCGGGCATTTCTGGCACCCAATCCCCCGGGCTCACCAGCTGTCTCCGCAGGGGGCTGGGGGTCTGGGGGATTGCTGACGGTGAGGTCAGTGCGCCTCGGTGCGGGCGCGGGTGAGGAACGCGGCGAGGTCCCCGGCGGCTTCCGGTTCGGTGGTGGCGAGCCGGGCGGCGAACGCCAGCTGGTGGACGTCGGCTCCGGGGACCAGGCGGAGGAGTTCGGCGAGCAGTGCGGCGTGCGCGAGGACCGGCGGCGTGAGAAGGCTGGCCACAGCTTCCTCGCAGGCGGCGGGGTCGCGGTAGTGCCCGAGGTGGGTGGCCAGTGCGCGGGCGAGCCACGCGTCGATGTCGTCCTGGATGAAGCCACCGGCGCGGCGGGTGAGCTCGTCGCGTACGGCTTCGTCACCGGTACGGGGCTCGGTCTGGTCCAGGGTGCCGAGCTCGCGCAGCGCCTGGAGCTCGTCGGCGCGGGCCGCGATCCGCATCGCTTCGCGCAGCTCGGCCTCGCGGGCGGCGTCGGCGGCGAGCTCGGCCTGGACCACGTCGTCGGCGTCCGGGTCGTAGACGGTGCCCGGGGGCGCGTCGGCGAGCAGCCGGGCGATCCGCTCCCACTCGCCGAGCTCGGCCGGGCCGCGCTCGTCACCGGCCAGGTCCTCGTGCCTCGAGTTCTGCCGGGCGTCGAACCGGGCGACGTCCAGGGCGGCCGCGGCGGCGCCGACGGTCATGCCCCTGGCGCGGCGCCGTACCCAGCGGCGGCCCATACGGGCCGGATCGAGCGGCTCGCGCGGCACCGTGACGTACGGGGCGGCCAGGACGGCAGGGGTGTGGTCATCGTCGGCCTCGCATTCGTGGTGAGCAATGAGGGCGGGCCGCCGTCAGAGCGCTGTACGGCGGCCCGCTGGAAATGGTTATAGCAGCCCTGGAATTGTGTGGTGTCAGAACTCGAAATCTATCGACTGGACGTGGGTGAAATCCGCGCGCAGCCCCTGGGCCCGGGTGCCCCATTCCGTGAAATAGGACTCGGTGACGGCCTGGGCGACGATCGGATGCAGCTCCTCCTCCGTCGCACCGGATGCCTGGAGCTGGAGGATCTGCTGCGCGTAGGTGGGCGAGATCGCGGTGGTGATGTGCCGTATGCGGCCGTCGTCGGAGGACCCGGAGGCGGTGAACCCGAAGTACGCGACGACGTGCACCATCATCCCGCCGGAGGTGGACGCCTGCTCCCTTGCTTGTGCTCTGACCTGCGGTTGCCACTCGGATTCGGTCTCCTCCACCAAGGCCGCCTGGAGGCGCTTCTGCGGGGTCGTCAGCTTCCCGGCGCGGTAGCGCTCCACCGTGCGGCGCGAGATGCCCAGCCGCTCCGCCAGGGCCTTCGTGGACCCCTTCGCCCGCGTGAGGAGGAATTTCACCTGGGCTTTCGCGGATTTCGGCGCGGGGCGGGTGAAGACCTTCCGCTCTGCCCGGACGAGGGCTTCCAGGACCTTGCCGCGGCCCGGGGCCGACTGCTGCTGCTCGTGATCGCTCATACGTTCCAGGACGCCACGGATCACCTGTGGACAGAGGAAGCCGTCCGCGTCGGCGGCTGCTGCCGTGAGCAGCCGGTAGCGACGGTGGGAGCCTCACATCAACCCTGGTCGCGGGGGTTGACGCGGCAGGTGACCGGGTCTTGGGTAGGGGGTCACGGTATGAGCAAGGGAGCACCCTATGACCCGAGTTGTGACCTCTGACCGTCTGCCGCAGTGCTCGCGGTGTCGCGGCGACCTGCTCACCAGGATCGTGATGCCGCAGAACGATAAGCACGGACGTCCGATCCACCTGGAGCTGTGCGCGGCGTGCGACGCGGACCGGCCGGCCGCCGGGGCCTTGATCCGCTTCTTCGCGGCCGGGTACGGCCGCGACGCCACCCGGGCCAAGGAAGGCGCCCTACTGGTGATGGAGTGGACGAAGGAGGACATGGCCGCCCACGGCTGGCTCTGGGAGCAGAAGCCGCCCCACCCCGGCTGACCTGCATGCAACGGGCGTTGTCAGTGCCCAGGCGCACAATGGGGCGGTACACCCGAATGGATCACAACGGGAGCAGGATGGACACACGCCTTATCCAGACCGCTGTCCTCGGAGATCCGGAGTCCGACGAACCGGTGATCTGTCCGGAGGACCCGGAAGAGCTTGAGGTCTTCCGTCTGGAACATGCAGGAAAGACCTGGTGGTGCGGCATCAATCTGCCGGGGGGATGTGGCCGACGGCTCACCACCAGGCTCTGCACCGACAAGATCTGCCATTTCGCTCACGTGCCGGACCCGCACGGTCATTCCGACTCCCGGCTGCCCTGCAACCGAAGGTTGCGTGGCAAGGAAGACGCCGACCACCTCTTCATCAAGGCGGACATCGCGCGGTGGCTGCGGCAGCAGAACATCGAAGCCGACCTGGCCCTGCCCGAGCCGCTCGGTTCCGCCGTCACGGTGCGTCTCGCCGACGGACGGCTGCTGATCGTGCATCTCGACACCGAACGTCCGCCCGCATGGGACGACGAGAAGGTGTGTGAGTACCTCCTGGGACCGGGCTGCCGGATCAGCCGAGACGCACTCATCCAGCGCGGCCAAGTGTTCCGGATCCGAATGGATGGAAGGTCTGGCCGCGGGCGCCGTTTCGTCGTCGCCGGCATCGAGCGGGCGGGGGCGCATACCCGGTGGTTCGATCTGACCAACCTCAGGGTGACGGCTGACGGCATCGACACGGTTGACGAGGCGGGCCCTCTCCAGCCTTCGCAGGTGTCCGCAGTGGGTGCTGAGCAGTCCCCCTCGGACCAGGGGTCGATCGTTGCGCTGATGCCGTCCAGCGCCGAGGTGCCTAGGTCTCGTGAGCTTCGGCCCTTGGCCGCGCGCCGACTCGACAACGCGATCTACGAGGAGTCGTCGGCGCGCGTCAAGTCCGCCCTGCTCAGCGTGGAGTACGCCATCGCCAACGATGACCTTGGAGACGACGAGCTGGCGGTGCTGAGGGCAGCGCATGGCCGCGGGCAGCGGTGGCTGGAGAAGCGGGAGCGGCTGCGGAAGACTGTAATCGCACAGCTCCAGGAGCGGGTCGATGCCCGAAAGGACCCCGAAGGGCTGGCCCGGCAGGCGCGGGATCTCGTCGGCGACGAGGACGCGACGGACGAGGACAGGGCCAAGGTTCGCGCGATCCAACACCAGATGCAGCAGTTGGTGGACGAGCGGCGCGAGGCCGAAGCCCGGCAGAAAGCCAAGGTCGACCAAGCCGCGGCCGAGGCGGACCAGGCCGTGCGAGAAGCGATGCAACGCGTGGCGAAAGAGCGACGGCGCGCCTTCGATCAGGAAACAGCTCGGCAGGATCAGGAGACGCGGATCAAGGCGCTGGTCCTCCCGGTGCGGGGCGGCCTGAAAAGGGCAGCCGCGACTGGAGAGATGCGCACCTGGCAGGAGCTGCAGCACAAGACAGGGGCCCGCGGACTCAAAGCCCTCTCGTACGAGGACCGGGTCGCCCTTCTGGTGATGGTCGGGCAGAGGACACCGGCCGACGAGCCACTGTGGTCCGTGCTGCTCATCGCACACGGGAACCAGGACGCGCTCGCCATGCACCGCGCCGTCGCAGCGCAGCTCAGCAGGAATGTTCCCGAGAACGATCGCGAGCTCATCGCGCAGCTGACGGCCCAACGTGCCGAGCTGCACCGGATCCACCGGTAGGCGCCCCCGGGTGCGCAGAAGAGGCCACCACCTTTCTGATGGTGACCTCTGCGGGCCGTGACTACCGATAAGAGTCATATCTGAGACAGTGCGGACGGATCTCGCTGGTGACTCGCTGGCAGCTCCATGAAGGCAGGGGGACGAATGCTGTTGAGGCCTGGCAAGACGTGTGATGAGGCGCTCGAACTTCTGAAGAACGTGACGGATCAAGGGCTGAACGACGTACAGAACTCCCTCCCGCATCTACGGCCAGGAGGGGATGGAGATGCCCTGTACCGCACGGCGCAGGTCAAGGCGATGCATGCTGCTGTGAATCCGTACGACCAGTGGACGCTGGCGGCGACCAAGAAGCTTTTGGAGGTGTTCGCCGACCGGTCCATCCCGGCTCGGATGCGTGGCGAGCGCTACTCCAGCATCGCGTTCGGCGACCACACGGCCGACCGCCTCTCTCAGCTGTTGAATCTGGAGCTCAACGAGCTGCGGACGTACTTCATGGAGCTGGGTAACGAGTTGTACCGGCTGAAGGAGAGGTACGCCCATTACCAGGGTGGCCGGACCCTGGTCCTGGACACCAATGACCTGCTGCACTACTCCCGGTACGACAAGATCCCCTGGGCGGCCGTGTACGGGAAGAACACGGTCGTGGTGATTCCCCATGTTGTCGTGGACGAGATCGACAAGAAGTCCTACGCGACCAGCGACAGCATCCGTAAGCGCGCCCGAGGAGTTTTCGGGCTGCTGGAGCAGACCCTAACCGAGCAGCGTGACGGCCACGCGATGGCTGGGGGCGTGCGAGTCGAGGTGCTTCTCGATGAGCCCCAGCACGTGAGGCTGCCGAACAACGACGACGAGATCGTGGCCCGTGCCTGCGAACTCCAGCAGGCCGTTGGCCCGGTTCAGGTCACGGTACTGACCGGAGACAACGGCATGCGGGCACGGGCGATCGCGTGGGGTCTGAACGCCGACAAGCTGCCGGCCAAGTACCGGATCGAACAGGTCAGTGCCCGCGACAAGGCTGAGTACCTGCAGTCCATCACGGCCCCGGAAGAGCAACAGCCTGCGCTCACCTCCAGCTGACCGATGATGCCGAGCGGGCCCGGACCAATTGGTCCGGTGTGACTGAGCGCTTCATCTGGCGATTGAGGCCAGATGAAGCGCTCAACAGCTTCCGGGCCTTCATACCGGCGCGGGATAGGCAGCCATCCGGCGCCGGTAGTAGTGCACTGTGACCGCGCCCAGCAGCGGACCCCAGAAGAGCAACGGAGCGTAGACGATGTTGAGTAGCCAGATGCCCCAGGTGGTGGCTTCCATGTCTGCGTTGAGCGACGTGTGGACGAACAGTGCTCCGAAGACAGTCGTGGCCAGCGCGCCAAGCCCCGCCACGGCGGTCCCCAGCATGACTGGGACGCGGCGCCCGCGGAGATACGGGATCCAACGCGGCCATGCCTCACCCCAGCTCTGCACCAGCCCAAGGGTGAGGAACGCGAAGGCCTCGGAGATCAGACTGAGGCCGACGAGGACCAACGACCCCAGGCCAGGAGCCCCCATCTGATCGTATTCGGATTGCGCCAGCCCAACGGGGACGCCGACGGCAATGGCCACCCGCCAAAGCGCCGAGGGCACGTTGGTCAATGCGGCGCCCAGCGCAGCGAGCCGGGCCCAGCGCGGCACATTGGGCAATACATTCACTTTCGGCATGTGAGCCAGGCTCGTCGACGGGGCGGTTACTCACATCAGCCTGCGGTTCCATCCCTTCTCACCCGCGAGAACTACACGTACGACCGGCGGGCGCGAACTGAAGGCAACCGCTGCATCCAACTCTGACGCACAGCTCCGCCAACTGAAGCACGCATTCGCCAGGTGAAGCGCTCAGTCACAAATGCTGCTGTTTGCTGGCTGCCTGGGACAGCCCTACAGGTCGAACTCGAGGTGTTCGATGTCGGTGAAGCGGACTTCGTC
The DNA here is from genome assembly GCF_044333295.1 of Streptomyces sp. NPDC021019. Classification (NCBI taxonomy): domain Bacteria; kingdom Bacillati; phylum Actinomycetota; class Actinomycetes; order Kitasatosporales; family Streptomycetaceae; genus Streptomyces; species Streptomyces sp. NPDC021019. The sequence continues at coordinate 12,505 of NZ_JBIRQR010000011.1, forward strand.
CAGGGAGCCGGCGCGGCGGCCGCCGTCTTGGAAGTAGACCTCCTTGAGGGCTTCGGCAGCGATCTCCTGGAGCCGGGCGTCGGACGCGCCCTGCTCCTGGGCCTCGAAGAGCCGGGCTGCGTGGACCGGCGGGAGGGCGAGGGTGAGGTGGCGGATGCGGTCCTGGTCGGTGGAGCCGATCGGGGCGGTGTAGCCGAGGCGGGCGCGGGTGTCGATGATGATGCCGCCCGTGGACGCCGCCTTCGCCTTGGCCTTGGCCCGGATCTGCGGCTGCCACCGGGCCTTCACCTCGCGGTCCAGGCGTCCGGCGAGGTCGGGGCGGGGCTTTTTGATCTGGTCCTTCACGTACCGCTCGACGGTGCGCTGGGAGACCCGCAGCATCTGCGCGACCGCCTTGGTGCCGCCGAGCTGCTTCACCAGGTACCGCATCTGCGCACCCGCGCTCTTCGGCGCCGGGCGGGTGAACGCCTTCTGCACCGCCTTGTTCAGGCCGTCCCCGATCAGGCTCATGCCGGTTTTCTCCTACTCTCCGTTGTCGGCATCGGTGACGGTGCCGTCCTTGATGAACCGGGCGAAGTTCAGCTGCGGGGCGTCGAACTGCTCGCGCACTCCTTCGCCCCACAGCACGGTCTGGGTGCCTTCGTGCTTGACCAGGCCGGGGTTGATGCCGAGCTTGAACCCTCCGGGGAGAGGCTTGCCGTCCCGGTAGGGCAGGATGTCCAGCGGTGAGGGTCCGTCGGCGGCGTAGACGACGCAGTCGGAGAGGACCGCGATCGGGTACTGGCCGGTGAACGCCGCGTGCTTGACGATCTTGCGGTGGAGGTTGATGCGGGTGCGGGAGATGACCGCCGCGCGGATGTCGGGCCGCCAGGTCGGGCGCTCCAGGGCGCGCCACCGCTCGCCGGGCCGCCAGCCCTCCCCGCGGGGGCGCTCGCGGAGCTTGCCCAGGCCGCCCTTGACCGTCGCCTTGATCGCCGTGATGACGATGCCCAGCTCCGGATCGTGGTCCTTGTAGCCGTCCATCGCCGTCAGGAAGTCCTGCGGCGACAGGTCGGCGTCGACGCCGAGGTCGGCCATCGTGGCGAGGTAGGCGTCGCGCAGCCGCTGGTACCAGCCGTCCAGGTAGCGGCCGTTGTCGTACCGCACCCACGCCTCGGTCGGCGTCACGTCGTAGCCGAGCTCCTGGGCGTACGCCACGGTCGGTGTCGCGTACCAGGCCGGGCCCGTCGGGCGGTCGCCCTTCGGCGTGAACGGGGAGGGCAGCAGGCCGCCGTTCAACTCCACCCACTCCTTGCCGGCCTTCACCTTCGACAGGTCGACGTGGGAGAGATCGACCAGCCACGAGCCGGGCAGCTTCGGATCGAACACCGGGTTCTTGACGTGCGTCGCCTCACCGAGGCCGACGTTCAGCCCGTTCGCACCGGCGGCGAAGGCCATATTCACGTCCAGACCCACCAGGTAGCGCAGAGTGCACTCCTCGTCGGTCATCGGCCGCGCCCAGTCGTACGCCTCCTCGAACAGCTTCTCGGACGGGCCGCGCACGTGGAAGCGCGGCAGTTCCAGCGCGGTGAGCACCGGGTGCCCGTCGGGAGCCTCGCACGGGGCGCAGTCCACCGGGTCCGTGCCCAGCGAGCCGGGCGTCTTGGTCTCGGCCTGTCGCAGGGCGCCGGTCTCCTCGTCCCGCACGGCGTGGGTCGGCGGGTGCAGCGCGGTCATCAGCTCCAGGCCGGTGACGGCGGTCGACCCGCGCGGCGTCATCACCCGCATCGCGTAGGTGCCCAGGACGCGGGCGAGCTCCGCCGGCGGCAGCTGCGCCGCGTGGCCCCAGAACCGGGCGTCCAGCGCGTTCCAGGAGGGGATGCACAGCTGGACGCACTGACGGTCCGAGCCCTTGGCCGGGCGGTAGATCCTCGCCCACGGGCCGAAGCCCCTCTTCGTGAGCTTCCAGTCGGCGCGGGTCAGCTGCTTGATGACCTTGTGGCCCTCCGGGATCCGCCCGGCGTCCCTCTCCTCCGCCGTGAGCGCGGTGGGGAGGCCGTAGCGTTCCAGGGCGGCTTCGGTGAGGACGAGCAGCGGGTCGGCCGGCCTTCCCGGGCCGGACAGCTTCGGCTGCCCGAGCTTGGCCTCCTTGAGCGTCCAGTCCACCAGGGAGGGCAGGGACTTGGCGGGCACGTCCAGGACCAGGCCGCCGATGCAGTACGCCAGCACCTTCCCGTCCTCGACGTCGACGACCGCCAGCGGCCCGTTCTCGAACCGCGGATCGGTACCGCCCGCCGGAGTGCTGGCCGGGGCCGCCTTCCGCGCGCCGGGGCGGCGCGACGTCGACGTCGGCCTGGTGGTGCGGGCCGGACTCGGCACGGCCGCAGCAGCAGCAGCAGCAGCGACGGGCGCAGGGGCAGGGGTCTGGGTGTTCTCGGTTTCGGTCATGTCCGCAGCCTCGGACGCCGGGCCTGTGGATAGCGGTCGGGCTTCGGCCGGTTCGGGGGCGCCGGTGAACGTGGCGGGCACCGGGGCGTCCGGCGCGGGCGCGGTCTCAGCGGCCGGGGCCGGGACCGGGGCGGCGGCGGGGTAGAGCTCTGCGAGCTTGTCCAGCAGCCGGGCGTAGGCATCACGCTCTGGGGGGCGGGGCTCGGTCTTGCCGGACTCCCACCCGGACACCGTGGCCCGGCGCACCTTCAGCGCGCCGGCGACCTCGTCGATCGTCAGGCCGTGCGCGGCGCGCAGGCGTTTGCGTTCCGCCGGGGGCGGCAGGGTGGCGCGGGACGCGAGCAGGGCGTCGACCGCGTCGAACAACTCGGACATGGAACACCTCCTGACCCACACCCTACCCCATGAAGCGCACGTTGCGCGTACGTTTGGCGTACGTATCCCGTACGACGCTTGTTTGGAGGGGTGGGACGGTCCAGGCCACGGGAAGGGCTGGAAATCGGCGCGTCACATGGAGTGCTTATGGGGAGATACGGCCGGTTGCAGCTCTGAGTGACCAGGGGGTTACGTGAAGTGGAAAGACGCGTTCGGCAGCGCGATGGAGGAACTGAAGGCGATACGGGCCCTGCTGGCACCGGTCGCCCGTCTCGATGACCCCACGGTCGGGCTGACCGCCCTGCACGGCGAGCTCACCCAGACCCGCCTGAAGATCCTGGAAGTCGTGCAGGGAGGAGTCACCGGACTGCGTGAGGAGAACCGCGAGGTACGCCGCCGCCAGGACCGGATGATCAGCGACCTCAACGACACCCGGAGCGAGCTCCGGCAGCTGCTGGACCTCGCCGACATCCTCCGCCCTCTCGCCGAGCTCCGGAGGCCGGCCGACGAACCCGGCGACGGCACCCACCCGCATGCCGGGTCAGCCTCTCCGGCATTCGAAGCCGATCCCGGCACCGGCCCCGCAGTCTCCGCAGCGGCACAACCGCCCACCTCAACCGACACCGACTCCCAGGGGGGAACCATGGAGGACAGCGGCCGCCAGGCGCAGCCCGAGCACGAGGGCCAGGACGACGCCCTCAGGAAGGCGATCGAGGCCGCCTACCAGGGCAACGCCACTCCCACCGCGCCCTCTTCCGTTGCCGCCCCGCTGGCCACCGGCCAGGGGCAGGACCCTCGGGTCACCCACGGTGTCCTGCTCCTCAAGGCCGCCGGAGTGGCCTCCGCTGACCTGATCGCGCACCGCGACACCTGGGAATGGCTCACCGCCCTGGCCGTCGACCACCCCCACTTCCGCACCCCGCCCTCGGTCGAGGACGTCAAGGAAGGCCGCATCCAGACCGTCCTGTCCGGCCGCTCCCTCATCGGCCTGCTCATCAAGCTGTGGGACACCCGCCACACCACCACCCCGCTGGAAGCGGACTGGGCGCTGGCTACCACCGCCTACAACCGGATCGCCGCCGAACTCACCGGCGTCGACGGCGAGGGCCAGACGATCCGCATCGTCCTGGACGACGGGCTCCCCCACGAGACCGGCGACTGACACCAGCGCGCACCGCAGCCGGCCGCCCCATCAACCCGCCGTGGCGCAGCCGGAGGCCCTCACCTCGGGCGTCGGTCGATGCGCTGGTCGACGGGTCAGGGTGCCGGGGCCCGGCGGGTCTGCCGGGTCCCGGTGTCGGGAGGGGTTACAGGTTCTGCTGGATCAGCCAGAAGCCCAGTCCGACGAGGCCTGCTCCGGTGGCGTAGGCGGCGCCGCGCAGGGCGCTGGAGAGCAGGGCGTGGCGGCGGCGGGCGAGCCAGGTCTGTACGGGCTGTTTCTGCGGGGGCTCGTCCGCAGGTTCGGTTCGGCGGTTAGTGTGCATGGTGGTGCTCCGTTCTTCGGGTGCTTACGGAGTTCGGCGGGGCTGGGCGGCTAGGAACCTTCGGCCCCGCCGGCTCTGGTCAGGGACGGCCGACGAGAGTGTGGATGTGGTCGGCGATGCGGGCGTCGGGGCGGCAGACGAGGCCGTCGGTGTAGCGGTCGACCACGCGCTCGACGTCGGCCTCCAGGTGCCCGGTGGTGACGGCCCGGCAGGTGGGGTTGCGGACGAAGTAGCCGGTCAGGGAGTCCAGGGCCTTGAGGAACTCCTCCGGGTCGGGGGTTCGGCTCGGGCCGGAGGAGAACAGCGTCGTGGTGACCTGCTTCTTCCAGAACCGGGCTTCGCGCTCTTCGCCGAGGCTGAGGTGGTCCAGGTAGAGGCAGTACGCGGCGCCGTTGTGCCCGGCGCCGGCGGCGAACCTCCACCAGAACCTGGCGCTCTCGGGGTGGTGGGCGAGGTAGAGGGTGCACGCGAAGACCTGCACGCCGTCGATGTCGACGCCGTTGGTCCAGCCGTCGAACTCGGTGACGCTGTCCTCGTTCTCGTCGGGGCCCAGGAGCGCGGTCAGAGTTTTCACGTGGGCGGCCGCCCCGGCCTGGGTGACGGCGCAGCGGGCCATGGCGCTCAGGCGGCGGCGGGCGTTCGGGCTCGTGGACGACGGCGGGGCGGCCGGGGCGTTGCCGGTGTCGTGGGCGAGGCGGCGGAGTCCGGCACCGACGTCAAAGGGCCGCCGGGGCTCGCGGGCGCGGGCGTCGGCGTCCGTGAAGAGTTGCTCCCAGGGGTTGTTCATGTGGTGTCCCTCCGCTTGATCGGACGTGTGGCGCGACGGTGGATGGGAGCCAGGCGCTCCTGGGCCTTGCGCAGGTGGTGGGTGACCGTGCTGGGGGTGAGGCCCATGTACCAGGCGATGTGCTTGGTGTCGTACGTGCCGATGGCCTTGAGCACGATCACGTCGAACTGGCGCGGGGACAGTTTGCAGAGTGCCGGGTATAGGCCGATGCCGCTGTCCATGAACGGCAGGCTCTCGCGGAACGTCCCCAGCAGCTCGTCGATGACGGTGCGGCGCATGATGTTCCAGGCCTGCTCGGGCAGGTCGGGCTCGGTGAGCAGGGTGTCCCACTGCCGCTTGATCTCGACGAAGGCCCGGTGCACGGTCTCCTCCGCGAGGTCGTTCGTGCCGAGGATGGCCAGGGCGAACTCGTGGAACGCCTCCTGGGTGGTGAGGTAGTAGGCCTCGAGCTCCAGCGGAAGCGGGAGCGGGGGCGGGACTTCGGCCACCGGGATGCGGCCGTCCTCCTCGCGTACGTCGTCGGTCATGGATCCTCTTCGTTGAGGCTGGATGGTTCCGGCTTCGAGTGCCGTCACGGATCACTCAACCGGCCGAATCCGCCGAACGCGCATGCGCACCCGCACGAATATTACGTTCGGAGATCAACTAACCCCGGAGCGTAGCGATGTGACGCGTGGTGCACGGGTTCTGACCTGGGGTAACAGTGTCCTTCGCGTGACATGTCGTCGACAGGACGATTCGTGGGGCGTGATGATCCTCACGTTTCCTTCGCCGCCCGCTGGACGGCCTGCCGTCACGAACGAGTGAAAACGGCCAACCCGGTTGCGGCGTAACCCAGCTGACGGGCAGTCCGGGCACCCGCAGTGCCCCACGCCGGTTCGACCGGCGCCTGCCAGCCCATACCCAGGCACCACTCGCTTGTGGGAGAAGGCGGCCAGGACCAGTAGATGCGTCGGAAAGCCGGAGCCGCCACGGTGCAGTTCCTCACCCGGCCTGCGGGAAGGTCGAAGCGGCCCCCGTGATGCCGGAGCCGTAGCGGGCTGCGGCCCTGTCGAGCGCAGCTTCAAGGCGGCGGAGCTTCTCGTCACGGTGGTCGAAGGTGAGCTGGTGGACTGAGTCCTCGGCGGGCCGCAGACGTTCTGCTCGCAGGGCGATTGTGCGGACGCGGGCGCGCTGGAGGCCGAGGCTGGTGAGGAGTTCGCTGGCGGTGGTGGCCAGGGCGGGGGTGTGGGCGGTGGGTTCGGTGAGGGTGCGGCTGCGGGTGGTCTGGGTGCGGTCGGCGTAGGTGACGGTGAGCGTGAGCGCCTGGGTGATCTCGTCGCTGGTGCGCAGCCGGGCGCCGAGCCCCTGGACGAGGCGGAGGACGGTTCGGTGGTGCTGGTCGGGGTCGAGTGCGTCGCGGTCGAAGCGGTGGCCGGCGCTCATGGTCTTGGGGGCGGCGCTCGGGACGACGGGGCGCTCGTCGATGCCGTGCGCGAGGTCGTGGGCCTGGCGTGCGGGCCCGGTGCCGAGGATGCGCTGGAGGGTGGGGAGCTGGGTGTCGGCGATGTCGCCGACGGTGGTGATGCCGTAGCGGGCGAGGGTCCGGGCGGTCTTGGGGCCGATGCCGGGGAGGGCGGCGGTCGGCTTGGTGCGGAGGAACGCGGCGATCTCGTACGGGTCGTCGCGGACTACCGTGGCACAGCCGGGCGGGGTGACGTCCGCGGCCATGGCCGCGATTGAGCGCGTGGGGCCGGCACCGGCTGAGCTTTGGACGCCGTGGAGCGCGAGCAGGCGGAGGCGGAGCACGGCGACGAGGCCCTCGACGTCGCGGCCCCAGTAGGTGAGGGCGCCGGTGAGGTCGACGTAGGCGGACCAGTCGGCGGGCAGGGGTTCGACGCGGGAGCTGATGCCGTCGAGGACGGTGAGCAGCTGTCCGTACAGCTCTTCGCTCCGCTCGGCGGGATGGAAGTGGATCCGCAGGATCGCGCGGGTCCGTCGCGGGGAGGCGGTCATCCGGCGCTCCCTTGGCTCTTGTGCCCGAAGCGGGTGAGGTCGGCCGACCGGGTCCCGGCGGGCTGGAGGTCGCTCCAGGGGTGCAGGCGGGCGCCTGCAGTGCCGTCGGGGATCGACCGCCCGGGTGCGGGCTGGGCGGGTGTGGGCGCGGGGGCCTGGCCGAGGAGGTCGAGGACGGCCTGGGGTCCGTGGGTGGCGCGGGCGGTGGCGAGGTGGTCGAGGTCCCAGGCCATCTCGCCGACCACGGTGCGCCGGGGTCCGCGGGCTTCGACGGTGCCGCGGACGAGGAGCAGGCCGTGGTGGAAGACGGTGTGGGCGCACCGTTCGTGGGAGTCCTCGAAGAAGGCGAGGTCGACGAGTCCGGAGCCGTCTTCGAGGGTGACGAAGATGATCCTTTTCCCCGAGGCGATGGGCGGGGTCTGGGTGGAGGCGCGGACGCCTGCGACGAGGACAGGCTGTCCGGGGTGCATCGCGCGCAGGTGCTGGGCGTCGGTGGCGCCGATCTCGCGCAGCAGCCGGTGGTGGTCCTCCATCAGGTGCCGGGAGACGTCGATCTTGAGGACGCCGAGCTCGGCGTCGAGCCGTTCGCGGGCGGTCATCTCCCGCAGCCCGGACGGCCCGGCGGCGTGGAGATTGGCGGCGAGCGGGATCTGGCCGGGCCCGGGGCGGGTGCGGGCCTGGCGGTGGAGCTCGGTCGCCTGCAGCAGCAGGTCCCGCCGCGTCGCCTCCCCCTTGAGCTGGTCGAGGGCGCCGATGCTGATGAGGCGTTCGACGGTCGGGAGCTTGGGGTGGGCGCGGGCGTAGAGATCCTGCAGGGAGGTGTAGGGCTGGCCCTGTGTGATCCGGGTGACCTCGTCGTCGGAGATGCCGTGAACCGTGGACAGGGAGATCCGCACGCCCCACCCGGAGCCGGTCTCCTCGACGACGTAGTGCGCCTTGGAGGTGTTGATGTCGACGGGCAGGACGGGGACGTCGTGGCGGCGGGCGTCGGCGACGATGACCCGGGCCGGCCACATCCCCGGATCGTGCTCCAGCAGCCCGGCGTAGAGAGCGGCGGGGTGGTGGGCCTTGAGCCAGGCGGACTGGAGCGCGGGCACGGCGAACGCCACCGCGTGCGCCCGGCAGAACCCGTACGCGCCGAACGAGGCGACGATGTCCCAGACGTCGTCCAGCACCTTCGGGCTGTATCCGCGGGCCCCGGCCTGCTGCCGGAACCACGCCTCGATCTTCGGCAGCCGCTGTTCGTCGCTGAGGGCGCGGCGGGCGACTTCGGCCAGGGCGCGGTCGCAGCCGGTCATGACCGCGAGGATGTCGATGATCTGCTCGTGCCAGATCGTCACCCCGTACGTGTCGCGCAGCACGGGTTCAAGGTCGGGGTGCGGGTAGGTGGGTGCGGCGCCGTGCCGGGCGGCGATGTAGAGGGCGGGCATCCCGCCCTGCACCGGGCCCGGGCGGAACAGGCTGATGTCGGCGATGACGTCCTGCGGGTCGCGGGGCTGGAGCCGGCCGACCAGGTCCTGCTGGCCCGGCGACTCCAGCTGGAACATGCCGACCGTGTCGGAGTTCTGGATGAGCGCGAAGGCGAACCGGTCGTCCAGCGGGACGTGGTCGGGGTTGTCGAGGTCGATCGCCCGCCCGGTCGTACGGCGGATCTCAGTGACCGCGTGCGCCATCGCGGACTGCATCCGCACCCCGAGCACGTCCAGCTTGAGGAGGCCCAGGTCCTCGACGTCCTCCTTGTCGGCCTGGACCATCGGGTACTCGCCCCCGGGGGTCGGCTGGACCGGCAGCCGGTCCAGGAGGCTCGTGTTGGAGAGGATCACTCCGCACGGATGCATCGCGATCCCGCGCGGCAGCGCGTCCAGCCCTTCGGCGAGCTCCCACAGCGGCCCGAACCGCCCGGCCTCGGCCGCCAACTCCCGCAGCTCCGGTAGCTCGGAGAGGGCGGAGCGGATATCGCAGGCCCGGATGTGCGGGAACGACTTCGCGATCCGGTCCACGGTGGCCGGCGCGATCCCGAGCGCGAGGCCGGTGTCCCGCAGGGCGTGCCGGGCCCGGTAGGTCTCGGGCATGCCGGTGACCGCGACCCGCTCCCGCCCGAAACGGGTGATGATCCGGTCGTAGACCTCCAGACGTCGTGCGGACTCGACGTCGATGTCGATGTCCGGCAGCGAGGAGCGCCGCTCGGACAGGAACCGTTCGAAGAGCAAGTTGTGCTCCAGCGGGTTCGCGGTGGCGACGAAGAGGCTGTGGTTGACCATGGAGCCGGCTCCGGAGCCGCGGGCGGCGACCCGGATGCCCATGTCCCGCACATCGGCGACGACCTGGGCCACGGCGAGGAAGTACGGCTCGTAGCGCAACCGTCCGATGGTCCCGAGCTCGTAGTCGAGCTGATCCATCGCCCTCCGGTCCCGGTCGAGACCGCGGGCGGCCATGCCGCTCTCGCACCGCTGCCGCAGCAGCCGCATCGCCCCCTCCGGCCCCGGCTCGGCGCCGACCACGGACGGCTCGGGGAAATGCGGTACCCCGAGACCGAGGTCCCGCACCGGGTCGACCTCGCACGCGTCCGCGACCGCGATGGTGTCGGCGATCAGCTGCGCGGCACGGGAGGGGTCGGCCCCGGCGGCGGCCGCCACCCGTCCGGCGATGTCGGTCATCGCGGGCCCGTCCTTGAGCCAGCGCTCCCCGCAGTCCAGCCGGCGCCGGTCGACGGGCCGCAGCAGCCGGGCCGCGTCCAGCACGTCCGCGACCCGGTGCTGGACCGCATCCGCGTACCGAACAGCGTTCGTCAGCACCGCCGGAATACCGAGACGGTCGGCGAGCGCCATGGTGTGCGCGGCGAGACGGGCCGACCCCGGGCCGGTGCCGGACAGGCCCCAGCACACGACCTCCAGCCGCAGCCCGCCACCGACGACCCGCTGCCACGGGGCAAGAAGCCGCTCGGCGATGTCCGCACGGCCGGCAGCGAGAGCCCGCAGAGGCTCCGACGCCGGGCCGAGCAGCACCATCAGGCCTTCGTCGGCGTACTGGGCGAGCATCTCCCACGACGCCGCCGGCGGCGCGCCCGCAGGGAAGGCTTCGGCGTGCGCGGCGGACACCATCCGGCACAACCGCGCCCAGCCGTCCGCGTCCCGGGCCAGGAACGTCGCCCGGAACGCCGCCTCCGCCACGTGCGCACCGCCACGCACCGGGGTCCGGCGGCGCACGTCGGCGGGCGGCACGAGGGGGGCGACGCCCAGATCGACGCCGAACACCGGCCTCACCCCGGCCGCCGCGGCGGCCTTCGCGAAGCGCACGGTGCCGGTGACCATGTCGCGGTCGGTCAGCGCCACCGTCCCGATCCCGCGCTCGGCGGCCCGGGCGATGAGCGCATGCGGATGCGAGGCACCGTAGCGGGCCGAAAACCCACTACTGACGTGCAGATGAGGGACGCTTCCTCGCATGACACCCTCCGCCCAGACACCCCCAAAGTAGTACCAATTGACCACCTACACCTCGACTGTATCGAACATTAATTCGAACGCGCGAGTTTGGGGCGTCATGGTTTCAGCCATTCGCTCTGTGGTTCGTTGCGATAGATGGCACTTGGTCGCAACGTCTGACCCCCGCAGCGCGACCTCACCCTGTCGTTAGACTCCGGCATCATGACGGCCGCCACTCCTATATCGCCCATCCCGGTCGCGCCTTCGGGCCTGACCGATCGGGCCAGAAGTTTCATCGAGGTGGACGGCGTTCGTGTTCCCCGGCAGGGCCTCGGGCAGCACCGGGAGTGGTGGATCGAGTACGGAATCCCGGCTGTGGAGATCGACCGGGCCGAGGCCTTCCAGGACCGCTGGGGCGGTCTCGCGCTGCCGCCCGCCCCGTTCTACGAGGGCGGTCCGCGCATTCTGGACGCCGACTGTCCCGAAGGCTCGGCCGCTGAGGGCTGGTCGTTTCCGGCGGGGGACTGCCGGGTGTCCATGGCCTACGGATTCATGATCGGTCCCGACGGCTCATTCGGGATCGACGCCTACCGCTGGACACCGCTGCATGCCAACACGGAGGGATGGGTGGAGTCCCTGGCGCTCGCCGCCCATGCCGGTCGCCGGGCCAAGACCGTGACAAGGATCAAGGGGAAGGCCGTCGAGTCATTGGATCTCGCCGGCTTCGAGCCGGTGCCTGAAGTACAGGGCGTGACGGACACGTGGTGGCGCGGCAAGGACTCGCTCATCGCCCTCTACCGAGGCGAGGCCCTCGGCATGAACGCTCCACAATGCCTGGAAGCCCACGTGTACGGCGGCCTCGACGAGTGGGGGCTCCACGGCGGCTGATCGCCGACACGACCCAATCCCGGCACCTACTCGGCCCGGCGGCCCGCACCGTCGCGCTCGATCGCGTCGAGCTGAGCAAGGTGCCTGCCGGAGGAACAGCTCAACGCCGGTGCCAGGTCGGCCGACCAACTCGTGCAGGTGCCACGGAACCACCTGGCTGACCTGGGCGGAGCTGAATGCCACGGACTGGCAGGAGACCAACATCTCAGGCACACGAACCCGCGCCTCGGCTGCGGGGGCCGACACCGACTGGGGCCGGGTCTGGAGCGTCATGCGCACCCTCAGCGAAGTCCACGGGGCGGAGAACGTGCGCCTTGTCGCCTGGTTCCACTGACGTGTTGTCCGACTACCTGGCCAGGCGGACCAACTACAGGTCTACCAGCCGCTACTGGGCCAGGTGCGCCGCACGGAGGACGGGATGGTCCGGGCGCAATACGGTTCGCCTGTACGCGGATGATCAGTGTGAATTCGAGGGTGGGGACCTGATGGTGCGCAGGGGTGGACGAAGACTGGTGTCGACGGCGGCGTTGCTGTTGGCGATCGGACTGACCGCAGCGTGCGGGGAGAGCCCCGCGCGTGCCGACGCCGGCGGGCCTGGTGCCGTGGCGAGCACGGCGGCCGGTAAGTCGGAGCGCTCCGGACCCCTGACCGCTGTCGAGCTGAAGGCCGCGCTGCTCACCTCGGAGCAGGCTGTCGGTTTCGAGATCACGGATGGCCGTTCGCGGGACGGTGCTGCACCGGAATCCTCCTTCGACGCCGAGAAGACCGTCTCCCCGGAGGTCTGCCGGCATGTGAAGGAGGCCATCTCGGGTGACGGCGAGGAGGCTGCCGCCGCCTCGTCGATCATGTACCCGGCCGGGACGTCCATCTCTCCCCGGAGCACCAGCCTGATGAGCTATCCGGAAGAGGCCGCACGGGCCCGCATGACACACCTGCGCGAGGCCGTCGGGGCATGCGGCCGGTTCAGGTTCAGCAACAAGTTTGGAAAGTCGTCCGTCACGAGCGAGGTGGTCAAGGTCCCGGACCTCGGGGACGACGCGCCGCGGTACCGGACCCTGTCCCGGCTGGGCAGCAGTGGCTTCGCCTGGACCCTGGTGACCGTTGTACGCGTCGGAGGTGTCATCGCGACCATGCAGGTCATGGTGCCCACCGGGCCCATGACGCCAGAGAAGCTCGCCACCTTCAAACCGGCACCGGGACCCGAGGAAACGGTCACCGCCACCCTGATCAAGAACGTCACCAAAGCCGAGAGCACCTGAGCACCTCGTTGCGGTACGCCGCAGACCCGCATCGGCCTGACCGGGCTTCAGCGGGCGGACCGGACTGGCTGCGGGCACGGGCGCCAGGGCAGAGGAAGCGTTCCTGCGGTGAACCTACTCCCCCGCGCGGGTGACAGCCGGGATCCCGGGCTTCGCGGAGGGCAGGGTGGCCCGGTAGAACACGTTGGTGATCAAGAACTTCGTACGTTTCAGCGCACTTTCCCTCGCCCTTGTGTCCCTTTTCTCCGCTCCCGTCGCGCAGGCCGCTCCGGCGGCTGAGGTGACGACCTTGGCCGACGCGGTCGGCCTGGTGCAGGTCACCGAAGAGGACCGCACCGGCTACACCCGCAGCAAGTTCAAGCACTGGAACTCCGGCGCCGACAAGTCCGACGGGTGCAACACCCGCAACGAAATCCTCCTTGCCGAGGCGGTCGTCGCGCCGACGGTGGAGGCCGGCTGCAAGCTGACCGGGGGGACCTGGATCAGCTATTACGACGGCCAGGAGGTCACCAGCGCCGGGGCCCTGGACATCGACCACATGGTGCCGCTCGCCGAAAGCTGGGATTCAGGTGCCTCCGCCTGGACCGCGGCGCGGCGGGAGGCCTACGCGAACGACCAGGGGGCGCACGTCTCGCTCGTCGCGGTGACGGCCCGCAGCAACCGGCAGAAGTCCGACCAGGATCCGGCCGACTGGATGCCGCCTTCCCCGGACGCCCAGTGCCGGTACATCTCAGAGTGGGTGTCAACCAAGCTCCGCTGGCAGCTCACCGCGGACGACCGCGAGCTCGAAGCGCTGAAGGTCTACGCGGAGGGCCCGTGCGAGGACACCATCGTCCGCTACACCCCCGCCCCGTAGCTGGCTCACCCGGCCCCGGGGCGCCTGCCCCGGGACCGGATTTTCCCGTTCTGATCCGTCGTGCTGAAGGGTATGTGTGATGAGCCGAGGATTGATCGTCGTGGACGTGCAGAACGACTTCTGCGAGGGAGGCAGCGTCCCCGTCGCGGGCGGCGCACGGATCGCCACCCGGGTCGCAGGGCTGGTGGAGCAGACCGCGGGCACCGACTACAGGTACGTCGTCGCGACCCGGGACCACCACATCGATCCAGGAAGTCACTTCTCGGAGAACCCCGACTACAAGGACAGCTTCCCGGTCCACTGCGTGGCGGGAGGCGAAGGAGGCGAGTTCCACCCCCACTTCGCCCCCACGGCCGCCGGCGGCAAGGTCGATGCCGTCTTCTTCAAGGGAGCCCACAGCGCTTCCAAGAGCGGCTTCGAAGGCGCCGACGACCAGGGCACGCCCCTGGCGGACTGGCTGCGTGCCCGCGGGGTGGAGGACGTCGATGTGGTCGGCATCGCCACCGACCACTGCGTGCGGGCGACCGCGCTGGACGCGGTCAAGGCCGGATTCCGCGCCCGTGTCCTGCTGGACTACTCAGTCGGTGTAGCCCCTGAGACGACGGCGTCGACCCTGGAGGACTTCCGCCGGGCAGGAGTCGCCGTCTCCGGCGCGACACCCGTACCGCAGTAGGAGAAGGCCCGCGTCCCGTCGGCACCCGACGGGATGGCGGGGCGATACGGTCCGGCGCACGGTCCGTGCTGCGGGCCCGCGTCAGCTAGCCCGGCGCGATGACGCGGACCGGCAGGCGCGGTTAGCTCGCCCGGGCGACGCGCGAAAGGCTCCCGGACGGGCTTCGTATCCACGCTGCGCCGTCCGGGCCGCCTGGCGGGTGGCGGCATGCCGGACGTCCTTCGGGAAGAGCTCTTTCACCCGGTCACTGGTCGGCCGTCGCGATCTGTCCCTTCCCGGCCTGGGGGAGGCCGGCTTCGTTGCCGGGGTTGGTGCGCCGGGTGTCCGCGTGCACCCGGGCGTGGACGCCGGGCTGGGCGGGGTCGCGCCGGATCGTGGTGATGCCGGAGGTGGCCCAGAGCTGTTGCAGCTCGTCCATCAGGGCGAGGGCGGTCTCCTCGTCGGCGGCGGTGATGTCGAGTACGACGAGCCCGGGCTCGCTGATGTGGCGGGCGTCGATGACGGAATCCATGCCCGGTGCGACGCCGCGGCCGCCGGTTCCGGTTCGCGGCCGGGGTGTGCGCCACCCGGATGAATGAGCGGGAGATGTGAGGTTGTCCTGCCGTGTGCCGCTCGCTTCCGGTATTCGAACATGCGTAGCATTCTGGTGTGACGAGGTACGACTTCCCCCAGGATCTGCGCGACGCCCAGATCGCTCTGCACCAGGCCCAGTCCGAGTACGACCAGTACGTACGGACGCTGCCCTGGTCGGCCGAGCCGATGTCCGGCTGGCAGGCGGACAAGCAGCTCCATTCCGACTACCGGCCGGCCAAGCCGGACAGCCCCGGGTACACCGAGGAACAGCACCAGCAGGTCGCCGCCTACCGGAAGCTCCTGCTGGAGCTCAGCGCCCAGGTGAGCACTCATCCTTTCTGGAAGACGCTGGACCCCGGCAACGTCGTCTCCGGCCGGATGCAGCTGAAGCACGTGGATGACCAGCCCGTGGGCGAGGCGGCGTAGTAGCGCCCGCCGGGCGCGACGCATCCGGCCTGGACGGGCCGGGCTTCCGGCCCGTGCGGGGGACCGCCGGCGGGGTCAGGTGAGGTCTTCGGGGGCGAGGTCGGGGCGCAGCCGGTGCCAGGAGGGGTGGCGTAGACGTCCGGCGCGGGTGCGGGTCGCGTAGCCGACCTCACCGACCAGATGGGGGACCACCCACCGGGCCCCGGCCACCGGGGGGGATCTCGGCGAACGGGCAGGTGTCGATGGTCGCGGCGTGGAGAAGGCCGGCGAGGCAGGTGCGTTCGGCCCGGCTCCAGCCGGTACCGACGCTGCCCGCATAGTGCAGTTGCCCGCCGAGCTGCTCACCGACCAGGACGGCACCGGGCAGTCCGGTCAGCCGGCCGCGCCCGGGCACCCACCCACCGACCACGACGTCGGCGGTACGCACGAAACGGATCTTGATCCATGACTCCGACCGCGCTCCCGGTTCGTACCGGGACGTGAGCCGCTTCGCGAGCAGCCCTTCCAGCCCGGCGTTCCGGACCATTTCCCAGGCCTGGGCCCCGTGCCCGACGATCGCCGCAGGCGTCGACCAGGCCGGCCCGGCCAGTCCGAGGCCCTCCAGGAGTCCGCGCCGCTCCGCGTACGGCAGGCCGGTCACGGGGTGGTCGCCGAGGTGCACGACGTCGAAGAGCATCAGGTGCGCGGGCACCCGCGCGGCCATGCGCGCGGCCCGGGCGGGGGCACCGGCGAGCCCCATGCGCTGCTGGAGCCGCTCGAAGTCGCTCCGTCCCTGGTCGTCGAGCGCGACGATCTCTCCGTCCAGCACGGCGGCGTGCCGGCCGAGGGTGCCAGCGAAGAGAAGGAGCTCCGGGTAGGCGGCGGTGATGTCCGTCCCCGAACGGGCGCGCACGAGGACCGTGCCGTCGCCCGGCAGGTAGATCATGGCCCGCTGGCCGTCCTGCTTCACCTCGAACGCCCACCGGTCCTCGACCGCCGGCGACGGCAGGGTCCCGGGCGTCGCGAGCATCGGCTCGATCCTCGGCAGCGCCCGATCTGCTGGAGGGTCAGGAGGCACTGCGCTTCTTCGCCGCCGTCTTCTTCGTGGTCTTCTTCGCGGCTGTGGACTTCGAGGAGGCCGTCTTCTTCGCGGGGGCCTTGCGGGCGGTCTTCTTCGACGGGCGCATCTCGTGCACGGTGGCGTCCTCACCGTGTTCGCCGCGCGATTCCTTCGCCGCCGCGACGGAGGCGTTCAGGGCGGCCATCAGGTCCACGACCTCGCCCTTCTCCTCCTTCCCGTCCTCGGCCGGGGCCGGGAGGGGCTTGCCTTCGGCCTTCGCCGCGATGATGCCTTCCAGCGCCTGCCGGTACTCGTCGCGGAACCCGGACAGGTCCTCGATCGTCATCCGGTCGGCCAGCTGGAGGGCCTGCGCGATCTCGTCCTCGCCGACCTCGACCTCCCGGGGGGCCAGCGACTCGGGGCTGCGGACCTCGTCGGGCCACTTCATCGAGTGCAGCACGATCGCCCCTTCCCGGACCCGCAGCAGGCCCAGGCGCTCACGCCCGTGCCACGCGAACTTCGCCACCGCGACCTTCGAGGACCGCTCCAGCGCCTTGCGCAGCAGGACGTACGGCTTCGCGGCGACCTGCCCGTCGGCGGCCAGGTAGTAGGAGTCGCTGATCCGCACCGGATCGATGCTGTCGGCGTCGGTGAACGCGGCGATCTCGATCGCCTTCGCCGTCGGCAACGGCATCTGCTCCAGTTCCTCGTCCGTCACCGGGACCGTCTGGTCCTTCGCGATCTCGTAGCCCTTGCCGATCTCGTCCTGGGAGACGACCTGGTCGTCGAGCTCACAGACCTTCCGGGTCCGCACCCGGCCCATGTCCACCAGGTGCACCCGGTGAAAGTGCACGTCGTGGTCCTCGGTCGCGGACACGACCTTCACCGGGATCGTGACCAGCCCGAAACTGATGGCCCCGGCCCACAACGGTCGCGGCATCTCTTCTACCTCCAGGCCCCCACGGCGGTGTCGGAGCGGGAAGCGGACCGGTAGCACCGGAAGGGGAGGCCACCCGTCGGGGTGAGGTGCGCCCCCGGGCTGCTGCCCGCACCTTCGATCCTCACGCTGGGCGGGGCCGCCCGCATCTCCACCGCGTACCTCTGCCCGGGCACCGGGTCCGGCCCCGTCGTACTTCGTCACGGGGTAGGCGGGCCAGCCCCGCCGACGGTTGTTCACCAGTACGGGTATTCGCTCCCCGGCGGCGGAGAAGCCCCGGCCAGGTGACCACCCAGAACGACAGCATCATCAACGGAGCACTGGGGAGCCGGCGACGGCACCCGGCGTGGGCGTCTGCTGGAAGTGCGGGTTACCAAAGGCGGAGTTCGGTGGTCAGTTCCTCCCACCACTCGTGGCGGTGTTCGTCTTCGGGGTCGGGGCTGGGGCCGAGGGCGAGGACCTGGTCGTCGACGCGGTAGGTGAGGCGGTAGAGCAGGACGCGGGTCGCGCATTCGAGCCAGCGTTCGGTTTCTCGTGCTGGTGGTGCCGGGCCGAGGACGGTGGCGAACCACGCGGGCAGGAGCAGGCGGTCGCTGACGGCATCGGCCAGTTTGCTGCGCAGCGCCAGGGTGAGGCGTTGTTCCGCACGCTGGCCGGCGGCGATGGCCGGCTGTTTGTCGGCGGTGGCCGACCGGTCCGCGGCGAGGGCTGCGGTGGACGTGCGGGCCTCAGCGGCCTGCCGGGCGAGGCCCTGGCGCTCGGTCGTCTCGCGCGCGATGACGGAGCGCAGTTTGGTGGCGGCCTTGGCGTGGGGCTGGGTGCTGTAACGGGTGGAGAGCAGGGTGCCGACCAGGGCGACGGCTTCCTCCCGGGTGGCCCGGTGCTGGGCCTGCGCGTTACGGAAGCGCTGGATCCGATGCTGGTGGTGGGCGCGGAGGGTGCTGGTGAGGAGGGCGTCGGCGGCGTCCCAGCCGGACTCCGTCGTGGCGGCCAGGGCGTGCTGGTCCTTGGTGAAGGTGTCCAGGTCCGCCGGAGGGATGTTCCCGACGGCCATGATCTGGCCTTCCAGCAGCCGTACGTGCTGGGTGAGCCGTTTCACCGTCCGCTCCGCGGTGTCGGCGCGGTCGTCAAGCTCGTCGACCCGGCCGTCGACTTCCTCAGTCGTGCTCTCCAGGCCGGAGACGCCGTCGCGAAGGGAACGCAGCTCGTGGTCCAGGTCCTCGGTGTAGCCGAACCGGGACTTCAACCGCTCGTGCTCGCCCTCCAGATCGTCCAGACGGCTGTCGAGATCGTCTACTCGCCGGTCGGTATCGCGGACCCGCCGGTCGGTGTCCCGGAACTGGGAGTTCAGAGCGTCGCTCACTTCCCCGTCTCCTGTCCGTCCGCGGCAGCCGTTCCCACAAAGGCCCAGCCGATCAGCAGGGCGATGATGAACCAGGGCGACAGGACGCCCAGGACGATCAGGACGAGCAGCACCCCCACCGCGTGCAGGGCGACGGACGCGGTGCGGCGGGCGAGGTGGTTCTTCACGGTCGCCTTGAGCGGCCAGCCGAAGAAGGTGCCCACCAGGTGAGGCACCACCAGGGCGTACCAGCCGTTCGAGTACCCCAGCAGACGGAAGGCGAGGATCAGGGCGACCGCCACCGCGCTCTGGGCCCGCCAGGACCAGAAGATGATCTTCTCGCTGCGCGCCCGCTCCGGTTCGGCCAGGAGGGCCGGCATCTGCGTCTCGTACGCCATCAGCATCTGCGCACGTTCCATCAGGACGTCGAACGCCTCGTCCGGAACACCCTCGTCATGGTCCTGAGCGACGGTGAGAGCGTGCTCATCGGCCAGAGCACGGACCAGCTTCTCGTGCTGCTGATGCACCTCGTGTCCTGTCTGCGTTTCGCCCACCGGGCCCCCCTTCGTCCGACCCCTCCCCCGGCTTTCGGAGCGGGCGGAACGAGTATCGCGACAGCCAGACGGGCCCGCTGGATCTTGACGAAGGATGGCTCGAACGCACCTGAACTCGACCACGGTCCGCGGTACGCCCCGGCTCGTTGAACGCATCGGCGTTCTCGAGGCCCGGCCGCCGCCCGGCGTCACCGGGCCCGGCGCACGTCACCGAAGTGACGTGCAGTGATGACTTCCCGCCGATCGGCGGGACCTAACCGGCGCCGTCATCTCGTGTGTCGGGGCCTGGCCCGCTGCCTGTACCGGGAGCCCGGCCACCGCACCGGCCACCACCGAGCAGGAGATCGAGTACACGGCCCTCTTCCTCGGAAGCCACGTCAACAAGGCCCACCAGAGACGACCGGTGAAATAGGCTCGCCCGCAGACCGCACCGACATGGAGCGTGTGGGACAGGCCCGGTGCCTTACAGGCTTGGTCCTGGGATGGAGTACGACCGGGTGCGCAGCGGCCCCGGCAGCCCACGCGGCCGCCGGGGCTGTTCCTGTGCAGAGCGCAGCCGACCCTGATTCCCGCCCCGCAGGCACACGCGGAAGGGCCGCGTGGAACGGCCGAAGGGCCACCAGCTGTGCTTGGTGGCCCTTCGAAAGTCTGACCCCGGTCGCATGACATAAGCCAGAGGCTGAACCGGGGAATCTGTACACATGATACATCAGGGGGATGCAGATACAACCGACTGCGGCGCAGTCGAGGCTCCTGGAGCCGCTGATCTCCCGGCCCCGCCTGGCTCCGTTCCTGTCGGCTGCGGCCACGCCGGCGGCTGCGATGGAGCTGTACCTGTGGAACGTGCGCCTGTCCGCTGCCTTCGGTGAGGTGATCGCCCTTGCCGAGGTCATCCTGCGCAACGCCATGGCCGAGCAGCTCGCCGCCGCCTACGGGCCGACCTGGTACGCGCGTGCCGAGCTGTTCGACGACCGGACCATGAACGGCTTCAAGACCACGTGGCGCAACATCACCCTGCCCACCGACCCGGCGACCAGGAAAACGGTGCAGAAGACCCTCCAGGCTGTCCCGGCCGGGAAGATCGTGGCGGAGTCCACCTTCGGCTGCTGGGTGAACCTGCTCGACAAGGGCGGCACCCGCGGGGATGGCCCCTATCGGAAGAACGTCGACTACGACTCCACCCTGTGGCGCAAGGCCCTCCACAAGGCGTTCCCGAACAGTGGCGGCAAAAGGACCACGGTGTTCACCACCGTCAGCCACGTCCGTTCTCTGCGCAACCGCACCGCCCACCACGAACCGCTGATCGGCGGCGTGCCTCTGCCTGGCCAGGCCGACGGCCGGGGCCGCACCCGTCGGCTCACCCTTCCCGAAGCGCACACCGACGTCCTGCGCCTGGTGGAGTACATCGACAAGGACGTCGCCACCTGGCTCGGGCAGACCAGCCGCGTTCCCGAACTCCTACGCGTCCGGCCCTGACCAGCCGGCAACGCAGGTGCCGCACCACTGCCATCGTCATCGCCCCGCCCGGCAGACCCATACATGCCGCCGCGCCCTGGATCTCTTCTCCGGGGCGCGGCGGCGGTCGTTCAGGAGGCGGTGACGCCCCATCCGGGGTCCTGGTCCTGGTCCTGTCGGGCGGTGTGCGGGTTCAGCGTGGTGGTCATGGCCGGAGCGTACGCCCGGCCGGCACAGGGGAACAGTCCCGCGCTGGAGTCGGCGGTCCAGGTCACGCTGACTCGGTCAGCGGTAGGAGTGCAGCCGGTCCGTGGCCTGGCTGGGGCTGCATCCGATAGCGGCCGCGACGGCGGCCGGGGTGGTCCTGTTCCGCTCGATGGAACTCGCCGCGCCCTAGGATTTCGGCCGAGCAGGGCGCTGTGTCTCCGCGCATGTCTTGTGGGCAGGGACGCCGCCTTCGTCCAACAGGTTCGTCGCACGAGCGCAGTAGCGGCACGGCCTGGCTTCGGATGACCAGTGACTACTCGATCCCCAGTCCAGCAGACGGTCTTCCGGTCCAGGCTGACGGGGAACGTTGCTCCCGGACAGTGCCTGTGCTGCTGGTCGGTGCGGCACTGGTGATGGTGCAGGCGCTGCCGTTCGACGGCCGACTGGATCTTGGGGTTGGTGTGCTGCTGAGTGGTGTTCCAGGTGGCGCGGTGGGCGGTGAGGGCCTGGTGGTAGCCGTCGGCAGCCGTCTCCCGGGTCTTCACCGGTGTCTCCGGCGCGGCTGCGGCGGGGACGGGCGACACGGGCCGGGAAGTTTGGTCCGAGGGCCCGGTTCCGGCGGGCAGGACACGGACGGTGCTCACGGTGCTGGTGGTGTCGTTGGCCCGGTGATGATGCGAGCGCTGATCAGCGGAGCTGGGTCGGGGATTCGGGGGAGCAGGTCAGCAGGTCCTGCGGTAGGGGACGTCGGGGATGTGGGCTTCCCATTCTTGCTTGGTGAGGTAGCCGCTCTTGGTGCAAAGTTCCCGGATCAACTTCGCAGGCGTTACGGGGTGTGTGAGGAATCTGCCGTCCTTGTCCACGCTGGCCAGCACCGAACCGTCGGGTGCGAAGGCGAGCGCTACGACCGAACCCAAGGGATCCAGGGTGCCCGTAAACGGAGGGCCGAGCTGACTGCGGGTGCGGCTGTCCCACACCGTGATCTGCGCCTGCTCGTCCGGTTCTCGGTGCACCGTAGCGAACAGGCGGCCGTCGGGCGAGACTGCGACGGTGTCGCCGGACTCGGTGGACACCGCCCCGGTGCGCAGGTCTTCCCCTGCGGGCAGCAGGGTACGGGCATCCAGAATTCTGAGATATGGCTGGAATTCCTGCGGATAGGAGTAGACCGTCGAGCCGTCGTTGCTGATGGCGTTCATCTGCAGGTTCCCGGCGCTCTTGGTGATGATGCGGCCGGACGGGAACGCGACCCGCCCGAAGTTGGGCGCGGCGATCACGGACGTGCCGCTGGGGTCGAAGAGGACAGCTGAGCCGTTGCCGTCGTAACCGAGCTTCGCACGTACGTCCCGGATCCGGTGCATGGTGGTCAGGTCCCAGAACCTGAGCGCGTTGGTTCCGTCGGGCATTACCACCTGGGCTGCGAACGAACGGTTGTCGGGTGAGAAGGCGAATTCCTGCAGCGCCCCGCTGCGCTGTTTCCAGTCGAGGGGAGTGGGGAAGGTGCCGAGTTTGTTTTTCTCGGCCAGGTCCCAGAGGTCAATCTTGGTGAGACTGCTCTGAACAGCGAGGAGGCGTCCGTCGGGACTGAGGGTGGGGTTGTCTGCCAAGGCGCCCGGGCTGGGGATGGTGGTCCGTTTGGTGTGTGTCAGCAGGGACCAGATCTCGATGCTGCTGCTGTTGAGGAGCGCGAGGGTGCGCCGGTCCGCGCTGATCGCGCTCTCCGAGTAGAGCTCGCCTGTGCCCTTGGGTGCTTTGGTGACTGAGCTGATATCGAGCGAACGGACGGCGCCGTCAATGCCGACACATCGCAGTCCTGAGTTGTCGGCTGTGAAGAGCAGGCCGTTGTCGCTGAAGCACTCGCTGTCGGTGGTCGAGTAGTGCATGAGAGGCGTCGCCTGGCCACCCACGAAGGCTGTTTCCCAGATGGCACCGCCTTGGGCGAGGTACCGGCTGTCCTGACTGAAACGGAGGGGATACAGCGCAGAGTCGCCACCCCCGGTGAGCTCTGTGCTCAAGTAGTTCTCTGCGCGGTCGTACACACGGACCTTCCCGCCATTCATGCTCAGGGCGGCGAGTTTGCCGTCCGGGCTGAAGACGACTGGGCCGGGAAATTCCTCGGTGCTCAGCTTGAGGTCGGGAACGGGGATCTTCTTCCTCGTCCGAGTGTCGTACCAAGTGAACGGCTGGCCCTTGCTGTTGGCGTAAGGGAGAGAGAGTATGCGTTCGTCCGGTGAGAACGAGGTGTTCCAGACGGGAAAGCTGCCTCCGGTCGTGGTGATGATCTTCTCGGCCGTGCGGGTGTCCCAGATCGCCATGGTGGGCTTCAGGTCGGCGTCGATTCCCTCGGCCCGCAAATAGGTGCCGTGAGGGCTGAGCGCCACTCTCGGCTGGTACACGTCTCTGCCGCTGGGGTAGGTGTGCGTGCCGAGAGGGCGCGCGTTGGTGGCATCGAGCAGACGGGTCTTGCCGTCCTCGGTGCTCACGGCGGCCGTCCTGCCGTCAGCGGACAGCGTGACGTAGCGAACCTTGGACCGGGCGTTGTAGTGGCCGGTTTGTCGGCGGGTGTCGACGTTCCAGATGCCGACGCGGGTGCCGCCAGCTGCGATCAGGGTGTGCCCGGTCTCGTCAAGGGCAGAGGTCGACACGACATAGCCGGGAAGCCTGAGGACCTCGTCTTCCTGCTGATTGTTCAGGGTGAACAGCGCGGACCGCGACTCGGGGGTATCGCCGAGGCGGGCGGAGGCCACTGCCAGTCGGCGGGCGAGCTGCGGGGCGGTGCGGCGGAGCGACTCAGCGGTGCCGGCCACCTGAGCGGAGGCCGCACGGTCGCGCTGACCGACGACGGTCTGTCGCTGTTGGAAGGCGACGCCAGCGGCGATAAGGGCAAGGGCCAGTGCCGTGGCGAGGAAGACGTTGATGCGTTTGGTGCGGCTCAACTGTGAGCGCTGATGCTGTCGGCTAGTTTTCAGCAGCACGGTGATTTCTTCCGGGAGCGGGCGCTGATCCGCCCAGTCCTCTCCGTCTGTGAGCAGGGAGCCATTCAGCAGGTCTCCGGGAAGCCCGCTCTTCGCGTGGCTGACCTGCTGTTCGGTGGCGCGCTTCAGCCAGACCTGGAAGTGCCGGTCCTCGGTGACCCAGTCACGCAGATCGGCCCAGCCGCGGATCAGCGTGTCGTGGATAAGTTCCGCCGCTGGCTCCCCAGGGGGCTCACCGACGGGCGTGGTGGCGCCATCGGTAGTGATGATGCGGTAGCGGGTGAGCGCCGCGATGGCGTTGTCGAAGGCACCGTCGGTGTCGGAGCCGGGGCCTCTCGGGTCGGCGGCCAAGGCGCGCAAGCGTGTGAGGGGGACTCGCTGGCGGGTGGCAGGGATACCGTCGACTTCGTCGGCAGGCCGCACCAGTGCGGTGAGGATCCGGCGGGCGGTGGGCTGCCGGTCCGCGGGCAGTTCGCCGAAGGCGTCGTTGCACAAGTCTGAAAGGCTGCCCGTGACCCTGCCTATCCGCTCGTATGCCTCGTGCGTGAGGCTGCCGTCGTAGTCACGGCGCAACCACAGCTGGCGCAGTGCCAGCTGCAGGGGCGGGAGCAGCGTGACCGGTACCTGCCGTGCCACCGGGTCGATCTCCAGAATGTCGTCCACGATCCGGTCCGCGAGGCCGGTCGCGAGAGGCAGGCCGACGGCGACGGCAGGCCGCGTGATGATCTCTTGCAGGTCGCCGCGGCTCAGCGTCTCGGGGACGTTGCACAGTCCGGGCAGGGCGACGTCCATCAAACCGGGGGCGAGAGTGCTGAGGGGCGCGTAGAAGTCATTGCGCATGACCAGGAGCACGGTCACGGCAGTGTGGGACCTGCTCAGCTTCATGAGCTGGTCGATGGCGCGCAGACGTTGGTCCTCGGAGTGTGTCTGCGACGGCTCGGCCGACTGGGTGAGGAGTTCCTCGAATTGGTCGATGACCAGGAGCAGATGGTCGTGGCCCGGCTCGCCGTCGAGGCGGGCCTGCGCCGCGCTTGTCAGGCCTTCGGCCACTGTGCCGGGCAGTCCGGAGGCCTCCAGCTCGGTGAGAAGATCCTGGCCAGGGCGGGCGCGCACGGTCAGCCATCGGTCACTGCCTGGAATGATTCCCCTTGCCAGGGCAGGCAGCACGCCCGCGTTGACCAGTGAGGACTTTCCCGCCCCTGAGGGGCCGAGCAGCATCAGGAGCCGCCGGTTTCCCCTCATTGTCGCAAGTACGCGTTCCACTGCGTCCTCACGGCCGTGGAACCAGTCGGCCTGCTTGTCGGTGAACGGCTCCAGTCCCAGGTACGGACATGCCTCGTCCTCGGCCAACTCGGGCCGGACGTACCGCAGTACCTCGGCCGGGGTAGCGAAGGCTGTGCCGAGCCCTTTCAGATAGCGGTCAGGGGAGGCGATGGAGGTGACCATGCCGATCGTCAGCCCGGTCAACTCGTCCACGACCGGCCCGCCGCTGAATCCGGTGGTGAGGTCGTTGGCCTTCGTTAACTGGAGCAGCCGTCCCGTGGCACCGCCCCCGGGCAGCCAGTCGCCGGCCTCTCCGTATCCGAAGCGGCCGCCCGGCGGTGCCTGGGAGGGAAATCCGTACGAGTAGACCTGGTGTCCGCGGGAGCCCGCGCTCGCGCCCACGGGCATGCCCCGGGCTCCGGACGGCACTACCTGGAGGCGGAGGACGGCGACGTCCTCCGCCTCCGGAGCCCGCCATTGCTCGGCGACCACCGCCGCCATGACCCGCGGTGCGTCCGGCAGGCAGGGAAAGAGCACCTCCACCTGCCCTCCGGGATGCTGCCCCGCGGCATCGACGACATGTGCACAGGTGAAGCCAGTCCCGCCCTCGGTCAGGAAGCCCGCCCCGGCGATGCCGCCGTCTGGCGCGAGAACCTGGAAGACGCCACTGTGGGCGGCTAGTGCACCTGAGCGAGCAAGGCTGTTGACCTCCCCCGAGGAGGTCATCAGGCCGCTTCGGCCTGGTGCCGACACGTCCCTCGCCTATTCACGGTGCGTCCTGCCCGGAGTCACCGCGCTCCCACACCATGCGGACCTTGAGGTGGAGGGCCGCCTCCCCGGCGGTGATGACCGCACCAGCCTTCGCCGACAGGTTCACCCCGAACTCCACCTCCACCTCCCGGGGCCCCGCCTGCCTCAGCTGGTCCAGCACCGCCCGTGCCGTCGCGCCTACGGGAACCAGAGACTCGTGCAGGGTTCGGGGCAGTTCGCGCACCGCGTCGCCGACCCGCCCCGCTTTGACCGGCCCGTCGAACTCCGGTGCGCCTTCCACCTCTTCCAGCAGAATCGCCCCGCCGCCTTCCAGCGGCATCCGCACAAGAGCGGGCACTGTCCTACCTCCTCGGGACCTTCACAACAGATCCTGCCCATCTAACCGGGAAACGTCTCCCTTCGGCCGCTGGTCTCACTGTTTCCTCAAAGACCGCCACATACGGATCAGGCGATTCCATGGCCCGGCTCGCGGGTCAGAAAGCCCGCCGTCCGCCCAGCGACACCCCGGCCGCCTCTGGGCGAATACGCTCGCCCGCAGACCGCACCGACATGGAGTGTGTGGGACAGGCCTGGTGCCTTACCGGCTTGGTCCTGGGATGGAGTACGACCGGGTTCGCAGCGGCCCCGGCAGCCCACACGGCCGCCGGGGCTGTTTCCGTGAGGACTGCTGGCGAGGCGGCTTCTGTGGCTCAGTGGCTCAAAGGTCGTGCGTTGTCGCTCGGTGGTGCTCGGGCCACAGCGGAAACACCGGTCGCAACGCCCTGCTGAGCACCCTTCCGGGAGCGCTTCCCGGACGTCTTCGAGCGCGGCTTGCGGATCCTCCGCGCCGCCTTCGCCGCCAGCTTCGCCATCAGCTCCCGGCCGGCCTCCGCAATCCCACACGGCGCCCGCGTGTACTCCGGAGCCGTCTCGTCGCGCTGCACGGTGCGGACGCCCAGCGCCGCGTCGAACTCCACTGGAATCATCCGCGCGAACTCCGACGCCTGCGCCGCCTCGCCGCGGATCCGGGTCCCCCGCACGACGTACGCGAGCAGGCAGGCCTCTGGTCGGCCTATGGCAATGAGCAACCAGGAGGCTTGATTGAGGAAGATGGGTCCGAGACGACGGGGGGAGCACCTCGGACCCATGGGGGTGACTACACGTCACCCGTGGAAGTGATGACCGAACAGCTTCTCGATCAGTGCCCATAGGGCTCGAGCCCCTAGAGCAACAGCCAGTCGGCCCGCAAACCCGCGGGTCTTCCCCTTGTGCGGGGAAGGTTGCGATGCTTCCGTCACTTCACACCTCATCTCCGGGGCGTGCGCCCCTGCGCCTTGCGCGCAGGGGCGCCCCCCTCTTCCTGAGATGAGCCGCTTTCAGATTACTGTCTGCTCGGTGCCTGGCAAATCCCCTCCCCCAAACCGGAGTTGATTGATGGCTTCGGGGCAGCACCCGCGGGCCCTGGCTCACAGCTCACAGGCACTCACCCCACCCCTTCCACCTGCGGACTCCATGTGAGGCTCATAGGGAGCGGACCGCCGGATCCGCCCTCCTGGCCCGTCCTGCCGATCGCCAGATCCGGTGGTGCGCGGCCGGTACGGAGCCGGCTGAGACGTCGACGGCAGGGGGAGAGCGTGGCGAAGATCCGGAACCGTGGCGAGGTGCTGGGCTTCGGAGTGCCGGTCGCGCTCTTCCCCCTGGGGCGCCTACCTCAGCCTCACCAACCCCATCAGTTCATCGCCAACTCGACGACACCGGGGCGCCGAGCCGCCAGCCACTCCGCTCACTCCGGCGTGCCGGTGGTCGGATCGTGATGGCGCGCGATCAGGGCCCGGTCTCCCGCCGATACGAGGGCGTGCACCAAGGGTTGGTGGGACGCCAGTGCGTGGGACAGCGCATCGAAGACGGTCACCGGCAACGGTTGTACGCTCTCGCTGTCACCGAACACGAGCTGTATGAGCTGTGCAAGAAGAAGCAGGAAGTCGTCGTGTGTGTCGCCGGGGAGTCTCCCCCTGTCCTGGCCGAAGGCTGTGAGAAGGGCGTGCACGGCCGACGCCAGTTGGGGGTGGCGCATGTCCATCAACAGCCGCGTTCCCTGGAGCGCCCGGTCGTAGAGTTCGCCGAGCTCCCCGTCGCTCATGGTCATGCGAGGGGCCAGTAGCAGTTCGAGCAGGTCGTGGGCGAGCGACGATGCCGGAGCACCGGCGACCGGACTGAACACGGTTACGGCCTGGCCGAGCCACCGGAACACCGGGTCCAGGGCATGCCGCATTACAGAGTCATTGGTTCCGCCGGACACGGCCGTCTTGTGCCACAGCTCGTCCCAGTACGACCGTGACCAGCCTGGGCCGCCGCTGCCTTGTGGATAGCGGAAGTGCCAGTTCATGTCGAGCGGCTGCGGTGGGGGGCCTAACTCGGAGCGGAGAGATATCTCGAAGGCGCGGCCCTCGTCGTCCCACGTGTGATGCACGTCGACGGACAGAGCGAAGTCCGTCCACTGGCTCTCGTTCATTGCCGAGCGCCACAGGAGGCAGTGCCGGTGCCAGGCCCCCGGCGGGTCCGCGGAGCCCGGGAACAGTTCGGCGGCGGAGCAGCGCTCGGCGAACAGCACCGTCAGGAGCACGAGATTGGAGCCGTACAGACCGTGGCGTGTCGTGGTGCGCAGTAGGGCGGGCCGATAGGCCGGGTGCTGGTCGCCGGTGCGCGTCGTGTGCTGCGTCAGGACCTGGATGAGGGTGCGGGTCAGTCGGCGCCGTTCCGCGGCGGACAGCCTGCCGGTCAGCGACCGCGCGAAGCGCAGCATCTGCCGGGATGCCAGGGATGTGTAGGAGAGCAATGCGTAGGCGAGGTCGTCGTCGATGCGGGTGTTCCCGAGGGAAAGTGCGGGGCGGGGCGCGAGCAGCTCGGTGAGCAGGTGCAGGGTGAGACGCACGGCCAGATACTCGCCGAAGGTCGCGTGCAGGAATTCGTAGGTGGCGAGTACCTGGCCATCACGTATTGACTGGGCTCTCTGGACGAAGAAGAAGCGGCCGAGCGCCGTTTCGGCGGCGGTGAGCGGGGTGCGGAATCCCGGTGGTAGCTCTGGCTGCCTGCCCAGTACGGCGGTGAGGTCTTGCTCGAGTTCGTCGGCCGATACCCACTGGCGGCCCCGGTTCAGCTGGGCGAAGGCGACGAGCGACAGGCGTTGCAGTTCCTGCTCGACGAGGGCGGCCGTGTCTTCGTCGGGGAGGGCATGGAGTGTCGTCTTGCCGACCTCGCGCCGGGCGAAGGAGGACAGCAGCTGCTCGTACAACTCGGTGACGTCGAAGTCGTCGGCGCGCCGCAGAGCACCCTCGGCGGCGTCGTACAAAGCGAGCATCGTCAACAGCAGTGGCTGTGCAGCGAGCTCCGCGTGCGGTTCGAGGTGCTGCCAGGTAAGCGGGCCGCGGCCTCGCGCCGAGAATCCGGCCGTGTTGGCCTCGTTCCACACGGACAGCCAGGTCGTGATCTGCTCGGTGCGGAAGGGTTCCAGGCGCAGGACGACCATGCCTGTGGGGTATCGGGCGCGGTCGGCCATGGAGGTCCGGCTCGTTACCAACGCCAGCACGGGCCGCCCCTGATCCGCCTCACGTCGCTGGAATTGGGACACGCGCTCCAGGAAGTTGGTCTGGTGGACGCCGGTCGTCTGCAGCAACTCGTCGAAGCCGTCCAGGAGGAGGACAGGAGTACTACCGCCCGCCGCGCGCACCAGTTCCGGCCAGCTGACCCGTTCGCCGGTGGAGGCACGGATCGCCTGCTCGATCTGGTCCTGCAGTTCGTCCTCCACCCGGACGTCCCGCAGCGGCACACGCACGGGGAGAAAACCGACGGAGGGGAGCCGTGCGGCGAGCACCCGTGTGAGGACGGATTTGCCGGCACCGGGCTGGCCCAGGATCAGCAGGGGCGCCTCGGCGAGCTGAGGAGAGGTGAGGGCCCCGGCCAGGTAGCGGGTCAGGTCTCGGCGGAGAGGCAGTCGATCCCACCACTCGTGGTCGGCCGGTGCGGCCTGCCCGGAAGCGGCACTAACGCGGAAGTCCGGGTCGAGGTAGAGGTCCTGAAGGGTGGGGATCCTGATGCCGTCCGGCGCCGACGCGGCGTCCAGCACCGGGTGAGCGAACGCCGCCTGGTGAGCGCGCGCCAGCGCGGAGGCCACGTCGACCGGCGGGCGCAGCGCCTGGGTGGTGTGCGTGAGGAGAGTCTCGATCCCGGACAGCGCACGGCCGATGTCTGTGTGGATAGCTTGCTGCGCCACGTGTGTGACCCAGAAGCCGAATTCGGGTGCTTCCTTGGCGAGCTCGACGTACAGACTCTGGTATCGGTCAAGGGACGCGTGCGGCAGGTCATCCATAAGGGCCGTATGAGCCCGAAGGCGCCGCAACGCGTCCATGTGCTCCCAAAGAGCAAGGCCTTCCAGAAAGTCGCAGAACCTGCGGGCGTAGTCCGCGTAACTCGCGAGCAACATCGCCGTGAGCGCCGGAGCCGGTATGTGCGGTGCCGGGCAGGGCAGGTCCGTGGCGAGTAGCAGCGACACCAGGTCCGATGGCTGCGTGGTCGAGCCTGATTCGGTTCGCGCGAGGCCGAGTTGCTCGTCCCGGGTCAATCGCACTTCGGAGAGGGTGAACGGAAGCTCCAACTCTTCCATCGCTTCGAAGAAGGCCACCACGACGATGACCGTGTGCGCCGCGCGCAGGACGTCGGTCCGCTCCGCACGCCCCTGGGTACGGTCCAGACGGGCGCCGACGCCGCGGATCGCGTCGCGTCCGAGGCCGAGGAGGCGCCCGTTGGCGTCGGCCATGCCGATAACTGTGCCGCTGACCCCGGCGGTCGCCAGATTCAACGCCCCACCAAGCGCCCGATCCAGCGCCGCCAGCCGGGGCGGCTCGGCACCGAGAAGCACAAGCGCGTCGGCGAACGCCAGAGGTCTGCGTGCCACCATGTCCCTCACTCCCGCATCTGTACAGGCTCGGCCGAGGCCGACGCTACCGCGCGCCGGTAGTCCCGTCGGTATGGTTGCGAAGGACGCGGAGGGCCGCGAAGCGGGGTGCTCAGCATTGGCTGCGGCGTCCAGGTCACACCGGAGGGCTTGGCAGACCCGGGCCTGCCAGCGTGTGACCGCCTGGAAGTCGCCCAGGGGCTCACGAAACTGGGCGACGAACGCGGAGAGGGAAAGGCCCTCATCCAGCACGTCCTGACGGCCATCACCGTCAACATCGAGCGCCCTGCTCTGCGCTGGCCCCAAAGCCGAGCACAGTCCGCTGCACGGCCCCGACGGGGCGTACGTCGACGGCTACATCCCGGCCCCCGCCACTACAGCGACCCCGACTGCATCGACTCCTGGGGCCACGTATCGCCTCTGGGCCCCCGAGTGCTCGCGTGCCCGCACTCAGGGCTGCTCCAGGGAGCCGAGACGGATTTGCGCAGCGCCGCCACCGGCAAGGGAATCTCCCGCGAGACCACGGTCAGGCTGCGCACGACGATTTAGGAGTGGGACGACCAGCGCAGCGCCATCGGTGCCCCGCAGCCAGCCACCGCCTGAATCCGGCTCGCCCCCGACGCACGCTGGCTGATCATCTCGCTGACACGGCCTCAGCCCCCGTGGCAGGGTGCGGTGATCGGATCAGCAGACGGCAGGGGGCTCCCGTGGAAGCACGGATGTGGAACGGCTTGGTCGGCGTCGCGAAGGAGACGTACACCGCCTCGCTGGGCGAGGGGGTCGTGCCGCGCCCGCTGATGATGCCGCTGGTGCGCGGCGAGCTGGTCGGGCTGATCTGGGTCCGCCCGCTCAAGGTCGGCCAGGACGCGCTCGCCGGGATCGCGGAGCTCGCGAACATTTGCCGCGGCGGCCGGGGCGGACGAGGTCGTCCTCGCCTGGGAGACGCACGACGTCGCCACCGCCTGCGAGCTGCCGATCGTCGGCCCGGCACCGTGCCTGACCATGGTGCTCGCCACCCCGGCCGGGCACGTCCTGCACCAGTTCCCCTACACCGAGCAGCTCCTGTCTCGCAGCCCCGAGGGCTGGGCGTCGGCCGCCCCCGACTGGAGGCCGGCCCCGCGCCGCAGCCCGGCGGCGAGCTGGTCCCGCCCACCCAGGCCGCGGTGAACTTTTCCTTCACTCCCGTCGAGCTGGACCTCCCCGACCCGTTCGGCGTCACCGTCGTGCTGATGGAAGAGGACGGCTACCGCATCAGCCTGACCGAAGCGTTCGCCCGCTGAGCCTGCGCAGACGAGAGGACCGAAGCCGTGGCCCGCAGCCTTGACGACGATGCGCCCCGCCGAATCAGCGACGCCGATGCCCAACTGAGTGCCGAACAAGGGCAGGCCGAAGCCGACGAACACGACTCGCTGCGCAAGCTGAAGCACGACGTGAGGCAGACGGAGCGGGACCTGGCCCGGCGAAGGAGGAGGGTCCGCACGATGGGCGTGGCCCTGACCGTGGCCGGCGGTGCGGTCCTGACGGGCTTGCTATGGACCGTGCTGACCTGGGGCTCACCGCCTCAGTTCCTCCGGCTGGACATCACCTGCGCAGCGCTGACGCTGGTCTCGGGCGTGGCTGCCTGGGTCGCCGCGCCTCCCCGCGGCCAGCTGAGCCTGGCCCAGTTGGAGGACATGCTCGCGACGAACCGTGAGGCCCTCCGGTTCCTCAGCGCGCTCATTCACCCGACACTGAAGGAGCGGCGCAGCCTCTACCGCGAGGACGTGGCCGGGGTGATCGAGCAGCACCGGGCGGACAGCCGCAAGTACCGGCTCATCCACAACACGCTGCAGAACCTCATCATGATCGGGGCTGCGTCCACGACCACCGTCGCCGCCCTGGACACCCGCAACCAGTTCACCTGGCAGAACATCACGATCGTCGCCATCGGCTTCACCGTCACGCTGGCAGCCGCCTTCACCGGCTACTACAAGTACCGCGAGCGCAGCTACTTCCTGCTCCAGACCGCCGACGCCATCGAGGAGGAGGCCAACGCCTTTACCCTTGGCGTCGGTCCGTACAGCGACTTCGACGCCGACCAGGAGCAGCAGGCACTGAAGCTGTTCACCCAGCGCGTCGAAGATCACCGCAACGAGCAGCGGCGCCGCCAGCAGCAGCTGGACCAGCCCGCCGACCAAGCCCTCCCCTCCAGCCAGCCGCTGGCATGAGAAGGCCCCGCTGCGGCTTGGAAGAGTCGCTGGGTAGATGGCCGGAACCTCTCCTGCGCGCGAAGGGTAGTGATGGGATGGTCGCTCCTCGTGACCAACTTGGGGGGATCTCATGGCCAGCACACCGCGGCGCAGCTACAGCAACGCAACGATCGCAGGACTGATGACACTCGCCCGAGGCGGGTGCTACTGGCCCGACTGTGGCGTGCCGACCATCCGAATGATCAACGGTGCACCTCGTCTGAACCTGGAGATCGCACACATTCGGGCGTTCGAGGAAGGAGGTAAGCGCTCCGACCCGGACTGGTCAGTCGCCGAGCGCAACAGCTTCGCCAACCTCATCCTGCTCTGCCACCCGCATCACTCCGAGATTGATGGGACGAACAGCGATCAGTACACGGTGGAGCTGCTGGAACGCTGGAAGCACGAGCGCGAAGCCGATGGACTCAGCGCTCTGGCGGGGCTGAGCGACCTGACTGAAGATCGACTCGGCGAAATGATCAGTGGAGCGCAAACGGCATTGGTCTCCCGCCTCGAGCCGGCCTTGGACGAATTCGCGAAGACAGCTCCCGAGCTTGCGGCGTTGCTGAAGGTCACCCTCAAAGAGCTCGCCAACCCTCGCGTCCATGGGTTCGGGCTCTCCGCAGACGAGATCAACTCGCTGAGCCGCTCCTCTGACCAGCTTGCTCACCTTCAGGACACTGCTTTCCTGCTGGTTGATGCGTCGCAGAGGCTGGCACATCTGCAGGACACGGCGAGCACGCTGGCCGACGCCGCCAGTGACCTCGTAGGGCTGTCTGACGACGCGTCGACGTTGCATCAGGCCGCAGCCAAGGCCGAGCGAGCAGCAAACCGACTGATGGACAGCCTTGGGGCTCTCCCCGACAACACTCGACTCCTGCAAGCAGCTGCAGACAAAGCTGCACGAGCTGCGGAAAGTATGGGGAACGGCTACTGAGCTTCCAACGCCGATCACACAGCCTCACCTACATCGTCACGGCGTCGGCTCATGCCACTTCACCGGCTGCCTGCGGAGCGCGTGACAGCTCGGGGGCGGCACGCTCGGCACGGGCCCGGCGCAGGGCGGCGGCGTGGGAGGCGTCGGCCTGGCGGCGGCGCTCGGTGCGGGCCCGCTCGATCGGGGCCGGCGCATCGTCCGGCACCGCAACGTCGATCTCGGGGAACGCGCGGCGGGACAGCTCGCGCATCGCGGCGGTCTGCCGCTCCACGGCTGCCGCGATGCCCGGTCCACCTGGCGCGGTAGCGCGACCTCCTGGTGCGCGGCGAGCGCGCGGCGGTAGCCCTCGCACGCCGCCTCCCGGGTCCGGGCCGGACCGGTCGGCGCGGCCGGGGCCGGGTCCGCCGGGACAGCATCGGGCGGGTCGGGCACAGGCGCGGCGCCGGCGGCAGGATCCGCAGGGCGCGCACGACCTCGCGGCCTGCGGCCTGGTTGGCGGCCGCGATGACGCGGTTCTGCTCCAGGCGGGCTTCATCGCCCAGGCCGACGACTCCGGTCACACGGTGAACCGGCCGGAGTCCGCGTCGTACGACACGGCGGCAACGTGCCCGGCGAGCTCGGGGCGATGGCCGCCACGGCTCCCGCAGCTCCGCGCCGGCGGCCGGGAGCTCCCAGGACCGCTCGGTGATCAGCGCGCCGATCGCCGCGCCCAGGCCCATCGGCTCGCGCCCGTCGCGCCGCACCGTGGTGACGGCCCGCGGCTCCCTCTTCGTCTTCGGGCCGGCGCCGTTCTTGCGGGCGTCCTCCATCGCGGTCCACAGCCCGACCGGGCCAGGTCGACGCCGGACGTCTCGTCGCCGCTCATTACCCGCCCACCGAGCTTACGCGTGCCCCCGGCAACCGGCCTGACCGCCCGCCTCATCCGACACCGACTCCCAAGGGGGAACCATGGAGTAACGCGAGCACCGATCGCAGCTCGGGCCCAAACACGGAGACCAGGACGACGTGCTCAAGCAGAAGTCGAGGCCGCCTACCAGGGCAACAGCACCACCACCGCCCCGCCGGCTGCCGCCCTGCCCTGGGCCGTCGGCCAGAACCTGCGGGTCAGCCGCGGAGGCCTACTGCCGAAGGCGGCCGGGGTCCTCCGTGGACCTGGTCATGCACCGCGACACCCGGCGGGCTACGTCGACGTGAAGTAACCGGCTACCAGGACCCGACCGGCCTGTACCACCCTTCCGCCCGCTACTACGATCCCAACATCGGCCGCTTCACCACCCCCCGGCCCCTCCGGCCAGGAACAGAACCCCTACCTCTACGCCGCAGGCGACCCCGTCAACCGCATCGACCCCATCGGACTCGCCTGGTACTCACCCATCGTCCCTGCCACGAATGAGTGAACGCGGCCAAATCGCCTGCGGCGACGCTGTTCGCCGTTCGACCGGTGGTCGGCCTTGGCCGGAGACGGCTCAACCCGGGGGCGCCGGGGGCAGGTGCTTACGCATCTTGCGCATCACCGGTCGTCGGCGCGGCCGGCGGAAGTCCTTGCTGGGCGATGGCGAGGGTGATGGCGCGCGTCATCGCGCCGATCGGGTACGCCCGGCCGCCGGGCAGGGGCTACTGGTGGCCGCAGGGGCAGATCAGATCGGCGGGATCTCCCCACCGTCCACGGAGAGCCAAGACGGTGGTGGCGCCGCAGGCGGACAGGCAACGGGTGCCGTCGTGGTCTCGCGGGCCAGTTCCTCCGCCGTGACAGGAGCGATGTCTCACAGCTGTTGCTGGACCCACCAGAAGCCGAGGCCAACCAGTCCCGCCCCCGTGGCATAGGCGGCGCCGCGGAGCGCGCTGAAGAGCAGGGCATGGCGTCGACGGAGAAGCCAGTGCTGTGCGCGACGACCTCGCCGGGCGGGGGCTGAGCTTGGAGGGCGATGGCTGCTCTGCACGGGGTGACTCCGCTTCTTGGGGGTGTTGTTTTGCAGTCCGGCCAGGCTCGTCGCCGACTGAGAATCGTTTGAGCGCTGGGCAATGTGAGGATCCACCTGCGGCGGGTCTTCGCGCGCGGGTTGGATGTTGTTCAGCTGACAACGCCGGGTTGTTCGCAACAACCCTTGAAGGGGCGTCAAGAGTGACTAGTGCGAAGCGGCCAGGCCGTCCGTGGGCGACGGCGAAGGGGCCCTGCACTGAGATCAACGATCTTGTGGGCATCGTCCGCTCATGGCTGGACGAGGCCGCCTTGAGCGTTCCGGCGTTGCATACCCGGCTTGTCTCTGATCACTTCCACGACGGAGTAGTGCCCCCACTTAGGAAACTGCGAGACAGGCTCGCTGGTGACGGGCTGACGTGGGACCTGGTTGAGGCGGTGGCAGACTCGTGTTTCCACCACGAACCCCAGCCAGCAACAGATCGCCGTTTAGCCCCGGCTCGGTCCTTGTGGGAAGCCGCTGAGTCGAACCCCACTGTGATCGCTTCCAACGGCGAGCCGGCCGTGTCCGTCCGCGAGGTCTTCCAGGCCCAGGAGCGAGCTCCGAACGCCCTGGAGGAGCTCAACCGAGTACGACAGGCCTATGAAACTAGTGAGCGAGCGCGCAATCAGGCGTTGCAGGTTGCCACGGTCCTTTTCAACCTTCTAGGGCAGGCTCAGGCTCAAATTTCCGGGCTTACGCACCGTCTGGATGCTCTGACTTCAGCCCCGGGGCCCGGAGTGGCGAACACTGCCCCCCTGCGTCACCGCCTGGGGCGCGTCACGGTGCAGAGAGGTGATCTGGAACTTCACCTCGCCCGTGCGGAAGCCGAACGAGTAAGGGCGCAGGCTGTTGCAGACATGGCGGCCCGCCGGATTCTTGTACTTGAGGCTGAGATTCAGGATCTGCGGACCGCGGGCAATCCAGGATTTCTACCTCAACCGGATGCACGCATCCAACTCCCCCAACAGCTCACCGGTCCCTCTGACGAGGACAGCACTCTCGACCGGGTCGACGAGGTGATCGAGACCGCCTGCTTCGTACTCGACCGTGAGCACGAGACCGTGGAGGAGATTGCTGACGAACTGGGGTGGCGGGACCTCCTCGGAGACCCACGGCCAGGCGTAGGGGAGGCCTTGATCCCGAACGGGCCCGAAGTCGAAGGCTGGGGCGTTGGCGAGGGGAGGTTGTCCGGAACAACCACGGATAACCCTCCCAGCAGGAGAGATGGGCCGGGAGCCGAGCTCGCCGTACGAAAGGATTCGGATCGTATTCGGTTCGTTGGAGCCGCGACCCGACGTATCTCCCGCGGCATGGACTTGGACGAGATCGTGCTGGGACTCTGCAGGGCCAGCGTGCCTACATTCGCCGACGCTGTATTGGTCTACCTTCGTGATCCTCTGCCGGTCGGTGACGAACGGCCAGTCCTTCCGTTCGTGCTGCGGTTGCGTCGCTTGGACCAGTTGCACGAAGACGACACGAATGCGCCGAATGTTATCGATTGGGATGTGCTCAACTCGAGCGAGATCCGTCCCGGTAGTGCGCTCGCCGAGGTGCTGCGCGGGGTGCGGCCTGTCTTCGGGGACTCCGCCGCGGCGCGCGTCGCCCTGCCCGAGCTGCTAGGGGTCGGCTGGACCGTGCTGAGCGGGCACCGGGCGATCCTGGCTCCGCTGCGCGGCCGCCGCCGGGTGATCGGTGCCACCGTCTTCCTCCGTGGGGCTAGACGAGCTGCTTTCGAACCGGATGACCTGTTGGCCGCTGCCCAGCTTGCTACGCAGACTGCGCTGGGTATCGACAAGGCCGTGCTGTACGGGCGCGAGGCGTACATCGCCGACGAGCTCCAGCGCACGATGCTGCCGGACTCGCTGCCCCAGGCCACGGGCGTACGTCTGGCCTCGCGATACCTCCCGGCCGCGGAGACGGCCCGGGTCGGCGGGGACTGGTACGACGCGATCCCACTGCCCGGCAGCCGGGTCGCCCTAGTCGTCGGTGACGTGATGGGCCGCTCCATGATGTCCGCCTCGATCATGGGGCAGTTGCGTACCACCGCGCAGACCCTCGCCCAGCTCGACCTGCCGCCGCAGGAGGTCCTGCACCACCTGGACGAGCAGGCGCAGCGGCTCGGCAGCGACCGCATGGCGACCTGCCTCTACGCGGTGTACGACCCGGTCGCGCACCGGATCACTATCGCCAGCGCCGGCCACCCGCCGCCCGTGCTGCTGCACCTGGGCGGCCGGACCGAGGTGCTGCAGGTGCCGCCGGGGGCCCCGATCGGCGTCGGCGGGGTCGACTTCGAGGCCGTCGAGCTAGACGCCCCGGCCGGAGCGACGCTCCTGCTGTACACGGACGGCCTGGTGGAGTCCCGGGTGCAGGACGTCTGGACGGGCATCGAGATCCTCCGGGAGCGCCTCGCCGCGAGCGCGCAGCCGTCCGGCCCGGACCATTCGCCGCCGCTGGAAGCGCTCTGCGACGACGTACTGGACATGCTCGGGCAGGGCGACCGAGACGACGACATCGCGCTGCTCGCCGCGCGGTTCAACGGGATCGCGCCGAGCGACGTCGCGTACTGGTACCTGGAACCGGAGGACGCGGCGCCCGGCCGGGCGCGCAGGCTGGTCCGCAACGCGCTGAGCCGGTGGGGTCTGGACGGCCTGTCGGACGAGGTGGAACTGCTGGTCAGCGAGGTGGTGACCAACGCCATCCGGTTCACCTCGCGTCCGATGTCACTGCGCCTGCTGCGTACAGACATGCTGCGCTGCGAGGTCGGCGACGACTCCCCCCAGCTGCCCCGGCAGCGGCGCGACCGGGACATCGATGAGGGCGGCTGGGGGCTGTTCCTCGTCAACCGGCTTGCCTGGCGGTGGGGGGCAACTCGGCTGTCCACAGGCAAAGTGGTCTGGTTCGAGATGACTCTGCCACCAAAATGACGCTTCTGGCTATCGACTCAGAAATCGCTGAGCGGGTGGGCCCGCTGGCGCTCCAGTGACGATGTTTCGACATACCCGGCAACGTAGCCGCCGTTCCGAGTGAGTGAGCGGCAGGGCACGAACCCCCTCTCGGGACAGGCGCGTGGAACACGATCAGATCCTTCGGATCCGCGCGCTGTATAGGTGCGGCGGGTGCGGTCGGCGGCGGGGCCGGTTCGGCGGCCGCCGTGGCGGGGCCGGCCTTCACGGGTGCGGGTGCCAGGGCGTGCAGGGCGCGGACGTTCGCGCCCTGCACCCGTTCGTTGGCCGCCGCGATCAGCTTCGGCGCGCTCCAGCGCAGCTTCGTGCGCGCCGCCGGGGCGTCGGGGACGACGTCCAGGCGGCCGGTCTCCGCGTCGAAGACCACGGCCTGGACCCGCCCGGCGAGTTCGGGCACGACCGCGGTGCGGAAGGTGTCGAAGTCGGCGAGGACGCTTCCGCCGGCGGCCGGGGCGGCCATGCCGCGCTCGGTCATCATCATGCCGATCGCGCGGCCCAGCCCGAGCGGCTCACGGCCGTCACGGCGTACGGCGGTGGTGGTGCGCCGCTTCGGCTTCTTAGCGGTGGCGCCGTTCTTCCTCGCTGTCTCCCGGGCCGCGAGCAGGGCCTGGCGTGCGAGGTCGACGCCGCTCAGTTCCGACTCGGTGGTCATGCGATCACCGCCCCGGACGTGTCGGTGTGCAGCGGGCGGGCGGCGAGTTCGGGCAGGCGGTCCGTCCACGGCACGGCCGGGGCCTGTTCGGTCCGGGCGGCGGTCTGCTCGCGCAGCTGCTTCAGCCGCGTCGTGAGCAGGTACTCGGCAGCGCGCTCCCGGGCGGTGTCGGCGGCCTTCGTCGCCGCCGCGATGGCGTCCGCACCGGTCGGGTTGTGCCGGAACCAGCGCCGCCCCTGCTCGGTGAGGAACGCCCGGCGGGCCTCCGCTTCGGCTTCCTCGGTCCGCCCGAGCCGCTCCAGGGCGTTGCTGCGGTAGTCCGACAGCACCGCTTCCACCGTCTGGAGCGCGGCGAAGGCCAGCACCGCTGCCGCACCGGTCGGGTCCGTGTCGAGCTCGCCCGGCTGCACCGAGTCAAGGAACTCGCGCTGGGTGTGCTTGATATCGGTTTCCAGCGACGTCCGGACGCTAGTGGTGACGGCGTCAATGTCGTCCCGGTCGTCCAGTACGGCCGCCCAGGTCGCGGCGAGCAGCCCGGTCTCCACCGTCAGGGCCTCGGTCCGGCGCCGGTAGCCGCACGCCTCGCACAGCCCGCCGGCGTGCTGCTGCCCGCAGTCCTCGCACGCCAGCGCCTGACGGACCGCCTCAGCGGCAGCCGCACGCTCGTCCTTGGCCCGCTCCTGGTCAGCCGCACGGACCGCAGAGCGCCGGGCCTTCTCCGCACGGGCCTGCTCCTGCCGCCACACGAGGTCCTGCGCCTCGGCAGCAGCGTGTTCGCGCAGCCGGTCCTCGAGGACGCGGCGGCGCTCGTCGTCGCCCAGGTGGGGCTGCTCCCGGTCGATCTCCGCAGCGGTCCGAGCACGGCGGGCGCGCCGGAGGTGGATCACGTTGCCGCAGTTCCCGCACTCGCCGCCGGTGTCCAGGCGGGTGCCGTCGTCGCAGCGCCGGTCCGAGCACGAGGGCCGGCGCACCAGGCCCCGGCCGATCAGCCACCCGAACGGCTTTTTGATCAGGGCCTCGCCGCCGGTCTCCTCCAGGCGGTCGGTGAGCCGGTCGGCCAGCAGCCGCGGCGCTCGCTCTGCTGCCACGCCCAGACCCGCCAGCTGCGAAAGCTCCGCCTTCGCTGCCGCCGCCACCTGGTCCTGCTGCCAGCCGGACAGTCGTTCCCACAGCCACGACACCGGCCCCAGAGCCACCCGCAGACCAAGATCAGCCGGAAGGGCCGCCCTCCGCTGCTGGTGCGCCTTTCCACCACCCACAGCCTTCGGACGGCCACCTGCCCCAGCCCCGGTAGCGCGCTTCTCCACCCGCTCATCGACCGGGGACTCCTTCGGCTTTTCCCCGCGAAGCGGGCCGTCCCCGGCCACCGGCGACCCGGCCTTGGCAGCGGCGGTCTCGCCGTCGACGGCCTGGTCCTTGCGCACGCACACGCGCTCCGGCCGACGGCCTTCACCCCCACGGCCTTCGCCGGAAAAACCACGATCAAGCTGCGGAGGAACTACCGGAGTAACCACAGAAGCGTGGACTGTGTGGAGCTCTGCACCAGCGGAACGCGCCGGAATCTCCGCCTCGGAGGCCCTCTCAGCCTCCGACTCCCCAGACGCCCCAAGAGCCCCGGTCTCCACAGCCGGAGCAAGATCTCCGC
Organism: Streptomyces sp. NPDC021019; assembly: GCF_044333295.1. Classification (NCBI taxonomy): domain Bacteria; kingdom Bacillati; phylum Actinomycetota; class Actinomycetes; order Kitasatosporales; family Streptomycetaceae; genus Streptomyces; species Streptomyces sp. NPDC021019. The sequence goes on from NZ_JBIRQR010000011.1 coordinate 53,526, forward strand.
CTGCACCAGCGGGACGGGCCGAAAACACGGCCTCGGAGCTCTGAGCGGCCTCCACAACAGCCAGATCCCGGCCGTACGCGCGGGCCACCGGCAGGACCATGACCCGGCCCCGGCCGTCCATCCCCGTGCCGGTCCCCTTCCGTCCACGAGCGGCGACACCGGCCTCCGTCAGCCGCGCCAGCACCTTCCTTCCGCCCGCCGGCGAGCAGCCCAGCAGCCGCGCCATCGTCGCCGCCCCGCGGCCCTCGCGCTTCTTCACCGAGCCGCCGCGCAGCTGCAGCCAGCCCGACGACCCGGTATTCAGCACCATCAGCAGCAGCCCGAGCCGGTCCGTCGCAGCCCCGCGACCCTTGCGGGCCGCCAGCAGCCCCGACGGCGTCGGCTCCTTGCCCTCCGGCGTCCAGCCGTGCCCGAACAGCGCCTCGATGAGGTGCAGCAGCGTCGCCAGCTCCACCTGCGACAACGCCAGCGGGTGTCCCGCTCCCCCGCCCTTGCGGGCATTCCACAACGGCATGACCAGGCAGTCCAGCCCGGTCGGGTGCCCCTCCGCGTTCCTTTTCACCTTGGTGTGCAGCCCGTCCGACGCACGCAGTGGCATCAGCACCCGGCGGTTGACCGTGGACTCGCCCACGCCCATCCACCGGCCCAGCTCCGCAACCCAGATCGACGTCTGGTTGTCGTTCTTCTTTCCCTTCGGCGCCCGCGACTTCGCGTACAGCACCACCGCCGCGAGCCTCGCCACGTCCGACTGCCCGGCGATCGACGGGTCCGCCAGCAGCGCTTGGACCGCGTCGCGCAGCCGCAGCCGCATCGCGCGACCGAGGCGCAGCGGGTCGTCCAGGCCGCCGTCGCCCGGCTGTCCGGAGGACGGCACCGACCGCAGCACGGTCCGCTGCCCGGGAAGTCCTGCCCGCAGCTCGTCGACCGAGTTGTCGATGTCCTCACGCAGCGGGTCGTCCAGCACGGCGGCCGACGCCGCGCCCGCGTTCACAGGGCACCACCGCTATACCGGGTGACTGACCCGTACAAGTACGTTCCTACAAGAGGAGCGAGGCATGCCGAATACGCTGCATAAGTGGATGAATTGACCGGCGATCCCGTCACACGGGACGATCCGGACGGCCAAACCAGCCCGAAACGGGCAGGGGTCCGCTTTCCATAAACCGGGAGATCAGGCACTATGACGGGGACACCAACTTCATATTGGAAGCTCAGACCGTGACCAGACCCCTTGCGGGACCGGCCACGATCACGTGGACCCCCGAGCCCGACGGCCTACCAAGCCGCCGGAACCCGGGGTGAAACAGACACCAGCCCCTCACTGGCCTCCGGCACGGAGACCCTCGTGAGCGGCACCAGCCCTTCGGGCCCTTGCAGGGGCCTCGGAGGAACCGGGGTGGAGCAACCCCCGCTTACCAGGCGGGAGTGTGGATTGTTGTGTTGTGATGAGAGACCCAGCTCAGTGAGCTGGAGCCTGGAGCCGGGTACGAACCGGAGACCAGGCAGCCGACCTGCTGGTCGGCGCGATGGGCCGCGCGAGGCCGAAGTGGATTCCAGTCCACCTCACTGGCGCGCGCGGCCGATGACCTAGGTCATCCCGACCCCCTCGATACCGAAGGTGGAGTCGGCCTGCCCGAAAACGGCGCACCCGAAGGTGTGGTCGCCGGAGTGAACCGGCCTTGCTGCGCGTGTAGTTCCGCGTGGGCGGGTACTCTTCATCCCGCGATCACCTCCTTTCCAGGTGAGTCGCCCAACGAGGCTCAGCCTCGCTTGAGAAGCCCCAGGTGACCTGCCCCGGTCCCTGGGGTTCTCGACGTTATGGATCATGTCTGCGCACAGCCTAACCGCACTACCCGACAGAACTGCCGGACGCATTCGCACAAATTCCTCAGCACCACGAATGCCGCTCCCGGCTGACGGGAAGTCCGACGCGAATTGCCTGCCGTACGGGAACTTCACTGGCCACCACCTCGCAACTCGCGAAGATGAGCGACGAACTCCTGCGCGTCGGGAGAGGATCCGTAGTGCGTCTGCAGAGCGCGGCCCAGGTCGCTGGCCACCATCGCGAGCGACGGCAGCGACTTTCGCTCCCCCGCCAGGGCCCGCTCCCCGTACGCGAGCGCCGTGTCCAGGTCGCCTTCGCGAGCGGCGACCACGCCGAGCGTCACGCGGGCTTCCGCGATGCGCATGGGCGACCGCTCCGTCCCGTCGAAATCCGTGCCGGACCGGATGACCTCATTGGCCAGCTGACCGGCGAGCCGGAGATCGCCGTTCAGCTGGCGCATCGCGTCCATGCGGTAGAAGTCGTATTTCGCGGGGTCCACCACGAAGTGATTTTCGATGCTCTCGGGATAGGGCTGGAGTTCGAGGATCTGACGACCTTTGTCGAGCGCGACTTCGGTCTGCGACCGGTCGCCCAACCTGGCCCATGCCTTTGCCATCTGCGCGTACAACTGCGCGGCGACACTCTCGGTGGGCGCCACGGCGATGCCGGCCTCCGCAGCCGCGATGACACCGCGGTAGTCGCCCCGCGTCAGCGCGAACCAGGCCCGCATCTCGTGCGCCCAGCCCTGCACGCTCAGCTCCCCGGCCTCCTGGCCGAGCATCAGCGCGGCCTGCCGGGTCGCCTCCGCGTCGCGAGGCCGGCCCGAGTCGTACTCGACACAGCCCACCAGGAGGCTGAGCTTCCCGGCGAGCGCGATGATCTCGCGGTGCTGAGCGAGGCTGACCCGCTGATGCTGGAGACCGACGACCCTGGCCAGCCATGCCTTGCCCTCCAGGAGCAGCTGGTCGGCGGGCATGTACGCGTACTCGCAGCACAGCCGGTCCGCCGTGATCCGCAGCGCGTCCAGAGTCGCCACGTCCACGTCGGACGCGCGCAGCCGGGCGATGATGTCCACGGTGTCCATGCCGCTGACCTGCAAGATTTCAGTGCGGCCGTCCCGACGAGACTTCTCGGGGAAAAAGGCACCGGTCGTCGTGCCGAAGGTCTGAGCGATGGCCGACCTGTACTTCACGGGCTGCGCGTCGCCGGCCTCCCAGCGCTTCCATTGCCGCACCAAGTCCTGCTCAGATACGACCTGGTCCTCCGGAAGCCGAGCCATCAGCCTCTGCACCGCCTGGACCTGCGACCAGTCACGCGCAGCGCGTTCCTCCACCATGCGGCGAGCCCACTCAGGCCGTTGGTCAGTCATCGCCGATCCCCTTCCCCGTACGGTGCGGCGGCGCAGCCTCCCGTCCCACCGGCTCGACGCCTGCGGAACGGGAGGGCTGGCCCTTCTGCGGCCGAGCTTGGCACGGCCCCTTGAACGCGCGGAGGTGACAAGTGGGGGTGACATTCGATATGTCACCCCCAGTCGTCACTTTTGGTAGCTGCCTTCCGGACGCAGTGTGTGCTGTCCAAGCACCTTGTCTCGAGGGGGGTCCCGTGTCATTTCTTGAGCGCGTTGGTTGCCAGGGATGTGCTCCATCGGAGGATGGTCGCTCCGCCGGTGACCTTGACCGCTACTTCAACAACACGATCGTCGGCCAGCGTTACCGTCCGGACGATTTGGCTTACGACCACATCCCCAGCCGTCAGGCCCAGGTGCTCCTTTTCCGAGCTGGTGGCAAGACGCGACGTCACTTCCTCCAGAACGCGATCCTGAGCAACGCCAAGACGTGCCGCCGCCAGCTCACGAGAGCCCCCGGTCGAAACAGGCTCAGCCAACTCGGGCGCTGCAGCGACCACAAAGGCGGGGTAGTAGGAGCTACTCAGGTGTACAGGGACACCGTTGCGGCTGACCACACGACGACGGACATGGACAGGCGTGCCAGGCGTGACGTCAAGGCGCGGTGCAACCAATTCATCTGCTCCGACAGTGCCTACTTCGAAAACCCGAGAGCTCTCGCCACCGTCCAGGGCCTTTCCCGTCTCCTCGTAGAGCCGGACACGGGTGCCGATGTTGTTGCTGGCCGGCCCGACCACCACCGTCCCCACACCCGGCTTGGCCATGGTCAAGCCTTCCATCTTGAGGACTCGGTAGGCCCTGTTCGCGGTCGTCTGCGCCACGCCATAGCGCTCACAGACCTGCCGCAGCGACGGCATGGTGGCGCCTGGCTCAAGCGCCCCGTCCTGGATCTGCTTGCGATAGTTCGCGGCGATCTCTGCATATCCGACTGTACTGGGCATACCGGTCTCCTCTCTCTGGTTCGCGCGCCACACCTCCATTGGTGCAGCTCTATACGTCAGAGACTACGCCACGCAAACTTCCAGCGCTACCACTAGCGCTGGAGTGCGCTAGTGGTCTACATTGATGCCACGGCGCTGCAGAACCGCTGGAGGTACTGCCTTCACGTGGTTTCTGCCCGGCTCCGCTAGCACCACCGCACCACCGCCCCATCGCAAGACCGTAGGAAGTCGTCCGCCTCGCAAGAGGGGGCCGGGGTTGATGGCACCAACAAATCCCCCGGGTTCTCGACTCTCTACTGCACGTCGCAGCGCTATGCGCTGTCCGTCCGCCAGGACGCCGGGGTCACCCGCGCGACCTGATGGGCGGAGAGAGCACCGCGGCGCAGCCCTTCCCCTTCGCACATGAGGAGATTCCGCATGTCCATCACCGCCGCGGTGCCCACCGCCAAGGAACGCCCCCGCCGGACCCGCACGAAGCGGGTCGGCGCCCTCCCCGCCATCAAGCTCTCCCAGCTCCTGCCCTCGCACATCGACCTCCGCGACCCGCTCAAGGCCGTTCTGGTCTGCGAGGACTGCGAGACCTGGGTGCCGATCACCGGCATGCAGAGCAAGGTTCAGAAGCTGGTCCCGCACCACACCGGCAAGGCCCACGTCGCCGCCGCTCTCCACTGCCGGAGCAGCAACCGCCGGGTCGAGTTCGACATGACGATCCCCGAGTGGCGCCACGCCCTGACCGACGCTGGCACGGAAGCCTCCAGCCGCCAGGCCACCGCGGTGCTGCCCAAGGCGTTCAGCCCGCAGACCGACCGGACCCTGCGCGGGCGCAGCGTGCGTGGAGCGGTCGGACGCCGTGCCGAGTGGGCCGCCGCCCTTTACCGTGTGCGGCAGGCCGACCAGCGGCGTGTCGCAGTTCCGCAGGGCGCGCACCCCGCCGAAGGCCCCGAGGTCCCCCTGGACCACCTGGTCCCCCGCCAGGCTGCCGAGCAGCCGGAAGCGGGCCCGCTCACGTGCGAGCGCTGCGGTGCCGCCGAGTCCAGCCTGACCAGCGCGGTCGCTGCCGGATGGTGCCGGATCACTCGCCGGTCTCACTGCGGACGGTGCGCCGAGCGCTTCCCGGCCTGGACGCGCATCCCGTTCTGACCGCGTTCCTGACGACGAACGACCGAGGCCCCGGCCGACCCCATCACGGGTTCGGCCGGGGCCTCGGCTGCTCGTAGCAGTCGACTCCCCAAATGGGGAGTGATCGCGATAGCCCAAGGGATAGCAGCCCTCGGACTGTCCAGGACCTGAACTGGAGGACCTGATGCACAGCATGACACGAACGATCTCCACCCGGACGAACGGCCTGCGGACCGCTCTGACTCCCCGTGCGGGTGTGGCGGACGAGATCGGTGACCTGGACGACCGGAGCGGCGACGACGGCCGCGGTTACGAGCGGGACGAGACCGAACGCGCCTTCCGCCAGCTCGTGCAGCAGCTGGTGGCCGACGGCGACGACCGTGCCGCCGTGGCCGGCCGCCGGGCGCGGCGCACGCTCCAGGAGATGGCCCCCGGCTACGTCCGGCAGCCGGTGCTGATCCTGCACCGGCCGGTGATGGGGCAGTGCCCGCTCTGCGAGCGGTGGAACTGCGGCGGGCACGACTGCCCGCCCGGCGTCACCGCGCTGAACGACCAGGAGCGCAAGGACCTGAGCGACAAGGTCCGCGACGCCAACAAGCGCAGCGAGTCCCGCCCGAAGTAGTGGTGGCCGCTCTCATACGCGCCGCCCGGACCGCGCAGCACCTCGCGGTCCGGGCCCTCACCGCCCACGGACTGGCCCACCCGCTCACCCTCGCGCTCCTGGCGGCCGCCTCCACGACGGCCGCCAGGGCGTGGGAGGCCGGCCACCGCGTGACGGACATCCACCCCGCCAACACGGCGAGCAGCCCGGGAGCCAACGTCCCGGGCTGTTCGCCGCACACCGTCCGGAGCCCTTGATGCAGAACACCATCGGCAACGCCGTCTACGCCCCCTCCTCCAACCTGCCGGTCAACACCAACTGGCGGATCGCCGCCGCGTGCCGGGAGGAGGACCCGGAGCTGTTCTTCCCGATCGGTACCACCGGCCCGGCCGTCGTCCAGGCGGAGGAGGCCAAGGCCGTGTGCCGCCGCTGCCCGGTCATGGAGACCTGCCTGGACTGGGCCCTGGAAACCGGCCAGCAGGACGGTGTGCTGGGCGGCACCGACGAGGAGGAGCGGCGCCGCATCCAGCGGCGGGCCGCTCGCCTCCGTCTCAAGGAGCAGCGGACCGCAGCGTGACGAAGCGCAGCTTGTACGACCTCTACATGGCCGCCGCAGCAGCCGTCCGCGGGCACGACGCCACCTGCACCACGTGCTCGCCGGTCCGCCGCTGCCTGCTGGGCCAGCGCCTCTACGCCGAGCTCGTCCGGCTCCAGGACGACTACCTCACCCGCTTACGCGCCAAGAAGGGCACGCCATGACCTGCCTCTCCATCCGGCCCGCCACCGTCACCTCCATCGCAGCGTACGTGCCCCCGCCCGCCCCGATGCTCTTGGGCAGCATCCCGACCGGGGCCGGGGCCGACGTGCACGTCTACCAGGACTCCGACGGCTCCCTGAGCAGCGACTGCACCGGCTGCGGCGAGTACGCCTGGACGCTCCTGGTGACCTCGGAGTTCGCCCAGGAACACGCCGCCGCGTGCCTCCGCCCGCCCCGCCGGCGGGCGGCCTGACGGCCTGCCAGCTGCCTCCCCTGCCCGTCCCGGCCCAGCGGCTGGTACGGGCAGGGCCGAGGGGAGCCGGACAGCCCCACCCCGCTCCACCCGTCTGCTGACCCCACCTCGCCGAGGAGTACGCAATGACGCTCACGCTCACGACCGACGCCTTCCGCGACCAGCACGGTGACCCCGCCACCTGGACCGCCGCCACCCTGGACAGCTACCAGGTGATCGGGGAGATCGCCCCGCCGCCCCCGCCGCCCTACATCCACCGTGAGATGCAGGCCGAGGCCGAAGCGTGGCAGGCGTCGGCGGCCGGGCAGCAGCGCCTGGCCGACGAGCTGGCCGCCAAGGGCCACACCATCGCCGCTGGTATCCACCGGCGCGGCGCGCAGGACGCCCGGCAGCACGCGGAGGCCGCCCGGCTCGGCTGGCCCGCCTACGAAGCGTTTCTCAACGGCTGGTGACGTCGGCCTGCCAGTTGCCTGATCCGCGAACCGCCTCGGACGCCTTGTGGGTCCGAGGCGGTTCGCGGTGACGGGGAGCCGGACCGTCACTTCGGCATCACCACCGCCGACCTTCGGCGGCACGGCGCTCAGCTTCCCGAGAGCTGACGCCCGTTTCGCGCCCGCCCGGCGGGAGCCGCTCCCCGTTTCGAGCCCGCCCCGCGCCGTTTCGCGGGCACACCCGCCCGCCCCCCGGACTGCCGGCCTGCTCGGGTGCGCGGAGGGGGTAGAGCCGGTGTCCGGTTCGCAAGCAACCGCCCGCCCAACCGGCCGTTTCGGGAACGCCTCACCGCGTTTCGGGAGCGGCCCCCGCCGTTTCGCGCACACCCGAACGACCCCCTTCGGAGGACCTCATGACGATCACCGACTGGCCGCGAACCGCGGCCGAGCCCGACCCCCAGACGGCTGCACCGGCTGCCGTTTCGGGAGCGCCCGCGCCGGTTTCGCGGACGGCCGATCCTGTTTCGGAGACGGACGAGTTCGTTTCGGAGACGGAAAGCGGAACCGGAACGAACACCTCCACAGCGAAGCTGACCGGCACCCAGAAGTGGACGGCCGGAGCGATCGTCGCGTTCGCGCTCGCCCTCGCGGGCATCGGCCTCTACCTCTCCTTCGAGCACGTCGCCCAGTTCGCTCACGAGGAGCTGCGCTTTGGCTCGCTGGGCAAGGGCCAGCTGTTCGCGATCGGCATCGACGTCGGCATCATGGTGATGATCGCGGTCGACCTGCTGATGGCCTGGCTCAAGCGCCCCATCAGCTGGATCCGCTACCCGGTGTGGCTTCTGACAGCCGCCACCGTCGTCCTCAACGCCGCGTCCGGCGCCCCCAAGGAACGGGCGTGGCAGTTCCTGGACTACGTCGCAGCCGGCGCGCACGGCGTCGTCCCGGTCCTCTTCATCATGGTGGTGGAGCTGGGCCGCACGTCGATCGACCGCGTTGTCCGGCCTGACCAGGCCGAACGCGACTCGATCCCGTGGCTGCGGTGGATCCTCGCCCCGGTCGCGACGTCCCGGATCTTCCGCCGGATGCGGCTGTGGGGCGTCACCTCCTACCCGGAGATGACCCGCCGCGACCAGGAACTCATCGCCTACGAGCAGTGGCTCAAGCGCAAGTACGACGGTGACATCTCCCAGGCATCCGAGGACGAGCTGCTGCCGATGAGGATGGCACCGTACGGCTACACCGTCGCCCAGGCCCTGGCCATGCCCGACCAGCAGGACCAGGCAGCTCAGGAGCGTGCGGAGGAGGCCGAGCGCCGCCGCCTGGACGCGGAGACCCGCAGCGAGGTCGCCCAGGCGGAGTCCGCCGCCGAGCGGCTGCGCGCCAAGGGCAAGGTCGAGCTGGTCCAGGCCGAGGTCGACGGCCAGACCGGTCAGGCCCGCGCCCACGCCCGAGCCCAGGTCAGCGCGGCGGAGAAGGCCGCCGAGCTGGAGCAGAAGGCCCTGGAGAACGCGGTGGTCGCCGAAGCCCGAGCCCGCGAGGCGGAGGCCGAGCGCAATGAGGCCGAGGAGCGCAGGGCCGCGGCCGCCGCCGACCTGGAGAAGGCCGGCCTGGAGCGCAAGGCCGCTGAGCAGCGCAAGGCAGCGGCCGAGGCGGATGCGGTCGCCGCTGCGGAGGCCGGTGCGATCGAGACCGAGCGGATCGCGCTGGCCCGCAAGGCGACGGCCGCCGCCGACCTGGACGCGGCCGAGCTGGAGCACCGGGCGGCCCAGAAGCGGAAGGAAGCTGCGGAGGCCGACCGGGTCGCCGTGACGGAGGCGCAGGCCATCGAGACCCAGGCCATTGCCGAAGCCCGCAGGGCTGCTGCCGAAGCCGATCGGGCTGCTGCCGAAATCGAAGCGGCTGCTGCCGAAACGCGTCGGGCCGCTGCCGAAACGGCGCGCCTGGAGGCGGAAGAGATCGAGCGTCAGGAGATCGCCGCCGCCAATATCGAGGCCGCCCGCAAGGCTGCCGCCGAAACGGCGAAGGCTGCCGCCGAAACGCGACAGGCCGCTGCCGAAATCGAGCGGGCCGCGGTCGAAGCCGAGGACATCGCGCGGCTCAAGCCGCGCGAGCGGGGGCTGCGCAAGGTCGCCCGGATGATTCTCGCCGTCGGCGGCGACGCCGAACGGCTGCCGCTCGCCGACATCCAGCACGAGCTGCTGCTCAACTCCGCCGGCACGGCCTCCGAGTACCGCGCCGAAGCCGTCCAGCTGCTGTCCGACGGCTACGTCCCGGAGCAGTGACCTGCACAAACAGGCCGTTCGACGGTTCCACCGGCCCCCGAGACGATCTCAGCGCCTCGGGGACACGGTGAAGGCGCCGTAACGCCACGACAAAGCCTCCCAGATCGTCCCCGCCCCCAGAAGGAGAACCCCCTCATGGATATCAACGCCCTGTTCACGGACGAGGGCCTGCGGAATTTCACCGCGACCGTCCGCGACCAGCACGTTCGTGACGCCCAGCAGTACGGGCAGATCGCCGACATCGTGCGCCGCCGCCTGGAGCAGACGCCGATCGACGGTGACCGCTGGCTGTCCAAGAGGCTGCGGGCCTGGAAGGTCGCGCGGCAGCTCAAGGCCATGCAGAAGGCCTCCGGCGAGGCCGCGAGCAAGGCCGAGGCCCTGTACGCGACCTACGTCAACGAGGTCCTGGAGCTCCCGCAGCGCCGGGCGGTCGCGGAGGCCAAGAAGCTGGAGCGCAAGAACGGCCGCCAGGCCGCCGTCGGCGCGGCCGTCGCGGGCTCGCTGAACCGGACGGTGACCGCGCTCAACACTCCCCAGGAGCAGCCCACGGCGGGCCAGGTTCCGCAGGCGAGGCCGGCGGAGTTCGTGGCCCCGGAGAGCCCCTTCGGGCAGTGGCCGATGGCGGCCGGTGGTGAGCGGCCGACCAGCACGATCAACGACTACTTCGCGAAAGGAGAGCAGGGGTGACGACGCCTCGGCAGGCGCAAAACCGCGCGAAGTTCTGGAACGAGCGGATCGCGGAAGCCACGACCGATCAGGAGCGGGCGACCGTCTGGCAGAACGCCTGCCGGACGCTCGCCGCGCAGGCGCAGAGGGAAGGCCGGCCGGACGTATGGCGGGCGCTCACCAACCACCTGCACGACTTCTACAAGCACCACGCAGGGTGACGAAGTTCTTCTTCATCACCGCTTCGTCATCGCCGCCCGGAGCACCCCAAGGCGCGTGCGTGATGCGCACGCGCGAGGGTGCCCCAGGCGGTGACCGTCTGTCAACTTCGAGAGGGAGACGTCATGGCCGACGACGACGGCCCCACCAACGTGATCAACTTCCCCCGCGTGGGCTACACCGCCCCCGCCGACCCCCCGGCCGAACCCCCCGCGCAGGCCCCCGCCGACGTCCCGTTCGCGGCCCCCGCAGACCCCGCCCCGGCCCCGACGGAGCCGTTTGCACTCGCGACACGGACCGACCCGATCGGCGTTATCGCGGCCCTCCCGGACCCGGGTCAGGGGGCCCCGTTCGCCGCCGGTCCGGGGGCCTCCGCGGCCCCCGGACCGGCGGGCGCGGCGGTCCCGGCAACCTTCCGCTCGGAGGGTGCGCAGGCGGCACCGCTTCCGGGCCTGGGGTCGCTGTCCCTGGCGGCGATCCTCGCGGTGTCCCTCGCCGCGATGCGCGGGATTCACTCCAGCATCGCGGCGGGCCGGGCCAGCCGGGAGCAGCGTGAGGCGGTCGCGAAGACCGCGAGCAGCGGCAAGGACGGCGCCTCCAAGGACGGCCCGAAGAAGCCCGTGCCGTCCGGGCCCGAGTACGGCCGCAAAGCCCTCCAGAGCGGTTCTGGCGGCTCGTCAGGGCGGTCTGGCGGCGGCGGTCCGGGCAGGTCCGGGCGGGGCGGCAGCGGGTCGCTCAGCGGCTCGGGCGGCCGGGGGCGCGGCGGGTCGACGACCAAGTCACCCAGCGGTTCCGGCGGTGGGCGTGGACGTGGTTCGGGCGGCGGTTCGGGTTCCGGCTCGGGCGGCGGCGGTCGCACCAACTCGCCTCCCAAGAGCGGCTCCGGGATTACCCCGCTCAAGCGGAACTCGCAGGGCGGCGGCCACAGCCTCAAGAAGAACCGCAACCCCGGTTCGGGCTCCGGCTCGGGCGGGTCGGGAGGTTCCGGCTCTGGCAAAGGCCCGAACAACGGCGGCGGTGGCGGCGGGAAGAACCGCAGCCCCGGCGGCGGGTCCGGGTCCTCCGGCGGCGGCTCTCTCCTGAACCGTAAGCGCGGCCCCGGCAGCACCGGGGCCGGAGCTGGCGGCTCGTCCGGCGGTCCGAAGAAGAAGCACGGACCGGGCTCCGGGACGGGAACCGGCAAGACGACGGGCCCCAACCCCGGTAAGGGCACGGGCGGGAAGACCACACCGACCACGAAGGGCACCGGCCCGGGCAAAGGCACGGGCTCCGGCAAGGGTGCGGGTGGGAAGACCACGCCCGGAGCGCCCAGCTCGAAGGGGCCCGGTAGCGGCAAGGGAACCGGGGCCGGCCCCAAGAGCGGCACGAAGAAGTCGCCGCGCGGGACGACCGGCCCGTCCGGGATCCTGCGCAAGAAGCCCGGCACCACCACCCCCGGCACCGGCCCGAAAACGAAGCCGAAGGGGAAGGGCGGCAGCGGTACGGGCCCCACCACGGCCCCCGGCAGCAAGCGCGGCGGCGGGAAGAAGAGCAAGCCCCGCTCCGGCAAGGGCGGGACCGGCCCGGCCTCGGTGCCCACGGCGCCGGGCGGGAAGTCCCGAAAGGGCAAGAAGCAGGTACTGACGCCGGGCATCGCGCACGGCACGTTCGCGTCGTCGGTGAAGCAGGACTGCCGCTGCCGCGCCTGCCGCCGCTTCAAGAAGGAGTACAGCCGCAAGGTCCTGGGGGCGATGAAGTCTGCCGCCCGGGGCCGGACCACCTTCGGTGAGGCCGTGCACGAGGCCGCCGAGAAGCGGCTCAAGCGCCGCCGCAAGAAGATGGGCCCGCCCATCGTGACGAAGGCCAAGGTCAGGAAGCCGAAGAAGAAGTCCGGCCCCAAGACGACCAAGCCCGCCGGCCCCGCCGCGAAGGCGCCCTCCGGTCCCGCTGGAAAGGCACCGTCGGGTCCGGCCGCGAAGGCACCGGCCCGCCGCACGCCCTGGTCCACCGCCAAGGCGCGGGCCCGTAAGCGCGCCCGGATGCACACCACCACGGTCCCCGCCCCGGCGACCGGCACCACCGTCCCCGCCCCGCCCGCGCCGCCGGCCCCGCCCGGCCCTTTGGCAGCTGCACCGGCTCCGGCCACCGCGGCCGCCGCGCCTGCCGGGGCAGCCACTGCCCCGCCATCGCCGCCGGGAGCACCCGGTTCTGCCGCAGTAGCACCGGGCCCGCCCGCCGCACCTGCCAGCCCCAGTACGGCTCCGGCCTCGGTGGGCGGGGGCACGGTGCCGGGCACCGGCCAGCAGCGCCTGACGCCGTTCGAGGCGATGGGCCTGGCAACGGCGGTGCCCGCCCAGGCCGGGCCGATCACGGTCGAGCGGGCCGACGCCCCCGAGCCCAGCCCGGCGGCGTCCGGCCCCGCCGACAACCCGAGCACGAAGGAGAACAGCGTGAGCACTGCCCCCGACACCCGCGACAGCTGGCTGGCCCAGTGGGGCAGCGGAGGCATCGCGGACATGGACGCCCAGCACCAGACGGAGGTGACCCTCGACGACTCCCTCGACGTCCTCGAGGAGCTCACCGCGCAGTCGTTCAAGGCGCACGAGACCTGCAACAAGCTCTCCGCCAAGGCGAGGCAGATCCGGTACGAGCTGGAGGACCTCGCCGCCGACCTGCGCTCCACGCACAACGTCATCGGCCGCCTGACCGGCGCCGCGATGGCGAAGCTCGCGGAGTCCATGGAGGTGCTGGCCCGCAAGGCCGACGAGATGGCCACCAAGTCCCTCACGGCCGCCGAGCTTTCCGAGAGCGCGGAGAACGCCATGTTCGACGCCTACCGGCCGCTCCAGCAGGCCACCGAGGACACCGGCCTGGCCGTACCCGCCGCCCGCGTCCACAACCAGAACTGAACTGAGAGGAGATCAGCACGTGAGCGACAACCTCCCGGCCATCCCGGGCATGAACCACGGCGTCGCCAGCAGCACCGGCGGTACGGGCGGCGGCGGCCTCGGGTTCCTCGCCCTCGCGGGCCGCACCGCGAAGCTCGCCGCCTCCGCCCTCTTTCTCAAGGAGGGCATGCACCTGCTCCGCTCCCACATGCAGGCCAACTCCACCGCCGCGCTGCGCCTGTCGGAGATGTGCGGCCAGGCCGAAGTCGAGCCCCGCTTCACCTCGATGATCGAGGACGTCTCCACCGCCCTCACCGGCGTCGCGGAGGCCTCCGGCGACATGGTGAACGCCGCCGACTCCGTCGACAACGACGCCCGCGGCTTCAACAACGCCCACGAGAGCGAGTACCGCCCCGGCTACGAAGCCTCCAATAGTTCCGGAGTCCAGCAGGCCAAGCCCGGCTTCTACCGGCGCACCGGCCGCCGCAACTAACCCAACCCACCACCCCCGCAGTACGGGGCCGCACCCACACCGGGCGCGGCCCCGTACTGCGCCCTGCCCCCGAACGGAGGCTGTGTTGAGCACCATCGACCAGGCGGCACCGGCCGTCGACACCACCAAGCGCGTCCCGAGCCACGTCATCTACCGGCGCGTCCTGGCCGAACGCACCTCCTACGCCCTCGCCGCCGCCGGGATGGCCGTCGGCCCGCAGCTGGACGACAGCGCCTGGTCCTACCTCGCCTCCGGCGGCATCGGACTGGGCACCCTGGCCTGGCTGTACGCGAAGACGAAGAGCACCGACCAGGGCCAAGGCCTGGGTGCCATCACCCGGGCGCAGCGCGCGATCCCGTTCCTCACGGCCGCCGGCACCTACGTGGCGAACCTGATCACCCCGGGCTTCAACTGGTGGGAGGTCGTCGCTCCGGCCGCGTGGGCCGGTCTGATGGGCTGGATGGCGCCGCTCACGCGCAGCGCCGGCCTGGTCCTGGAGCTCACCGAGCACCAGGTGCCGACCGGCGGCACCGGTCTTGCTCCCCGGGAGCTGACCTACACCGAGTTCCTCGCCGCGAAGTGGGCGCAGGCCACCGGCGACGGCACCCGGCTCGTCTCCATCGCCCCGTACCGCGCCGACCGGCCGGACTTCGAGGCCGTCGTCGTCGCCCAGGCCGGGAAGGCCGTCCCGGTCTTCACTGAGGTGCAGCTGGCCGCCGCGTTCGACTTCCCGGTCGGCACGGTGAAGATGCGCCCGGTGCAGGGCTCGGGGCCTGGCCGGATGCGGCTGGTCGCCCGCCCCACCTCCGAGGACCGGGAGGCCGTAGCCGAAGGCATCCGCGGGCTGTGGGAGACGGCGGTCGCCGCCCCGGGCAAGGCCGCCCCCGGCGTCGACCTGATCGACCACCGGACCGAGAAGGACCGCATCGTCCTGCTGGTCGCCTCCCCGCCCGGCAAGACGATCTACCTGCCGCACACGGCGATCTGCTCCGCCTTCGGCATCGACGACCCCTCCCGCCTCGTCATCGAGACCGACGGCATCCGCCAGGGCGTCGTCTCCGTCTACAAGACCAACCCGCTCATGAAGGTCCGCAAGGCCACCGTCGAAGACCTGACGATGGACGACAAGGGGCGCATCACCATCGGCGTCTGCCACGACGGCAAGCCCGCCCGGATGCGCCTGTGGGAACCGGGCCAGGGCGCGCTGCGCGGCATCACCGCCGGCGTCACCGGCGCGGGCAAGTCCGTCCTGCAGAACCTGATCCTCGCCGGGGAGAAGCGCTCCGGCATCGTCTCCTGGGTCGGCGACGTCCAGGGCGGCATGAGCCTCCCCGAGGCCGAAGGCCGCGTCGACTGGTTCGCCAAGGGCCCGGTCGAAACCCTCCTGATGCTCACGGCCGCGCACGCGGTCATGAAGTACCGCGAGCGGCTCTCCAACGAGATGGGGCGCGGCGACTTCGCGCTGGGCAAGCCGTGGCCGCTCATCAACATCACGCTGGACGAGATCAACCGGCTGCTGTCCCACCCGGACGAAGCGATGCGCAAGGCCACCGCCTACCTCATCGCCGACATCCAGAAGACCGGCCGCAAGGTCGGCATCGGTATCCGGCTCGCCGTGCAGTCCCTGCACCTCAAGGACCTCGGTGACGACGACGCGATCCGCCAGCAGGGCAAGGTCGGAGCGCTGTTCCTCATGCGCACCGCAAGTTCGTCCACCAAGGAGATGGGCCTGGACGGCATCGCCCCGGCCGGTTTCCAGATGGAGAACATCCCCGCCCGGATCTACGAGAACGGGCAGATCGAAGCGCTGTTCTCCGGCCAGGACGACGAGGACGGAGAGAGCACGGCCGGGATGGCGTACATGTTCCTCGACGGCCGGGCGAAGTTCATGCGCACCTTCTTCGCCCAGAAGGTCGACGGGGTCTACCCCGACCTGATCGCCCTGTACGGCGAAGAGCCGGCGAACGGACTCACCCGAGGCGAGGCGGAGGCCGCGCAGGCCAAGGTCGGCCTCTACGACCTGCGGCACACCAACCCGTACGCCGACTGCGACACCCTCGCCCAGGCCTTCTCCGACGCCCCCGGCAGCACCCCAGCAGCCAGCACCCCGGCCCCCGCAACCGGCGCCGACGGTGATGGCGGCGAAGACCCCGCGCCTGCCCCCTTCGGGGCGCCGTTCGCGGACATCCCGTTCGGCCTCGACAACGACCCCGGCGAGGAGCCCGGCCTCCAGGACCAGATCCTCGAACTCCTCGCGGACGGGCCCAAGCCGCTCAAGGACCTGCGCGCCGCGCTCCCGGACTTCCAGCCCTCCAGCGTCAGCAACGCCTGCTCCCAGCTCAAGGCGAAGGGCCTGGCCACCACGCGCAAGCGCGGCGTCTGGCAGCTCACCGACAGCTGACCCGCACCCCCGACACCCCAACTCACCGAAGGAAACGAACCGTGGCCCTGTCGATCTCCCTGGTCGTCCTGCTCGGCATCATCGTCGTCATCCTCGTGCGCACCGGCTACCAGCGGATCATGCAGGGCACCGCCGTCCTGCTGTTCGGCTTCTTCCTCGCCGGCACCGGCATCGCCCCCACGGTCAACAGCGCCGTCTCCTCCCTCACCGGCTGGATCGGAAGCTTCTGACCAGCCCCAATCCCCGCCCCTCTGCGCCTCCCCGCCCACCCGGCGGGGAGGGCGCCCCGCTTCCCCCCTCGAACCGGAGATCACCGTGGACTTCGAGCACATCACCCGCCCGCTCACCGACGCCGAAGCCAGGGTCGAAGCCGAGCGGATCATCACCCAGTCCTTCCAGCCCGAGACGCCCGTGCGGCACTTCCCGACGTCCTTCCGCGACCCCACACCGCCGCCCGCGTACGGCGACACCCCGCCCGTCCATCAGGACGACAAGCGGATCGTCCCGGCCTGGGCGGCCGGGATCGCGGTCGCCTCCATCGGCGTCGGCGCGGGCATCACCGGAATCGGCTGTGGGGCCTGGCTCGTACTCCAGGGCCTGGCCTCCGTCACGCTCTACGGCGTCCTCATGGTCACCCTGCCGTTCGCGGGCCTCGCCATGGTCGCCACCGCCATCGGCGGCGCGGTCAGCAAGGCCCGCCAGTCGGTGTCCAAGACGGTCTACGAGGGCCCGGTCGTGCAGAACACGCAGATCAACAACACCAGCAACCAGCGGGGGATGTTCTCCCGCACCCGCAACGACGTCCGCTGAACTCCGGGCGCCCTGCCTCGCATCCGACACCGCCCGCCAGCCGGGCCTCGGGTGCGGGACAGGCCGTCCGGCCTCACCGGTCAGTCGTAGTCGATCCAGATCCGGCCGTAGTCATCGACCTCAGCGTCCCGGATCTGACCGTCCACGATCGCCCGGTCGACCGTCACCTCGACGTCCTCTTCCACGTCGAGCCACAGCACACCGTCGTCGTCAGTGAACGCGGGCCAGATCGTCCCGTCCGTGTCGATGACCTGGTCGAAAACGATCTCCACCGGCTCATCCCGGGTGAACCACCCCATCGCAGCCGCCCCCTTCACCCTCTGTCGATTCCGTCGCTCACAGCTTGGCCCACTCGCACGCTCCGTGAACCCCGCATCACCAACAAGGAGTTGCCCCATGCAGAACGACAACGCCCCCCGCACCGAGCGCCAGGAGCTCGCCCACCTCCCCGTGCCCTTCCCGAAGACACCGCCCAAGGAATCCGTACTCGCGGCGCTGCGCACCTGGTGGGACAAGGCGTGGGAGGACGACGGCGTCCTGAACCTGATGTGGATGGACATCCTCAACGTCCCCCAGGACGGGCTGCGGCACATGGCGCCCTGGATCCGGGCCGTCCTGATGCTGACCGCAGCGTCCTTCGTCCTGCTGGCGGTCCTTGCCGCCGGTGAAGCCGTCCTCCACGTCCTGCACCAGCTGCTCACCTTGGTGCCGACGGTGCAGGTCGGCGTCGACACCTCCGACAGCGTGCTCGCCATCGTCGACCAGCCGGTCCGCACCTACATCGCCCAGCACTCCGCCGGCCTCCCGATCGCCGCCTCCACCGTCTACACGCTCTGGCTGGCCACCGGCATCGCCGCCCTGGTCCTCGGCTACTTCACCCGGAGCAACGCCCTGCGGGCGATGTGGACCACGTGGGGGGCGGCCACCGTGTTCATGGTCTGGACGGCAACCCCGGACACCAGCCGCACCGTCGCCGTCGCCCTGGCGGTCCTTGCCTGGACGCTCCTGTCCGCCGTCGCGCTGCACGGGCTGACCCTGCGCCGCACCGTCGGCCGCCCGGCCCACCCCGCGACGCCCCCCGCCCGGCCCGACGTGCACATCCACCTGCCCGCCCCGGCCGCCGACCGGCACAGCAACTGCCCCTTCCGGGACTGACCTCCGGTCGCCCCGCCTGGCCCTCGCCCACCCGCACCCGAGTGGGCGAGGAGCGGACAGGCCGACCGGCCTGAACCACCGAGAAGGGACCCACACCATGACCGTCGAAACCCGCGACGAGACGATCCGCTACACCGCCGACGTCGTCCTCCTCGCCGCCGGCCACGTCCTGCTCATCCAGCGCCGCTGGGACCCCCACGCCGGATCCTGGGCGCTCCCGGGTGGTCACGTCGACGCCGGGGAGGCGTCCCTCCAGGCCGCCGTGCGCGAGCTGGAGGAAGAGACCGGCATCACCGTCCCGGCCAAGGCCCTGCGGCAGGTCGGCGCGTTCGATGCTCCGGGCCGCGACCCGCGCGGCCGGTACGTCACCGTCGCCTACACCGCGACCCGCCCCGAGCTCACCGCACCCACGGCTTTGGACGACGCGGCCGACGCCCGCTGGTGGCCCCTCACCGCACTCCCGGACCTGGCGTTCGACCACGCCGCCATCCTCGCCGCCACCACCCGCTGACCCGGCCGCCCGCCCGGCCCTCACCCCTGCTCCCGGGGGTGAGGACCGGACAGGCCGCCCGGCCACCTGCCACACCCCGCCGTCGCTCTTCGCCGGTGGGGCGCAGCACTGCCCGCCCGCCATCAACCCGTTGGAGGACACCCCGTGCTCATCCCCCGCCCGCGCCGCCGGATCGGCCGGCCCCGCCCGCAGCGCCTCGGCCCTCGCTACCCGCTGCCCCAGCGCCGCCTCCCCGGTACCTGGAACCGGTGATGCCACGCCCCCGGAAGAAGCGCCGCCGCGAGATCACGAAGGTGCCGCGCAGCGACGCGATGCTCGAGGAGTTCGACCGGCGCTCCTGCCCCGAGGGCCTGGTCACCCGCAGGCAGTTACGCGACCGCGGACTGAGCCCCGGCGGGCACGGCCCCGTCGCGGTCCTGCGCTGCAAGGGGTGCTCCTACCGGCCCGGCCAGGCGTGCATCCATCCCACCCGGGCCTGGCTCTACAGCGTGGAACTCGCCCGGCCGAAGCGCACGCCGACGCTCGCGCAGGAAGAAGCGCTGGACCGGGCCATGGCCGCGAGGTCCACATGCCCGGACTGCCGGCGCCGCTATTACTTCTGCCTGCCGCTGCGCACCCAGGGGCGCTGCGACCCCTGCGACAAGGGCTACGAGCCCAGCCCCGACACCTACTTCACCTCCACGGCCCCGGTCGCCCACCGGCTCGCCGCCTGAACCCCTCCAGAAGGAGACCGCCATGCTCAACAGCCTGTTCACCCGCCCCGCCCCCGCCCTCCCTCCCGTCGACGCGCCCGAGACCTGGACGCCGGAGGGAACGCTCGTCTCCCAGCGCTACCGGGCGCTGGAGGGCGCGACCGTCCTCGTCTACACCGCCGACGCCGACCGCGGCACCGCGTACTACGCCGCCGCCTGCCTGGGCTGCACCTACCGCGCGGACGAGACCACCGCGCACAACCGGATGTCGGAGACGGAAGCAGCCAAGGCCGCCAACGCACACGCGACGACCTGCCGGGCGATGCCGCGCTGTGTGCCCGCCCGGCCCGAGGACCCCGAGGCCGTCGAACTCGTCCGCTCCCGGCTGTGGCGCCACCGCTACGGCAAGGCGCCGCACCCGGTGCACCTCGCCGACTTCAACGCACTGCGCGTCGACATCCAGCGCCCCACCCACTGGATCAAGGCGCTGCTGGAGTCCCTCGTGCAGGCCGAACCCGGCTTCCTCACCACGGCGCCCACCAGCGACGGGCAGGGCATCCGATTCATGGTCCAGCCCTTCCGCCGGCCCTGACCATGCGCGCCCGAACCGCCCTGCTGGTCGCCGCCGCCGTGCCCGTCACGGTCTTCGCGGCCGCCGCCGTCCTCAAAGCCAACCGCTGGCGGCTGTACGCCGACCGGCACCGCATCCACCTCACCCCCATTGCCCGCCGCTCCTGCCCCGACTGCCGGGGCGCGGGCGGCTGGTGGACCGGCGGGCCGTTCCCGGAGATGGAGGCGTGCGGCTGCTGGTCCGAGCGGCGCGAGCTCCGCATCCGGCTCCTGCCCGTCCCGGCCTGGCCGGACGAGGAACCGTTCTGAACACCTCCGCCCCGGCCGCACAGGCCGGGGCGGAGACGCACACGGGGACGGCCGCAGCATCGGCAAAGAGGCCGGCCGCCCCGCACCCCTTCACCCGTATCCGAGATCAGGAGACCCACCAGCATGCCCCACCGCCTCACCACCGAGCGCCTGGCCCTCTTCGCGACCCTCCTGGCGACCTTCGGTGAACTGCATCCCGCCTGCGACCACTGGGCCCAGGGCAGCAAGACCGCGTCCCGGAAGCGGCTGTACGGCGAGGACCTGGTCCACGCCGACGGCACCCCCGCCGCGCCGGACTCCACCCGGCCGACCATGACCACCAGCACCCTCGGCAGGCGCGCGGTCGCCTGCCACGTCGCCTCCTACACCGCCGTGCAGCTGGCCGCGACGATCGGCGTCACTCGGGCGTTCGGCTACCGGGTCACCCCAGCCGCTCTCCTCGCCGGCGCGGCCATCAACGCCTCGACCCATGCCGCGATCGACCGCGGTGCTGTTCTTCTGTGGTTGGCGAAGAAGACCAAGAAGACCGGCTACATCGAGCACTGCCAGGCAGTCCGCCTCGACGACGAGGGCACGCTCACCCGGGAGGTGAACGGGCCGGGCAGCGCATGGATGGAGCTGGACGCCGCGCTCCACCGTGCTGTCGGGATCGGCGCGGCCGCCGTCACCACCTGGCTCACCACGCGCCCCGGTGCCCGCTGAGATGGCGAGCGAGAAGGCGACGAATCCGCCCCGCCGGGAGTGTCGGCAGTGCTGGTTCCACGCGTACGCCAGCCGCGAGGCCCACGCCGGGCCCGGCCCGCGGGAGGACTGCCCGCAGTGCGTGGACCACATGATCAACGGCCACCCCGACCACATGATCGTCCGCTGACGGCGCCGCACAACGCCGCCGTCCTACTTCCCCACCACGCCGGGCAGCGCCCCGATCCCGTGCTGCCCGGCGCCCCCTTCTCCTGAGGAGATCCGCATGGCACGCAACCCCAAGCCCGTCACCTGGTACATGACCACCCCCGCCGACGGGATTATCGAAATGTCCCGCCAGGCCGGAACGCCGGTCAGCCTCCCCGACGCCGTCGGCCAGGTCATCGACCACCCCAACCCCTGCGCCAACAAGTGGTTCGACGAGAGCCCCTTCTCGTACTTCCGCATGGTCAAGCGGGTGGGCGAAGCGCTGGAGGACACCGGCATCTGGCCCGCCATCTGGCCGGTCCGGCTTTGGATCGTGGAGCCGGTCGGCGACGCCGGGAACTGGAGCCACCAGCACTACCCCTACCGGATGGTCGCCCACCAGATCCGCGTGCTGGAGGAGACCGACCCGTGGCCCGCGCTCGGTGCCGGCGGCCGGGAGGTCCTGGACGTCATCCACGAGCAGATCCCCGAGCGGGCCGTCCGGTGGGCCGCCGACTGGGACGCCGACCCCGAGGGCATGGAGGAGCGGCGCCGGAACTGGCGCCTGTGCGGGACCCGGGACATCGGCCGCGGGGAGTGGGCGCAGGCCGCGGCCGACATGACCGCCTACGCCAGCCGCGAGTCCGCCGCCCAGCGCTGGGCCGAGCAGCTGGCCACCGACACCGTCGAACGGATCCTCGCCGCCGCCGACTTCAGTCAGGACGCGGTCCACTACGCACGCTCCCGCGCCGCCGAGCTCACCGTCGCCGCCCAGCACCAGGCCCGGCTCAGCCCGTACGTCCTCGACGCGCTGCGCGGTGTCCGCCTCGATGCCGCGTCGGCCGTCGCCGCCTGACCCACGCGACAGCCCGGCGGCCACGGTTTCATGCCGAGGCCGCCGGCCTCCCCACCGGAAGGCACCATGACCGCCCTGACCCTTCCCGCCGGTGCGCTCTGTGCGCTGATCGGCCCGCCGGGCGCCGGTAAGTCCACCTTCGCCCGCCAGCACTTCAAGCCCACCGAGATCGTCTCCTCGGACTTCTGCCGAGCTCTTGTGGCCGACGACGAGAATGATCAGAGCGCCTCCGGCGACGCCTTCGAGGTGCTGCACCTCATCGTCGACAAGCGCTTGGCGCGCGGGCGGCTCACCGTCATCGACGCGACGAACCTCCGCTCCTCCGACCGGGCCTGGCTTCTCGCCTGCGCCCGCCACTGGCAGCGCCCGACCACGGCCGTGCTCTTCGACGTGCCCCTCGCGACCGTGCAGGCGCAGAACGCCGGCCGCGACCGCGTCGTCCCCAGCGACGTGGTGCGCGAGTTCCACGGCCTGCTGCCCACCGTCGACCAACTGATCGACGAGGGCTGGGACGCGGTCCAGCTCTCCTCCACCCTCACCCACCGCAGCCGTACCGGCCACTGACGGCCCGAAACAAAAGACGCTCGGGACCGCCGACGCAACGGCGGTCCCGAGCTATTCCCACCCGTGTCTCAGACGAGAGGGAGACCTCAGTATGAACGCCCCTGCGCGCTTACCGGGCCGGATCGGCCCGCACGCCCTCCTGATCACCACCGCCGCCCTGCCGCTGACCGGCTGGGCGGTCCACGCCGTCGCCCTGCACAAGCGACTGGCCGCGACGAAGCGCGACCCGCTGACCGGGCTGCTGCGTCGCGACGCCTACACCGCCCGCGCCCGCCGGCTCCTGGTCCGCCACGGCGACGACGTCACCGTGGTCATGGTCGACGCCGACCATTTCAAGGCCGTGAACGACACCCTGGGCCACGCTGCGGGCGACGCCGTGCTCGCCGCGTTCGGCTTCCGGCTCGCCGCGTGGGCGGGCCCCCGCGCCGCGGTCGGCCGCCTCGGAGGCGATGAGTTCGCGGTGGTCCTGGACCTGGCCTCCGACCGACGCGCGCAGCGCCTGGAGCAGCTGGTCCGGATGCTCCACACCCCGGTCACTCTGGACGACGGCCGCACCGTCGACGTCGCCGCATCGGTCGGTGCCGCGGCCCCCGACGTGCTCGGCACCCGCGACCTGACCGCGTTGCAGAGGGCCGCCGACGCCGCGCTCTACGACGGGAAACACTCCGGCAGGGCCGTCGTCGCCACGGCCGCGCACGCGACCACGCCATCCATCAACGGCCGCCGGGCCGGCCGCCCGGGCACCACCGTGTGGGGGCGAGCCGCATGAGCGCTCTGACCCTGCCCGAGGGCGACTGGATCCGCGGCATCAGCATCAAGCAGCCCTGGACGGCGGCGATCCTGACCGGCGCGAAGCTGGTTGAGAATCGCCCGCAGCACTGGTCCTGGCGCGGGTGGGTGCTCCTGCACGCGGGCCAGCAGATCGACCGCCCCGCCCTGCGCATGCCGCTGGTCGCCCGAACGGTCCGCGACCGCGAACTGGTCACCGGCGCGGTGGTCGGCATCGCCCGGATCACCGACTGCCACCAGGACCCCGAAGGGTCCCCGCCTTGTTCCCTCTGGGCGCAGACGGATGCCTGGCACCTCGAGCTCGCCGACGTCCAGGCCCTCGCCCTGCCGATTCCGGCGCGCGGGCAGCTCGGGCCCTGGCGGCCCACCGAGGACCTCGTCGATCAGGTCCTCCAGCAGCTGCCCGACTTCCGCCCGTGACCCGCACCCGAGGTATGAAGCCGTCGGTGGAGCCGGGCTTGATCCCGGCCCCCGGCGGCCTCCTCGACTGGCGCGACGCCAGCCACTTCGACCGCTGGCAGGACCGCCCCTGCGCCCTGTGCGGCCAACCCACGCCGATGCGCTCCCACGCGGGAGAGCCGGTTCACAAGTGCTGCGCCGAGTCCTGGATCGCGGCGAACCCTGTCGAGGCCCGTCTCGGGCGGTTCGCCTCCGACGTCCAGGCCGGACGTCGCCGCGGCGACGACCACGCCTGACCCGCACCGCCACACCACACCTTGTCTCGCTCCCCTTGAGGAGGCTTCTCATGCCCGGCTCCCTTACCGGCACGGCGACGCTCGTCCCGGCCGACACCCGGATTCCCTTCCCCGTCTCCGACCAGCCCCTGGCCTGCCGCGCCAACCCCGCTCTGTTCGCCATCGAGGACGTCAGCACGGCGGACGACCCGCGCGCCCGGGAGAAGGCCACCGCCCAGGCCAAACAGGCGTGCTCCGACTGCCCGGTCGTCACCGAGTGCCTCAAGTGGGCGCTCGCCAACCCCGACCTCGCACTGACCGGGGTGTGGGCGGCGACCACCAAGCGCGACCGCACCAGGCTGCGCAAGCAGCTCACGGCCCGCCTCGGTGACGACTGGGCCGGAGTGGTGGCCGACCAGGACCGCCGCCGACGCGAGCAACGGCGTACGGCGCGCACTGCGCCGCCGACCGTCCGCAACCAGGCCCTCGCACGGCTGGAGCTGGAGCTCGTGCCCACCCGCCCAGAGCCGTACAACCCGTGGACGCAGCCGATCACCCCTCAGCAGGCGGCATCCAACCGGCGCGTGCTGGAACTCGCCCTCACCGGCAAGGCGGCCTGAACCGTGTTCACCGACTGGGCCCAAGCCCTCGAAGCCGAGTCCCTCCCCCTGGACCCCATCTCCGCGCAGCAGCTCGCCGCCGCTGCCCGGGTCACCGCCCGCAGCGCCCGCGACAAGCACGACATGACGTTGC
The DNA here is from genome assembly GCF_044333295.1 of Streptomyces sp. NPDC021019. Lineage (NCBI taxonomy): Bacteria > Bacillati > Actinomycetota > Actinomycetes > Kitasatosporales > Streptomycetaceae > Streptomyces > Streptomyces sp. NPDC021019. The sequence goes on from NZ_JBIRQR010000011.1 coordinate 78,360, forward strand.
TCCTGGACGTCCTCGGGCTGCCTACCGACCCCGAGACCCTCACCGTCCTGCTCCCCCTCATCCCGGAAACCGGAGACAAACCCGTGACGATTACCCCCGCCCCCGAGGCCATCGACGTCCCCGTGGTCCCGCTGACCTTCTCCAACCCCGTGCAGGAACTGTTGGACTGGGCCGCCGCCCACCCGGCCGCCGCCGTCCGCAACCGGGCCAACCGCATCACCGCCGACCTCGCCGAGCTGATCGAGCGCCGGGACACCGAGGCCGCGCAGCGCGAGGCCGAAGAGAAGGTCGCCAGGGCCAAGGCCGAACTGGAGCGCGCCCAGGAGGAGCTGCGGACCGTGAAGGCCGGCACCCGCACCACGGCGGCCGCCACCGCCGGGATCCGTCCGGGATCGGGCAGTGGCCGCAGCCGGGAGGAGCTCGCCACCATCCGGTCCTGGGCCCGGGAGAACGGCTATCAAGTCGCCGACCAGGGCATGGTGTCCAAGCGGATCCAGGAGGCGTACGACACCGCCCACCAGGCCACCGCCCGGAAGGCCGGCTGACCTCATGGACACCAACGACGCCATAGCCCTCGACGGCTTCCTGGACGAGGAGACGGTGCCCGGCGACCTGCACGGCAGCACGGCCCGGTTCCGCCTCACCGTCTCCCCCACCGACGAGCGCACCGACGAGATGGTCCTGCCCTGCAACGTCACCGACCCGGCGCTCGCTCTCGCGGTCATCCACGACCTGGTCCCCGGCGACAAGCTCCGCGTCACTGGCCACCTCCGGCTCCCCCGCACACCGGACGAGCCGATGTGGCTGGTCGTCAGCACGCTCGCCGTGCTGGAGACCGCCCCGCTGCTGTCCGACCCGGAAACGGTCGCCACGGCCGTGCTGGAGCGGTACGGGCCGTACGTCTGCTGGCTCGACGCCGACACCCCCGACGTGGAGGTGTTCACCGCAACCGGTGCCTGGGTCGGCACCGCGCCCGAGCCGAACGCGATCAGCGAGCTCCTCGAAACCTTCGAGCAGCGTCAGGCCGCCAACGGCGACTGACCCGGCCACGCCTAGACGGTGCCGCGACCACACCCAGCGCGGCGCCCTGCTGCCCCGGCCTTCCGGCCGGGGCAGCGCTTCTCCACCCCACATCCCGACCCTGGAGGCACCGTGACAACCCCCGACCTGTTCATCGACTCCTTCGGCGCCCGCTGGCAGGACGCTCCCCCGCCCCGCTACCGCGCCGCCGTCCTCGCCATCAACCTGACCGACGCACTGCTGAACCCGCCGGACGACCCGGCCCTCGCCGACATCGTCGCCCAGCAGACCGGACGAGACGCCGGCGTACGCGACTACGTCCTCAACACACCCGGCACGGACCGCATCATCAACGACGCCGTCCACGAACTCACCGCGCTCCATGCCGCGGCGCACGGGCGCCCGGTCCAGCTCCTGGTGAACTGCTGGTACGGACGCCACCGCGCACCCGCCATCGCCGACGCCATCGGCCACCGCATGCAGGAGACCGGCGCCCGCGTCCAGGTCACCCACCACCACATCAACCGGCCCCCGGTCCCCCGCAAGCACCCGCGCTCCGACTGCGTCTTCTGCCGGATCATCCACGACGGCGCACCCGCCACGATCGTCCACGAGTGGACCGACGCCCTCGCGATCCTGCCGCGCGCCGACGACCACGGGCGCCGCGGCTGCACCGACGGCCACGTCCTGGTCCTCCCCCGCGGCCACGTCGCCGACTTCACCACCGACCCCGTCGTCTCCGCCACCGTGCAGATGCGCGCCGCTGAACTCGCCGCCCAGATCGGCGGCCAGTGGAACTACCTCACCTCCTGCGGCCCCGACGCCACCCAGACCGTGCTGCATCTTCACGGGCATTTGATTCCTCGAGTCGCCGGCGACGGCCTCGCCCTCCCCTGGACCCACCCCACCCGCGAACAGGAACCCGCCCGATGAAGCTCCCCTCATTCCGCCGCTGCGGCCACGCCCCCGGCGCCATCTCCCCCGAGGACCAGGCCGTCGTCGACCAGTTCCACGCGATGCTCACCGCCCTGCGCAACCCCGAGCCCTGGACGCCGGGCACCGGCAGCGCCCGGGACATCGCCGTACGCGTCGGCCCGTTCGTGGAACGTGCGCAGACACGCCCCGGCGACGACCACGGCCCCGACCTGATCGCCGTCACCCTGGTCCACCCCAGCACCCCGTACGCCGCCGCCTACCTCCACGGCCGCCAGCTCGGCTACACCGAACGCGGCTGGCTACGCTGCCAGACCAGTTCGATCATCGGCTTCTGGCAGCCCGGCTACGCGATGCTCACCCACGCCGCCACCGGACTGCCGCTCCCCGACGACGTCGGCATGGCCCCCGCCCACTACGCCCTCTACATCGAGGCCCGCAAGCGCGACGACAGCCTCGACGGATACACCCTGATCCGGCTCGGTCCGTACACCGAGACCCAGCATGCCCAGCAAGACGGTGACCGGCTCACCGCCGCACTGGACGGACGGGAGACCACCCTCGCGCCCGGGTTCCGCGTCACTATGAGGTTCGGGCCGTTCAACGTCAGCGACCACCAGTTGTTCACCGACCCGTATGAGACCGACGTCGTCGCGCTCCTGAACGCCGCCGTCGCGGACGTGAACGGGTAACCGCTCAGGCGCCCCGATGCTCACTCTGAAGGCCCGTACCCCGCCGCGAAAGCTGTGGCGGGATACGGGCCTTCTTGTGTTTCCGTGCGGCTCCAGAACCTCTCTGAACGGCACCCAGGTGGCTGCAGCCCTTGCGGCGCCTGGCGTGCGGAATTCCCGACACGCTTTCCGCATACGTCAGCCGACGGCCTCAGCGTCCACGAGATCCTCGGAACAGCAGCAGCCGTACCCGCGATCCGTTTTCCGGCCGCCACCATGAGCTTGTTGACCGCGGTCAACGCACGTGGACTTGTTGACCGCGGTCAACACACCGTGGTGCCTGTCATGACCAGGCCCATGGTGTACGGGTCACGTCGTCCGCTAGACGTGCTCTCGAAGCGCTTCGATCAAGGCAGTCAGTTCGGTCGCAGAGAGAGCCGAAGCGATCGTCGCCGCTTGAGCTGCCGGAGTCTCCCCGAGCTCCTTCATAAGGACCTGCGCGTACTCCTCAGCCTCCCCGGTGTGCTGCGCCGAGCGGCCCTGGGACGGTACGGACGACTGAGCGGGCGGTTCGGAGACTGCGGAGCCCGAGTCGGCCGACACCTTCCGCTCGGGCACCGGCGGGGGAGCGGAGGTGTTGACCGCGGTCAACACCTCGGGCGTCTCCTCGTCTGGCTTCGTGGGTTCTGCCAGCGGCTCCGAAGTGTTGACCGCGGTCAACACTGATGGCTGCCCATTCGCGAGGCCGCCCGCTCCGCCGGTCTCCGTGTTGACCGCGGTCAACACGCCTCCACTCTTGGCTGCCCGCAGCAGCTTCTTCTCTTCGTCCCGCTTCTTTGCTTCCGCCTCCCGGTGCAAGGCCAGGTGCTCCATGAGGTCAGGGGTGCTCAGCCCCGGGTATGCCTTGAGGTGACGAGCCAGCAGACGGCCTTCCCTTTCGGGAAGGACGCCAGCACTGAGCTTCTCCTGAATACCTTCAGGCAGAGTGAGCAGGGCCAGCTGGTTGGTCACCCAGGCCTTGGACTTGCCCAGCCGTTCAGCCGCCCGAGTCTGGGCGCCGGCATCGCCCTCCCCAGCGCAGACCTCTACCAGCGCTTGGACACCACGAGCCCGTTCGACGAGATCGAAGTCCTCCCGGTCGAGGTTCTCCTTGAGGAGGGAGTCGACGAAGTCTTCCCTCGACGAGGCCAGGTCGTTCCGCACGACGAAATCGAGCGCCTCGAGTCCCACGTGATCCGCACTGCGGTAGCGGCGCTCCCCGTTCACGAGCACGTAGTCGGCCCCGCCGACGTGATCAGCGTGCTCGGGCCACAGAGACAGGTACGCATCGCGCGACACGGCGACACACGCTGCGAGCTGTACAGCCCGCAGCTCCTCACCGAAACGGGCCTTCTGATCGTCCGTACCGAAGTTCCGGCGAGGGTTCAGGGGAGTGGGCGTCACCTCGCTCAGGCGGAGCCGCACCAGCTCGTAGGTCGGCACATCACCCTGGGCAACGGCCTTGGCCCGCCCTCGGTCACTACGACCACGCGGCACCTTGTTGAACGACGACCCATTACCCAGGCGGTCTGCGGCCTTCATCCCTTCACCGCCCGAGCAACGGCGCGCATCGCCTCGGATTGCTCACACTCCGGCGCCGAGGACAGCAGCGGAGCTTTGAGACGGTTGGCCTCACGCTGCTCCTTCCGTTCAGGGACCACCGCCAGAACCGGCGGATCACCGATGCCCTTCCAGCTTTCGAGGGATGACGTAGCGATGAAGCCCTTGCGGCTGTCGTACATGTTGACGACGAATCCCAACTTGGTGATGGCCACGTCTAGGTCCTCCGAGAGGTCCTCGATCTGGTCGTACAGCATGTCGTAGGCGTCGGCCGAGCTGTCCTCTGCCAACACCGGGATGACCACGCCTGACGCGCTGGGTTCCTCACCGTCCCGCGTACGGGCGTAGTAGAGGGCCGTGTCCATGGAGTAGCCCAGGCTGGGCGGGCAGTCGATGACGATGAAGTCGAACTCGCTCTCCAAGGGCTCCAGCGCCTTCTCCAGGGCGATCTCCTTGATACGGACATGACGTGTCGTCGCCAGCTTCGCATCGAGCAGGAACGCGTCCTTGCACCCAGGCAGAAGGAATAGCCGGCCGCCGAAAGCACCCTCCTCTATCGGCACCAGCAGGTCACGCAGCGCGCCCTTTCCCTCGCCCAGCATGTGCTTGGCCAGACTGGGCTCATCGATGGCGAGCATCTCGTAGCCAAGCTGCTTAGTCAGGTGGCACTGGGGGTCGAAGTCGACGAGCAGGACGCGCTGGCCGATCTCCGCGAGAGCCTCCGCCACGCCGGCTGACGTCGCCGTCTTGCCGACACCACCCTTTTGGTTCCCGAACACGAGACGCCTCGCACCGGTTGTGCGGGGGACACGACGGGGCGAAGGGTGGCTGTCGAGCCACAGCCGGATCGACTGGGCGATGCCCTGGTTGAACGGGATACCCCGGGTCTTGCAGACGTCCTTGAACTCCCCGTACAAGCCCGTCGGGAGGTACGTAGCGAACGAACCGCCGCCCGACGTATCGACTTGAGGGCGAGGCGTGTCGGCGCTACGCCAGGCATGGACGCCTTCCGTGACGGCATCCTTGATGTCCACGCCCAACTCTGCGGCTCGGACCTTCAGTTCTTGCCGCAGTGGGGCTGGGAGCTTAGCAACTACCTTTTCCCGATCATCGGGACTGTATGGGGCGGTCATGCGTATACCTTACTCACCCATGTGCGGGTCCGATCGAGCAACACTCGTCAGGAACCGGCGATGACCGCAGCACCCAGGAAGAAGCTCGCCTACGACTTCAAGCGAAGCGATGGCCCTCACCAGCTCAAGGGAGGACCATCAGCAGATGCCGAAGAAGTCCCCGCCGCCCACCTACGTCGACCAACTGCTGTCCGAGCTGGCCGCCATCGAATCCGCCTACGCCACCGTCCTGAGCAACTCGCAGGTGCGTGAACGGCAAATGGACCTGGGGGCGGTACAGATCTTCGGACATCCGTGGTCGTGGGTGCCGAGCACGCCCGAAGTTGAGGCCAGCCGGATGGAACTTCTGCGGCAGATACGCGACTGGGCTCCGCGGTTCCGGCTGCTCTTTCCTCACCCCACACCAGCTGTGCAGCGAGGCATGGACGACGGACTCCGACTGCTGGAGGACTGGCTGGTCCGCGAGGGCCGGGTGAAGCACCGTGCACCCCAGGACATCCCGGAGGCGGTGACGCAGTTGAAGAACTCGCTGACGGCGCTGCGTGAGCTGGTACAGCTGCTGCCACAGGACGACTGGGCGGTGCGCGTGGTCGTCGACACCAACTGCTTGATCGACGACCCCGACGTCACGGTCTACCGGGACGCGCTGGGCAGCCCGCGCTACATGGTTCACCTCCTGCCTGTTGTGCTGCGCGAGATCGACGACCTCAAGCGCGGCCACAACCGCCTGGAGGGCCGGGAGGCAGCGCAAAGGGCAAACCGGAGGCTGAAGGCAATGCGCGACAACGGGGACGTCCGTAAAGGCGCCCGCATCGCCGGCGACGTCTATGCCGTCTTCGAGCACACCGAACCCCGCGGAGAAGGCCTCCCCACCTGGCTGGACCTGGACGTCCCTGACGACCGCTTCATCGCCTCAGCGCTCTTGCTGCAGTCCGCCCACCCTGGCTCCAAGCTGTACGCCGCGACCAGCGACATCAACCTGCAGACCAAACTTGCGGCGGTGGGCCTCCCCTACGTCGAAGGCCCCGACGCCGTGTGAGATCGATGTCTGAGCATCTGCCACTGGGTGGGGCTGCGGTGGCGAGCACTGCTCACGAGACCACGGTGGCGACATGTACGCGCCTCGCCGCGATCAGGGCGCGTACACGAACGGGTGACGGTGGCACCCAACACGGCGGTCACTGGCTAAGCTCTGTCCAACGGCCGTGGTTGGGCCGGGCCCCCTGGACTGCTCTCGGCCCATTCGAGCGTCCCAAGAGGGGGTAAAGGAGGCCAGCTTCACACCACGGCAGTGCACGCACACGCATGACTCCGGTAGCGGCTTCGTCTCGCCGTACCGCAGGGCCGACGGTACGGGGAAACAGGACCTCCTCATGCGCCGTGACCGAATCAGCAAGCACACAAAACGCCGCACCCTCTACACGAACGAGACCTACACCCAGGCGCGCTCCTCCCTGCGACCTGACCAGCCGCCCATCCCGCCCGCAGAAGGCGATGAGCAGCGTCACTTCGAAGCCGACCTCTTCCACGAGGTACTCGAATCGCACACAGACTTCACGGAGTTCGCCTTCGGAATCCGCCGGGTGCAGCCGCAGCCGACCACCATCGAGCTGGTGGTGGAGAGCGACCAGCGTGCAGGCCGGCTGCTCAGCCGGATCCTGCCGTCGTACGAACCCGACGGCGAAGTCCACGGCATGCCAGGGCTGCGGATCCGGAAGTACACCCAGCGCGGCATCGAGATCCATGTCGCAGGACGCCGGACCTCCGCCTGGCTGACGGGCGTGCCGTCAGGGGCCTGGAAGCGGCATGAACTCTCTGCTTTGGGTCACCTGTCCGACATGGGATGGCGTCCACTGTGGCGCGGACCTCAGCAGTGGTCAGACGAAGAACTTGCTTTCGAGCAGCGATGGAACACAGGAAGCTGGAATCAGTACTGGCAAGCCGGTGCCTGGTGTAGCAGCGGCTTGCTGCGGCGCCTGGGGATCTTCCAAACGACCACCCCAGCTGACGCGGTCACCGGATACAAAGGACTCGGCATCAACGGGTACGAAGGACTGGGCCCCGTGCGCTGGTGCATCGACATCATCCACCGGAGCGGCATCCCGTACCGCAGGGAACCACTGGTGGCTGCACTCACTGACCCCGAGTTCGGCTTGCCGGTCGCCCCCGCGCGCCACCTCGACGCGATCTACGCAGAGCAGAAAGACACCTGCATCCGCTTGGACGACGAAATCCGCACGGGCCTGATCGAGCTGCGCTTCCAGACCTTCAACTACCCTGAGCTGCAGCTCCATTTGTGCGCGCCTGAGCATCGGAAGATCGCGGAAGGCATCGAACGACGTATCGATCAAGCCCTGTCCCACGGCACTGAGGCTCGCTGGTCAGCGCTACCCGCACTCGAGCCAGCTGCCGACTACCGAAGCTGACGTCCAGTATCGGATTCCCCGATCGCAGCTGAGCGCCGTTTCCAATGGAAACGGCGTGGGGCCCGGCCACCCCTCGGGGTGGCCGGGCCCTTCCGCGTTCCACCGGGTCAGCGTCCGGCGTCGATTCCCTTCCACCCGTGCCCGAGCCCGCGGCGCTGTGGCCGCGGCGGTAGGCCGGAGGGGGCCGGGCGAGTATTCAGCGCGTCCGTTACCTGCCTGGCAGCCGTCGGGGTGAGCCCTGCGGTTACGTGCCCGGAGGCGAGAACCCGGGCGTACGTTCCCGGCCCGTAGGCGGCCAGAGCCACCGCGAGGGCGGCCGCAGCCGTCTCTGCCGGCCCGGCGCCCCATCGGGGTTCGTCTTCGGCGGCGGGTGCCTGGCGGGGGAGTTCGCGGCGTGCGGCGAGGAGTACGGCGAGGGCCTGGGCGCGGGCCGCGTCCAGAGTGACGGTCAGCAGTGCGGGGCCGAGTTGGTGGACCCGGTGCCCGGCGAGGTTGTGCGCGGCCAGAGCTCGCCGCAGGCCAGTGCTCAGCACCGCCGAGTGCTCCTCCGCGCGGCCGGTCGAGCGGGGCGGTGCGGCTGCGTCCGGCGTGGACTCGACGCGTTCACGAAGCGCGGCGACGGCGGCCGGAATGACCTCCAAGAGCTCTGCTGCCTCCGGGCTGAGCTCGGACAGCGCTCCAGCGAGCACCTCCAACGCCGTGGCCGCGTCCTCGACGGCGCCGTCGCTCCACCGTTCAGGGCCGGAGGCGTCGGCGAGAGCACACGCGGCGACAACCGCGTTTTCGGCCAGCGGGTCCAGGAGGGTGGTGGAGAGTTTCATGTCCCGCCCAACGAGTACGGCCAGTCCGCGTGATGCTGGCACTCCATGATCGCGGCTGGCCCGGCTCGACGGCCACAGCGGCCCACCAACCACTGAGTGGTGGGCCGCTGGCGCGTGGGCTCATCGCAGGGGCGAGACACTTCAACGCAAGCGCTCCCGCTCGATTCGGCTCGAACGCTCGCGTGCGAATTCGCACGCCGCACCAGCCGGATCAGGGGCCGGTGAGGATGTCGTGGGTGCCGATGCGGCGCCAGATCACGTGCGGCACCTGGGGGTAGACCTCGGGCCCGTATTGCCATGTGGCGCGGCCTGCGGGGCCGGTGCCCATAGACCAGGTGATCTCATAGATGCCGGTGGACCGCTGTACGCGCTTGACGCGGAGACCAGCGCGGAAGCGTCCTCCAGCACGCAGGTCGTGAACGAAGGCGGTCACGGCTTCACGGAAGCGATGGCGCTGCTCCGGGGTGAGGCGGCGGTGGTCGGCGTTGAAGCGGGGCAGGGCCTCGTACGTGGGCACGGTGATCTCCTCCAGGACGCACGAAGCCCCCGGCCGGGTCGGCCGGGGGCGGTGGTGGCTGTTTGGGTTGAAGGGCGTCGGTGACGCGATGTGCTCAGCGGTGGTGGGTGGTCGGAGGAGTGGTGCGTTGATGGGTGTTCGACGATGTTGCAGTTGGCTGGAGTCGAATTTCGTGGCGGGTGGTGCTCGTGTGGTGGTGGGCGCGCAGTATTCGCACGGTCGGGGTCAGCTGTCGTGGCGGGCGTGCATCAGGTCGTTCCACTCCTGCGCGCGGGGCATGTCGTTGGCGCAGCTCTCGCAGTGGGGCACCATGTCGGTCCGGCTGGGGTACGGCGTGTTCGAGTGGACTTCGACGGTCGTGCGCAGCGTGAGAGGGCGGCGGCACAGCGGGCAGAGGTCTCCGTGGAGCAGTTCGCGGTTCATGCGGCGAACTGTGCACACGTCGACGGCTTACCGTCTCGGGCTGGTGCGGCGGCCCGCCTGGCGGGCGCCACGGAAAAGACTTGGTGATGCCCTCCCGCCCGGCGGGAAGAACCCCGGATCACGCTTTTCCGCAGCTCAACCCCGGTGTTTCATGTGCCGGTGATCAGCCAAACGAAGATTCGTCCCGGCGACGGGCGCTATCTCTTCCGTGGCGTGATGGTCGGCGACGGCCACCGCGCGGCGGGCACGTCGCTGCGCGCCGCCCAGGACGAGGCCGGTGTCCCGCCCGGGATCTGGAAGGGCCGGGGCCTGGCCGCAGTCGGCCTGACGGCCGGGGATGTGGTGACGGAGCGGCAGGCCGAGCTGCTCCTGGGGGAGGGCCGGCACCCGGACGCCGACCGGATCGAGCGCGAGCTCCTGGCGCAGGGCGAGAGCCCGGCCCGCGCCCGGGGGGGGGCAACGGTGCTGGGCAGGCCCATCGAGCACAACCGCTCACCCGAGACCGACAAGGCCAAGGAGCGTGTGCCCTGGCTCGGTATGCACCTGGTGTTCCGGCCCCCGCCGACGGCCCACATCGCGTGGGCGCTGATGGGGCACGAGATCCGCCTGGTGCTGGAGCTGTGCCAGGACATCGCCCGGGACAGGACGCTGGAGTGGCTGGAGGATGCGGTCGCGCAGATCCGCTGGAAGGGCGGCGGCAAGAACCGGGCCGGTGTCCGGGACGGGCTGATCGTCGCGGTCTTCCGGCACTACGAGTCCCGAGCCGCGGAGTCCAGGCCCCTTCTCCACGATCATGCGATGGTCTCGATCCGTGCCCGGCGTCCCGACGAGAAGGGCACGTGGGGCAACCTGTCGGCGGACACGATGCTGGCCCACATCGTCGCGGCCGACACCCTCTACGTACTGACTTTCATGGAGGAGGTGTCCGCCCGGCTCGGGTGGGCGTGGGAGCCGCGCGAGGTGACCCCGGGCCGCCGGCCCGTCATGGAGATCGCGGGTATTGATCAGCGGCTCATCGGCTGGCAGTCGACCCGCCGCCAGCAGATCGAGGACGCCGTGTCCGTCCTGACGGCCACGTACGAGGAGAAGCACGGGCACGCGCCGGGGGAGCGGGCCGCCTACGCGCTGGGCTGTCAGGCCGCCGACCGTACCCGCCCGCCCAAGCGCACCGAGCTGCTGTCGCTGACCGAGCTGCGCAAGCGGTGGCGCACCTCAGCGGTCCGGGCCTTCGGCGCCGACGTCGTCGACCGGCTCGCACAGCGGGCGAGGGCGGCGGCCGCGGCGGTGTGGGCGCGGGTACGGCCTGTGGTCGACATGGTCCTGGCGGCCGTCGCCGTCGTCGCGGTGACGTATGTGATGCGCGGCGCTTTCAAGCACCACCACCTGCTCGCCGAAGCCCGCCGCTACCTCTCCTACGTCCTGCGCGGCCGCCCCCACCAGGCGGGCCTGGACGAACGAATCGTGCAGACGGCCGTCGACGACTACACCCGGCCCGTCGGCCGGGGCCGGTCGGTGACCGCCGACCTGTCCGCCCTGTACCCGCGCGACACCGAGGACCAGGCCGTGCTGCGCCCGCTGACCCGCAAGCGCACCGCGCCCCCGTACGAGCGGGCCCGCCTCGCCGCCGGTGCCCTGGCCGCCCGGGTCAACGCGGCGCGACGTGCGGAGCGCCTGGGCTCCCGCTCCCGGCCGTACGCCGTCGCCGTGCCCGCCGCCTCGAGGTCGCACCCGCGGCCGTTGCGCTCCGGCCGGAAGGACGGCGGCCTTCTGGAGCCGGAGACCGGCGTCGACGCGGTGGAGCAGACCCGCCAGACCATGGAAGCCGTCGCCGCGCAGTTGGCCGCCACGATCCAGGACAGCAAGCGGGCACGTGAAGCCGCCCACGGCCTGCGTCCACAGCCCGCCCCGGCGTCGGCCCCGGCGCCGCACACCCAGCAGCCCGGCATCCAGCACACGCCGGGCCGACCGACAGGCGGAGTCGCGTGAGCACCCCGGAAGAACTGCCTGACCCCCAGGACGCCCTCGCCCGAGCCCGCGCGGCCCGCGCGAAGATGGCCGCCGCGCTCGACGAGGATCAGGAGCCCGAGCCCGATGAGCCTGCGGGGTGGCAGCCGGTCTGGAAGCGGCCCCGGACACCGAAGTCGAAGGCGGCGAAGAAGCTTCAGCTGCACAAGCAGCGCCGTCGGCTCCAGGACGCCGGGAAGCGCCGCCTTGCGGCCGGGGAGTCGCGCCGGCCCCGGCCCCGGCAGAACCGGATCGGCAACGCCGCCGCGCGCCGCGATGCCCGCGCCCTGTCCCGGGTGCGGCACTCCAGCGCCTGGCTGTGGTGACGATGTTGGGCATCGTCCACCGAGTGGAGCGCGATGTTCTGCATCCAGTGGCGATGCACGACATCGGATGGAGTCCAGCCCACCCGGTGGGCTCCACTCTGGTGCGCCGGATGACGATGGACGCCACCGTGCGGCGCACCGCGATGGTGCGCCACCGCACCGGTGCGCCGCACCCGATGTCCCCCACCGCACCCGATGCGCACCTCCCGGATCGCGTGCACCGGCGGCCCGCCCCCTTGTCCGGCTCGGGCCGGGCGAACCGGCACCCCTTGTCCGACTCCGAGCGGGTGCCCGGCTACCCCTTGTCCACGTCCGGGCGGGCGCACGTCTCTCCTTGACCACGTTGGCTACCGGAGCATTTCCCCTTGCCAGAGCCGGTCCCGACGCTGATCAGGCCGCGGTCAAGGGGGGCTGTGATATTGGGCCCGCCGCCGTGCGCCGTGTGCCCGGTGCGGTGCGGTGACGCGCCCCGGATACGAGGTGCGGTGCGGGCGGTGGCGTGGCGTGGTGCGGTGGTGTGGTCCCGATGCGCGCCGCACCGCACCACTGCAGTCCTGGAGGTGCGGCTACGCGGTGGTGCGGTGCGCCGGGTGCGCCTCCATCGCCTGCTCCATCCCCGCGGCCTCCAGCTGGCGCAGGACGTCGGCGACGTCGCCGTGGTCCCCGGTGAGGATGTTCTCGGTGAACCGGACGATGGTCGCGGCGACGCCCGGCGCATTGGCCAGGCACTCGCCGTGGCAGAGCAGCTCCAGCAGGAGCTGGCCGAGTGCCGCTGCCAGGAAGGAGTGCGTGCACGGCTCCCCGCCGCAGTCGTCCACGGCGGTGATGGGGATGATGACGCGCGCGGCGATGTCCAGGAGCAGCCGGTGCAGCTCCTGGCCCGTGTCGTCGGCGACCGCGCAGGCGGTGTCGATGTCGTCGGCCTGCAACGCCCGGATGTAGGCGAAGGCGACGGCGACGTCCTCCAGTTCCATCGGGGCGAGCGGCACGGTGACGGTGTTCTCGGGCATGACAGCTCCTCAACGACGGGCCGCCCCGCTGATCGCGGCGGCTCAAGAGGAGCCTCCAATTGCGGCCCTGTGGACAGAGGCTGCGGACTGACGGCGTAGTACGGCCCGGCGGCCACCGCGGTGTGACGTTGAGCGGTAGTTGGCGGATTTGAGCGATAGTTGGCGAGCTCGCCGTTGCGGTACTTGCTGAGGCACATCTGGAGGGGTCATGGACTTGCTCGCGGTCCTCGATGAGGCGGTGGCTGCTCTCAAAACCCCTCTTGGCGAGGACGACCGGGAGCAGGGCTGGACCGATGAGCTCCGAAGAGAGATCCAGGAAGAGATTTCCATGAGCCGGTCAGCCCTTCGCCGCCATGGAGCTCACATGGTGCGGTATCTGCGTCCGCGCCTGGACGAGTAGATCGAGAGAGAAGGGGTGCGGCCAGGACGACTTCAGAGCCTGGTGTCAGATGTGCAGCGGCGACTCGTCGAAGCGCGCAGGACGGCGTGAGGCTCCCCCGCGGCGGTCCGACAGAGGATCCGCCAACTACAGGGCAACACATCCGCCAGCAGCGGTTTTGTCCATGCAGTCGGCCGTTTCGACGGGGGCACCGCCGACTACTGTGGCCGGGCCCGCCATCCGCGTTGGCCAGAAGACCCGCGACCAGGCAGAACGCCAACGCTCAGCCCCCAACCACTTCGTCCGGTCACACGCGGGGCTGCACGCGATGCCAATCTTGCGCGTTCCAGCCCCTACGCACCGTCATACGGCTTCCCCTACGTTTTCCCCTACGCTGCCCGAGCCGTCATCGCGCCGCGTTTCCGCAGATCAGACCCCTTGATCAGCTCGATTCCGCGACCTCGACAACCCTTATATCAACACTCCTAAGTCAGTAGGGAGTGGTAGGAGTGTGATCATCGGTTCGGGGCGGCGGGGCGCGCGCCGGCCTTCCGGCCGGAAGGCGGTCGGGTGCGCGGGGAAGGGTGGGGAGTCACGGTGGGTGGGACGAAGGTGTGTCCGTTCGGGTCGACGGAGAAAACCCGGACGATGATCCTGACCGCGCTGGGGGTGGTGAAGGTCGCGACCGCGGCGCAGTTGCGGAGGCTGATGGCACCGGGCCACGCGACCAACCAGACGATCCTGAACGGGGCGAAGGACCTCGCCGCCCACGGCCTGGTCGTCTCCCTGGGATCGGCGAAGAGCGTCAACGCGAACGGCAACCGGGTCACGGAGAAGCTGTGGAACCTCACCCCGGCCGGCCTCGAGGCCGCAGGCGTGGTCCTGGAGCGTGAGGTCCGGGACATGGGCAGCACCGCGAAGGCATCCGTGGCGTCAGGGGCCCCGCACGCCCGGAAGGTCACCGACACCATCAACGCGTTCATCCAGCCCGTTCCCGTCCCGACGAAACCGGTCGTCCGGAAGAACCAGCCGGCTCCCCTCCCGGCCGCCGCACCGCCCCTCCCACCGCCGGGCATCAGCACGATCGACGCGTGGGAGACCGAAGTCGTCCTGCCCGTCGGCGGATCTTTCGTCAACCCTGTGAAGGGCAGCCTGCGCGCCGACGCCGTCCTCACCGCCCCGGAGGCCGGCCTGCCGATGCTGTGCGTGGAAGTCGACAACGGCACCGAGGACCGCCCCCGCCTCGCCGCGAAACTCGGCAAGTACGTCCGCTTCTACCAGCGCACCGTCCACGCCCCCGGCCGGAGCGAAGTCCCCCTGTGGACCACCCTCTACGAGAAAAGCGACCGCGAGGGGTACCCGCCCCTGGCGATCGTCTTCACCGCCGACGTCGGCGCGAAGGCGATGATGAACCGCATGACGGCCGTCCGCGACCTGACCCGCCACTGCTGGCGGGGCGAGTGGAACGGCGACGACATGTACGGCGGCCCATCCAAGGACGGCTACCGCGACCACAGCCGCGCCCTGCCGGTCATCGTCACCACCCTCGCCCGCCTCCAACAGCACGGCCCGCTGGGCCCCATCTGGTGGCGATACGGCCACTCCGACTGGGAAACCCTCAAGACGGCCCTGGACAACCCCGACGACGTCCGGGCCTACCGTGTCCGGGACGAGGAACGCCGGCGGACAGCTGAGGCAGAGAGGGAGCGGGAGCGCCTCGCGTACAAGGAGGAGAGGCGCCGCCGGGAGGCAACGACCTGGCCGTGTCCGACCTGTGGCCGCAAGACCTACCCCGACGACGGGGCCGAAGCTCCCCACGGGGACTGCCGCGTCTGCCTCAGCATCAAGGAACGGGAACGCCGCGAGGCCGAGGAACGAGCTGAACAGGAAGCCGCGGCGAAGCAGGCCGGCTTCTTCGGGTTCCTCCACGGACGGAAGAACGAGTAGCAGAGCTCCCCGCCCGGCGGGACGGCCCGTAAAGTCGCGGCGCCGCCGTACGGGAGGGAACAACCCGATCCCGGCTGTACGCCGGTGCCAGGCCATAGACCGGTCTCATGAGACGCAGCAGAGAAGAGACCGCCCCCCAAGACCTGCCGGGCGACCTGTGGCACGCCCTGGCTCAGCTCCAGCACACCCATCCCGACCCGGTGAGCCGCGTCGGGCCGCTCGCCCGTCCGGCCCGGCTGCTGGCCTTCACCGCGGCCGCCGACACCATCCTTGCGGCCCGGGTGCAGCTGACCGGTGCGGAGACGATGCGCCAAGTGAACGAGACGCTCCGCGCGATGACCGGCGACCTCCCCCATGCCCGTTTCACCGGCCCCGGTGTCGCCCTGGAACTCACGCTCAGCAGACGGCAGGAGCTCCCGATTCACGCGGCACACATCACCGGCCTCACCCAGCTCTTCCAAGACGCCACCAACACCGTCGGGGCCCGCAGCGCCGTTGGCGCCATCGAGGAAGGCTGGTGCTTCCACTGCAACGGAACCGGGCTTGCCCGCCCGCTGTGGGAGCTGGCGGGCAAGCCTGAGCGGCTGGGCAAGCCGCCCCGAACGGCGGCTTGCCCACACCACCTCCGGCGCGCTGAGGTGGTGTCCGCCCGGCTGGACGTCCCGGCCGGACTCGTGAGGGGAGGTACCGGTGAAGACCTTCACGACGGGGGAGACGGTCGTGCGGCGCGACGTGCACCGCAGCAGCCGGGTGTGGAGCGAGCAGGCGCTGCGCGTGGTCGCCGCACCGGCGAGGCGCTGGTGACCGCGTGCGCGCCCGGGGCGCAGGCCCGCTGGCCTTCCCTGTACGCCAAGGCCCGCGTCGATGGCGACCGGTCGGTCCGTACGGAGGCGTTCGACGCGATGGCGACGGGAGAGTGGGAGCTGGCGCCCGGGGTGTGGCAGGAGACGGAGCTGCTGCTGTGGAAGCCGCCGACGGCGTGGTTCAGCGTCAACGCCTTCTTCACCGCGGCCGGGCTGAGGAACTGGTACGTCAACTTCGAGCGCCCCACCCGCCGTAGCGAGTCGGGGTTCGACACCTTCGACCTGACTGTCGACCTCGTCATCGACCCCGACCTGACCGTCGACCTCGTCATCGACCCCGACCTGACCAGCTGGCAGTGGAAGGACGAGGACGAGTACGCCCACGTCCGGTGCTTGGGTATCGTGACCGACACCGAGCATCAGGTGGTGGAGCTCGCCCGCGCCCAGGCCCTCGCGATGCTCGAGGAACGCACCGGGCCGTTCGCGGACGCCGACCGGTGGGCGTCCTGGCGCTGGAACCCGGCCTGGCCCGCGCCGCGCCTGCCCCAGCGTGAGGAAGCCGGCCCGGAAGCGGTGGCGGCGAGCCGGTGAGGGGCTGTCTTAGGAGGTGGCCTGCACGGCGTGGGGTGAAGCACCAGGACGCCCTTGGCCCCAGCTCGGCAGGTCAGCGGCGCCTGAGGATGCCGCTGACGAGGACGGAGGGGATCACGCAGAGGCGCCGACGATCAGGGTGAGGGGGGTGAGGCTGCCCAAGTGCCTTCCTGACGGACCGTGCGAGGTGATATCACTACGGTCAGTGATTTTGCGTGGTGGTAGGGACGGGGGTGGGCTGTGGCAGGGGGGCTTGAGCCGGGCAGGGATGGAGCCCGGCCGGTATTCGAGGGCTTTCCGGAGCCCAAATCGCCGGAGGTCGTCGTGGTTGCCCCGCCGACCCATAGCGCTCCCTTGCCCACACCTCAGGTGTACCTGCAGTGGATCTACAACGCGGACGACTGGGAGGACTTCACCGTCGAGTGGGTCCACCAGTTCGGTACATGGTCTGGTCGCCCCTACGTCCGGGTGCAGAGGATGGGTGGGGCCGGCGACCGCGGAGCGGACGTCGCAGCCTGCCTCTCCGAGCAAGGTACGGCGGGTGAATGGCACTGCTATCAGTGCAAGCACTACGCAAAGGCGCTCGGGCAGGCGGACGCCTTCCCGGAGATGGTCAAGATCTTCGTCGCGAAGATCCTCGGTACGTACGAGCTGCCCACCCGGTACGTTTTTGTCGCGCCCAAGATTGGCACCACACTGGAGCGACTCCTGCTCAACCCGCCTCAGCTGAAGGATGAGTTCTTCGCGGCGTGGAACGACAAGGACTCCAAGCTCGGGAAGAAGCTCACCCCGGAGATGCGTACTGCTGTGGGGGTGCTGGCGCAGGCGACGGACTTCTCGATGTTCAAAGCCAGGGACCTAGACGAGATTCTCGAACTGCACGCCGCGACCCCCCACCACGTAAGACGCTTCCCGAAGCAGCTCAAGGAGCGCCCCGCCGCCGACCCGGCCCCAGCAGACCAGGCACCCCACGAAGCCGTCTACGTCCGCAAGCTGCTGGATGCCTACAACGCCAAGCACGGCCTCGCCCTGGAGACGCTGCAAGAGGCCCGCGACCATGCGAAGGTGGGCGGCCACCTTTTCCGCCAGCGCGCTGCCTTTTTCCATGCCGAGTCGCTCTGGCGCTTCGCGCAGGAGAGCGTCCCGGAAGCGACCTACACCGCGATCGAGACCGATCTGTACGACGCCGTGATCGAGATCGAAGACCGAGACCACGCCAGCGGCTACACACGGCTCGAAGCCGTGCTCGACGCAGCCGTCGCCCACCAGCCGAACCCGGCGAACATCCTCGCCCCCGTGGTGAAAGTCATCGACCTCAAGGGCATGTGCCATCGCCTGGCCAACGACGACCGGCTGACCTGGTGCAAAGAGGAGACCCCGTGAGCCCCCTCAACAGCCCCGTGGAGGCCGGGATGCGCGCTCTGATCCTCCTGTCAGAGACCTTCCCCCGCCGCTTGGACGTCGCCCAGCTCGTCTACCTGGACCACGCCATGCTCCACAGCGGCGACCTCGACCACGGCCCCGCCAGCCTCCACCCCGACCTACCCGCCAGCCCCGGCGAGCTCGGCCTGCGCCGGCGCCTCATCGAGCAGGGCCTCATGGTCCTGCTGCGCGCCGGCCTCGCCGACATGACGACCACCGACCACGGCTTCATGTACGGGGCCACAGACGAGGCAGCGAGCTTCCTCAGCGCCTTAAATGCCCCCTACGTCGGCCAGCTCATCGAACGCGCCGACTGGCTCACCAACACCTACATGCATGAAGGAACGGACGTCCGCGAGGGCATGAAGCAGATCACCCAGCGCTGGTCTGACCGTATCCACGTGAGCCCTGGCGACCTGGGAGAGGACGTCCTGTGATCAGACTGACGCTCGTACACCTGACCTTCCTCGGCATGGGAAAGTCCCCGGCGGCGGTCGAATTCAGTTCCGGCCTGACGGTCATCTACGGAGCCTCCGACACGGGCAAGTCCTACGTCGAAGAGGCCGTGGACTACATGCTGGGCGCCAGCGAACTCAAGTCGATCCCGGAGGACGCCGGCTACACCCGCATCCTCCTCGGCCTACGGGTGAGCGACGGTCGCAGCTTCACCCTGTCCCGCGCCGTCGGCGGCGACACCATCGAGGTGTTCAACCACGATCTCCGAGAGATGCCCTCGGAGCCAGCGGATGAGACTCTCAAGTTCAAGCACAACGCCAAGTCGAAGAAGAACATCTCCCGCTACCTGCTGACCGTCCTGGGGATCGACGGCCAGCGGATCCTCCAGAGCGGCCGCGGCAACGTGCTGCCACTGAATTTTCGGGACCTCGCGCGCCTGGCCGTCGTCAACGACACACGCATGGCAGATCAGCACTCTCCGGTACTCGGCACCCGGAATCCGCTGAACGAGACCAGGGAGAAGTCGGTCTTCAAACTCCTCCTCAGCGGGGAGGAAGAGCCAGAACGTCCTGCGGCGCCCAGCAATCTGGAGAAGCAGTTCGGCAAGGGGAAGATCGCGGTCATCGACCACCTGATCGATGAGAGCCGCGGAAAGCTCACGTTGGAGGTGAACCAGTCGCAACTGCGGGAGCAGCTCGACCGCCTGCAGGCGGCCCTCAGCGAGGTGACCTCCGCCGCCGTCGAACTTGCTGAAGTCCGCACCAGCCTTCTGCGTAACCGCCGGGGCCTGGAAGAGATCGACCTCGCGGCCCAGCAGCGGGGCGACGAGGTCCAGCAGCTGCTCGCGCGATTCGCTCTGCTGAAAGAGCAGTACGAGTCAGACTTGGCCCGGCTCCAAATGGTCGGTGAAGCCGGAACCCTCCTGGGCTACTTCCAGACCGGGACCTGCGTCTTCTGCGGCGCCGAGCCCCATCACCAGCACCCGGAACACAACGTCGCCGAGAGCACCCAGCTGGCAGCCTCTGTATCTGCCGAGACGCGTAAGACAACGGACCTGCTCAACGACCTGCTCCTCATGATCGAGGACTTGGAAGAGCAGGCAGCGGACATAGAGTCGGCCCGCGCTGCCCGAGACGAAGAGTTCACACACAACGCTGCGGAACTCCGCGCACTCGATCAGCGCATCCAGCCGGTCAACACAGATGCCACCGAACTACTGAATGCCCGCTCACGGGTCGAAAACGAGCTGGCCCTGCACGCTCAGATCGAGCAGCTCGAAGACCTGAAGGCATCACTGTCCACCATGGCTCCCGCTCCGCCGATTGCCCGTCCCGACGGCATCCCCGCCGCCGATGTCGCCGACTTCGAGCGCATGATCCATGAGACCTTGGAAGCCTGGCATGTCCCGGGGAGCAACCGCGTCCGCTACGACCCAACGACTGCTGAGCTCTCCGTCGACGGACAGCCGCGAAAGAGCCGCGGCAGGGGCATGCGGTCCATCCTCCACGCCGCCTTCGCCGTATCACTCGCGCGCCGGAACACAGCCCGCGACCTGATCCACCCGGGCTTCGTCGTGCTCGACACTCCGGTCCTCACCTACCGCCGGCCCGAAGACCCGCACGAAGACCGTCCCGAGCTGATGACCGCCGACGTCGCCGAGAACTTCTACCGCGACCTCCTGGAGAACCCGTCAGGCCAGGTCATCGTGATCGAGAACCTGACACCGCCAGCGAGCATCAGAGGGCGTGCCACCGTTCACGCATTCAGCGTGGACGGCTCGGAACGCCAAGGATTCTTCCCACCCCGAGAAAGGCAGTGAGCACCAGCCGGGCACCACGGACAGTCATGCGTGCCTTGGTCAGGCCCACTCCACGCCCAGCTTCGCCAGGGCGGCGAGCTGGTCGGCGGTGAGCCAGGCGGTCCGCGCCCAGCGAGCCGACCGGGTTGCGTGACTGGAACGCCACCCTGAAACGCGCGAGTGAAACGGAGAGCCGCGTTTCACGCTGACCTGCGAGAACGCTCGCAAGGGCGAGCGGGGCGGGCGCGTTTCACTCCGCGTTTCAGTGGCCGTGTCTGTGTGCGGCTGACGACGACCGGGCCCCGGACCAGAAGGTCCGGGGCCCGGCTGGTGCGGTGGTGTGGTCAGTAGTTGTCGCGTTCGGAGGGCAGCCCGTACTCCTCGATGAGGTCGCACGTGCACGCCCCGCCCTCGTACGACGCCTTGTCGCACTCGTCGTGGTGGTGCGGTGGCGGTGGACCTGCCGGCGGTGCGGGCTGCAGGGCGGGCCGTGCCGGGGCGGCCTCGATGGCCGGGGGCGGTCCGGCCCAGTCCATGCCGAGCTTGGCGAGGGCGGCGAGCTGATCGGTGTCCAGCCGGTCCTTTCTCGATTTGGTGTTCGAGATCCACACACCGAGCTTCACGGGCACCGGCTCGGCCTCGCCGTCGACGGCGACCTCGACGACCGCACCCCGCGGCACCGGCCGGTCCGTACCTTCCTGCTCCACCCACTGCGCGAGGGCCGCCAGGCCGCGCTGGAATGCCGCCTGTGCCCTGCCCGGCCCCTTCGCCTTGGTCTTCGTCGTACGGGGTGCTGCCGGGGCGGGAAAGGCGGGCTCAGTGACGGGAATGCCCAGTGCGGCCAGGCGCTCCCGCTGCTCGGGCATCAGCTGCGCTTGGACGCCCGCGTTTTGCTGCGCCCACCTCCACGTACCGATGTCGTCGCCGTCGTATGTGATGCCGGGGGCGATGTAGGGGAGGGTCCCGTCGGCGTCCACGAGATCGGCGAGGACCCGGTAGTGCCGCTGCCAGTTCAGCGGCCAGGGGCAGTTCCAGTCCTCATCGATCGCCGCCAGCTGCGCCGCCCGCTCCGCCGCGCGCTTCGAGTCCTTGCCGAGGCCGCCTTTGCGGCGGAGGTTGGCCATGTGCTGCCCGATCGGCACCATCGCCTCGCCCTCGCCCCAGACCGCGTCCTGACGCGGCGCGAGGTGCCCGGTCGCCCGCCGGTAGGACCGGAGCGCGGCGAGCTTGTTCTCCCACGCCTCCTCGCCCGGCTCCCAGACCATCCCGGCCTCCGGGGCGTCCAGCAGCGTCTTGCGCCGTTCCTCCAGCTCACCGGCCCGCAGCGCCTTGCGCTGCTGATGCACCCACCGCCCGAGCGGGAAGTCCTTCATGACCCCCACCTCGACCTCGGTGTCGTACGGGACGGCGTGGACGCCGGTGATCTCGTTCTCCTTCCGCCACCGGATCAGGGCCTGGTAGCCCTCCAGCCACACCAGGGACTCCGGCCGGTAGACCCGGGTGCGCAGGAAGGCCGCGATGGTGGCCGCGTCGCGCGGACTGGAGAAGTGGAGCAGGGCTGCTTCGGCGGCGGCCTGGGTGTCGTCGTCCTCCTGGTCCTCGCCGTCACCCGCGCCGCCGGCCCCGACGATCTGGCCGTCCTCGTCGCGCTGGACGTGGACCTTGCGCTTCCCGCTCGTGAGCGCGCGGGAAGCCAGCTGCTCGACCAGACGTTCGTCATGCGAACGCAGACCCTGAAGGACGGCTACAAGGGGGCGGAAGCTGGCGCTGGCGACCATGTCGGTGGGGTCCTCGTCGGGCTCCAGGAAGACGGGCACGATGATGCGGGCGACCTTCGTGGTGCCGTCGCGGTTCAATCTGAGCGCGCGGCCGATGTTCTGCACGATCTCCACCTGCGAGCCGCGGGTGTCCGCGAAGCACACCGCCTCCACCCCGCGCTCACCGGTGATGTCGACGCCCTCCCCGAGCACGCGCACGGACGCGAGGAAGGCGCGGTGCACCCTGCGTCCGGCGGCGTCGATGCCGTTGGCGAACTGCCTCAGCGCCTCGCGTCGTTCGGATACGAGGTGGTCGCCGCACAGCCATGCCGACCACACCCGGTCCGGCGGGACATGGCGGCCGGCCTCCAGCTCGTAGAACTCCGCGGCGATCGACGACTTCGGCAGCCGGTCCGCGGCGGCCAGGTCCTCGTTCGAGGCGTCGTTCATGTACAGCTCGGCAGCGGTCTCGGGGAGCTTGTCCGCGAACGCGCGGGCTTCCTCGACCTTCTGGTGGAACGTCATGACCGTACGCAGGTTGTACGCCGCCGCGTGCTCCAAAAGCGCGGTCTGCAACAGGGCCAGCCGCCGGCCCCGCCGCGCCTCCTCCGACTCCCCGAGAACCGGCGAGGGATCGCGGATCTCCAGCACGTCGATCTCGAACCCGGCGAGGATCTCCCGTTCGATCGCCTCCGAGAGCCCGAGCTCCGCCCCGGGGAGCCAGGCGCCGAACAGGCCGTCTGGGTCGTCCGACATGCTCGCGATCTCCGCCTCCTGGCCGCCGGTGCCCTTCTGGGGGCGGGCTGCGGCGAGGATGCGCGGCGTCGCGGTCAGGTAGAGCCGGAAGTCCGCCGGGATGCGCTGGTTGTCGTGGATCGCGGCCCACGGACGCCCGAGCTCGCCCGTGGTTGAGTGCGCTTCGTCCACGATGGCGAGGTCGAACCGGGTCATCTGCTGCCCGTACAGCCGCTCCCCGCCCGCCAGAGCGGCCTCCAGCGGCCCGCGAACCTTCCGCTGGCCCGCCGGTGCGTCGACGTCCTCCCGGTCCACGAGGGAGGCGTAGGTGGCGAACACGACCACAGGCCCGGACCCGGCCCATAGGGCGAGCTGGATCGGGTTGGTGGTGGTGCGCACCCCCAGCGAGTTGAGGACCGCGTCGCTCTCCAGCGAGCACACGGCGACCATCGACGCCCGGTGGCCCACCGCCCGCCAAGCCTGGGCGGTCTGCGCGAGCAGGTCCAGGGTCGGCACGGTCACAAGAATCCGACCGCCCGGGAAGCACTCCAGGGCACTCGCAGCAGCCATGATCGTTTTACCGGAACCGGTCGCTGACACGATCGTGCCCCGGGCACCCTGCGGAGGCACAGGTGATCTTGTAGGAAATCCGGCCCACTTGCGGAAGGCCGCCTTCTGTGTGACCTGGTGTTCGCGCAGCTTGATGACGGGCATGGGCATCCTCCCATCGGGTTCGTTACGGGTCAGTGCTGGGGATCGTTCCGCCGGAGTTCACGCCGAAGGTCGTCCAGTGTGCGCCCGTCAGGGGCAGACAGGTGCCACAGGGTCCAGCCGTTGATCACGTTGCCCGTGATCGCTTCAGCAGCTTTCGAGGGAGAAGGGAAGGGGGAGGCGTGCCCGTCGACGATGAGCTGCCCCTCGGCGGTGACGACGGCGCGCCCCCTGCGGTTGGCGCGCCGCTGGTAGAAGTTGAGCTCGGTGCCCGGGTTGAGCAGCCCGGCCTGCAAAAGGCTGGCGAGTGGTCCGTGGGGAACCACTGGGCTGGGCGTGACCGCGGGGGGCTCGTCGCCGCCCAGTGACAAGGTCAGGTGGACGGTGTCGTCGCCGGTCGCGCGGGCGAGGTGAGCGAAGACGGACGGGTCGAAGTGAAGACTGACGGTGGGCATGGTGCTCCCTAGTAGCGCTGAGTTCGACTTTTATTATGAGCGACTCAGGAGAACTTAACAGCTGAGAGCGAAAGCAATTAAGGAGTGTAAGGGCGGAGTCTTGCGCGGTCGCTGCCACGGCGTATCCACGAGGGCTGAGGGGTATCGCTTCCCCTGAACGCTCAGGGGTAGGGCCGATCGTGGGGGATGGATGGGGAAGGCGAGCCGCTCGAAGAAGCAGCGGACCCGGGAGGAAACGTCGGGCTGGACGGCTGCGGGAGCGGCCAGGGAAGCGCACCGGCGACGGCACAGCACGGTGGACCTGCTGGACGGTAACCCGTTCGTGCGGGCCATGCTGATGCAGAACATCAACAACCGGATGACGGAGTTACGCACGGTCCTCGGACGCAGCAACGTGCCCGAGTGCGGGCGGGAGGACGTCTCCTTCGCCATGACGCTCGGCAAGCAGGGTTTCGCCCCGCCGTGGCCGGCCGGTCCGCAGCAGGCCACCGACTGGCAGATCGACCAGATCCTCCAAGTGCTGCGGAAGGCCGACGTGTGCGTGCTCTCACCCGGGGCGCACGCGGCGGTAATGGCGGCCGCGTCCACGCTGGAGCCCGCCGACGTCGTCACCCTGGACCGGGACACCGACATCCACGCACCCATCGGGTTCGTGGTGCTCCCGGAGCCCGTCGTCCTCGTCAACCGCGGCGGCGGCATCTCCGACACGGTGGCTTTCGGCTGGCAGTTCATCACCCAGCACCAGGTGTTACCCACCTCTGCCTATCCCGGTGTTCAGCTGACGACGTTCATGGACCGGGACGGGCCGGTCCAGCCCGCCGAGTGGCGCATGGTGGTGGCCCAGGCCCGCGTCAACCACATGCCTCTGCCGCCGTTCGTGCCCGACGGCATGTACGGGCTGAGAGGCGACCGCGCCGCCGCCGAGAAGACCGATGCCGACCTCGCCGGCCTGAACGCCGAACACCGCCAGTTCAACCAAGCGCTCAACCAGGTGGCCCGCCCCAACACGCCCTCCGATATCGGGGAGTGGGACGGCGGCCGGATCGAAGACGTCAACGACGACTTCGCCGCCCGCTACATGTTCGCCTTCTGGCGCCTTGCCTCCCACGGCACCACCACCATCGGACCGGTCGCACCCCGCCGAAATTCCTCCAGTCCGGACACCACCGCACCGGCCGCTGACCGCGACATCAGGGTCGTGCGGCTCACTCACCAGATCCCCGCCCAGCGCCCTGACCCAGATGGCACAAGCAAGGAGCGCGTCTACAACCGGCGCTGGCCAGTCCGGATGCACAAGGTGCGCCAGTGGTACCCGAGCCTGCAGGAGCACCGCGTGATCTGGCGGGGCCCTTACATCAAGGGCCCCGCGGACGCTCCCCTTGTGATGGGAGAGAAGGCCTACCTCGTCGACTGACTCGAAGGGAAGCCTTCTACCCCGGCGGCTACATCGTCCACCGGCACAGGGCTCTGTGATGTGTCGGTCCCGGCAGCCGTGCGGGCTGCCGGGACGCCGCGGCCGCGACATCCTGGCGGCCACCGAGTCGGACCTGGTGGCGTTCAAGAAGATCCGGACCCAGTTGCAGGAACGGCCCATCGGCCCGTCGGCCTGGGGCAAGGAGTCCGGGCTGCCCCGAGCACGTCCCGATCTATGACTCGCACCGACGCACCCAGCTCAAGCTCCTGGACAGCCCCGGGCTGCCCGCCACCCGCAAGGCGCTGATCAGCCGAGAGCTGGAGCGGACCGAAGCCGTCCTGGCCAAGGTCTTCGAGGAGACGCCGTGACCGCACTGCACAGCCGCTCTCTCACCGAAGACGGTGTCTCCGCGAAGACCGCCGCAGCCCTACGGGCCGCGATGCAACGGCTATTCGACGGCAAACCCCAGCACACCGACGGACGCCTCACCAAGGAGAACCTTTGGCAAGAAGCCCAGGTCAGCTGGGCCACCATGAACCGGGCCACCGCCATCCTCACCGAGTGGGACAACCACATCGCCGAGCACGGCACCACCACGCCGGGCGAAGCCCGCCGCGATGACGAGATCACCCGGCTCCGCCGAAAGCGCGCCGAGAAAACCCGTGAGTGCACCGTCGCGAACAAGCGACTCGAAGCGGCCGCCGTCGCCATCGCGGCCCTGCACCACGACAACACCCAGCTCCGTCAAGAACTCGCCGCCAGCGGCGGCCGTGTCATTCCGCTTCGTCCGTAAAAACAGTGCCCCGGGACGGCCGAAGAGGCAGTCTGATCTCCATCGCAACTGAGCTACATGGAGACAGCGTGGGAGCACCCCCGAAACTGACCGCCCGTGAGGCGTTCAACCTCAACCTGGAAGACGCGGAGATCTTGGTCGACCTGGCCAGAACCCTCGTCAACAACCGTCAGCGCAGGATGAGGCGCGAGAAGCGGGAGCGACTCGGCGATGCCCTTTCGCTGCCCCAGAAGGACTGGGGCGAGCTTGAGTGCTTGGAGAACGACAGGGTCTTCGTGACCTTCAAGCCGGGATACGCCTCGCTGCGGGAGAAGCTTCAGGAACCTAACCTCCGGCCTCTCCTCAGACAGGCTCTCGTGGCTGCTTGCGCGGCCATAGAGACCTTCTGCGCAGACCGCGTCATGGAACGCTATGGCGCTGCCATAGCCTCGACCCCACCGCCTGGGGGCCTGCTTGAACTCTCCATGACAGTCGGGGACTACCTCGCAATCGAGGAGAAATATGACAGGCGAGGATGGGGGCTGCGACAGGTCGTTGAACTGGAGATCCGGCAGCGGGCCAGTCCCGCACCTGCCCAGATTGGTCAGCTGTTCAGCCTCGTCGGCGAGAAGCGGCTCATGACCCGAGTCGACAAGCGACGCAAGGTCACCGTCGGTGAATCCACCACGGAACTCGACCGGATCGTGGCTCGCCGCAACCTGATCGCCCACACCGGTGACCGCAGCGGACGCGGACGCGCGACCATCAGCGTTGACGAAGTCGAAGCAGACCTAGCAACGATTGTGTCGATCATCGATGCTCTCGATCACGAGACCAAACTCTCCTGATGGCTCAGAACGAGAGGCCGTCGGCTCACCCAATTAGGTGACGTCGGCGGCCTCTTCTTGCACGTCTCATGAGACAGCTGAAGCGCGAAGAACATCCGTTCTGGGCCAGCCCGGCGGGCCGCACCCCTGCGGCCCGGGTGGAGCTCCGGCAGAGGACCGCTGAGGGCCGGATGCGGGTCGCGGCGTGAGACGCGACGGTGCCTTTGTCGGTCCGGCAGGAAGCGATCATGCATGTGATCCGGTCCTGGATCATCGAGCACGGCGAGGGGCCGACTAATCGGCAGCTCGGTGCGGGCCGGTCCTTCCAGTACGAGCTCCGTCGCGCATCAGCTCGGGCGGCTCGAGGCGCGGGGTCTGCTCCGGCGGACCGGCCGGGGCTGGAAGTTCTGCCATCTGGAGAGCCGACCGTCTTCGACGGCACGGTGGCGGCCAGCCGCACCGCGGGTGAGGGGCCGGGGGTTCACCGGCGGCTCCGGCGGGATCTCGGCATGGACGCCCTGACGAGTGCAGCAGGTTGCGTAGCCGGTGGAGTTGGAACGCTCTAATCTGCAATTTTCCAACGTGGTTGTCCGTTGGATCGCCCGTTCCCGGTCGGCGCCATCTAACGGACGCCCTTGTCCACACCGATCTGGCACCTCGCCGACGGGTCGGATTGTGAAACCGGAGTGGAGTAGCCGCGCCGAACTATGCCCGTCTCCTGTCGGTGCATCGGCGGTTCCAGCCGCTCCGGTGCGGGTTGGAACGTGCGATGGGCTGGCTGGAACCCGTGTGGGAACAGGGTCGGAACGAGGCTGCGAGCTGCTGGAAGGGGGCGTCGGACCGGTGATGAGTGGTCGCCGGTCCGACGGAACTTGCCGTGGTGCTTGCCCCGCCACGTGGTGCCCGGTCTTACGGACACAAGCGCCGGTGGCGGCCCCAGGGATAACGTCTTGCCGTTCGGAGAGTCCCCCTACCAGTGCACGGCCGCCTACCGCTCTCCGCGTAGATAGGCGCGGGTGCGCAAGGTATGGGGGTGGTCGGGTCCCAGCGCACGGGTGCAGTGCGAACTGAGCTCATTGAGTAGGGCGATGGCCCGCTCCGGGTCGCCGGTTCTTTCCATGCTCACGGCGTGGCTGTAACGGGCGCGCAGAGTGTTGAGGTGGTCGAAGCCCTGAGCTCGGGTGTAGTCGGGGATCAGCTCATCGAGCAGGGCGATGCCCTGCTCGGGGTCGCCAGCCCTTTCCATATTCACGGCGTGGCTGTGGCGGGCGCGCAAGGTGTTGGGGTGGTCGGCACCGAAGGCGCGGGTGTAGTCGGGGATGAGCTCATTGAGTAGGGCGATGGCCTGCTTTGGGTCGCCGACCTCCGCCATGCTCGCGGCGTGGCTGTAGCGGGCACTCAGGGTGCTGGGGTGCTCAGCTCCCAGGGCGCGGGTGTAGTGGGGAATGAGTCCGCCGAGCAGGACGACAGAACGTTCCACGTCGCCGGCTCCCCTCACGCTTACGGCGTGGCTGTAGCGGGTGTTCAGGGTGCTGGGGTGATCAGGCCCCTGGGTGCTCGTGTAGTGGGGGATGAGTTCATCGAGCAGGGCGACGGACCGCTCCGGGTCACCTGCCTCTCTCACGCTCACGGCGTGCCTGTAGCGGGCCTTCAGGGTGTGGAGGTGATCGGGCCCCTGGACGCGGGTGTAGTGGGGGATGAGTTCATCGAGCAGGGCGACGGACCGGTGTGGTGCGCCGGCCTCCGCCATGCTCACAGCGTGGTTGTAGCGGGTGTTCAGGGTATCGGGGTGATCAGGTCCCTGCGCTCGCCTGAAGTCGGGAACAAGTCTGTCGAACAGGGCGACGGAATGGTTCGGGTAGCCGGCCTCTCTCACGCTTATGGCATGGCTGTAGCGGATGTTCAGAGTGCTCGGATGGTCGGAGCCCTGGGTGCGCTTGTAGTCGGCGAGGAGATCGTCGAACAGGGGAATGGCCCGCTTTGTCTCGCCGGCCTCCGCCAGGCTCACCGCCTGGTTGTAGCGGGTACTGAGGATGCTGGGATGGTCGGGGTCCAGAGTGCGCTTGTAGTCGGCGAGGAGTTCGGCGAATAGGACGAGGGCCCGCTTCGGGTCGCCGGCCTCCCTCACTCTCAGCGCACGGGTGAAGCGCTCATCCAGGGACTCCGGGCTTGTGGAGTTGTCTGGTGGGTTGTCCTGGACAACCTCGGCTGTCGGTTCGTTGAGCTCGCTGGTGACGCGGTTGAGGGTGGTGTTGTCTTCGTCGTTGACCTGGCTGGCGTGGGCGAGTGCGGCGTCGATGTCGTCCCCGACCGGATCCGCGGAAACGTGGTGTTCCTGCGGTTCGTCGGCCACGACCGGCAGGGTGTCGATGGGTGAGGTGGTGTCGCCGGCGCGGAGGCGGTCGAGTTCGTCGGTGAGCTGGCGGAGCTGGTCCGTGACGCGGGCTTCGAGGTCTTCGGCCTGGCGCTGCTTCTCCTCCGCCCGCCGCAGTTCCGCCCGGGCCCGCTGTTCCTGCTCCTCCGCACGGGCCAGCTTCCGCTCGGCATCCTCCAACGCCTCACTCCTGGGCTGGGCGCGGAGCTGGTCGCGTTCCTCGATCAGGCCGGTGACCCTCCGGTCGAGCTGGTGGATCATGTTCAGCAGGACCATGACGAGCTTGTCGGAGTTGTTCTTCGCCCGCTCGACCTCCGCCCGCTGCTCCAGCGTCCGGGTCAGCCGGTCGTACGTCTCGATCTGCCGGGCCTGCGCCGCCGCGAGCTCCACCGCATACCCCGCACCAGGCCCGGCCACGACGGGTGCACCCGTCGTGGTGCGGGTAGCGGGGCGTAGGGCCTGGTCGCGCAGGGCGAGGGCTTCTTCCTGGCGGCGCTGACGCAGTTCGGGGCGGACCGTCGCGCGGATCAGCGCGGTGATGAACGCCTCCGTCGGCACCTTCCCGCCGAGATAGACCCCAGTCTGGGCCTTGCTCATGCTGATCTCACCGCCCAGCACGGCGAGGGTTTTCCCGCTGTCGTCCACGTGGCGGCGCAGCATTTCGGCGAGCTTGCGTGCTGCGGGGTTCTCGGCGCGGATCGGTCCCCACGGCCTGCCGCCGCCGGCCTTCGGTGTCATGTGAGCCCCCGCCTCTTGGGCTGTCTGTGTTGTCCGGCCTGTCCTGGACAAAAAGCCCCCGGTCCGGAACTTACCTGCGTTGTCCGGCCGATGACTCCCAGACGATCCAGTACACCCCCACAGTCACCTCCCAACAGCCGCCGGACACCCCGCCCCCTGCGGCACTCACCCGGGAGGACCCTCATGCTCGACCACCTCAACACCGCCCTCGCAGCCCTCGGCACCCTGGCCGCACTCGCCCAGCTCGCCCTCGACCTACACCGCGCCCGCAAGAGCGACAACAAGGACGACCAGGAGCGGTGACACCCTGCGGCCAGGGACACGCCCGTGCCTCGCCGACGGGCCGGATTTTGAAACCGGGCAGCGAACAGGTCCCTTACCGAGATCAGCTACCCCCGCGCCTCGTCCTGGACCGCGCCGGGCAAGTCCCCGGCCTCACGGCGCCGACGGATCGTCGTACGGCTCACACCACACGCGGTGGCAGCCTCCCGCTGGGTCAGCATCGGACGCGTCATCCCTCTATCCTCCCCGCCCCGGCCTACACTGTTCGCCGCGCCCGCCGGGCCGATCGGGTGACCCCCATCGGTCATCCGGTGGGGGTGGGGCCGGTGCTGAGCGGCCGCCGCCCCCGGGGCGTCGACGGCGGGTACAGGTCCGGTGCCCAGCGGGCGGCGGGTGGTCACCCGACGATTTTCCCCCGGTCAGGTAACCCGCCCCCCAGCCCATGGGTTGAGAGGGGTTGCGGGGCTTGTCCCGCCACGTCGCATGGTGCTGCCACGCCCGGCGACCGCACGCGGCGGCGTCCCACGGGGTCAGACGGCGACGATTCGACAGCAACGCGCAGTATCTAGCGGCTGACGCGAGGTTGGGTCTACAATCGCCGTGATCTGACGGGTACGCCTTCCACCTCTCCCGGTGGTCCTGTTACCCAACTGACCTTCCGGGGCCAGTCCTCGCCCAACAGACCGCGACTGAAAGCGGCTTGACGGGGCAGCTCTGAGCCCCGATAGTGGTGAACGGCCCCAGCGTGCCCGCGGGGGTTCAAGGAACTGAACCACCAGTGTGTCCGCAGGAGTTATTACTACTGCGCCACAAGTTTGTCCGCAGTCAACGAGCTCTCGTCTTTTACTAGGCGGGGGCATTTTTTATGCCCGTATCGATGAGCAGGCCTCGGTTTCCCGCCGGGGCCTTTTTGGTTCCCGCTGCACCCCACTGCTCTCACCTACTCGAAGGAGAACTTCGTTATGTCCTCGCTCGTCCTAGTTGTTGCTGTGCTCCTGGTTCTTGTTGTCCTCATGTTCGCCGCCGGACTCGCCTACGTCGCGCACCGTCACCCCGCGTGGGTCCCACCGCTGACGCTCGGTCTCCTCGGCGCCGGCCTCGTCGCGGCCATCGTCGTCCCGGTCGTTGTCCGATGACCTCCCGGCAGCCGGTCCAGAGGTTCCGGTGTGCCGGGCTGGCACCGGGTCAGCGATGCCGTGCCGGGCCAAAGGCCGGCGGGGGCTGGGCCGAGGCTGCACCCTCCGGGCGTTCCGCGGCGAGTACGGCGCGCGTACGGGCATGCCCGGCGACGCCCCGTCAGTGTCGACGGCGGGTACGGGGGTGCCCAGCGGGCGGCGGGTGCTCACCCGACGATTCTCCCTCCGGGCGCGACCTCCTCACCACCGCAGACCGGCTCCGGAGAACCGCTCCTCCCTAGAAGCCGTGAGGGAGGGTTGCGCGGCTAACCCGGACCCGTCACATGGTGCTGCCGCACCCGGCGACCACCGGGCGACCGACGCAACTGAGCAAGGTGGCTAACGCGGCGCACGGCCCTGTTGGTGGCGCTGGCCGGGACCCAAGGGGCGAAGCAACGCCCGGATCCGCTCGAAGGGAGCTCGATGTCCCCGGCCATGCTCCTGCCCTTGGTGCTCGTCGCTGCCCTGGCCCTCGTCGAGCCCGCCCGCCTCGTCGACCGGCCCCCAGGAGCCGGGTGGCCCACCGTCAGGAACCGTCCCGCAGCGGGCGGATGGACCCCGACCCACCACCCGTACTTTGTGATCTGCGCCACTCTCGACCGGCTGAACGTCACACATGGACGACCTGCCGACATACCCAATGGAGGCGGTGGGCGGTGCACCGCTAGCACGGCCAGGGCGCCCATTCAACACGCGGAATCCCGTATCTCAGCAGGTCAGAGCGTTGAATGCGCCTGCCCTGCCCGGTCGGATGAGGCCCGCCCGACGGGACTTGCACCGCTTGCCCCCGCCTCCCACATGGTGCTGTCCGGCAACACAACAGCCCCTCGAACCACGGTCCCGGCTGCTGTCGCCGCCCCACCCCGCGACGCAAGGGGTGCGAGTGCTCCACGATCCGCGCTCGATCAATTCCAACTCTCGAAAGACGTGCCGACATGACAACGATCGACTCCACCCCGACGCCCGACCCGGCCACTCCCGCACCGGACCCCGCGCCGGCCCCGGTACCGCCCGTCTTCGCTCTGCGGGCTGTGCTGCTCCTGGCGGTGGGCATGTTCGTGTTCGTCCCCACCACCGTCGCCATGGTCTTCTTCCTGCTGGACCGCCCGAACGTGCGCGACTCGATGGACGCCACGGGCTCGTTCCTCGGCGGAACCGCCGGATGGGGCGCTCTGATCCTGTCGCTTGTCCTGTGCGTCCTCCAGGGATACCGGACCGGCCCTCCCCGTGATCGGCAGGTCTCGGGCAGGAGCAGGTCCTGAGCGGTTGTCCACGACGTGTGGCTTGGGCTGCAACGCGGAACCCGGTCTGCGCAGCAGCCATGGGCGCTGCGCGGGCCGGGTGGGCAAGCTGGCCAAGCCCGACACCTGCTACACCGCGGCAGCCGGAGCGGAGCCGTGCACGAGCTGGCCCACCCGACCTTCACGTGGCCAGCTCCGTAAGGGAGAGGGGCCGTGCGAAGGGCGGGTGGGCCAGCATGACGATGAGGCCGGGGCCGGCGCGACGGCCCCGGCGCGTCAGAACCGCATCGTGATCCAGGCCAGAACTTCCTCAGCGAAGTACTGGCCGAAGACCTTGCCGAATCCGCCGCACAGTCCGAGGAGGACTGCTCCGGTGACGCTGCTCAGAACGCGGTGGCGGGTGATGAAGACGCGGACGGCTCCCCATACCGACCGCGTGCGGCCGCGGGCCCGCACGGAGTGCCGGACGGTGAAGACACGGGACGTCGTCCACCATGCCTTCCGACGGGTGATGCGGGTCGACGGCAGGCCAAGCGGCCCCGTAACCTCAGGGTAGGAACTGATAGCTCTTATCCAATCTTGAAGTCTGTGACGTTCTTCGGGATCAGGTAGCAAAGCTGTCGGACTGCTGTGTGGCCCCCCGTTGGTGCGGGGGGCCACAGTCGTTTCACCTCCAGGTAGCCGGGCGGGTCGGACTGCTGCGCGCCGAGAGAGCTTCATACGCTGTCGCGTGTGTCGCCAACTGCGGAGTTGTCCCTGGCCAGAACGGTCTTCGGTACGCGGGGAGCCCAGTTACTCAAGCCCGTGCCGAAGTTCCCGCCATGTCTGAGCCAAGGGGCCGCATGACCGGACGAGACGAGTAAGCGCTACGGGCAGATGCTCGAGCGCAGCGATGACGGCGAGGACTGTGGCGACGGCCGTAACGAGTGTGTGAGTCATGGTGTTGTCTTAGAGGGAGGCAGCGTCGGCGTCTCACGCCCATGGTGCTGATGCATCCGTCCGGATGTTTCTTTTGCATCAGCGTTAGCTCTGCGGGACCTCTCCCTCTAGGACTTGTCGTCATCACCAGAATCCGCTCAGGGAGAGGCATGCAGGAAGATTCCCTCGGTGGGCTCCCTTCGAGAACACCCTCAGGGCCGCCGACCACAAGTGCAACGTCCAATGGTGTCGGCCCGCCGCAGCTCTTCCAGGTGCAGGTCGACGAGAACCAGGCCGCTCTACAAGAGGCGACGCGGCAGGTTGTCGCCGTCGACGCGGAGAGAGCGGACGAAGACTCCGCCCTCTACAAGAAACTGGCTGAAGCTGAATTCAGCGGCATCGCCTGGGAGCTCTTCGCGCATGATCTCGCCGCGTACGCGCACCCGATCATGCTGGCGTGGCTCTATACGGGAGAGGTCTTTGCGAACTGTGCAAAACGCGGCCGCCCCGTACGGCAACGTACCGATCAGAACGTTGAGGCGCTGCGCAGTGATCACCACGAGCGTGAGGGACTGGTTTGCGAGGCGATCGCTCGAGGGCTGAGGGTGTTCCGCGAACATGCATTGGTCAGAGGCGGCTGGTGTCCGAACGGCGGCGCCTCACTGAAGACGTACTTCGTCGGGGCCGTCCTCGGAGAGTTCGGTGGTGTATTCGACCGTTGGGCATCGGAGCGTGCCCGTCATCCGGAATGCTCTCCTGATGGCGTGGAAGCACTGCATGCTGTGCCCGCTCCCGAAGCCGGGCCGGAGGCCCAGGCCATCGGGCACGACGTCGTGCAGCGGTTGCTCGGCCAGGTCAAGAACGACGCGACTAGGACGGCGCTTTTCCTGTCCATGAGGGACTACACCATGCAGGAGATTGGTGAG
This sequence comes from Streptomyces sp. NPDC021019, assembly GCF_044333295.1. Taxonomy (NCBI): domain Bacteria; kingdom Bacillati; phylum Actinomycetota; class Actinomycetes; order Kitasatosporales; family Streptomycetaceae; genus Streptomyces; species Streptomyces sp. NPDC021019. The sequence goes on from NZ_JBIRQR010000011.1 coordinate 112,964, forward strand.
CACCTGCAGATGTCGGCGACGGCCGTCTCGATGCGGCTGTCCCGGCTGCGCAAGAACCCTCCGCGGCAACAGGGCGGTCCACCAGAGGAATCCGGTCCCTCAGCGAAGCGAAACGGAAGGGAGGACGCATGATGCGAGAGGCACTGACTATCGACGGTGTCGCCAAGGCCATCGTGAGAATCCAGCAGGTCGCGCAGGCTTCTGGATCCGACCGATTCCGCGCCTGTCTGCAGGAACTCACTGACCTGCACGAGGAGCTTGCGCAAGGTCGTACTCCTGACCTGAGTTCCTGCCCGAAGGCTTTGGACGCCCTGGACTTCGTGGCCCAACTGCAGCGCTCCTCGCTCGCCACAGCAGCCGCCGAAGCCCTGCGGGCACGCACCAGCTCTGCGACGATGCGCCGCATCGCCCGGCACAGCGAGGATCTGCACGCCGAGGAGACGCAGAAAGAGCCGCGTGGCGTCCGCGCCGAGCAGGGGCCGGAAAAGCCCTCTGGCCGGATGCGCACCTTCCTAGAAGAACGGCTCGATCACTGGCGCGGCACTGGCACCGGAAAGTGGGCCGCTGCCGACTGGAAAGTGGTGACCCTTCGCAAAACGGACGTCGCCGAAGTGGCCTGCGAGACGATCCTTCGTCTCGTGGTGCCCGATGCCCCACCGCTTCCTGTACCTGCCGAGTTCCGGTACCGGACAACAGACCCCTACGCGGTCGAGGCGATCTTTCACACAGGTCAGAGCGAACACCCGACGTGGGTTCTCGGCCGGGAAATCATCACGGCCGGGATGCGTACTCACGCCGGCGCCGGCGACGTGAAGGTCTGGCCATCGATGAGCTCTGGTACCAAGACCATCTGTATTTCCCTCAGCTCCCCCGAGGGAACGGCGCTGCTGGAGGCGCCCCGAGCCGCTCTGCAGTCATTCCTGCGCCGGACCAACCAGCTCATCCCGCCCGGCACAGAGAATGAACACATCAACCTCGACGTCGACAAGGTGTTCGGGCTCAATACCGCCCGTACCGAGGAGGAGCAACCACAAGCCAAGACCGAGCAGTAAGCGCACGTCACTGGCACAAGCAAGTCAAGCTCCTCCCGGCCTCGCGATCCGCTTGCTCCCGGTCCGTACGGGTTGCGCGGGGCAGGTCCGGGTGGGCAAGCCGGGTCGGGCCTCATGCTCATCCCTACGGTCGTTCCTACGGTTGCTCCTACACTCGTCCCTACAGTGATCATGTGCGGGTTGCCTGGTTGCGGTGCAGGTCAGCGCCTGTTTCCAGGCTTGCCCGATGCCGACAACCCCTTTTCCCGCTGGTGGGAGTCGCGGTAAGGGGTTGGGGCGGGGTGTTCGCTGGGGGCGCGGGCCCGGCCGGGCGGCCAGGCTGCGCAGCGGGGACGACCGGCACCAGGAGGGCGCCGGGACGGGTGGGATGGATGGGGGAGCGCCGGTATGGGTGGGGCGAGTGCGTGGCCGTACAAGTCGACGTCGAGGAACCGGGGCCTGGTGCTCCTGGCGCTCGGGGTCGTGAAGGTCGCCACGGCCGAGCAGCTCCGGCAGCTTGTGCTGCCGGGCACGGCGGACGTCCAGACGGTCCGCAACGTGTGCAAGGACCTGCGCTCGGTCGGCCTGGGCGAGTCGGTGGGCCGCACATCCTTCACGGGGGAGTCCGGGCGGCCGGTGTGGCGGGACCTGTGGAACCTGACCACCGCCGGTCTCGCTTCCGCCGCGACGGAGCTGGGCCGTCCGGTGAAGGAGATCGGCGGTACCGCCCGCGACGCCGCGAAGGCGGGCGCCCCACACGCCTTGGCGGTCACGGACACCATCGACGCGTTCCGCCAGTCCCCACCGCAGCCGACCAAGCCCATTGCCCGCCGCACCGCACCCGCCCCGCCCCGGGAGCTGCCGACCCGCCCCCCTGGCCTCGGGCACCTGCGCGGCTGGGAGACGGAGGTGCCGCTGCCGGTGTCGGGCACGTTCACCACCCCGGCCCGGGGGAGTCTGCGCGCGGACGCGGTCCTCACGGCCCCGGAGGCGGGGGTGCCGGTGCTGTTCGTGGAGGTCGACAACCACACCGAGCCGGACGCCGTGGTGGCTCGGAAGGTCGAGTCCTACCGCCGGTTCTTCGAGCGCACTACCAAGGACCACCGGGACCGTCCGGTGCCCTTCTGGCAGACCCTGTGGGACCCCTCGGACCGCGACGGGCACCCGCCCCTGGCCTTGGTCTTCGGGAAGAACGACGTCAGCCCGGAGTCCCGGATGAACCGGATGAAGAAGATCCGGGACCTGTCCACCGCGTGCTGGCAGGGCGTCTGGCACAGCGGAAGCGTCTACGACGACACGGTCCAGGACGGCTACCGCGACTACAGCGGCACGATCCCCGTCCTGGCCACCACCCTGGACCAGCTCCGCCTGCACGGCCCTCACGGGCCCGTCTGGTGGCGCTACGGACACCCCGGGTGGGAAACCCTCCAGGACGCCCTGGACAACCCCGACGACGTCCGCGGCTACCGCCACCGCGAGGAGCAGCGCCGTACCGAGCGCGATACCCAGCGGGAACGCGAGCGCCAGGAGCAGCAGGAAGCGGAGAGCCGGCGGGAGGCGGCCGCGTGGCCGTGTCCGACCTGCGGTCGCAAGGTCTTCCCCGACGACGACGACGACGAGGAAACCCGGCTTCCGGGCAGCGACTGCACTTTCTGCACCAGCACCAAGAAACGCGAACAGCAGGAAGCCGAAGCACTCGCCGCCGAAGAAGCCGCAGCCCGGGAAGAAGCCAAAAAGAACGGCCTCTTCGGCTTCCTCCGATGATCCTCAGTACCCGCTCTTGAGCGTGCACTGGGAGCAGGGGATGGGCGTCAGCAGTGCGGAGACGCACGTTAGGTGGTCGTAGGGGCTGGATTGTGGCGCGGCAGGTCACGGGGTGGCCCCGCGGCTGCTGCTGTCCGTCCAGCACGGAGTGGTTGGTGGCTTCTTCGCCCCTGGGACAAGCTGCACGCCAACCCGTCGATACCTCGGTAGTTGGCAGAACCCTCAACTTCAGCTCTGAACAGTCCTGTTCGCCGCATGCCGTGCCCACAGGAGGGACATCATGCCGGGCATGAGCGACGAGCCAGACACGGGTCAGACTGAGCCCGAGCTGAAGCGCGAACCGTGGCGCAAACGCCACCCTCGATGGGCCTGGACTGCAGCCATAGCCGGGGCGGCAGTCTTCATCGTGCTGCTCGTATGGGCGCCTTGGTGGTTCGAAGGCCACCACCTGCGCGATAGAAACGGAGAGCTTGTCTCGTCAGCCGGGATCATCGTCACCGGCTTCCGCACCATGCTCGTCGCCATCGCGGCCGGCGGCTTCACTGCAGCCGGGCTCTACTACACCCGCGAGAAACACCGTCTGGAACGCGAGAATTTCCAGCATGCACAAGAGCAGTTCGCCGAAAACCAGAAACAGTTCGAGATCACGATCAAGATGGCGGCCGATCGAGAAGCAGAGCAGGCGCGGATTGCTCGAGAGGGACAAGTCACAGGCCGCTATGTCGAAGCAATTAAGCTGCTGAGTTCTCAAGACGACACACAACGACTGGGAGCCATCTACAGTCTAGAGCGCATTATGCGCGACAGCGAAGACGACCACGACACGGTGGTAACCGTCCTAGCAGCCTTCGTACGCCAACACGCTGGAATTGGCCTTGGCGTTCCTCGGCCTGACGAACCCGTGCAGGCTGCCATCACGGTGCTCGGACGCCGCCCCATGCGCAGAGAAGCAGCACGAATAGATCTGAGACGTACGGATTTGACTGGACTCGACTTTGAGCGGGCCAACTTTCGCCGTGCCCGCTTTGGAGGCGCTGACCTAAGAGGCGCCAACCTCCTTCGGGCCGATCTAACGGATGTCTGGGCCCCCAATGCAGACTTCCGGCAAAGCTACGCTGTCTCAACCAAGTTCGACGGCTCCAATCTACGCGACGCCCAGTTCTCGATAGAACAAATTCCCGCAGGCATGCCCGAATTTAAACGTGTGATTGTTGACGGGGAAGCCGGCACCAATGAGGCTCCCCGCAATGAGAAGAAGCGCGACTAGAATGGTATTGCAAATATCAATGCCAGAATCGAATAGTAATCCCTGCCACTCAGCTCCGGGGGTGTGGCACGGTTCTGCCAACGCAACATGCTGCATCATCTGATGCAGCCCTCCTTCCTCTCGGCCAGGTCCACGACCCCGGCCACCCTTCCTCCGTAGCCAGCCCGGCCCGCGCCAGCGGGCCGTTGGTCCTGGAGGCGCAGCCGGAAGGGCCGTTGGGCGGGGGAGCGCAGCGAACCGGCCCAACCCGCTGCGGAGCGCAGCGGAGAACCGGTCAGGCCTTGCGCGGCAAGGCTAGGCCTGGGAGTGCAACGGACAGGCCGTCACCACCCAGGCTGCGCCTGGGTGGTGGGCACCTCGCGCAGCGAGGTGCCCACGCGGACGCGGAGCGGGAGCGCAACCGCCGGGCGCAGCCCGGCGGTTCGCTTGCCCATCGCGTAGCGATGGGGTACCCGCTCCGCGGG
>NZ_JBIRQR010000012.1:0-79568 GCF_044333295.1 Streptomyces sp. NPDC021019
ACCCCCCGGATCATGGTTAACAAGGGGGGGAAGTCATGCCGGGCCCGGAGGCCGGCAGCCCCGTTGCGAGGCCACCAAAAAGGTAATGGGGGGGGCCGCCGGACGCGCACCCGTCTCTCGAAGGACGCGAGGTGCCCGGGGGCGCGACGGTGGAGAAGTTCTGAAGCGGGGGCGGCCGGTGCGGGACGACCCGGTCCGGGCCCGCCGCCGTCACCCGGCCGCGCGCCGGAAAAGGGCTGGCTCCCCCCGCCCTCGTACCGCAGAGTGACCGCATGACGCCGCCCGACCCCGTGTTCCTGCCCGGACTCGCCCTGTCCCGGATCCTCTACGAGGAGGCCGTGCGGCCGATCCTCGACGCGGAGTACCCCGGCCTGCGGTACGCCGCCGCCCGGATCGGCTCCGGCTCCGAGGTGCTCGGCTTCGACACCGCCCGGTCGGCGGACCATGAGTGGGGCCCGCGCCTGGACCTGTTCCTGGAACCGGCCGATGCCGCCGCGCACGGGGAGCGTCTGCACCGCCTGCTCGCCGAGCGGCTGCCCAAGCAGGTGCGCGGCTGGCCGACGCACTTCCGGCACGCCGACCCGGACAGCCCCGTCGGGCACATGGAGCTGACGGACGGCCCGGTCCACCACCGCGTCCTCGTGGCCGACGTCGGCGGGTGGCTGCACGATCGGCTCGGCCTCCGCCCCTGCCCCGGCGGGGAGCCTCCGTCGCCGGAGACCCGCGACTGGCTGGCCATGCCGCAGCAGAAGCTGGCGGAGACCACGGGCGGCGCGGTGTTCCACGACGGCATCGGCACGCTGACCCGGGCGCGGCAGGTGCTGGACTGGTACCCGGACGAGGTCTGGCGCTACCTGCTGGCCTGCCAGTGGCAGCGGATCTCCCAGGAGGAGGCGTTCGTCGGCCGCTGCGCCGAGGTGGGGGACGAGCTGGGGTCCGCCGTGGTCGCGGGGCGGCTCGTGCGCGACCTGATGCGCCTGTGCCTGCTCCTCGCGCGGGAGTACGCGCCGTACGGCAAGTGGCTCGGCAGCGCCTTCGCCCGGCTGCCCGGGGCCGACGAGCTGCTGCCCGCCCTGCGCGGGGCCGTCACGGCCACGGACCACCCGGCGCGGGAACGGCACCTCGGCGACGCGTACGAGGCCTTGGCCGCGCTCCAGAACGGCTCGGGCCTCGCGGAGGCGGTGGACCCCGGGCGGCGGCCGTACCACGGCCGCCCGTTCCAGGTGCTGCACGCCGAGCGCTTCGCCCACGCCCTGGCCCGGAGCATCACCGACCCGGAACTGCGGGCCCTGCCGCTGACCGGGAGCGTGGACCAGTGGGCGGACAGCACGGACTTCCTCGGGCGGCAGGGGCCCGTGCGGGCCGCGGTCGACGCGCTCGGCGGCTGACGGGGCCCGCGCCACCGGACGGCGGTCAGGTGAGGGCGATCACCAGGAGAAAGCCGATGACGACCGCCGCGATCGCGAGGAGGGTGCCCACGAACCAGTTCTCCCAGGGGAAATCCGGCCGCCGGGGGCTTCTGTCCCTTTCCGAGGGGGACGGCTGCGCCGCCTTCGGCGCGGGTGTGACCGGCCTCGCCGCGGGCATCGGCGCCATCTTCGGCGACGGTGTGGTGGACGACACCGATGTGTACGAGGACGGGAGAGGCACCGGCGGCTTGGCGGGGGCCGGCCCGGCGGTGGGCCGCACGGGTTCCTGTGTCCGTGCCGGTGCCGGTGCGGGTGGGGACGCGGGTACGGACGCGGAGCGGGGAAGGATGTCCGCCACGACCTGCTGCCACAGCTGCGGGGGCAGGTCGGGGGCCCGGCCGCCCGGGGGCGTGACCAGGATGCGCCGCAGCCATTCCATACCCGTGTCGCGACCGTCCTTGAGGACGATGTTGAACAACGGCCGGAGATCGGGGGCCCGGAGGGGGTCCCGTGCGAGCGGGGCGACGGCCCAGGAGAAGAGATCGGCCGCCCGCTCCCGCATCTCCGGGGCGGACGGACCGTCCGCCCCGGACCTGGCGGGCCGGAAGTACAGGTTGTGCCGCAGCACTTCGGTGCAGAGCGCGTGTGCGGTCGCTTCGTCGCGGGACCGCTGTCGCGCCTCGTCGGCCAGTTCGGCCAGGACGAGATCGCGGGAGGCCCACGGCAGCCCGTCGGCGGACAGGAGGGTCAGCAGCGCGGCGTCCAGGAGGTCCCGGAGCCGGGCGGCCAACCGCGCGGACTGGGCGGTGCCGGCGCTCCGGTGGACCAGCAATTCCTCGCGCAGGCGCTGGAGTTCCTGCTCGTGACGGGCCTCCCGGTCCTGGCGCGCGTACCGGTCCTCCTGCGGTTCCCGACGCGCGTACCGGTCCTTCTCCAGGGGTTCGATCGCGTACGGGTCTTCGCGCCGGGGTTCGATCGCGTACCGGCCCTCCTGCCGGTCCCCGCGCCCATGCCGGTCCTCCTCCCGTACACGGCGGTGGCGGCCCTCCTCCCCCGGTGCGGGGGCGTGCCGGGCGTCCAGCATGCGGCGCAGGGCCTCGCGCCGTTCCCTCCGGGGCAGGTGGGCCCCGGAGAGGAGTTCACCGGTCAGATGGGGCACGCCCGGAGGTGCGTCGGGGCGGTCGAGCACGTACTCGACCATCTCCTTCGCCGCTGCCATCTCGACGTCCCCCTCGGCGGGCAGCCGCAGCCGGATGCGGGCCAGCGACCGGGCCCCCGTCGCCTGTGACGACCACTCGGGCACGCAGGTCAGGCGCAACGAGTGAGTGTCCACGGTGTCGAACGTGGCGTAGCTCCACTCCGTGCCGAACCAGTCGCCGAACACCGACAGCAGCCCCAGATACAGCAGGGAGGCCGTGTTCCGGCGCGGCCAACCGGGCAGCTCGTGTTCCCTGGCGAGGACTGAGAGCCGCCGGGAGGGGTCGCGCAGCCACTCGGCGGTCACCACCATCAACGGCTTCTTCACCGCGGGGAGTTCGTCGAACATGTCGGCTAGCCGCTCGGCCGCCGTCGCCCGCAGCAGGGCCCCGTCCAGCGTCGGCAGCCCCCCGGCGGCGGTCTTCGCGACGGAGGGGTCGCTCCAGGCGGTGCCGCCCAGAGCCAGGCAGCGCTGCGGCGTCAGGGTGTCCGCGTCGCCGAACACCGCGTGGCAGGCCATGCTGGGCCGGCCGCCCCGGTCCAGGGTGGGCCACCGCTGGAGGAGCACGGTCCCACAGGTCTGGGAGGAGACCCGGACGCTGCTCCGGCGGGGCGCCGGGACGGGGCCCGGCACCCAGAGCAGCGGGCCCAGGTCACGGAGGAGGGACTCCGCGCGCTCGGCCGAGCAGGAGTGCGCCACCGCCGTCATCCCTGAAATGGAGCGGCCCTGGTTCCCGTTCCAGCGGAAGACCACCTGGTCGAGCCGGCCGCCCGGGCCGCTCTGCTCGCGCCGATCTAGGGCGTCGTTCACCACTTCTACCTTCCCACGCCGAATGATGCGGCGCCCCCGGGCGCCTCGATGATCCCGTGCATCGCCAGCAGCGACACCAGGGGTTCCAGCACCCGGCGTGGCCCCGCGCCCGCCGGGTAGCGGCCCTGGCTCTCCTGGCCCCCGGTCGCGGACGCGATGTGCAGGGTGCAGCGGCGGAACGCGTCGAAGGGCCGCAGCCAGGCCTGTCCGGCGTGCTGCCGCAGCAGTGCGTAGACGTCCCCGCTCTCCTCCCGGAACTGGTCCGGGCCGATCGCGGCGGGCGGTGGTTCGCCCAGCCAGCGGTCGACCGGCGGCTGGAACCGGAGCAGGTCGGACTTGCCGAGCACCATCGCCGCCGGGGTCTCCAGATAGGGGCCCCGGCGTGGCAGCCGGTCGAGGACCGTGCCGAACGCCGCGTCGCCGTCCCGGTCCACCTCGGTGCCCCAGCGCTCGCGCACCCCGTCGAGCTGCGGCAGCGGCAGCGCGAGCGCCGGGTCGACGACGAAGACCAGGGCGTCGATGCCGAGCAGGAAGCGCAGCGCCCCGTCGGTGCGGACGAGGTCCTCGCCGCCGAGGTCGAAGAAGGCGACCGGGCGCACCCGCCCGCGCGCGTCGGTGAGCAGCAGCGACTCGACGAACTGGGCGAAGCCGTCCAGCCCGACCCCGCTCGTGTGTTCGAGCACCTTGCCGCTGCGCAGCGGCTGCACCCGCTCACGTACGAAGCGCGCGTGCTGTTCCGGGTTGACGGACTGCCAGCCCACCCCGTACCGCTCCAGGCCTCCGTCGGTGATCTCGGCGATCATCTGGGTCAGCAGATGGCTCTTCCCGGTGCTGGACTGGCCGATCATGGCGACCGTCAGCGGGCGGCCGTGGGTGAGGTAGGGCACCGGGATGTGGTGGTCCGGGAAGCCCTCCGTGTCGGCCGTGCACTGCTGGACCGCGCCCCGCATCACGTCCTCGCGCCGCACCGGGTTGCCGATACGGGAGAGATCCAGGGGCCGGTACTGCATCTGGTCGTCCGTCACGAACAGCGCGCTGAGGTCGAGTTGGATGCCTTCCAGGCAGTAGGGGCAGAGCACCTCCCCGGGCGGCCGGTCCTCGGATGTTCCGTCCGCCGGGTCCTCCGGGGGAGCGGGCGTCCGCCGCTTGGCGTCCAGCGCCCGGTCGAACGCCTCCTGGTGCGGGCGGGAGCCGTCCGCCGGGGTCGCGGACCCCAGCCGCCGCGCGTCCTCGGGGGCCAGCAGCTCCAACAGCGCCCCGGGAGTGGGGCGTCCGGCCGCCGTGGGGGCGAAAGCGCGGGGCAGCGTCCCGGCGAGCACGCGGTGCCGGTCGAGGTCGGCGGGTGCCCGGTCGGCGGGGCCGGGCCGACCGGTCACGAGCTGGTAGAGCACCTGGGCGGCGCTCCACACCGCGTCCCGGGGGTCGACGAGGCCCTCGCCCCGGTGCTGTTCCGGCGAGGCGAACGGGGACCGGCCCCACGGAACCCGGGGCCGCCCGGCGCGGGTGACGCCCTCGACTCCCCAGAGCTGCACCGACGTACCGTCCCAGAACACGGTCGCGGGGGAGATCCCGCGCGCCACGAGACCCTGGGTGTCCAGCAGGCACAGGGCCAGCGTCAGGTCCCGGGCGAACACCCGCTGGTCGGACGCGGACATCACATGGGTGCGCCCGACGGGGGCGCCGCGCGGGGCGGCGTACAGCAGGAACGGCTCGGCGGTGTCCAGCTCGTAGCCGATGACGGTGGGGAACAGATACGCGTACGGGGTGTTCTCCAGGGTCCGTTCGAGGCGCAGGGCGGTGCCCGCCTCGGTGTCCAGCAGGGTGCGGGCCGCCGGGTTGGCGGCGTCGGCCGCCGACAGGAACACCTGGACGCACCGCCGTCCCGGCTCGTCGAGCAGCCCGTTGCGGATGCGCTGGGGCAGCGCCGGGTCCCGCCGCGAGTCCGGGCCGAAGCGGGCCGGGACGGTGCGTCGCCGCCCGGTGGGGTCGGCGAAGACGAGGTGGGGGCGCGGGGCCCCCGGTGACGCGGGCCGGCCCGGCGCCGTGGTGTTCACCACCGGTCGTCCTCCCCGAACTCGGTGTCGACGGCGGGCTCGGCGCGGTCGGCGCCGGTCCGGGGATCGCCACCGGTGCTCTGCCGGGGCAGGACGGTGTCGACCACGCCCATCCGCAGCGGGGTGAGCCGGATCAGCCCCGCGTACCGTCCGGAGGAGGTCCACAGCGCCTCCTCGGCCGACGACGAACCGGTCTTGCGCCAGGCGGCCTCGATCTCGGCCTGGAGGGTGGCCGGGGCGAACCGGATCCACCGGGCGGCCTCCGGGTCGCGGCTGAGGAGGGCGCCCTGTTCCGGCGAGGACAGCTGGACGACAGCCCCCCGGTCCGCCTCCCGGCCCACCAGCTCGGCGACCCGCAGCGCATCGGTGCCCAGCAGCCCCGCGGCGGTGGTGCGGGCCCGGTGGTCGGCCGGGTACGGCGGTGGGGCCAGCACCCCGTAGCGCCAGAGGTGGTGGCGGGCGGCGGACAGCAGTTCGCGGACCCGCTCCTCGGTCCGCGCGAGTGCGAGCGTCCCGGCCTGACCGCGTTCGACGGCGCCCCAGTAGGGGGCCATGGCGGCCATCGCGGTGTTGCGGAGGTCCCCGGCGAGGGTGGCGACCAGGTCCGGTCCGCCCTCGCCGATCTCCCGGTCCAGCCAGCGCGGTGCGCGGTCGCCCTCGCCGCTCTCCCACGGGGCGACGTCAGGACCGGCCGGGTACGCGGCCGGGGAAGGCGCGCCGTACGGTCCGGGGTCCCCGCCGTCCCGGTCGCCGTAAGGAGTGCCGTACAGGTCGCCGACCCGGTCGGCCCCCGGATCGCCGTGCCGGTCCGGGGTGTTGTCCCAGGCGTAGGCGGCGGCCCAGTCGTCGTCGTCCGCGCTCCCGTCGGCGGCGTCGGGCTCCTGGCTCTCCAGCGCGGAGCGCTCGTTGATCCAGCAGGTGTCCTCGTACGGATCGGCGCCGCTCGCCACGGCCGGGGCGGGGGGCTCCGGTGAGGCCTGGGCGTCGGCGGCGGCAGCGGTCGCCCGCAGCATCCCGGCGACCGAACGCGCCGCGTCCGCGCAGTACAGCCGCTCCTCCGCCGCCCAGTGCTCGCGCACCAGCTCCGCAAGGAGGGTGTCGAGCCCGTCCAGCGCGGTGCGCAGCGCCGTCGTACCGCGCCCGGCGGCCCAGGAGTCGGCGGCGTCCCGCCAGAGCCTGCGGACCGCCTCGGCGGTGAGACCGAGACCGACCAGCAGCCCGGTCCCGCCGAGCCAGAGCGGCGGGGCGGCGGCGTGCGCGACCGCCGCCCCGGCCACCGCACCGACGACGGCGGCGATCCGGGGACCCATCGGCCACCGGGCGGCGCGCCGGCCCGTGCGCAGCCGGTTCGCGCCCAGCAGTGCGACGACCACGAACAGCACCGGCACCAGCAGCGCCGCCAGGACGGCGGGCCACTGCCACAGACCGCCCAGCAGCCCGGCCGCGCCCGCCATGAGCAGCACCGCGCCCGGGGCTCGGGGCGGCGCGGCGTACTCGGTGGCGGAGCCGCGGGTCACCGACTCCTCGGAGTGGTCGGCGAGCCGGTGCAGCAGGGCGGTGCCCGGCACCGGCTCGACCCGCCCGGCCAGCGCGGTGAAGTGCTGGGCCACCGAACGCAGCGCGAGCCCGTCGCCCAGCAGCCTGCCCGCCAGCTCGCGGAGCCCCTCGCCGACGCGTTCCCCCGCACTGTCGGCCGCCGGCACCCGCAGTCCGAGCGCGCCGAGCCGGGCGGCGGCCTCCGGGGTGGGCGCCGTCGCTCCGCCGCCGCCCTGGAGGGCCCGTTCCACCAGGGCGCGGAACCCGTCCAGATCCTCGCGGGCCTGGTGCAGATCCGCCTCCAGGGCATCGCGCCGGGCCGGGTGCAGCAGACCGGGGAAGGACCGCAGCGCGACGAGGTCCTCGTCCGCGCGGTCCAGGGACTCCGCGCACGTGCGGTGCGCGAGGTTCGCCCGGCCGTCCGGCCGCCGGTGCCCGTGGCCCCGGCCGTCCCGCCCTGTCACGAGTGCGCGCAGCGGTTCGGGCAGCTGGGAGTCCGGGACGATGTCGACCGGGTCGACCGCCCCGCTGTCCTCACCCGCGAACCGGGTCAGCGCGTCCCGCCAGGCCCGGTCCCTGACCTCCGTCGGGAGATCCTGCTCCAGCAGCCGTACCCCGGGGGCGGCGACGGAGTCGGGCAGCGTCCGCAGGTCCTCCAGGACCCGGACGAAGACGTCCGGGACCGACAGGAGGTCCACCAGGACGGCGAGCGCCGCGGGGTCGTCCGGCTCCACCCGGTCCAGGGCGGTACGTGCGGAACGCAGATCACCGGCCCACACCAGGCCGGTCGTGGCGGCCCGCAGAGTCGTGGGCCGCACCAGCCGGCGGTCGGGGAGGTACGCCTCCTCCCCGCCGGTGTACGAACCGGGGGAGCTGCCCACCAGCAGCACCAGGATCCGGGTCTCGCCCACCGCCCGGTAGCCGGAGAGCAGTTCGTACTGGAGCTGGTGGTCGGTCAGCCCGGCCGGGGTGTCCGTGACCAGGAACAACGGGTAGTCCGGTTCCGGCAGTCCGGCCCGGCCCAGCTGCTCGGCCACCCGGTCGCGCACGGCCTGCGGGGTCGCCAGGGCCGCGGCCCCGGCGCGCAGGTCGAGACGGACCACGGCGGTGGTGTCCTCGGGAGAGGTCACTGCGGGCCCCCGTTCCGGCGCCCGGCGTCGCCCTCGTCGTCCGTGCCCCAGCCGTCGGTGTCCCAGCCGCCCTCGGCCGGAGGCCGGACCGGCGGCGTGTCCTGTGCGCCGAACCCTTCGGCGGCGCCGTCGTCCCTGCCGCCGAAGCCCCTGGCGTCGATGTCCCTGCCGCCGATGCCCCGTGCGCCGGCGGGCTCACCCCCGCCGAACCGGCCGTCGTCGGACCGGGAGCCGGTGTACCGGTCGTCGCCGGAGCGGGAATCGGCGAACCGGCCGTCGCCCGCCCGGGAGCCGGTGTACCGGTCGTCGTCGTCGAACCGGGCGTCGCCGGGGAAGTCGGTGAACCGGTCGTCACCCGCCCGCGGCTCCGCGTACGGGTCGGTGAACCGCTCGTCCCGGGGCCGCTCGTCCGCGAACCGCTCGTCCCGGCGTCCCTCGCCCCGGACCGGCCGGTCCTCGCGTGAGGCGTCCGGCCCGTACCGCTCCTCCCCGTACCGGGCGCCTGCGGGCCGGGCGCCTGCGGGCCGGGTGTCCGTGTGCCGGGCGTCCGTGTGCCGGTGCGCGCCGGCGTACCGCTCCTCCGGGTCGTACGGGGCCGAGGGGGGAGCCGGGCGCGGACCGGGCAGGGTGTCGTCGCCCGGCCGTTCGTCGGTGCGCGGGGCCGAGGTGCCCCAGTCCTCGTCGTCCTCCACGACGCGTCGGCGCTCCGGCGCGGGCCGGGCGGGGGGCGTCTTCGGGACGCCGCCGCGTGCGTACTCCAGCAGCGTGCGCAACGTGGGCTGGATCGCCTTCTTGTCGCCGAACTCCATGTCCAGGGCCGCGGGCAGGGTCTCCGCCCAGAACTCCCACAGCGGCCTGATCCAGCCGTCCACGCGCCGGCCTCCCAGTTCCCGGCGCTCCTCCAGGAGCTCCAGCTGGCGCGGGGCGATGCGCTCGACGAGCTCGACGAACATCGGGTGCGGCTCGGTGCCCGCCCGTCCGACCCCGAGGGGCTGGGCGCTCATCAGCTTGCTGCAGTAGTCCTCGACGGTCCGCTCGTCGTCCAGCACCGTCCAGCGTTCGTAGGAGCGCAGCAGCTCCGACCAGCTGGAGATGGAGCCGGGGAAGTCCCCGAGCCGCAGCCGTACGCCCGGGACGCTCGCCCCCTTCTCCGGGAACAGCCGCAGCCGCACCCGGGAGGGCGAGGCGGTGTCGCCGTCCAGGACGTCGACCTGGCCGTTCCACATGCAGCACAGCAGGCGGTGCAGGATCGTGCGCCGGTCCTCCTCGCTGCTGACCATCCAGTCGTCCTCGAACCCGAGGCGCTGCCGCCAGCGCAGCACGTCGTGGGCCTGCTCGTCGTCCTTGGCCCTGGCCCACTGGCGCAGCACCTTGCGGGCCTCGGGCACCTGGGTGAGGCTCATCTCGCTGCGGAAGAGGACCACGGTGATCGAGTCGCTCTCCACGCCCCGGTACTCGACGGAGTTCTTCGCGTCGGACGGCAGCCGCAGCGCCTTGGAGAGGTACTCCTGAACCTCCTCCGCCGCCTGGACCCGCGGGTGGGTGACCAGGACCCGCAGTGGACCGGTGCCCTCCGGGGTGAAACCGACCGGCAGCAGACCGGCGAGCTTGCGGCTGAACAGGTCGAGTGCCTCCTTGCTGACCTGGTCGGTGGCGTCCGCGTCACCGGCGGCGGCCGCCAGCAGGGTGCTCATCGAAGGCAGCAGGGGCCGCTCCTCCAACTGCGCGCCGCTCTCGGCGAAGAGCCGGGTGATCCGCGCCTCCAGCCGCGCCTTGACGGCCCCGACCGCCCCGTCGGGGTCGCGGTGGCTCCGGGTGTGCACCTCCCGCCACGTGTCCCCGTCGACGAGCCGCAGCAGCAGCGACGCCTCGTCGTCGCTCTCGCGGAGGCCCTCGCCGCGGACGAGCCGGTCCACGACGTCCTCGTAGAAGTGGTTGAGACTGCGCTGCGGCGGCAGGAGGTAGGAGATGCCGGTGCGCTCCGCGTACAGCTCCAGGCCCTTCTGCTGCGAGGCCTTGGGCTCACGGTCGGCGTGTTTGCGGAAGGCGGTCACCAGCCGCGCCAGGTCGGTGCCCGCCGTGTCCGCCTGCGACTGCCAGCGCTGCTGCTGCTCCCGCCAGGCCTCGTGCCACACGGCCCGGCTGCGCCAGCGGTACCAGCTGTCCTGGGCCTGGAGGGCGGCCCGTACGTCGTCGTCGCCCCACCGGGCCGGGGACAGTCCGGCCATGCTGCCCTTGATCCGGGGGGTCTTCGGCGGCTGGTCGGTGACGCCCGGGGGCCGCTTCGGGGAGCGGGAGCGGGCGGTGAGCATGCCGAGGAACCCGAGCCGGGTGATCTCGTCCTCGCTGTCCGGGACCCCCCGGACGAGACGTTCGGCGAGGAACGGGTCGACGCTCTGGAGGAGCTTCTCGATCGCCGGGCGCGGGCTGAACCGGGCGGCCATCGCGGCGGCCTGCCGGTCGGCGACGGACTGGAGCTCGGACAGCAGGCGCTGCATGTCCCCGATCCGGTTGTTGAGCGCCTCCTCGACCGCCTTGCCGCCGCGCGGCAGCGGCTGCGGGTCCTCGACGGGCAGCTGCTTGCGCTCCCACAGCTCTTCGAGCTGGGAGTCCGCGAACAACTGCCGGACCAGCGGCACGGTGTCGTCCTTCACCGGATTGCGCGGCCGCTCCACCAGTTCGGTGACCGCGACCCGCAGCAGCCGCCCGGCCACCAGGTCGGCCAGCTGCTCCATGGGCGCGGTCATCGAGGCGACCAGGCTGGTGGAGACGCCCTGACGGCCGATGCCGGTGGGGGACAGGGCGCTGCGGTGCACGCCCCGGTTGATGAAGCTCGCGGCGAAGGTCTGGAAGTCGTCGTCGCCGGCCATCGACCGGCCCTGGGCCCGGCTGTCGCCCAGTTCGGTGCCGATCAGCGACATCACCAGCGAGACGATGGAGCGGCGCAGGTCGTCCTGGCGGATGCCTGCCGTCGGGCTGAAGAGGAACGCGGTCGGCAGGATCCCGGTGCGCAGCCGCACCGGGGTGGCGCCCGGGTAACGGATGCCGAGGCCGGTCTCCTGGTCGAGTTCGCCGATCTCCGCGCCGGCGGTCGGCGCGTTCTGCCCGTCGACCAGCCGGAACAGGTCCACCAGCGCGCGGGCGGCGTTGAGGTCCGCCTCGCGCCCGCCGCCGGTGGAGGCGGAGAACGAGGACGGCATGACGACCAGCGGATAGATCTTCACGCCGTTGAAGTTGCGGATCTTGAACGCCTGGTTGATCAGGTGCAGATAGTCCAGGAAGATCCCCGCCCCGGTGCCGCCGGCGACCGAGAACGCGACGAAGACATCACAGCCGGCGACCCGGCCGCCGCCGAGTTCGCTCAGCTCGCCCGCGGCCCTGGCGATGGCGTCGATCGCCTGGAGGAGGGGTTCCAGGACCGGCTGGAGGGAGTGCCGCAGCGTGGCGAAGAGCGCGGCGCGGCCCACCGTGGGGAGCTGGCCCGCGCCGTTGTGCAGCGGAGTGACGCGCGGTTCGCCGTCGCGCGGGGGCAGCCAGCCCGCGACCTCCTCGCGCAGGCCGGCCCGCAGCATCTGCGTCACCTCCGGCGAACTGTCGAAGTTCGGCAGGAGGTTGTGGGTGGCTCGCGAGGTGCGGGCGTACGCCGCGCGCAGCGAGGAGTCCACATTGAACTGGGGCAGCCGCTGGAGGTCGGACTCGCTGAAGTCCGCGTACACGAATTGCAGGCAGTCGGGCAGTTGGTAGGGGGCGAGGCCGCCGATGTGCTGGAGGGCGGTGCCGTCGGGTCCGCACAGGTCCACGCGCAGCTTGCGCTCCAGCTCGGCGCCGACGAGACCGCCGGTGCCGCCCAGGCCGACGAAGAGCATCGGCTGGAAGATCTTCATGGGTTCCTCCCGCTTCCGGCCGGGGTGGGGCCGGTTCGTCCATGGGCGTCACCGCACGGCCGCGAGGAGCGCGGCCGTGCGGTGACGCCGGGTCCTGCGGCGCCGGCCGCCGGGTGGCGGGCGGCGCGCGCCTCACAGGTAGTCGTCGCTCCCACCGGTCGTGGGCGCCGGGTCGGGCCGCCCGGGGGCGGTGGTGCGCACGGAGTCCTCGCCGAGGGAGAGGCTCAGCCGGTCGGTGAGGTCGAGCCGTCCGGTCGCCGTGAGCCGCTCCCGGGTGCGGCCGCCGTGTCTGCGCAGCACCGCACCGCCCTCGGGGCTGCGCTGCACGGCGTACCGGCCGTTGGTGCGCCGTTCGATGCGCGGGTTGCTGTGCGCCTCGGCGATGTCGAACGCGTACCACTGCTTCTGGCCGTGACCGGCGGTGTGGACGCCGAGCACGTCGCCGTCCTCGGAGAGCAGGTGGAGCGTCAGCCCGTGCGGGTCGCGGCGGGCCCGCCGCTGCCGGAGCCAGGCCAGCGCCACCAGGACGCCGACGACGATCAGCGCGACGGCGCCGACCAGCACCCACCAGTACCGGTCCAGCAGGCTGGGTTCGGGGGTGACCTGGACGGACAGCGGGGTGCGCACCAGGGTGCGGTCGCCGTCGGTCGCGTCCTGGACGGTGATGGTGCCGCCGATGCCGAGGGGGCCGTCGTCGAGCCGCCCGTCGAAGGACTTCTCCGGGCCGATCCCGAGCCTGATCTCATGGGTGGAGGACGCGCCGGGCTTCACCACGATCTCGGCGGGGCTCACGGTGAGGAGCCCGGCCCGGACGTCCGCGAGGGACAGCTTCAGGGTGTGCGGGGCGTCCGTGGTGTTGGTGACGGAGAGGTTCGCGGTGACCGTGTCCCCGGGGTGGCCGTCGCCGCGGACCGGGCCGAGCGCCGTGGTGACGGGCAGGGCCCCGGGGGCGACCTGGCCGCCCTCGCTGCGGGTGTCGGCGCTGAGCCCGGAGGCGGTGAGGGTGCCGCTGACCTTCAGGGCGCCGTCGGCGCTCTTCGGGACGGTGACCGTACCGCTGAACGAGCCGTCGCTCCCGGTGGGGTCGGGCCCCTTGCCGTCGTCGGTGAGCCGCAGCGGCAGCGGGGCGAAGCCGTCGCCGGTGAGCCGGCTGCTGACCTTCAGACCGGCGTAGTCGGCCGGGTCCTTGATCTCGTAGCCCTCGCGGGTCTGGAGCCGCATGGTGACGGTCGCCTTCTCCCCGGCCTGCGGGGAGGGCGGGTCCATCGTGATGGAGCCGCGCAGCTCCCCCTGCCACAGGACGCTGACGCCGACCGGCAGTGAGCGATGGCCCTCGGGGGCCTTCACGTCGACCTTCCACCGGCCGGGCACCGGGTCGACGATCTTCAGCGCCTCCACGGTGCCGCCGCCACCCGCGAGTTCGAAGGTGGAGTCCTGGAACTTCCCGGCGGTGGGCACCTTGTTGCCGAGCGGGTCGGTGTAGGTGACGGTCACCTCGGGGGAGCCCTTGTCGACGACGATGCTGCCCACGGTCGCCAGCGGCGAGATGGTGATGGGCAGGGTGGCGGGCGGGCGCTTGCTCGGACCCGCCTCGTAGCGCAGACAGTGCGCGGCGGCGAAGATCTTCTCCAGCGCCCGCCCGACGTCCTTGGCGCCGGACACCTTGCGGGCGGTGGGGCGAGCGGACGGCAGGTCGACGCAGCCCTTCTGGAAGCCGCCGGCGGCGATCGCGTCGAGCTGCTCCTTGTCCGGGTCGGAACCGAAGCCGAGCGGCCAGATCTGTACGTTCTTGGCGGCGGCGTTCCTCAGCTCCAGCTCCAACTGCCGCTTCCCCTCGGCCTCGCGGTGCGCCGGGTCGCCGTACTGGGGGCTGCCGGTGACGTCCATCTGCCCGTCGGTGAGCAGGAACAGCACCCGGGGGGCCGACGGGTCGGTGCCCGAGCTCAGTTCGTGCACGCCCTGGCGTATCGCGCTCGGGAAGTCCGTCCCGGTGCCCTCGCTCTTCTTGCGGCCGCGCAGCTTCTCCACGCAGCCCGCGACCGACTCCCGTCCCGCCGCGTCCAGTCGGGTACGGGGGCACACGGGGTCCACCGCCCGCTGGTCGGCGGACTCGGCGGCGGCGAAGCCGAACACGCTGATGTGGGAGGTCGCCGAGACGTCTCCGAGCGCGATCCGTGCGGCGGCCGCCTTCTCCGCCTTGATGTCCGCGGGCGCGAGGCTCGCGGACTGGTCGACCGCCACCGCGTAGTTGACGGCGGTGGAGACGGGCGCGGCGGCCGCGGCGGGCTCCGGATCGGCGGCGGCCGGTGCCGTCAGGGAGGCGAGCAGGGCCGCACCGGCCAGGACGGCCAGCGCCGCCCGCCCGGCCCGTCCGGTGGAGGCCGGGCCTCTTCTTCGGTCATTTCGCACGACCGTCCCCTTTTACTGTCGTTGCCGTGTCTGCGTGGTGTCGGTTTCGGTGTCGCGAAGCGCTTCTCCGGCTGCTCCGCGCAGCCGTCGGTGGTGTGCCCCTGGACGCGGCACACCCGTGCGGGGCGGTCAGCGTCCGGCCAGGCTCCAGGCGAGAGCCAGCGCGGCCGCCGGGGCGAGCGTGGCGACCGCCCAGCGGATCGCCCGGTACTTGGCGGACAGGATGGCGCTGACGTCCACGGCCTGGACGAGCAGCCAGCCGACCGGGTCGCGGCCGGCCTCGTTGACGCGGGCGGTCAGCACGTCGTAGTCGAACGGGGCCAGCAGGTCCCCGAAGTACGTCACCCCCTCCTGGTCGCGGACCGTGCCCGTACGCGGCAGGAGCGCGCGGACCAGGGCGGCCACCGCGACCACCCACAGCACGCCCGCGGCCACCAGCGCCAGGTCACCGGGGCCCCGCCAGTCGGGCGAGCCGTGCCGCCCGATGAGGAAGGCGGGCAGGGCGAGTGCCCCCGAGAGCAGCACGGCCGCCTTCGAGTCGGCCCTGCCGAGGTCCTCCCGGACGGTGACCAGGAGCCGTTCCGCGATGCGTTCCCCCGCCCTGTCCGGCCCGTGCTGACCCCCGTCCGGCACCGGCGCGGTCGGGGCGGGGGAAGTCCTTGTGGTTCCGTCGGCGCTCATCCGTCGCCCTCCACCCAGCCCCAGCCGTCGTCGCGGTTGCGGTCGCGCGGCGCGGGCGGTTCCGGTTCGGCGTCCCGGACGGGCGGGCGGGGCTGCCGCACGGGAGGCTCGTCCGCCACCCAGTCGGGGATGAACGGCTCCTCGCGGGCGGGCGTCAGCTCCCGGGGGGTGCGGCGGGCGGGCCGGGTGCCGAGGGGGCCCTGGACGCCGAGATGCTGCCTGCTGAGGTCGTCGAGTACCCGGGTCTCGATCTCGTCGGAGTGGATCTGGCCGTCGGCGATCATGGCGAAGAGCCGGTCGACCCGGTCCCTCTCGTCCTGTCGGCCCTCCTGGCGGATCTTCTCCAGGAAGTTGTTGGCCTCCTTGGGGTCCGCGGCCAGCATGTGGCTGAGCTGCTCCAGCTCACCGCCGCGCAGCATCCTGAGGTAGTTCTGCTGCCGCATCGCCGCCAACTCGTCGGCGCTCCGCTGGCTGCGGACCTTCTCCTCGTGGCCGATCGTCCGGTCGTCCACCCGCAGCCGTACGTACAGACGCACCCGCAGCCCGAGGTCGGTGCCGAGGTCGTTCCACCGGCCGGAGACGCACGCGTGGGTGATGGCGTTGTTGGCCTGCTCCGCCTGGTGCACCGGGAACTGCGCGGAGATCTCCCGCAGCCGCTCCAGGGTCGGCGCGGTGAGCCGCTGGGCGATGTCGGTGACCACCTGCACCGCCACCAGGTGCGGGTCCTCGACGGTCCAGTGGATGTCCACCTCCGCCTTGAAGAACGTCGCCCCGCCGGACGCGGGCAGCTCCATCCGCAGGGTGGTGACGAAGGTGCCGGTGGCGATCTCGCAGATGGTGTGCGGCCGCCAGGCCAGCGGCGGTTTGTCGTAGTGCTCGATGCCCGAGACACCGGCCACGCTGTAGCCCCGCCGGTAGAAGAGCACCGACGTGGTGCGGGCGCCGCCCTGCCGGAACGCACCCGTCGGCGTGTACTCCCGCAGGAACGGGCCCGCGGGCCGCGAGGGGTCCACCGCCCCGTTCCCCGCCACGCCGTTCTCCTCAGCCATGACTCTCCTCCTCTTCGGACCGCCGCTGCCGCGCGGGCACGGCGAGCCGCCACAGGGCGCGCGCCCGTTCCTCGGCGAGCGGACGGTCCTGATCCCTCATCATTCGGCGCAGCAGCCAGTCCAGCCGCCGCCGGTCCTGCTCCTCGGCGGTCAGGGCGGGCAGCAGCGCGGCCAGCCCCTCCCGCGTCCACTCGCGGCCGTCCTTGCGCGAGGCGGAGCGCAACAGGGTCTCCAGGGCGTCGAGCGCGACGTCCCGGGACCGCGCGGTGTTGAGCGCCGTCCAGAACAGGTCGGCCAGCTTCCCGGTCAGTTCGGGCCGGGTCGCGGCCAGCGCGAGCAGCAGCGGCCAGTCGCCCCGGTCGCCCAGCGGGGTGCCGGGCTCGTCGTCGAGGACCTCGTCCACATCGGTCAGCGCCAACCGGACGATGCTCACCAGCGCGAGGTCCTGGTACTCCTCGCCGCGGTGCCCGGTCCAGTCGGCCAGCCGCCGCAGTACGGTGGCGCACTCCGGGAGCGTCAGCAGCCGGACCACGTTCAGCGAGGCCACGGCCAGCTGTTCCCCGTCGTCGCGGACCCCGATCCCGGCCAGTGCGTCCAGGG
Source organism: Streptomyces sp. NPDC021019 (assembly GCF_044333295.1). Lineage (NCBI taxonomy): Bacteria > Bacillati > Actinomycetota > Actinomycetes > Kitasatosporales > Streptomycetaceae > Streptomyces > Streptomyces sp. NPDC021019. The sequence continues at coordinate 16,761 of NZ_JBIRQR010000012.1, forward strand.
TGTCGTCCATCGAGTCGGCGGACCGGCCGTAGCCCAGCGCCATGGCGGCGGTCCAGCGCAGGGCCGGTGTGCCGTGCCGCGACCAGGTGTCGACCACCTTGCGCACCGCCCGGCGGTGCGAGGCGTGGCCGGCGGCCTGGTCCAGCGCGGTGGCGGCGAAGACCCTGCGGCGGGGCGTGGGGGCTTCGGCGAGCGGCCGGATCAGCTCCGCGTACCCGTGCTCGAAGTCGCGTACGGACAACTCCCCGGCGGCCACCGCGGCGCGCATCGACACCTGGGGCCGGGGGTCGTCGGCGAGCAGCCGCAGCCAGCGGACGACCGGGGCGCGGACGGGGAAATGCCGGTCCCAGAGCTCGGCGAGCACGGCGGCGGGCAGCGCGGACCCCCGGTAGAAGATCAGCCGCCCCGCCACCTCGCTGCCCGCCACGTCGACGACCCCGTCGGCGGGACGGGCGCGCGAGAGCGCCAGGTCGGATTCCGGGTCGTCGCAGAAGAGGGGGCGCGCGGGGGTGCTGTCCGGATCGCTCTGTACGGACAGTTCCCAGGTCAGCAGGTGGGCGGCGGCGGACACCGCGCTGTGCGACGCGCCGCCGAGTACCGCGAGCGCGATCCGGAACGCCACCGGGTGGAACAGGGCGGCGGTTCCGGAGCGCACGGGCTTCCGGCCGTCGCCGGGCGGCGGCGCGGCCAGGGCCCGGTCCACCCCGGCGAACCACTCGTACGCCTGGACGGCCGCGAGACCGCGACAGCCGGACAGCAGCTCCGCACGGCCGACCGAACCCAGAAGGTGCCCGGCCAGCAGCGAGGCGAACAGCTCCGCCTCGGCGGGCCGCAGGTCGTCGAGGCCCACCGCCTCGGTGACCTCGGGGTCCTCGCGGAGCTCCGCCGCACGCTCCAGCAGCCGGGAGAGCGAACCGTCCCCGAGGGGGCGGCGGTCCCGGTCCCGGTCGGGGCTGCCGTCCCGGCCACGGCCCCCGTCCCGGTCGGGGTGCCCGTTCGGGCCGCTGCCCCCGCCCCCGTCCCCGGCCCCGTCCCGGCTTGCGTCGCGGTCCGGGGCGGGGTGCCTGTTCGGGCCTCCGTCCCGGGCCCGACCCCCGTCGTGGTCCCGGTCGGGGTGCCTGTTCGGGCCTCCGCCCCCGTCCCGGTCGGAGTGCCCGTCCCCGTCCAGGCCCCCGTTCCGGGCGCCGCCCCCGCCCCGTCCCGGGTCGCCGTGTTCCTCCTCCAGCCGCTGGCGCAGCCGGACGGCGACCAGTTCATGGGTGGGGGCGGGCGGGCAGATCGCCCCGTACCGCCCGGCCAGCAGCGGGTTGGCCGCCGAGCCGACGCTCACCACGACCACCGCGTACGAGCCCTGCTCGGCCAGCGCCGAAGCCAACTGGTCCAGGTCCATCCCGTCGGGCGGCAGGGTGCCCGGCCGGTCCAGGGACGCCTCCAGCAGATATCCGGTGCCGCGCGGGTGGCCGCCCTCCCCGCCCACCACCTGCGCGGCCAGCCCGCGCACCCCGCGCTCCGGGTCGGCGCGGCGCACCCGCTCGCTGTTCTCCCCGCCCTCGCCGTCGCGGGTGACCTCCTCCAGGAGCGCCAGCGCGGTGCTGGCCCGGCCGGTGCCGGGGGCCCCGCCGAGCACCAGCAGCCGACGGGCTTCCAGCGCCCGGCGCAGCCGTACGTACCCCTCCGGCTCGATGTGGGTGCGGCGAATCCGCAGCAACTCCTCCTCGGGGACCGGGCCGTCGCGCGTCGTGAGACCCGAACGCCGGGCGTCGAGACCGATGTTGATGTCGCCGATGTGGAGCTGGCCGACGTCGGAGCGGTCGAAGCCGATGAGGTCCCGGCCACTGGCGAGGAGCTTCTGCCCGGACCGCCGGGCGCGCGTGGCGGCGGCGGCGTCGGTCGGCTCCTCCTCCCCCTGCTCCTCGGCGAGCGGGTCGCGGGTCCGGTCCTTGAAGCGGTCCGCGGCGCGTTCGCGCTCCTTCTCCCGCTCGGCGGCCTCGTCGTCGGTGGAGTCGGACGAGCCGGGGGCGTCGGAGGAACCGGGCGCGTCCACGCCGCCCGGGGCTTCCCCGGCCCGGTCGTCCCCCCGCGCCCCACCGCGCGGCGGGTCCTCGGGGGAGCGGGCGTCCTTCGCCTTCGGGGCGGCGGGCTCGGCGGGGCGCTCGGCCACTGCTTCGTCGGCCATGTTTCAGTCCTTCCGGGGGCCGGAGCCGGTGACGCGGCCGATGTGCACGGGCTGCTGGTAGACGTTGTGCTGGTGCACGGACAGGTCGCCCTGCGCGGTGTACCGGGCGTCCCCGTCCCCGGCCTCGCCCTCCTCGTCCCGGTCGTCCCGTACGCGTTCTGGAGCGGCGGCGGCCGGAGCGGTGCCCGTCCCCGCGGCCGGAGCCGCGACCGTCCCCGCGGCCGGAGCCGCGACCGTCCCCGCGACCGGAGCCGCGGCGGACGGAGCGCCGACCGTGCCGGATGCCCTCGTGCCGGATTCCGCCGTGCCGGATTCCGCCGGGCCCGCTGCCGCCGGGCCCGCTGCCGCCGGGCCCGGCTCCTCCGGGGCGCTCGGCCCGATGCCCGGCGCGGGCCGTCCCGGCAGGTGGAACCAGGCGGAGACCTCCCCCTCCTTCAGGGGGAGCCGCGCCCGGGAGAAACGCGTGGGCTCGATGAACTTGCCCCCGGCGGAGACCACGTCGACGTAGAGGGAGTCGGAGACGGCGAGCACCAGATCGGCCTGCTCGCGGTCCAGCAGCTGCCGGGCGACGGACGAGTCGGCGAGCCGGCAGGTCAGATCGACGGCACGCCCGCTGATGCCCCGGCTGTCATGGCGTACGGGACCGACGTGCATGGCCACCCGCAGCCCGAGCGGCACGAGCAGGGAGCGGTTCTCCTCACGCAGGTTCTCGTGGACCTCGACCATCCACAGGCCGAGCAGCCGCGTCACCGCGATCCGGCCGGCGACGGACACCAGCACGCCGTCCCCGCGGTCCTCCATGTGGACGGCGTCCCGGCCCACTCCGGCCTGCGCGAACGCGGTCTCCAGGACCCGGTAGATCCGCTCCCTCATCCGCGGCTTGTCCGCGTCGCCGTACTGCCCGGAACGTCTGGCGTCCACGCTGATGACCAGCTCGTAGCGTGCCTCTCCGGCATCCAACGCGTCGTGCTCCACCGCGAGTCCCCGTTCTCTCTGCGCTTGCCGTCCCGTACAGCTTCCGGCCCGGGACGAAGGCCGTCTGTAGCCGTTTACACACGGCGGGGCGGAGCTTTCAGTCCAGGTGTCCCTCCGCGAGGAGAGCGAGCAGCGCGGGGTCGAGGATCTCCACCATGCGCGTACCGGTGCGCACGATCTTCTGGGTGCGCAGCAGCCGCAGGGCCTTGGCGACCGCTTCGCGGGTCGCCCCGACCGTGGCGGCCAGTTCGTCCTGGGCGAGGTGGACGACGGCGCCGGTGGCCCCGGGGCCGGGCGCGGACGGCGCGTAGGGGCCGGTGGGAGCGGTCCGGGAGAGCTCGGTGAGCCGGCTCGCCAGGCGCTGGAGGACGGTCAGGGAGGCGAGGGCGGAGCGCTCCTGGTCGGCGCTGCGCAGCCGGAAGGTCAGCTGCCGGATCACCAGTCCGCTGACCCGGGGGTGGGTGGCGAGGAACCGGCGGAACGCGTCGCCGCCGATGACGGCCGCCTCGACGGTCCCGAGCGCCCGCACGGTGGCGCTGCGGGGGTGCTGGTCCAACGCGGCCATCTCTCCCAGGAGTTCGCCGGGGCCCCGTAACCCGAGTATGAGCCGGGTGGTGCCGCGGTCGGTGACCTGGGAGACGGTCACCCAGCCGCGCAGCACGATGACCACATGGCCGGTCCGGTCGCCCTCGGTCAGGAGTGGGGTGTCGGCCGCGTACTCCTTGCGGTGCCCCAGGGCCATGACGCTCTCGTACTCCGGGGCGGTCAGAGCCCGCCCGAACGCCAGCTCATCGCCGAGCAGCCCCATGGCCACTCCCCCCGCGGCGGTATGTATGGCCCGATCTCGTTGGCGTAGATGTTTCCAGAACCACCCCTTGAGGGGAGTGAATTGCGCCACACATGCACTACGCATGAGTAACCGATGCGTTGCCTGGTCGGCTGCGGTGACTGCCGGGAGCGCCTCCTCCGCAGCCGCGTTGCGGAGGGGTGCCTTCCGTGGGGCCCCGGGCGGCGTGGGTACGCCTGGTCGTGTCCCTGACCGGCGGAGTCGTGGGGCGGACGGGAGGAGCGGCCGCGAAGCGGCGGTACGGCGGGGCGGGGTTACGGGTGCACGGGCGAGTTGGCGAGAACTCGGGTTTCGTCCCGGCATGCCGCCGGCCCCGGGAGCACCTCCCGGGGCCGGCGGAACGTCACGGTACAGAGCGCTGCAACGCGGCGACCTGCAAAGCTAGTTGGCGTTCACCAGGTGGTGGGCGGGGACCTTCACGGTGCGGGCGCCCTTCTTCCCTCCGAGGACGACCTTGCGCAGCGCGCTGTTGTTGTTGTGGTTGGTCTCCTTGAGCCGGTTCTCCGGGTTGGCGAGGACCTGGATGTAGTACGTGCCGTTCGGCAGGTCCGTGATGTCGAAGGACTGGCCGGGCAGGTCCTGGGTGTAGGTGTCACCGGAGCCGACGTCGAGCACCTCGCGGACGGAGATCGAGTTCTCCTGGCCGCACGCGGTGGACAGGTCGGTGTTGTCCGGGTGCCAGTTGGCGTTCTTCACCGTGTAGTCGACGGCGTCGGTGTTGGCCAGGCAGAACGCCTCCTTGCCGCTGCGCACCGACTCCTTCTGGTCGGCCTTCAGCAGCCGGTAGCTGGCGAAGTCCGTGAAGTGCCAGTGCTCGTGGCCGGGGCGCGGGTCCCACTCCATGGTGCCGGTCGGGGTGTAGCCGACCTGCTTGCCGGCGGCGTCGTAGAAGTACTGGTAGGCGTCCATCAGCTCCTTGCCCGGGGAGCGGAAGCCGTCCACGACGAGCTTGGCCGGGCCCGCGTTCCACACGTTGGCGCTGAAGGCGAGGTAGTCCTTGCCGGGCACCTCCTGGTAGCCGTCGCTGACGGTGATGCCGTACGCGGGCAGCGAGCGCAGGTCGGGCTTGGGCACGTCGGGCACGACCGCCTTGCCGGTGGGCCGCTTCGCGTTGGGCTCGGCTCCCGGCGCCTGGCGCGACCCGTCGGTCTGCCCGGCACGGTCGCCGGCCTTGGCCGCGGAGAAGGCCTCCCGCTGGAGCGACTCCTTCTTCAGCGCCCAGGGCAGGGCCGCCGGAGCCGGCGGGTAGGGCCCGTGGCCGACGTTGAACGTGGCACCGGCGCCGGTCGTCCGGGCGGTGGGGGCCTCGGTGCGGGCCGGGGCGCCGTGCGCGTGCGCGGCGGGCGCGGCGGCCTTCCCGTGTCCTTCGTGCCCTGCGTGTCCGGCGTGTCCTGCGTCCTCCCCGTGCCCCTGGTGCGCGGACGCGGCGCTGCGGCTGCCGGCGGGAACCGGGGGCGGCTCCTCCCAACTGCGCTCGCGCACCGTGACCTTGACGGTGCGCGTCTGGTTGGCGATGCCGAAGAGGTCGCGGTACTTCTTGGTCACGTTGATCTTGGCGGTGTACGTGCCGGCGGCCAGCTGGACCGGCTTGGTGTAGTGGCCGGCGTAGGTGTTGGACGCCCACCCGTTCTCGACGCCCCACACCGAGCCGAGAGTGAAGGGGTTCACCGGACAGCTCTGCGGATACTTCGAGTTGGCGGGCGCGTCGGGCCGGACCCGGCCGGAGGCGTTGTTGGGGCAGAACGCCTCGGTCTGGCTGAGCACCGTCCTGCCCGCCGCGTCGGTGAGCTTGATCTGCGCGAAGTCCGGCAGCCCGGAGAAGTCCTTCACGAGCCCGGCGGGGAGCGCCTTGGTCGTGGTCTTCTTCCCGTTCCGGAAGACCTGCGAGGCGACGACCGGGTCCTTGTAGGACTTCCGGGTCACCTTGAGCTCGAAGGCGCCGTTCTCGGAGGTGAGGTACGTCCCGAGATCCAGATAGACGCCCGGATCCTCCTTCCACGAATCGAGCGTCACCGAGGTGGAGGCGGCGATCAGGCTGAGCTTCGGCGTCGGCTCCGCCGTCTTGGCGTCGGGCGCGGCGGCGACGACGCCCGCGGTCACGGCGACGGCCGCGGCGACGGCGACCGAGGGGCGGGTCAGGCGGTTCGTGCGGCCCTGCGGGGATCTGGTCATCATTCCTCGTACTTCTGGCTTCCGGGTGCGTGACGGAACGTGGACGAGCAGCACGGCCCCCACTCCAACTCCCCTGTGGCGACGCTGTGTCCGGCCTGTGAGAAGCGGAGTGGCCCCCACAGGTTGTCTGCACTCACCCGGACGGCCCACAGTTGTCCGAAAAGTACCGCCCGGGTCTCCGTGGCGGAGTCCGGCGGGAAGCCTCGGCGCGGCTACTGCGCAGCGGTTCCGCCGGACGGCGCCCTCGCTCGCTTTTCGGCCAGGGGCGCCGCCGGCGGACCGGCTCGTCCCGTGCGGCGCCGGGTCGTGGCGGTCGTGCCGGTCGTGCCGGGGCCCGGGGCAGTTTGTTCACGGCTGCGGACCGGGTGACCGAACAAACCGTGCCGCGCTGAACTGGTCCTGCTGCGCCGGGGTGCGGCCGACGAAGACGAGTCACAGCACGGAGAGAGAGGTCGTCGGGATGTTCACCAGGGGACGCGTCGCCATGGTCGCCATGGTGGCCGCGGGGCTGGTGTCGGCCGTCGGAGGTTGCGCGGGCGGAGCGGACGGCGAGGCAGGCGCCTCGGACCAGGGGACGGCCGACGCGGCGGCGGCACGGCCACCGTCCAGGGGACTGGTGCGGTGGGCCGCCGGGTTGTGCGAGTCGACGACCGCGGTCGAGGACCTCCGGAAGGACAGCGCGGCGAAGCTGCGGGAGATCCGGAAGCCGCGGGAGCCCGGCCCGTCGGCCGAGCTGCTCGCCATGAGCTACCTCTCCGGGACGCCGAACGCGGTGGAGAGCGTGGACCGCGACCTGAGAGGGCTCGGCCGGTCGGGCATTCCCGCGGCCGACCGGCTGCTCGCCGCCTGGCTGAAGAAGCTGGCGGCCGTCCTGCCCGAACTCGTCGAGGTCTCCCCGGCCGCGGCGATGGACGACACCGAGGGCAGTGCGGCCGGGGCCGACAGGCTCGTGCGGTCCCTGACGCCGCCCGAGCCGGACCTTCCGGAGCTGACGGAGAAGGATGCGCGGCTCGCAGCAGCGACCGAACCGTCGAAGCCCGCCGTGGCCAGGGCGTCCCCGTCCGGGGCGAACGCGACAGCGCGGACGCTGCCTTCCTCGGGCCCGTCGGCCTTGACGGGGGCGCCGAGCGGCGTGAGCCGGTCCGGGGCGCTCAGGCCAAAGAAGGGGAAGGAGGCCCTCGCGCACACCAGCGGCTCCTCGACGCGTACCCGGACGAGCCGCTCGCCGGCAAGGCGCGCAGCGGCGCGAAGAAGGCAGCCCCGGCCAAGGCACTCGACGACGTGCGCACTCTGATCGGTGCCACCTGCAGCGCGGGATCCGGCTACTGCGACAAACCCGCCAAGTACAGCGCCGCCCCGCCGTACCGCAAGGGCACCGATCGCGCGTTGTTCCTCGGCGAAACCGACTACACCGGCAGGCTCCCCGCCGGCTGGCGCACCGGCGATCCCGTCAGGGCGGCGCTCGTGGTCTGCGCGGACACGGCGAAGAGCGGACACGGCGAAGAACGGCCCCGCCGTCGCGTCCTGCTCCTACGAGAACAACCGGTTCAAGCACTTCCCCCACCGGGTCACCTCCTCCAAGGGCAAGGTCCCGCTGAAGGTCTACGAGCTGCGCACCGGCAAAGCGCGTCGATCCGCGCTCGGTGCAGATCGGCGGCAAGAGCTGCCCGGCCGTGCTGCGCTACGAGTACTACGGACCGTACGAGGTCGGACCGGGCGACCAGTTCGTCTCCACCACCAAGTCCGGAATACGGGACGCCTTCAGGCCGGTCGTCACACGTTGACCACGCCGGGGCCGCCGGTTCCGGGTCAGGGAGAACGGCTGTCAAGGGAGGCGGGGCAAGGCCTCAGGCCGCCGCCCGAGGCTCCGCGTTCTCCTGCCACTCCCGGCCGATCGATCGCATCAGGGCCGGATAGACCCCCAGGTACCGGAAGGGTTTGATGCCCAGCATGTACAGGGAGCCGAGCCTGCCGTTGGGCTTCACCAGGACGGCCAACTGGCCGCGGAAGCCGCCGTTTCCGTCGGGGACCCAGCCGATGTGCAGCACCCCGTGCATGGTCTTGTTGGCGCACTCGGCGGCCCACTCGTCGTGTGTCTGGAAGACCGAGGTGAAAGGCGCCGTACTGAGGTCGGGGCCACGCGGCCCGTCACGCAGGTCGTCGGGCAGCCGGTCGCGCAGCGTCGTCACCCGGCCGCCGACGCCCGCGTCCGCCTTGTCCCACCCGAGGAGCGCGCCGAGCTTCCACCGCACCGCGAAGAGGAAGCGGCCCACGGGGTTGCCGCCGTCCGGACCGCCCTTGCCGTTCGCCATCTGGTCGACCAGATGGCGCAGGTCGTCCGGCCCGCCCGGCGTCGGCAGCGCCCACACGTCCTCCAGCCGGAATTCGGCGGCGATCGAGTGGATCCGCCAGGGGCGGGACGTATGGTCGCTCAGCGGAAGGCGCAGGTCACTCATGGCGGTTTCCTGTCTATACGGCGGCGTATAGAACGAGCATAGACCCATCTGTACGGCCCCGTATATCGGGCGGGTGCGTGAGGAGGGACACGGACCGGCCGCGATCCGTACGCCACGCGACAGGTGGATCGAGCACGAGCCGCGCCGTACCAGCGGTCTCCGACCTGATCGCCCAGTGGACGGCCGTCGGCCGGTCGGTGATCTTCACCCGCTACTTCAACTACCCCGGTAGCTCCTACGAGCGCTTCTTCCCGTGGCGCCGGCTCCGAGAATCGCCCGAGGCGACATCGTGCCCGAACGTGCCGAGGCCGCTGCCCGAGCTCACAAGGTCATCGGCAAGACCGGGTACACGCTGTTCACTCCCGGGGCTGACGAACTGATCCGCCAGGCCGACTGGACCGACCTGGCCCTCTGCGGGGTCGCCACCGAGAGCTGCGTCCTGAAGTCCGCCGCCGATGCCTTCGAGCGGGACCACGCACCCTGGATCGTCATCGATGCCTGCGCCACCGAGGCGGGCCCGGATGTCCACGACGTCGGCCTCGTCGTCGCACGTCGCCTGATCGGATCCAGCCAACTCGTCACCACCGATCATGTGGTGCGGCAACTCGCCGTGTACCCAGGGGCGTCGGTGCTGGAATAGCCCCATGGCCGACACCTCGCCCCGCACCGGTTCGCCCGCGTCCCAGAGCGCCGACCTGATCATCGTCGGAGGCGGGCCGGCCGGCTGCGCCGCCGCCCGCACGGCCGCCGGCGTCGGCATGCGCTCGATCCTGGTCGAGCCGGACATACTGTGCCGCAACCTTCACCGCATCGGGGCCCTGAACAACGTCCTCGGCGGCCACACCAGCGGCCCCGCGCTTGCCGACGCCATCACCGCCGAGTTGAAGAGCACGGCGCTGTGCCGCCTGGAACTCGGCCGCCGCGCAGTCGAGCTCCGCGCCGACGACGACCACGTCACCGTCATGCTGGACACCGGTGCGCGCCTGACTGCCCCGTACGCGGTCGTTGCCACCGGCGTCGGGCCCCTCCAGCCCCGCGACGCCCCCTGGCTCACCGCCCCCAGTGGGTTCACCCCGCCCCCGCTCTGGCAGGCCGACCCGGACGACGCTGAAGGCCGCACGCTCCTCGTCCTCGGCGGTGACCGCCCGATCGGCACCTTCCTGCGCGCCCATCCGGACACGGACACCCGCCTGCTCGTCGCCTACCCGGAGACCGACACGTACAAGGTCGAGGAGATCCGAGACGACCCCCGCATCACGCTCCTGCCCGTTGCGCATCTGGCGCTCCGCCTTCCCGCAGGGGGTGGGGCGACAGCGGACGTCGTGAGCCAGGACGGCCAAGGGCACACGGTCACTGCGGACGCCACGTACGTGAGCATCGGGAACGCACCCACCGCCCCGTCAGGCGACCTCGTCCGGGGTGTCGACGGCTACTGCCCGCCGACCGGCCAGCACCCCCGCATCGGCGTGGCCGGAGACCTGCGCTCTGCCCGTTTCCAGCGGATCATGACCGCCCTGGGCTCTGGAAGTGAGGCCGCGTTGCACGCCTACTATGCAGCCCGAGACCTTTCGTTGCCCTCGTGAACCCCTGAAGGGCCGGTGGTGTGGGCGGCTCGGCCAGCTCATGGGAACTGCGGCCGTAGGCGGCAGTCCCAACGGCTTCCTCGAGGAGCCGGTGGGCTGGGTGGCCGTCGGCTTCGGCGTCGGCGAGGACGGTGGCGAGGGCCGGCCAGGCGGGGTCGGTGAGGATCCGGTCGTTGTGGTCGGGGAAGGCTGCGCGTACGTCGTCGGCCAGGGTGCGACGGCTCTCCTGATCGGGGCGGCGGGTTTCGAGTCCGGTGAGCGTCGGGGCGGGTGCGGTGGCCTCCCTTGCCTGGGGGTGGACGGCTGGGCGGGCGGTCGGGGCCTCGACCGAAGTGGTCGAGGTCCCGCTTCCTGTCTCCCAGAAGGCGCCGAAGCCTGCCGGGAAACGCGCCGAATGCCGCCGAACCCTGCCGAACGCTGCCGGACATGGTTTACTTGGCCAAGGCGGAAGGAGGTGGGAGTCCGTGGCGGATCCTCAACTGCCCGACTGGACCAACGAGAAGTTCGGGACCATGGTTCGCGCTGCCCTGTGGCTCGTGACGGTGGTCGGCGAAGGAGGCGTCTTCACCAGAGAAGACTTGAAGGCAGCCTTTCCCGGCGTCTCGCAGATCGACCGTCGGGTGCGAGACCTGAGAGATCACGGTTGGTTGATTGCGACCAATCGCGACGAGGCGATCCTGGGTGCTCATGAGACCCGGTTCGTTCGAGCTGGCGACCCCGTTTGGCGGCCCGGCTTCCGCCGTCCGCCCCGCAAGCAGGAGCGAGCCGGCGGACTGCCTTCGGTGGCCCGGGGCGCGCGGATGGGCGGAGGGGAACTTCTCCGGCTCCGACAGGTCCAGGACCCGGATACGGTGCTGGACAGGCTGAAGGATCTTTCGCCCAAGGAGCGGTCACTCATTCTTGCCTGGATCGCCATGGGCCACCGGCCGAGCTCACCCGCCGAACTCGCATGGCGTGCCTACCGCAGCCTGCCCGACGATCAGCGCCACGACGTGGCCGCGAAGCTCGGTGAGCTGGTCAGCGCCGAGCTCTACGAGGAGCTGCCGACGCAAAACGGCGGTGATGAGCGCTAACCCCCAATGCTTCCGCCGGATCCCGTGTCACCTACCAAAGATCTACGGGGTCCGGCGGACGGTCCAACCCATCTGATGAGGAGAAGAACCATGTCCAGTATGCGGGTACCCCTGCCTGGAAGCGAGCGCCCGCCCAGGCTCGAGATGTTTGTTGCTGCCGTCGCGGTCGGGTATACGGCGGGTTATACCGCCGGTGTCGGCAACGGCGCGCAGCAGGCGCTGGGCTTCGTGACGGTCACGGCCGTCGCGTGGCTCTGGGACAGGTGGCGTCGCTGACCACCTCCGGCGGTTGGTGACTCACCAGTCGCCTCCGTTCGTCGGCCCCGTCGCATATTCCGGGGTCGGCGAGCGCCGTCATCCGCTTACGCGCCCCGGTGGAGCGTGGTGGTCGTTCGTATCGTTGATGGATGGCCAACGGGGTGTGGCATACCGAGTACGGCATCGAGATCAACTTGGGGGGACATCTCGTTCTTCAGGACTGACGTGATCAACTCTGTCTGATCTGGCTGACGCAGGAGGAGTTGGCGGCACGCCTGAACGTCGCGTTTCAGGAGATCACCGGTCGGCCTGGCGGCATCTCCTCCCGGACGGTGCGCAACCTGCTCAACGGATCAAGCCGACGCCCAATCGGACGCACTTGCGCCGCACTTGAGCGTGTGTTCGGCTGTCCCGTGGCGGACTTGGGGTTCAGCGCACCCAGCTCCATGCAACATCCCCCGGAGGGCCCCGTGCGGCGTCGCGACTTCATCGCTTCCACCACCGGGACGGCAGCCGCAGTCGTTCCCGCGGTCAAGCAACGTCGGTCGGTGGGCATGTCGGACGTGGCCCGAGCATCGGCCGGCATGAACCAGCTCGTGGAGGCCGACGACCGTCAAGGCGGGCACGCCTCCCTGGCGACCGCAGCCCTCGAAGCGGCCATAGTCAGCGGCTACAGGCGCGGTGACCTGTGATGTACGCCCGCGAATGAGACCCGGACTGAGACCAGGCGCTTGTTCATTTACCGGCCTCCGGGCCGTACCACTGCATGGCCTGGCCGGTGACGGCGGCGATGCACCCGAAGTCGTGGTCGTGGTGCAGGAGGGTCAGCCCTTGAAGCTCTGCGGTGGCGGCAACGATGAGGTCTACTGCACCGGCGCTGCGGTGTTGGCCACGCTGGGTCAGCAACTCCTGAACCTGCCAGGCGCGATCGTGCGCGCGATCGTCGATGGGCACCGAGCCGAAGAGCGACTTGAGGTCCCCGATGCCGCGTGCACGGTCCGCAGCGGAGCGCGCGCTGTAGAAGAGCTCCAGCTCGGTGACGGGGCAGGTCGCGATGAGTCCGGCTGAGGCGGCCTGGTCCCAGCCGAACTGTTCGGCGCCGCCGTGGAGGAAGCGGGCGAGCGCACTGGTGTCGATCAGGAATTGTGCCCCACTCACCGCCGGTAGTTCCTTTTGTCCTCGAAGAGCTCCAGGTCGAAGCTTCCCTCGCTTGCCGCCGTCCGTAGCCGAGTGAGAGCGAGGGCCCGCCGACGGTTCTCGAGCACCTCGCGCAGTGCGGTGTTGACCGTCTCCTTCTTGGTGCTGGTCCCCAGTGCTTGAGCCACGTCGGCCAGCAGTTCGTCATCGAGGTCGATCACTGTGCGACTCACGTGTGCACCTCCGTGGATATCAACTGCGGCATCAGTTACATCCTCCTTGGTCGCTGGCCTGGTCGAGGCCGGTTCCGTGTTAATGATGTTCACAACCTGATGAGAAGCTGCGAGCTGGCCAGCCCCCTTCGTTCGGGATGTATAAGCCCACATAGATGGGCAAACTGGCCAAATTCGCGGCCTTCTCGGATCTCGTGTTACACACGTAAGGCCAGAGTGGCATGGAGAGCACTGCACTGCGCTGTTGGTGCCACACGTCTGTTCTCTCTAGCATCCAGGCATCGGACTCGCCGCACCGGCGATCCGCTCTGCCGTGGGAACGGGACAGCATGACTATGACGAGGGATCAGAAGCAGCAATTGGTGCCGAGGGCGGCTATCGCTGTGATGGCTGATGTGCAGCGCTCAGCGATCACCAACTGGGAGCGCAGGCACAAGGACTTCCCCAGCCCGACGAGGGCCGGTGGCACGGACTACTTCAACCTGTCCGATGTGCTCACGTGGCTGAGCGGCCGTATGGTTCCGGCCCGGGCGCGCCGGAGCGACGAGGCTGCGGACGTCACGTACGCCGACCGGGTCCGGACGTACCTCACGAAGGCGTCGGAGGCCCGAGCGGTAGAGGACGTCGAAGCGGACGGCCTTCCTGCCGCGCACGCTCTCGCGGTTGATGAGATGGAGGGAGGACGTACCGGCGCGGTGGACGTCCTGCTCCGCGAGCAGAACAGCGGGAGCTGGGGGACAGGGTCGCGGGCCGACTACCTGTACCTCCTGTTCTCCCTCACCTTCCTCAGGTGGGCCGAGCCGAAGAGGTGGGCAGCTGTACGGCGGGCCGTCGCACGGGATCAAGCAGGAACGCACCTCCGCAGATTCCTGCCCGCAGTTGGCCGTCACGTCGAGGAGGCCCTCGCTGAGCAGGGGGTGATCAGTGCGGTGGCAGGCAGGCTCGAAGGGCTCGAACCCCGTAGCTCGCAAGCCATCCTCCACCTCTTGGGCCTGACCGAAGATCTGGGGCGTGGTGCTTTCACGGAACTGCTGAGCCACCACGCGCACGAGGCCGGGCTGGGAAGCCGTGACGCCTTTACCCCGCCGGGGATCGCGCGGCTGCTCGCGGTGCTGCTCGGCGCGCATTCCCCGGTGCGGAGCCTTTACGACCCGAATGGCCGGGGCGGCGAACTGCTGTCGGCCGTGTTGGCCGCCGGGCCGGAACCGGCAGGCGGGGCCGGCGGACGGGTTCCGGCTGTCGCCATGGGAAGCGCCCACCCGGAGACACGCGACCTTGCTGCCATGAACCTGATGGTGCACGGTGCCCGTCCGGAGTGGCTGAACCTGACGCGTGCGACCCGCCCCTGGACGACGGGGCCTCGGCAACGGCACCGGGCAGATCTCATTCTCACGAATCCCCCGTTCAACGTTCCGGTGGCGCCCGGCGACGCCGACTGGTGGATCTACGGAGAACCACCGGCGTCCAATGCCAACCTGGCGTGGCCGCAGTACGCGGTCAGGTCCCTCAACGAGGGAGGCCGGGCGGCCGTCATCCTGCCCAACAGCGCCGCCACGTCCTCCAACCCGAAGGAACGGCGTATCCGGCACACCCTGGTGGACCGCGGCGTTGTGGAATGCGTCATCGCGCTGCCGGCCAAGTTGTTCAGTGCTACCGCGATCTCCGTCAATGTCTGGATCCTGAAAGCCGAGGACCAGGAGCGGAGTCCGGGAGAGGTCCTGTTCATCGACGCGTCCGGCCTCGGTACGAAGGTGTCGAGGAAGCTGTCCGTCCTCGATACCGGAGACTCCGCACTCATTGCGGCTGCCTACCACGCCTGGCGTGCGGCAGACGGAAACGATGAGTTCCTCCGGGACTCGCGACTTCCCTGCGCGGTTGTTCCGACGGACGTTGTCAACGCAGCCGGTTCCTCGTTGCGGCCTGCCGACTACGCCAGGTCCGCGAGTCGGTCGAGTACAGAAGCCGAAGGACCGACAGAGCACTACGGCGCTCTGCTGAGGGCACGACGGGCAGCTGAACAGGCCGACGACCGGATTGCCGAGTTCCGGGACATCGACGTCGCGCTCGGCAGGTTGCACGGTGACGCACCCATGGGCGGAGAGTGGTCGACCCTGGGCGAGTTGTGCGAGATCCAAGCCGGCCCTTCTCCGTCGCTGTTGCCGAAAGAGGCCTACGTCCCTGAGGGCGGCGCGGTGCCGGTCGTGCTGCCCAAGCACCTACGCGATCGACGCGTCGACGACGCGCGGGATACGGCTGTGTCGTACGAGACAGCGCGGAGGATGCGGCGCTTCGCTCTGGAGGACGGGCACATCCTGTGTGCGCGGACAGGCACGGTCGGGCCCGTGGGTCAGGTGCGGGCGGACCAGTCGGGTTGGTTGTTCGGCAGCAATCTGATCCGCCTCCATAGGTTCGCGCCCGAGGTCTGTCCCGCGTATCTGCTGGCCTACCTCTCGCTTCCGCAGACCGTCGACTGGATCAGGAGCCGTGCCGAGAACACCACCGTCCCCTCCATCAGTACAGCGGATCTGCGGGCAATGCCGGTACATCTGCCCACGTGGTCCGAACAGCACCGCATCGCTGAGACACTCGGTGCGCTCGACGAGCAGATCGCCATCCACCTGGAGATTGTCCGGGCGGCATCCCGGATGTACGGGAGTCTGGCCGAGCAAATGATCCGACCTGGCGCTCTGCCCGGTTCGACTCCGTCCGCCGCGGTCGGCACCCTCCCCGAGAGGAGCGCCCGATGAGTGGCCTGCCCACCGCCGTGAAGTGCGCGTGGCTCCTCGTGGTCCTGTTGTTCTCCGTCGTCGTCGCGCTGGCGGCCTTCATCTTGAAGACGCGCACCGGAGCACGCTCGGCCGAGGCCGCACTAGTGGCAGGCTCCGCGTTCGCCGGAGGTGTGTTACTGAGCCTTGGCCTCATCGCTGCGGCCATCGGCGTGTGACGCAACCCCCAGACACCATGGGGACAACGTCGAAGGGCCCCACCGCAAGCGGTGGGGCCCTTCGACGTATTGCCCGGTGAGAGCAGTGGCGGAGGATACGAGATTCGAACTCGTGAGGGGTCGCCCCCCACACGCTTTCCCATTGTTCGTCCGGGGGTTCGGAGAGGGACGGGATTGTTCTGACCTGGGACGGAGCCGCGCGTCGGAGGGATGGTGAACGGCACTGGACGGGGGCGAATGAGACCAGGACTGAGACCGGAGCGCCGGGTCATACCTTCTTGACGACGATCGACTCCGGAACCAGCCTCTCCAGGTCGTCCACGTCCGAGGTGAAGACGGTGACCTGCCCCTTCTGCTGGCGCGCGATGACGGCGAGTATCGCGTCGATCGCGTACTTGTGGCCGTGCAGCCCGGCATCCGACAGCAGGCGGCGGGCCCGGCGGGCCTCGTCCTTCCCGATGTCGGCGACTTTGAGCCGGGAGAGTACCCAGTCCCAGCGCTGCTCGGTGGTTCTGCCGTCGTACGCCTCGACCAGCGTCATCGGAGACGTGACCACCTCGGCTTCACCCCGGGCTGCGAGGTCGAGCCACGCGATCATCTTCCGGTCGCCGCGCACGGCCAGGGACAGGGCTTCGCAGTCCAGTACGAAGACGCGCAGCGGCCGCTGCCCGGGTTCACCGGACCGCTTCCTCACGCGGCTTCTCCGGCGCCGTGCGTTCCGGTGGCGCGCCGGCGCTCGTGCTCGGCGTCGAGGCCCTCCAACTCCTCGAACGCTGTGGTGCGCTCTTCCTCGGTGAGAGGACCGTGCTCCTCCTGCAGCCAGTCCGACAACTCCCCCAGTCGGTCCCGGTCGCGCTTGAAGCGCAGCGCCTCGGCGACGTACGCCGACATCCCCCGTTCTGCCGCCTCCGCACGGATCTCGTCCAGGAGATCCTCGGGAATCGTCACCGTTACCTTCTTCGTCGCCATATAAGCGACCATACTCTTGGTATCACGCCCCTTGCCAGTGCAGTCTCGTGGCCGCCAGGTCGGCGGTCAGGCGGTCGTGGCGGGACGTGGGCTGCCATGGAAGACCTGGCTGGTGTGCCAGGAACGGTGGGCGGCGGCGATGGGGCGGACGCCCGGCTGGGGGCCGATGAGCGGACGGCCGGCGAGCGTGATGACGTGCTCGCGGGCGGCGGTGCTGTGGCCGACGAAGCTCTGCGGGACCAGGATGCGGTGGCCCTTGCCATGGCCTTCGCCGAGACCGAGTACGCCTTTGTCGAACAGCTTGTGGTGCAGCGAGCACAGGCACAGCCCGTTCTCGACGTCGTCCGGTCCGTCGAACGCCCACCAGCGCACATGGGCGGCCTCAAGCCCGACCGGCACCGCGCCGATCCTGCCGTCATACCCGCAGAAGGCGCACTGGTACTCGTACGCCGTCAGGACCATCTCCCGCATCCGCCGGTCCCGCTGCCTGCGCGCGGCCGAGAGCAGTGCGGTCTCGGCCTCCTCCAGCTCCAGGCCGACGGCTTCGCACAGCTCGCCGTGGAGGGAGGGCGGGAAGTTCAGATCGAGCAGCACCCGTGTCATCCGGCCGAGAAGAGACGGCTCCCGCCGCAGCGCCGCCCTCAGCTCCGGCGTCAGCCGCCCAGCGGCGCCGGTTGCGCGCAGTTCCCTGACCCCGGTCCCGGGGCTGCCCGGCCCGCGCTCGGTGCGCACCTCCCACACGCCGTCACTCACCAAGTGATGGAAGGGATAGGCGGGCGTCGTCCGGTTAGCAGGGCCGTATTCGGCGAGCAGTCCCCGCAGGTCCTCCTCCACGGCGCTGTACCGCAGCTCGTCATCGGCGTCCCGCTGGAACCGGCTGAGCGCGTACAGGAACAGCAACGGCTTGTGCGGAGCCCGCGTCCCGCTCCTCGTCCACTGCCTCAACTGCGCGGTGCGCTCGACCCAGTCCATGGTCGGCGATCGTAGTGGCGGCTCGTAGCAGCGCTTGGCCGTGGGGCATCGCCGCAGTGGCCGGCCGAACACCGAACCACGACGCGGATCCCGGCTACCCGGGCATGACGCCGTGGATGCGGGAGAGGGTGAAGGCCCGTTCGTCGTCCCGCAGGTGGCACCACGCATGCAAGTAGGGCGGGTCGAGCACGAGCTCGCTGAGGGTACGTACGGTCCGGTTGCCCGAGGCGGCGACGTACTCGACCGCGATGGCTGTGCCGGCGTCGATGGTATGGGCGAGCCGGCGGACATCGCTGTACGCCAGGTTCTTCGCGCATCCGGTGAGGATCTCCTCGGTGTCCGTGCCGTAGGGGGCCCCGGTGCCGAACGGGTCGGGAGCCGGAAGTATCGGCGGGGCGGCCCGCAGCCTGGCGGCCAGCGTGCTCAGGCCGACTGTCACCGGGGTCACCGTCGGCACGGACCGTCGCCGCTGGCCTGGGAGTGGGGGCGGGGGCGGGACCGGTACGGCGGCGCGTCGGCGCCGGGTCTTTTCGACGCGTACGGTTCCGTCGGCCCTCTCGGCAACGGGGGCGTAGCCGGCGGCCCGGAGCGTGGCGAGGGTCTTGTCGAGTGGGGTCCGGCTGACCAGCACGGTCGGTGCCAGCAAGCGCTCCGCCCGCTTCCAACGGATCACGACCGCCCTGAGCTCAGGCAGCGAGGCCGCACTGCACGCCTACTACGCGGCCAGGGACGTGCCCACCAAGGGCTGAGACCGGAGCGGCGGGAGGCGGCGTCCCTGCTCCTCAGCGTGCGCCCATGGCCCACGCCGCATCGAGCGGCGCAGGGCCCCGGACCAGGGGAGGATGGCAACTGAGACCACGCACGTCGAAGGCCCCCGCAGCGAGCTGCGGGGGCCTTCGACGTATTGCCCGGTGAGAGCAATGGCGGAGGATACGAGATTCGAACTCGTGAGGGGTTGCCCCCAACACGCTTTCCAAGCGTGCGCCCTAGGCCACTAGGCGAATCCTCCGCCGCAAACAATACAAGACGTTGGAGGGTGCTCGCGAACACGTTCGCCGGAGATCGTCCGGAGAGGGGGTCGGGGGGCGGTTCGGCTGTCGTTCGGTGGGGAGGGCGGGTGGACCGGAGGGGGTGGGGATCCGCTAAGGTGGGCGTCAGCCCCTCACGTGGCGCTATCTGACTGAACTCCCCCAGGGCCGGAAGGCAGCAAGGGTAGGTCGGCTCTGGCGGGTGCGTGGGGGGCCCTTTGTGTTTCCGGGGCGTTGTCGCGAGGGAGCCGGGGGAGCCCCGGTGGGCCGGGCGGCGTCGGGTGGGTGCTGTGCCGTGGCCTGGCGGTGAGGGGATCGGGCGGCGTGGGGCCGGTTGTCAGTCGGCCCCGATAACCTCGTAGGTGTGTCGTCCCTTGCGCTGTACCGCCGCTACCGCCCCGAGTCGTTCGCCGAGGTCATCGGTCAGGAGCATGTCACTGACCCGCTCCAGCAGGCCCTGCGGAACAACCGGGTCAATCACGCGTACCTGTTCAGCGGGCCGCGCGGCTGTGGAAAGACGACCAGCGCGCGCATCCTCGCCCGCTGTCTGAACTGCGAGCAGGGGCCCACGCCGACCCCGTGCGGGGAGTGCCAGTCCTGTCAGGACCTCGCGCGCAACGGGCCGGGTTCCATCGATGTGATCGAGATCGACGCCGCCTCGCACGGTGGTGTGGACGACGCCCGTGATCTGCGCGAGAAGGCGTTCTTCGGGCCCGCCTCCAGTCGTTACAAGATCTACATCATCGACGAGGCCCACATGGTCACCCCGGCGGGCTTCAACGCCCTGCTGAAGGTGGTCGAGGAGCCGCCGGAGCACCTCAAGTTCATCTTCGCGACGACCGAGCCCGAGAAGGTCATCGGGACGATTCGGTCGCGTACGCACCACTATCCGTTCCGGCTGGTGCCCCCGGGGACCCTCCGCAGCTATCTCGCCGATGTCTGCGGGCGGGAGAACAGCAGCGTCGAGGACGGCGTCCTCCCGCTCGTCGTGCGCGCCGGCGCCGGGTCCGTGCGTGACTCGATGTCCGTCATGGACCAGTTGCTGGCCGGTGCGGGCGATGACGGTGTGACGTATGCCATGGCCACTTCGCTCCTCGGGTACACCGATGGTTCCCTGCTCGACTCGATCGTCGACGCGTTCGCCGCCGGCGACGGTGCCGCCGCCTTCGAGGTCGTCGACCGGGTCATCGAGGGCGGCAACGACCCTCGTCGGTTCGTGGCGGACCTCCTGGAGCGGCTGCGCGACCTGGTGATCCTCGCCGCCGTGCCCGACGCCGGGGAGAAGGGGCTCATCGACGCCCCCGCCGATGTCGTCGAGCGCATGCAGGCCCAGGCCTCCGTCTTCGGCGCCGCCGAGCTGAGCCGCGCCGCCGATCTGGTCAACGACGGGCTCACGGAGATGCGCGGGGCCACCTCGCCGCGGCTCCAGGTGGAGCTGATCTGCGCCCGGGTCCTGCTGCCCGCCGCCTACGACGACGAGCGGTCGTTGCAGGCCCGCCTCGACCGGCTGGAGCGCGGGGCCTCGGCCGCCGCTGCCGCCGGGTTCGCCGCGCCGCCCGCCGTCGCGGCGCCGATGGGGTACGCACCGGGCCCCGGCGTCCACGCCCCGCAGGCCCACGTCCCCCAGGCCGCGGGCCCGGACGCGGCCCGTGCCGCCGTACGGGGCGAGGAGCCGCCCGCCGCTCCCGCCTACGCACCGCCCGCCGCCCAGCCCGCCCCGCAGGCCCCCGCCGCGGCCTACCCGGCCGGCCCACAGGCCGCCGAGCCCGCCCAGCGGCCCGGTTCCTGGCCGGCAGCGGCCGGCGGGGACCAGGGCCGTCGCCCCGGCGGCTGGCCCACCCCGTCCGCCTCCGGCAGCGGTCCGGCCCCCGCCGCCTCCCCGCCGCCCGCCGCCGCCCCGCCCGCGCCCGCCGTTCCGGTCGCGCCCGAAGGGGGCCAGGACATGGCCCAGGGCGCTGCCCAGGTGCGGAACATGTGGCCGGACATCCTGGAGGCGGTCAAGAGCCGCCGACGCTTCACCTGGATCCTGCTCAGCCAGAACGCCCAGGTCGCCGGGTTCGACGGGACGACGCTCCGTATCGGCTTCCTCAACGCGGGAGCCCGGGACAACTTCGCGAGCAGCGGCAGCGAGGAGATCCTCAAGCAGGCCCTCGTCGAACGGTTCAACGCCCAGTGGCGCATCGAAGCGGTCATCGACACCTCCGGTGGTGGCGGGGCGCCCCCGGGCCCCGGTCCGGGCGCCGGACGCCCCGCCCCGCAGTACCAGCCAGCCCCGGCAGCCCCCGCCGCCCCGGTCGCGTACGAGCCCCGGCCCCAGCACTCCGCCCCGCAGCAGCCCCCGCACTCGCCGCAGGGGCAGCACACGCCGCCGCCCCAGCAGCAGCCGCCGTCCTCCGCGCCGCCGCAGGGTCGGGAGGCCGCGCCCGCTCCCGAGCCCTCCCACAGCTCTTACGGGACGGAGCCGCCGCGTAACGTCGCTCCCGAGGACGACACCCCGGAGGCCGACGATCCGGATCTCGTCGACTCCGCCCTCTCGGGCCACGAGCTGATCGTCCGCGAGCTGGGCGCCACGGTCGTCGAGGAGTTCACCAACGAGCAGTGACGAACAGTGACGAGCAGTGACACGCAGGTAGCGCTGCCGCGCACAGTGACGCGGAGGACGCGCTGCCGCGCACAGTGACGCGCAGGACACATCGCCGCGCGGGACGTGTCGACGCGGTGGCGGCGAGAACGGAGGCCGCCCGTCCACGGACTGGTGGCCGTCCGAGCCCCCCGCGCCCGGCGGCTAGGCTGCACCCGTGAAGGTCCTCGTCATCGGCGGCGGCGCCCGCGAACACGCCCTGTGCCGCTCTCTGTCCCTCGACCCCGATGTCACCGCTCTGTACTGCGCCCCCGGCAACGCCGGCATCGCAGAGGTGGCCGAACTGCACCCGGTGGACGCGCTCGACGGTGACGCCGTCGCGCGCCTCGCGACCGAGCTGGGCGCCGGGCTGGTGGTCGTCGGCCCGGAGGCGCCGCTCGTCGCCGGGGTCGCCGACGCCGTGCGCGCGGCCGGTATCCCCTGCTTCGGCCCCTCCGGCGAAGCCGCGCGGCTGGAAGGCTCCAAGGCGTTCGCCAAGGACGTCATGGCCGGCGCCGGCGTTCCCACCGCCCGCAGCTACGTCTGCACCACCCCCGCGGAGATCGACGAGGCGCTCGACGCCTTCGGCGCCCCGTACGTCGTCAAGGACGACGGTCTCGCGGCCGGCAAGGGCGTCGTCGTCACCGACGACGCGGCCGCCGCCCGCGCCCACGCGCTGTCCTGCGACCGCGTGGTCATCGAGGAGTTCCTCGACGGCCCCGAGGTCAGCCTCTTCGCGATCACCGACGGCACCACCGTCGTGCCGCTCCAGCCCGCCCAGGACTTCAAGCGCGCGCTCGACGGCGACGAGGGCCCGAACACCGGCGGCATGGGCGCCTACTCCCCGCTCCCGTGGGCCGACCCCAAGCTGGTCGACGAGGTCCTCGCAACCGTCCTCCAGCCGACCGTCGACGAGCTGCGCCGACGCGGCACGCCCTTCTCCGGGCTGCTCTACGCGGGCCTCGCGATCACCTCGCGCGGCGTGCGGGTCATCGAGTTCAACGCCCGGTTCGGCGACCCGGAGACCCAGGTCGTGCTGGCCCGGCTGAAGACCCCGCTCGCCGGTGTCCTGCTCGCCTCCGCCAACGGCACGCTCGACACCCTCCCGCCGCTGAACTGGCGCGACGACGCCGCGGTCACCGTGGTCATCGCCTCGCACAACTACCCGGACACCCCGCGCACCGGCGACCCGATCGACGGGCTCGCGGACGTCGCGGCGCAGGATGCCCCCGACGCGTACGTCCTGCACGCCGGGACCCGCGCCGAGGGCGGCGCGGTGCTCAGCGCCGGCGGCCGGGTCCTCTCGGTGACCGCGACCGGCAAGGACCTCACGGCCGCCCGGGAGCGTGCCTACGCCGCGCTCGGCCGGATCCGCCTGGACGGCTCCCAGCACCGTACGGACATCGCCCTGAAGGCCTCCCGGGGCTGACCCGTCCCGGTCACCGGCTCCCCGTGCACCGTGGCCCCTCCGCCCGCCCCCGTACGCCACCGGCGTACGCGGCAGGCGCGAGGGGCTGCCCCATGTCCGGGCGCGGCGGCGAGCGGTCGGCCGGGGCGCTTGCCCATGGGCGCGGACACGTCAGCAGCTTTACCCAAAGCCATTCCATCGGGTGACGGCTGGGCCATCCGGATGACGGCTGCCAGGGCCCCAACTAGGGTGCGGCGCAAGCATTCGGGCACTTGGCCCACCGGCATTGCGATGTCGGTGACGGGTGCCACAGTGGGGGAGTGAGCAACACCGTCGCGTGGCAGAGGGGGTGACGTCCGGCCGTGTCCGGTATCGATGTGGGTGAGGAGCTGGGGGCGCGGGCCGCACAGGCCCGAGCGCTCTCCCTGCTGCGGATCCGCAGCAGAGCACTGGCCGTGGCGATCCTGCCCGCGGCCGTCGCCGTCGTGCTGTTCGCGGCGGGCGCGCAGGGGCATCTGGCCGGCCCGCCCTGGGACACCGTGCGCTGGGCGGCCCTCGGCGTCGCGGTCGTCGTGCTGCTGGTGACCGTCCTGGTCGCCGTCGCGGTGGCCCGCGCGCGGCCCGCCATGAGCCCGACCGTGTCCGTGCCGGAGGAAGGGGCCCCCGACCTCTACCGCCTGGTCCGGGACCTGGCCGACCGGCTCGACGTGCCCGCGCCCTCGGCCATAGCGCTGACCCCGGACTGCGACAGCTGGCTGGAGGACCGGACGCACCGGACGCACCGGGCGCTGCGGAGGGGCGCGGGGGTCGCGGCGGAGGCCGGGGACGCCGCACCCGTCCTGGTCATCGGCTCGCCGTTCCTGTGGTGGATGCGGGTCGCCGAGCTCCGCGCGGTCCTCGCCCCCGTGGTGGCGGGCACCGGCCCGTCCGCGCACCCCGACATAGCCGCCGCCCGCCGCTTCGTACGTGGCCTGGACGCCTCGATCGCCGATGCCGCCGCCCCCGGCCGGGGACCGGTGCGCGGGGCGCCGCTCGCCTTCGCCGGCTGGATCTCCCGGCTGCTGCTGCGGGCCTGCCGGGACCATGCCGCCGAGATGGAGCGCTGTGTGGCGGCCGCCGCGTCCATGCGGGCCCAGACGGTCGACCACGGGCTGCGGATCGCCGCCCAGGAGCAGGTCGGCCTCGCTTATGCCGGCTGGGACCGGCTGCTGACCCGGGTCGCGCTGCCCGCCTGGCGGATGGGCCGCTGGCCCTCCCGGCTGGACGCCGGGGTCGTCTCCGCGCTCACCGAGCTGTCCCGCCGGGACCGGCTGGCCGACGGCTTCGCCCTGCGCCTCGGCGAGCGGCCCGCCTGCGACCTGCTGGAGGAGCCCGGGATGGCCGACGAGGCGGCGTCCCTGCTCGCCGCCCGGCTCTTCCACGGCGGCCCCGCCGAGAGCGGTCCGGGCTGGGCGCCGGTGGACTGGCAGCAGTATCCCGACGAGGTCGTCGACCGCAAATGGCGTACGGAAGCGGCCCGGCTGCACCGGGTCCTGGACACCTTGGGTGTCCCCCGGGCCTCCGCCGCCGATCCGGCCGTCCCCACGCTGGCCAGGGTCATGGAGCATCTGTCCGGTTCCGGCGGCCCCGGCGGTCCGGGCGAGGAGCTCGCGGCGGGTATCGGCGCGGCGGTCGCCCGTGAGGCAGCCGAGGCCCCCGGACGCGGAGGTATGGGGTCCGGCGGTATGGGGTCCGGCGCGGCCGACGACCCCCTCGACCTCTGGGGGCCGGGACCGCTGCCCCTCTTCCCGCTCCAGCCCCCGCGTACGGACCCCGAGTTGCTCGCCGACCACGTCGCTGCCATGGTCTGCTGCGCGGCCGTGGACACGGCGGGCGCGGCCCCGGGCCTCGATTGGCTGGACGGCCCCGCCCTGCTCGTCGGCGGCGAGCGCCGGGCGGACCTCGCGGCCCCGGTCCTCACCCTCGTCGAGGACGGCGATCCGGACCCGCTGCTGTCCTGGCTCGCCGAGGTGGGAGTGCGCTCCGACAAGCCGGTCCGACTGGTCTGAGTACAAGCCGGCCGGGGCTGGCCCGCGTACGAGCCGGACCAACTGGTCCGCGTACAAGCCGGCCGGCTGATCCGGCCGCTAGCCCGTCCGGCTGGTCCGACCACAGGGGCGACCGGTCGACGACGAGCTCCGGCCTGGTCCGACGACCACGACGACCAGGTGCAACAGGCCCACCGCCAGGACCTGGAGGCTTCCCGGCCCCGTCAATTAGCGACGAAGGGTGACGAACCGCGTGCGTTATGTGATGTGCTGGGGATCGGCGCTGACATTCGGCGCACCAGAGTTGTCCGGGGGATCCCCAGAGCTGTCCGGGGGATCCGAGGGAGGGGCGCGGCATGGGGGCGGAGCAGATTCGCCGGTGGGAGTCGGGCGCCCTCGCGCACGCGGTGAGCGATCCCTTCGGGCAGGGCCCGCTGCCCTGGCTGCGCGGCAGTGAGAACTACTTCGACGACACCGGCCAGGTGGTCCCCTGGTACGCCGACCTCGCCCGCTCCACCGGCGGCGGCACCCGGACCGCCGACGACGTGCACCGCCAGATCAAGGGCTTCGTCTCGCCCGGCGCGGCGGCCCCCGGCGAGGCCATCGACTTCCACATCACCGTGGACCCGCCCCAGCAGTTCTCCGTCGACGTCTACCGGATCGGTCATTACGGCGGCGACGGCGCGGCCAAGATCACCACGAGCCCGCGGCTCTCCGGCATCGTCCAGCCCCCGCCGCTCGCCGCCGACCGGACCGTCTCCTGCCACCACTGGTGGATGTCCTGGCGGCTCCAGATCCCGAGCTACTGGTCCGTCGGCGCGTACGTGGCGGTCCTGACCACCGTCGACGGCTACCGCTCGCACATCCCCTTCACCGTGCGCCATGACCACCCCGCCGACCTGCTGCTTCTGCTGCCCGACATCACCTGGCAGGCGTACAACCTCTACCCGGAGGACGGCCGCACCGGCGCCAGCCTCTACCACGCGTGGGACGAGCGGGGGCGGCTGCTCGGCGAGGAGGACGCCGCCGTCACGATCTCCTTCGACCGCCCGTACGCCGGGGCCGGGCTGCCGCTGCACGTGGGGCACGCGTACGACTTCATCCGGTGGGCCGAGCGGTACGGCTACGACCTCGCCTACGCCGACGCCCGCGACCTGCACGCCGGCCGCGTCGACCCCAGCCGCTACCGGGGCCTGGTCTTCCCCGGCCACGACGAGTACTGGACGCTGCCGATGCGCCGGGCCGCCGAGCGCGCCCGGGACTCCGGCACCTCGCTCGTCTTCCTCTCCGCCAACACCATGTACTGGCAGGTGGGCCTCGCCCCGTCGGCCTCCGGCGAGGCGGACCGGCTGCTGACCTGCCGCAAGCGCCGGGGGCCCGGCAAGTCCGCCCTGTGGCGCGAGGTGGACCGGCCCGAGCAGCAGCTCCTGGGCATCCAGTACGCGGGCCGGGTGCCCGACCCCCGTCCGCTCGTCGTGCGCAACGCCGAGCACTGGCTCTGGGACTCCACGGGCGCGGTCGAGGGCGACGAGATCCCGGGCCTGGTCGCCGGCGAGGCCGACCGCTACTTCCCGCGCACCAGCCTGCCCGAGCACGACAACCGCATCCTGCTCGCCCACTCCCCCTACGAGGACTCCGAGGGCGCCACCCGGCACCAGGAGACCTCGCTCTACCAGGCCCCCTCCGGCGCGCTCGTCTTCGCCTCCGGCACCTTCGCCTGGTCCCCGGCCCTGGACCGTCCCGGGCACACGGACCCCCGGATCCAGCGGGCCACGGCCAACCTCCTCGACCGGATCTGCAAGCGGGACTGACCGGGCCCGGGGGAACACAACCGGCCCGAGGCCTCGAAACACGGAGCGGCCCGGGCCCGAGGAACACAACCGGCCCGGGGCCTCGAAACGCGCGTCCGACCCGGGTGAGAGGAACACGACCGACCCGGGCCCGAGGAACGCATGACCGGCCCGGGCCCCGAGACACGCGACCGGGCACCGGGCCCGGGCGCGAACCCCGCCGCGGATACGGGACAATCGGAACCGCTCCTGGATCAATCTACGCGGAGGCACCGTGTCCGGTTTTGTAGAAAAGCCCGAGCCCGTACAGGTACCGGGCCTCACCCACCTGCACACCGGCAAGGTGCGCGACCTGTACCGGAACGAGGCGGGCGACCTCGTCATGGTCGCCAGCGACCGCATCTCCGCGTACGACTGGGTCCTGCCCACCGAGATCCCCGACAAGGGCCGTGTCCTCACCCGGCTCTCGCTCTGGTGGTTCGACCAGCTCGCCGACCTGGTGCCCAACCACGTCATCTCCACCGTGCTGCCCCCGGGAGCCCCGGCCGACTGGGCGGGCCGCACCCTCGTCTGCAAGTCGCTGCGGATGGTCGAGGTCGAGTGCGTGGCCCGCGGCTACCTGACCGGCTCGGGACTCGTCGAGTACGACGCCACCCGGACGGTCTGCGGCATCGGTCTCCCCGAGGGCCTGGTCAACGGCTCCGAGCTGCCCGGCCCGATCTTCACCCCGGCCACCAAGGCGGCCGTCGGCGACCACGACGAGAACGTCAGCTACGAGAGCGTCGCCCGCGAGGTCGGTGCGGAGACCGCCGCCGAGCTGCGGCGCACGACGCTCGACGTCTACCGCCGGGCCCGGGACATCGCGCGCGGGCGCGGGATCATCCTGGCCGACACCAAGTTCGAGTTCGGCTTCGAGACCACCGAGGACGGGACCGAGCGGCTGATCATCGCCGACGAGGTGCTGACCCCGGACTCCTCCCGCTTCTGGCCCGCCGCGACCTGGGAGCCCGGCCGGGCGCAGCCCAGCTACGACAAGCAGTTCGTGCGCGACTGGCTCACCTCACCGGCCTCCGGCTGGGACCGCGCGAGCGAACAGCCGCCCCCGGCGCTGCCGCAGGAGATCGTGGCGGCGACCCGCGCCAAGTACATCGAGGCGTACGAGGTGCTGACCGGCACCAACTGGACGTAACGGCAGCCGGATACGCGAGGTCGTAACGGCAGCCGCATACGCGAGAAGCCCCGGTCCGAGAGGACCGGGGCTTCTTCATCCGGAGCGGACGACCAGGTTCGAACTGGCGACCTCAACCTTGGCAAGGTTGCGCTCTACCAACTGAGCTACGTCCGCAGTGCGCCGAAGCGCGATGCCCACTATACCCAACCCCGCTCGCGGGCGAGACGCACTGCCGTGTGCCGGTTCTCCGCACCGATCTTGGTGGCGGCCGAGGAGAGGTAGTTGCGGACCGTCCCCTGCGAGAGCGAGGCCCGCTCCGCGATCTCCGCGACCGGAGCCCCGTCCGCCGCCAGTTCGAGCACCTCGGCCTCTCTGGCGGTCAGCGGGGAGTCCCCGGCGGAGATGGCGTCGGCCGCCAACTCGGGATCCACGTAACGGTTTCCGGCGTGGACGGTGCGGATGATCTCCGCCAGCCGCCGGGCGCTGACCGTCTTCGGCACGAAACCCCGCACGCCGGCGGCCAGGGCCCGCTTGAGGTGTCCGGGGCGGCCGTGGCTGGTCACGATCATGGTGCGGCAGTGGGGCAGCTCGGTCCGCAGCGATGTGGCGACCTTCACACCGTCCGCGCCCGGCATCTGGAGGTCCAGGACGGCGACGTCGGGCCGGTGCGCCAGAGCCATCGCCAGGGCCTCGGGGCCGCTCGCCGCCTCCGCGACCACGACGAGGTCATCCTCCAGGGCGAGCAGTGCGGCCAGCGCGCCGCGGATCAGGTGCTCGTCGTCGGCCAGCAGGACCCGCAGGGGCTGCGCGGTGGTCATCGTTCCTCCGGGAAAACGGAAGGGGCGGCGGGAGGTGCGGGGGACGGTGCGAGCTGACCGTTCGCGTCCGGGCGGGGAGCCGTGAGCGGCACTGTCGCCGTCACCCGGAAGAGGTCGTCCCCGGCGGATCCGGCGGTGAGCGATCCGCCGAGCGCGCCGAGCCTTACCCGCAGCCCGGCCAGGCCCGAACCGCCGCTGTCGCCGTCCGCGCCGTCGAGCGGGCGGGTGGCGCCGGCCCCGTCGTTCTCGACCTCCAGGACCACCGCGTCCCGCGTCCGCGCGAGCCGGATCCAGCAGTGGCGCGGGTCACCGTGGCGCAGGACGTTCGTCGCGGTCTCGCGGACCACCCAGCCGAGCGCGGCCTGGACGGCGGCGGGAGCCCCGATGCCGGCCGGGCCGTCCGCGCCCTCGACGGCGCAGGTGATTCCCGCGGCCTGCAACACGCCTTGCGCGCCCATGAGTTCGGTGGGCAGGTCGGCCTCCCGGTAGCCGCGCACGACATCGCGGACCTCCTGCTGGGAAGCGCGCGCGATCCGCTGCACCTCGACCATCTGGTCCATCGCCGCGGGGTTCCCGCGCTGGGCCAGCTCCACGGCCAGCTCGCTCTTCAGGGCGATCACCGACAGGTTCCGGCCCAGTACGTCGTGCATGTCCCGGCCGAACCGCAGCCGCTCCTCCGCCACCGCCAGCCGGGCCTGCATGTCCCGCGCCTCCTCCGCCTGCCACATCACGGAGAGGCTCCAGACGCTCGGCCGGGCCGAGACGAGCACCAGCAGGGTGACGACGACCAGCGAGACGACCGCCCCGAACAGCAGTCCGCCCGGAATGCCCACGGCCGCCAGGAGCGCCACGACGGCCACCGTGAAGGCGGCGGAGTGGAGCAGGAACCTCCGGACGGGAACGAGCAGGACGTACGGGATGGTGAACGCCACGGGCAGGTCCAGCACCAGCAGCACGAGCCCCTCGTCGTTCACGCCGCCCACCGCCGCGAGCGCCACCAGAAGGCCGGTCATCAGCACCTGGAGCGCGGCGGGCAGGCGCAACCGCCCCGGCGGGAACGGCTCCGTTCCCCGGTAGTCGTCGAAGGCGGGGGACAGATTCCGGTTGCTCAGCACGGACTGGGCGATGTTGGCGGCGAGGAAGGCCCCTCCCAGGGCCATCGCCACCGGCCCCTCGTCCAGGGTCTCGCCGAGCGGCAGCAGGCCCCAGGACACGGCGAAGCCCCAGGTGATCGAGCAGAGCGTCACCCGCGTGTAGAGGTCGATGCGCTCCAGCTTGCTGCGCTCGTGCCAGCCGCGCCGCCAGCCGCGTACCCGACCGATCACACCCCTCAGCCCCTTCATGTCAGCCGCGCGGGTCCCAGCGGAACCACCGTCGCACAGCAAACACGCCGAAAGCGGTCCAGGCCAGCGCGGTCACCCCGGCCGTGAACAGGTCGCCGCCCTCCACGCCGCCGAGCCAGCCGTGCCGGATCAGAGTCATCACGCCCGTCATCGGCAGCAGCTCCAGTACGGAGGCCAGCTTGTCCGGGAAGATCGCCAGCGGGATGAACAGCCCGGAGCCGAACATCGAGACGAAGAACAGCGGCAGCGTGGTGAGCTGCGAGGTCTGCACCGTCCGGGTGAGCACGGTGGTCGCCGCCGCCAGGGCGGACATCAGGACGAAGGCCAGCAGCAGTCCGGCCAGCAGGAGGTCGGGGCGGTGCGGGGCGTTCAGGTCGAAGGCGATGGCGCCGGCCACCACCAGCAGCACGCACTGGGCGAGCGCCAGCGCGACGGACGGCAGCGCGGTGCCGACGAGGATCTCGCGGTCGGAGATCTCGCCGGTGCGCAGCCGCTTCAGAACGAGCTCCTCCCGCCGGGCGACGTACGCGGAGACGAGGTTCATGTAGACGACCTGGACGAGCACCATGCCGATGCCGCCGGTCAGGGTGGCGCCCGCGACGGTGAGCCCGGTGCCGCCGAGGTCGATCTGTTCGAGCGAGGACCGCATCGCGAAGATCATCGTGATGGGCAGCAGCAGGGCCACGACGATCGCGGTCCGGTTGCGCAGCAGGAGGATCAGCTCGGCGCGGCCGAGGGCGGTCAGCCGCCGGGCCGCGGCCGCCGCGCCCGTGGGGGAGCCGGCGGACGTCCGGTCGCGGACGGGGGTCGTGGTGGTCGTCATGCCGTCACCTTCTTCGTGCTCTTCGTGCCGCCGGAGCGGGCAGAGCGGTCGTGGACCTGGCGCGGGTCCTGGTCCCGGGGCGCGTGCTGGGCCTTCGCGATGTCGAGGAACGCCTCCTCCAAGGAGGCGGAGCGGGCGTCGAGGCCGTGCAGCCGTACGCCGGACTCGCGGGCCCACTCCAGGAGTTCGTGCAGCGACTCCTGGAGGGCGGGGGTGCGGATCTCGATCCGGGACCCTTCCGCCGCCGCCCGCAGGGAGAGCGGGAGGCGCGCCGCCGGCACGGCCTCGGGCAGCACGAACCGGATCCTGGCGGGCTGCCGCGCGGTCACCTCGGCGATGGTCCCGGTCGTCACGATCCTCCCCTGATGCATGATCGCCAGCCGGTCCGCGAGCGCCTCGGCCTCCTCCAGGTAGTGCGTGGTCAGCAGCACGGTCGTGCCGTTGTCCCGCAGCGCCCGGACGAGCTCCCAGGTCTCCTGCCGGCCCTCGGCGTCCAGCCCGGTCGTCGGCTCGTCGAGGAAGAGCACCTCGGGCCGGGACGTCAGGGCCAGGGCGAGGTCGAGGCGGCGCTTCTCACCGCCGGACAGCTGCTTGACCCGTACGTTTCCCCGGCCGGTCAGGCCGACCATCTCCAGGGCCTCGCCGGCCGGGCGTGCGCCGGTGGTGCAGGCCGACCACATGCGTACGGTCTCCATGACCGTGAGGTCGGAGGGGAAGCCGCCTTCCTGGAGCATCACCCCGGTACGGGGGCGGACGGCGGCGCGTTCGCGGTACGGGTCGTGGCCGAGGACCCGCACCGTCCCGTCGGTCGGTGGCGCCAGGCCTTCGAGGAGCTCCACGGTGGAGGTCTTGCCCGCGCCGTTCGTCCCGAGCAGGGCGAACAGTTCGCCGCGGGCCACGGAGAAGGAGATCCCGGACACGGCCTCGAAGCCGCCGGCGTAACGCCGCCGGACTCCGTTCGCCTCGATCACGGGACCGTCCGCGCGGTCGCTGAGAATGTCGTCGCTGGTCATGCTCCAAGGCTTCCGCCGGAACAGGCCCGCGAGCAGTGCGCGCTGTCACCACTGTGCATGACAAACGTCATGAGGGCGGGGGGAGAGAGAGCGGCGGGAGCACGACAAAGGCCCTGACCGAGAAGGTCAGGGCCTTTGATGCTGAGCGGACGACCAGGTTCGAACTGGCGACCTCAACCTTGGCAAGGTTGCGCTCTACCAACTGAGCTACGTCCGCAGTGCAGCCACTCGGCTTTCACCGGTGGAGCGAGCACCACTCTACCTGATCCAACGATGTGGTTCGAAGAGTTGTGCAGAGCGGGTGACAGGAATTGCACACTGCGCCTTCCCCCTGGAAGGGGGATGTTCTACTACTGAACTACACCCGCACGCTGCGTGGGATTCGGCTTTGCGGCCTCGCCCCTCGGCGTGCTCCAGACTCTAGCCGACCTGCGGGGGTGTCGCGCAAGTCGGCTCCCCCGGGACTCTGCGGAACGGCCCTCGGGACCCGGCCGACGGGCCGCCCGGGGGTGCCTGACGGAGCGTCCGGCCTCCGGACCCACCGTGCCCGACGGGGCTCCCGGCGCGGAACCACCGCGGCTCGTCCGCCCGGCGCGGAACCACCGCGGCTCGTCCGCCCGGCGCGGAACCACCGCGGCTCGTCCGCCCGGCGCGGCCGCGGTCCGGCCGGAACCACCGCGGCGGCTCAACTCGCCGCGTCGAACGCCTCGTAGACCTTCTTCGGGATGCGGCCCCGGGCCGGCACCTCCATCCGGTGCGAGCGGGCCCAGGCGCGGACGGCCGCCGGGTCCGGCGCGAGGGAGGTGTGGTGGTAGGCCGTGGGTGTCCTGCCGTGCTTGCTGGCATATGTCTGCTTTCGGCCGGCGGCCACGTAAGGAGCCAGGGTCTTCCGCAGTTTCTTCGCATTGGCGGGATTGAGATCGATCTCGTACGTCTTCCCGTCCAGGGCGAAGGTCACCGTTTCCGCCGCTGCTCCCCCGTCGATGTCGTCGGAGAGCGTCACCACTACGCGCTGAGCCACGGATATCGGTCCTTTCCTACGGCGCCCGCGCGTCCATCGTGCGCGGGCGCCTGCCTTCCGGCTGCCAGGCGGGCGGATGTGGATCGACGAGATGTCGACTGTTCCGTTGTCCCGGGGGCAATGTTGCTTTCCCCGGTAATCATTTGTACAGCGGTGGGTGCCGCATTGTGAAGCCCAGTCAATTGCATCCGCGTGTCCGTGTGCAATCCGTGTGCAATCCGGACGTGATTTTTCCAGACCTTTTCCCGTGCGGTGTCGCGCCTGATATCTCGGCGTGATCCGCACAGGGCCCCGCGGTGTCCGTCCCGCCCGATATCTACCCGCGTAGAAATTTTGGCCAGGTACGCTGAGTGGACCCGCGGGGGTCTGGGGAACCCCCCGGAGAGACAGCCGCACCACACCACCACACCGGGAGTGCCAGTGGCACGCGTCGTAGTCGACGTCATGCTCAAGCCCGAGATCCTCGACCCGCAGGGACAGGCGGTGCAGCGCGCACTGCCCCGTCTCGGCTTCGAGGGAATCGCGGACGTTCGTCAGGGAAAGCGTTTCGAGCTGGAGGTCGAGGGACCGGTCGACGACGCCGCCCTCGCCCGTATTAACGAGCTGGCCGAGACGTTCCTCGCCAACACCGTCATCGAGGACTTCATCGTGAAGGTGGAGGAGAAGTGACCACCCGTATCGGCGTCGTCACTTTTCCCGGCACCCTCGACGATCAGGACGCCCTGCGCGCCGTCCGGATCGCGGGTGCCGAGCCCGTGTCCCTGTGGCACCGCGACAAGGACCTGCACCAGGTCGACGCGGTCGTCCTGGCGGGCGGTTTCTCCTACGGGGACTACCTCCGCGCCGGTGCGATCTCCCGCTTCTCGCCGGTCATGGAAACCCTCATCGAGCAGGCGAAGGCCGGCATGCCGGTCCTCGGCATCTGCAACGGCTTCCAGATCCTGACCGAGGCGCACCTGCTGCCCGGCGCGATGCTGCGCAACAACCACCTCCACTTCATCTGCCGTGACCAGAAGCTGCGGGTGGAGAACGCGGAGACCGCCTGGACCTCGGACTACACCGCCGGCCAGGAGATCAGGGTCCCGCTCAAGAACATGGACGGCCGGTACACCGCCGACGAGCACACGCTCGACGAGCTGGAGGCCGAGGGCCGCGTCGCCTTCCGCTACCTGGACGGCAACCCCAACGGCTCGCTCCGCGACATCGCGGGCATCACCAACGCCGCGGGCAACATCGTCGGCCTGATGCCCCACCCGGAGCACGCCGTGGAGCCGCTCATCGGCACCGGCCGCACCGACGGCCTCGGTTTCTTCACCTCGATCATCAAGAAGCTGGTCAACGCATGAGCCTGGATACGGTCAAGCACGCGGCCGAGACCCCGGACACCGAGCAGCCCTGGAAGGAGCTCGGCCTCAAGGAGGACGAGTACGCCCGGATCCGCGAGATCCTGGGCCGCCGTCCCACCGGCGCCGAGCTCGCCATGTACTCGGTGATGTGGTCGGAGCACTGCTCGTACAAGAGCAGCAAGGTCCACCTCAAGCAGTTCGGCGAGAAGGTCCCCGCCAACGACGCCATGCTCGTCGGCATCGGCGAGAACGCCGGCGTCGTCGACGTCGGCCAGGGGTACGCGGTCACCTTCAAGGTCGAGTCGCACAACCACCCCTCGTACATCGAGCCCTACCAGGGCGCGGCCACCGGCATCGGCGGCATCGTCCGCGACATCCTCGCGATGGGCGCCCGCCCGATCGCGGTCGTGGACCCGCTGCGCTTCGGCGCGGCCGACCACCCCGACACCAAGCGCGTCCTGCCGGGCGTCGTCGCGGGCATCGGCGGCTACGGCAACTGCCTGGGTCTGCCCAACATCGGCGGCGAGGTCGTCTTCGACGCCTGCTACCAGGGCAACCCGCTGGTCAACGCCGGCTGCATCGGCGTGATGAAGCACGAGGACATCCACCTCGCGCAGGCGTCGGGCCCCGGCAACAAGGTCATCCTGTACGGCGCCCGCACCGGCGGCGACGGCATCGGCGGCGTCTCCGTGCTGGCCTCGGAGACCTTCGAGTCCACCGGGCCCGCCAAGCGCCCCGCCGTCCAGGTCGGCGACCCGTTCCAGGAGAAGCTCCTCATCGAGTGCACCCTGGAGATCTTCAAGGAGAGGCTCGTCGCGGGCATCCAGGACCTCGGCGGCGCCGGGCTCTCCTGCGCCACCAGCGAGCTGGCCTCCGCCGGTTCCGGCGGCATGCGCGTCGAGCTGGACACCGTCCCGCTGCGCGACTCCTCCCTCTCGCCCGAGGAGATCCTCATGAGCGAGTCGCAGGAGCGCATGTGCGCGATCGTCGAGCCGCAGCACGTGGACCGCTTCCTGGAGATCTGCGAGAAGTGGGACGTCATCGCCACCGTCATCGGTGAGGTGACCGAGGGCTCCCAGCTGGAGATCTTCTGGCACGGCGAGCAGATCGTGGACGTGCCGCCGCGCTCGGTCGCCCACGACGGCCCGGTCTACCACCGCCCGTTCGCCCGCCCGTCGTGGCAGGACGCGCTCCAGGCGGACGACGCGGGCAAGCTCGCCCGCCCGGCGAACGCGGCCGAGCTGCGCGAGCAGGTCCTCAAGCTGGTCGCCTCCCCGAACCAGGCCTCCAAGGCGTGGATCACCGACCAGTACGACCGCTTCGTGCAGGGCAACACCGTGCTGGCGATGCCGGAGGACGCGGGCATGGTCCGCATCGACGCCGAGTCGAACCTGGGCGTGGCCATGGCGACCGACGGCAACGGCCGGTACGCCAAGCTCGACCCGTACACCGGCGCGCAGCTCGCGCTGGCGGAGTCGTACCGCAACGTCGCCGCCTCCGGGGCCAAGCCGCTGGCCATCTCGGACTGCCTGAACTTCGGTTCGCCCGAGGACCCGGACGTCATGTGGCAGTTCGCCGAGGCCACCCGCGGTCTCGCGGACGGCTGCCTGGAGCTGGGCACCCCGGTCACCGGCGGCAACGTCTCGCTGTACAACCAGACCGGTGAGACGGCGATCCACCCGACGCCGGTCGTGGCCGTGCTCGGCGTGATCGACGACGTCAACCGGCGTACGCCGGTCGCCTTCGCGGAAGAGGGCCAACTCCTCTACCTGCTGGGCGACACCACCGAGGAGTTCGGCGGCTCGGCCTGGTCCGAGGTCGTCCACCAGCATCTGGGCGGCCTGCCGCCCAAGGTGGACCTCGGGCGCGAGAAGCTGCTCGCCGAGATCCTCATCTCGGCCTCCCGCGACGGCATGATCGACGCCGCGCACGACCTGAGCGACGGCGGCCTGATCCAGGCCGTCACCGAGTCCTGCCTGCGCGGCGGGAAGGGCGCCCGGCTGGTCGTGCCGGACGGCCTGGACGCGTTCACGTTCCTGTTCTCCGAGTCGGCGGGACGCGCGGTCGTCGCGATCCCGCGCAGCGAGGAGCTCCGCTTCAACGACATGTGCGGCGCGCGCGGTCTGCCCGTCACCCGCATCGGGGTCGTGGACGGCGAGGAGATCGAGATCCAGGGCGAGTTCAGCATCCCGCTGAGCGAGCTCCGTACGGCGCACGAGGCGACGATCCCCGCGCTGCTCGCCTGAGCCGCGCGCCGACCGGCACCGCTGAAGCCCCCGCCCGGGTCCTCCGGGCGGGGGCTTCGGCCTTCCCCCCTATCTCTTGATAGTAATTACGTAATTACGTAAGGTTGGTGTCATGGAGCTGGAGCAGCGGGTCGCCGAGCTGGAACGGCGGCTCACGGCACTGGAGCGGCGGGACTCCGAGTCCCCCCGCCTGGGTGACGGCGACTTCTGGGCGCTGGACGGGCTGAAACAGCAGCTCACCGAGGTCGGAGAGGCCGCGGCCGACGGGGGAGTGCTCTACACGGGCGCGATCCGGCTGCCCACCGGCGAGAGTTACGAGTGGCAGTACGGCGCCCTCACCGAGGCCCTGTTCGGCGGGGACTGGGCGGACGCCGCCGATTCGTTCGCCGCGCTGGGTCACCCGGTCCGGCTGCGGCTGCTCCGCGAGATCCTCGGCGGCCTGAGGACGACCGCCGAACTGGCCGCGCTCGACGAGCTGGGCACCACCGGCCAGATCTACCACCACCTGCGCCAGCTGACCGGCGCGGGCTGGCTGCACGCGGCCGGGCGAGGCAGGTACGAGGTGCCGCCCACCCGGGTCGTACCGCTGCTGGTGGTGCTGACGGCGGCGCGGCCCTGACCGACGAGAAGACACGAAGCCATGGGGGAAACATGTCCGTCCGCACCGCTGTCCCGATCGCCATGCGGCTGTCCTGGCTGGTCCTGTTCGCGCTGGTGATCGGCGAGTTCGTCACGGATCTGCCCGGACCGGGTTGGGCGACGACCTTCGTGCCCGCGACGGTCGTCGTCGCCCTCATGGTGGCGACGACGGTCCTGCAGGCCCGTGCCGCGGCACCGCGGGGCGAGCCGAGGCCTCCGGTGGAGGTCGACCCGCCGGTCACCGGACGCTGGACGGCCCTGAACAGCCCGGCGGACAAGGTGCCGAGCCATGGGACGCACGGGTACGGGCAGACGTACGCGATCGACATCGTGGCCGACCCCCGGACGGGGGAGGGCAAGCCCCCGGCCCGGCCGGCGTTCCGTCGGCTCTGGCCGGTCTTCCGCCGCAACCGCGCCTTCCCGGCCTTCGGCGCTCCGCTGCTCGCGGTGGCCGACGCCACGGTCGTCCGGGCGAGCGACGGCCAGCGCGACCACCTGAGCCGCAACTCGCTGCCCGCTCTCGCCTATCTGATGGTCATCGAGGGCACCGTCCGGTCGATTCGCGGCGTGCACCGGATCATCGGAAACCACGTGATCCTCGACCTCGGGGACGGTACGTACGCGGCCTACGCCCACGTCCAGCGCGGCTCGCTCCAGGTGAAGGCCGGGGACACGGTCCGCGCCGGGCAGCGGATCGCGCGGTGCGGCAACTCCGGGAACACCACCGAACCGCACCTTCACTTCCAGCTGATGGACGGCCCGGACCTGGACAACACCCGGGGCATCCCGTTCACCTGGCGGGGTGTGGGAGTCCCCGCCAACGGCGAGGCGTTCGCGGTCGAACAGGCTGACGAGCAGGCCGCGGAGCAGGTCAAGGAGCGGACCGCACCGGCCCGACCGGGCGATGTCGGTGGGGCCCGCTAATCTCGGCCCCATGCCCCCGGCCAAGAAGCGCCCGCGCGTCTACGACCACCTCAGGACCCGGACGGCGGTCCTCGCCCAGTTCGCCCATGTCCGCGACGCTGTCGCCGCGTTGACGCCCGACCAGCTCGCCCGGCCGACCCGGCTCGGCGCGTGGACGGTGCGCGAGCTCGCCGTGCACGTCGCGATCGGGCTGAGCAGCGTCGCCCGGGCCCTGGCCCTGCCGGAGCCCCCCGAGCCCAAGCCCCAGCTCGCCCTGCTGGAGTGGCCGTCGGCCACCGCCGCGCACGCCGCCGGCATCGCCGAGGGCGTCGAGGA
Source organism: Streptomyces sp. NPDC021019 (assembly GCF_044333295.1). NCBI lineage: Bacteria > Bacillati > Actinomycetota > Actinomycetes > Kitasatosporales > Streptomycetaceae > Streptomyces > Streptomyces sp. NPDC021019. The sequence continues at coordinate 55,088 of NZ_JBIRQR010000012.1, forward strand.
CCTGGTGGCCACCGGCCCCGACCTCGCCGCGCTGTTCGAGGAGGCGGAAGCGGGGTTCACCGGCGCCGTCCCGGCCACCGGCACGGGGGAGCGGCTGCTGTCCGTCCGGGTCGGCTCCATGCGGCTGACCGACTACCTGGTCTCCCGGGCCGTCGAGCTGATCGTCCACACGGACGACCTGAACGAGGCGCTCGGCTCGGAGATCCCCTACGACCGCCAGGCCCTGGCCGCCTGCACCCGGCTGCTGGCCGACACCCTCGCGGACCGGGCGCCGGGCGGCTCGGTGGAGGTGCGGGTCCCGCCGTTCGCGGTGGTCCAGTGCATCGGCGGGCCCAAGCACACCCGGGGCACCCCGCCCCATGTCGTGGAGACCGGCCCGCTGACCTGGATCCGTCTCGCCACCGGGCGTACGGAGTGGGCGCGGGCCCTGGAGAACGCCGAGGTCAGCGCCAGTGGAGAGCGCGCCGACCTGGCCGCGCTGCTGCCGCTGATGGGCTGAGGCGGCCACCGGGGATGCGGAGTGGGCGGAACCGGATCGGCCTCCCGTTCCGTCACATCGCCATGCGCACACAACGGATGACCCTCAGCGTCAGTGTCCTGGCCCTCCTCACCCTCGCTGCCTGCGGTACGGAGTCGGGCTCCGGCTCCGGCAAGGGATCCGGCGAGGGCGGCGACAGCGTGCGGAGCGACGTCCCCGTCACCGGGGTCGCGTGGCGCGTCGACTCCGTGACCGTCGGCGGGAAGAAGACCGAGGCCCCGGAGGGGGCCCGGCTGGAGATCGACCCGAAGGGCCGGGCCACGGCCGATTTCGGCTGCAACCACATCAGCGTGGACGCCCGGGTGAAGGGCGACCGGATCACCCTGGGCAAGCCCGTGACCACCCAGATGGCGTGCGAGGAGAGCATCGAGAAGTTCGAGAAGGCGGCCATCGACGCGATGGGCGGCGAGCACACCGCGAAGCTCTCCGGCGACCGGCTGACCCTCACCGCCGAAAGCGGCGACTCGATGGCGCTCAGCGAGGAGAAGCCCGCCGATCTGGTCGGCACCGGGTGGGCCGTGACCACGCTGCTCAGCGGCGAGACCGCCACGACCGTACCGGCGGACCTGCCCGAGGAGAAGGCACCCCGTCTGACCCTCTCCGAAAACGGCACCGTGCAGGGCGACTCCGGCTGCAACTCCTTCCGCGGCCGGGCGACGGTCAAGGGCTCCACGATCACGTTCGGACCGATGGCCGGCACCCGCAAGATGTGCCCGGAGGCCGAGATGGAGACGGAGCGCGCCGTCCTCGCCGTCCTGGACGGCAAGGTCACGTACACGATCAAGGGCAAGGCCCTCACGCTCACCGCCGCCGACGGCACGGGCATCGGCGCCACGGCCGCACCCGCCGGGGCCGAGAACAGCTCCCAGCACGGCTGAATCCGGCTCCCCGGTGTGAGGCTCACCACGAAACGAGCGTTCGGCCAGCGGTCGGGGCGGCGCTCGGGCAGGCTCACCGAGCGCTACGCCCGCCCGTCCGCACCTGTCGGCCCCTACCTGTCGGTAACTGGCCCCCCGGCCCGGAAGTGAGCCCCGCACTCGACTCACGGGGCCCGCCACGCCCGCGCGATGGTCACACAGTGTCACCGATCGAAGTCCCGCGAATCGCCCGCCCCGGGTGGCGGGCGGGCCCGTCGCCCAGGGACCGCCGTCGGTTTGCCCGCCGGTCCCCAATTCGGACCAGTGGTCGATCTCGCCTACACTCGGTGCCGTGCCCCGTGGTGATGGACGACTCAACCACGACCTGCTCCCCGGAGAGAAAGGCCCCCAGGACGCTTGTGGCGTCTTCGGTGTCTGGGCTCCGGGTGAAGAGGTCGCCAAGCTCACCTATTTCGGACTGTATGCCCTGCAGCACCGCGGACAGGAATCCGCGGGCATCGCAGTGAGCAACGGGTCCCAGATCCTGGTCTTCAAGGACATGGGACTGGTCTCGCAGGTCTTCGACGAAACGTCTCTGGGTTCTCTCCAGGGCCATATCGCGGTCGGTCATGCCCGCTACTCCACCACCGGCGCCTCGGTGTGGGAGAACGCGCAGCCGACGTTCCGTGCCACCGCGCACGGCTCGATCGCCCTCGGTCACAACGGGAACCTGGTCAACACCGCCCAGCTCGCGGAGATGGTCGCCGACCTCCCGCGCAAGGACGGCCGCGCCACCCAGGTCGCCGCGACCAACGACACCGACCTGGTGACCGCGCTGCTCGCCGGGCAGCGCGACGAGAACGACAAGCCGCTCACCATCGAGGAAGCCGCCGCCAAGGTGCTCCCCGAGGTCAAGGGCGCGTTCTCCCTGGTCTTCATGGACGAGCACACGCTCTACGCCGCCCGCGACCCGCAGGGCATCCGCCCGCTGGTGCTCGGCCGTCTCGAGCGCGGCTGGGTCGTCGCCTCCGAGTCCGCCGCGCTCGACATCTGCGGTGCCAGCTACGTACGCGAGATCGAGCCGGGCGAGCTCGTCGCGATCGACGAGAACGGCCTGCGCACCTCGCGCTTCGCAGAAGCGAAGCCCAAGGGCTGTGTCTTCGAGTACGTCTACCTGGCCCGCCCCGACACCGACATCGCCGGACGCAACGTCTACCTCTCCCGGGTGGAGATGGGCCGCCGACTGGCCGCCGAGGCCCCCGTCGAGGCGGATCTCGTCATAGCGACCCCGGAATCCGGCACTCCCGCGGCCGTCGGTTACGCCGAAGCCAGCGGAATCCCGTTCGGCGTCGGACTGGTCAAGAACGCCTATGTCGGCCGGACCTTCATCCAGCCGTCCCAGACCATCCGGCAGCTGGGCATCCGGCTCAAGCTCAACCCGCTCAAGGAAGTCATCAAGGGCAAGCGCCTGGTGGTCGTCGACGACTCGATCGTCCGCGGCAACACCCAGCGCGCCCTGGTCCGGATGCTCCGCGAGGCGGGGGCCGCCGAGATCCACATCCGGATCTCCTCGCCCCCGGTGAAGTGGCCCTGCTTCTTCGGGATCGACTTCGCGACCCGCGCCGAACTGATCGCCAACGGCATGACCGTCGACGAGATCCGCACCTCCATGGGCGCCGACTCCCTCTCGTACATCTCGATCGACGCGATGATCGAGGCGACGACGATTCCCAAGCAGAACCTCTGCCGCGCCTGCTTCGACGGCGAATACCCGATGGAGCTCCCGGACCCGGAGCTGCTCGGCAAGCAGCTGCTGGAGACCGAGCTGGCGGCGGGCCCGGCGGCGACCGCCGCGGCCGACGCGCTGCGCCGTCCGTGACCCGGACGCGCCGCCGCATCCCCCACCAGCCCCGTATCTCCACACGAAAGATCCCAGGCCATGTCTGAGACAACAGGTGCTTCCTACGCGGCGGCCGGCGTCGACATCGAAGCCGGAGACCGTGCCGTCGAGCTGATGAAGGAGTGGGTGAAGAAGACGCAGCGCCCCGAGGTCGCGGGCCTCGGCGGCCTCGGCGGCTTCGCCGGCCTCTTCGACGCCTCGGCGCTGAAGCGTTACGAGCGTCCGCTCCTGGCCTCCGCCACGGACGGCGTCGGCACCAAGGTGGACCTGGCGCGGAAGATGGGCGTGTACGACACCATCGGCCACGACCTCGTCGGCATGGTCGTGGACGACCTCGTCGTCTGCGGCGCCGAGCCGCTGTTCATGACCGACTACATCTGCGTCGGCAAGGTGCATCCCGAGCGTGTCGCGGCCATCGTGAAGGGCATCGCCGAAGGGTGTGTCCTGGCGGGCTGCTCCCTGGTCGGCGGCGAGACGGCCGAGCACCCGGGCCTCCTCGGCCCGGACGACTTCGACGTCGCCGGAGCCGGTACGGGCGTGGTCGAGGCCGACCGCCTGCTCGGCCCGGACCGTATCCGCGAGGGTGACGCGGTCATCGCCATGGCGTCCTCCGGTCTTCACTCGAACGGGTACTCGCTCGTCCGCCACGTGGTCTTCGACCGGGCCGGCTGGTCCCTGGACCGCGAGGTCGAGGAGTTCGGCCGCACGCTCGGCGAGGAGCTCCTGGAGCCCACCCGGATCTACTCCCTGGACTGCCTGGCCCTCACCCGGACGACCGAGGTGCACGGCTTCAGCCACGTCACCGGCGGCGGCCTGGCGAACAACCTGGCCCGGGTGATCCCGGACGGCCTGCACGCCACCGTGGACCGCTCCACGTGGACGCCCGGCGCGGTCTTCGACCTGGTCGGCAAGGCCGGTCAGGTCGAGCGGCTGGAGCTGGAGAAGACCCTCAACATGGGCGTCGGCATGATCGCGATCGTCCCGGCCGACTCGGTGGACGCCGCGCTGACGACGCTGGCCGACCGCGGGGTCGACTCCTGGGTCGCCGGCGAGATCACCGACCGCGGGGAGCACACCTCGGGCGCCGAGCTGACCGGCGACTACGCCCGCTAGACACCGTCACGCCGTGGTGCGCCGGGCGGCATCCCCGCCCGGCGCGCCGGGCGGCACGGCACCGGGGGAAAGCCGGATCGGGACACACAGAACCCGGCCCGGGGCAGGCCCGGACCGGGTTGATGTGTCAGCGCGAGGTCAAGCGCCGCGGCGCTGTGACGACGGACCGGACTGATCGTCCTGATCCTCGTCATCGTCCTGGTTGTAGCGATCCGCGTACTGTGCGTACGGGTCATCCTCCTCGTCGTCGTCCTCGAACGGCTCTGCGTTCGGTGGCTGACTCGAAGGCGATGCGCCCAGCTCATTGGCCAGACGTGACAGGTCAGTCCCGCCGCTGCTGTACTTCAGCTGGCGGGCGACCTTGGTCTGCTTGGCCTTTGCCCGGCCGCGCCCCATGGCTCGACCCCCTCGGTGACGGGGCTCGACGGCCCCAGAGTCTTGACACGCGTTCATGTTTCGGGACGGACTCTCGACAGAGAGACCGCGCCCGTAGAGCTTTAACGGTACCTGCTTCCGTGGCCATACGGTACGCCGCCCGCATTCCGGTCCCGACACAGGGCCAGTGAGAAGCTCCGTCCTCCCTGGTCAACTGCGATTTTAACCTCTTGTGGAGGTACGACCCGCCGACCGGCGTGAGTCTTGTCTCGCCGGCCGGGCGGGCCGTGGGGGCGGCCGAGGGCGGTCCGGTCAGCGGGTGCGCGCCTCCGCCATCCGCTGTTCGGCGAGCCGGTCGGCCGCCGCGGCCGGCGGAATCCCATCCGCCTTCGCACGTGCGAATATTTCCAGCGTGGTGTCGAAGATCTTCGTCGCCTTCGCCTTGCACCGGTCGAAGTCGAACCCGTGCAGCTCGTCGGCCACCTGGATCACTCCACCGGCGTTGACCACGTAGTCGGGCGCGTAGAGAACCGACCGGTCGGCCAGGTCCTTCTCGACGCCCGGGTGCGCCAGCTGGTTGTTGGCCGCGCCGCACACCACCTTCGCGGTGAGCGCGGGGACGGTGTCGTCGTTCAGCGCGCCGCCGAGCGCGCACGGTGCGTAGACGTCCAGGCCCTCGGTGCGGATCAGCGCGTCGGTGTCCGCCGCCACGGTCACCTCGGGGTGCAGATCGGTGATCCGGCGCAGCGACTCCTCGCGGACGTCGGTGATCACGACCTCGGCCCCGTCGGAGAGCAGGTGCTCGACGAGGTGGTGGCCCACCTTGCCGACCCCGGCCACGCCGACCTTGCGGCCGCGCAGCGTCGGGTCGCCCCACAGGTGCTGGGCCGAGGCCCGCATGCCCTGGAAGACGCCGAACGCGGTGAGCACCGAGGAGTCGCCCGCGCCGCCGTTCTCGGGGGAGCGGCCGGTGGTCCAGCGGCACTCCCGGGCGACGACGTCCATGTCGGCGACGTAGGTGCCGACGTCGCAGGCGGTCACGTAGCGGCCGCCGAGCGAGGCGACGAACCGGCCGTAGGCGAGGAGGAGTTCCTCGCTCTTGATCTTCTCCGGGTCGCCGATGATGACGGCCTTGCCGCCACCGTGGTCGAGACCGGCCAGGGCGTTCTTGTACGACATCCCGCGCGACAGGTTCAGCGCGTCGGCGACGGCGTCCGCCTCGGTGGCGTACGGGTAGAAGCGGGTGCCGCCGAGGGCCGGGCCCAGGGCGGTGGAGTGGAGGGCGATGACGGCCTTGAGGCCGGTGGCACGGTCCTGGCAGATCACGACTTGCTCATGACCTCCCTGATCCGAGTGGAACAGGGTGTGCAGGACGCCGTCGGTCACATCGGTCACTGTGGTGACTCCCAAGTACGAAGCGGCGGAGACCCTCCTGGGGGTGGGGAGGGCCCCGGACCGACCGGCACGGCCGGTCCGATGGGCAAGAGCGTAAGTCCTCCGGCGGCGCGGATCCGCCCCCGTGCGGAGGATCACCCCCTGGGGGTGTACCGCCGTGACACGATGCGCTGCATGTCGGTGGTGTCTTCGGTGCTCGTCCCTTACACGTCCTACCTCCGGATCTACGAGCCGCTCGCCGCGTTCTCCGAGCCCGAGCGGAGCCACTGGGCGCGCTACGCGCGGCGGGAGGACCTTCCCACGGCCCAGGACGAACTGCGTCGCTCGCTGGCCGACTTGGCATCGACGCCGCCGGTCGGGGTGCCGGTGCGCGAGAGCGGCGACGCGTTCGTGGCGGAGCTGGACGGGGTGGTGTGCGTCTGCCCGTGGCGGACCCGGTTGCGGGGCTGGCTGGCCCTGGAGGAACTGGGGGGCATGTTTCCGGCCAACGTGCTCGACGTCGTGCTGCCCGCGGTGGTGCGCGGTCAGGCGGCGGCGGATCACGAGCGCTGGCAGCGGCTCCACCCGGACGCGAGGCCCTGGATCCGCACGACGGTGTGGCAGGTCCCGGTGCGCTGGTTCGTCCTCTTCCTCGACGAGGAGCGGGAGTACGTGGCGGCGGACGCCGAGGGGGCGGGCCCTTTGCTGCGCTACCGCACCCCGATGGTCGAGGCCCGGCGCCGGCTGGCGCGGGCGCTGCGGACGCTGCGCGGACACGTCCCCGAGGGCCCGCTGACCGAGGGCCTGGTGGATGTGGGGCGCTGGCTGGAGGAGTTCCACCCGCGTTCGCTCGTCGAGCTGGACTACGGGGGCCTGGTGCACGCGCTGTCGGCGGAGCGGCTCGCCGAGGACCGGTCGGCGGCGGATGTGGCGGAGGGGCTCGCCGCGCTGCGGGACGGCGACGGCGAGGGCGCGGGGGAGGCGTACGCGCGGCTCGCGGAGCGCTGGCGGGCGGTCCGGGACCTCCAGTTCATCAATTGACGTGAAAAGGCCCACAGGGGCATCAAGGTGATGGAACCGGGGCATCCTTCATCCAGGACGACCGAGGGGCCGACAGGCAGGCCGCGAGGCCGGAGCGTACGGAAGGAGGAGCGGGCCGGGTCGCCTCGACGGAGGGCGACGAAGTGGGGCCCGGCGAAGAGTTGACGGGCCGTGAACCTGCGTCCTGTGTGGCGCGTGTGATGTGTGGGGCGGAAGCGTACTCCGCTGGGCCCAGGACCTACGTCCTGAACCGGGCCTTTGCCTCAAGCGTGATGGACAGCACTAACGGGGCCCTTGCGCCTATCCCTACCCCTCATGCCAAAATAGGACAAGGAGTCCGGAGAGGGCTCCTTCTGTCCAAGTAAGGGCAGAATGCTCGACATTGCACCCTATGGGGGGTCTGACGACTCCTGATCGCCCCTGTGACTGATCGTCACTGGGGCGTGACTGTCCGCTATGGCATGGTCCATCGGCATCCGTCGCTGATGAACACCTGGGAGGGCAATTCCATCGGTTTGGCCGACGTGGCTGGACGGATGGTGTAGTTGTAGTGCCGAGGACAAGCCGTTCGTCCTATAACCGACTCGGCCCGCGTCCGCCATTTCGGGCAACGCGGGTCAAGGTGCAGAATTTAGAGGAAAGAACCGAGAAGGTTCGGTTCTCCCGAGGAGGCCGCTCATGACCGCTCGCACCCCTGATGCCGAGCCGCTGCTGACCCCGGCTGAGGTTGCCACGATGTTCCGCGTGGACCCGAAGACGGTCACCCGTTGGGCCAAGGCTGGCAAGCTCACGTCCATCCGCACGCTCGGTGGACATCGCCGGTACCGCGAGGCCGAGGTCCGCGCACTGCTTGCGGGTATTCCGCAGCAGCGCAGCGAGGCCTGACACACCCCTGCCCCGCAGCAATACAGCAGCACAGCATCACAAACCGGGCAGCTGCAAGGTCCCCCAACCCCAGCCGCCCACCCATAGCTCCACTCGACGGACGCCTGCCCCAACGGGCGTCATACCTGTGTCCTACGGGTGCCGTCGTATCGATCGCGCTGGACTCCGCCGGGTCCAGCGCGATCTTTTTTGTGCCCCGGCCGGCCTCCCCGGTCGCTCCCGGGCCTCTTTGATCGCTCCCGGGCCTCTTCCGGCCCGCAGGGGCGGCCGGGACCAGAACCGGGCGGTCGGTCGGCTTCAGGGGGCTGACGGGGGCCTTCGTGGGTCTGTGAGCGGGTCTGTGCGGGAGTGTGGGTGAGCGTCCCGGACGCGTTGGGACAGCCCCGGACGGAACGGCCTCTCGGGAGCCCGGCACCCCCGTGCAATTGCACATATTAAATTCACCAGTTGTAGGGGAGGCGTAAAATCCCCCCGTCTGAAAACTCCTTCGGTGACTACCGTCACACCGCCCGAAGCTTGCCAACTTCCAGACTGCCACTGACCGAACGCGGAAGCACTCGGTCGATGGTCATGTCGCGGAGGGTCTTTCGGTCCCCACCCCGGCCTCGGTCTCGTTCCCGTCGGGCGGTCCGGCGGAGGTCTGCCCCCCGACGGCTTCCTGTGGGGCGCCCGGGGGGCTCCCGGAGGCTCGCGGCTCCCCGTCGCCCCCGGGCTCCATGGCGAGCCGCAGGAGGCGATGGCAGACCGCGCAGTGCCGGGTGAGGTGGCGATAGGCGGAAGCGGCCGCCAGGTGGGCGCGCAGCAGCGCGCGGGTCTCATGTCGTGCCGTGGACGCGGACATACGAGCCACCTCCCGGTGAGCCCGGCCGTCCCCCGCCGTGTGAAGCGCCGAGGAACGCCGAGGGGCAGGGCCGACCTCTGCTCCTCCGGGGTACCCCCACCGGATGGCGTCGTCAAGACGTGGGGCAGGACGCGAGAAAGCCCGGATCGAAACGATCCGGGCTTTCTTCTACTGCGGTCCTGACGGGATTTGAACCCGCGGCCTCCACCTTGACAGGGTGGCGAGCACTCCAAACTGCTCCACAGGACCAGGTTTTCGCCGCTTGCCTTGCGGCTTGCTGCGAAACCAGACTGTACAGGAGGTGGGAGGCCCAGGTCGACTTCACTCCTGGTGGTGACACCGTCACCGTCCCACGAGCCCCCGTGGGACCCGCGCGTCAGGGCGCGAGAGCATCGATCGCCTTGACGATCCGCTTGTCCGAGACGGGGAACGCGGTGCCCAGCGCGTGGGCGAAATAGCTGACCCGCAGCTCCTCGATCATCCAGCGGACGTCCAGCACCTCCTGCGGCACCGGTCGGCCCTGTGGAAGTTGTTCGAGCAGCCATGCGTACTCGTCCTGCATCTCGTGGACCTTCGCCATCCGCGTGGTGTCCCGCTGGACGGCCGTCGGCATCTGCTGGAGCCGCCGGTCGGCAGCCACGAGGTAGCGCATCAGGTCCGGCAGCCGGCGCAGTCCGGTGGCCGTAACGAAACCGGGCGGTACGAGACGGGCCAGCTGATCCCGTACGTCCGTGACGTTGGCCACCAGCGTCAGGCTGTTCGTCGACTTCAGCCGGCGCTCGCAGGCCTGCCAGGCGGCCAGGACCTGCTGCACCTGGTCGATCGTGCGGACGGTCAGGTCCACCAGATCGGCGCGCACCTTGTCGTACAGCGTCCGGAACGCCTTCTCGTCCCACGCCGGTCCGCCGTGCGCGGCGATCAGCCGGTCAGCCGCGGCGGTCGCGCAGTCCTCGAAAAGCGCCTGGACCGAGCCGTGCGGATTGCGGGACAGGGCCAGCTTCTGCTGGTTGGAGAGCCGGTCCGAGGCGAACTTCGCCGGGTGCACCGGGATGTTGAGCATGATCAGCCGCCGGGTGCCGCGCCACATCGCCTGCTGCTGCTCGGCCTCGGTGTCGAAGAGCCGTACGGCCACGGTGTCGCCCTGGTCGACCAGCGCCGGATAGGCCTTGACCGGCTGCCCGGCCCGCCGGGTCTCGAAGACCTTGTCCAGCGCGCCGATCGTCCAGTCGGTGAGCCCGGACCGCTCGATTGACTCCCCGGAGGGTCCGGCGGTCGCCGCGGCCGCCTTGGACAGCGCCTGCCGGGCCTTCGGCCGCAGCTGGAGCTTGAGCGCCTCCAGATCCTTGTCCTCGGCGACCTTCCGCCGCCGCTCGTCGACGATCCGGAACGTGATCTTCAGATGGTCCGGGACCCGGGAGAGGTCGAAGTCGTCGGCCGTGACCGGCACGCCGACCATCCGCTGGAGCTCCCGAGCCAGGGTGAACGGCAGCGGCTCCTGGAGCGGGACCGCCCGGTCGAGGAACTTGTCGGCGTAGTTCGGCGCGGGGACGTAGTGCCGGCGGATCGGCTTCGGCAGCGAGCGGATCAGCTCCGTGACGACCTCCTCGCGCAGCCCCGGAATCTGCCAGTCGAAGCCCTCGGACGTGACCTGGTTGAGCACCTGGAGCGGTACGTGGACGGTCACGCCGTCCGCGTCCGCGCCGGGCTCGAACTGGTACGTCACCTTGAACTTGAGCTTCCCCTGCCGCCAGGAGTCCGGGTAGTCGTCCTTGGTGACGGCGCCGGCCTTCTCGTTGATGAGCATGGAGCGCTCGAAGTCGAGCGCGTCCGGCTCCTCGCGCTTCTTGTTCTTCCACCAGGAGTCGAAGTGCGCCCCGGACACGATGTGTTCGGGAATCCGCTGGTCGTAGAAGTCGAACAGCGTCTCGTCGTCCACGAGGATGTCGCGGCGGCGGGCGCGGTGCTCCAACTCCTCGACCTCGCCGAGGAGTTTGCGGTTGTCATGGAAGAACTGGTGGTGGGTGCGCCAGTCGCCCTCGACCAGGGCGTTGCGGATGAACAGATCCCGTGAGGCCTCCTGGTCGATACGTCCGAAATTGACCTTGCGCTGGGCGACGATCGGCACCCCGTAGAGGGTGACCCGTTCGAACGCCATCACCGCGGCCTGGTCCTTCTCCCAGTGCGGCTCGCTGTAGGTGCGCTTCAGCAGGTGCCCGGCCAGCGGCTCGATCCATTCGGGCTCGACCTTGGCGTTGACCCGCGCCCACAGCCGGGAGGTCTCCACCAGCTCCGCCGACATCACGAACCGGGGCTGCTTCTTGAACAGCGCCGACCCGGGGAAGATCGCGAACTTGGCGCTGCGCGCGCCCAGGTACTCGTTCTTCTCGGTGTCCTTCAGCCCGATGTGCGACAGCAGCCCGGCCAGCAGCGAGGTGTGCACCGCCTGCTCGGGGACGGACCCCTCCGCCTTGGGCTCCTCGACGGTGATGCCCATCTGCTTGGCGACCGTACGCAGTTGCGCGTAGATGTCCTGCCATTCGCGGATGCGCAGGAAGTTCAGGTACTCCTGCTTGCACATCCGGCGGAACGAGGACGAGCCACGCTCCTTCTGCTGCTCGCGGACATAGGCCCAGAGGTTCAGATACGCCAGGAAGTCGGAGGTCTCGTCCTTGAACCGGGCGTGGTTCTGGTCGGCCTGGGTCTGCTTCTCCGCCGGCCGCTCGCGCGGGTCCTGGATGGAGAGCGCGGCGGCGATGACCATGACCTCGCGGGCGCAGCCGTTCCTGTCGGCCTCGATGACCATCCGGGCCAGGCGCGGGTCGACGGGCAGCTGGGAGAGCTTGCGGCCGAGCGGCGTCAGACGCTGCCCCTTCTTCCCCTCCTGGGGGGACTTCTCGCCCTGCTCGAGCGCTCCCAGCTCCTGGAGGAGCTGCACGCCGTCGCGGATGTTGCGGTGGTCCGGCGGGTCGATGAAGGGGAACTTCTCGATGTCGCCGAGCCCGGCGGCGGTCATCTGGAGGATGACGGAGGCCAGGTTGGTCCGCAGGATCTCCGGGTCGGTGAACTCCGGCCGGGTGACGAAGTCGTCCTCCGAGTACAGCCGGATGCAGATGCCGTCCGACGTACGGCCGCAGCGGCCCTTGCGCTGGTTGGCGCTGGCCTGGGAGATCCGCTCGATCGGCAGTCGCTGGACCTTGGTGCGGTGGCTGTAGCGGGAGATACGGGCGTTGCCCGGGTCGATCACGTACTTGATGCCGGGGACCGTCAGCGAGGTCTCGGCCACGTTGGTCGCCAGGACGATGCGGCGTCCTGTGTGGCGCTGGAACACACGGTGCTGCTCGGCGTGGGAGAGGCGTGCGTAGAGGGGAAGCACCTCGGTGTGCCTGAGGTTCCGCTTGTTCAGCGCGTCCGCCGTGTCCCGGATCTCGCGCTCACCGGAGAGGAAGACCAGGACATCGCCCGGGGCCTCGTGGCCCAGCTCGTCGACGGCGTCGCAGATCGCGGTGATCTGGTCCCGGTCGGAGTCCTCGCTGTCATCTTCGAGCAGGGGGCGATACCGCACCTCCACCGGATACGTCCGCCCGCTGACCTCCACGATCGGCGCCTCGCCGAAGTGGCGCGCGAACCGCTCCGGGTCGATGGTCGCCGAGGTGATGACGACCTTCAGATCCGGGCGCCTGGGCAGCAGCCGGGCCAGATAGCCGAGCAGGAAGTCGATGTTCAGGGACCGCTCGTGGGCCTCGTCGATGATGATCGTGTCGTACGCCAGCAGCTCGCGGTCCGTCTGGATCTCGGCGAGCAGGATGCCGTCCGTCATCAGCTTCAGATACGTGGACTCCGGGTTCACCTGGTCGGTGAAGCGGACCTTCCAGCCGACCGTCTCGCCCAGCGGCGTCTTCAACTCGTCCGCGACCCGCTCCGCGACCGTACGGGCGGCGATCCGCCGGGGCTGGGTGTGCCCGATCATGCCCCGGACGCCGCGCCCCAGCTCCATACAGATCTTGGGGATCTGCGTGGTCTTGCCGGACCCGGTCTCCCCGGCGACGATCACGACCTGGTGGTCGCGTATCGCCTCCAGGATCTCGTCCTTCTTCTGGCTGACGGGCAGCTCTTCGGGATACGACAGGGCCGGCAGCCGGGCCGCGCGCGCCGCGAGCCGTTCGGCCGCCCTGCCCGCGTCGGCCGCGATCTCGTCCAGCACGGACTGGCGGGCCTCGGGCTTGCGGATGCGGCGCGCTCCTTCGAGGCGCCGGCCGAGCCGGTTCGCGTCACGGAGCGAGAGCTGTCCGAGCTGGGACTGGAGATCGGCGAAGGAAGTAGACATACGGCTCCCAGGATCTCACCCGGGCGCACGGAGTGGCGACCTCATTTCGCGCGGGCTGCGTCACGCGGCACGTACCATTTCGGGCAGTCGAACGCTCAGCCCCGCTTCCAGGGGGAAAGGCCCGGTCGTCCCGTGTCCCGTACGCAGTGGTGGAGCCTGAGCCTGACGGCGCTGCTCGCGGTCGTCGTGGGGCTGCTGTGCGGACCGGCGGCGCTCCCGGCAGCCGCGCTCGGGGCTCCGGCTCCCTCCGCTCCGGCTGCCTTCGCTGCGGTTCTTTCCGCTGCCGTGCCTTCGGCTTCCGCGCCCTTTGCTTCCACCCCGGGGGCCACCGGAGTGCGGCCCACACCGTCCGCCCCGGTAGCCGCCGAGGCCGCCGACGCGGGCACCCCGGTCCCCGGCTGCGGGAAGCTCCGCGATCACGACGGCGAGCCCGCCGTCCCCTCCCGCGCCCGCTCGGCGCACGACCAGGCGCCCGGCCTCGCCCCGTGGGGGCTGCCCGCCGCGACGGGCGCGCTGCCGGCCGAGCCGCCGGCCGGCACCCGGGCCCGCGCCCCGGCGCCGTACACCCCGACCCCCGTGGAACTCTCCGTGCTGCGGGTGTAGGCCGGGCACCCGCCCGCCCCGCGCCCGCCCTTTCCCCTCCCGCACCCACCAGCCCGGAGTGCCGCATGCCCACGCCCAAGAAGCCCGTCTCCACGGGTCAGAAGTCCTCCTCCCGCAAGCCCTTGGTCTACGGCGCCGTGACCGTCGTGGCCGCCGGTCTCCTCGGCTTCGCGTCGTACCGGGCCACCGCCCCCGACGACACGGCCCCGGACACCTCGTCCGCCCCGGCCGCCGAGGTCTCCGCCGACCCGGACGAGGGCGTCTACCCGGAGCTGGCGAAGCTCGCCCGCCGGGACGCCGACGACAAGCTGGCCGTCGGCCGCGCCGACGCCCCGGTCGTCCTGATCGAGTACGCCGACTTCAAGTGCGGCTACTGCGGCAAGTTCGCCCGGGACACCGAGCCGAAGCTGATCGAGAAGTACGTGAAGGACGGCACGCTGCGCATCGAGTGGCGCAACTTCCCGATCTTCGGCGAGGAGTCCGAGAACGCCGCGCGCGGCGCCTGGGCCGCCGGGCAGCAGAACCGCTTCTGGGAGTTCCACGGCGCCGCCTACGCCGAAGGGGCGAAGGAGAAGGGCTTCGGCAAGGACCGGGTCAAGGCGCTCGCCGAAGAAGCCGGGGTGAAGGACCTGAACCGGTTCATGAAGGACCTCGACGGTGACGCGGCCCGTGCGGCGGTCAAGAAGGACCAGGAGCAGGCGTACGGGATCGGCGCGACGTCCACCCCGTCGTTCCTGATCAACGGCCGCCCGATCGCGGGAGCGCAGCCGGACGAGACGTTCGCGCAGGCCATCGAGGCCGCAGCCGAGCAGGCGAAGGACACCGGCAAGGGCACCGGCAACGCGGGCGACGAGGCCGAGGACCCCGCCGAATGACGGCGGACATCGGCTACTTCGCGGCCTTCCTCGGCGGGCTGCTAGCCCTGGTCAGCCCGTGCAGCGCGCTGCTGCTGCCGGCCTTCTTCGCGTACTCCATCGACTCCACCTCCCGGCTGCTGGCCCGCACCGGCATCTTCTACGCCGGGCTCGCCACGACCCTCGTCCCGCTCGGCGCGGCGGGCAGCTACGCGGGACGGCTGTTCTACGGCCACCGGGACGCCCTCGTCACGGGCGCGGGCTGGCTCATCATCGTGCTCGGCGTCGCGCAGATCGTCGGGCTCGGCTTCGCGTCACGGCGGATCGCGGCTCTCAGCGGCCGCATCCGCCCCACCACGGCGTTCTCCGTCTACGCCCTGGGCGCGGTCTACGGCCTGGCCGGATTCTGCGCGGGACCGATCCTCGGCAGCGTCCTGACCGTCGCGGCGGTCAGCGGCAGCCCGGTCTACGGCGGACTGCTGCTCGCGGTCTACGCGCTCGGGATGGCCGTACCGCTCTTCCTGCTCGCCCTGCTCTGGGAGCGCTTCGACCTCGGCCGCCGGGCCTGGCTGCGCGGCCGTGCCGTCCGCCTCGGCCGGTTCGAGCTGCACACCACGTCGTTGCTGTCGGGGCTGTTCTTCATCGGGCTCGGCGTGCTGTTCCTCGTGTACGACGGGACGACCGCGCTGCCCGGTCTGCTGGGGGTCGACGCGTCGTTCGAGGTCGAGCAGTGGGCGCGGAACCTGGGCGAACAGGTGCCGGACGGGGTGCTGCTGGGCACCGTGGTGCTGGTGGTGCTGCTGGTCCTGGGCGCCCGCGCCCGGCGTCGGCGCGCTACGGACGTACCGGCGGAGACGACCGAGGAGTCCGAGGAGACCGAGAAGGTGTGACACGGCGGAGGCCCCGCCACCGGGCGGGGCCTTCCGTGCCCGCGGCCGTCCCCGCAGCGGAAGCGGCCCCCTCGCCGGCCTCGGCCGAGTGCCCCGCTCGCCTCGGGGCCTGGGGCGCTCACGCACGACGGGCCCCCAGGGCGCGGCAAGGACGCGTGGGCCGTCGACCGGGCGACCCGCCGGACGGGACTTCAGGAAGGGGCGGAGCCCAGGACTCTGGCAGTGAAGTTCGCCAACTGCGCCCGCATCGTTTCGCGTGACCGGCACTCATGCCCGGCCAGGTGCTCGACAAGATCGGCTCGGGTGGCCGCGAGCAGGGCGTGAGCGGTGAAACCACTGTCGGTCAGGCCGGGGATCTGCCCCAGCATGGCGTCCAGCAGGCCGTGCCAACGCTCGTAATGATCCGCCTGATAGGGGCTGCCGCTGTTCCCGCTCTCCTCCAGGGCCAGCATGAGGCGGCGGTTGTCGAGTTTGAAGCACAGGAGCGTGTCGAGCAGGGCGGGTACGCGCTGGTGCGGCGGAGTCGCGGGGCCCAAGGGCGGAGGCCCGGCTTCCACGGCCTCCCTGACCGGCTCCAGCCGTGCTTCGTACAGCGCGCGCAGGAGGCCGGGGCGGTCGCCGAAGGCCCGGAAGAGCGTGCCCTTGCCGACGCCGGCCGCCGCTGCGACGGCGGCCAGGGTGACGCCTTCCGGGCTCTCGCAGCGGGCGAAGAGAGCGTCGGCGGCCGCCAGGACGGCCTGCCGGTTGCGGGCGGCGTCCTTGCGGGGTCTGCGCTCCGGCATGCCGCACCTCCGGTTGCAAAGCGGACCATGGGTCCGTATCGTCAAAGCGGACCTGCGGTCCACATTGTCCTGGGGTGGAGGATACCCACGTCCGCACCGAAGTCCGTCCCGACCTCTCCGGCGGATACCCACCATCACAGCCCGTGGCTGTCGCTGGACAAGGGTATTCCCGCGTGGGTCGTCCTGGGTCGAGGGGAGGCTTCCTGGAGCTCCCCCCGCTCCTGCTGACCGGCCGAAGCGTCCGGCCAGGGAGGAGGAGGCCATCACCGTGTGACCCGCATCGCCGTCGTAACAGTCCGGGACGGGCACATCACCTCCGACCGCGACTGCCGGACCCCTCACGCCGTCCTCGAACCCGGCGCCGATGTCACCAGGAGCAGCCGATGACAACCACCAGCACCACCTCGGACACCGGCACCACCTTGGTGATCGGCGCCACCGGCACGACCGGCAGCCGCATCACGGCGCGACTGTCGGCCACCGGTCACCGCGTCAGAGCCGCCGGCCGCCGCGTCGCCGACATCCCCGGCGCGGAATCCGTCGCCTTCGACTGGTACGAACCCGCCACCCATGTCGCCGCCGTCGACGGAGCCGACCGCGTCTACCTGATACCGCCCGTGGGCGACGCCGACCCGGCGGCGGTCATGGTGCCCTTTCTCCGGCGGGCCCGCACCGCCGGCGTGCGGCGTGCGGTGCTCCTCAGCTCCTCGGCCATCCCCGAGGGCGGCCCGGCGGTCGGAGCGGTGCACCGGGCCCTGCCCGGCCTGTTCGAACAGTGGGCGGTGCTGAGGCCCTCGTGGTTCATGCAGAACTTCACCGGCACGCACGCGCACGCCGTGAGCATCCGTGAGGAAGGCGCCATCTGGACCGCGGCCGGGAGTGGCCGGGTCGGCTTCGTCGACGCCGAGGACATCGCGGCCGTCGCTGTCCATGCTCTGACCGACGAGCACGCTCCCAACGCCGATCTCGTCCTCACCGGGCCGGAGGCGCTCAGCTACGACGACATCGCCACCACCATCACCCGGGTCACCGGCCGGCCCGTGGACCACCGCCGTCTGTCCTGCGAGCAGATGCGCGACCGCCTGGCGGCGCACGTGCCGCTGGAGTTCGCCTCGCTGCTGGCCGGCATGGACCGTTCCATCGCCGCGGGGGCGGAAGACCGTGTCACCGACACCGTCCAGCGCCTCACGGGTCGGCCCCCGCGCGGATTCCACGCTCTCCTCCAACGAGAGACGGAAGAAGCGGCTGGGCAGGGGCATCGGCTGTCAACCGGCCTCGGTACCACCCCGGCGATGCGTCGGGGCAGTGCCGACGGGCCCGGCGACCGACCGTCGTGTCGGCCGAGCCGCATCTGGCGGCGCAGCTGGTTCAGTGCCGCGCGTACGTGATCCGGGATGCAGCAATGCGGCCCAGCGCGTAGAGATCGCCCCGTCGGGTGACCTCGACCGCCCGAGCTTGTTCAGGGGACATGTAGCGCGGCACACAACGACAAAGTCCCGGACGGTAAGCGGTCCGGGACTTTGTTTCTGGTGGCTGGGGCCGGGATCGAACCGGCGACCTATCGCTTTTCAGGCGATCGCTCGTACCAACTGAGCTACCCAGCCACGCAGCCGCTGGGACTGCAGCGGTCCTGACGGGATTTGAACCCGCGGCCTCCACCTTGACAGGGTGGCGAGCACTCCAAACTGCTCCACAGGA
Organism: Streptomyces sp. NPDC021019; assembly: GCF_044333295.1. Classification (NCBI taxonomy): domain Bacteria; kingdom Bacillati; phylum Actinomycetota; class Actinomycetes; order Kitasatosporales; family Streptomycetaceae; genus Streptomyces; species Streptomyces sp. NPDC021019. The sequence continues at coordinate 73,163 of NZ_JBIRQR010000012.1, forward strand.
CCAAGCAATGTGCGAAACAAGTCTCGCACATGGTGAAACGTGCCCCCAACGGGATTCGAACCCGTGCTACCGCCTTGAAAGGGCGGCGTCCTGGGCCACTAGACGATGAGGGCTATTGGCCCGCCTGTTCGCTTCGCAGCGCGTCGGGGACGTGAGAAGCATATGGGATGGGTGGAGCTATCGCCAAAACGGTTTACGGCGAGGGGGTGGGGCGCGCCGGGGAGTGGGTGGCGGAGGGGGCGGCGGGCGGCGACGGGGTGGGGGAGACCGGAGCGTCCTTCTTCAGGTTCTCCTCCGGAAGATGGCGGCTGACCTCGGCGGTCGTCAGTCCGAGACCGCCGAGCGTGATCTCGTCCCAGGCCTGGAGCCGACGGGTCGAGCGGTCCATGTAGAGCACCGAGGCGTGCACCTTCTCGGGCTTCTCGTTCTGTACGGCGCGCAGCCCGCCGCCGCCCGTGGAGCCCTCGACCTTCAGCCGCGTGCCGAGCTTCAGCTGCTCGTTGATCCTGCGGTGGAGGTGGCCCGACAGCACCAGCGGGACCGTGCCGTCGGTCTCCCGGGCGGTGTTCGGGTCGTGGGCGACGGCGATGTCGACCGGGGTGCCCGCGCGTTCCTGGTCGCGCAGCGCGGAGGCCAGCCGCGCGCCTTCGAGCCGCGCGGCCTCCTTGCCGCCGACCGGGGCGGTCCGGTCCGGGGTGAAGGAGGCGTCGCCGGTGCCGGCGATCCGCAGCCCGCCGACGTTCACCGCGCCGCCGTCGTCGAGGACGCTCACGTTCTTGAACTTCGCCAGATACGCCTGGGTGACGGGCGAGTCGTGGTTGCCGCGCACCCAGACGTAGGGCGCGCCGAGGTCGCGGATCGGGTCGAGGAAGCCGTTCTCGGGGGCGGAGCCGTGGTCCATCGTGTCGCCCGAGTCGACGATGACGTCGATCTCGTACTGCTCCACGAGCGAGGAGATGATGTGCCAGGCCGCCGGGTTGAGGTGGATGTCGGAGACGTGCAGGACCCGGATCGTGCCCGGGTCGGGCTGGTAGACGGGGAGCGTGGAGGTCGCGTCGTACAGCTTGGTGACGTTGGTGACCAGGCGGGCCAGTTCCTGCTGGTAGATGTCGAACTCGGTGACGATGGAGCGGGCGTCGCCGACCAGGGACGGGGCGCTGGAGAGCAGCCCGGAGAACTTCGGCTCCAGGACGGACTTCGGGTTCCAGGTGGCGTACGCGCTGACGCCGGACGCCGCCAGCAGGGTGAGGGCGAGCCCGCCGGCGGTCAGTGCGCGGCGGGGGCGGCGGTAGACGACGAGGCCGAGCGCGGTCGCGCCGGAGACGACGGCGACACAGGAGCGTACGGCCAGCTCCCGGGTGCCGGCGGCGACGTCCCGGGCGACCTCGTCCTGGAGGCCGGCGAACCGTTCCGGCTGGTCGACCAGGGCCTGGGAGCGTTCGGGGTCGAGGCGGTCGACGTCCACGTCGAGCCGGAGCGGCGCGCTGTGCGAGTCCAGCTCCAGGGCGCCCAGCGGGGACACGTTGATCTTGCTGCCGCCGGTGAGGGAGGGGCGCAGCGTCATGTTGGTGTCCATGGGGCCGACCGGAGTACGGACGGAGCCCACGGCGAGCAGTCCCAGCCAGGCCCCCAGCACGACGACGACGAGCATGCCGAGGGCGCGGAGGTACGGGCGGCGGGCGGGGCCCGGCAGGCCGCCGGAGGCCGTGCTGCCGGAGCCGGAGCCGGAGCCGGAGTCGCCCGGGGCGCCCGGGGCGCGCCCCCGGGGCTTCGGGCGGACGATCTGGGTGAGGCGGTGCCGGACGCGGTCGGCTGCGGCACGGTACGGGACGCGGACCATTGGGCCCGTATGCCCCGGTACGGCCGCCGCCATGCCGGGCGGCCCGCCCGGTCATGAGTCCGGGACGGCTGCCATCTGCCCGCACCCCGCCCCCGTACGGGACAATGGCCGGGTGCTGGAGATGACGCGCGAACAGTTCGAGGAGCTGGTGAGCCAGGCTCTGGACCGGATCCCGCCGGAGCTGACACGGCTGATGGACAACGTGGCGGTGTTCGTCGAGGACGAACCGGAGCCCGGCGACCCCGATCTGCTCGGGCTCTACGAGGGCACCCCCCTCACGGACCGGGGCGAGTGGTACGCCGGGGTGCTGCCGGACCGGATCACCATCTACCGGGGGCCGACGCTGCGGATGTGCGAGTCGCAGGAGGACGTCGTCGCGGAGACCGAGATCACCGTGGTCCACGAGATCGCCCACCACTTCGGCATCGACGACGAGCGGCTGCACGCCCTGGGCTACGGGTGAGCGAGCAGGCCCCGCGGGAGCTGCCGGAGCCCGGCCCGCCCGCAGCCCCGCAGGGCCGCGTGCTGGCGGCGGTCGCGGCCGGCGGCGCGCTCGGCGCGCTCGCCCGCTACGGGGCCCTGGTGCTCTGGCCCGGCGCGGGCGGCTTCCCGTGGACGGTGTTCGCCGTCAACGTGAGCGGCTGCGCCCTGATCGGCGTGCTGATGGTGCTGACCGTCGAGCGGGGCCGCGTGACCCACCCCCTGGTGCGGCCCTTCCTCGGTGTCGGCGTGCTCGGCGGCTTCACGACCTTCTCGACGTACGCGGCCGGCGTCTCGGACCTTCTCGCGCGTCAGGAGGCCCTGACAGCCCTGGCGTACGCGGCGGCGACGGCGGTGGCCGCGCTCGGGGCGGTGTGGGCGGCGGCCGCGGGGACGAGGACCTGGCTGGACCGGGGACCTCGGGGTCACCGTGGCCTCCGGGGCTCCGATGGCTCACGGGGCTCACGGGGCTCACGGGGCTCACGGGGCTCACGGGGCTCACGGGGCTCCAGTGGTTCACGGGGTTCACGGGGTGAGGGGAGGGCCGCGTGAACTGGCTGCTGGTGGCGATCGGCGGGGCGGTGGGCGCGCCGCTGCGCTATCTGACGGACCGCGCGGTGCAGGCGCACCAGGGGCCGGGCGTCCCGTACGTCTTCCCGTGGGGCACCTTCACCGCGAACACGGCGGGCAGTCTGCTGCTCGGGCTGCTGACCGGCGCCGCCGTGTCCTCTCCGGCGCACGCCCTGCTGGCGACGGGCCTGTGCGGGGCGCTGACGACGTACTCGACGTTCTCGTACGAGACCCTCCGCCTGGCCGAGACGGGCAGGGCCTTCCTGGCCGCGGCCCATGTCCTGGCATCGCTGTCGGCGGGCCTGGGCGCGGTGTTCCTGGGGGCGGAACTGACGGGCGGGTTCGGGGGCTGAGGGCTGTCCCGCTGTTCCCGGCGGGGTCGCGACGACAGCTACGGCGCCTCGCCGCTTCGTCGGGTGGGGTGTTCGGGCCGTTCGACAGCCGTCGCGCGCTCGTCGGGCGGGTGCCGGGCGTGGTGCCCCGGGGCCGCTTCGTCCGTCCCGGGCGAGGTTTTCCGGGGGCGCTTGGCCGGTCGGCGCGCGGGCGGGTGGAGTTTCGGGCGTGTCTCCGGCGGGGTCGGGGGAGTTGGGCACGGTGCGACGCCGTACCGCTCGCTCCTGTTCCCGCTCCGCCCCGGCGCCGGGCTCCCTCCGCTACCGCCCTGCGTCCCGCTCTCCGCCCCCTCGCCCCGGAGGTGCCACTCGTGCGCCAGTTGTCCGCCCCTGTCCGCTGGGCAGCCGTCACCGCGCTGACGATCGCCGCGTCCACCGGTTGTATGAGCGTCGGCGAGGACGGCGCCGGGGCGCCGGGGCCCTCACGGTCCGCCGGGCCGAAGGGCTCCGCCGCCGATCCGGCCGGCGACACGGTTCCCGGCTCCGGACGGACCGGAGGGCGGGCCGGGGGCGCCCATCCGCACTCGGACCGGGTCGCTCCCGGGGGCAGCCCGAGCCCGGAGACCTCCGCTGCCGTGCCGTCGGCCGCCTCCGAGCAGCCGCGCCCCGAGCCGGCCGCGCCCGTGCCCACCCGGGGTGGCCCCCCGCCCTCGCCGACGCCCTCGGCGCCGGGGCCGGGGGAGCCGCCGCCGACCACCCCGGAGCCGCCGTCCTCGCCGACGCCGGACCCGGACCCGGAGCCCGAGCCGAAGCCCACCGATCCACCGGAGCCGACGCCCTCGGCCTCACCCGCCGCGCAGCTGCGGGCCCAGGCGATGAGCGGACCGGAGGCCACCCGGCCGCTGCGGACCCCGGAGGCATCGCCGCAGGTGGGGCCGGTTTAGCCCAGGGCCCTCGGGGGCTGGTTTGCGCAATGTGGGTGAGAGTGCGTATGGTAGTAGATCGTTTGATCCCATTGCCCGGCGCCGACACAGAAGAGCGCCGTGTGGCGCGTACTCTCCCTTGCCGTGGCTGGACCGCATTGAGGCGGTCGAAATTGCGAATCACGGAGTTATGGGCGCGTGCCGAGACTCCGGAAGGTTTCGCATTTCGCATGTCAATTTCCAGTTCTGACCACACCGTCATGCCCGAGAACGTCGACAACGCCGAGCTCATCGAGCTCGTCGAGGCCGCTGTGACCGAGGCCCCCGCCGGCGCGACCGCTCCGGCCGCCGAGAAGGCCGTCGTCGCCGAGAAGGCCGAGAAGTCCGTCGCGGACTTCCTCACCGACGTGACCGCCGCCCCGCAGGCCGACGCCTCCGCCGAGGAGATCGCCGCTCCCGCGACCGAGATCGCGGACTCCACCGAGGAGATCGCCGACGAGGCCGACGCCGAGCCCACCATCACGTTCGGCGCCCTGGGCCTGCCCGAGGGCATCGTCCGCAAGCTCGCGCAGAACGGTGTGACCGCCCCCTTCCCGATCCAGGCGGCGACCATCCCGGACGCCCTGGCCGGCAAGGACATCCTCGGCCGCGGCCGTACGGGCTCCGGCAAGACGCTCTCCTTCGGCCTGCCGCTGCTGGCCTCGCTCTCCGGTGGCACCACCGAGAAGAAGAAGCCGCGCGGCATCATCCTCACCCCGACCCGTGAACTCGCGATGCAGGTCGCGGACGCGCTGCAGCCGTACGGCGACGTGCTCGGCCTCAAGATGAAGGTCGTCTGCGGCGGTACGTCGATGGGCAACCAGATCTACGCGCTGGAGCGCGGTGTCGACGTCCTCGTCGCCACCCCGGGCCGACTGCGCGACATCATCAACCGCGGCGCCTGCTCCCTGGCGAGCGTCCAGGTCGCCGTCCTCGACGAGGCCGACCAGATGTCTGACCTGGGCTTCCTGCCCGAGGTCACCGAGCTGCTCGACCAGATCCCCGGTGGGGGTCAGCGGATGCTCTTCTCCGCCACCATGGAGAACGAGATCGGCACGCTGGTCAAGCGCTACCTCTCCAACCCGGTGACGCACGAGGTCGACAGCGCCCAGGGCAACGTCACGACCATGTCGCACCACGTCCTCGTCGTGAAGCCGAAGGACAAGGCGCCGGTCACGGCCGCCATCGCCGCCCGCAAGGGCCGCACGATCATCTTCGTCCGCACCCAGCTGGGCGCCGACCGCATCGCCGAGCAGCTCATCGAGTCCGGCGTGAAGGCCGACGCGCTGCACGGCGGCATGACCCAGGGCGCCCGTACGCGGGTCTTGGAGGACTTCAAGAAGGGTTACGTCAACGCGCTCGTCGCGACCGACGTCGCCGCCCGCGGCATCCACGTCGACGGCATCGACCTGGTCCTGAACGTGGACCCGGCCGGTGACCACAAGGACTACCTGCACCGCTCGGGCCGTACCGCCCGCGCCGGCAAGTCCGGTGTCGTCGTCTCGCTGGCGCTTCCGCACCAGCGTCGCCAGATCTTCCGCCTGATGGAGGACGCGGGCGTCGACGCCTCGCGCCACATCGTCCAGGGCGCGGGCGTCTTCGAGCCCGAGGTCGCCGAGATCACCGGCGCCCGTTCGCTCACCGAGGTCCAGGCCGACTCCGCGAACAACGCCGCCAAGCAGGCCGAGCGCGAGGCCGCCGACCTGACGAAGCAGCTGGAGCGCGTCCAGCGCCGCGCCGTCGAGCTGCGCGAGGAGGCCGACCGCCTGGTCGCCCGCGCCGCACGCGAGCGGGGCGACGACCCCGAGGCCGCGGTGGCCGAGGCCGCCGCCGAGGCCGAGGCCGCCCTCGTGGCAGCCGCCTCCGTGCCCGAGCAGCCGGCCGCCCGCGACGAGCAGCGCCGCGACGAGCGGGGCAACTACGAGCGCCGCGACAACCGCGGTGGCGACCGTGGCGGCCACCGCGGCGGCAACGACCGTCGTGACGAGCGTCCGTCGGGCGGTTTCCGCTCCGGTGGCGGCAGTGACCGTCGTGATGACCGTGGTGGCCGTTCGTTCGAGCGTCGGGACAATGACCGTCCCGCGTTCAACCGTGACCGTCGTGACGACCGTCCCTCCGGTGGCTTCCGCTCCGGTGGCGGCAGTGACCGTCGTGATGACCGTGGTGGCCGTTCGTTCGAGCGTCGGGACAATGACCGTCCCGCGTTCAACCGTGACCGTCGT
>NZ_JBIRQR010000012.1:79663-105200 GCF_044333295.1 Streptomyces sp. NPDC021019
GTCGTGACGACCGTCCCTCCGGTGGCTTCCGCTCCGGTGGCAGCGACCGCCCGTTCAACCGTGACCGTCGTGACGACCGTCCCTCGGGCGGCTTCCGTTCCGGCGGCGCCGGCGACCGCCCCACCGGCCGTCGTGACGAGCACCGCGGCGCCAACACCGGCACCAACACCGGTTCCTTCGGCCGCCGTGACGACAAGCCGCGCTGGAAGCGCAACGGCTGACCTCCGCCCGGCCGACAACCGGCCGAGCGGGTACGCCTGACAGACCGGCAGGGCCCGTACGCCACCGAACCGACTCGGTGACGTACGGGCCCTGTTGCTGTCCCGGGGCCAGGGTTCCACCGCGTCCACATGACGTTCCCGTGGCGTGGTGATCCTGTTCGAGACGCACACACTCGTGCGAGGGACGCCACCGGGGAGCGAGCCCGGCGGACGGGACGCCCTCGGGGACCTCTGCGTGGTGCTGGACGAACAGAGAAGACCGGGACGGGCTGGAGGGCGTACGACGTGCACTCGCCCGGCGACCTCAACGGAGACGGCGTGGCCGACGTGCCGGCCCGTCAGAAGTCCACCGGTTCCGCCCACCTGCACGCGTCGGACCGGGCGGGCGAGCTCAAGGAGGGTGTCCTGACCGGCACGGGCTTGCAAGGGCCTCAGTCGGAGCCGGGGACCCGACGGGCGACGGCATCGGGGACGTCCTGACGCGCGACTCCTCCGGGGTGCTGTGGCGGTACGAGGGCGGGGGCGACGGGCTGTTCGCCCCCGCGAGAAGCTCAGCCCCGGCCGGCAGGGCTACCTCTCGCTGTTCCAGCCGCCGGCCGGCCCCGGTGTCGCCACCCGTCGGCCCCGGCGAGTGGATCTCGATTCCCGGCATCCGGTGACGCCGTGCAGGGGCGCGAATCGGATACCGCCTCGGCCGCCGGGCCGGGGGCGGCTATGCTCGTGGAGTGATCTCTCAGGGGCCGTTAGCTCAATTGGTCAGAGCAGCGGACTTTTAATCCGTTGGTTGTGGGTTCGAGTCCCACACGGCCTACCCCTCGGCCCCAGGTCAGAGCGTTTCTCTGGTCTGGGGCGGCTGCTGGTTCGGATTCGTTCCGGGCAGGCGCTGCACCCAGGCTCCATCGAAGTGCGAACGATCACACGAAGCAGCCCCCGCCTCACGCGCGAGACGGGGGCTGTGGTCGTTCTGCGGGGCTACGCCTCGGGCTCGGCGGGGATCGCGGCCCCCCCGCACCGGCCGGGGCTTTCGCGGGTCACGCGAGTCGGGCTCCTGCCCGTCCCGCCACGCGGCCACCGTGCCCGCGTACCGCGGGTCGATCCACTCCTGCGCCATGAGGGGCCTCCTGCCCAGCAGGCCGGCCCTTCGGCCTCGGGATGATGACGATCCTGCGTTCCGGGGCGTGCTGGCACTTCGCCGCCACCGACACCAGCGTCTCGTCGGACGGCTCGCCCCGCAGTCGCGCGTCCGCGACGTACGTGTCAGAGACCGTGCACGCAGGTGCTTTTGCAGGCCTTGCAGGCCCACCGGTGTCGTCGTCACACCGTCCGTCGTGACGGTCCGGTGGTTGGTCGACACGGCGTCCGTCGGCGTAGGTGCGGGTGCGCAGGGCCCCCAGGACGTTGCGTGATGAGAGGGGGATCATCGGGCGCCGGGGGGCTCGAGGCCCGGGACTGGATACGGCGAAGCCCCCGGGGCCGGTGGCTGGCCGGGGACTTTCACGGCGGCGACTCGGTGGCTGGGCACTTTCGTGGTCGGCCACGGTGTGCTCCGTTGGGTCAGGGCGCCGGGGTGGCGCTTTCGTCGCCGAAGAACTCTGCCGTCTTGGCGGCGGTGATCTCGCCGGCGAGGCGCTGGAGCGTCTTGTCGTCGACTCCGCGGCATGCTGTGGGCCGTTCGTCGTCCACGGTTTCTTCGCCGGCGGCCATGGCTTCGTCGACCTGCTTGACCATCGCGGTCTTGCAGGCGGCGACGTCGGGCTTCGGGTCGGGGCCACTGCCGCATCCGGTAAGGGCGAGCAGGGCGGCCACCGTGGCGGTGGTGAAGGTGTGTCCGGTGCGCATGATGGTCCCCCCAGGACGTTGTGTGGCGTGAGAGGTCATCATCGGGCACGGGGGGTGCCGCTGTCCGGGGTTCGCTGTCCGGAGTTCGCGGTTCGGGGTGCGGGGTGCGGGGTTCGGGCCATGGGTTCACCTCCGCCCCGGAGGCGTTCCGCCGTCATTGGTCAAAGGTGCGCCGCGAATGCCGTAGAGTTGTGTTTACCGACGCGGGGTGGAGCAGCTCGGTAGCTCGCTGGGCTCATAACCCAGAGGTCGCAGGTTCAAATCCTGTCCCCGCTACTGAAGGCCCGGGCCCGGCACGCACAGCGTGCCGGGCCCGAGTCGTTTCCTGGCGCCGTGCTGGTGCGGCTTGACCTTGACGCAGCGTAAAGATCTAGCGTTTCCGGCATGGAGTGGTCCATTCAGGAAATCGCCCGCCGGGCCGGCACCACGAGCCGCACGCTCCGGCACTACGGAGACCTCGGTCTCCTCACGCCGAGCCGGATCGGGAGCAACGGCTACCGCTACTACGACCAGGACGCCCTCGTGCGGCTGCAGCGCATCCTGCTGCTGCGGGAGCTTGGTCTTTCGCTGCCCGCCATCAAGGACGTGCTCGCGGGGCAGCGGGACACGGCGGTGGCGCTGCGGGCGCATCTGCGGCTGCTCGAACAGGAGCAGGCGCGCATCGGGCGGCAGATCGCCTCGGTGCGGACCACTCTCCACAAGACGCAGGAGGGGATGGAACTCATGGCCGATGAAGTGTTCGACGGCTTCGACCACACCGCCCACGAACAGGAGGTCACCGAGCGCTGGGGCCGGGACGCGTACGAGGAGGGCGACCGCTGGTGGCGTTCGCTCGGGGACGAGCGGAAGAAGGCGTTCCAGGACGAGCACGAGGCCATCGCGCGCGCCTGGGGGCGGGCCAGGGAGGCGGGGCTCGCCGCCGACGGGGCCGAGGCGCAGGACCTCGCGCGGCGGCACTGCGCCTGGCTGTCCTCGGCCAAGGCGCCCAGTCGTTCGTACGTGATCGGGCTCGGCGAGATGTATGTCGCCGATCCCCGCTTCGGAAAGAACTACGATCGCTACGGGGACGGCACCGCCGCCTTCGTACGGGACGCACTGACGGTGTACGCGGAACACCGGCTTTCCGACTGACCACGGAAGGCCGGACCTCCGCCCGCCTTCCCTCTATTCGGCCGATGCGGAGCAGCCGCTCGGCGCGGCTGCGGGAAGCCCGGGCGGGGCGCGGTACCGTCCGCAGCCGTGGGTGGACCGGGCAGGAGTGCACAGGTGGGGATGGCCGACGAACGGCGCAGTGCCACGGCGGGGAGTTTCGACGCCGTGGGCCGGGTGGTGTTCGGGTCCCGGGAGGGCCAGCTGACGTCCGACGGGCGGCGCACCGGGCGGTTCGTCCGGCTGCTTCCGGCCCTGCTGATCCTCGGCGGGCTGGTGCTCGACTCGCTGACTCCGCCCAACTTCACCGCGGTCCCCCTGTTCGTCGCGGCCCCGCTGATCGCCGCGCCGTTCTTCTCGAAGACCCGGACCGTCCGTACGGGGATCGCCGCGGTCCTCTCCGTCATCGCGATGCGGCTCTCCGACGGGACGACCACCCAGGTGGTCCCGATCATCGAGCTGATCACCGTGCTCACGGCCTCGGTGCTGGCCCTCGTCATCAACGGCGTCGTGCGGCGCGGCAACGAGCAGCTGGCCTCGGCCCGGGTCATCGCGGAGACCGCCATGCGGGCCGTGCTGCCGACCCCGGCCGAGCGGATCGGCGGACTCCAGGTGGCCGCGCGGTACGAGGCGGCCCAGGCGGACGAGTTCGTGGGCGGCGACCTGTTCGCCGTCGCGGACACCCCGTACGGCGTGCGTGTGGTCGTCGGCGACGTACGCGGCAAGGGGCTGGACGCCGTCGAGGCGGTGGCGGTGATCATCGGGGCGTTCCGGGAGGCGGCCGAGCAGGAGCGTTCGCTGGAGGGTGTCGCGCAGCGGCTGGAGCGGGCGCTGGCCCGGGAGGGGACGCGGCGGTACGGGCTGGACGCCATGGAGGGGTTCGTCACCGCCGTGCTGGCCGAGATCCCGCCCGGTTCGGCTTCGTTGCGCCTCGTCAACCGCGGTCACCCCGAGCCGATCCTGCTGCATGCCGACGGCGCCCTGGAGGTGCTGGCGCCCTCGGTGCCCGCCATGCCGCTGGGGATGGACCTGGGGGTGTGGCCGGACCGCTCCGACGAGTGGGCGATGCCCGCCGGGGCGACGCTCCTCGCCTTCACGGACGGCCTGTCCGAGGCCCGGGACCCGAACGGGGTCTTCTACGATCCGGCGGCCCGGCTGCGCGGCCGGATCTTCCCCGGTCCGGAGGAGCTGCTGTCGGCGCTGACGGACGACGTACGACTGCACACCGGTGGGCGGACCACGGACGACATGGCGCTCATCGCGGTCGGGCGGCCGGCGGAGGGGCAGCCCGTGCCCCGGACGACGGTGAAGATCGTGGGCCGGGGCGATGACGCCGGGCGATGACACGGTGCGTAGTCGAAGGGCGCCGCTCCGCATAACATTTGACACACCGTCAGAAAAAGTGATGTGGCTGAGTCGCGGTCAAGTCGCCCGATTGCGCCCGGTTGCCACCCGTACATCCCTGCCGTGCTCGTTAATGATCAACAGGAACAGCTTGGAATAGGGCCTGTCCGTCTATTAACGTTCGATAACGCAGCGCGGTCGTCACAGCCGTCGTCAGAGACGGCGCCGCGCGCGAGCGCCGAATCCCGCAAGGGAACCGGGGAACCACCTACATGGGGTGAATCGGACGCCTGCGTCTCGTGAGAGACGGAGGGGCCCGTAGGAGACCTTCCTGCTCCGAACCCGTCAGCTAACCCGGTAGGCGAGAAGGAAGGAAAGGAGTGCGCCCACGTGGCGTCCAACAAGCCTGCCCCTGAGGCCCCGTCACCCTTCCGTGCCGACATCTTCGGTGGCGAGGAGCGCACCTGGGAGGAGTGGAACCCCACCGCGGAGTCCATCCGTCCCGTGCGCGGCAAGCACCGCGTGGCCAAGCAGCGTGGTCTGGCCCGTAGCTCCACCGTCCTCGGAGTCGGTGTCATAGCGGCCGTCGGTGCGGGCGGTATGGCCACCGCGCAGGACAAGGCGCCGGTCTCCATCTCTCTTCCCGATTCCATCGTGGACAACCTCCCCGACGCCAAGTCCCTTCCCGGCGTCGGGTCTTTGATGTCCGACGAGGCGGAGCCCGCCCCGGTCGCCGCGTCCGCGCCGCTCACCACCGCCGGCCTCACCACCGCCGAGGCCGAGCAGGGCACCGACGCGGGCGAGGCGCTGCGCGCCCGCATCCTCCAGCAGGCCGAGCAGCAGCAGGCCAGCGCCGACGCCGAGGCCAGGGCCGCCGCCGAGAAGGCAGCGGCCGAGAGCGCCGCCGCCGAGGCCAAGAAGCAGCAGGACGAGGCCGAGGCCGCGGCCGCCGCGAAGAAGAAGGCGGCCAAGGAAGCGGCGGAGAAGAAGAAGGAGGCCGAGCGGCTGGCCAAGCTCGCCGCCAGCTTCTCCCTCCCCACCTTCTCGTACACGATCACCTCGACCTACGGTCAGTCCGGCGCGCTCTGGTCCTCGGGCCAGCACACAGGTCTCGACTTCGCCGGGTCGGCCGGTGCGCCGCTCAAGGCCGTGCACAGCGGCACGATCACGTCGGCCGGCTACTCCGGTTCGTACGGCTACCGCACGGTCCTCGAACTCGAGGACGGCACGGAGATCTGGTACGCCCACCAGTCCTCGATCGAGGTCTCCGTCGGTCAGAAGGTCACCACCGGCCAGACCATCGGCCGCATGGGCGACAGCGGCAACGTCACCGGCGTCCACCTCCACCTGGAGGTCCGCACCGCGGGCGGTTCCGCGATGGACCCGATGGCCTGGCTCAACAGCAAGGGCCTGAACGTCTGACCTCCCGGCCCCGCGGCTGACGTCCTTCGTCGCCGCCCCGCAACCCCGGCAGCCCTGACGCACACCCCCCGACGTCAGGGCTGCCGGTCTGTCCGGGGACGGTACGGTCCGGCGGGCGGCGGAATACCGTCGCCGCCCCGGCCCGTTGAACCTCCACATGACTTCTCCGCGCACCCTCGGCAGCTCCGACCTCCAGGTCTTCCCCCTCGCCCTCGGCGGCAACGTCTTCGGCTGGACGGCGGACGAGGACCAGTCCTTCGCCGTCCTGGACGCGTACGTCGCGGCCGGCGGCAACTTCATCGACACCGCCGACGCGTACTCCGCCTGGGTCGAGGGCAACGAGGGCGGTGAGTCGGAGACCGTCATCGGCAAGTGGCTCGCCTCCCGCTCCGACCGGTCCGACATCGTCGTCGCCACCAAGGCCGGCGCCCACCCCGACCACCGGGGCCTGGCCGCGGGCACCCTCAAGGGCGCGGCCGAGGCATCGCTGCGCCGCCTCGGCACCGACCACATCGACCTCTACTACACGCACTTCGACGACGAGACCGTCCCGGTCGAGGAGATCATCACCGCCCTCGACCAGTTGGTGAAGGAGGGCAAGGTGCGGTACATCGCCGCCTCCAACATCAGCCCCGAGCGCCTGCGGGCCTCCCTCGACTTCTCCGAGCGCGAGGGCCTCGCCCGGTACGTCGCGCTCCAGCCGCACTACAACCTGGTCTCCCGCGACACCTACGAGGGCGACCTCCAGGACACCGCGGCCCGCGCCGGCCTCGCCGCCGTCCCGTACTACGCGCTCGCCTCCGGCTTCCTCACCGGCAAGTACCGTCCCGGCACGGCCGTGGAGAGCGCCCGCTCCGCGAAGGCGGGCGGCCACCTGGAGTCGGAGCAGGGCCTCAAGGTGCTCGCCGCCCTCGACCGGGTCGCCGGGGAACGGGGCGCCGAGATCGCCACGGTCGCCCTCGCCTGGCTCGCCGCACAGCCGACCGTCGCCGCCCCGATCGCCTCCGCCCGTACGGTCGAACAGCTTCCCGCCCTCGTCGCGGTGGCCGACCTGCGGCTGACCGACGGCGAACTCGCCCTGCTCACCGAGGCGTCTGCCTGACGGAGCCGGATGCCGCCGCCGTTCGCGGAGGCCGGAGCTGTGGCTGCGGCTGTGGTCATGCCGGCGGGCGGCGGTGGCTGGGTGGTGCGCTGCCGTACGGCTGGGGCGGCGGGTAGGCGGCGGGGTCGTATCCCGGTGTGGGCCCGTGCGCCTGCCCGTATCCGGGCGTGGGCGCGGAACCGTACCCGTACCCGTACCCGTACCCGTACGGGTTTCCGTCTCCGCTTCCGTACGGCGTCGGCATGGGGTGGCCGCGGTGGGCGCCCGGGCGGGCCGTCAGGAGGGCCGCGTGAGTGAGGGCCGGGGCCGCGAACTCCCGGCGCTGCCAGAGGTGGTGCAGCAACTCCCGCTCCCGCGCGCCGAAGTCCGGGCCCACCGCGCCGTGGCGGGCCCGGCGGCGCAGTCCCGCGAGGGAGGTCGCGAACGACTCGTACTCCGCGACCGCGCGGGCCGCCGCCCGGCCCCGCGTCCGGTCCGGTTGCCAGTGGCGGGCCAGGTCGCGGGCCATGCCCCGGGCCCGCATGGAGGAGAGCGCCGACGGCTCGGCGGGGGTGAGCCAGCCGGCCGCCGCATAGGCGGGCAGCTCGGCGGCGAGAGCCCGCAGCTCCCGCTGGCGCGACCAGATCGCCAGCCAGGTCACCAGGCCGAACGCCGGGACCATGACGATCCCGTACACCGCGTAGAAGCCGTACGGGCCGAAGGCCGACGAACCGTTCCACAGGGCGTGCAGGCCCATCGCCAGCAGCAGCCCCAGCACCGGCAGGGCGATCCGGCGGACCCGGTGGCGGCGGGCGCTGACGGCCGCGAAGCCGAAGCCGAGGCCGGTGAGGACCGTGAACAGGGGGTGCGCGAACGGCGACATCACGATCCGCACGAAGAACGTCCCGGCCGTCACCGAGGCGAACCCGGAGCTGCCCAGCTGCTGGTCCTCGCCGAAGGCGTTGCCCAGATAGAGGATGTTCTCGGTGAACGCGAAGCCCGTCGCGGTGAAGCCGGCGACGACGACGCCGTCCACCACCCCGCTGAACTCCCGTCTGCGGAACAGGAAGATCAGCAGCACGGCCGCCGCCTTCGCGCTCTCCTCGACCACGGGGGCGATCACCGTCGCTCCCAGGGTGTCGGCGCTCGCCGGATCGGCCGTCGCGGTGGCTATCCAGCGCGTCGCGAACGAGTTGGCGATGATCGCGACGAGCGCGGCGGCGCACGCGCCCCAGGCGAAGGAGAAGATCAGATTCCGCCAGGGGCCCGGCTCGACGCGGTCCAGCCAGCGGAACGCCGCCATCAGCAGTGGTACCGGCAGCACCGCCAGACCGAGACCGACGAGAAACCCCTCCGGGCCCGTCTGTTCGCGGACGAGGGCGAGGATCACCAGCCCGCACAGCACGAGCGCCACGATCACGGCCCCGGCGCGGAACACCTTGCTGCGCCACACCATGCCGACGCGGCGCGGCCGATAGCGTGCTCGGCCGCGCTCCGGCGCGGCGCCCAGGACCTCGTCGAGCCGCTGCTCATGGAGGACCGGGACGGCGGGTCGCGCCTGCTGATGCTGCACGGAGGGGTCGGACACCTCTCGACCCTAACGAGGAGCACCGACACCCGGCGACGGCGCGTCCGGCCAGGACGCGGCCGCACCCGGTGTGTCAGACGCGGGTGAACAGCAGGTCGTGGACGACGTGCCCCTTGTCCAGGCCCTGTCCCTCGAAGCGGGTGAGCGGCCGGAACGCGGGGCGCGGGGCGTATCCGCCGTCGGCCGCGGTGTTCGCGAAACGGGGGTGCGCGGTGAGCACCTCCAGCATCTGCTCGGCGTACGGCTCCCAGTCGGTCGCGCAGTGGACGACGGCGCCGGGCTTCAGCACCGGGGCCACCAGGTCCAGGAACTCGGGCTGGATCAGGCGCCGCTTGTGGTGCCGGGCCTTGGGCCA
This sequence comes from Streptomyces sp. NPDC021019, assembly GCF_044333295.1. NCBI lineage: Bacteria > Bacillati > Actinomycetota > Actinomycetes > Kitasatosporales > Streptomycetaceae > Streptomyces > Streptomyces sp. NPDC021019. The sequence continues at coordinate 88,663 of NZ_JBIRQR010000012.1, forward strand.
GGGGTCGGGGAAGTAGACCCGCAGGCCGTCGAGCGACTCGGGGGCCAGCATCTCGCGCAGCAGGATGACCGCGTCGCCGTTGGCCACCCGTACGTTGGTCGAGCCGGCCCTGTCCGCGAGGCCCAGCAGATTGCCCTGGCCGGGGGTGTGGACGTCGACCGCGAGGATGCCGGTGCCCGGGTCGTCGGCCGCCATCTGCGCGGTGGCCTCGCCCATGCCGAAGCCGATCTCCAGGACGACGGGCAGACCGTCGAACATCTCGGCCAGGTCAAGGACGCGCTGCCCGTCGATGTCCAGGCCCCACTTCGGCCACAGCCGCTCCAGGGCGTCCTGCTGGCCGGTGGTGACGCGGCTGCGGCGCGGCTGGAAGCTGCGGATCCGGCGCTCGTGGTGCGAACCGGCGGGGTCGGCGGCGGGGCCGCCGGGGAAGCGGGGCTCCTGGCGCAGCCGGCGCGCGCGCTCGAAGGAGGCGGCCCGCAGCGCGGCGGTTTCCTCGGCCGTGACGTCTGCCGCGGCGTCGGCGAGCGCGTCGGCCGCCGTGGAGCCGCTTGCGGTGGAGCCGGCCGCCGGGCGGCCGACGGGCACCGTGCCGGGCGCGTCGTCGTCGGGGGCTTCGGCGGGGGTGGAATGGGGGTTCAAAGGCTGCTCAGACACAATGACCGGATTCTACGGCGGGCGGTTTCCACCCCGACCTCTGAGCCCGGCGCAGCGCGAGCCGTGCCACCTCCCGGCCGATGGGCAGGCACGCCGTCGCGGCGGGCGACGGGGCGTTGAGCACATGCACGGTGTGCGGCGCCTCGCGGATCAGGAAGTCGTCGACCAGCGTGCCGTCCTTCAGCACCGCCTGGGCCCGGACCCCGGCGGGCGACGGGCGCAGGTCGTCCTCGGTGACGGCGGGCAGCAGCCGCTGGACGGCCCGGGTGAAGGCGGACCGGGACAGCGAGCGGTGCACCTCGCCCGCTCCGTACCGCCAGTGTCTGCGGGCGATCTGCCAGGTGCCCGGCCAGCTCAGTGTGGACAGCAGTTCGGCGGGGCGGACCCGCGGCCAGGTGTATCCCTCGCGGGCCAGGGCGGGGACCGCGTTCGGCCCGACGTGGACGGAGCCGTCGAAGCCCCGGGTGAGGTGGACGCCGAGGAAGGGGAACGCCGGGTCCGGCACCGGGTAGACCAGGCCGCGCACCAGCTCGGGGCGGTCCAGCGTGTAGTACTCGCCGCGGAACGGCACGATCCGCACCCCCGGGTCGTCCCCGGCGAGGCGGGCCACCCGGTCGCAGTGGAGACCCGCGCAGTTGACCAGGACTCTGGCCCGGACGACCAGGCCGTCCGCCGTGCGCACCGCGACGCCCCAGGGGCGCCGGTCTATCGCGGTGACCTCCGCGCCGTACCGCACGATGGAGCCGGCGGCGGTCACCTCGGCGGCGAAGCGCCGGGCGACGGCCGTGAAGTCGCAGACGCCCGTCGTGCCGACCCGGATCGCCGCGAGGCCCCGGACCTCCGGCTCGTACTCCGCGATCTGGGCGGGGCCCAGCTCCCGCACGGGCAGTCCGTGCTCGCGGCCGCGCTGCACCAGGCCGTGCAGCCGGGGCAGCTCGGAACGCTCGGTGGCGACGATCAGCTTGCCGGTGGTGGCGTGGGCGATGGAGTGCTCGGCGCAGAAGTCCGCCAGCTCGGCGGAGCCGCGCAGCGCGTACCGGGCCTTGAGGGAACCGGGGCGGTAGTAGATGCCGCTGTGGACCACGCCGCTGTTGCGGCCGGTCTGGTGGCGGGCGGGGCCGCGCTCCTTCTCCAGGACCGTCACTCTGGTGCCCGGCGCGGATCGGGTGATCGCATACGCGGTCGACAGACCGACGATCCCGCCGCCGATCACCAGCACATCGCAGTCGTACGCCGCGTGCGTCATCATCACGCCACCTCCCACCCCGATAGTGCACTGACCCACTGACAACCGGCTCAAACCCCAGCCGGGCAGGGCGTGGCGCACACCTCGCCCGGCGGGTCCCCGGAGCGGGCCCCGCCGGGCGGCCTCCGTCGCCCGGGCTCAGCCCTGCTCAGCCCGGGCTCGCCCGCTGCTGGTCACCCCGGGGTGACCAGCAGCGGGCGAGCCCGCTCCCGCAGCTCCGCGACGCGGGGCTCGTCCCCGTACGGCTCCAGGCGGTGAAGCAGATCGCGCACATACTCCGTGGTGCGGGCCGAGGAGATCCGACCGGCGACCTCCACCGCCCGGGTGCCCGCCGCGCAGGCCGCGTCCAGATTGCCCGACTCCAGCTCGGCGACGGCGGAGACGACGAGCCGCAGTCCGTGGCTGCGGACGAACTCCTCGGTCGGCCGGGACAGCGCCTGCTCGGTGAAGCGCCGCACCTGCCGGGGAGCCTTCAGGTCGCGGTAGCACTCGGCGGCGTCGGCGGCGAACCGGTCGTAGCCGTAGAAGCCGAGCCAGGGCGGATCGGAGTCGCCCGCCCGGGACCGCTCCAGCCAGCTCTCCGCGCCTTTGAGCGCGGCCCCGGCGGCCGCTGCGTCGCCGGCTTTCGCATGGGCACGGGCCTCCACCAGCCGGAAGAAGCTCATGGTCCGGGCGGTGGCGAGACCGCGGTTGCGCTCGACGGCGGCCTGGGCGAGGTCGACCCCCTCGTCGGCGAAGCCCCGGTAGGTCGCCTGGAGGGACATCGAGGCGAGGACATAGCCGCCGAGCGGGACGTCCGCGGCGGCCCGGGCCAGGCGCAGGGCCTGGATGTAGTAGCGCTGGGCGGCCTCCTGCTGGCCGGTGTCGAAGGCCATCCAGCCGGCCAGCCGGGTCAGCTCGGCGGACGCGCCGAACAGGGCCCGTCCGACCTCGTCGGTGTACGAGCCGAGGAGCAGCGGCGCGGCGTCGACGCGTAAACACTCGGGAACCATGGAGGAGCGCCAGTCGCCGCCGCCGTACTTGGAGTCCCAGCGCCGGGCGTCCTGCGCCGCCTCGCGCAGCTTCGAGACATCGCTGTGACCGACCCGCAGCGGTGAGGCGTCCGCCACCGACTCCGGGCCGGGCTGGAGCGGGACGGAGCCCGCCGCGCCGGGGATGGAGCCGCCGGTGTGGAGGACCGGTGCGCCCCGGGCGTCCGGCGCGCCTCCCGGTCCACGGGCGCCGGCCCCGCCGGGGCTCCCGGTTCCGCCGCCGCGCGCCCCGAGGACGGCGGCCCGCGCCGCCGTCGGGTCCCGGGCCACCGACGGATCGGCGGGGGTTATCAGCCAGCGCGAGGCGGGCGTCGCGTAGGCGCTCACGGAGAACGATCCCGCCAGGGACTGCCAGATCCCGCCGCCGCCCCGCCGCCCGGCCAGATCCAGCCGGTACAGCTCGGTCGCCGACCGGACCGCTTCGCCCACGTCCCGGGGGAAGGCCAGGCCGACCTCCGGGGCCGGGTCCGCGTCGGCGAGACCGATCTCGTGCAGCGGGACCGGCCGGCCGAGCTTGGCCCCGATCGCCGCGGCGATGAGGTGTGGCGCCGCGCCCTGCGGCACCATTCCCTTGGCGACCCACCGGGCCACCGAGGTCTTGTCGTAGCGAAGTGTCAGACCGCGCTGTGCTCCGAGGTCGTTGACCCGCCGGGCGAGCCCGGCGTTACTGATTCCCGCGAGGGCGAGAACCGTGCCGAGCTTCTCGTTCGGCCCGCGTTGCTCCCTGGACATGCGCCACCCCTCGACACACAGACAGCCGCCGCGTCACCGAGGACGGCGCGCGGCATTCGTACCGATGCCTCCCCAGGTTCGAACCTCCGTACTCCGCCTGCACACGCATGTGGCCGAGCCCCGAGGAATATGCCCCCCTGCTGAGAACACCAGTAAACACAGCGTAGTTCTCCCTATCCCTACCGTTAAGGGGCAGACGTCCGGATGGCGGGATTGTTGTCCGTGCGGGCGGTCCGGGCCGCCCGGACGCCGACGCGCGGGCCGGGGTGCGGCGTGCCCCCGGCGTGTGGCCGTGCGCCCGGCCGTGCGCTCTGGCCCGGAGATCGCCGGAACGCTTGTCTGGGACCTGCGTGGGTCGGCCCGCTGCACTGGACTCAGTGGGCTGGGGGAAACCGCCGCTCCATTCCCCGCGGGCGGTGGACCGGTCCGGGAGGTGAGGCCCACCTCCCGGACTGTGCGTGGGAGGGTCCGCCAGGGGGGCGCGGCACGACATGCGCGCAGGGTGGCGCTTCGAGAGAATGGCCGAATAGCGACGGTCCGGTGAGGGTCTGGCCAACGGTCCGACTATGGCCGGATATCGGCGCTGTTTCCGGGCGGCGTCGGCCCCTCCCCTTCCACGGGGGCGGGCCGGGGCGGCGCGGAGACCGGACGGCCCCGCCTCCGCAACTCCCGGAACTGACGGTTCCGTTGCTGTCGTCGCGGTGAAGACCGCGCCGGGCCTTTGCCAGGGGCGCATGCTCTTCCGGCGTGCGCCGCCCGTACACCCTCTCCTGCGGCATTGTCGTGGCAGCATGTCCCGCAGCGGCGTTTCGCTCGTCAAGTGCGCCGTTTGTCCACAGCCTGTGGAGGCGGCGATGCGTTGGTTGGTGGGATGGAGCAGTGTCGCCGCGAGCTTCGGCACCGTCGGCGCCGTCGGAAACGGCGGAGAGGGGCGCACGGTTCATCCCGTGGGCTCCCAACTCCTTTGGGGAGACCCGGATCCGCTCTGGGCGGTCGGCGACTGGCGGCCCGACGAGATCCGCGTCATCGGCGTCGCGACCCCCGAGGGGGCGCCCACCGCCCGCCTCGCGGTCCTCGGCTGCTGCGGCGCCACCGATGAACAGCTGCGCGTCGGCCTGCTCGCCGCACGCGGTGGCGCGATGCGCCATCTCACCGCCTGGTCCGGCAGTTACACCGCCGTCGTGCAGATCGGCCGCCGCATCACCGTCGCGGGCGACCTGGCCGGAGCCCGGCCCGTCTTCCACACGCCCTGGGCCAACGGCACCGCCTTCGCCACCGCCGCCCTGCCGCTCGCCGACCTCATCGAGGCCCAGCTCGACATCGGGCACCTCGCCGCCCTGCTCGCCTGCCCGGAGACCCCCGAGGCCCTCGGCGACGGCACGCCCTACGTGGGCGTGAAGCGGGTCCCGCCGGGCCACGCGCTCATCCTGCGGGAGGGCTCGCGGGAGATCACCGGCTACGAGGCCGTCGCCTCGCTCGCCGTCGCCGCCCCCCAGGCCGACCCGGTGCACGCCGTGGAGGGCGTACGGGACGCGCTCGTCGAGGCCGTACGCGCCCGGCTCACGGCTCCGCGCCACGCGCCGGAATCCCAGCCGCCGGACCCGGGGCCCGTCCCCGGCATGGGCCCCGCCGACCGGCGCGCGGCCCGGGGCGGACCCGTGGCGGGCATCGGCGCCGACCTCTCCGGAGGCAGCGCCTCCGCCACCCTCGCCCTGCTCGCCTCCGGACTGCCCGGGCTCCCGGGCACCCTCCTCGGCCACGGCACCGGCGCGGGGGAGCGGCTGCTCGCCGTCACCTTCAACGACCTCACCACCCGTGGCGACGAGGACGAGCTGGAGCGGGCCCGCGCCATCGCCGCCAACCCGCGCCTGCACCACGTGGTCGTCGCGGCGGGCGAAGAGGCCCTGCCGTACGCCTCGTTGGAGGTCGGCGCGCTCACCGACGAACCGGCCCCCTCGCTCGTCCTCGCCGAGCGCCACCGCCGCCGGCTCTCCGCGGGCAGCGCCGACCACCTCGTCGGGCACGGGGCCCGACAGGTCCTGGACGCCCACCCGGCCCGTCTCGCCGACCTCCTGATGGACCGGCGCAGACGTCATCTGCTGCGCCCCGTCGCCGCTCTCACCAAAGCCGAAGGCCCCACGGCACACTCCCTGTTCGTCCCGCTGACCGTCTACCGCGCCGCCCGCCGCCTGGCCCGTACGTCGTACCGCACCGGCCTGGAGTCCGCCGCCGGCCTCCTCCCCGACGCCAACCGGTACGCCCCCGACCTCGCCACCCCCGCCGACGCCTCGCTCGCCGCCCTCGCCTGGTCGCGCCCCGGGCCGGCGGCGCGCTGGCTGACCGGGGAAGCGCTGGCCGAAGTATCGGTTCGTCTCCAGGAGGCGGCGATCCGGCCCGCCTCCGTGCAGCGACCCGGGGAGGCCCGGGCCCGCGCCGCCCTCGCCCGGGGAGCCGCCGACCACCGGATCCTGGAACAGGCCGCGGAGATCCGCAGCCAGCGGCTGCACGCCCCGTTCCTCGACAACCAGGTCGTGCGGGCGGCCCGCGCCCTGCCCGAGTCGCTGCGCGTCCAGCCCGGCGCACGGGCCGCGATCCTGCGCCGGGTGCTCGGCGGCGCGGGCATCCACGATCTGCCGCCCGGCTGGGGCACGCCCTCCCAGGCCACCTCCACCGCCGTCACCCGCACCGGGCTGCGCATCGCGCTGCCGGAGCTGATGGCCCTCTTCGACGCCCCACTGCTGGCCGACGCGGGCCTGGTCGAGGCCAGGGTGGTCCGCAAGGCCCTGCGCGCCGCGTCCGAGGGCGAGCCGCTGCCCCTGGACGGCCTGGCGGACCTGGCCTCCACCGAACTGTGGCTGCGCCGTCTGGTGACCCGTCGGGGCACCTGCTGGACGGGTACCGCCGCTCCGCGCCAGCGCGCGGTCGCGGGCGGTGTGACCCCCGCCCGTCGCACGCTCCAGCCCTGACCGGAACAGCCTCAGTTCCTGGCCGGAAAGTGACACAGGGAGGCGCCGCCGGGAAGCCCGGCCGGGGCGGGCGTACGCTCAGGCGCAGCTGATCCGGGACTCCGCCCAGTCGGCCAGAGCCACCCCGCCGAACGGCGTCTCCGGCTCCACCACGAGGCGGATCGAGGACTGGCCGGCGATGCTCACGCTCACCGGAACGGCGGGGCCGCCGCCCTCCGTCACCGGGGAGCGCCACAGCCGGGCCCCGTCCCCGCCGAACACGGAGAAGCGCACAGCGCCGAGCCCCACGGTCAGGTCGTCCACGCCGACCATGGCCTCGTAGCGTGTGCAGGGCCGGTTCAGCTGGATGGTCACCGAGGAGCGGGCGTGCACGGTCACCCCGTGCGCGTAACGGGTGGAGGCGATGGACACGTTCGAACGCTGCCAGATCCAACTGCTCTGCCCCAGCACGACCTCCGGCTCGCTCCGGTCGCCGAACACGGAGTACGCCAGCTCGCTGACCTGGTACACCTCCGGGGCGGGCGGGGGCGGCGTGGGTTTCGGCGGCTTCGGCGTCGGCTTCGGGGACGGTGGCGGGCTCGGCGCCGGGGGCGCGGGCCTCGGCGGCGGCTCGGGGGAGGGCGTGGGGCTCGGCGTCGGCTTCGGGGCCGGCTCGGGCGGGGGCTCGGACGGGGACGGGGGCGCGGGCGGCGCGGGGGCGGCCGGAGGTTTCGGAGCCGGCTTCGGGGACGGCGGGGGAGGCGGTGTGGGCACGGCGGGCGCCACGACCGGCGGCTTCGCGAGCGGCTTGGGCGCCGGCTTCGGCTGGTCGTCGCCGACGAGCGCCCACACCAGACCGGCCGCGGCGGCCACCGCCACAGCGGCGGCGATCCCCGCCTTGGCGGGCGCGCCGAGCCCCTCGGAGACCGCGGCGCCCCCGGCGGCCCCACCGGCGGAACCGGACCCGGTGGCCGCCGCGGCGGCGCCCGCTCCGGCGGCCCCGGCCGCGCCTCCGGCCACGACGCCCGCGGCCTTGAGCGCGTACCCGGCGGCGAACCATCCGATGACCGCGACGGGCAGCAGCGCCGGAATCCCGGCGTTCACGTGGTCCAGCTCGCCCGCCGCCACCCGACATCTGGCGCAGGTGTCGAGGTGCTTGCGCAGCCCGCGCTCGGCCCGGGTCCGCAGCCCGCCCCGGGCGTGGGCGCCCAGCCGGTCGGCGTACTGCGCGCAGTCCCCGCCGGTGGTGAGCGCCTGGCTGACGTGGGCCTGGAGGTAGGCCTGCTTGAGCCCTTCGCGGGCGCGGCTCGCCAGGACGGCGGTGGCGTTGGCGGTGAGACCGAACAGCGGGGCGATCTCGCTCGGCGATTCCTCCTCCACCGTGGTGTGCCACAGGACCGCCTGCCAGCGTTCCGGGAGGCTCCGGAACGCCTGCATGGCCATCGTCTGCTCGGCTTCGTGCATCGCGAGGACGTCGGCGCCGAGGTCGAGGGTGTCGTCGTCGGAGAGCTCCGAGGAACGGGAGGCCTGGGCGGCGAACACCGCGAAGTCGTCGACCAGATGCTCACGCTTCGCGCTCTTCGTCCAGGCGGCGGCGACATGGCGGACGGCGGTCATCAGATAGGCCCGGACCGCTTCTGTCGGCCCCTTCCCGCCCCGTACGGCCTGGAGCGTGCGAGCGAACACCTCGGCTGTCAGGTCGTCGGCGGTGTGCGCGTCCCGGCAGCAACTGCGGGCGTAGCGCAGGACGGCGGGCGCATGTCGCCGGAACAACTCCTCGTAGGCCTGGTCGTCGCCGGCGCGCATGTCCTCGACCAACCGGGCATCGGACAGCCCGGCTTCGGGGGCTCCACCGCGGCCCGCACGCTGCTGCGGAACCGCGTGGGCGCCGGCCGCGCCGGAGGTGTCCTCCTCGGCGACGGCGGGCCACGGACCGGGCAGTACGGTCCCGCCCTCAACCGCGTCGTCCGACGGGCCGCGTACGGCCTGGGTCGGCACCTGGCCGACGGACAACCCGTCCGCTTTCGTGTCCTTGTCGGCCGCTGCGATCTCGCCGAGCGGCTCTTCCTGCTGCTCGTTACCGCTCATCGCGGAAGCCCCCGTATACACCCTCGGACTCGAATACCGGCCAAGACTGCCACATGGCTCAATCGCGCTGGCCCCTCAGCCCCGCCAACCACTCATCCGGGGTGTTCTCTCGAATGCGAGTACTAGAGGCCCTGCTTTCGGGGAATGACTATCCGCTGATTCGTCCACCGAACCCGCTCAGCGGCCACCCCTACCGGTACCGGCCGTCCGCCCGCCCGTGCCCGCCCGCCTCGCCCGCACTGCGGGAGAGCCGAGGCGGGACAGCCGATGCGGAACAGCCGATGTAGGACGACCGATGCGGGACGACCGATGTTCGGGACGACTGCCGCGGAGCACGTGGGGCCGCAGGCGGACGGCGGGGCGTCACGCCGGGCGCGACCTCAGCCCCTCCAGCAGGATGTCCAGCAACCGGGCCGAAGCCGCGGCCTGCTGAGCGGCGTCCGGCAGCGAAGGAGCCGCCGTGGCGATGACCAGCAGCACATCGGCCACCGTCACGTCCCGGCGCAGCTCACCGGACTCCCGCGCCCGGTCGACCAGCCGCCCCACGACCTCCAGCAGCTCTACCGCGCCGGTGTCCTCACCGAGGCCGTCGAACCCGTCCGAGCCTCCGGAGCGCCGGCCGACGACGCGGAAGTCGTCCTGGCCCACCCCCTGCCGCTGCTGCGGAACGCGGGTCTCGTCCACCGCGCCCGGAGCCGACGTCGCTCCGGAAGCCGCCGACGCACCCGGCTCCTCCCCGTCGACCCCGACCCGCAGCACGTGCGGCGGCAGCAGCCTGCCCGCGCCCGACGCCACGGACGTACGCAGAAAGCGGGAGAGCGCCGACCAGGGCTTCTCCTCCTGGCCCAGCGCCGTACGCGCCTGCTCGGTCAGCCGGGAGGTCTCCTCCTCGGCTATCCGGCGCACCAGGACGTCCTTGCTCGGGAACCGCCGGTAGACGGTGCCCACGCCGACGCGCGCGCGACGCGCCACGTCCTCCATCGGAGCGCCGTAACCCAGCTCCCCGAACACCTCGCGAGCCGCCCGCAGCACATGCTCCAGATTCCGCTGCGCGTCGACACGCAGCGGAGCCGAGCGCGGCGTGCTCGCGGTCCCCGCCGCTCCGGCCGTCGCCGTTCCCGATGTCGTCGCCCCGCTCGGGGCGTGTCCCGCAGCGGTGGAACCCATCGCCGCGGCACTCACCGCCGCCGCGGAACGAACGGCGTCCGCCGAGCTCATGACGCCGAGCGCGCCCACGGAGCCGAGGCGTCCCTGGTCCTCGGACGCTCGGGCGAGCGCAGTCTGGCCATGCTTATCCTGAATATGCATAACTTCCCCCGGTTATGTCGTCTCCCCCCGGAGACTTCCCGCCGTTTCGGTCGGGGAGCGGAGCACAACGAAATCCGCACCCGACACCCCGACGGGTTACGAACATAGTTGAGCCTGCGTCAATTCAGAAGGGGGTAGTTCCGCATGGGGCGCCCCCCGATCGGACCAAGATCCGATGCGTACTGGTACGGCACCCCTTCGCTTACCCCGTGCGCACTGCCTGACCTGCGCGGCTGTCGCCCCTCACCGCCCACGCGCCCCGAGTGCCCTCGGGGAACCTCCGGTCACACAATCTGCCGGGCCTGTGGACAAACCACTGACTCCGTTGCGTCATGGGGTGGTGATGGCTCCAGATTCCCGGGGGACGACCCCCGGCACCCGGCCAGGTGTGCGCATTCTCGTCGTCGGCGGTGGCTACGTCGGGATGTACACAGCGCTGCGTCTCCAACGGAAGTTGAAGCAGAGACTGAGGAGCGGCGACGCCGAGATCGTGGTCGTCACGCCCGAGCCGTACATGACCTACCAGCCCTTCCTCCCCGAAGCGGCCGCCGGTTCGATCTCGCCGCGCCACGTGGTCGTGCCGCTGCGCCGCGTCCTGAAGGACTGCACGATCGTCATCGGCGAGGCCCAGCGCGTCGACCACGCCAAACGGACCGCGACCGTCACCACCCTCGCCACCGGTGACGACGGCACCGGAGCGCTGGAGATCGGGTACGACGAGATCGTCATCGCCCCCGGGTCCGTCTCGCGCACCCTGCCCGTCCCCGGCCTGGCCGCATTCGGCATCGGTTTCAAGACCGTCGAGGAGGCCATCGGGCTGCGCAACCACGTCATCGAGCAGATGGACATCGCCTCCGCGACCAGGGACCCCGCGATCCGCGACGCCGCTCTCACGTTCGTCTTCGTCGGCGGTGGCTACGCGGGTGTGGAGGCGCTGGCCGAACTGGAGGACATGGCCCGCTACACGGCGCGGTACTACCACAACATCAAGCCGGCCGACCTGAGATGGATCCTCGTCGAGGCCTCCGGGCGGATCCTCCCCGAGGTCGGCGAGACCATGGGCACGTACGCCATCGGGGAGTTGCGCGGCCGGAACATCGACGTACGCCTCGAAACCCGCCTCGACGCCTGCGAGGACCGCGTCGCCGTCCTCAGCGACGGCTCCCGCTTCCCCACCCGCACCCTCGTGTGGACCGCGGGGGTCAAGCCGGCCCCGCTGCTGGCCGCCACCGACCTGCCCCTCACCGAACGCGGCCGGCTCCGCTGCACCGCCACCCTCGGCGTCGAGGGCATGCCGCACGCCTGGGCAGCCGGCGACGCAGCGGCCGTGCCCGACCTGACCGCGTCCGAACCGGGGCGCGAGACCGCCCCCAACGCCCAGCACGCGGTGCGCCAGGCGAAGGTCCTCGCCGACAACGTCCTCGCCTCGATCGACGGCCGGCCGCTCGAGGAGTACCGGCACGCGTACGTCGGTTCGGTGGCCTCCCTCGGTCTGCACAAGGGCGTCGCCCACGTCTACGGCCGCAAGCTCAAGGGCTACCCCGCCTGGCTGATGCACCGCGCGTACCACCTCAGCCGGGTCCCGACGTTCAACCGGAAGGCGCGCGTCCTTGCCGAATGGACCCTGTCCGGGCTCTTCAAACGCGAGATCGTCTCCCTCGGTTCGCTGGAGCACCCCCGCGCCGAGTTCGAACTCGCGGCGGGCGGCGGCTCCGGCACCCCGGGCCTTCCGGGCCCCGGCCGCCGGAAGGGGCGGCCCGGAGAGCCGCCGGACGACCGCCGGGCGGACGCCCCCCCGACGGACAGCTGATGGACAGCTGACAGGACGGCCCCCGCGCGGCCCCGCCGGCGCAGCCGACGAAGGCTCGGGCCGCACCTCCGGCCGCACCTCCGGCCGAGGCCGGCACCGGACCGATCGAGGGTCGGAACGACCACGGGGCGACGACTGTCAGTACGGTCGGTCACACTGGACGTGTGACCATAGGTGGGCCCACACCTGCACAGAGTGACCCGGTCGGCAGTGACCAACAGTGACCAGCAGCGACGCACCAACAGATCGACGAGGCCCGGCTGCGCCTTCCCGGGGGTACGGCCCCCGGTGCCCCCGAACCCGGCAGAAGAAGCAGCCCGCCCGAGCGGACCAGACCGACACACGAGGCCAGAAATACCGTGAAATTCACGCGTTGGAGCGCCCGCCTTCCCGGAACGCAGCGCCGAGCCGCCGCACGGGACGAACGTAGTTCCGTGCCGGCGGCCCGAGCCGAGTACGCCCGGGCGGACGGCTCGCCCGTCCTGCCGGACGACGCCTCCCCGGCGCCTTCCGGCCCCGCCTCGACGGAGGCCCTTCCCGGGACCGCCCTCGACGACCTCTCCGCCCGCGAGATCCTCGGCCGACTCCCCGCCCCCGTCGCCCTGCTGCGCGGCCCGGACCACCGCATCGCCTATGTCAACGACGCGTACGAAGCCGCGTTCGGCCCCCGCCCGTGCGGCGTTCCCGCGGCCGAGGCCATGCCCGAACTCGCCCAGCTCAGCGTGGTGGCGCTGCTCGACCAAGTCCTGCGCAGCGGCACCGCCCGTACGGTCAAGTCCCGCAGGACCGCCGAGGGCGGTTCGTACACCGTGACCTGCACCCCCGTCGCCCCCTGGGGCAACGCGGAGGACGAGGGATACGGAGTAAGCGGGGCAGACAAGGCGGAGAAGGGAGAGCAGGGAGAGCACGGAGGCGACAAGGGCGACAGCCGGGCCGACGGCAAGCGAGAGGGCGGCGTCCTCGTGTACGCCGCCGACGTCACCGATCACGCCGAAGCAGCCGAACGCCTGCGCACCAGCGAGCGCCGCCACCGCGAAACGGCCGTCACCCTCCAGCGCTCCCTGCTCCCGCAGGAGCTGGAACAGCCCGACGACCTCCGTATCGCCGCCACCTACCAGCCCGGCGGAACCGACGCCGCGGTGGGCGGCGACTGGTACGACGTCATCACCCTCGGAGCGGGCCGCACCGCCCTGGTCATCGGCGACGTGATGGGCCGGGGGGTGCGGGCCGCAGCCGTGATGGGCCAGCTCCGCACCGCCGTCCGCGCCTACGCCCGGCTCGATCTCCCGCCGCACGAGGTGATCCAGCTGCTGGACGGACTCGCCGCCGAGATCGACGCCAGCCAGATCGCGACCTGCGTCTACGCCGTCCATGATCCGAACGAGGGGCAGCTCGTCTACGCCTCCGCCGGACACCTCCCGATCCTCGTCCGTGACGAGGACGGCACCGTCCACCGCGCCGCCGACCCCACCGGCCCCCCGCTCGGTACCGGCGGCTGGGTCCACACCTCGGGCACCATCGCGCTGCCACCGGGCTCCACCGCGGTCCTCTATACGGACGGCCTGGTCGAACGGCGCAGCGAGGACATCGACGAGGGTGTCGCCTCACTGGCCCGCGCCCTCTCCGGCGCAAAGGGATCACCGCAAGTGGTCTGCGACCGGCTGATCCGCTCCCTCGGCGTGACCGCCGAGCACGACGACGACGTGGCGGTCCTGGTGGTCCAGCACCCCGCCCGTACGGGAGCGAGCGCGGAGCTGTTCCACAACGCCGCGCTCGAACTCCTCGGCGGCATCGAGGCCGCCCCGCGCGCCCGCGCCTTCGCCACCGGGGTCCTGACCTCCTGGCGCTTCCCCGTCGAGCTCCGTGACCTGGGCGTCCTCGCCACCAGCGAACTGGTCGCGAACTCCCTCCAGCACGGCACCCCGCCGATGCGCCTGGGACTGCGCCGTACGGACCGCCGACTGATCATCGAGGTCACCGACGGCGACGATCACCTGCCGCGCCGTCGCCAGGCCGAACCTGCGGACGAGGCGGGGCGCGGCATCTCGATCATCGCGTCGATCGCCACCTCGTGGGGCAGCCGGCGGACGCCGGGCGGCGGCAAGGCGGTCTGGTGCGAGTTCGCCCTGCCGCGGTGAGCAGGTCGCCCCTTCAGTGACCGGCGGGCGCGGACACCGGGGCGGAAACCGAGGGCGACCCGGATCCGGTGGTAGCGGACCCACCGGCCCCGGGACCGGTGCCGGGACCGGTGCCGGCGGATCCGGTGGTAGCGGTCTCCGCACCGGCTCCGCCCTCGGGCAGTGACACCGCGACCACCCGCGACGGGACGCCCGCGAGCGACGGCTGGTCCTGTACGGGGGTGAGCCGGCGTCCCAGCCGCAGGGCGAGCCAGGTGATGCCCAGCGAGAACAGCACGAACGTCACGATGTACGGGCCGTGCAGCGACGCCCCCATGGGCCCGCCGACGGCCGGACCGACCGCGAGCGCGAGCTGCTTGCACAGCGCGAACGCCGAGTTGTACTGCCCGACCATCGACTCCGGCGCCAGATCGGCGACCAGCGGGGCGACGGTCGGCGAGAGCATCGCCTCCCCCAGCCCGAACAGCGCGTACGTCGAGATGAACGCGGCCGTCGCCATGGTCTGGCTGCCATGGCCCAGCCCCGCGTACCCCGCCACGATCCAGGCGAACGCCCAGATCAGGCCGACCGCGGCGATGACCCGGCTGCGCCGCCGCCGCTCCACCAGCCGCAGCACGACGAACTGCGCCACGACGATGACCGCGGTGTTGGCGGCAAGGGCGAAGCCGAGGGTGGAGGGCTCGATCCCGGCGGCCTCCGTGCCGTACGCGGCCAGGCCGGACTCGAACTGCCCGTAGCAGGCGAAGAACAGGACGAACCCCAGAACGCACAGTTGCACCATGGCCCGGTGCGAGAGCAGCGCCCGCAGCCCGCCCTTCGCCGCGGACCCGTCCGCCGGACGGGTCCCGCCGAGCGAGGCCGGACGGGGCATCCGCACCGTCGTCACCACGACACCGAGCACCACGAACATCACGGCCTCGATCAGGAACAGCATCGTGAAGCTCGCCGGACGGTCCACGTCCACCAGCTGCCCGCCGACGAGCCCGCCGAGGCCGAGCCCCAGGTTCTGCAGGAAGAACTGCGTGGCGAAGGCCCGCGTACGGGTCGCGGTGCTGGAGCACCACACGAGCATCGTGGCGAGGGCCGGCTGCATGACGGCGGTGCCCGCGCCCAGGACGGCGGCGGACAGCACGGCCGCCGGAACACTGCTCGCGAACCCCAGGGCCACCGCGCCCACGGAGGCCAGAACGGAGGCCACCGCCAGCACGGGCAACGGGCCCCGCCGGTCGATGGCCCGCCCGGTAAACGGCAGAACGGCCAGCGCTGCCATCGCGAAGGCGGCCAGGACGATGCCCGCCGTCCCGGCGCCCAGATCCCGCACCTGCGCCACGTAGACGTACAGATACGGGACGGTGAACCCGAGCCCGAACGCGCTCAGCGCGCTGCCCAGCTGGATCCGCCGCAGCGCTGCGCCCATCTCCCTGGTCACACTCACCTACCTCAAGAACTCGAAGGCCTCGATCGCGGAGCGTCGAGACCTGGTACGAAGAAATCAGACTCGAAGACTTTAGCACTAAAGTTAGAAGGTGAAAACTACAGAGTGAAGGACTTCAAGGGGTGGGGGCGTGCCATACTGCCCGCCATGTCCGAGAGCACCGAGGAGCCCGGCCCCAGCGAGCCGAGCCTCGACGAACAGATCGCCGCCTACCAGCGCGAGTTCCGCGACCTCGACCCGCAGGTCGAACAGGTCGTCTCCGCACTGGGCCGACTGAACCGCAGGATGAACGTCGCGTACGGGAGACAAGTCGCCGCGCTCGGCATCAGCAACGCCGAGTGGGAGGTCCTCAAGACTCTGGTCCTGGCAGGCGCTCCCTACCGTCTGGGCCCCGGCGAACTGGCGAAGCGCCTCGGCCTCACCCCGGCCGCCATGACGCATCGCATCGACCGGATGGCCGGCGAGGGCCTGGTCACCCGCGACCGTGACGAGAACAACCGGGTACGCGTCATCGTCGAGCTGACCGACGAGGGCCGAACGAAGTGGCTCGAGGCGATGCGGATGGCGACCGACTTCGAGGAGGACCTCCTCCAGGACCTCTCCGGCGACGAGCGCGGTGTCCTGGGCGAACTGCTGATCCGTCTGCTGCGCCGGGTGGAACACGCCCAGCCGGACGCCGGCGGCCGACTCACCGACCTGGACTGAACGGCCAGCACGACGGTCATGAGACGCCCTGCGGAGGCCATCGGGGGAGGGTTGACACACCCCTGGTGGATCCGTAAAGTTCTCCGAGTTGTCACGGAGCCGGACGGTTCCGAGGCAGCCGATCCTGCCGCGGACGCGGCAACCAAACTTCAGCACGATCTCCCACTCGGGATGATTTCGGCATGCCGGAATTCATGACGAAGGCCCGATTATGAGCCGTCGGGAGAATCCGCTAGAGTTTGAGCGTCGGAACGGCCCAACAGCCGGGAAGACAAACCCCGCTGACTGGGAATCAGGCCCGAAAGGATCTGATAGAGTCGGACTCGCCGGAAAGGGAAAACGCGAAAGCGAAGAACCTGGAAGGCGAGATGCGAGGCCCGCTTCGACCGGGAATCGGACACGAAAGAGTCTGATAGAGTCGGAAACGCAAGACAGCAGGACAAAGA
>NZ_JBIRQR010000013.1:0-72128 GCF_044333295.1 Streptomyces sp. NPDC021019
CCCCCCGGATCATGGTTAACAAGGGGGGGAAGTCATGCCGGGCCCGGAGGCCGGCAGCCCCGTTGCGAGGCCACCAAAAAGGTAATGGGGGGGGCTGGCCAAGGCGTCGGTGACCGACGGGTTCGCACCCTCCGTTCGGCATGCCCGGGGCCGAGGACCCGCGGGGCCCGCGACCGTCAGGCCGGGCCCGGGGTCCGCCCGTCCGGCAGGAAGAGCACCGAGTTGATGTACCGCTCCCGGTGCGGGACGAAGGCCCGGCGCAGCAGCCCCCGGTGGACCAGGTGCTCCGTCCGCTCCTGGTGTGCCACCAGGTCGAACCCGTCTAGCGCGATCCAGCGCCGGCCCGCCAGCAGCCAGCCCGCGTAGCCCTGACCGGTCAGCAGGTCGACCGCCGGTGCGATCGGGCCGAGCCGGCTCTCCAGTTCGACGAGCAGGGCCGGCCGGTCCCTGCGCAGCAGCTCCGCCGCACCGAGCAGCGCCGCCCGCTCGCCGCCGTCGACGTCCATCTTCACGAAGCCGACCCCGCTCAGTCCGAGACCGTCGACGGTGATCGACGGCACCTCCAGGCAGTGCGCGTGGATGTCGCGGCGGGCCAGCGACGACACCCCCCGGTCGCCGCTGTCGCCCTCCGGGAACCACAGCTGCGCCGTGCCCACCCGGTCGGTCGCCGCGCCCTGGACCACCCGGGCGTTCGGCGGCAGCGTCCGGCGCAGGTGTTCGGCCAGATGCGGCACGGGCTCGACGGTGACCACCTCGGCGCAGCGGGCGGCGAGCCGCCGCGACCAGGGGCCGTACCAGCCACCGATGTCGACGGCGATACCGTCCGGCGGGCAGAAGTCGGCGAGCCGCCGGAGCTCGGGCTCGAAGCGCGGGTACAGGGCGACGGCGGCCGAGCCGACGAGGCCACCGGGCAGGCGGGACGCCACCGCCGCGGCGAACGTGGTCACGTGGCCGAGGCCTTGAGCCGGGTGAGCAGCCGCTCGTGGTCGTCCGCCCCGACCTTCCTGCCCGATGAGGGCAGCAGTTGCGGGATGCCGTCCACGATCGGGTAACTCAGGCGCAGCCGGGGATTGTAGAGCGCCTCCTCCTCGGTCAGCAGGGACAGCGGGCCCTTGTCGAGCGGGCAGGCCAGCAGGGCCAGCAGCGGGTCGTCGGGGTTCATCGGGTGGCTCCTCGGTCTCGGAGGTGTCGGAGGTGTCGGAGGTATCGGACGGCAGAGGTGGCGGGGAGGTCGGGAGGGCCGGTGGTGCCGGTGGTGCCGGTGGTGCCGGACCCGGGTCAGGACGGGGCGGCGGGCTGGGGGTCGTGGCGCGGCATGGCCAGCAGGACGGAGAGGGCGAGCGCCGTGCCGCCCACCCGCAGGGCCAGCAGCAGCGGATCGTCGGGCAGCGTCTCGCCGAAGGCGAGCGTCCCGAGTACCGCGGTGAACAGGCTGGTCACCGTGGTGCACACCGGCACGATGAGGGAGGCCCGGCAGCGCTGCAACGCCGTCTGCGACATCACCAGACCGGCCCCCGCGGTGAACAGCAGCAGATACGGATAGGGGGACGCCAGCAGCGACAGTGCGGCCTCGCCCAGACCAGTGCCGGTCAGGCGGCTGGACGTGCCCTTGATGGCCAGCGAGCTGACCCCGTAGAGCAGGCCCACCGCCACTCCGTACCCGATGCCGCTGGTCGGGACCCGGTGCCGTTTCGCCGCCCGGCTCTCCACTCGTACGTACAGCCAGACGCCCGCCCCCAGGGCGGGCACGCAGACCAGGAGCACCAGAGCCCACGGAGCGCCGCCGCTCACCACGTCCTCGCCCTCGCGCACCGAGGCGACGACCATCAGCAGGGCGACCAGCACCCCGCCCAGCGCGTAGCGTTCGCGGCCCGTCGACTCCTCGCCGAGCACGGCCGACGACAACAGCAGGAGCAGCACCAGACCGGAGACGAAGATGCCCTGCGCCGCCGCGATCGGCAGCGCCCGGTAGACGACCAGCTGGGCCCCGAACCCGGCCGCCAGCGCCAGCGCGCCGACCATCCACAGTGGACTGGTCAGCAGCGTCCGGACCACCCGCAGCGGTCGGCCGGCGGAGAGCGCGGGCAGCGCGCCCAGGGCCCGCTTCTCCACCACGAACCCCACGCTGTACAGCGCGTTGGCGACCAGCGCCGCGCCGACACCCCACCACACCGCGCTACCTCCGCCGCGCGTGGGCCAGCAGGATGGAGGCGGCCCCGGGCACCGAGCACGCCGCCCGGTCCACCAGCCGCAGCGCCCGCGGCACCCCGTGGAAGGGGGCGCCCGTGATCCGCACGTCGTCGAACCCGGACGCCGCGAGGAACGAGCGCAGCGCACGGGCCGTGTACAGCCGCAGATGCCCGACCACCTCGGAACCGGGGCGGCCGTGGATGCCGCGCAGACTGACCTCCGAGAACACCGGCTGCACCCCGGCGAGCAGCAGCGCCCGGTTGTACCAGGCCGCCAGGTTCGGGGTGGACAGCATCAGATGGCCGCCGGGCCGCAGGACCCGCCGCAGCTCGTCCAGGGCCTGGTCCGGGTCGACCAGGTGCTCCAGTATCTCGCTGAACAGCACCGCGTCCGCGCACCCGTCGGCCAGCGGCAGCCCGCCGTGCTCCAGCTCGCCGCGGACCACGAGGCCCATCCGGGGCCGGGCCCTGCGCAGCGCGTCCTGCGACCAGTCGACGCCGATCAGCCGGTGACCGGCGAGGACCGGGGCCGCCGTGGCCGCCGCCGTGCCGTCGCCGCACCCGATGTCGAGGATCACCTGCCCCGGCGCGCCCAACGCGTCGGCCAGCAGCCGGGCCTGCCGCAGGGTGCGCCCGTCGCCCGAGGCGACCGGGACGGCCGGGTTCTCGTAGAAGTCCCGCAGCCCGGGCGGGGGAGAGGTGGTGCCGGTCATACGGTCTCCGAGGACGTCGAGGCCAGGTGACGGGTGAACAGCTCGCGCAGGCGTACGCCGTCCTCGTCGCCCAGCAGGGTGCGCGACCAGCGCAGCGCCAGATGCAGTCGGCCGCCCGTGGACGCCGTGGTGAACGTCAGCCCCCGGGGCATCCGGGCGGGCGCGGAGAACCACACGGCGGTGGCCCGGCCCGCATCCCCGAAGTCCAACGGGTACGGCACCCGGCCGATGTTGCTCAGCAGCGTCGTCGAGGTCCACGGCCCCGCCAGCACCCGCAGCCCCCGGGTGACGGCGGCGCGGGCGGTCACCGGCAGCAGTGGCGCGGTCAGCAGGGAAGCGGACCGGCCCAACGGGGGACGGGGGCGTGCCTTGAGCGCCCGGGTGCGCTCAGCGGTCGCCCGCAGCAGTGCCGGGAGGTCGGCCCCGGGCGCCAGTTCGGACGCGGCGAATCCGACCTCCACCAGCCGGGTGCCGTTCCCGATCGGCATCTCGGGTCCGCGAGTGCGGTCGTCGACCGGCATGGTGATCCGCAGCGGCCGACGGTCGGCCCCCGGCGCATCCCGCTCCCGGTTCCAGTCGGCCACCGTGAGGGCGGTGGCCACCATCAGCTGGTCGTTCACCGTGTACGGAGCGCCGGACCCCCGCCGGGGTACCGGCAGTTCGACCAGCAGCATGGCGTTGCCGGGTACCGGCGCGGGCCCCGGCGAGCCCGCCGCGATCCGGGCGGGCCGGGCCAGCGGCGCCGCCGGGGACTCCCCGTCGAACGGCTCGGACGCCGGGCGCGCGGGTGCGGGGGCCGGCGGGGTGCGGTGCGCCCCGTAGACCTCGGCGGCCGTCGCCGCCAGCCGCATGCAGGCCGGGCCGTCGAGGGCGGTGTGGTGCACGGTGAAGAGCAGCACACACCCTGCGGCGCCCGGCTCCTCGACCACCGTGAGCCGCAGCGGCG
This sequence comes from Streptomyces sp. NPDC021019, assembly GCF_044333295.1. NCBI lineage: Bacteria > Bacillati > Actinomycetota > Actinomycetes > Kitasatosporales > Streptomycetaceae > Streptomyces > Streptomyces sp. NPDC021019. The sequence goes on from NZ_JBIRQR010000013.1 coordinate 3,849, forward strand.
GCGACACCGTCAGCGGAGGGGCCTCGTCCAGCGCCCGCGCCCGGGCCCGGGCGAGCGCCCCGGGCGCGGACGGCGGGAAGGAGACCGGATCCGTGTCAGGACTTCCGGTCAGCTCCCACTCGTAGCGCCGGGCGAACGGGGACCAGGGGCGCTCCCGCATCAGCGCCCGGGGGTGCCGGGCGAGCGCCTCGCCGAACGCGGCGCGCAGCCGCCCCTCGTCCACCCGGCCGGGCAGGTGGATCTCGATGTGCACCGTGTTCGGCTCGGCGTCCTGCGCACAGTGCCGGGCCACCTCGTCGACCACGGGGAACGGCACCCGGGCCGGGTCCCCGGGCGGGGGCATGCCGCCCCGCGCCCGGGGGTGCCGCGTGGTTGCCATCAGGTGCCCCCTCCGGGACGGGACGGCTGCTGCTGCTGACCGCCGGCCTGCTGCGTCGGGCCGTCACCGCCGTCGCCTTCGCCCCTGCCGGAGCCCGAGCCCGGCCCGTACCCGATTCCGGGCGCGGGAGGCGGAGTTCCCTGCGGACGCTTCGGGTCGGTGGACAGCGTCCGGCCCGAGGCGGCGGCCTGCGCCGGCACCGTGGGCGCCTCGCCGTCCGCGGCGGCCGTGCCCGGGCCCCCGACGGCCCGCCTGCCGAGCGGCTCGCGCCCGACCGTGACCAGGGCGGCGAACAGACCGACCAGGGCCAGGAACTGGGCCGTCGCGCCGAACGCGCCCTCGCCCTCGGCCGTGGTGTCCCCGGTGCCCACCGCGGTGACGACACCCGCCGCGGCCATCGCCGCGAACGCGAGCGGCGCGAGCAGCTGCGGCCGGAAGTGGGCGAGTACGGCGAGGACCGGCACCGCCAGGGCGAGCGGCCCCGCGATCACCACCCCCACCAGGGTGAGTGCCACCGTGCCCAGGACCAGACCCGGACCCGGCACGACGGGCTGCTCCTCGGCCGCGTACGGCTCGGCTCCCCGTCGGCGCCCGAAGGCGAGTCCCACGAGCACCAGGAGCAGGACTCCCGCGCCGATCAGGCCCACCTGGTAGATGCGGGCCGGCTCGTACTCCAGGGTGACCTCGCCGCCCTCGCCCTCCGGGATCAGCCAGGCCTGCTGCCAGCCGTCGATCCGCAGCGGCGTCAGCTCCTCGCCGTCCAGGGTGGCCTTCCAGCCCTTGTTGTGGTTCTCGTGGATCTGGAGGTAGGAGGCCTCGCCCGCGCCGACGGCGATCGTGCGCCGGTCGCCGTCGCCCCGCTCGACGTCCACCGAACGCGGCTTGCCCGCCGCGGCCTCGGTGGTCCCCTTGCTCAGCGTGACGTCCGTGATGGCGAGCGGTCCCGCGTCACCCGCCTCGACCGTGGTGGACGAGGCGGCCAGCTCCACCGTGCCGCCCTCCGTGCACGGCGTGACCTCGATGGGGCGGCGTTGGGTCAGGTCCCGCACCAGGCCCTCGGCGCGGGTCTCCAGGAACGTACCGCCGACGGACAGGACCGGACCCTTGCCGCAGGCCAGACTGAAGGTCGTGCCCGGCTTCGGCTGCGGCGAGCGGTACTCCTCCAGGGCCGGGACGTAGACCTCGCTCAGCCCCACCGGCAGTTGCAACTGGTCGTCGGCGACCGGGTTGTGGACGGTCAGCGGAGCCTGGCGCGAGATGGTGATGTCCATCCGGTCGGTCCTGATGGGCGAGAAGCGGGCCATGCCGTTCTCGTCCACGGAGGCCACCGCCGTGCCGTCGGGGGAGCTGATCTGCACCTGCTCGGGGCGGGTGGACAGGCCGCCGGCCGCCGCGAAGACGATCTCCCCGATCTCCTTCTTCTCCGGCCAGGACAGATGCAGTACGGGGCGTTCGCCCGCGATCCACGCCGTGGTCAGATCACCGTCGGTCAGATTGCGCGGAGTGAGGCTGGTGCCCAGCCGCGCCGTGGAGTCGGCGCTCACCTCGATCTTGTCCCGCTCGCCCGTGAGCTCGAAGAGCAGCTTGTCCAGGGCCTCGCCGGGCACCGGCACCGCGCTCGCGGACAGCTTGTACGGGCCGGCCTCCTGGGCGGTGAACTGCCGGTGCAGGCCGACCTCGGCCGCCACCGACGACAGACCGCCCGGGTCGCTGCCCCGCCGCAGCGAGTAGACCGCGGAGTCCGCGCCCTCGCGCGGCGCGTCGGCGGGCAGCTCCAGCATCCGGGTCACCTGCACCCCCGGGATCGCGATGTCCGTGAAACCGGCCCCGGTGAGCCCGGGACGCCCCTGCTGGGACTCCAGGATCGTCACCTTCAGCCACGAGGCCTGCCCGGTGGGCGCGGCCACGGTCTGCGTCGACCCGTCCGGCTTCAGCGGGCTGTCCTCGAAGCCCCGCTCGGTCTCGACCCGCACGACGGTCGGCGCGGCCCGCACGTTCGCGCTGGGCAGCGGCGTCACCTGGAGCGAGCCCGGAAGCTCCGTCGGGGTGGTGAAGTCGACCCGCACCCACTCGTTCTCGGGCGAGCCCGGGGACCCTTCCGCCCAGCCGGTGTCCGGGTTGCCGTCGAAGGCGTTGACCGGGTCGTACTGCGGCAGATGGAACAGCCAGTTGCCCACCGACGAGGCGCTGACCTTCTTGGCGCCCCGCAGCACGGCCGTCGTCTGGTGCTCCGCGCCGGACGTCGGCAGGATCTGCCGGGGTTTCCGGTCCGGATCCTGTGCGGCCTCCACCGCGTTGCGCTCATCGGCGGTGTACGTGTACGAGGTGTTGGAGTTGACCAGCCCGAACCGGGTGTCGGCGCGCCGCAGCCCGTCGCCCGCCGCGTACAGCGACGGCCGCCCCAGACCCGGATGCGCGTCACCGGCCAGTACGGCCGGCCGGCCGTTCAGCGCGCCGCTCGCCGACAGCGGCAGCAGGGACTCGGGCCCGCCGCTCACGACGGCCGTCGAGGCCACCGGGGACGTGGTCGCCCGCCCCGGACGCTCCGTTCCGGCGGGCGGCTCGTAGATCTCCACGGCCCGCTGTCGCGGATAGAGGCCCTCGACCTGCACGGGGGTGTCCGCCGCGATCCGGCCGCCGGTCATCACCGGACCGAAACCGGTGACGCGCCGGTACCCGGACGCCTCCAGGGTGCGCTTCACCGTGGTCGTGGGGACATACCCCAACTGGTCGGGATCCAGGTCGTTGCGGACCACCACATAGTGCAGCCCCGCCCGGTTGAGGTACTCGCTCAGTCCGGGGACCTCGCCGCCGGTGGTCAGCGCCTGCTCGACGGCGTCCATCGCCCGCCGGTTGCCCGGCGTGCCGAACGGCACGTAGTCCCGTTGCGCCCAGGGCGAGTTCGCCAGCACGTCCAGCGGCTGGTCGATGGGGGAGCCCCAGGTGTAGATGCCGTGCGCGGTCGCGGGGACCACCAGGGCGCGGTCGTCGGCCGAGTTCTTCTTCAGCCAGCTCCCGGTCGTCTCCCAGTACGTGGGCAGCTGCTGGAACGAACCCGTCTGGAGGATCGAGCCGTTGACGTACGGCCAGGCGAGACCCGGCAGCACGAGCGCGGCGGCGATCACCGGCACGAGCCGGCGGGCGCGCACCGCGCTGCCTCCGCCCCGCGCCGCCGCGGCGACGGAGGCCACCGCGGTGAGGTGCGCGAGGCCCAGCGCCAGGGCCAGCGCAAGACCCGTCTGGAACTTGTAGATGTTGCGGAACGGCACCAGCCAGCCGTCCAGCCAGTCCTGCACGGTCCCGTGGAACAGCCCGCCCAGCGCACCGCCGTAGCCGGCGAGCGTGATGAGCGCGACGCTCAGGACGGTCAGCACGAGCCAGCGGCGCTCGGGCAGATCACGGCGTGCCAGCCCCGCCAGGCCCAGGGCGGCGGCGAGCGCCGAACCCAGGATGGTGACGGTCCCGGTGGCGACGGTCCAGCCGGCGGGCAGCCAGGCCTCGCCGAAGTTCAGATAGCCGACCCAGTTCCCGCCGCCGCGCAGGACCTCCGTCGCCGACATGGTCGTCGTGGTGGTGTACGAGGACTCCACGTACGGCATGAAGTTCTCGCCGTAGATCCCCAGCAGCAGCAGCGGAACGATCCACCAGGCCGTAGCCAGGACGACGCCGGGTATCCACCACGCCAGCAGGGCGCGCTTGCGCGGACCGCCGGGACGGGACAGCAGATACAGCCCGACCGGCAGCAGGGAGGCCAGTGTGGACGCGGCGTTGACGCCGCCCATCAGCGGGATCAGCAGTGCGGACCGGGTCGCCGCGATCCTCGGCGCGAGCCGCGGGTTCGTCAGCGGCAGCAGCACCCACGGCAGCAGGGCGCCCGGCAGGGCCGCCGCCGAGGTCGAGCCCACGACGATGGTGTACGTCGGCCACAGCGCGTACGCGACCGCGGCCGGCAGCCGGGTGGCCGGGGAACCCACGGCCAGCCGCTCCGCCAGCCGGAGGGCGCCCCAGAAGGCGGTTGCCACGATCAGCGACAGCCACAGCCGCTCCGCGAGCCAGACCGGTAGGTGCAGCAGGTCGGCGGCCCCGTAGTACGGCAGCATCGGGACGGCGTAGCCGACGTACTGGTCGGCGATCCCGCCGAACCCGGCCCGGCTGTGCCACAGCTCGCCCAGGTCGCCCAGGAAGCGCCAGGGATCGGCGACGACGCCGAGCTTGGTGTCGAACGTCATCCGGCCGGGCGACACCGCGAGGAACGCCGCGAACACGGCGGCCCAGAAGCCCAGCAGCCAGCGCCGTGAACGGGGCGTGGGCGGTCCGTCGGCGGGACCGGACGGCGCGGGACCCGCGCCCTCCGGGACCGTGGACCGGGGTGGGTGGACAGCGCTGGTCATGAACACCGCCGGAGGATGAGGAGGAGGTTCCAGGTGGCGAATTCCCGCAGTACGGGGATGCGCGGCACGAGCTGGGGAAGGACGGGCCAGTAGCGCGAGCGTGCTGAGACGACGGTCACGTCGGAGCGGCTCCGGACGTGGCTCAGGGTCTCCCCGACGCCGATCTTGAAGAGGTTCTCGCCGAGCCGGTGCTTGGCCGGGCCGCCGGTGCGCCGCTCGTAGCGGCTCCGGGCGCGTTCGGCGCCGAGGTAGTGCCAGGGCGCCCACTCGTGGCCGCCCCACGGGGAGAGCCAGTTGGTGTACGAGACGTAGATGAGACCGCCGGGGCGGGTCACCCGCGCCATCTCGCTGAGGAAGGTGTGCGGATCGGCGACGTGCTCCAGCACGTTGGAGGAGAAGCAGACGTCGGCCGCGCCGTCGGCGAGCGGCAGCAGATAGCCGTCGGCGACGACGGTGTCCGCGCGCTGCCCGGGGCCGATCTCGGTCGGATCCGGTTCGAAGAGGTAGCTGTGCGCACCGCGCCGCCGGAACTCGCGGGTGAAGTAGCCGTCGCCGCCGCCGACGTCCACGACGATCTTGTCGCGGAGCGGGGCGTGCCGTTCGACCTGGTCGGCCGCGTCACGGGCCAGCAGGGTGTACGCCGTGGCGGGGTCGGCCTGTTCGCGCAGGAAGGCGCGGAACAGGGCGGCCGACCGCCGGAACGAGGGGTCCTTCACGCGCTCGCGCCGATCACCGGGGCGCTCGGGCCGCCCGCGGCCCCGGCGCTCGCACCCGCGGTCGCCTCGGCGGCGACCGCGGCGAACCGGCGCACACTGGCGGTCCACCGGTAGTCGGCGGACCGTTCGCGGGCGGCCTTGCCCATCGCCTCGCGCCGCTCGTCGTCCAGCGCCAGCGCGCACCAGGAGGCGGCGAAGGAGGACGCGCCCGCGGCGAGGATCCCGGTGACACCGTCCTCGACGGAGTCGCGCAGCCCCGGCACGTCGAAGCCCAGGGTCGGGGTGGACCGGGCCGCGGCCTCCGTGACCACAAGACCCCACCCCTCCACGGCCGCCGGGTGCAGGAGCATCCACGCGGCGCAGAGCAGCCGGTGCTTCTCCGCCTCGGTCACATGGCCGGCGAACTCCACGCCAGGACCGGCGAGTTGTTCCAGCCGGGCCCGCTCGGGGCCGTCGCCGACGATGACGAGCCGGCCTCCGGTGACCGGCCGGACCCGCTCCCAGAGCTGGAGCAGCAGATCGATGCGCTTGTAGTCGACGAGCCGGCCCAGCGCCACGAACAGCGGTGTGGCGGACCGCTCGCCCTGCGGGTTCGGCTCCTGGACGCCGTTGTGCACCACCCGGATCCGCCGGTCGGGCACGCCCAGTTCGCGCAGGGCGCCCGCCGTGGACGGGGACACCGCGATCATCAGGTGGTCGCGGTAGGCGCGGGACAGGGCCCAGTGTTCGAGCTTGCGGCCGACACGGGCCACCGGCGTCGGGAAGCGCATGTCCCACAGGTCGGTGTGCACATGGTTGACCAGGCAGACCGTGGGTCCGCGGTGCCACAGCGGGGCCAGGTACGGCATGCCGTTGCAGACCTCGACGAGCAGGTCGCATGTGCCGATCCGCCGGGCGAAGGCGGACCGCGCGCCGACGTAGTGCCCCAGCGCGGAGCCTGCCGAGACGACCCGGTAGGGCCGGCGGGCGGCCGGTCCGCCGCACAGCAGCGTGACGTCGTGGCCCTGCTCGGTGAGGCCCAGGGCGAGCTGGTCGACGAGCAGCTCGGAGCCGCCGGCGGCCGGATTGCCCAGGTCGCGGTGGGCGAGGAAGACGATGCGTCCGGGGGTCGCGGGGATCGTCGCGGGCGCCGGGCCCTGACCCGGACGCGCGACGGCGTCAAGCAGGGGGGGAGGGACGTGCTGGGGCATGGGTGCTCCAACTCGGCTCGGGGGGCGGGGACGGGGGGAGCGGCCCTCGGGGTGAGGGCCGCCTTGGAGCGGGGACGTACCGGGGGGCCGGGACAGGGGGGGCGCCGGGGCCGGGAAACCCGGCTGCGGGGCGAGGGACCGAGAAGAGGGTGATGAGGGAGAAGAAGGGGACGGAAGTGATGAGGGTGATGAGGAAGTGAAGAGGAGAAGGACGGACGGGACGAGACCGGGGGGCCGTGCTCTGGTGGGGATAGACAGTTTTCGGCACGGGTACGCCCCCGGCTACTCACCGGTGCAACAACTTGCCGGTAACTCAGGTGTGCGGAATCGTCATCATGTGAGTATTCGGCGCTTCCGGCTCCGTCCGGCGGCCCCGGACGACGAGCACGACGCCCGCCAGGGCGAGCACACCGCCCAGCCCCGCGGCCCCGGTCGGCGCGGTCGTGCCGAGCATCGCCAGCCGGTCGCTGTCCGCCGACGCCAGCTCGACCTGCTTGAGCTGGGTCTCCTCGGTGAACTCCACCCGCTTGCTCTCCAGGAGCACGACGGCGTCCTTCTCGGAGCCCGGGGCGCGCAGCGTCTTCTTCGGGCCGATCGCCGCGTTCATGATCCGGCCGGTCCGCCGGTCGACCACCAGCTCGATGCCGCTGTTGGAATACCACTCCTCGGCCAGCACCTGGGGGATCTTCTTCTTCCCCACGAGCAGCCCGGGCACCTGGCGCACCCCGGTCCTGGTGGGCTCGACCTCGCCCTTGAAGAGCAGGCCGGAGTAGCCCTGAACCTCCTGCTCGCCGGCGTAGGAGAGCCGTACGACCCCGCCGAGCGTGCTGTCCCACCAGCGGTAGGAACGCTTCTCGACGTCGAAGGGGAACTTCAGGTAGGCCTCACCGTCGAACGTCGGGGATTCCTCGCAGCAGTGGACCGGCTCGTTCGTGACCCGGTCGGTCACCCAGCGCTCCAGCGTCCACTGGAGGGCGTCACGGGGGTCCGAGGCGGGCAGGGTGTCCTGGTGGTCGACCGAGGTGGAGACGTCCCACACGGCGTGGCCGCTCTTCTCGCTGTCGGCCACGTCCCCGCGCACCTGCCGCGTGATCGTGATCGTTCTGCCCTCGACCGTCTCGACCTCGGACGTGTCGAAATAGCTGCCCGTCCCGGTGAAGACGGTGGTGGTGTCGATGTCGATGGGGGTGCGCTTGGCATGCGGCTGGACGTACCAGACGAGCAGCGGCGCGAGGACGAGCAGGAAAACCCCTGCCCCCAGCAGGACAAGCGACAGGGGTGAAGCGTTGTGGCGCATCCGGGCACTCCTGGGTCGAATCTCTTCGCGGAGGTGCACGGGCCCGGGCCGGTCAGCCCTTGATTGGCGTGAACAGTAGGCAAGCCCTTGACGGAATGTCAATGTGCTGTCGACACTGTGTCCCAGCCGGAGGGGCCCGGCTGACAGGGGTGGGGATCGCCTCCAGCAAGGAGCTGACCCGACCATGCGCAGACTCATCGCCGCAGCTGTCACCGTTCTGGTGGCCGCCACACTCGCCGTTGGCGCGGCGGTCGGTGTCGTGGCACTGCTCGACGCCACTCCCGACCAGCCCAATACCCCCCTGATCAGCTATGACACCGCCCCGGCGGTTCCGTGACCCGCCCGGCCTGGCAGGACGTCCCCCGGTCGAAGCTCGACCGTTTCGAGGCGATCGCCCGGTCCGAGGCCCCGGAACTCGCTCAGATGATCCTCTACCAGATTCGCCAGGAATATCCCTATCTGCAGCTGGTCGAGGACGAGTCCGGGGAGCCGCTGGCCCTCGTCGGCATCCGCCGCGCGATCGAGGGCTTCGTCCACAACCTCACCGCCGGCGCCCACCCCCGGGTGCCGCCGGAGATGTTCCAGGAGTTCGGGCGCGGCGAGGGGCTGGAGGGCCGCAGCCTCGACGCGCTCCAGGCCATCTACCGCCTCGGGGTCCGGCTCACCTGGCGCAGGCTCGCCGAGATCGGCCAGCAGGTCGACATCCCCGCGCCCGCCATGTACGAGCTGGCCGAATCGGGATTCGAGTATCTGGACGGGCTCGTGGAACAGTCGGTACGGGGCTACGCCGAGGCGGCGGCCCGGCGCGCCAGCGAACGGCTCCGCCTCCAGCGCCAGCTGATCGAGCTCCTCCTGGTGGAACACCGGGGCGATGTGTCGGTGGCCCTGTCCGAGCGGGCCGCTCGCATCGGCTGGGAGCTCCCGGAGACGATCGCCGTCGGTGTGCTCATGCGCCCGGCCCGCGAGGCCGTGGCCCCGGCGGTCGGGCAGGGCATGCTGCTGGAGATGGAGAGCGAGCAGCCGCGCATCGTCATCCCGGACCCGGACACGGCGGGCCGCGCGGAGATCCTGCGGCGCGCCACGGCCGGCTGGTCCGGGGCGATCGGCCCGGCGGTCCCGTTGGCGGCCGCGGCGACCTCGCTGCGGTGGGCGGAGACCGCCGTCCAGCTGATCAAGAAGGGGCTGCTGCCGCAGGGCGAGGTGCTGTACTGCACCGAGCGGACGGAGGAACTGCTGCTGCTTCCCGCCCAGGAGCTGATCGACGCGTCGGCCCGCCGCTGCCTCGCCCCGCTGGAGGGCCTCAGTCCGACCCAGGCCCGGCGCCTGGCCGAGACGCTCCTCGCCTGGATCGAGACCCCCGGCGGCGCCCCGGAGGTGGCCGCCCGCCTCGGCATCCATCCCCAGACGGCCCGCTACCGGCTGCGGCAGATCCGCGAGCTGTGGGGTGACGCCATCGACGAACCCGATCAGCGCTTCGAGATGCTCCTGGTGCTCCGCGCGCGGCGTCTGCGGGGCGACCCGGCCGCCACCGCGGGCTGAACGGCGACCGGGCGTCCGGACGTTCGCGAACGTCCGACCGCCGGGACCGTTGGCAGACCGCCGGGGCCGCCGGGACGGTCCGGATCAGACCGGGGTGACGTACGCCCCGGCGATCCCGCCGTCGACCAGGAAGTCCGTGGCGTTCACGAACGAGGCGTCGTCGCTCGCGAGGAACGCGACGGCGGCGGCGATCTCCGTCGGCTCGGCGAACCGGCCGACCGGGATGTGCACCAGACGCCGGGCGGCCCGCTCCGGGTCCTTGGCGAACAGCTCCCGGAGCAGCGGGGTGTTGACCGGGCCGGGACACAGGGCGTTGACCCGGATGCCGTCGCGCGCGAACTGGACCCCCAGCTCGCGCGACATCGCCAGGACCCCGCCCTTGGACGCGGTGTACGAGATCTGCGAGGTGGCCGCGCCCATCCGGGCCACGAAGGACGCCGTGTTGATGATGGAGCCCTTGCCCTGCTCGCGCATATAGGGGATCGCCGCCTTGCAGCAGAGGTAGACGGAGGTCAGGTTGACCTCCTGCACCCGCCGCCAGGCCTCCAGGCCGGTGTCCAGGATGGAGTCGTCGTCGGGCGGGGAGATCCCCGCGTTGTTGAACGCGATGTCGACCGAGCCGTAGGTGTCGAACGCGGCCTCGAAGAGGGCGCCCACCTGGCCGGCGTCGGTGACGTCGGTGCGGACGAAGAGCCCGCCCGCCTCCTCGGCGGCCGGCTTGCCGCTCTCCTCGTCGACATCGGCACAGACGACGTGCGCCCCCTCGGCGGCCAGCCGCCGGACGGTGGCCAGGCCGATGCCGCTGCCGGCTCCGGTGACGACGGCGGTGCGGCCGACCAGGCGGCGGCAGACGGAAGAAGTGTCGGTCATGGTGCTCAGGCCTCCGTGCTGATGAAGACGTTCTTGGTCTCGGTGAAGGCGGCCAACGCGTCCGGGCCGAGCTCGCGCCCGAGCCCCGACTGCTGGTAGCCGCCGAAGGGGGTCGAATAGCGCACGGCAGAATGCGAGTTGACGGAGAGGTTGCCCGCCCGCAGCCCCTGGCTCACGCGCAGCGCGCGGCCGACGTCCCGGGTCCAGACCGAGCCGGCGAGTCCGTAGTCGGTGGCGTTGGCGAGGCGCAGCGCGTCCTGTTCGTCCTCGAACGGAAGGACCACGGCGACGGGCCCGAAGACCTCCTCGACCGCTACGGGCGCCTCGGGCGAGACCCCGGTGAGGACGGTCGGCGGGTACCAGAACCCGGGACCCTCGGGGGCCGTTCCGAGGACGGTCCGTACGCCGTCGGCACCACGGGCACCGTCGACGAAGCCCCGTACCCGGTCGAGCTGGTGCGCCGAGATCAGCGGGCCCATCTGCGTCTTCTCGTCGGCCGGGTCGCCCACCACGACGGCGGACACGGCCGGGACGAGAGAAGCGAGGAAGCGGTCGTACACGGACCGCTCGACCAGGATCCGGGTGCGGGCGCAGCAGTCCTGACCGGCGTTGTCCAGGAAGGACATCGGCGCGGCCGCCGCGGCGGCCTCCACATCGGCGTCGGCGAAGACGATGTTGGGGCTCTTGCCCCCCAGCTCCAGGGTGAGCCGCTTCACGCGCTCAGCGCAGCGGGTCATGATGTGCTTGCCGGTCCGGGTGGAGCCGGTGAACACGATCTTCGCGACGCCCGGGTGCTCGACCAGGGCGCTCCCGGCCACCGGCCCCTCGCCGGGCAGCACCTGGAAGAGACCCTCGGGAAGCCCGGCCTCCAGGGCGAGTTCGGCCAGCCGGAGAGCGGTCAGCGGTGTCGTCTCGGCGGGCTTGAGGAGGACGCCGTTGCCCGCCGCGAGGGCCGGGGCGAGGCCCCAGGCGGCGATCGGCATCGGGAAGTTCCACGGGGCGATGACCCCGACGACGCCCAGCGGTTCCAGGATCGTGAAGTCGATGCCGCCCGCCACCGGGATCTGCCGGCCCAGGAGCCGTTCGGCGCCGCCCGCGCCGTAGTCGAGGAGATCCCTTACGTTGCCGGCCTCCCACCGGGCGTTGCCGATGGTGTGACCGGCCTCGCGGACCTCCAAGCGGGCCAGTTCCTCGATGTGTTCGTCGACGACGACGGCGAAGCGGCGCAGCAGCCGCGCCCGGTCGGCGGGCGCGGCGGCCCCCCAGCGGCGCTGGGCGGCCGCCGCGCGGATGACGGCGGCGTCCACGTCGGCGGCGGAGGCCGCCGGGACGGTGGCGATGACCTCGGCGGTCGCCGGGTCGAGGACGTCCAGGGTGGGTTGTGACACGTACGGGCCCCGATCGGGAAGTGGTGGTCAGAGGCGTTCGAAGGAGCGGCGCAGTTCCCAGTCGGTCACCGCGGAGTCGTACGCGGTCAGTTCGACCCGGGCCATGTTCAGGTAGTGGGCGACGACCTCCTCGCCGAACGCCTCCTTGGCGATGGGGCTGGCCTCCCACAGCTCGGCGGCCTCGCGCAGGGTCGTCGGCACCTGGTCGTAGTTCCCGGTGTACGCGTTGCCCGTACAGGCCTCGGGCAGCTCCAGCCCGTGCTCGACCCCGTACAGTCCGGCGGCGACAAGACCGGCGACGGCCAGGTGCGGGTTGACGTCGCCGCCGGGCAGCCGGTTCTCGAAGCGCATCGAGCGCCCGTGGCCGACGACCCGCAGGGCGCAGGTGCGGTTGTCGACGCCCCAGGCGACGGCGGTGGGGGCGAAGGAGCCGGGCTGGAAGCGTTTGTAGGAGTTGATGGTGGGCGCGTAGAGGAGGGAGAAGTCCCGCAGGGCGGCGAGCTGTCCGGCCAGGAAGCGCCGCATCAGCTCGGACATGCCGCCCTCGCCCTCGCCCGCCATCAGGTTCGCGCCGTCCGCGTCGGTCAGCGAGAGGTGGATGTGGCAGGAGTTGCCCTCGCGCTCGTCGTACTTGGCCATGAACGTCAGCGAGACGCCCTCCTGGGCGGCGATCTCCTTGGCGCCTGTCTTGTAGACGGCGTGCTGGTCACAGGTGGTGAGCGCCTCGTCGTAGCGGAAGACGATCTCGTGCTGGCCGGGATTGCACTCGCCCTTGGCGGACTCGACGGTCAGCCCGGCCTCCTGCATCTCGTTGCGGATCCGGCGCAGCAGCGGCTCGACGCGGCCGGTGCCGAGGATCGAGTAGTCGATGTTGTACTGGTTGGCCGGGGTCAGCCCGCGGTAGTCGCGGTCCCAGGCCTCCTCGTAACTGTCCCGGAAGACGATGAACTCCAGCTCCGTGCCGACCTGCGCCGTGTATCCGAGCTCCGCCAGCCGGTCGAGCTGGCGGCGCAGGATCTGGCGCGGGGCCGCCACCACCGGACTGCCGTCGTGCCAGGCGAGATCCGCGATCAGCAGGGCGGTCCCCTCGTGCCAGGGGACGGGGCGCAGGGTGGCGGGGTCGGGGACCATGCCGAAGTCGCCGTAGCCGTTCTCCCACGAGGACATCGCGTAGCCGTCGACGGTCCGCATCTCGGTGTCCACGGTCAGGAGGTAGTTGCAGCCCTCGGTGCCGTGCTCCAGCACCTCGTCGAGGAAGAACCCGGCCGCGAACCGCTTCCCCTGGAGCCTGCCCTGCATGTCCGGGAAGGCCAGCACCACGGTGTCTATCGACCCGTCCGCGACCCGTGAGCGGAGCTCGTCGACGCCGAGCGGGGGTGTGCGGTCTGCCACGGGATGCCTCCTAGGGTGAACCGGGAGGCTTAAGGTATGGCAGGGAACCATTGCTTGGGAAGGGGATCGGCCAGTGGCCACCAGGGGAAGAGCGGACGACACCCGTCCGGCGGTAGGGGCGGCGGAGGTGGCGGCGGCGGTGGACGCCGCCGGGGGCGGGAGCGACACCGTGATCGGCCCACCGGCCTCCGTGCTGCGGCCCGTCCGCGCGGGCAACGGCTTCGAGGAGGCGCTGGAGCAGCTCCTCCAGCTCCTGCGCCTCGGGCTGGTCCCGCCCGGCGAACGGCTCCCCTCCGAACGCGAGTTGTCCCAGCACCTGAGGGTCAGCCGCGTCACGCTGCGCGAGGTCCTCAAGGTGCTCCAGGATCAGAACATGGTCGAGAGCCGCCGGGGCCGCTACGGAGGAACGTTCGTCCTGCCGCGCCCCGCGGCCCCCAGCGGCAGCGGCGAACTGCGCCGCCGCATCGCCGCCGTCGACGTGGAGGACACCCTGCGCTTCCGCGAGGTGCTGGAGGCCGGAGCGGCGGGCCTGTGCGCCGAAGGGCTCCCGGCGGGCGGCGGGTCCAGGCTGCGGGCCGCGCTCGACGCGACGCGGGGCGCCAGGCTCGAGGACTACCGCCGCCGGGACACCCTGCTCCACCTCACGCTCGCCGAACTCTCCGGCTCCCGCACGCTCGCCGCGCAGTACGCCGCGGTCCGGGCCACCCTCAACGAACTGCTCGCCTGCATCCCGCTGCTGGTGCGCAACCTGGAGCACTCCCAGCAGCAGCACGCGGCCGTCGTCGAGGCGGTGCTCGACCGGGACGCGGACGCGGCCCGCGAGATGATGCGCGAGCACTGCGGAGGCACGGCGGCCCTGCTGCGCGGCTTCCTCGTCTGAGCCGGCCTGATCGGCGGGACGCTCCCGGCCGGTGTCCGGCGCGTAGGTGAATCCGTGGCCACGCTCCGCGTCCGTGGCCACGCTTCTCATCCGTGGTCACCCCGCGAATCCGCAACCACTCTTCAACGCACGCCCCTTGCGATTCCCTCCGCGTTCCACAAAGGTGTGCCGACGGACCTTTGATCGAAGCAGTTCCCACGATGAAGTCGACACACATCTGGAGCGCCTCATGGCTCAGGGAACCGAAACACCCGCCGGACCACCCGGAGACGCGAGCCCGGGGGCGTCCGGCACGGACGCGTATCTGCACCGCAGAACCCTGCGCCGGGGCAGTGCCGGCTGGCTCCTGCTGACCGGGCTCGGCGTCGCCTACGTCGTCTCCGGCGACTTCTCCGGCTGGAACATCGGCCTGTCCAAGGGCGGCTTCGGCGGACTCGCCGTCGCCATGGTCCTGATGGGCGTCATGTACGCGTGTCTGGTCTTCGCGCTGGCCGAACTCTCCGCCATCCTGCCCACGGCGGGCGGCGGCTACGGCTTCGCCCGGCGGGCGCTCGGCACCTGGGGCGGATTCCTCACCGGCACGGCCATCCTCATCGAGTACGTCCTCGCGCCCACCGCGATCGCGCTGTTCATCGGCGACTACGTCGAATCGCTCGGCCTGTTCGGCCTCACCTCCGGCTGGCCCGTCTACCTCGCCTGCTTCGCGATCTTCATCGGCATCCACCTCTGGGGAGTCGGCGAGGCGCTCCGCTTCAGCCTGGTGGTGACCGGCATCGCGGTGGCCGCGCTGCTGATCTTCGCCGTCGGCGCGTTCACCGAGTTCGACGCGGGCCGGCTCAACGACATCCCGGCGGACACCTCCGCCTTCGGCTCCTCCTCCTGGCTGCCGTTCGGACTCCTCGGGATCTGGGCGGCCTTCCCGTTCGGCATGTGGTTCTTCCTCGGCGTGGAGGGCGTGCCGCTCGCCGCCGAGGAGGCCAAGGACCCGGTCCGCTCGATGCCCAAGGCCCTGGCCATCTCCCTCGCCGTGCTGGTCCTCCTGGCCGTCATCACCTTCATCTCCGCCACCGGCGCCCAGGGAGCCGACGCCATCAAGGAGGCCGGGAACCCGCTCGTGGTGGCCCTGCAGGGCACCGGTGAGCCGACCGCCCTGAGCCGCTTCGTGAACTACGCGGGCCTCGCCGGACTGGTGGCCTCCTTCTTCTCCCTGATCTTCGCCGGATCCCGCCAGCTGTTCGCCCTCTCCCGGGCCGGCTACCTGCCGCGCTTCCTCTCGCTGACCAACCGGCGCAAGTCCCCCTACCTCGGCCTGCTGATCCCCGGGATCATCGGGTTCACGCTCGCCGCCTGGAGCGGCAACGGCGGCCGGATGCTGAACGTCGCCGTCTTCGGCGCCACGATCAGCTACGCCCTCATGGCCCTCTCCCACCTGGTGCTGCGCCGCCGCGAACCGGAGCTGCCGCGCCCCTACCGCACCCCCGGCGGCGCGCTCACCTCGTCCGTGGCCTTCGTTCTGGCATGCTCGGCGCTGGTGGCGACCTTCCTGGTGGACCGCGACGCGGCGTTCATCGCCCTCGGCGTGTACGCGGTGGCGCTGGCCTACTTCGCCTTCTACAGCCGTCACCGGCTGGTCGCGGGGGCCCCGGAGGAGGAGTTCGCCGCACTGGCGGCGGCCGAGGCCGAACTCGCCCGCGACTGAGCCCCGCGCCAACGCCCGGCCCTCCCGATCCCACGAGGAGTACGTTCCATGTCCCGGCCCGTCATCGGCATCAGCACCTACCAGGACCCGGCCCGCTGGGGGGTGTGGGAGATGCCCGCGGTGCTGCTGCCCGCCGGTTACCCCCGCCTCGTCCGGGCGGCGGGCGGGCTCGCCGTGCTGCTGCCGCCCGACGCGGCGCGGGAAGCGGCCCGGGACACCGTCGCCGCCCTCGACGGGCTGGTGATCGCCGGGGGAGCGGACGTCGAACCGGCGCGCTACGGGGCGGTCGTCGATCCCCGTACGGGCCCCCCGGCCCTCGAACGCGACGCCTGGGAGCTGGCGTTGATCCGGGCCGCGATCGAACGGGAGGTCCCGCTGCTCGGCATCTGCCGGGGCATGCAGCTGCTGAACGTCGCCCTCGGCGGCACCCTGCACCAGCACCTGGACGGCCACACCGGCGGCCCCGGCGTCTTCGGCAGCCACCCGGTGACCCCCGTGCCCGGCACCGCCTACGCGGACGCCGTACCGGAGACCGCCATGGTGCCCGCCTACCACCACCAGGCGGTCGACCGGCTCGGCGGCGGCCTGGTGGCCTCCGCCCACGCACCCGACGGGACCGTGGAGGCCCTGGAGCTCGCCGGGCACGGGAGCCTGGTGTTCGGTGTGCAGTGGCACCCGGAGATGGGCGAGGACACCCGGGTCATGGCCGCTCTGGTCCGGGCGGCCGGGGCGCGGGCGGCGCTGATCCCTCGAACCCCGGACCGGAGAAGTCGGGCCCCGCGAACGCCGGTGAGCTGAAACGGGAGCCGAGGCCCGCACCCGGCGTGGGCGTCGCCGCGCCGGCCAGCTCCTGGAGGAGGAACGGCCTGATCCCCCGGTCGCGCAGCGCCGTGAGCCAGGCCTCACGGGCGTGCTCGACAGCGGGTGACCGGTCGGGCTCGGTCACCGTGCCGTCCGCCGACTGCTTCGCCGCCGTGCGGTAGAGGGCGACGACGCTGACCAGGGCCGTGGCCGCCGTGACCACCAGACTGCACCAGCCGACGCCGACGAGCGTGCCCGCCAGGTCGGGCAGGGCCCCGGCGAGCCGCAGACCGTAGCCCAGCAGCAGGAACGTCGCCGCGGCCACGGCGGCGAGCACCGGCGTCAGCACTCCGAGGACGGCCAGCATCCCGGCCCCCGGCCGCTCCTGATCGCCCGGTCCCGAGAGCGGCGAGCTCCCGGCGTTCTGCCGTCCGCCCCGGGCGCGCCGCCGCAGGGCCGCGTAGCGCCGGTACTCGGCGTCGGCCGCGGGCGTCGTGCGTGCCACGGCGGCCAGGCCCCGGACGCGCAGCCGGCCGCCGGGGACTCCCGAGCGTTCGAGCAGGCGTTGGATCTCCGGGGAGGCGATCACCTCGTCGAGTGCGCGTCCGTAGTCGGAGCTGTCCTCGTCCCCGAGCCGGGTGGGTCTGCCCATGCTGTCCCTCGGTCGACACAGGTGTGCCGACACCTGTGTGTGGGTGTTCCGCCACCGCGCCGCGGGGGCGCGCACGTGCCGCGTGCGCACCTCCGCGGCTGTCCGGTGAGGCGTTCGAAGCGTGCTGGAAGGGTGTTTCCGGAAGGATCTAGAGGTGCTGCGCGACCGCGGGCATGAGGTCCTGGAAGGTCCGCCCGTCCGCCGGCGCCCCGATCGCGGTCATCTGCCAGCCCGCGCCGGACCGCTGGACCTTGGCCATGATCTGGGCGGTGTGCCGCCCGCCGCCGGTCAGGGTGTACCGGGCCAGCTCCTGGCCGTTGCTCTCGTCGACCAGACGGCAGAAGGCCGCCTCGACCTCCTCGAAGGTCTGGCCGGTGAAGGAGTTCACCGTGAAGACGATCTGGTCAACATGGACCGGCACGCGCCGCAGGTCGACGACGATGGACTCGTCGTCCCCGCCCTGCCCCGCCCCGCCGACCCGGTTGTCCCCGGTGTGCTGGACCGAACCGTCGTCACTGGTCAGGTGCTGGAAGAAGACCACGTCCTGCGGGGCCTGGCCCGCGAAGAGCACCGCCGAGGCGTCCAGGTCGATCTCGCGGGCGGTCAGCCGCGCCAGGAATCCCTTACGGGGAGCGGACTTCCAGCCCAGTCCCATCCGTACGACACCGAGCTCGCCGCCGCCGGACTTGGTGAGGCTGACCTGCTGGCCCTTGGTGAGGTTGATCGTCATCGTTCCGCCTTCGGTGACTGGGTGACTGGAGTGTCTACGGTAGGGCGTGCGCCTCAAGGATCCCGGCGACTCAGAGGCTGACGCCGAAGTCGGCGACGATGCCGCTGAGGCCGGACGCGTAACCCTGCCCGACCGCGCGGAACTTCCACTCGGCGCCGTGCCGGTAGAGCTCGCCGAAGACCATCGCGGTCTCGGTGGAGGCGTCCTCGCTCAGGTCGTAGCGGGCGATCTCCGCGCCGCCCGCCTGGTTCACCACCCGGATGTACGCGTTGCGCACCTGGCCGAAGCTCTGCCCCCGGCTCTTCGCGTCGTGGATCGAGACCGGGAAGACGATCTTCGCGACGGTCGCGGGCACCGAGGCGAGGTCGACCTTGACGATCTCGTCGTCGCCCTCACCCTCACCGGTGAGGTTGTCGCCGGTGTGCTCGACCGACCCGTCGGGGCTCCTGAGGTTGTTGTAGAAGACGAAGTGCTCGTTGGACAGCACCTTGCCCGCCTCGTCGCAGAGCAGCGCGCTCGCGTCCAGGTCGTAGTCGGTGCCGGTGGTCGTGCGGACGTCCCAGCCGAGACCGACGAGGACCGCGGTCAGCCCCGGGGCCTCCTTGCTCAGCGAGACGTTTCCGCCCTTGGCGAGGCTCACGCCCATGATGTGTTCTCCCTTGTGCGGTGACGGGTGTTCACGTGATGGCGGCCACGCCACGGGTGACGGCGCGGGCGCTCTGCGACTACGAGAAAAATCTACAGCACTGTAGATTTCCCGGGCCAGGAGGTGTTCGGCCCGCCCCGGGCGGTCGCCGGTACCTCCACCGGGTGGATACGATTTCCCGACGCCCGGCAGGCGAAACGCCACGGCCGGGCGGCCGAACGGAGAAGGCCGGGCGGACGGACGGAGAGAGGGGTCGGGCCGTGGACGCCGAAGGAGCCGGGGGCGAGCGGGAGTCACCCGCCCGCAGGCGTGGCCAGGGCGAGCTGGAGGCCCAGGTGCTGTCGGTGCTGGGCGGGGCGAGTGAGCCGGTGACCGCCGCCTGGGTGCTGGAACGGCTCGGCGCGGGCCTGTCGTACAGCACCGTCATCACGATCCTGACGCGTCTGCACGCCAAGCAGGCGGTCACGCGCACCGGACGGGGCCGCCCCGTCCTGTGGGAGCCCGTGGCGAACGAGGCGGGGCTCGCCGCCCTGCGGATGCGCCGGCTCCTCGACAAGCAGAGCGACCGGGACGCGGTGCTCTCCAGCTTCGTCTCCGTCCTCTCCTCGCACGACGAGGAGCTGCTGCGGGCCCTGCTCGCCGAAAGCGGTCCCGACGACACCGGAACGCCCTCGGACCGGCCGGAGCGCTGACGATGGGCGTCTTCGTCTACCTGCCCCTCGTGCTGCCCCTGACCGCGTTGCCGGTCGCGCGCCTGGCCGAACAGCACCTGCACCCCCGCAGGGCCGCCGGGCTGCTGACCACTGTCGCCGTGATCCTCGCCTCCTGCAGCCTGGTGTGTCTCGGACTGCTGGTGGTGGTGGGCACGGCCCAGCTGCCCGGCAACCCGTTGCCCGACGGGTGGTCCGACGCCGAGGTCCGTGACGCCGTGCCGCACGACGCCTTCGCGGGCAAGGCGTCCATCCTCGCGCTCGTCGCCGTGACGGTGGCCTGCGGGGTCACCGTCCACCGCCACTACCGCTTCCGGGCGCGGGCCCACCGGACGCTCGCGGGCCTGCCGGGCGGGGACGTCGCCGTGCTGCCCGACGACGTCCCGTACGCCTACGCGCTCCCCGGCTCGCCGGGGCGGGTGATGGTCTCCACGGCGCTGCTCGCCTCCCTCGAACCGGCCGAGCGCCGGGCGCTGTTCGCCCATGAACGCGCCCATCTCGCCGGACGCCACCACCGGTTGTTGCTCGCGACCCGGCTGGCCGGCTGTGTCAATCCGCTGCTGTGGCCGCTGCTCGGCGCCCTGGTCTACAGCACGGAACGCTGGGCGGACGAGGAAGCGGCCCGGGTCACCGGCGACCGCCGGCTGACCGCACGCGCGGTCGGCAAGGCGGCGCTCGTCTCCCGCCCGGTGCCCGGCGGCGCGGCCTTCGCCGCCTTCGCCGCGGTGGGGCCCGTACCTCGCCGGGTGGCGGCGCTCCTGGGCCCGGTACCGCCGGACCGGGGCTGGCCCCCCGCCCTCACCCCGGCCGGTGTCGCCGCGCTCGTCGCCGCGGCCGGGACGACCGTCTCCGCGCTGTCCGCGCTGAACGCGGCCGTCGCACTGTTCCTCGTCCTGGAGGCGGCGACACCGCTGTAGCCCGGGGCGGACACCCGGTCCGGAGCGGCGGAGATCGGGCCGACGCCTGCCGCTACAGGGTTGTAGAGTTCATCAGCCGCGGAACGCGGGCCCCGTCGACGGCGGTTCCTCACCCGCCCGGCATGCAGAATCGTGCCCGGGTGCTCACCTCCCGCCGGAGTGCGTCCCACTCGAACCCATGGCTGGAGAACCCAGCCGGACAGGAGCCACGCGTTGTCCGCCAGTCCGGGCCCCTCAGGGCCCGACCCCCACCGCCACCGACCCGCGGCCCCGGGCAGGACCGCCCGCCGCCTCCCGCGCGGGGCGGGTGCCCGATGACCTCCGCCCTGGTCGGCCTGCTGGCCGTGTTCGTCCTCACCGCCGGGACCGGCTACTTCGTGGCCCAGGAGTTCGCGTACGTCTCCGCGGACCGGCTGACCCTCGGCCGGGAGGCCGCCGCCGGGGACAAGAGGGCCGCCCGCGCCGTGAAGGTGCTGGAGCGGCTCTCCTTCATGCTGTCCGGCGCGCAGCTCGGCATCACCGTCACGGGACTCGTCGTCGGCTTCCTCGCGGAACCGTCCGTCTCCGCCCTCCTGCGGCCCGCCCTGAGCGGCACCGGCCTCTCCGACGGACTCGTCTCGGGCATCTCCGTGGCGCTGTCGTTCGTGGTGGCGACCGTCATCCAGATGGTCCTCGGGGAACTCGCCCCCAAGAACCTCGCCCTGGCCGTGCCCGAGAGCATGGCGAAGTCCCTCGCCTCCTCCACCCTGATCTACCTGCGGATCGTCGGCCCCGTGGTCCACGTCTTCGACGGCGTCGCCAACCGGCTGCTCCGCCGCATCGGCATCGAACCGGTCGAGGAGCTCCACCACGGCGCGACCCTGGAGGAGCTGGGCCACCTCATCGGTGAATCCCGCGAACAGGGCGAGCTCCCGGCCGCCACGGCCGAACTCATGGACCACGCGCTGGAGTTCTCCGAGCGGAACCTGGGCGAGGTGATGATCCCCCGCGCCGACGTGGCGTTCGTCCGCCGGGACGCCCTCGCAGCCGAGGCGGTCGAACTGATCGCCCGGCACGGGCACTCCAACTACCCGGTGCTCGGGGACCACCCGGACGACCCCGCCGGAGTCCTCGGCGTGCGGGAGCTGATGCGGCTGCCCGCGGCCGAGGTCGGTCGCACCACCGTAGGCTCCCTGGCCCGCCGCCCCCTTCTGCTGCCGGAGCTCCTCAGACTCCCGGCGGCGGTCGCGCAGATGCGTGAGCGCGACGACGAGTTCGCCGTCGTCCTCGACGAGCACGGTGGCCTCGCCGGGATCGTCACGTACGAGGACATCGCCGAGGAACTCGTCGGGGACATCGCCGACGAGTCCGACACCGTCGTCGAACTCGCGGTCGCCGACGGCTCCGGCTGGATCGTGGACGCGGGCCGCCGCCTCGACGAGATCGAGGAGGCCACCGGCGTCGCACTGCCCCAGGAGAGCGAGGACTACGACACGCTGGCCGGGCTGATCATCGACCGGCTCGGACGCTTTCCCACCGTGGGCGACCGGCTCACCGTCGGCGCGGTCCGGATCGAGGTGCGCACCCTCGACCGGCACGTCGCCGAGTACGTCCGCATCGAACCCACCGAACCCACGGAACGTGGGGAACCCACCGGACCCACCGAACAGGAGCCGCAGGCATGAGCTTCCCCATGGCGCTCTTCGTGACGGTCCTGCTCCTGATCGGCAGCGGATTCTTCGTCGCAGCAGAATTCGCCCTGGTCGCCTCCAAGCGACACCGCATGGAACAGGCCGCCGCCCGGGGGCAGCGCGGGGCCAAGGCCGCGCTCGACGGGATGCGCGAGCTGTCGCTGATGCTCGCCGGAGCCCAGCTCGGCATCACCATCTGCACCCTGGGCCTGGGCTCCGTGTCCAAGCCCGCGATCTCCCACGAGCTGGACCCGCTGCTGGAGCGGCTCGGACTGCCCGCGGCCCTCAGCTACGGCATCGCCTTCGCGCTGGCGATGACCGTCGTCGTCTTCCTGCACATGGTGATCGGCGAAATGGCCCCGAAATCCTGGGCCATCGCCCACCCGGAGCGCTCCGCGATGCTGCTGAGCCCCGCCTTCCGCGCCGTGGTGGGCGCCGTACGCCCGCTGATCCGGCTGCTGAACGCGATCAGCAACGCCCTCGTGCGGCTGTGCCGGGTCACCCCGCGCGACGAACTCGCCTCGGTGCACAACCGCGACCAGCTCACCCACCTGATCGAGGAGTCCGAGCGCCTCGGTCTGATCAGCAAGGGCGACTCCGGACTGATGACCAGGTCCCTGACCGAGCCGGGGACCCCGGTCTCGGTGCTCCGGACGCCCGTGGAGCGGATCGCGACTGTTCCGGCGGACGCGGGGCTCGACCGGATCCTGGCCACCGCCGCCGAGGCCGACCGCACCCGCCTGCTGGTACGCGACGGGGAGGAGATCCTCGGATCGGTGCACGCCCGGGACGCCCTCGTGGCCCGTGCCGGAGGCCGGGACGTCCTCGCCCGCGACCTGGCCCGTCCCGTCCCGGAACTGGCCCCGGACGCGACCGCGGCACACGCGGTGGAGCAGCTGCGCGAGCGCCGGGCCACGATCGCCGTCGTCCGCGACGGGGAGGGTGGGCTCACCGGGCTGGTGAGCCTGGACGACCTGCTCGCCCGGCTGCTGCATCCCCCGACGGCACCGGGGCGGGCCGGGAAGTAGCTTGGAGGCATGGACGAGGCGACGGACCCGGTGGCGGCGGCCGACGACCGGGGATTCCCGGCGCGGCACGCGCCCTCGTGCACCGGGCTCGCCGAGCTCGACGGCCTCGTTCCCCACTGCCGCGCCTGTCCGCGGCTCGTGGCCTGGCGCGAGGAGGTCGGCGGGGTCAAGCGCGCCGCTTTCCGGGACCAGGACTACTGGGCGCGACCGGTGCCGGGCTTCGGCCCGGCGGACGCCAGGGTGGCGGTGGTGGGGCTGGCGCCCGCGGCCCATGGCGGCAACAGGACCGGGCGGATGTTCACCGGTGACGCGACCGGCGACTTCCTCTTCTCCGCGCTGCACACGGTGGGCCTCGCCTCGCAGCCGTCCTCGGTCCACGCCGAGGACGGGCTGCGTCTGCGTGGCGTACGACTGACCTCGCCCGTACACTGCGCGCCTCCGGCCAACCGGCCGACCCCCGAGGAACGCGACACCTGTCGTCCCTGGCTCGCCGCGGAGCTGGACCTGCTGAGTCCGGGGCTGGCCGCGGTGGTCGTCCTCGGTGGCTTCGGCTGGCAGGCGCTGCTTCCCGCCCTCACGGAGGCGGGGTGGGAGATTCCGCGTCCGCGCCCCGCCTTCGGACATGGCGCCCGGGCCGTGCTGCCCGCCACCGGGCGTCGACAGGAGCTGCACCTGCTGGGCAGCTACCATCCCAGCCAGCGCAACACCTTCACGGGCCGGCTGACCATGCCCATGCTGGTCGACGTGCTCCAGGAGGCCGTCACCGTCGCTGGGATCGCCACCTGAGACAGCCCGGACGTCCGGTCCCGCCCCCGGTCTGTGCCGCCCGTCCTTCGCCCACCGCCCCGTCAGCGCTTCCCTGCCCCCCGCCGCGCGGGCCCCGGCCTCGGGGCCGGGACGAGGCGGAACGCCGTGTTGAGGACATGGTCGATCACATCGCGTGAGGGCTCGTCCGTCAGGTCGGTGAGCAACCGGGCCAGCGTGTTGAGGAGGAACGGCGATCCCATGACGTACCGGTTGAGCACCGGCTGGAAGCCCGAGCGGCTGAAGATCAGGTCGGCGGCGGTGTTGCCGAGGCGGTAGTAGCGGCCCCAGCGGCGGTTCATCTCCACCGGGTAGCCGCGCAGCACCTGTTCGCGGCGGGGTCCCTGGCGGTGGGCCAGGGCCAGGGCCGCGGTCCCCGCGGCGACCTCGCCCGCCTCCATCGCCTGGGCGATGCCCTCGCCGTTCCAGGGGCTGACCATCCCGCCGGAGTCGCCGACGAGCAGCAGACCTCTCGCGTACAGCGGGTGGCGGTTGAAACCGATGGGCAGGGCGGCGCTGCGCACCGGGCCCTCCGCGTTCTCCTCGCGCAGCCCCCAGTCTTCCGGAATCCGGGCCAGCCACTGGTTCAGGGTGGCGCGCAGGTCCGCCTTGCCGTGCCGCCGGTGGGGGAACGCCCCGAGCCCGACGTTGACCCGGCCGTCGCCCATCGGGAAGATCCAGCCGTAGCCGGGAAGGTACGGGCCCTCGTCCGGGAAGCGGAGGTCGGCCCACAGCTCCAGGTACTCCTCCTGGGAGCGTTCGGGGCTGTGGTAGTAGCGCCGGGCGGCCGTCGCGATCTGCCGCCGGGGGTCCCGCTCCAGTCCCAGCGCCAGGGCGAGGCGGGCGGAGGCCCCGTCGGCGGCGATGACGACCGGCGCGCGGAAGTCGACCGGCTCCGGGACGTCCGGGGAATCCGAGGACGCGGCGACCCCCGTGAGCCGGCCCGCCCGGTCCGTCAGCGGGCGCTCCGCCTTCCAGCCGCTGTACAGCCGGGCCCCGGCCGCCACGGCGTGCCGGGCCAGGATGTCGTCGAAGTCGTGCCGGCTGCGGGAGAGCCCGAAGTCCGGATAGCGGCCCAGCGCGGGCCAGTCGATGTGTACGCGGTGCTGTCCGGCCACCCAGCGCATACCGCGCGAACGGGCCCAGCCCGGTGCGGTGATGTCGACGCCCATCCGGATGAGCTGGTGCACCGCGCGCGGGGTGAGCCCGTCGCCGCACACCTTCTCCCGGGGGAAGCGGGCCTTCTCCAGGAGGACCACGTCCACTCCGGCCCGCGCCAGGTGATACGCGGCCGAGGAGCCGGCCGGCCCCGCCCCCACCACGATCACCTGGGCGTCCTCGCCCGTGCGGGACGCCTCCCGCGCGTCTTCCGTACGGGGGGCCTCCCGCGGGGCTCCCGTACGGGGAGTCTCCCGTGCGTCCGTCGTCGTCGGGTCCGGTGGCAGTTCGCGCATCACAACCCCTTCGTCCCACGGGCCGTTGTCCCTGCCGGGGCGGCGGCCCAGGACAACATCATCGATCAGGACGGGCCGACGCGGAACCAGGCGTCGGAAAAGCCCGGGCGACCGGGCGACACCGCCGTCTACGCTCCGTCGGTGACCACTGCGCCGGACGAAACGATCATCGACGCCCTCGACCGCGCCGACGCCGCTCTCCTCGCCCGGCGCCTCGATGCCCGCACCTGTCCGCCGGAGCTGCTCGGCCGGATGGTCCGGCACCCGGCGCCCCGGATAGGCCACAGCCGCGAGGCCGACGTCCGGCTCGGCGTCGAACGCGTCGGCCGGGGAGCTCATCGAGGTTCTGCACGCCGTCGTACCGCACCTGTCCGAGGTCCAGCGTTTCACCGTCGTCGAGGGGGTTCGCGCCCTGCCGCCCGCCGGCCCGGACAGCCTGCCCCGGCCCGGGTCCGCCGCCTCCGCCCTCGCGCTGCTCCGACAGCTGGGCGCGGTGCTCGTCCGCGCCGATCTCGACCGGGCCCTGGACGCCGCCCACCTCGGCGCCGACCCCTGGAGCGCCGCGCCCGCCGTGCTCCGGGAGGCGTTCGGCGTACCGGAGGAACCGGCAGTCGTCGATGCGACAGTCTCCTGGCATGCCGAGTTGACCGAGGCGGTACGGACGCCCGAAGCCCTGGCGGAGTTCCGGGGACGCGACGCCGTCGCCGGTGCCCGGCCCCGACGTGCCGCCGGTGGCGGGCGTACATCTGCCCGGACCGAGTCCCGAGAACTGCTCTCCGCGCTCGTCGAGGCGTACCCGCAGGCCGCGCCCGACGTGCGCGGGCGGCTCGTCGACTGGATGACCGAGCTCCAGCCGATCGACGCACCCGCATGGACCATCGCCGAGACCGGGGCGGGGCGTACGGCCTCCGGCACCTCGTCGCGCCCGGTGCGGGCGGACGATCTCGACCAGCCCCGGTCGGCCGCCCAGCGGACCCGGCTGCTGGCCATGCTGGACGCGAAGAGGCCGGAGCGCCGGACCGCCGCCGCGCGGGCCCTGCTCGACTGGCCGGAGCCGGGGATGGCGCGCGCCGTGCTGCGGGCCTATCTGCGCGGCCGGGTCGACGTGCTCCCGGACACCGCAGCCCTGGATCTCCTCGCGCACCCGGACGACCACGCCGGGGCCCACCCCGCACAGGGCTCCGGCCTGCATCCCGCCGTCGTGGCACTGACCTCCCGAGGGGTGCTGCCCGAGCGGGCGCTGCGCTGGGCGGCGCGGCTGTCCGAGGACGATCTGCCCCCGCTCGTCCCGCTGATCGTCGGGTGGTGGGAACACGGTTCGCCCGCTGTGCACGAGGCGGCCGGCACCGCGCTGCGCAACGTTCCCGCCGATGTCCTCGCCCACCACCTGGCGCCGCGCGTCGAGGCGGGCGACCTCGGGCTGCTCGACCTGCTGACCGGGCGGCGACTGCTCCGGACCCCCGTGCTGACCCGGGCCGAGCGTCGGCTGCGCACCGAAGGCCGCGCTGCCCTGGCCGACGCGCTCGTCCTCGTCGACGGCCCGTTGCGCACACCCGGGGCCGAACACGAGGACACGGCCGCGCTCGACGCCCTGCGCACCCCGTTCCGGAGCCCGACGGCAGCACGGGCGGGACGTCCGTCGCTGCCGGAGCTGCTCGACCTCGCCCGCACGGGAACGCCCGAGCAGACCCGCCAGGCCCTCACCCGCCTCGTCGAGGAGCGAGCACCCGCGCCCGGAGCCGGCCCGGGCCCGGAACTGCGCGCGTTGGTCGAGGAGTTGCTGAGCCACCCGAGCGCCGGGGTGCGCCTGCACGCACACCGGACCTCGCGCGCCCTGTTCGACCGGGACACCCACGCCCGGCTCACCGCGCTCCTGCTGCCCGACCCCTTGCCCGACGTGGTGCGCATGGCGGCGCGGACGCTCGGCCGCGCCGGCTGGGAGCCCGCGCTGCCCGACCTCGTGCGGCTCCTCGGCCACACGAGGCCGGTGGTCCGGAGAGCGGCCCGGGACGCGCTCGTCGGCTTCGGCGACGCGGCGGTCCCGGTTCTGCGCCGGACCGCGGCCCACGCCCGGCCCGACCGGCGGCCGCTCTACACGGAGGTGCTCGCCGAGATCTCCGGCGCGGGGGCCTGACGGGGCGTTCGGGCGTCACCCGGGGCGTTGTGGTCAGCCTCCGGGCCTCCGGGACGCCGCCGCGGCGACCTGGTGCAGCGTCCGCCCCGTACGGGCGGACCTGGCGTGGTACGGGTCGGGGGAACCGGGCCTGCCGCGAACGGCGAGGCGGTCGTTCGCCTTGATCAGCAGCCACGCCTCGTGACCGCCGCTGTCCGGCTCGTCGCCCTTCTGGACGCGGGTCAGCGCGAACTCGCCGTGCAGCTTCGACCCGTACAGCCAGAACGTCGCATGGCCGAGCGCCAGGGACTCGGGGAAGGGGACGGAGTCGCCCTGTCCGTCGTGCCCGAGCGGCCGATAAGTGCCCTGGTCCCAGACGATGACCGTGCCGCTGCCGGACTCGCCGCGGGGGATCACCCCTTCGAACTCGCGGTACGCCAGGGCGTGATCCTCCGTCGGCACGGCGAGCCGCCGGTCGCTGGGGTTCTCCGACGGCCCGCGCGGCACCGCCCAGGACTTCAGTACGCCGTCGACCTCCAGCCGGAAATCGAAGTGCAGGCGTCGCGCGTCGTGGATCTGCACGACGAAGTGGGGCCGCGGTGTGCCGTCGTTCTCCACGTCGTGCTCCCTTCGTGCCCCGGCCCGTCTCGCCGGTCCGTGCTTCCACTCTGCGACTGCCCGGGACGAACCGCACGATGAGCCGACCGCTTTCAGGCGCATATGCCCTTGAGATGTGCCGTTCCCTCTCCGGTCTGGATCAGCTTCTTGACGGCTCCTGCGGCACTCCCTTAAATCAAGTAGTGAAATATGCGCCCGAGGCGATCGCCCCAACCGTTCACCTCTCGGTGTCGACCTGTCATGTACATGCCCCCCACGCGAAGTGATGTGATGACCGTGCACCCCACGCACCCGACGCACTCCACGGCGCGCGGCGTTTCCCGGCGCCGCCGCGTCGCCCTCTGCGCCGCCTCGCTGCTCTGCTGTTCCGCCATCCTGACCGCACTCCCCGGTGGGGCGTCCGCCGCACCCGCCGCCGGTGCCCCGGCCTCCGGGCCCGGGGCGCGTGCGGTCGCCTTCGAGGACCAGTTCGACGGGCCGGCCGGGGCCGCTGTGGACGGCGACAAGTGGCAGATCGAGACCGGCGACAACGTCAACAACCACGAGCGGCAGTACTACACCCCGGGCAACGACAACGCCGCGCTCGACGGCCAGGGCAACCTCGTGATCACCGCCCGGAAGGAGAACCCGGGCAACTACCAGTGCTGGTACGGGACCTGCGAGTACACCTCGTCCCGGCTCAACACCTCCGGCAGGTTCGCCGCCGCCTACGGTCACGTCGAGGCCCGCGTCAAGATCCCGCGCGGCCAGGGCATCTGGCCCGCGTTCTGGATGCTGGGCGACGACTTCGGCAACGTCGGCTGGCCGAACAGCGGTGAGATCGACGTGATGGAGAACGTCGGCTTCGAGCCCGGCACGGTCCACGGCACCCTGCACGGTCCCGGCTACTCCGGCTCGGGCGGTATCGGAGCCGCGTACACCCTCCCCGACGGGCGGGCGTTCGCCGACGACTTCCACACCTTCGCCGTCGACTGGGCGCCCGACTCCATCACCTGGTCCGTCGACGGCCAGGTCTTCCAGCGGCGCACCCCGGCCGACCTGGGCGGCAACCAGTGGGTGTTCAACAAGCCGTTCTTCCTCATCCTGAACCTCGCGGTCGGCGGCTACTGGCCCGGCGACCCCGACGGCAGCACGCGGTTCCCGCAGCAGATGGTCATCGACTACGTCCGCGTGACGACCGGCGACTGACCATCGGCGCGCCCCGGGGCGGCCCCGAAACGTGGACGGCGGCAGAGGTGCTCCTGCCGCC
This sequence comes from Streptomyces sp. NPDC021019, assembly GCF_044333295.1. NCBI lineage: Bacteria > Bacillati > Actinomycetota > Actinomycetes > Kitasatosporales > Streptomycetaceae > Streptomyces > Streptomyces sp. NPDC021019. Next base: position 32,982 of record NZ_JBIRQR010000013.1, read on the forward strand.
GTCCACCCCCGGCCCGAGAGCGGAATAGCATGATCCTCATGGAACAGCGCACACTCGGCAGGACCGGCCGTGACGTCTCGGTCGTCGGACAGGGCACCTGGCAGCTCGGGGGCGACTGGGGCGAGGTCGCGGAGGACGACGCATTCGGGGTTCTCGACGCGGCCGTCGCATCCGGCGTCACCTTCCTCGACACCGCGGACGTGTACGGGGACGGCCGCAGCGAACAGCTCATCGGCCGCTACCTCAAGGACCGCCCCGACGCCGACGTCCTCGTCGCCACCAAGATGGGCCGCCGCGCCGACCAGGTCGCGGAGAACTACGTTCTGGACAACTTCCGTACCTGGAACGACCGTTCCCGCGCGAACCTCGGGACCGACACGCTCGACCTCGTACAACTGCACTGCCCGCCCAGCGGCGTCTACTCCTCCGACGCCGTCTACGACGCCCTGGACACCCTGGTGGCCGAGCAGCGGATCGCCGCCTACGCGGTGAGCGTCGAGACCTGCGCCGAGGCGCTGACCGCCATCGCGCGCCCCGGCGTCGCGAGCGTGCAGATCATCCTCAACCCGTTCCGCCTCAAGCCGCTGGACGAAGTGCTCCCGGCGGCGGCAGCGGCGGGCGTGGGCATCGTCGCCCGGGTGCCGCTCGCCTCGGGCCTGCTCTCCGGCAAGTACACCCGGAACACGGTCTTCGGGCCCGAGGACCACCGTACGTACAACCGGCACGGCGAAGCGTTCGACCAGGGCGAGACGTTCTCCGGCATCGACTACGCGACCGGCGTCGCCGCGGCCGCCGAGTTCGCCGAGCTGGCCCCCGAGGGCGCCACCCCCGCGCAGACCGCGCTGCGCTGGGTCATCCAGCAGCCGGGCGTGACCAGCGTGATCCCCGGTGCACGCTCGGTGGAGCAGGCCCGCGCCAACGCGGCGGCGGCCGCCCTGCCGCCGCTGCCGCAGTCCACGCTGGACGCGGTGCGGGACCTGTACGACCGGTCGATCCGCGCGGAGGTCCACGACCGCTGGTGACGGCGGGCGGGACGGAACCGGCGGGGCCCCGACGGGTGGGGGCGGCGGGCGGCGCCCCGGCGAGTGGGGGAGAGCGGACGGGGACTCAGTCGTCCCGCTCGTCCTCGTCCCGGTCCCTCTGCCCCTGACCTTGACCCTGATTCTGGCTCTCGTCTCGGCCCTGGGCCCTGCCCTCGCCCGGGTTCTGCTGGTCCCCGCCCTGTCGGCCCTCCTGCTGGTCCTGCGGGCTCTGCCGGCCTTGTTGTTGGTCCTGTTGCTGCCCGTCGCCGTCGCCGACGTCCTGCGAGGGGCCCGACGACGGACTCCGATCCGGCGTTCCGGCCGAGCTGGAGTCCGGGGAGAAAAGAATCATTCCGAGATAAACGGCGGCCAGGAACGTCGCCGTGCCCGCGATGACGCTGGCCACCCTGGGCCGACGCCGTATCGCCTCACGGGTACTGCGACGACGGGCCGGAGCCGATCGGGCCGACGCCTGCCGTCTTCGCCCCGTGGGTCCCGGAAGCCGGTACGTCGTCGGGCCGACCGGCGCCGGCGGCCCGACGGGGGAGGGCTTCGGGGCCATGGGGGCGGACGCCCGGTGGGACGTGGGCGTCTGCAGCGGTAGGGGCTCCGGCCGGCCGCGCCAGGCGTCGGTGCGGAACCAGTCGGAGACCTGCTGCGCGGTGGGCCGTTCCTCCGGCTGCTTGGCCAGCAGCCCGAGGAGATACGAGTCGAAGGCGGCGGAGATGTCCACGCCCCGCTGCCGCAGCGGAACGGGCGGGGTGTCGACATGCTGGTACAGCGTCGCGGTCGCCGTGTCGGAACGGAACGGTGGCTGTCCGAGCAGCAGTTGATAGACGACGCAGCCCAGGGAGTACATGTCGGACGCGGAGTCGGCGGTCCGTCCCAGCGCCCGCTCGGGGGCCAGATAGAGGCTCGTGCCGACGATGTGACCGGCCGTCGTCAGCGCGGTCGAGGGATCGTCGACGAACTGGGCGATCCCGAAGTCGCCGATCTTCACCGAACCGTCCGCGTCCAGCATCAGGTTGCCCGGCTTGATGTCGCGGTGGACGATGCCCTGACGGTGCGCGGCGGCCAGCCCGGCGGCCGCCTGGCCGGCGATCAGGGCGACCTGTTCGGGATGGACCCGCTCCTGGGCGGCCAGCAGGTCTCCGAGGCTCTGCCCCTCGACCAGCTCCATCACCAGGAAGAACCGGTCCTCCCAGGCCCCGAAGTCGAACACCGCCACCAGGTGCGGGTGGCTCAACCGGGCGGCGGTCTGCGCCTCCAGCCGGAAGCGGGCGGTCGACGAGGCGTCCGCCTGGTCCCCCAGCAGCAGCTTCACGGCAACGGCGCGTCCCAGCACCTCGTCCGTGGCGCGCCACACCTCGCCCATGCCGCCACGACCGATGGGGGATACCAATCGGTACCGACCAGCTACCAGCACCTGTACACCTATCTCGCATTGTGGCCCGCTCCGGCTGCCGGCCCCCGTGGTTCCCGGTCTCCGGCGGAGTCCTGGGCGGAGCGGCGAACGACATGATCAGGATATCGGTCCGGCGGAGCCCCGGTGCCCCGACGGCCCTTTCGCCGGGCCCTGCTGACGCCCCGGTACCCCTCCTCGCCCGCCTTGCCGCCGCGAGCGCCCGCCGGGCCCCGGTTCAGTCGAGCAGCCGACGGTACGCGGCATCGGCCGTGAACGCGGACTGCCCGTCCCTGAAGAGCAGTTCGGCGGTCCCGAACGCCGGGTCGGACGCCGTCTCCGGCACATAGGGGACGGCGAAGCACCGCATGCCCGCCGCGTGCGCGGCCGCCGCTCCGGGCGGGGCGTCCTCCAGCACCACGCAGTCCGCCGGCTCCGCCCCCATCCGCCGGGCCGCCTCCAGGAACACGTCCGGCTCGGGCTTGCCGTGCGCGACCTCCTCGGCGGAGACGTACAGCGGGATGTACGCGTCGAGCCCGGTCACCGCGAGGACCGCCCCGATCGCGGCCCGGGACGAACCGGAGGCCACCGCCATCGGCACCCCGGCCGCGTACAGGCGCTCCACGAAGACCCGCATCTGCGGGAAGACCTCCGTCGACGCCCCGGCCAGCTCCAGGTACAGGGCGTTCTTGCCGGCGAGCAACTCCTCGACCGGGGCGTCGATCCCGTACTCCGCGCGCAGGACCGTCAGCGTCTCCCGGGTGCCGATGCCGATGAACCGGGTGTGGGCCTCCCAGTCGAAGTCCCGCACCCCGTAGCGGGCGAGCAGCCGCCGCCCCGCCTCGTAGTAGTTCGGCTCGCTGTCCACCAGCGTCCCGTCGAGATCGAAGATCACGTGCGGGCCGGGCGCGGTCACGGGGCGGGACGTCATGGCCCCAGCATGCCCCAGTCCTCGGTGACGGGCCCCGTCACCCCCGACCGGGCGCGGAGCCCGGCCGGTCCCGGTCGCCCGCCGCGCGCCCCACAGATTCCACCAGCGGCAGCACCCGGTGCGCCACCCGCTCGCGGAGCGCCACATCGGTCCGGGTCCTGACGACTCCCGGGAGCTGGATCAGCCGTTGGATCACGTCCTCCAGATGCCCGGCATCCCGGGCGACGACGCGGGTCAGCAGATCGCCCCCGCCCGTCGTCGAGAACGCCTCGATGATCTCGGGCACGGCCGCCAGGGCGTCGCCCACCTCGACCAGACGTCCCTGCGTGACCTCCAGGTGCACGAAGGCGAGCACGGGATGACCGAGCGCGGCGGGGGAGAGGGTAGGCCCGGTACCGGTGATCACCCCGTCGCGCTCCAGCCGGTCGAGCCGGGCCTGGAGCGTGCCGCGGGCTACGCCGAGGATGCGCGCGTACTCCCGGACGCTGGTCCGCGGCTGCTCGATCAGCAGGCGCAGGATCCGGGTGTCGAGAGCGTCCACCGCCATGATCCGCAGATCTCCTTCCGAGCCGTCCGGTGCGCCCCGACTGTACCCAGGGCGAGGGCCCCGCGCCGCCGGGGCGGTGCGGCAGCGCCTCAGCCGGGGAACGACAGCAGCCAGGCGATCAGTACGGCCGTCAGGACGAACTGGGCCGCTGCGGCGCCCCAGTACCGCCCCCAGCACAGCGCCAGCCCCACAGCCGCCGGCACGCCGCCGTACGCCGCTGAATCCGTGAACGCGACGGTTACTTCCTCGCCGTTGTGCGCGGCGGCCCAGCCGTTCATGCCGATCGCGAGCCACGCGTAGCCGCCGACGAGCGCGTCGAGCGGCAGCAGAGCCAGGAACACCAGGAGGTTCGCCCCTCCGCTCCGTGGTTCGCGTCCCTGCCGGGCCCCGTCCCCGCGCATGTCCATGTCCATGACGGCATCGTGGGCCGCCTGTCCCGTCCGGGGGATGAGTACGCGTACTCATCCCCCGGACGGGACAGGCGGAGCCAGGCGCCCGACGCGGTGCCTCGCCGTGCGAGCGACGGTGCCCGTCCCGGGTGGTCCGTTGGCACGCCGGTGGCCGAACGTCCACGAGATCTGCTGGGCCATTGGTACAGGGTTCTCCTCCCGATTTGATCCAAGAGCCCGATAGATGCTGCAATGGATCCATCGATGGCGCTGCGGACTTCCGCGGCGCCTTTTTCATGCGAGTTCTGCGGAGACGCGGAAGAAGGGGTGGAAGTGTGCTGAAGAGGGTGTTCGTGGCGCCGGACCCGGGGCGGGTGCGGCTGCGCTCCGCCGGCCGTGGCGTCCTCGGCGTCAGCCTCGCGGTCGCGCTGTGCGGCCTCGCCGGGCACTCGCTCGTGGCGGCCGTCGCGGGCGGCCTCGCGGCGCTGCTCGCCCTGTTCGCCGTGACCGACCCGACGGCGCCCGGTCGCGCGGTCACCACCGCCCTGCTCCCCGTCGTCGGCCTGCCCGTACTCGCCGTCGCCCCCGTGCTGGATCAGACAGGGCTTCGCCGGCGCCGCTTGATGCGCGGGTACGGGCGTCTTCGGCAGTCCGTGGGCGGACCGATGCGGACTCGTTGCCGACTCTCCTGATGGTGTGTCAGTTGAGTGGGTCCGTGGGTTCGGTCTTCGGAGGAGAGTCGTGTTGAAGAGGTTGTTCGTGGCGCCGGATCCGGGTCGGCTGCGCTTGCGGAGTGCCGCGCGTTCGGTCGTGGGGGTCGGCGGTGCGGTGGCCGTGTGCGGGGTGACGGGGCATTCTCTGGTGGCCGCGATCACGGGTGGCCTGGCTGCTCTTCTGGCTCTGTTCACTGTCACGGATCCGGACGTTCGTGCTCAGGCCCTGACCACCGCGCTACTGCCGGTGGTCGGTTTCCCCGTGCTCGCGCTCGCGAGCGCGTTGCATGAAACGCCATGGGTTCGGGACGCGGCTTTCCTCGCGGTGATCGGTGCGGGGGTCTACGCGCGACGTTGGGGGCCGCGCGGGAATGCGCTGGGAATTTTCGCGTTCATGATGTTCTTCGTCGCCCAGTTCCTGCATGCCACCCCCGTCCAGTTGCCCGGCTTCTTCACTGCCGTCCTCCTCGCTCTGCTGGTTTCTTCGGCGGTCCGTTTTGGTCTGTGGTGCTTCGAGCGCCGTTTTCCGCTCGCGACTGTGCCTGCTCCGGCGGGTGGTCGAGGGCTGGGGCGTTCGACGACCCGCCAGGCGATACAGGCGACTGCGGCGTGCGGGTTCGCTCTGGGGGCGGGGCAGGTGCTGTCGCACGACCGCTGGTACTGGGCTGTGGGCACCGCCTGGTGGATTTTCGTGAACACAGCCTCGCGCGGTGAGACCCTGGTCCGCGGTTTCCGCCGGGTGGTCGGCACGGTACTGGGTATTCCCGCCGGGTTGCTGATCGCTGTTCCCCTCGACGGAAATCTCGTGGGCACGGCGATCCTGGTGGCGGTATGCGTCTTCGGGATCTTCTATACCGCCGCGGTGTCGTATTCCTGGATGATCTTCGCCGTCACGTTGATGATCTCGCTTCTCTACGGTCTGCTGGGAGTCCTGAACCCTGAACTGCTCGTGCTGCGGCTGGCGGAGACCGGGGTCGGGGCGCTCGGGGCTGCCCTCGCGGTGGTGTTGGTGCTTCCCGTGACCACGCACGCGACGACCCATGCGTGGGTACAGCGCGCCCTGAGCTGCGTCCACGCGTGCACCGCCCGGGCCGCTGCGCGGCTCGCCGGTACCCCGGGTGCCGACCCGGAGCCCCACATCGCCGAACTCGAAGTTCTGCTGGGGCGTGTACGGCTCTCCCTAGCGCCCCTGGTGCACCCGCTCAACCCGCTTCGAGCCCGCAAAGCCCGCGCCCGCAAGGTCCTGGCCCTGCTCGACGATTGCGCCCGCGAGGTCCGCAGCCTGGCCGTTGTCGCGGCCGACCCCGACGCCTCGCACGACGCCCGCCTCGCGGCTGCCTGCTGGCGGGTCCAGTCCGCGGTCGAAATCCTCACGGCAACCCGGCCCGGCGCGAACACCACAGTGACCGTCCAGGCGCATCACTCCACTGCGGCAGAGCCTGCCCTTGCCCACCTCCACGACCTGGAACGTGCCCTCGCCGAACTCGTCAGCCCGCTCAGCCACGCCCCGTACGCGACATCGACAAACGCCTGAAGTCGCAGGAAAGTCACACGTAAGCCGGCCCGGCCTTCTCGGAATCCCAGACGACTTGCTTCCGGTGACGCACCACGTGGAGTGCGTCGTGATCCTCGCGGCGTAGTCCGCGCCCTGGTCGGCTGTCGGCGTGCTGGTCGAAGACGCGCCGCCGACAGGCGGCCGACAGGTCCCGTAGCCACGGGGGACCTGTCAGGAGCACTCCGAGGCCGCATCGCGGCTACCAGATCGCAGTGACAGGGAAGCGCCGAAGTCGCGGGCCGACGTGCTCCGGCGCTTCGAGCGGTTCGGCTGGTCGGGAGGGCACCCGTCGGCCGGGAGGGCGGACAAGACCGTGATGAGGCCCTCTGACCAGGCTTTTATGAAGTCACGTCCCCCGGTCCGGGGATGCACGCGAACGTCCCCCGGACGGGGCCGACACATCCCGTTGAAGACCTGAGTCAGTCAGGCGGTGGGTCAGGCCCCGCCGGAGAACGCCTCTACATGCTTACTGTCAGGCGGTGACGCTGAACTCGCCGATCTTCTTCATGCTTGAGCCCCTGACGGAGTACACCCAGAAGTTGATCTTCTTGCGTTCCGCCACGGCGTAGTTGCAGGTCTTGCTGCTCTGGCCCCTGGTGCTGCAGTGCGGCGTCAGGTAGACGTTCGTGCCCGCGAACTGGCCCATCGTGTAGATGTACCGGCCGTCGGTCTTGGTGTCCTTGACCGTGAGAATCTCACCGCCGGCGGACCACGAGATCTTGGCCCCGGGGTAGGTGAACGTCGCCGCCTGAGCCGCGCCGGCGGAGACCCCCACCATGGCGAGCGCGAGAGCGCCGGCGGCCAGGGGCATGGTCAGGTGCTTCCTGAGCCTCTTCAGCTTCTTCAACTGTCTTCCTCCGTAGTCGGGAGTATCCCGGTGCTTACCGTTTCACATGCCATTCGCGACACCGTCGCCGGGCGAACTCAGAGATGGTGGGCACCGCTTGGTGACGCGGGCGCTGTGGCCGCGAGATCCACATCGCGGCGTGACCGACCCGGCCACGCGAGAGGCTCCGAGACGATCGGCTCCCGCGTGACGATCAACCGTTCATCTCACTGACGGCGACCCGGCTGAAACGGGGCATCCGCGCGTCGCGTAGACCGCCGTCGGCTCCCTCAGCGCTGTCCTCGCCGTGCTGCTGGTCCTCCCCGTCACCACCCATGCCATCACCGACGCGTGGATCCAGAAGGTCCTGCGGTCGTCCACGTCTGCACGGCGGAGGCCGCCGACCCGGCCCTGGCCCACCTGCACGGCCCGGAGCGCGCATTCGCCGAACCTTTCAGCCCGCTGAGCCACGGTCCTCGCGCGGCGTCGACGAACGCCTGAAGAACCCTGGCCCGGCCCGGGGGTCGCCGGGGCCGGGCGGTTTTCAGGAGCCGCTGTCCTTCTTGTCCGCGCGGGGGCCGGCGGGGCCGGTGTCGCCCATGGCTCTGCGGTCCTCGTCGGTCCATTTGCGGGTGTCGCGGGGGGCGACGTACGGCTCCTCCGTCTGTGGGTGGCCGCCGATGACGGCCCGCTCCCGGGCCATCTCCGCGTCGAGTTCCAGGCCGAGCAGGATCGCCAGGTTCGTGATCCACAGCCAGACCAGGAAGATGATCACGCCTGCCAGAGCGCCGTAGGTCTTGTTGTACGAACCGAAGTTGGCGACGTAGAAGGCGAAGGCGGCCGAGGCCACCATCCAGATCAGCAGCGCCAGCAGGCTGCCCAGGGAGACGAACTTGAAGCCGCGGTTCTTGGCGTTCGGCGCCGCCCAGTACAGGAGCGCCAGCATGACGGTCACCAGCACCACCAGGACGGGCCATTTGGCGATCGACCAGACGGTCATGGCCGTGTCACCGACACCCAGGGCGGTGCCGAGCTGGCGGGCGATCCCGCCGGAGAGCACGACGATCAGCGCGCTCACACAGGCCAGCACCATCAGCACCAGCGTCAGGCCGACGCGGACCGGGAGCACCTTCCAGGCCGGCCGGCCCTCGGGTACGTCGTACACGGCGTTCGAGGTGCGCATGAAGGCGGCCACGTAGCCGGACGCGGACCACAGTGCGGCCAGCAGACCCACCATCGCCATCACCCAGCCGGCCCCGCCGCTGGACTGCAACTGGGTCACCGCGTTGGTGAGGACGTCGCGGGCCGCTCCCGGCGCGAGCTTCTGCAAGTTGTCCAGCACGGTCCGCGTGGTCTCCCTGCCCGCGATACCGAGCAGGGAGACCAGGACCAGCAGGGCCGGGAACAGGGCCAGGACGCCGTAGTACGTCAGCGCGGCGGCCCGGTCGGCCAGCTCGTCCCGCTTGAACTCGCCCAGGGTGCGCTTCAGCACCGCACCCCACGACCTTCTGCCGAACTTCGCCGGCGAGCCGGGCGGGGTAGGGTCCGCTCGCGTGTGCGCGCCGGCACCCGACCGGCTTCCCTCCGGGCCCAGGCTGTCTCGATCATGCTGCTCGTGCGCCATGGGATTCACACCTCCTCGACGGTGTGCGGCCGGCGACCTCACGGCCGCTTCACTCTGCTGGGGGCGGACGACACGCCTGCGGGGCGGGGCCCCGGAGCGGGGCCCCGCCCGACGCCGGACGCCTCTCAGTGGCGGACCGGTCCGTGGAGCGGCCGAGTCAGCTCCCGGTTTGCCGGGCGGCGTCCTCTCCGACTTCGCGCAGTCCCGTCCCGGCCTCCTGCCCGGCGTCCCGTGCCTTCCGTTGGGTGGTGCGAGCCGCGTCCTGTGCGGTGCTCCTCACCGCGTCCACGGCTTCCGTGGCAGGTCCGCGCATGTCCTCCTTGACGTCGTGGGCGACGTCCTGGGCGGTCTGCTTCACGGGTTCGAGGAGATCGTCGGAGTGCTCGCGGAGCTGTGCGCCGACGCGTTCCTCGGCGTCCGTGGTGGGAAGCAACGCGGCGGCGAGCATGCCGGCGCCGAAGGCGATGATGCCCGCGGCGACGGGGCTGCCCTGCGTCTGGCGCGTGATCCGGTCGGGGGCCTGGCGTACGGATCGGCCCACCTGGTCGGCGGTGTGCCTGACCGCGTCCCCCGCCTGGCCGGCGGTGTCCGCGACGCCTTGCGTACCCGAGGCCGTGGTGTCGCTCGCCGCACCCATCACACGCTCCTTCACGCGGGTGATCCGCCGCTGCGTGGCGTCCGCCTTGCGTCGCGCGACCTTTCCCGGGGCGACCTTGTCCGCGAGACGGTCCACGTTGTGGGCGAGGTGGGCCCGGGTGTCTTCCACGTCGGACTTCAGCTCGTCGGGTTGCGTGCCCATTGCGCGTCCTCCTTCAGCGTTTCCACAGTGCGTTCGGGCTTGGCGCTGACCGTGCTGAGGCGTTTGCGGCCGACCACGAAGAGAACGGCGGCCAGGATCGCCCAGAACCCGGTGACGATCAGGGCGGCCCAGGCCAGGTCGACCACGTGTGCGAGGCCGAAGACGGCCGCCAGACTGCCCATGAGCAGCATCAGATGACCGGCGTACCCGGAGCCGGCGAGCATCCCCGCCGCCTTGCCCGCCCGGGTCGCGCTCTCCTTGACCTCGGCCTTGGCCAGCTCGACCTCCTCGCGCACCAACTGCGTGAGGTCCTCGCTGATCTCGCCGACCAGCTCTCCGATGGAAGGATCCGGCGACGGTGCGCGGGTGGAGCCGGCGGACGGGGCGGCCGGCTGGTCGGTGGTGTGTTCCGAAGCTGGTGTGACCACGGCTCGGTTCCCCTCTCCCTACGGCTGCTGCGGATCCGGATACGGGCCGCTCATCGGGGCCTGCCCCGGTGCGCCTGCTCCCCCGTCGGACGGAGTGAGGGGCGGCGAGGAGGGTGGCGGGGGGGTGCCCGGGGCCTGCTGGGCCCCGCGTCCCGTCCCGACTCGTGGCACGTTCGGGCCCGTACCGCTGTTCGTCGGGCTCGTGTGTCGGCCCTCTCCGCCGTCCGCGGACTTGGCCCCCTTGGCGAGCCGGGCGGTGGCGAAGCCCGCGAGCGCCGCGCCCGCCAGGAACATCCCGGGACGACGGCGTGCGAAGTCCTGCACGTCGTCGAGGAGACCGGCTGGCCCCCTGTCCTCCAGGTGGGAGGCGGCCTGGTGCCCGCGGTCCGCTATCTGCTTCACCGCACCCGCAGCGGAAGAGTCGCCGTCGCTGTTGCGGCTCATGTCGTGCAGTTCGTCGGCGAGCCGTCGTACGTTGTCCGCCAGCCGCTGTGTCTGCGAGCGCGCCTGTTCCTCCAGTTGGCTGCGCAGCTCGCCCATGACGTCCTGGGCCCGTGCCGTGGCCTCACCCGTCACATCGGCTGCCTGTTCCCTGGCGGTGCCCGCCACGTCACCGGCCTTCGAGGCCAGCAGATCGGTGCCCTCGCTCGCCTTGTCCCGTGCGGTCTGTGCCGTCGTCGCCGTCGTTCCGTCGCCCGGACGGCTCGAACTCTCGAAGTCGCTCAAGGCTCCTCCTAGGTCGGCCCTGCTTGGGAGGTGTCTCGCGTCGTCCCCTCGACGCTTCCTCAATGGTTGCAAAAAGGGTGAACATGCGCGATTGGGGCCTCAAAGAGAGTGTGGGGAAAAGCCGGGCCCCCTCCGGGAGGCTCACGGACGGCGGCGGGATGGCGTTGGCGAGTTCGATGGTCGTTCCGCACCGCCGTGCAGCCGGCCCGGGGATCGGCCATGGTGGCGTCGCGGGGCTCAGCCACTGTTCTTCTGCGTCAGGCAGTCGTAGCCCAGTTGCAGAGTGTCAGCCACGGCGAGGGCGGTAAGGCCGCCCGTGACCGTGCGTGTGGCGCGCGGCCACAACAGATGGGCGCCGGTGAAGGTGGTCGTCAGCCAGACGCTCAGGCAGAAGGGGCAGGTCGCGAGCTCACCCACGGTCGACCGGAAGCGACCTCCGCGAGGGCTTTCGTTGACTTCGGCAGGGCCCGCCACTGAGTCGTACCGGGTGAATGGCGCTCGGAGCGGGCTCGTGACGGAGCCCTTGCTGAGAAGACGGCCGAGTCGGAAGGCGGCGGCTGCGGTCAACAGGAGATCCAGCGGTTGGTGGCGGTCCGGAAGCTCGTTCCTTCGCACGCTCACCGTGGCGCCCCAGACGCCGGTGTAGGCGGCGAATGCGACCAGGGCGCCGAGGTGCCCGGCGAGTTGATGCTCCTTCGGTGCCGAGTAGGCCCTGTTCACGCGGCGGAAAACCTCCCCTGCCCTCCACAGCGGGGTGCTTTCCCCGCGCACGTCCTTCTTCATGACGGATACCTCCGGGGAGCGCGGGCCGGGGACTCGTACCTCGCTGCGTGAGGGCCTGCCACGCGGTGATCCCGGAGCGCTCCTCGCCGGGTCGGCGGGCGGCCGATCCGTACCCCGCGCGCGTACGCCGGAGCCAAGGCGTCCGGACTGACCCGGACCTGCTGACATTCACGCGTCTTCGTCGTCATCGTCGGCTTCCCTGTCTCCTTCGGCCTGGGAGGGCGTCGTGCGTCCGGGGTCCGCGGTCCGGTGCTCCGCGGCTTGGGCCGTCTCGCCGTCCGGGCGCTCGCCCTCGGCCTGCGACGGTGTCTTCTCCTGCATCAGTCGGCTCTCTTCGTCGTCCTGGGCGGGTGCTGCGGTGACACCGCCCCCGTGCATGGGAGGAGTGCCCGTTTTGGGCGGAGGTAGACCTCCGTGCCGCGATCGTGCCCCTCGCGCCTCAAGACGGATCGGCGGTGGGCACGACCGGTGGCGGGCGGCGGACGGGGTCGAGCCGGCAGAGGGTGGACGTGAACGGCCACCCGGCGCCCAGGACGCACACGTGCATGATGATGTCGAGCAGAGGCTGGTGATGACTGGCGGCCAGCAGGGGTGCGGTGAGGCAGTCACAGGCCGCCGAGGTGCAGGATCGCGGCGACGGGTGGGAAAGGGATCGCGGCCGCGGGCCTGAGGGGCACCCGCTTCCGTGTCGGCGTGACCTGCGAGTCGCCCGTCGACCCGGGCGAGTCCTGGTGGGAGCAGCTCGTCCACCATGAGTACAACGAGTGCTCCCTGTACCACCCCTTCATGGAGCAGGAGGGCGACCCGGCGGTCACGGCGATCTCGGAGCCGCACCGGGACACGGAGCCGGAACACTCGCACATCGCTGCGGACCTGATGCGCCGGCACGACGGCCGTGAGGCGGCGGAGGTCTGCGCGCCGTCGCCGCCCAACGCGCTCACGTTCGAGCCGGACACGTCCTAACAGGGACTGAACAGTCCGACGCCCCCCGGCCGACCACGACGCGGTGGCGCTGCTCATGCGCCGGCACGGAGTGATCCGCAACCTCTTCGACGAGGTCGAGGGGAGCAGCGGCGACGCACGCAGGGACGCCGTCCGGCGGCTGGTCCGTCTCCTGGCCGTTCACGAGACGGCCGCGGAAGAAGTGGTCCACCCTCTCGCCCGCCGTACTCTCCCCGGCGGCGAGCAGGTGGTGGAGGACCGTCTCCAGGAGGTGAAGGCCGCGAAGGAGGCCCTCGCCGACCTCGACAGTCCGGACACCGACGACCCCGCCCGGGCAGCCGGTCGACGCGTCGACTGTGCGGTGGCCGCACAGAGACCGCAGTGGTAGCTGTGGGAGCGCGGACGCGCACCGCGTTCCCACCTCCCGCGGTTCGGTTTTCGCCTGCGGTGCGGCTCCGCACCGCACTACGGAACGAGAGAAGGAGTAGTTGGCTGTGACAGACGTAGCGAGCGCCGGGCCGGCCGCGGACGACGACCGGCCGGAACTCACGAACCGGCAGGGCCATGCGGTCTTCGACAACCAGAACCAGCGCACCGTCGGGGCCCGCGGCCCCGCCACTCTGGAGAACTACCAGTTCCTCGAGAAGATCAGTCACTTCGACCGGGAGCGCATCCCCGAACGCGTGGTGCACGCGCGGGGCGTGACCACCTATGGCTACTTCGAGGCGTACGGAAAGTGGGGCGATGAGCCCATCGCCCGCTACACCCGGGCCAAGCTGTTCCAGGAGGCGGGCAAGCGGACGGAGGTCGCGGTCCGCTTCTCCACGGTGATCGGCGGCCGTGACTCGTCCGAGGCGGCGCGCGACCCCCGGGGGTTCGCCGTCAAGTTCTACACCGAGGACGGCAACTGGGACCTCGTGGGCAACAACCTCGGTGTGTTCTTCATCCGGGACGCGATCAAGTTCCCCGACGTCATCCACGCTCTCAAGCCCGACCCGGTGTCCCACGAGCAGAAGCCGGGGCGCATCTTCGACTTCATGTCGCAGACTCCGGAGAGCATGCACATGCTCGTGAACCTGTTCAGCCCCCGGGGCATTCCGTCCGACTACCGCCACATGCAGGGCTTCGGCGTGAACACGTACAAGTGGGTGAACCCCGAGGGCGAGTCGGTGCTGGTCAAGTACCACTGGCTTCCCAAGCAGGGCGTCCGCAGCATGACGGCCGAGGACGCGGCGAACGTACAGGCTCATGAGCTGGGGCACGCCACGAAGGACCTCTACGACGCGATCCGGCGGGGGGAACACCCCGAGTGGGAACTGGTCGTGCAGATGATGTCCGACGACGACCATCCCGAGCTGGACTTCGATCCGCTGGATGACACGAAGACCTGGCCCGAGCAGGACTTTCCACCCAAGGCGGTGGGCCGGATGGTGCTCAACCGGGTGCCGGACAACTACTTCGCGGAGAACGAGCAGGTGTCCTTCGGCACCGGCGTACTGGTCGACGGGCTGGACTTCTCCGACGACAAGATGCTGGTCGGGCGGACCTTCTCCTACAGCGACACCCAGCGCTACCGGGTGGGCCCGAACTACCTGCAACTCCCCGTCAACCAGGCGAAGAACGCCCACGTGGCCACCAACCAGCGCGACGGGATGATGGCGTACGACAACGGTCACCACGGTGAGAACCCCGAGGTGAACTACGAGCCGTCGATCACCGGGGGACTGCGTGAGGCCCAGTACCCGACGCACGACGAGCAGGGCCCGGAGATCCGCGGCCGCCTCACCCGTAAACGCATCCCCCGGACCAACGACTACCTCCAGGCCGGCCAGCGCTACCTCCTCATGGAGGAGTGGGAGCGGGAGGACCTGGTGACGAACCTCGTCGGCATGCTCTCCGACTGTGACCGGGCCGTGCGGGAGAGGATGGTCTGGCACTTCCTCCTCGTCGAGAACGATCTCGGCCGCCGGGTCGGCGACGGGCTGGGCATCACCCCGCAGGACGTCAAGGGACTGCGGCCCCTCGCGAGCCAGGACCTGTCGGAGGACGACCGTGAGCGTCTTGCCCGCCTGGGCGAGAACCCGCCACGTGACGTCGAAGGGCTCACCATGACGCACTGCGTCAGCAACGAACGGCACGTCGTCGTTGGCTGAACGGATCATCGGCAAGAGGGCGCGGCCGGATCAGGCAGTCGGGTCCTCCTCCAAGGAGGAAAGCCGGGTCCTCCTCCCAGGAAAGAGAAGACGTGGTGATCGACGAGACCCTCGTCCGCGAGCTGTTGGATGCGGCGGACGAGGACTCCGCACTGGTCCTGCTGGAGGGCCGCGCCCGAGTGGCCGGACAGGCCGCCCTGGCCGGTGACGACCTCCGCGGCGCGGCGGTCGTGCTGACCCGGGCGGAGCTCGTCGATCGGCTGGGGACCGCGTATCCGGCCGAGCGGGAGCTGACTCTCATGGCGACGTCGCTGGACGACGCAGTCGGCAAGCTCGGCGGCTGACGAGCAGGCCCGGGGCGCGCCGCCGGACGCCCCCCCGGGCGGCGCGCGAGTCCACGTGCGCCACCCGCCCTTCAGGACACTGCGCTCGCCGCTGCCGGTGGGAGGCGCCAGCACCTGGGCAGACGGTGCGGCACGACCTCGTCGAGCATGCCGTCCGTCACCGCGCGGGTCATGTACGTGCGGTACGGCTGTCGTCCGCGGTCCGTCGGCGAGCCCGGGTTGAGCAGGCGCCGCGCGCGATGCCCATCAGCTCCAGGGTGGCGGCTCCGTCGCCGCCCCGGTCGAGTCGCCGTCCCTCCGCGGCTTCCTTCTCAGGTCCGTCAACTCCGACGGCCGTGGCTGTCCGTCTCCGGGGTGGGGCCCGCCCCGGAGCGGCGACCGGGGCGCCGCCCGCGCCGGCCGATTCCTTCCGGCCGCATTGGTCTGGACCTCGGAGGGGCGCCTGCTACCGTCGGCCGTGAAGATCGCGGCGACGGTGAAGAGGGGTAGCGCGATGATCGGCAACAGCGCCGGGCGGGCATTCATAGGGTCGTTCACCTCGGCGGGCGGGCGCGGGATCACCGCCGCCGCCGTGGACCGGGACACCGGTGCGCTGACGGTGCTGGGGTCCACGGATGCCGTGCCCGACCCCTCGTTCCTCACGGTCGCCCCGGGCGGCGCGGCCCTGTACGCGGTCGGCGAGAGCGCCCCGGGCGTCGCCGCCGCCTTCGCCCTCGACGGCGACGTGCCGGCGCTTCTGGGACCCGTCCGCGCCGTCGACGGGGATGCGCCCACCCACCTCGCACTCGCCGCGAACCACCTGGTCACGGCCAACTACACCTCCGGCGGCGTCACCGCCCTGCCGGTCCTCGCCGACGGCTCGCTCGGAGCCGTGGCCTCGGTGCTCCGGCACAAGGGCAACGGCCCGGACACCGGCCGCCAGGGGGCCCCGCACGCTCACCAGGTGCTCGCCGACCCCTCGGGAAACTGGGTGGTCAGCGTGGACCTCGGCACCGACTCGGTACGGGTCTGCGCCCTGGACCCCGCCACCGGCGCCCTGCGCCTGCACAGTGAGACCGCCCTGCGCCCCGGCACCGGTCCGCGCCATCTGGCCTTCCACCCCTCGGGCTCGCTCGCCTACGTCCTGGGCGAGCTGGAGCCGACGCTCACCGTGTGCCGCTGGGACGCGGCCGCGGGCCGCCTCGACGCGCTCGGCGAGACGCTGGTGCTGCCCGAGCACGAGGCGGCCGACGACGCGGCGCGCACCTACCCGTCCGAGGTGGTCGTCGCGCACGACGGGCGCTTCGTGTGGACCGCCAACCGGGGCCACGACAGCATCTCCGTACTCACCCTCGACGAGAGCGGCGAGAAGGCGGCCCTGGTGGCCACCGTCGGCTGCGGCGGCCGCTGGCCGCGCGACCTCACCCTCGACCCGAGCGGCCAGTGGCTGTACGCGGCCAACGAGCACTCCGGGAACGTCAGCTGGTTCGCCGTGGACGCCGGGACGGGCGTCCCGCGGCACGCGGGTTCCGTCGAGGTTCCCGCGGCCTCCTGCATCGTCCTCCTCTGACAGCGGTCGCCCCCGGGGCAGCACCTCCGGCAGCGGTCGCCCCGGGGCAGCACCTCCGGCAGCGGTCGCCCCGGGACGGTGGGGCCCGACAGCGGCCGCCCCGGACAGCGCGGCGGGGGGGGGGGGGGGGGGGGGGGGCGGGGGGGGGGGGCGGGGGGGGGGGGGGGGGCGCGCCCCCCCCCCCCCCCCCGCGGGCCCCCGGCGGGGGGCGGGGCCCCGCGGGCCGGCGCCCCCCCGGGCGGCCCGGGCGGGGGGGGGGCGCGGGGGGGGGGGGGGGGGCGGCGGGCCCCCCCCGGGGGGGGGGCCCCCCCCCCCCCCCCCCCCCCCCCCGCCGCGCTGTCCGGCTTCCCGAGCCGCCGCCCCACGGCGACGGCGTCCGGTCAGTGCGCCTGAGCACCCTGCGGCGTCGCCGGCGTGATGCCCAGCGTCGTGGCGTACAGGGACAGCACGAGCTTGCCGATCGCCGGGTAGGCGCCCAGCGGCTCGGCCGTCGCGCAGCCCGCCTCCTTCGCGGCGGCGTCCAGCAGGCCGGGGTCGACCTCGGGGCCCACCAGGTACGGCGCCAGGGCCAGCTGCGCGGAGCCGGAGCCCTGCAGCTGCTCCGCGATCGAGGCGACCGAGCCCTCCACGTCCAGCGCGGCGGCCATCACCGGCACGGCGAGCCGGGCGGCCAGCAGCATCCCGGTGATCCCGGCGGCCCGCACGGCCTCCTCGCCACCCACGGTGACCAGCACGATGCCGTCGGCGGCGGTGGCCACGGTGAACAGCCTGGCGCGGTCCGCGCGCGCCAGCCCGGCCTCCGACAGCCGTACGTGCAGGGCCTCGGCGAGCAGCGGGTGCGGGCCGAGTACATCGGTCAGTTCGGCCTGCGTACCGCTGTCCATCACGGCCTGCCGTATCCGCCGGATCAGCGCGCTGTCGGGGCCCGCGAGCAGCGGGACCACGACGGCGGGCGGACCCACGGGCTCGGCGACCTCACGGCCGACGGCGACGGCCTGCTCGAAGCGCGCGACGCGCTCGGCGGCGGTGTGGGCCAGAACGGTGGCAAGGGTCGGGTATTCGGCGTCGTCGCCGTCGAGGTAGCCGATCCGGGCGTTGAGACCGGGCAGCTCGGAACGGGCGATGCTGATCACCTCTTCGGCCAGGCTGCGCGTGGCTGAAGTGGGGGTACCGGGAACGGCGAGAACGAGCGCGGCAGCGCCCTCAGGTGCGACCACGGGCTCCGGGCGGCGGTGCCGTCCGGACTGGCGAGGTCGCGGCATTCGTACAGGCAGGCCGGAAGCGGGCCCAGTGGGGGTGCTCATGGCGCCGCATGCTACTGGTTTTGGCTGCCCCTCTGTTCGGGGAGGGCCCGGTCGAGCGTTAACTATCCTCTTATGTCCGATGAGCGATGTATCACCGGATTGCCCCTGTCTGTCGGGTCGTTGTTCCGTCGGCCGCCGTCCGGCTGCCCTTTCGGCCCGCCGAGCGTCACCCCGTGCGGGGCTCGTCGCGCACGGTCGTTCCGACGCGCTGTCCGCTCCCGTGCTCCTGGGGCACGAACAGCATCGTCGGATGCAGCGGCAGGCGTAGATCCCCGGCGGCCAGGGCTCGCGAGATCCGGAGGGCGCCGGTCAGCGGATCGCCCGCCGCCGAGGCCACCCGGGCCCCCGGCAACAGCCGTGCCAGCTCCTCGCGCAGGGGTGCGATCAGAGGCTCGCCCATCTTGAACAAGCCACCGGTCAGAGCCACTTCACCGCCCTCGCCGTCCTCGGCTTCCGTCCCGGCGGGCCTCGGGCACACAGCCGCCGCAGCCTCGGCGATATGACCGGCGGCCTGCCGAAGAATGCCGGCGGCCACCGGATCCACTCCGGCGCACGCCGCCACCTCCGGGGCGAACGAGGCCAGCACGGCCGGCCGGTCGGAGCGCGGATAGAGCAGCCCGGGCAGCGCCTCGGCCGGTCCGAACACAGCCCGCACCCGGTCCAGCAGGGCGGGGGAGCCGCCGCGCCGCCCGTCATGGGCCCGCATCGCCGCGTCCAGCCCGGCCCGCCCGATCCAGGCACCGCCGCCGCTGTCACCCAGAAGATGACCCCACCCGTCGGCCCTGTGCCACTCCGTCAGGTCCGTACCGAGGGCGATCATGCCCGTGCCACCGGCGACGACCGCCCCCGGGCGCTGTCCCACCGCGCCCGCGTAGGCGGTCACCGCGTCGGCGGCCAGCGCCAGTCGGCGCACTCCCAGCGCGTCCGCGAGCGCGCCGGGCAGCTCCGACCGCAACCGATCGCCGAGCGTGGCCATGCCAGCGGCCCCGATCGCCAGCGCCGCGACCTCACCCGTCGGGGCGTCACCGGGCGCGGCGGTGGACGCCCGGTCGAGCAACTCCCGGGCCGCGGGCAGCAGCTGGTCCAGCAGATGCCCGGCGTCGATGCCGCCGGGTCCCGTCCGCACCGGCTCCGCGCAGAGGGTCGTCGCGAGAGGCCCGGGCAGCGCCACCCGGCCGAGCGCCACCCGCAGACCGGAGCCGCCGGAGTCCACCCCGAGGACGTAAGCGCCGGGTCCGGCCGCGTCGGCCGCCGCGGGGGAACGGGTCACGGAAGCCGCCAGTCCACAGGCTGCGCCCCCTGGCGCTCCAGCAGTTCGTTGACGCGGCTGAACGGCCGCGAGCCGAAGAAGCCCCGGTCGGCGGACATGGGGGAGGGGTGCGAGGACTCGATCGCGGGGAAGTCGCCCAACTGCGGGCGCAGATTGCGGGCATCGCGCCCCCACAGGACCGACACCAGCGGCGTGCCCCGGGCGACCAGCGCCTTGATGGCCTGCTCGGTCACCTCTTCCCAGCCCTTCCCCCGGTGGGCGGCGGGCCGCCGCGGCGCGGTGGTCAGCGCCCTGTTCAGCAGCAGCACCCCCTGCCGCGTCCAGGGTGTGAGATCGCCGTTGGACGGCCTGGGCAGCCCCAGGTCCGCGTGCAGCTCCCGGAAGATGTTCTCCAGACTGCCCGGCAGCGGCCGGACGTCGGGCGCCACCGCGAAGCTCAGCCCGATCGCGTGCCCCGGGGTGGGATACGGATCCTGGCCGACGACCAGCACTCTCACCTCCTCGAACGGCTGCTGGAACGCCCGCAGTACATGCGCCCCGGAGGGCAGGTACGTGCGTCCCGCGGCGATCTCCGCGCGGAGGAAGTCGCCCATAGCGGCGACGCGTTCGGCGACGGGTTCGAGGGCGTCCGCCCACCCCGGCTCGATGATCTCTTTCAACGGTCGTGCTGCCACGGCCCGCACTCTACTGCTGATACGACCACTCCGATCAACTGCCGTCAGCCGAGCGCCACCGCGCGCACGCACAGGACGTCCGGCAGGTGCGCCGCGAGCTGCCGCCAGCTGTCCCCGTCGTCCGCGCTGGCGTACAACTCGCCGTTGCGGTTGCCGAAGTAGACCCCGGCGGGATCCGCGTCGTCCGTGCACAGCGCGTCCCGCAGCACCGTGCCGTAGTGCGCCCCGTCCGGCAGGCCCTCCGTGAGCGGCTCCCAGGTGTGCCCCGCGTCGGTCGTCCGGAACACCCGGCAGCGGTGATCCGCCGGGACCCGGTCGGCGTCGGCGTTGATCGGGAAGACATACGCCGTGTCGCCGCGGTGCGGGTGCGCGACGGCCGCGAATCCGAAGTCGGAGGGCAGGCCCCCGCCGATGTCGCTCCAGTGGTCGCCGGAGTCGTCGCTGCGGAACACGCCCCAGTGGTTCTGCAGGTAGAGCCGGTCCGGGTCGGCCGCGTCCCGGGTGACCTTGTGCACGCACTGGCCGAACTCCGGGTCCGGATCCGGGAGGAAGACCGCGGAGACGCCCTTGTTCGACGGAGCCCAGCTCGCACCGCCGTCCTTGGTCCGGAACACGCCGGCCGTCGACACGGCCACGGTCACGGCCCCGGCGTCCCGGGGGTCGGTCAGGATGGTGTGCAGCCCCTCGCCGCCGCCCCCCGGCTCCCACCGCGAGCGGGTCGGATGCTCCCAGAGCGGCCGGACCAGCTCGAACGACTCGCCCCGGTCCTCGGAACGGAACAGCGCGGCCGGCTCCGTGCCCGCGTAGACCACGTCCGGCGCCTCGGGTCCTGCCGGGTGCAGCTGCCAGACGCGCTCCAGCGACGCCCCGGTGGACTTGGGGAACTTCACCGCGGGCTGCCGGGGCTCGGTCCAGGTCTCGCCCAGATCGTCGGAGTGGAAGACGGACGGCCCCCAGTGCGCGCTGTCCCCGCCGACCAGAATTCTCGGGACGTCCCCCCGGGTGTCCACGGCGACCGAGTAGATCGCCTGCGCGTTGAAGTGCGGGCCCGTGATCTCCCAGGTCCCGCCGCTTCTGCGGCCGATGAAGAGACCCTTGCGGGTGCCTGCGGTGAGCAATACGTCGGTCATGGTCCTGGACCTCCCGAAACGCCGTTGTGCCGGAACAGTGCCAGTCTGCACCCGGCCACTGACAGTGGCCCCCGCACACGCCCGTCGCCCCGTTCACGTCGGTGTGGCCCCACCCGGGACGACCGTTCAGGAGCGGGCCTCTGGCCCGGCGCGACCTCGCCGCGGCGGGGTTCCCGGTCCCGCGCGAGGCCGTGGAGGACGGCGACCCGGAACCGCCGGCCGCGTCCCACCGCCGGGTGCTGACATGCTGGCGGGGGCCGGACGACGGCCGGACGAGGGCCTGGACAGGGCCGGGGACAGGGAGACCGAGGAGACGACGATGCGCAGCGGGATCACGGACGCCGACGGGCACCCGGTCACGGTCACGGTCACCGCGGGCGAGCCGGCGCCGTTCACTGTCGGCGCGGGGGAGTCCGGCCCCCGCGTCTCCATCCGGCTCTCGCCCCCGGCCGGCGAGCTCGTCTGGTCCTGCACCTCCGGGGCGGCCCGCGAGCTGGCGGCCGTACTCCTCCGGGCGGCCGAGGAGGCCGAGAACGCGCCGGGGGAGCGTCCCGTCACGGTCGAGGCGGGCGAGCTGCGCCGCGGCGACGTGCGCGGCGGCGACCGGTCCATGACCGTGGAGAGCGCCCGGACCGACGGCTCCACGGTCCACGTCACCTGGAAGTCCGGGGCCGGCCGCAGCTGGACCCAGGCGTACACCGCCGATACGGCCATCACTCTCAAGCGGCGACTTCACGAAGGACGTTGACGCTTCCGCCCCGCCGTGCCCCGGCCGGGCCGCCCCCCGTGCCTCGGCCGCCGGGCGTGCCCCGGCCGGGCCGCCATCCGTGCCCCGGCCCGCGCCCCGACCGGCGGTGGCGGGTGCGCCGTGTCGGTAGGGTGGTCCGTGATGTTCACCAAACAGGGCCCCAGCGTGCGCGAGCTGGCCGTTCAGGCGCTTTCCTCGACCGAGCGCGGATACGACCTCCTCGCCCCGAAGTTCGACCGGACGCCCTACCGCACCCCTGACCGCGTGCTCGACGCCGTCACCCGGGCGGTACGCGAGCTCGGACCCTTCGACGCCGGACTCGACGTCTGCTGCGGCACCGGCGCGGGGGTCGGCGTGCTCCGACAGCTGTGCCGGGAGCGCGCGGTCGGCGTCGACTTCAGCGCGGGCATGCTCGCCGAGGCCCGTGCCGCCTTCCCGCCCGGGGGAGAGGGGCCGGCGGTGCACTGGGTGCGGGCCGACGCCCGCTCCCTGCCCTTCGCGCCCGTCTTCGATCTCGCCCTGAGCTTCGGCGCGTTCGGCCACTTCCTGCCCGCCGAACGCTTCGGCCTCTTCGCCGAGGTGCATGGATCGATCCGGCCGGGCGGGCGGTTCGTCTTCCCGATCGGCGCACCGCCCCCGGTGGGATCGCGCGCCTACTGGTCGCTGTTCGGCTTCGACGCGGCGATGCGGCTGCGCAACGCCCTGTGGCGCCCGTCGTTCGTCATGTACTACCGCACGTTCCCGCTCGGCGGCGTGCTGGAGGACCTGACGCAGGCCGGATTCGCCGTCCGGCTGCTCCCGCTGACCGAGCTGGGCCCGCGCCCCGACGGCAGCCCCCGGGCCCGGCTGGTGGTGGCGACCCGGGAGGGATGACGCGGGCAGCTGTTCAGCGGTTCCCGTCCCGGGCCGCTCCCAGCAGCCCCGGCCAGTCGGGGATCTTCACCGGGCCGCGCCCCAGCGAACGGCCCAGCTCCGCCTCCGCACGCTCGATCGACAGCCAGCCGGACCACTCCACCGGCCGCAGCCCCCACTCCCGCAGCACGGCCAGCGGATCGTCGACCGCCGCACGGCTCCTCAGCACGGCCGCGTCCTCCAGGAGCGAGGCCACCGTCTCCTTGGCGCAGGAGCGGTTCGAACCGATCACCCCGGTCGGCCCCCGCTTGATCCACCCCGCCACGTACTCGCCCGGCGCAGGCGTCCCGTCCCGCAGCACCCGGCCCGCCGCGTGCGGCACCGTGCCGCGCACCGGATCGAAGGGCAGCCCCGGCAGCTCCACCCCCCGATAGCCGACCGCCCGCAGGACCAGTTGCGCCGCGACGTCCTCGTACGCGCCGGTGTCCCGGACCCCGCCCCCGCTGTCCGGAGCCGTCCGGGCGAACCGCACCCCGGCGACCCGCCCGTCGCGCTCCAGCAGCTCCACCGGCCGCAGGAAGAACCGCAGCCGGATGCGGCGCCCGGCGTCGGCCGCCGGCTCCCCGGCCGCCGACCAACCGCGCAGGACCTCCAGGTTCCGCCGCACCACGGCGGGCAGCGGCAGCGCTCCGGGCGGACCGTCCGGAGCGGCGTACGCGGGGTCGAGCGCGAGTTCCGCCGGGTCGACGACGACCCGTGCCCCGGGCAGCGCCCCCAGCTCCCGCAGCTCCTTCGTGGTGAACCGGGCCTGGGAGGGCCCCCGACGGCCCACGATGTGCACGTCGCGCACCTGGCTCTCCCCCAGCGCGCTGAGCGCCGCGCGGGGCACGTCGGTGGCCCGCAGCTCGTCGGCGCCGCGGGCCAGGATCCGGGCCACGTCGACGGCCACGTTGCCCACGCCGATCACGACGGCCGAGCGGGCGTCGAGGACGAACGGGTCGGCGCCGGCGTCCGGATGGGCGCTGTACCAGGAGACGAAGCGGGTGGCGGAGTAGCTGCCCGGCAGGTTCTCGCCCGGCACCGCGAGCGCCCGGTCGGCCGAGGCCCCGACGCAGTAGACGACCGCGTGGTAAAGCTCCGCGAGCCGGGCGGGGGAGACGCCTTCCGCACCGCCGACGCCGACGTTGCCCACGAAGGTGACCCGGTCGTCCTCCAGCACCGCCCGCAGACTGTTCTGCAGCGACTTGATCTTCTCGTGGTCGGGGGCCACCCCGTACCGCACGAGTCCGTACGGGGTGGGCAGCCGGTCCAGGACGTGCACGCGCACCTCGGGTACGAGCGACTGCTGGAGCAGGGCCTGAGCGGTGTAGACCCCGCTGGGACCGGAACCGACGACGGCGATGGAGAGCACGGCGCACCTCTTCCCGGAGGTTCCCTCCAGGATGGCACCGCCGGGCCGATCGGCACCGTCCGGTGCACGGGGCGCTCGGCCGAGTGGCTCAGCCCATCAGCCCGCGCATCCGGTTGATCTCCACGGTCTGCTGGGCGACCACGTCGCTCGCCATCTCCTCGACGATGACGTCGTTCCCTTCGGTGAGCGCCTCCGTGGCCATGGTGATCGCTCCCTGGTGGTGGGTGATCATCAACTCCAGGAAGAGCTCGTCGAAGGCCTTGCCCTCGGCGGCGCGCAGCTTCTCCAGCTGGGCGTCGGTCGCCATGCCGGGCATCGTGGTGTGATCGTGGTGCTCCTTGCGCCGGTCGCCCCCGTTCCTTTTCAGCCATCCTTCCATCGCGCCGATCTCCGGCTTCTGGCCTGCCGATATACGGTCCGCGAGCCGTTTGACGGTGTCGGCGGAGGCCCGTTCGGGGACGAGGCCGGTCATCACGAGCGCCTGGCCGTGGTGTTCGATCATCATCTGCGCGTAGCGGAAGTCGGCGGAGTTGGCGGTGTCCTGACCGGCCTCTTTGACGGCCTCCTCGGCGGAGAGCGTCCGGGCGGGCTCGCCCGGTCTGCCGGGCGCTACCACGCCCGGACCCGCGTCCTTGGCCTTGTCCGACGCCCCGTCACCGCTGCCGGCCTCACAGGCTCCCAGGACGAGCACGGCGGCAACCGCCGTCGCCGCGAGAGAGGTTGAGCGCAGAACTGTGGACCGGCGATGGATCAACACGGCGACCTCCTGTGCCACATGGTTTGTTGCAGACCGTCCTAACACGCTTCCACCGGGCGAAGATCAAAAACTTTTATTACGTCTCTGTTGCCATCTGTTGTTGTGTACATGGGAGGGACGATACTGCCGGGGGTTCATAACCGTTCGACCCCGAACGGAGACAAGGGAGGACGCAGTGACCTCGTTGCACACCACCCGCGTGCGGCGCAGACGTCTGGGCGCGGTGGCAGCCGCAGCCGGACTCCTCGCCACGCTGCTGACGGCCACCACAGCGGCCGCCACCCCCGACCCGGGCGATGCCCCCACCGAGCGCGGTTCCGTCACCAAGAGCGAGCAGGCCGAGGCCAGGGCCGCGATAACCGGTGGCGACATACCCGGCGTGGACGAGATCGTCCACAGCTCCAACATCAAGCACCTGACGAACGTGCCGAAGGGCGCCCTCAAGGGCACCAACACGGACCTCGCGTTCCAGGGGAAGTACGCGTACGTCGGCAACTACGACGGCTTCGTCATCTACGACATCAGCAGACCGAAGAAGCCGAAGACCGTCGCGCAGGTCCTCTGCCCCGGTTCGCAGAACGACATCTCGGTCTCCGGGAACCTGCTGTTCCTGTCGACGGACTCCTCGCGCAGCGACGACTCCTGCTCCAGCACCTCCCAGCCCGCCACGGAGAAGTCCTCCTGGGAGGGCATGAAGATCTTCGACATCAGCAACAAGCGGCAGCCGAAGTACATCGCCGCCGTGGAGACCGCCTGCGGTTCCCACACGCACACGCTGGTGCCGGACGGCAGGAAGAACGTGTACGTGTACGTCTCCTCGTACTCGCCCAACGAGACGTTCCCGGACTGCAAGCCGCCGCACGACGGGATCTCCGTCATCAAGGTGCCGCTCAAGGCGCCCCAGAAGGCCCGGATCGTGAACTTCCCGGTGCTCTTCCCGGACGGCGGCAACCCCGGTGCGCCGGAGAACCCCGGTGTCTCCAAGACGACCGGCTGCCACGACATCACGGTGCTGCCCTCCAAGGACCTCGCCGCCGGCGCCTGCATGGGTGACGGCCTGCTGTTCTCCATCGAGGACCCGGAGCACCCGAAGATCATCGACCGTGTCCAGGACAACGTGAACTTCGCGTTCTGGCACTCGGCGACCTTCAACCAGGGTGCGAACAAGGTCGTCTTCACCGACGAGCTCGGTGGCGGCGGCGCGGCCACCTGCAACGCGGAGATCGGGCCCGAGCGGGGCGCCGACGGCATCTACGACATCGTCGGCAAGGGCGACCACCGCAAGCTGGTCTTCCGCAGCTACTTCAAGATCGACCGGCACCAGGCCGACGCCGAGGTCTGTGTCGCGCACAACGGCTCGATCATCCCGGTGAAGGGCCGCGACCTGATGGTCCAGGCCTGGTACCAGGGCGGCATCTCCGTATGGGACTTCACCAACTCCTCCAAGCCCAAGGAGATCGCCTTCTTCGAGCGCGGCCCGGTCACGCTCGACCGGGTCACCACGGCCGGCCCCTGGTCGGCGTACTACTACAACGGCCACATCTACTCCAGCGACATCGCCAAGGGCTTCGATGTGCTGAAGCTGGAGGACCGGCGCACCGACCCGGCCGAGCGGGTCGAGCTGGACGAGCTCAACGCGCAGACGCAGCCGGACTACTTCGACCGCTGATCCGTCAGAGGTCCCGCCGTCCCGCTGTTCTCCCATCCGGGGCCGGTGTCTGCCGGGCGGTCGCCTGCCCGGCAGACACCGGCCCCGGTGCGTGTGCCGCCGGAAATTCATTGACCGACGAGCCGGGTGGGGACATGCTGGATCCCTGCGTCGGCGGACTCCGCAACTCCGGTCCCCGGCGCGGTCCGCGGCCGTGCCCCCTGTGGCACGCCGAGGGTGCGCCCCGATCCGGCGACGCGGGGGATCGCCGGATCGGGCGCGATCTCCGCACAGGCCTACGGTACGGCGGTCAGGCGGCGGTGCGGACGCTTCCGCCGGTGGCGGCGGCCCACTCCATCAGCAGCCGCTGGTAATCGGCCTCGTCCTGCGGCGTCAGGGACCCGCCCGAACGCTGCCACAGGTCGCGGATCTCCGCGTTGACCTCGGCTGCGGAACGAGCGGACAGGGACGACGGCATGGGGGACATGTCCACCAGGCTACGGCCACGGGCCGCTGCCATTACCCCCTCCGCGGCGGGATATGCCTCACACTCCGGTCCGATCTCCTCTGTTCGCCACGGGCCTCATTCCGGCACGAGACCCAGCGAACGCAGGCCGTCCGGCCGCTCCGTCACCGGCAGGTGGTCCACGAACCGGACCCCGCAGCCCAGAGCGGCCGCGCCACCGTCCGCGACCCGGTCGTCACCGACCATGACCACGTCCGCCGGCTCCCGGCCGATCAGCGAGCAGGCGATGCGGAACAGTCCCGCGTCGGGCTTTTGGAGTCCGTGCTCGAAAGACAGGGCGTAGGCGTCCACCAGGGCGTCCAGCCCGTGGGCGCGGAAGACCGGGCGCGGGTCCCACCCGATGTTGCTGACCACACACACCGCGATTCCCGCCCTCCGCAGCCCCGCCAGCACCTCCGCGGCGTCCGGGTAGGGCTGCCAGGCCTCCGGTCGCATATGGCGGTCGTACAGCGCGTCGTACAGCCCGGGCTCGGGCAGGGCGACGCCTCGGGCCAGACCGGTGTACGCCTCGCGGTGCAGGGCGGCGCTCAGGTCCCGGCGGGACACCGCCCCGGCCAGCCTGCCGGGGACCCGGACCGGGGGCGGGCCGCCCGGGAGGGCGCCGGCCTCCGTGAGCCCGCTCACGTACCGCTCGAAATCCTCCGGGGTGACGTCGACGCCCTGCTCGCGCAGCACGGCGGCGAGCCAGTCACGGACCGGCTCGATACGGAACAGGGTTCCGGAGAAGTCGAACAGCACACCTGTGACCACCATGGACGCGATCCTCACCGGTCCGTCGCCGCTTCGGCAAGAGCGCCTTCCCGGGCCGCCGCGTACCGGGCGTACGCCGCGGCGCTCAACGCCACCACAGCCACCCCCAGCAGCGCGCCGCCCACGACATCGGTCAGCCAGTGCACTCCCAGGTACACCCGGGTCGCCGCCACGCCGACCGCCGAGACCACCGCCACGGCCAGCACCGCGGCCCGGGCGCCGGGGCCGGCGCCGTACAGCCACAGCAGCCAGACGAACAGGCCGCAGGTCACGACGGCCGTCATGGCGTGCCCCGAGGGAAAGGCCGCGAAGTGGGCCGAGTCCACCGGATCGGGCCACCGCGGGCGCTCCCGGTCCACCGCGGCCTTCAGCCCTTGCTGGAGGAGGGAGGCGACCAGGCTCGTCGCGGCCAGCCAGAGGGCGAGCGGGCGGGCGCCCCGCCACCACAGGGCGACCACGGTCACGGCGATCAGAGCGCGCATGGTCCAGGGATCCCACACCCAGTCCGTCAGCACCCGGCTCACCCGCACCAGACCGGGATCGGTCACCGCGTGCCGGTGCAGGGCGTCGGCGACCGCCCGGTCCAGGGACATCAGCGGCGACCAACGCGCCGCCACCAGTACGAGCAGCACGAGAGCGGCCGCGCCGACGACGGCACCGGTCCACAGGGCGGGCGGGGTACGGGCGGAGCGATCCGGCGAGCGGAAGCGGAACACGGGGGAGGACATGGGGTGATCCTCGCGGAGGACACCGCCCGAAGGCCAACCCGGGGCGCGGCCGACGGGGCGCCGGGCGCCGCTGCCCCGACTCCTGATCCGGCGGACGCGCCCTAACCCAGCGCGCGGAGCCCCGGGACGAAGGCCACGAGCACCGGCACGACCGGGACCAGCGCGGCGGCGGCTGTCAGCCGGAGCCTGCGGCCCGCCGTCAGCCGTTCGACCGGGGCCAGTAACCGGTTGACCCGGAGGGGCACTTGGGCCTGCGGAGTGGGGCAGGGGCCGAACACCCCACGGTCCTCGTTGAGTCCGACGAGCGCGAGCGCGGTCGTCAGCCGGCCGAAGCGGCGTGACGCCACGTCGTCGGCGGCCAGTTCGACCAGCCTGTGCATCTCGTCGCGGAACGCGGCGAACACCGGGATCTGCGGGAAGCCGATCGCCAGCGCCGACGAGCAGTGCAGCAGCCAGTCGTGCCGGGCCTGGGCGTGCCCCTGTTCATGGGCGAGCACGGCATCGAGCTGACGGCCCTTCAGGCGTCCCAGTGCGGCGGTGGTGATGACGAGTTGCGGAGCCGTGCCGGGCAGCCACCAGGCGTCGGGGCGTTCGCCCTCCAGCACCACGAGGTGGTCGGCGCCCGGCTCCTCGCCCGGCATCAGCGGGGAACGCACCAGCAGTTCCGTCCGACGCTGTTCGCGGCGACGCCGTGCCCGCCGGATCTCCCTCAGGAGCATCGCCCCGGTCCACAGCCCGCCCATCGCCAGTAGCACCGCGATGACCGCCGACCACGGTCCGTACGCCGCCAGGGCGTAGGCCTCGACGACGGCGTGCGGGGCGGGGGCGAAGACATGGCCGCGCACCGCCTGCCAGGCTGCGGCCGCGCTCAGCGTCATGGACAGCGCGAACGACAGCAGGACCCCGGCCACCACGCACTGCCAGACCCACAGGGCCACGACCGGTTCGCGCTCCGGCCACCGGGCTCGCGCCATCACGCGGGGAGTCACCAGGGCGGTCAATGCACCGAGCAGCAGCAGCGCGAGGGAGACCAGCATGGCATCAGCTTATGAGGGGCGGGTCGGCCGAGGGTACGGCCGCGACCGGCAAGTGACGTAGACCACGGTTTGCGGGGGGTTCTGTCCCACTTCCTGTCTCACAGGGCGAGCAGCATGGTGAACATGCCGATGCCCATCGTCAGCCTGCACGCCGCGGTGAGCCCGGACAGTCCGTCCGACGCGCCCCCGAATCCTCCTGGGTCCCGGGGGGCGCGGACCGCCCCGGTGGCCGGGAGCATGACGGTCCCCGGCAGCAGGCGGCCGGCCGCGCCCAGGACGTAGAACGCGTAGTGGACGAGCAGCGCCCCGGTCAGCAGGGGTATGCCGCCGGCGCCGGCATCCGCCCCGTGCCCGGCATGCCCGCCCCCGCCGCTCCCCGTGGCCCCGGGGGCCATCGCCACGGCCATGTAGACCATGGCCAGTGAGCCGACGAGATGGTGCAGATGGTGGCCGCCGCGCAGGGCGGGGCGCAGCGCTCGCAGCGCGGCCGCGCCGAACAGCACCGCGTACACCGCCCAGGCCCAGTCCGGGGGCGACAGCACCGCCGCCGGAACGGCCATCGCCGCCATGCCGAACCCCATGAGCGCCTCCGACCGTGCGGTTCGGCGCTCCCGCGGCGTTCCCGCGCGGGTGCGCAGCAGGCAGTAGGCGCCGCTCACCGCGCACAACGCCATCAGCAGCCAGCCGGTAAGGGCCCCTCCGTGCACGGCGCGCCTCCCCCCGGTCGGACGAACGGCACTGTTGCGGGTCGTCCCATCGATGCCCGGGGGGCCGATGCCGAATCCGGCGCACGGGGGTGTGAAGGGGGTGCGCCGGGGCCTGCCGGGGGCGCTTCGGGTCGCGTTACTCTCGACCGCACGCGCCACGGCGGAGACCGCGACCGTACGTAGGGCAGCAGGGCACGTGTGCTGCCGTACAGAAGGGCGTACGGCAGCACGGAACGCGTACGGCAGCACAAGAAGTGTGTACGGCAGCAGAGAAACGGAGCACCCCACCATGGACACCGCCACGCCCCCCGACGCGGCCCGGCTGACTTTCCGCGACGCGACCGAGGGCGACGTACCGGCGCTGCTGACCCTCATCGAGTCCGCCTACCGCGGCGACTCCAGCCGCACCGGCTGGACCACCGAGGCCGACCTCCTCCAGGGGCAGCGGACCGACGAACAGGGTGTGCGCGCGGTCATCGACGCTCCGGCGGGCCGGCTTCTCGCGGTCGAGCGCGATGGCGGACTCGTCGCCTGCTGCCAGCTCGAACACCGGGGCGACGCGGCCTACTTCGGCATGTTCGCGGTGCGGCCGGGACTTCAGGGCGGCGGGCTCGGCAAGCTGATCATCGCCGAGGCGGAGCGCACCGCGAGGGAGAGTTGGGGCGTCGGCGAGATGCACATGACGGTGATCTCGGTGCGCGAGGACCTGATCGCCTGGTACGAGCGCCGGGGCTACCGCCGTACGGGAGCGCTCACCCCGTTCCCGTACGGCGACGAGCGTTTCGGGATTCCTCAGCGCGACGACCTGGCCTTCGAGCTGCTCGTCAAGAACCTTGAGGCGGGCGACGCGGGGGAGGGCGCCTGAGGACGTCCGCCCTCAGGCGGTGAAGCGCCCGGCGCGGCGGATCTCGGGGAAGTCGGTCGTCGCGCCGTCCAGGCCCAGTGCCCGCGCGAGACGCAGGTGGTCCTGGGTGTTCACCACCCAGCCGATCACCTTCACCCCCTCGGAGTGGGCCCGTTCCACGATCTCCAGGGTGAGGCGGCGGATGTTCAGCGCGAGCGTCGCCGCGCCCGCCGCCTTCGCCCGGTCCACCACGTCCGAGCCCCAGCGGCTGGAGATCAGGACCGTGCGCACCCCCGGCACCAGCCGCGCGATCTCGGTGACGGCCTCGTCGTGGAACGAGGACACCTCCACCCGGCCGACGAGATCGCGCTCCCGGATCACGTCCGCCAGCGCGCGGGCCGCCGCCACGTCCTTGATCTCCGCCTGGAGCGGGGAGGAGACGGCCTCCAGCACCTCCTCGAAGACGGGGATCCGCTCGCCCTGGCCGGCGTCGAGCTCGCGCAGCTCCGCCAGGGTCCTGGCCGCGATCGGTCCGGTCCCGTCCGTGGTGCGGTCCACGTCCACGTCGTGCATCACGACGAGCGCGCCGTCCTTGCTGAGATGGAGATCCAGCTCGATGGCGTCCATTCCGGACGCCTCGGCGCGGACGAAGGAGCGCAGGGTGTTCTCTGGCTCGACGCCCATGACTCCGCGATGACCCAGGGTGAGAAATGACAAGGCGACCTCGTTTCCGTCGGCGGCGGTCCGTCGACTGCTCCTGCCCGCGCGGAGGTACGGCAAGCGGAGGTAAGGCAATGCGGCACTGGGGAGGGTAGCGGCCGGGGCCCGGGATGTCCCCCGCTCTGCGGGACCGGTCGCCCGCGTCCGGGAGTAACTGGGCGAACCGCGCGTCTACCCAGGATTCGACAGGAAAAACAGCGGTGACCATGGGGGGAGCGCAGGATGATTTGCAGTCCTGCACTTGTCGGAAGGAACCCCGCACGGCTACGGTGAGGGAACGCGAGGTTCTCCCGTGGAGGAAGTGTTATGACGGAAATTCTTGTGCGCGACGCCACCGACGGCGCGATAGCTACGGCCCAGCGGGTGGTCGAGCACCCTGCCTGGCCCGTGCTCAAGGATGCCGTCGAGGAGATCCGCCCCTGGCAGTCCAAGGACGGATCCATCGACTTCGAGGCCGAGGGCGCCCCGACCCCGGCCGTCGTCGAGCAGGTCCTCGACCGGGTGACCGCAGCGGTCGAGGAGCTCTCCCCGCTCCTCCCGCACGACGCCGCCTACCACCGCGCGCTCGTCGCCGACCTGCGCCGCTGGGCCGCCGACGGCTTCCGCGTCCCCGACTTCCTGGACTCGCTGCTGGCCTTCCAGCCCGCGAAGAACCGGACCGACGGTCTCCAGCACCTCGTCGTCTTCGCGATGTACACGCAGAACGGCAACCCCGACCGCAACCTCGAAGCGGTCGTGCTGAAGATGGTCTGGCCCGACTGGCTCGCCGACCTGGAGGCGAACCGCTACGACAACCCGCTCTTCTGCGGCATCACCTTCGAGGACTTCACCGCCGGGTACGACACCCACTCCGCGGTGCTCTTCCCGGAGACCATCGCCGTGCGCGAGGCCCCCGAGCGCTTCAGCTGGGGCGGCATCTTCTGCGACCGCGAGGCCGCCCGCTTCCGCCGCGTCACCGAGGCCTCCGTCGACCTGCTCGGCCTGGAGCTGCCCGACGACATCCGCGAGATGATCGGCGACCAGCAGCGCTGCGAGCAGGCGTTCGTCCTGTGGGACATGGTCCACGACCGCACCCACAGCCACGGCGACCTGCCGTTCGACCCGTTCATGATCAAGCAGCGCCAGCCGTTCTGGATGTACGGCCTGGAGGAGCTGCGCTGCGACCTCACCGCCTTCAAGGAGGCCGTGAAGCTGGAGTCCGAGGGCAACGCCCACGGCCGTGACGTGCAGTACGCGGTGCTCTTCGACCGGATGTTCCGCTTCCCGGTCTCCGGTGAGCGCGTCCGCAACTACGACGGCCTCGGCGGCCAGCTGCTCTTCGCGTACCTCCACAAGCACGACGTCGTCCGCTGGACCGACAACACCCTGAAGATCGACTGGGACCGTGCCCCGGAGGTCACCAACCAGCTCTGCGGCGAGATCGAGCAGCTCTACCGCGACGGCATCGACCGCCCGAAGCTGGTCCACTGGTTCGCCGCGTACGACCTCGTGTCCACGTATCTCGCCCCGCATCCGGGATCCCGCTGGGCCAAGGGCCCCGACGCCCTGGACCTCACACTTCCTCCCCGCAAGCTCGTCGACGACGTGCTTCCGGACGAGTTTCCCCTGAGCATGTTCTATGAGGCGCTCGCCAAGAAGCTGAAGCACGTGATTGCCTCTGCCAAGGGAATCACCGCGGCGAACGACGAGCGGGCAGCCGCGTGAACCATTCTCCCGAGGAGGCGGTGGCCATGAACGCGAACGGCACGGGCGAGGGGACCGGTGTGCTGGAAGGAGCCGTGGTGGCGGTCGCCGGAGCGGCCGGCCCCGCCGGCCGGGCGACCCTCCTGCGGCTCGCCGAGGCGGGTGCGACGGTCGTCGGGTGCGACGCGAACCCCGAACGGCTCGCCGAGGCGGTGGACGCCGCCCGGTACGCCCACGGGGGCGCGACCGTCACCGGCGAGACGGTCGATCTGCTCGACCTCGACGCCACCCGGGACTGGGC
The DNA here is from genome assembly GCF_044333295.1 of Streptomyces sp. NPDC021019. NCBI lineage: Bacteria > Bacillati > Actinomycetota > Actinomycetes > Kitasatosporales > Streptomycetaceae > Streptomyces > Streptomyces sp. NPDC021019. The sequence continues at coordinate 66,805 of NZ_JBIRQR010000013.1, forward strand.
CAAGCGCACCGAGGCGGAGTTCGGCCGCATCGACGGCCTGGTCCACCTCGTCGGCGGCTGGCGCGGCAGCAAGTCGTTCCAGGAGACCGTGCTCTCCGACTGGGACGCCCTGGAGAAGCTGCTCATCCGCACCGTCCAGTCGACCTCGCTCGCCTTCCAGGAGGCCCTGGAGCGCAGCGACCGGGGCCGCTATCTCCTGATCAGCGCCGCCGGGGCCAGCAACCCCACCGCGGGCAACGCCGCCTACTCCTCCGCCAAGGCCGCAGCCGAGGCGTGGACCCTCGCGCTCGGCGACGCCTTCCGCAAGGCGGGGGGCGAGGACGGGCCCGCCGCCGCTGCTGCGATCCTGGTGGTCAAGGCACTGGTGAACGACGCCATGCGCGCCGAGCGCCCGAATGCGAAGTTCGCGGGCTTCACCGACGTCACGGAGCTGGCCGAGGCCATCGCCGGCGTCTGGGACAAGCCCGCCCCCGAAGTGAACGGAAAGCGCCTGTGGCTGACCCCGCAACCGTGAGGACCGACGCGCGACGTCACCACGACCCGCAGGTACGCGGCTTCGCCAGTGACAACTACGCCGGCGCGCACCCGGAGGTCCTCGCGGCCCTCGCCCTCGCCAACGGCGGTCACCAGGTCGCCTACGGCGAGGACGACTACACCGGCCACCTCCAGCGTGTGATGCACAGCCACTTCGGCGCCACCGCGGAGGCCTACCCCGTCTTCAACGGCACGGGCGCCAACGTGGTCGCCCTCCAGGCTCTCACCGACCGCTGGGGTGCCGTCATCTGCGCCGAGTCCGCGCACATCAACGTGGACGAGGGCGGCGCGCCCGAGCGGATGGGCGGGCTGAAGCTCCTCAGCGTGCCCACACCGGACGGCAAGCTCACCCCGGAGCTGATCGACCGGCAGGCGTACGGCTGGGACGACGAGCACCGGGCCATGCCGCAGGTCGTCTCGATCACCCAGAACACCGAGTTGGGCACCGTCTACACCCCCGACGAGATCCGTGCCATCTGTGACCACGCCCACGAGCGCGGCATGAAGGTGCACCTCGACGGGGCCCGGATAGCCAACGCCGCCGCCTCGCTGAACGTGCCGATGCGGACGTTCACCAACACGGTCGGCGTCGATGTGCTGTCCTTCGGCGGCACGAAGAACGGCGCGCTCTTCGGTGAGGCTGTCGTCGTGCTGAACCCGGACGCGGTCCGGGCGATGAAGCACCTGCGCAAGCTCTCCATGCAGCTCGCCTCCAAGATGCGCTTCGTCTCCGTCCAGCTGGAGGCGCTGCTCGCCAGGGACCTGTGGCTGCGCAACGCCCGGCACGCCAACGCCATGGCCCAGCGGCTCGCCGAGGGCGTCCGGGCGATCGACGGGGTGGAGATCCTCTACCCGGTCGAGGCCAACGCCGTGTTCGCCCGGCTGCCGCACGCGGTCAGCGAGCGGCTCCAGAAGCGCTTCCGCTTCTACTTCTGGGACGAGGCGGCCGGGGACGTCCGCTGGATGTGCGCGTTCGACACCGGCGAGGACGACGTCGACGCCTTCCTCCAGGCACTCAAGGAAGAGATGGCGCGCTAGCCGCTGCTGGAGTACTGGCGCGCATCCTGCATGAATATGCGGCCGATCGGAAATCGATAGACTTCCGGTCGGCCGCTTCGTGCGCTCTCCGGTCATGAAGCTGACGCAGCAGAACCCGGACATCGGCGCGTACCTGGCCGCCGACGAGGTCATCGACCACGATCATCCTCGGGTCGGCGAGACGGTGGCTCGCCTCGCGCTCGACGCCGACACCGCATATACATACGCGCGGGCCGCCTTCGGGTTCGTCCGCGACGCCATTCCGCACTCCGCCGACTCGGGGGACCCGCGCGTCACGTGGCGCGCCTCCGACGTGCTCGCCACCCGTACCGGCATCTGCTACGCCAAGTCGATCGCGCTCACGGCGCTGCTGCGGGCCCGCGGCGTTCCGGCCGGCCTCTGCTATCAACGTCTGGTCGGTGAGGACGGAACCACGCCGGTGATCCACGGCCTGGTCGCGTTGCGTCTCCCCGGGGCCGGGGAGTGGGCGCGGGTGGACCCGCGTGGCAACAAGCCGGGCATCGACGCGCAGTTCTCGCTGGAGGAGGAGCGGTTGGCCTGGTGGCGCGCGAAGAGTGCAACGAAATCGACTATCCAGTAGTCTATGCTGCACCACCTGAGGTGATCCTCCATGCGCTGAAGAGCGCCCGGGACCGCTCGGAGCTGTTGCGGAACCTCCCCACGGCCCTCTGAGCGCACTCCCGCGCCCGGACCAGCGCACCCGAGTCACCGAACCGAGTAAGGCAGTAAGGCAGACGATGACCCTCACGCTCACCGTGTCCGACGAGGTGCGAGCCATCGCACCGGGCTTCACCCACATCGCCGTCGAGGCGCACGGCCTGGTCAACGGCCCCAGTGACGCCCGTACCGCCGCCCTGCTGGACGACGCCGCCCGCAGGCTGGCCGAGCGCCTGGAGGGCCGCGCCCCGCACGAGGACCCGCGCCTCGCCGCCTGGCGCGAGGTCTACTCGGCGTTCGGGGCCAAGCCCTCCCGTACCCGCAACTCGGCCGAGGCGCTCGCCCGGCGCGCCCTCGCCGACGGTGGCCTGCCTCGCATCAACCTGCTGGTCGACGCCTACAACGCGATCAGCGTCGCCCACCTCGTCCCGGTCGGCGGCGAGGACACCGACCACATCAAGGGCGGGATGCGGCTGATCCGGGCGACGGGTGACGAGCCCTTCCTCACCGTCGCCGGCGGTGAGGAGACGGTGGAACACCCGGAGCCCGGCGAAGTCGTCTGGTGCGACGACGAGGGCGTCACCTGCCGCCGTTGGAACTGGCGTCAGGGTGTGCGCACCCGGCTCACCGAGGAGTCGGTCAACGCCGTCTTCCTGCTGGAGGGCCTCGCGCCCATGGCGAACGGCGCACTCGACGCCGCGGGCGCCGAACTCGCCGCGACCCTGGAGCAGCTGAGCCCCGGAGCGCGGATCACCGTCCACGGGCCGCGGTGAAGTGACGTCGCCGCGGTTGTCGTGGGGGTGGCTGTCAGCCGAGCTCGCGCACCTCGGCGGGCGTCGGGGCCGTACCGCCGAGATGGGCCGGCACCCACCAGGTGTCGCTCGCGTCCTTCGGGCGCACCGGGTAGGCCCGCTGTGCCGCCTCCAGCAACTCCTGAACCCGCTCCCGCAGCCGCCGGGTGATGGCACCGGCGTACTGGTCGGAGGGCGCCTCCATGGGCTCTCCGACGCGGATGGTGATCGGGATGTGGCTGCGCTGGAAATTACGCGGCCGCCCCTTCGTCCAGATCCGCTGCGTGCCCCAGAGCGCCATCGGGATCAGTGGGACCCCGGCCTCCTGCGCGAGGCGCGCGGCACCCGACTTGAAGCTCTTCAGAGTGAAGGACTGCGAGATCGTGGCCTCGGGGAACACTCCGACGATCTCACCGGAACGCAGCGACCGGAGCGCGTGGGCGTACGCGTCCTCGCCCTGGTCGCGATCGACCGGGATGTGCTTCATTCCCCGCATCAGCGGACCGGAGATCTTGTGCCGGAAGACGGATTCCTTCGCCATGAACCGGACCAGCCGCTTCTGCGGGAGGGCGCCCAGCCCGGTGAAGATGAAGTCGAGGTAACTGATGTGGTTGCTGACCAGCACCGCACCACCGGTCTTCGGGATGTGCTCCGAACCCTGAGTGTCGATCTTCAGGTCGAGCGCCTTGAACAGGGTGCGAGCGGCGCCGATGACCGGTCGATAGACGAGTTCTGCCATCTGGATGAAGACCCTTCTTCAGCGCCTGGGGAGGGTTCTCCCGGCGGAAGTTACGCAGCCGTAGGTTTTCGGCATTGTGGCGATGGTGCCCCATGCGCGAGTCCCTGGCCAGTCCCGACGGACGCGGGGCGCGAGATTCTCGTCACGTGCGCGTACCCCCGGAGCTGCGGGGAATGCGCGGGCGGTGGCCGTTGCTGACCTCTTACGAAGAGCTCTGATCAGGAGGCACCAGGTGGATCGCCGGACCCACGGACCGCGACTCGACGCATCCCAACTCGGTGCGGAACTCGGGGAGCGCGCGACGCTCGTCCAGTTCTCCAGCGCCTTCTGCCAGCCGTGCCGGGCGACCCGCCGCACCCTCGGCGAGGTGGCCGGGATGATCGACGGGGTCGCCCATATCGAGGTCGACGCCGAGGCCCGTCTCGCGCTGGTGAGGGAGCTGGACATCACGAAGACGCCGACCGTCCTGGTGCTCGACGCCGGGGGCCGGGTGGTCCGCCGGGCATCCGGCCAGCCACGCACCGTCGACGTCGTCGCGGCGCTGGGGCACGCCATATGACGGGCCGTGACGCATCTCCCACATTCGGGAACGCCCTTGACTGCGCCCGCTCCGAATCGTCAGTCTGACGTTATGCCGCCAGAACTCCTTCTTTACGGCCGGGTCCATGTGGACCTCGCACGCCATGCGAGTGCGCGTTGTCCGGGTGTCTGAGCCCCCACGGACCCGTACGCCACTTCCGCAGAAGGACACGTCCATGACGGCAACGCCCGACCTCGCTCCTGCCCCGGCGCTCGCCACCCCCGAACTCTTCCGCTCGGTCTTCCGCCGCCACGCCGCGGGCGTGGCCGTGATCACCGCCGCGGGGGAGCGCCCGGTCGGCTTCACCGCCACCTCGCTGACCTCCGTCGCCGCCGAGCCCCCGCTGATCTCCTTCGGGATCGGTACGTCCTCCTCCAGCTGGCCCGTGCTGTCCGGGGCCGCTCATGTCGGTGTTCACATACTCGGCGAGGACCAGCGGGAACTGGCCGCGACCTTCGCCCGCAGCGGAGCCGACCGCTTCGGCCCGTCGACCGAGTGGAGCAGCGGCCCCGAAGGCGTTCCGCTGCTCGCCGGCGTGTCCGCCTGGCTCGTCTGCCGCATCGTGACCCGCGTCCCGGCCGGGGACCACCGCGTCGTCATCGCCGAGGCGGTGGAGGGCGCGCCCTCCGGGGCCGGTCGCCCGCTGGTCTACCACCAGGGACGGTTCACGGCTCTGCGAGACTGAGGGCGCGCACACACAGGCCCGCCGCGTTGGCAAGGTCACAGTGCGCAGCGCTTGTCCAGGGGTAACAGACTGGGTGTACTGGCGAGTAATATCAGGCTCGGAGCCTCGGTCGTCCTGACCGGATTCGGCCCGACGAGGCGCCTATGCTGCGTGCAACAAGGCAGCCCAGAAATGACGATGCAGTAGGAGAGCCGGCGTGAGCTTGAGGATCGTTGTCTGTGTGAAGTACGTGCCCGACGCGACCGGTGACCGGCGTTTCGCCGATGACCTGACGCTGGA
>NZ_JBIRQR010000014.1:0-23911 GCF_044333295.1 Streptomyces sp. NPDC021019
CGACACCGCCGACCCCCAAGCCCTCGCCCACACCCTCACCACCATCCCCACCGACCACCCCCTCACCGCCGTCATCCACACCGCCGGCACCGCGGGGGAGTCGAAGCCACTGGTGGAGTTGGAGATGGAGGAGCTCTCGGAGCTCCTGGAGGCCAAGGCGGTCGGAGCGTGGAACCTGCACGAGCTGCTGCGGGACGAGCCGCCCGTGGTCTTCCTCATGTTCTCCTCGAGTTCCGGCGTCTGGGGGAGCGCGGGCCAGTCCGGGTACGCCGCGGCCAACGCCTACCTCGACGCCCTGGCGGAACATCGTCGTGCCGAAGGCCTTCCGGCGACCTCGATCGCCTGGGGCGCCTGGGCCGGTGACGGCATGGCCGCGGACGAGGCGTACGTGGCCTGGCTGAACCGCAGCGGGATGCGCACCATGTCCCCGGCCCGGGCGATGGCCGCACTGCAGTCGGTGGTCGACCGTGACGAGACCTGCGTGACGGTGTCCGACATGGACTGGCGCCGCTTCGCGGACGCGTTCAGCGCGGCACGGCCCCGCACGCTGCTCGACCGGCTCGACCTCAAGGCGGACACCGACGCGACGACCGGGACGGACGGGACCGGGACGGTGGCACCGCTGGCCGCGCTGATCACCTCGGCGCCGCCGGCACAGCGCGCCTCCCTCCTCCTGGATGCCCTGAGCAGCGAGGTCCCCGCGGTGCTGGGCCACACGGGAGAGGTGGAGCTGGAGGAGGACCTGCCCTTCATGAAGATCGGCTTCGATTCGTTGATGGGCGTCGAGCTGAAGGGCCGGCTGGCCACGGCCACCGGACTGGACCTTCCCTCCACGCTGATCTACGACTTCCCGACCCCGGCCGAGCTCGTCGCCCACCTGCTGGAGCAGCTGGCGGGCGGTGCCGACGCCGACCCGTCGGACGGGATTCTCACGCCGCTGCGGGAGCTGGAACAGGCGCTGGAGACCTCCCCGGACGACGACGCCCTCCGCGAGGAGATCACCGGACGGCTCGAAACGCTGCTGTGGCGGTGGCAGGAGAGGACGACAGGCGGTACCGGCACGGAGGCGAAGGCCGACGGCGAGGACCTGGACGAGGTCACGGACGACGAGATCTTCGAGTTGCTCGACAGGGAATTCGGAGACGACTGAAGGAGGAATCCGCCATGGCGGAACTGCTCGTGGCCGGCGGGGGCATCGGCGGCCTGGCTGTCGCACTGGCCGCCGCCGGCCGGGGATACCGGGTCACCGTGCTGGAGCGCCGCGACGCCTTCACCGAGTTGGGCGCCGGAATCCAGTTGGCGCCTAACGCCTTCCGCGCGCTCGACCGGCTCGGTGTCGGAGAACAGGTGCGTGAGCGTGCGGTGTTCATCGACGAACTGCGCCTGATGGACGGTACGACCGACGAGGTGATCAACACGATGTCGCTCGGTACGGCGTACCGGGAGCGCTTCGGCAACCCCTACGCCGTGGTGCACCGAACGGACCTCTACCAGCCACTGCTCGACGCCTGTCGGCGAACGCCGGGCGTCGAGCTGTGCACCGGCGCCGCCGTGACCGGCTACGAGCAGGACGCGGATCGCGTCACCGCCGTGCTGGCGAACGGGGAGCGGGTGGGTGGTGACGCCCTCGTAGGGGCGGACGGCATCCATTCGGCGGTCCGCGCCCAGATGATCCGCGACGGCGAGCCCTTGGTGTCCGGGCACACCATCTACCGCTCCGTCATCCCGATGGACCGAGTGCCGGAACACCTGCGGTCCAACGCCGTGACGTTGTGGGCCGGGCCGGGCTGGCATTTCGTGCACTACCCGATCAGCGGAGGGCGCGAGTTCAACCTCGCGGTCACCAAGGACGACGGGGCACGGGAGGCCGTGACGGGTCGGCCGACCCCCGCCGACCACGTACTGGCCCAGTTTCCGGAGATCGGGCCGAAGGCCGGGCTGCTCCTGCGTCTCGGGGAACAGTGGAAGAGCTGGGTGCTGTGCGATCGCGATCCGGTGCCCGGCTGGACGGACGGTCGGGTCGTCCTGACCGGCGACGCCGCCCATCCGATGCTCCAGTACGCGGCGCAGGGCGCCTGCATGGCGTTGGAGGGCGCGGTGCATCTCGGCTCGGTCCTGGACTGCGACGCCGGGGACCTCCCGCAGCGTCTCATCGATCACAACTACGCCCGTGCTCCCCGTACCGCCAGGGCTCAGCAGGTGGCGCGGGCGATGGGGCGTGAGGTGTACCACCCGGCCGGGGTGGCCGCCAAGGAGCGCAACGCGGAGATCGGCTCCCTGTCACAGGCCGAGCTCCACGGCAAGGTGGCCTGGCTGCACCACGGGACGCCCTGAATCCGGGTGGACAGCGCAAAGGTTCGGCCTCCCCGCCTTCGAAGGCGGGGAGGCCGAACCGTCTTACCGTGTCAGCGGGTTCGGACGTCGCCGGCCGTCTCCGCGTCCGGGGCCGACGCGGCCCCCGGGACGTGGGGCCCGCCGTCCTCCTCGGGGCCACCCTCGATGTCGATGTGTGGCAGAACGCGGTCGAGCGGTGCCGGCAGCCACCAGGCGGCGCGGCCGAGGAGCACCATCAGCGCGGGCACGATGGTCATCCGGACGACGAGCGCGTCGAAGAACACGGCCGCGGCGAGCGACAGGCCGAACGCCTGCAGCATCGTCGACTCGGACAGGACGAAACCGCTGAAGACGCTGATCATGATCAGTACCGCGGCGGTGACCACGCGGGCGCTCTGGGCGAAGCCCTTGACGACCGCCTCCCGGGGCTGGCCGTGCCGCACGTAGTCCTCACGCATCCGGCTCACCAGGAATACCTCGTAGTCCATGGCAAGGCCGAAGACGAGCCCGATGATGATGACGGGCAGCAGGTTGACGATCAGGCCGGGTGCCGAGAGGCCCAGTACGTCGACGGCCCAGCCCCACTGGAAGACCGCGACCATCAGGCCGAAGGTGGCGGCGAGACTGAGCAGGAAGCCCAGGGCGGCCTTCAGCGGCACGAGGATCGACCGGAACATCACCATGAGCAGCAGGAAGGCGAGTCCGACGACGACCGCCAGGTACGGCAGCAAGGTGTCCGCGATGCGCTGGGAGATGTCGATGTTGAGTGCGGTCGTGCCGGTGACGGCGATCACGGCCCCGGTGTCGCGGCGAATGTCCTCCGCGCGGTCGCGGATGTCGCTCACCAGGTCCTCGGTGGCGGCGCTGGCCGGCGAGCTCTTCGGGGTCACCATCATGACCGCGGTGTCGCCGGCCTTGTTGGCCATCGGAGGGGAGACGGCCTCGACGTCGGGAAGAGAGGTGACGCTCTTGCTCACCTGTTCCGCGGCCTTCTCGGGGCCGTCGCCGCCCTTGGCGTCCACCACGATCGTCAGCGGGCCGTTGTGACCCGGGCCGAAGCCCTCGGACACCAGGTCGTAGGCCTTGCGCTGCGTGGTCTCGGTGGGCTCGGTGCCGTCGTCCGGCAGGCCGAGCCTGATGTCGGCGGCGGGCAGGGCGAGGACGACGAGCGCCGCGGAGGCCGCCACCAGGAAGAGCACCGGCTTGCGCGCGACGAGCTGGACCCAGCGCAGGCCGAGGGCCGGCTTGCCCGAGCCCTTGCCGCTCTCGCCGAGCGGTTCCCGCGGGGTGTCCGAGGCTGTCGCGGCGGCGGGGCCCTCCGACTCCGCGGCGTCGCGTTCGGCGCGGGCACGGCGTCCGAGTACCCGCAGGCCGACGAAGCCGAGCAGGGCGGGCAGCAGGGTCAGCGCGACGAGCACGGAAACGGCCACGGTGAGTGCTGCGGCGATACCGATCTGGGTCAGGATCGGGATGCCCACGACGGAGAGTCCGACGAGGGCGATGATGACGGTCACCCCGGCGAAGATGACGGCGGAGCCCGCCGTGGACACGGCCCGGCCGATGGCTTGCTCCGGCGGACGGCCGTTGAGGAGCTCCTCGCGGTAACGGAAGCTGATGAACAGGGCGTAGTCGATGGACACCGCCAGGCCCAGCATCAGGGCGAGAGCGGGAGTGTCGGAATTGAGCTCGATGAAGCCGCTGCTCGCCTGTACGGCACAGAGGCTGACGCCGACGCCCAGGATGGCGGTCAGCAGCGGCAGTCCGGCGGCGACGAGCGAACCGAAGGTGATCACCAGGACGATGGCCGCGACGAGTACGCCGATGAGTTCGCTGCCGCCCTCCTCCGGCGCGCCCTTGGGGGCATCACCGCCGAACTCCACGGTGAGACCGGCCTCTTCGCCCGGCTTGGCCGCGTCGAACAGCGCTTCCCGGTCGGAGTCCGTGAGCTCGCTGCGCGGCTCGCCGTAGTCCACCTGGACGAGTGCCATCCGCTGGTCCGGGGAGATCGCCTCCGCCTCGAAGGGGTCGGCGACGCCGGCCACCTTCGGCGCGTCCCCGAGCTCGGCCACCACCTTTTCCACGGCCTCACGCGTGTCGGGGGCAGTGACCTTCTGGCCCTCCGGTGCCACGATGACCACGCGGGCGACTGCCCCGTCGGCAGAAGCCTGCGGGAACCGCTCCCCGAGCAGGTCGATGGCCCGCTGCGACTCGGTGTCCGGGATGGAGAAGGACTCGACAGTGGGCTTGGACAAGGTGGCCGCCCCGACACCGAGGGCGATCAGGAGTACCACCCAGAGGAGAGTGACGAGCCGACGTCGTCGGAACGACTCCCGCCCGATCTGATGCAGAAAGGCCTTCACGAGAATCAACTTTCTTTTGAAAGTGCACCTTCAGTTCAAAGTGCACTGTACTCTGACATCGGACAAACTGAAAGGGGCCGGGGGTGATCGTGCGGCAGGAACCGCGGTCAGCCGCCCGGAACGAGGGCGAGGAGGGCTCGCAGATGGGCGTTGCGAAACAGCACCGGTCGCGGACACCGGGAGAGGGCGGACCGGTTCTCGGCCTGCGAGAGCGCAAGAAGGCCAAGACCCGCGCCTCGATCCAGCAGGAGGCGCTCCGTCTCTTCCGCGAGCAGGGCTACGAGGCGACGACGATGGAGCAGATCGCCGAGGCCGCCGAGGTCTCCCAGAGCACGGTCTTCCGCTACTTCCCCACCAAGGAAGAGCTGGTCGCCTCCGACGAGCAGGACGCGTTCTTCATCGACGCCTGGCGTTCGCAGCCCGCCGACCTGCCGGTCCTGCGCGCGCTGCGCCAGGCCATTCGAGAGACCCTCGAAGGACTCTCACCGGAGGAGTTCAGCGCCCAGCGCGACCGCGACGTGCTCATGGTGACCGTTCCCGAGCTGTGGGCCGCCAGCCTGGGGAACGTCACGCAGACCATGCGGATGATCACGTCGCTGGTCGCCGAGCGCGCGGGGCGCCCGGAGGGCGACACAGAGGTCCGTGCCATCAGCGGGGCGATCTTCGGCGTCCTTCTGACGACGATGCTGCGCTGGGCCCAGGAGCCCGACCACGATGTCGCCGAGGATCTCGACCGGATGCTCGCCCATCTGGACAACGGCCGGATCGACAGCCTCGCCCCGGAGTGACCTCGAGCGTGGTGCCTCATGGCGACCTCACGTGCCATGATCCAAATCCGCCGGGCTTATCGACCGGCGCCGGGGTGTCACCAGAAACGGGGAGGGGAAGGCGATGAACGGGCACCACGGCGCAGCGGGATGCGTCACGGTGAGAGTGCTGAACACGGAGGGCCGCCCGGTTCCCCGTGCGCGCCTGACGCTTGTCGACCGCGGAGGCCGGCTTCTCGGCCAGGGGGAGGCGAGGGCGGACGGCTCCTGTGAACTGGTCCTGCGGGGGGCCGAGTCGTGCATCCTGCTGGCCGGGGCCACCGGGCACCTTCCCGGGGCGACGAACCTCGATCTGACGACCCGGGCGCTGCCCGGTGAGACCGTCCTGCTGCTGCGTGAAGTGACGACGGTGCGGGGGAAGGTCACCGAGGACGCGCTGTGGATGCCGATTGCGGACGCGCTGGCGGTGTTCATGGACGAGAGAGGGAAAGTGGCCGGGGTCGCCGTGACGTCGGACGGCGGCTATTTCGAGGTCGCCGGGCTGCGTCCGGGCGGCTACACGTTCCTGGTGCTCCACCAGGAATTCGAGCATTGGCTGCGCCCGGTGTTCGTAGGGGGTGCTGAACCGTTTCTGGCCGACGCCACGCTGACGCGCCGCCTGTTCGCCTGCAGAGGCGTGGTCCGCGACGACCGCGGCCGGCCCGTCCCGGGGGTTGCCGTCAGTCTGGCGGACGGATCGGGTCTCGAACTGCGCGAGCGGACCGACGAGAACGGGAGGTTCGGCTTCCAGGCTGTTCCTCAAGGGCTCTACGCGTTAGGGCTCGCCAACCGGCCCTCCGCGAGGCGCGTGCTCGTGGCCGAGGACCTGGACGACGTGGTGGTGATCCTCCCGCCCCCTAAAGAGATCTTAGGGGGGTATTAGGGGGACGCGCCGGCCAGGAGGGCCGGTAGGTTCCGTTCTCAAGGGTCGGAGTCCGTGCGCAGAGGTGCCCTGGTGCCAGGGTTTCCGTGTCAGGGGACGCCGTGGGAACGGAAAGAAGGAAGTCGTGGTCGGCATGCCAAGCTCACCCGAACCGTACAGTCCCTGGATCCGGGTCTTCCACCCGTCGGCGCGGACGCGGGTGCGGCTGGTCTGTTTCCCCCACGCGGGCGGATCGGCGAGCTGGTTCCACCGGGTGTCCGCCACACTCGCGCCCGACGTCGAGGTGCTGGCAGTGCAGTACCCGGGCCGCCAGGAACGGCGCCTGGAGCCGTCGTTCGCGGACATCGCCGAGGCGGCCGACCGGATCGTCGAGGAACTCGCCCCCTGGCACGGTGATCCCCTCGCCCTCTTCGGGCACAGCATGGGGGCCACCATCGCCTACGAGGTGGCCCTGCGCCTGGAGCGGAAGGGATTGCAGCCGGTCGTCCTGTTCGCCTCCGGCCGCCGGGCGCCGTCCCGGGTGCGCAACGAGCACATCCATGAGCTGCCGGACAGCGGGCTCGTCGCCGAACTGAAAGAGCTGAGTGGGACGGACTCGGCGCTGCTGGACGACCCCGACATGCTGTCGCTCGTCCTCCCGACCCTGCGCAGCGACTACCGCGCGGCGGAAACGTATCGCCACGGCGAAGGCGACCGCCTCGACTGCCCCGTCCTCGCGTTGACCGGCTCCCACGACCCCCGTGCGGACGTGGAGGACGTCGCTGCCTGGCGCGAGCACACCAGAGGCGCTTTCGACCTGCGGGTCTTCCCCGGCGGCCACTTCTATCTCAACGATTCGCAGGACGTCGTGGCCCTCGTGCGCGACCGCCTCCTGGCCGTCCCCGCCTGACGGGCCGGCTCCTCCCGCCGTCGGCCGCCCGCCATTTCCTGGGCGGTCGACGTCCCGGCGTGGGCGCGTTCGCGCACCTTGGCGGACCAGCAGCATTCCGTCCGCCACCCGCTCGCCACATCTTCCCGGCGTGCGGGCCTTCTTGCTGCCCGAACGCGCCCGGCCCGCCTCGGTCGGCCTTGGTCCCGCTGCCCGCGCCGCCGCAGAAGGCACTGGCGCGGCCCTCTTGAGACATGTAACCTTCAAAAAAATAAGACATTCATTTGATCGGGGGGTGTCATGTCATCGTTTGTGTGCTGCGGATGGCGGGGCCGGAGGTGCTCGGCGTATCCATGCTGGTCACAGGGCGGGACGAGCCACCCCTAGACGCCGCGGCCTCGGCGGGACCCACGCTGGGCCGAGAGCGATTTTCTGCGCGATCTCGGCCACATTCCCCAGTCCGCCCTTCCCTTTCCTCGCCGCGGTGGCCTCACGCCCTGTCTCGCGGGGGCCGTATCCGGCCTGGAGGCCGCGGTCGGCCGGAGGGGCCCGACCGCTCCCGGCCGAGTCCGTTCACCGGACGGACCGGCCCTCTTCCGGAGAATGTCGCATCGGGCGGAACTTTTTGCCTTTATGGTCCCGTCGTCTGGCTTTTTTTACGCTGTCACCTCGGAGGTGCGAAAGTTCTCTGGCCTTTCATCTGGTGACGGTTGATGTGGCGAAGTATGGGCCATTACGGGGGCATAATCGTGAGTTTTTCGTGCAACGACCGAGCATCGACGCAGCTGAACAGGATGCTGGGCTCATGCCTGGGCCGAAAGGGCGGCGTCGTCCTGATAGACGGTACGGTGGCCAGCGGTAAGACGGAGTTGCTGAGGAAATTATCGGAACAGGCGATCGACAGCGGTGCCATCGTCCTCTCGGCGCTCGCTGTGCAGACGGAGAAGGACATTCCGTTCGGCGTCGTCGACCAGCTGGCGCACAACGCCTCGGTGCAGTTCGGCGAAATCGCCGAGTTGCAGGAGACCATCGCGGCCGGGGCCCGTGTCGCTGCGGCCCCCGGGGCCGACCCCGAGCGGGTCAATCCCGAGCACGGCCGGGTGCTCGCCCAACTCCATGGGGCCATGATGCGGCTCGTGGCACGAGGCCCCCTGGTGATCATGGTGGACGACCTGCACCACGCGGACCAGGTCTCGCTCCAGTTCCTGTGCTACCTAGCGCGTCGCATTCTCAACAAGCGCGTCCTGCTGGTGTGCGGCGTTCTGCCCGGAGCCGTGCCCACCTTCCCCCTCTTCCAGATGGAGATGTTGTCCCAGACGAACTGTCAGCGGGTGGTGCTCGAACCGCTGTCCGCCCGCCAGGTAGGTGACGTCCTCCGCGAATGCGCGGATGGCGCGGAAGCGGCCCGCTTGGCACCGCTCTACCAGAGACTCAGCGGCGGGAACCCGCTGCTCGTCAACGCGTTGGTCGCCGACCGCGTGGTGGCCGCGGGCGGACTGCCCGCGGAGGGCGGACTGCCGAACTACCGCCGCGCGGTGCTCACCTGCCTCCAGCGCATGGACCGGGTCTCCGCCGAGGTGGCACAAGGCCTTTCCGTGCTGGAGGCGACGGGGTCCCGGCACCTCGTCGACCGGCTCCTGCGGCTCGACAGCGTGCTGGTCCGGCGCTCGCAGCACATCCTGGTCCGCAGTGGACTCCTTACGGCGCAGGGCTACCGCCACCGCGAGGGGCGGGCGGCCGCTCTCGAGAGCCTGGCGGCCGGGCGGCGCGCGGAACTCCATACCGAGGCCGCCCGGCTGCTCTTCCAGGAGGGAGCCGGGGTCGCCGAAGTAGGCACGCACCTGCTCGCCGCCGACAGCGCCAAGGACCCGTGGGCGGTTCCGTTGCTGATCGAGGCCGCAGAGCAGCAGTTGCGGGCGAACCAGCTGGACCGGGCGACCGCGTACGTCAGATTGGCCCAGCGAGAGGCCGTGACCGAGGAGCAGTACGCCGACGTCACTCTGATGCTGGCCCGGACGGAGTGGCGACTCAACCCCGCGGTGGTGGCCCGCCACCTCGGCCCCCGCCCGGGCTTCAACTCCGAACCGCCGCTGCAGTCCCGGCAGGCCGTCCAGATGATCAGGGAACTGCTCGAGCAGGGGCTGCTGGAGCAGGCCAAGGAGGCGTTGCGCTGGGCCGGCGAGTCGGGGTTCGACGCGCAGCACGCCGACTGCGATGAGTGGAACGCCTTCAAGATCTGGCTGGCATGCACCTATCCGCCGCTGGCGTTCCAACTGGCGGGCATGCCGGAGCAGGCCGGCCCGTACGAACAGTCCGGGCGTTCCCAGCCGACTGGCGACCTGGCCAGGTCGGCCCACCTCCTCGGTACCGTGCTCCGCGGCGACTTGACGAACTCGGGCCTGGAGCTCGCCGAGGACCGGCTCCGGACGCTGCAACTGAACGAGCGTACCTTCGAGGCGCTGGGCATCACCCTGCAGGCGCTGGTCTACGCCGACCAGTACGAGCTCGCGTACGACTGGGGCAGGGTGCTGTTCAAGGAGGCGAACGACCGCAACGTCCTCGCATGGGTCGCCCTCTTCGCGTCCGTCATGGCCGAGGTGATGATCGGCCGGGGAGATCCCACGGCCGCGGCTGAGTACGCTCGCACCGCCATGTCCTGCCGGCCGTACCGCATCGGCACAGCGAGGCCGGGCAATCCGCTGGCCACGCTCGTGCTGGCCCTCGTCGAGTCCGGCGACCTCGAGAGCGCGGGCCTGCTGCTCTCGCAGGCGGCGTCCAACGAGGCGCCGCACGGCCGGGAGGATCTGTACTTCCTCCACGCCCGGGGCCACCACCACCTGGCGGTCCATCAGCCGCACCAAGCACTCCAGGATTTCGAGGCCTGCGGGCGGCGCATGTCGGCCTGGAAGCTGGACTCGCCTTCCTTCATTCCGTGGCGCACCGACCGGGCGCAGGCCCTGATCGCCCTCCACCGGTACGAGGAGGCCAGGAGGCTGGCCGGTGAACAGCTGGCCGAGCTCGACCCCCTCCAGCACCGCACCCGTGCGATGACCCTGCGCGTCCTGGCGGAGGCCACGGAACCCGAGCAGCGACCAGCGCTCCTGGAAGAGGCGCTCCACGTCACGCGGGAGGCGCCCGACCACGTGGAGACGTCCCGCATACTCGACCTCCTCGGCCGCACCCGTCAGTCGCTGGGCGACGCCGTCACCGCAACGAGTGTCCCGAGGCAGTCCCGTAACGGCGCCCGCAGCCGTGACGGGGAGCGGCTGCTCCCCGGCCAGGGCGCGGGCGGCACCGCGTCCCGCGACGAGGCCCGGGGCATCGCCGACCTGAGCGCGGCCGAGCAGCGGGTGGCCTTCCTCGTCGGCAAGGGCCGTACCAACAGCGAGGTCGCCGGCGAACTGTTCATCACGGTCAGCACGGTCGAACAGCACCTGACCCGGATCTACCGGAAACTCGGCATCAAACAACGCGGAGACCTACGCGCCCGGCTGGTCGGATCCCACGCATGACAGAGCCCGCCGGGGTGGGGCTCACCGGCTGCCGGACGAGGTCGCCAAAGGGCCCACCGGCCCTGATCCGTCGGACACGCCCTGGGCCTCTCCCCGGCGACCACACGACCCATGCCCGTCGCTCGGCCGCGAATCCACCCTGAACCGGACCGACACCTGAACCTCGACCGGACGACATCCCCAGGACACAGCTCTCCTTGAACATGGAACCGGTCCCCGTTCGGGTCCGGGGCATGGGCCGGCAGCCGAAAGACCGGTCAGCCACCGGCTCCGGCCGGTACGTGACTCGCGCATCGGGGCGGCCTTCTGCTGGGTGGAGCCGTCCCGCGCCAACGCGGTCTCCCGCCGAGCTGCTGGTGGGCGGTATCCGGCAGCCCGGCGAGATCCGACTCCCCGAAACCGCTCTTCTCACCGCGCCGACCGGGACGGCGCACCGACATCGGGCGGCCCAGGCGGGTCCGCCCGACCGGCTTCGCGCGGACCGTCCTACGGTCAAGACTCTCCCCGCTCCCTTCACCGGTTCTTCGGCCCGCGGCGGCCCCCCTGTGCGGGACCCGGGTAACGGGCCGGAGGGCCGTAACGCCTGGCCCGACTCGTCCTCGAACAGCACCTGTGCCGCCGCTGCGCCCGCAGCCTCCTGTCCACGCACGCCCGCGTCTCCTTCCCCCACACCCGCACGGTCGGCGGAGGTGCTGCTGAAGCCTGCTCGAACCTAGTAGTGAAGATAGCAAATGCATAGTAACCTTCAAATGGCAGTTAACATCCAAACGAGAGGGGGCGGGTATGCCGATATCTGCGCGTCACAGATGGTGGGCGCTGGGAGCGCTCAGCTTGTCGATGCTGGCCGTCGGGCTTGACGGAACGGTGCTGAACGTGGCCCTGCCGGCGCTGGCCGAGTCCCTGGACGCCAGCGGGTCGGAGCTCCAGTGGTTCTCGTCGTCCTACCTGGTCTTCCTCGCTGCCGCGATGCTGCCGGCCGGTCTTGTCGGCGACCGCTACGGACGTCGGAAGACGCTGGTGTGCGCCTTGCTTCTCTTCGGCGCCGCATCCGTCGCCTGCGCCTGGGCGCAGACCCCCTGGCAGTTCATCACCGCGCGCTGTCTGCTCGGTGTGGCAGGGGCCGGGATCATCGTGATGGCCCTGTCCGCTCTGACCGTGCTGTTCAGCGAGGACGAGCGACCGAAAGCGGTGGGGATCTGGTCCGCGGCCAACTTCCTGGCGCTGCCGCTCGGACCGCTGGCGGGCGGCTGGCTGTTGACTCACTTCTGGTGGGGATGGGTGTTTCTGATCAACGTGCCGGTCACTCTGATCGGTCTGGGTGCCGTTCTCGCCTTCGTCCCCGAGACGCTCGACCGGGAGAGCCCGAGGATGGACCCGCTCGGGATGGTGCTGTCCGTGGGCGGGCTGGTCGCGGTGACCTATGGCCTGATCCGCGCGGGTGAGTTCGGCTGGGGCGAGGGCGTCGCATGGGCCCTGATGATCGGCGGCCTGCTGGTGCTGTTCGCCTTCTACCGCCACCAGGTCCGGCTCACCGCGCGTCCGGGCGGCCACCCCATGCTCGATCCGCGTCTCTTCCGCGCCCGCGCCTACACCTGGGGCGTCATCCTGATCGGTTTTGTGGCACTGGCCAACATCGGTGTCCTCTTCCTGATGCCGCAGTTCTTCCAGGCCGTACAAGGCACCGATGCCCTGGGATCGGGCTTGCGACTGCTGCCCATGATCGGCGGCCTGGTGCTCGGTGCGGTACCTGCGGGCCGGATCGTGCAGCTGCTGGGCACCAAGGTCGCCATCGCTGCGGGTTTCGCGGTGATGGCCGCGGGACTCCTCCTGGGGGCCAAGACCGACGCGTCGTCCCCACTCTGGTTCGTCGGCGTGTGGATGGCGATGTCCGGGTTCGGGATGGGGCTGGCCATGGCCAGCGCGACCTCGGCTGTGCTGTCCCAGGTGCCGGAGGAGCGGAGTGGAGTGGGCGCGGCGGTGCTCCAGGCGGTCAACAAGGTGGGTGCGCCGTTCGGTGCAGCCGTCCTCGGCAGTGTCGCTCTGACGGCCTATCAGTCACACCTCACGCTGCCGACCGCGCTCGACGCCAGCGCCGACGAGGCGCGATCGGGGATCTTCGGCGGGATCGCCGTGGCGGAGCGGGTGGACTCGGCCTCCCTGCTCTCGCTCGTGCGGGACTCGTTCACACACGGGCTTCATATCGCGCTTGTGGTCTCGGCGGGCTTCGCCCTGGTGGGACTGGCCCTGACGCTGCTGTTCATGCCCGGGTCACCCGGCCGCCGCCCCGGCGCCGACGGGAGTGGGACGCAGAACGCGCCTACCGAGCCGGCCGGAGCCCCGGCCAAGGGTCTCGCAGAAGGTGTGTGACATTCCGGGCCGGTCTTCTTGGTCCGGGCGCCCTCCGGTGACCGCGGTCAGTGCTCGGAGAGGCCTGACCGCGGTCAGTGCTCGGAGAGGCGCAGGCTGAGCTGGAAGCCCGTCTCCTGGAAGCCGAGCGTGTGGGCGACCCTCCGGGAGGCCGTGGTGCGGGCTCGCCACTGGCCGAGGAGGCTCTGGTCCAACGCGTCCGCGACGGCGGCCGAGGCGACCTCGGTGGCCAGGCCGCGGCGGCGGTGGCGGGGGTCCGTGAGGATGCTGAGGTGGGCTGTGCCGTGCGGCCAGAGTTCGTGTCCTGCCGCGGCGACGATCTCACCGTCCCGCCGTACCACCCTTGCCGTGCTCGTGATGTCCGAGAGCGCGCTCTCGTCGGCGTCCCCGGGGCCGCAGCGGTCCAGGAGGGCGAGGAGTGCCGGATCATCGCCGGAGGTCTGCTCGGCGGCGGACGGGACCGGGCGGAACCGGGACGGCGCGAGGAACAGCAGATGCGCCGGTCCCAGCAGGTCGTGGAACGGAAGCCGGTCGTGGAGCCGGTCGGTTTCCGTCAACTCACGGGCGTCGAGGTCACGGAGAGCTGTGGCGACCCGGCCGGCCGTACGGGCGTCGGGTACGGTCACCAGCGCGGCGTCCCCCAGGACGACCACCGCGGTCCAGCCCGGCGGGCTCAGCCGGGAGGCCGGGGCGACGGCCACGCTCGTACGGCCGGGGAGGAAAGAGGCGTCTGCTCCGGCGAGTCGGGACCAGACCGCACGGGCCCGTTCCAGGACCGGGGGGAAGGCCGTCGCAGGGGGATGGGGGTTCATCGGCTCGTGTTTCTGGTGCACGGCCGGCTGCTGGAGGCAACCGGCGCTGGGGTATCCGGGTGTGGTGAGAGACTACCCACCGGACGGCTGCCGGCCGGGACCTCAGACCACCGTCTTGTCCGCCATGACGAGGCTCATCAACTGCTCCTGGACCGAAGCGTTCTCCGACCGGCGGGCGTAGGCGACGGCGATCTGACGGCGGACCGTCCCGCCCAGCGCGGCGTGGCGGCTGCGTGGGTCGAACGCTATGACGTCTCCCGGGTCGACCGCCAGGACATGGGCCGGCAGGTCCTCGGGGGCGAAGTCGGCGGTGGGGTAGGCGGCGGGGGCCCGATGGCTGCCCGGCAGCAGGCGCAACGCCCCGTTGGAGCCGTCGAGAGGTGTGTCGTACAGGACGAACTTCACCAGGCGGGCCCCTGACCCGTCCGCCGTACCGGGGTTCTCCCTGTCCGCGCCCTCCGTGTCGGAGTGCCAGTAGGTGTCGCCGTGGATCTCGCTCGCGTCGCCGTAGAGGTAGACACAGGGGCCGCCGAGCAGATCCGCCGCCAGTGCCTCCAGACCGGCGTCGGCGCACCCCCGGGACAGGGCGGCGGAGCGGCCCAGGAAACCCGGGACGGCCCTGCGCTCCCGGGAGCCGCGGACATTGCCGCCGGCGGCGAGGGCCGCGTCCACATCGGCGAAGGCGTGGTCGGAGCACCCGGCGAGCAGCCCCCGGAAGACCTCGAAGCCGAAGAGGTCGAACCGCTCGCGGCGCGGCGAGTGTCGCTCGGCGGTCATGTCAGGTGAACCTCACTGTTCCGCTCACGAACCGGTTGAGGACGTACTGCGAGGCGGCCGTCCGCTCGGAGGCCGTGACCGGCTGCCGGGTGAGGTTCCACGCCCACTGCCGACGGCGGCCGCCGTTCCAGGCCGAGTGCAGCACATTGGTGTTGAAGACGATGACGTCGCCGGGGACGGTGGGGAGCACGGTGGAGGGGATCTCGTCGCCGCGCAGCCCGAGGGCCTGTTCGTGTCGCATCAGCCGGCGGACCGGCTCGCCTTGCCAGCCGCCTTCGGTCCGGTGCGAGCCGGGGATGACCCGCAGTGCTCCGGCGTCGGCGTCCGTGGGCTCCCCGTAGACGACGGCACGCAAATACAGGCCCTCCTCGTAGAAGCCGTCGGAGTGCCAGTACGAGTCGCCGACGAGTACGTTGACGTCGCTGCTGACCATGGAAGTGGCGCCCGTCCGGGACAGGAGGTCGTCCAGCGCGGGGATTCGCCCCGTGACGGCCATGCCGGGCGCCTGCTCGACCGCGTGGAAACGTGTGCGGCGCTCCATGGCCGGCGCGTCCTCTTCGGGCAGCAGTGCCGCGAACGCCTGCTCCAGATCCGGCAGCACGGGAAGTGCCGCGCCGGGCAGCACACAGAAGCCGAAGTGCTCCAGCAGGAGGTGGGGGGCGGCGGTCACCGGGAACCCTCCGCGCGCAGGTGCTCGACGGCGGGCAGGTAGTCGGCGAACTGCTCCGGAGTCCTGGGGGCGATGACCAGGGCCCAGGGATCGAACGCGGCCGTGAGCGAAGTCAGGCGCTCGGTCACGGCCTCCGCCCGGCGTTCTGCGGGCAGCTTCCGGATGGAGCGGCCTCCGGCGAAGAGGCTCCGCAGCACCAGCCGGTGCCCTGCGTCGCGGAGCCGGGGCGCGAGCTCCGGATGCCGCTCCAGGACGGCCGTTTCCACCATGGTCACCAGCGGAGTGCCGACGTCCGCGACCAGGGCGATCTCGGAGGGATCGAGCACCGAGACGCCCAGCTCCCGGGCCGGGCCCTCCTCCACCAGGAGGCGGCGGATCTCCTGCCAGTCGAACGTCCGGAAGATCTCGATCGGCGGATTGTGCACCAGGACGCAGTCGACCGAGGAGCGCCGCAGGCGTTCGCAGGAGCCGGCCAGGGTGGCGGCCATGGTGGGCGGGCTGTAGTCGAGCGTGGGCAACGGCGTACGGACGTCCACCCCGACCTTGGTCCACACCGGCAGGTCGGGGCAGAGCTCGCCGAGGTCGCTCTCGGCGAGCGTGCGGGCGTAGATCGGTGCGGTGTCCAGCCCGTCGACGTGCTGCTTGCGCGCCATCCGTACGACCTCGGCGGTCCGGTCGGTGTCGCGGTCCACGACCATCAGGCTGTTGAAGTTGCCCGAGGTCCGCATCGTGCCCAGCACTACGCGTGTCATCTCTTCCTCACTCTCCACAGAGCAGTGCGCAGCGGGACCCCACGGCGGAGGGTGACGCGTGGAAGGCCCGCACGCCGTCGGCCACCGCCTTGCGTGTCAGCCTGACGTCGACCTCGTTCCGCCTGTCGTACGGGCAGCGGCGCAGAGCGCCGCGCGGCGAGAGGTAGAGCCGGTCGCTGGAGCAGGTACGGTCCAGGGTGCCGGCGAGGCTGCGGTCCAGGGCCGCCAGTGCGTCGGTGAAGCGGTCCGAGAGGCCGAACCGATCCCGGAGCGCTGTCAGGTCGTTCGCATAGCGGCTGCGTACCGCCTCAGGGGTCGCCTTCTTGAGCTGATGATCCGTCAAGAGCAGGGGGCTCAGCTCGAACTCCACCCCGAAGGCGGCGTCGATGGCGGCCATGGCCTCCAGGTCGGCGTCCTCCACCTCCCAGACGGTGACGTGCAGACTGGCGCGACGGTGCCCGAGAGCCTCGAACACCGCGGCGCTGCCCGTGACCGTTCTCTCGGTGGCGCCGACCCGCCGCGCCCCGGCGCTGTCGGCCGAGACCGTGACATGGGAGAGCAGCCCCGCGACGGACGTCAGGGCGTCGAGGCGGCGGCCTTCGCGGGCCGCGGTGACCACCGAGCAGGCGTAACCGAACTGGACGGCCACCCTGACCATCTCCCGGAAGTCCGGGTGGTCCGTGGGCTCGCCGCCGGTCAGGCAGACCGAGGTGGCGCCCAGCTCCTTGCAGCGGGACAGGGCGCGGGCGAAGGTGGGCAGGTCCAGCGCGGAGCGGCCGACGTCGGCGCGCAGGCAGAACTTGCAGCCCAGGTCGCACCGTTCGTCGACGGCGACCAGCAGCCCGGCCACCGGGGGAGCCTGCGTCGCTGCCGCCGTGGCTGGATTCCGGTCGCCCCGGACGAGTTGGTCGGTCACCGTGGCGTCCTCCGTTGTTCGGTCGGCGGTCGATGGGCGAGGAGGGGCGCTCCGGCCCGCGGCCGGAGCGCCCCGGCGTGTCACTGCAGTGCTGTGTTGTCCGCGACGGCGAGGGCGAGGCCCTCGTTGAAGAAGCCGCAGAAGTCGTCGGTGGGGATGTGGGTGCGGCGCAGCAGCCGCTCGTTCTGCGAGGGGCCGCCGCAGATCGCGAGCGCCGGGCAGGTCTTGCAGCCGTCGAAGGGGTGGAGGTCCTTCGCGGCCCGCCCGAGCAGCGAGCGGTCCTCGCGGATCTGGTCCAGGGTGAAGATGAAGCGGGGGTCCCGCCAGTTGAGGTCGAGCAGGCTGATGCGGGCACCGGGGAGCAGCGCCGCGTTCACTCCGCCGCATCCCTGGAGGTGCTCGTAGACCCGCGGACGGCGGGAGTCCAGCGCCTGGTAGATCCGGTCGAGGTGGGAGAACAGCATGCCGCCGCGCGAGAGGGCCCGCATACGCGCCTGGTAGAGGTTGCGTGCCAGGTCCGGACCGTGCGCGATCCAGGCGCCGTGGGCGGGGATCGGCGTGTTCACGTAGAGGAACTTGATGCCCAGCGACAGGATGTAGTCCACGATCTCGGGCAGTTCGTGCACGTTCCACTGGGTGGGGGTGACGTTGGCGCCGACATGGATGCCGGCTTCGAGCATCCGCTGGATATTGCGGTGGATGCGCTCGTCGGCGGGCTTGCCCGAGAGGAGCAGCCGTTCGTTGGAGTTGGTCGGGGGCGGGCCGTCGATGGAGACCCCGACGCCGTAGCGGAATTCCTTGAAGTGGGCTATGAGATCGTCGTTGATCTTGGCGCCGTTGGTCACGACCGTCGGCTGGATGCTGCCGACGTCGAATTTCTCGGCGAGTTCGCGGGCGTAATGGTCGCCCGCCATCATCAAGTCCGGCCGGATGGTCGGCTCACCGCCGAACCACTGGTAAGTGACCTCCGGCCGTCCCTGATTCACTTCGAATAGCAGGTCGAGGCCGAGGCGTAAATCCTCCTCGGTCAAGTCCGGCGCACCCGTATTGGTGTCGACGAAACAGTACGAGCACTTCATGTTGCACTTGTCCGTCACCACAATGCGGTAGCCGGCGATATGGCTCGGCCGGCCGCTGATCCCCAGGTGCGCGAGGTGGTTCACGACGTCGCCGGGAAGATCCACGGCATCTCCGGTTCCGGGAGTGAACCCGTACTCCGAGAGCGTGTCCGCGATCCGCCCGTCGTCGCCTTCGCGCACCGCGCGGGTCTCCGCGGCGTCGAGGTACACCGTCTCCAACCGGACCGGGTCGAAGATCGCCGCACTCTCGCCGAGGTCGAACAGGAAGTACCGGTCCCATGCCCGTTCGACCGGCCGAGCCGTCGCCTTGTCCATTCGAAGCATCCTCACTTGCTCGGTCATGTCGGATTCTCACCGGCGGGCCCCGTACGGGCCCCGCCGTCGGACCGGCGTGCTCAGCCGGCCTGCGGCTCCCCGGCCTCGTCGTCGTACGTCTCGACCGTGAGGCCCTGCTTGTCCATGACCTCCTTGACGATGGAGGTGTACTGGGACTTCAGCTGCTCGGAGTTCTCCGGCGTGGCTCCGTCGGCCAGCACGATGATCCCGGGGAGTGAGGGGTTCGGGGCCATGACGACGATCCCCGGCGGGTCCAGGCTCACGGCCATGACGGCGTCTTCGAGCGGAACCCAGTTGATCTTTTCCTTGACGTCTTCCATGACGTCGCGCTGACGCGTCTGGAAGGCCTCGCGCTCACCGAACCAGACGCCCGACTTGCCACGGGAGCCAACGGCGTCGGCATACAGCAGATGGTCGTCCTTGCGTTCCCTCGGTGCTGCCACAGAGATACACCCTTTCCATGGGACGATTCCGATGCGTCTGCGTTCCACCCTCCGCGGATCGAAAGGACGGTGGAACTCCGCAAGGAGAAGCCTTGCATGTCGCCGTGCTCACGTCACCCCCTCCTTTCGAAAAGGAGGAGAAATTCTTGCGATGTCGGACAACAGGTTCGGTAGGCGTGGGAGAAATCGGATCCAGAGGGCGCGTGGCACCCATTCGCGCAGGTGGCACGCTCATTCGCGAGAGGCGGGAAGAAGCGCAAAAGGGTGCGAGAAAGGGGTCGGGTCGGCCGATTTCGTGGCCGAATATTTTCGGTGGGAGATGTGCCGGAGGACTCAGGAGAGCCGCAGGATGACCGGACTCATCAGGTAGACGCCGTCCAGGAGGGCGATGACGAACCCTGAGTGGACGTCGGGGCGCGCGCCAGGAGCCGGCGGCGTCAGGGAGGCGGTGAAGGTGTGGGAACCGCCGGGCGGGATGGTGACCGCCTCGCTGTGCCACACCGGTAGCACGGGAGGATCGTAGAAGGCGCGGAACGCCATCCCGACCGCTCCGCGCACCGTGCGGTCACCGGTGTTGGTGACGGGCCGGGTGAGGGTACCGGGCGCCGCCCGGTCGGCGTCGGTGTCCACCCGCCCGCCGATGGAGAGCGTGGGCTCGCCCTCCTCGGTGGACCACCAGACATCGCCGCACCGCCGGCACTGCAGGGTCTGGACGGTCAGCCGGTGTTCCACCGCGTGTCGCAGCACCAGGTGCTGGCCCCGGTCGGTCCCGCAGCTGGTGCACGGCGCGTCGCGGCGCGACATCCGCTGGAAGGCGGGAGAGGCGTCGCCGAGGAAATCGGCCCCGTCCCGCTGGATCATGGCGGCCGTCCGAGCGACCAACTCCTGCTGGACGACGGCGATCTCGTCCTCCAGGACGCTCACGTCCTCGCCGAGTCCGGGACGGTCCGGTTCGTCCGCCAACGCGCGGACCCGGGTGCGCGCAGCCCGGAGCGGTTCCTCGTCGAGGTCGACCTCCAGCCATGCCAGCCGCTCGCAGCCGGGAAGCACGGAGTCGTGCAGGTGGTGCAGCCTCTCCAGGGCCGATGCGGCGGTGGCGGCCTCGGCCGCCTCGGGAGGGTCGCCGGTGTACGGGAGTACCAGCCCGGGGTCCCCTGCCAGGCCGAACACCGCGAGGCCGCCGCGTTCGCCGTCCCGGCCGCTGTTCATCTCCGCGACGACCTCACCCAGCGGCAGCCCGGCGCGCAGCCCCCGGTCGAGCAGCCGCTCGGCGCCGGGCTCGGCGTTGTGCGAGCCCATGCCGCCGATCACCGCGACGGCGGTGCCCTCGAGGAAGCCGCCTCCGATGCCCACCGCCTCGGGATACGGACTGACACCGGCGGACACGGCGCCGCAGCTCTGCGAGAAGACCAGGACCGCGTGCAGATCAGCCGCTGGGATGCGTTGCCCTACCTCCAGGTCGGCCCGGAAGCAGCCCTCGCCGCGCAGACAGGACGGGATGCGCGAGTCGGCGGGGAGCGGGCGTTCGGGAACGAGCGGCCCCGGAGCGGTGGCGGTGCCGGGCGGCGAGGGAAGCCCCAGGAAGCCGGCGCCGTCGTCCGTCCGCCCGCAGATCACTCCGTCGGGGAGGCCGACGCTGCACTCGCGGCCGTGCAGGTGGTAGGTGACGAGCTGGTGCCGGGTCCGGTAGAGGGCGTCCAGCTCATCCATCTCGACCGCGTCGGCCGACAGGTCGTCGCTGTGGAAGGAGTTGGTCACGACGAAGGCGCCGGGGCTGGAGCGGTGCTGTGGGACCAGGGTCCGGTACACCAGGCAGACCAGCGACGCGGGGGTGCGGGCGCTCACCACGCCGGCCATCGGGTTCCGTGCCCCCGGCCAGTCGCCGGCGTCCTCGAGTTCGCCCGCCAGAGCGACCACGGCGACCGGCCCGTTCCGCTCCGCCACCGTGCGGACGACCTCCCCGACGGGAACGTGGGTATGCGGCCGCTCCGTCGCGACGGCGAGCAGCCGCCCGCAGGCCCGGCCCACCTCCCCACCGGTCGAGACCACGGACCCGACCCGTGGCGTCCGTGCCACCGCGGGCAACGCGCCGTCGTCGAGGGAGAGGAAACGCGTCAGCGAGTTGCCTGGTAACAGCGGGAAGGGGTCCCCCGGTTTCCAGATGAGCGCCGCCTCGACCAGCTCTTCCTCGGATGCGCACACACACGTGTCCGGACCGGCTTTCTCCATCATCCAGTTACTCCTCGCTCAGGGAGAGGACTTGCACGCGCCGTCGCCCCGTGCGCCGATGCGGCTGCCATCAGTCACACTGAACACAGGGCCTGTACAACGTTGTTGAACGAGGCGGTCCAAGAACCCTGACACACGGCAAATCCGCTGTCCAGGGTGGGCCGGACGCGGCGGAGCGGTGTGAAGAGCGCTTTTCGGCCGGACCTGGCGAACCCTCGTCGGCAGCTCCGGGACCGGACTAACATCCCGCACCGAAATACCCGGCGAGCCCCGGCCATCCGTGCGGAACGGAGTCCTGGCGCCTCCAGAGAAAGGACCGCACATGGCGGGCAGGAGCCGATCCCTCATCGCCGAGATCTTCTCCGAGCAGGTTGCCGTGCGGGCGGACAGCCCCGCCGTCCTCTGCGAGGGCCGACAGCTGACCTATGCCCGACTCGACCGGGAGTCCGACCTGATCGCGGCGCGTCTGGCGGAGCAGGGCGTCGGGGACGGTGACATCGTGGGCATCGCCCTGCGGCGGTCGGAGCTGTGCGCCGTGGCCTGGCTGGGGGTCGCGAAGGTCAACGGCGTATGCCTCTGGCTGGATCCCGACTATCCGGCCGACCGGCTCGCCCTGATGATCGAGGACGCGATGCCCTCCGTCGCCGTCATCGCGCAGGACGCGAACGAGGCGACCCGTGAGCTGACCGCCGCCCTGCGCACCGTGACCGCCGAGCGCGCCACCACCGGCGGCGTCGGACCGCTTGCCCCGTACGCCTCGCGGCCCTTCGCGTCCCGGCCGACCGCCCCGGCCGAGAGCGCGGCCTACGTGATCTACACATCCGGATCGACCGGACGTCCCAAAGGGACGATCCTCACCTCCACCGGGCTGCGAAGCCTGTTGGACACCGCGGTCCAGGGGTTCGGCGCGGGCCCCGGCAGCCGGGTTCTGCAGTTCACCTCGATGAGCTTCGACGTGGCCTTCCTGGAGATGTCCATGGCTCTCCTGCTCGGCGGCAGTCTCGTCGTGGTTCCCGGTGAACGGCGGGTCGCCGAACCGGCCTTCCTCGAACTGCTCCGCGAACACCGCGTCACCCACGCGGCGTTGCCGCCGGCCTTCCTCGAACTGCTGCCGGAGGAAACCCCCCTGCCCGAAGGCCTCACCATCATGACCGGCGCCGACAAGGTGCCCCTCGCCCTGGCCGGCCGCTGGGCGCGGCGGGCCCGGGTCGTCGCGTGCTACGGCCTCACCGAGGCCACCGTGAACTCCACCCTCTGGGACTACGACGCCGGCTGGGAAGGGGCGGTGGCCCCGCTCGGCACCGAGGACCCCGGCACCACCGCCCACCTGCTCGACGACACCCTGCGGCCGGTCCCCGCCGGGCAGCCGGGGGAGCTGTACATCGGCGGCGACGGGCTGGCCCGCGGCTATCTCCACCGCCCGGCCCTCACCGCTCAGCGCTTCGTGGCCGACCCCTTCGGCGCTCCCGGCGCACGGATGTACCGCACCGGGGACCGGGCCGTACGCCACGGCAGCGGCGTCCTGGAGTTCCTCGGCAGGGTCGACGGTCAGCTGAAGATCCGAGGCCACCGTATCGAGCCGACCGACGTGGAGTCCGTGCTCCTGCGCCACCCCGCGGTCGCCCAGGCCGTCGTCACCGCCCGCCAGGACTCGGCCGGCGGCGCGCAGTTGGCGGCGTACGTCGTGGCGGCCGAGGGCGTGGACATCGACGAGCGGGAGCTGCGCCGCTACGTGTCCCGGACGCTGCCCGCGTACATGGTGCCCAGCCTCCTGGTTCCGGTGCCCGGCCTGACGGTGCTGCCGAGCGGCAAGCTCGACCGGCGCGCCGCCCCGCGGACGGCCCCGGCCCCCCTGCCCGCCGAGGCCGACGAGGACGCCCTGCGGCAGCTTCTTTCGGCCACGCTCGGCTGCGACATCGAGGACCTCGACGGCGGACTCGACTTCGTCGCCCTCGGCGGCCACTCACTGACGGCCATGAGGTTCGCCACCGCCTGCCGACGGCAGTTCGGGGGCGAACCGGCGATCGGGGACGTCTTCACCGCCCGAAGTGTCCGCGAGCTCCTGGCCAGTCTCACCCGTGGCGGGCCGGACCGGCCGCGGCCCGGGGCGCGGGGGAACGGACCGCTTCTCCTCTCCTACGAACAGGAGAGGCTCTGGGTGCTGGAGGCCCTGTCGGGCGACGGCACGCACTACCACGTGCCATGGGCATGGCAGGTGCACGGCGATCTGGACACGGAGGCCCTGCGCGGAGCGCTGGAGGACCTGGCCGCCCGCCACGACATCCTCCGCACCCGCTTCCCCGCCGCGCACGGCTCCCCGCGACAGGACATCCTGCCGCCGGAGCGTCACACCCTGGACTACGCCGTTCTCCCCACCGACGGACAGGAAATGCCCGCCACGGTGCGGGCCGCCGCCAAGGAGTCCTTCGACCTGGAGGCTCGCCCCCCGTGGCGCGCCCGCGTCTTCACCGCGCCCGGCTCCCCGCCGGTGGTTCTGCTCTGCCTGCACCACGTCCTCGTCGACGACTGGTCCGTCGACCGGCTGGCGACGGAACTCTCGCAGGCATACGCGGCTCGTCTCGACCCGGCCATCGCGCCCCCGGCCCGCCGGGACCTCCAGTTCGCCGACTTCAGCGCCTGGCAGCGACGCCTCCACGACGCCTCCACCGAGGGTCCGGATGCGATGGCCGTCGGTGTGGGTTTCTGGCGGGGGTTCCTGCGGGGTGTGCCGGTGGAGTCGGGAGTGCCGTTGGATCGGGTGCGGCCT
>NZ_JBIRQR010000014.1:24009-54385 GCF_044333295.1 Streptomyces sp. NPDC021019
TGGACGGTGCGGTGGCGGGGGAGGAGCGGGTGATCCGTGCGGTCGACCGGGCGCCGTCGGTCCTCGCGCGGGTACCGGAGCCGGTGGTGGCGGCGGGTGAGGGGACGGTGGCCGTGTTGCGGCGGTTGTTCTCCGAGGTGCTGGACCAGCCCGACGTGCGGGACCAGGACAGCTTCTTCGACCTCGGCGGCCACTCCCTCACCGCCATGCGCCTCATCAACGCCATCGAGCGGGAGCTGGGCGTACGGCCCCGGGTCGCCGGACTCTTCGGCCACCCCACCCCGTCCGGCCTGGCCCGACACCTCCCGACCGACCGGTCCGCCCCGCCGGAGTTCACCGGCCCGGCGCCCGAGCAGGGGCCGGTGCCGCTCTCGTACGAACAGGAGCGGCTCTGGATCCTGGAGGCGATGTCCGGCACCGGCACGCTCTACCACGTGCCGTGGGCCTGGCGGACCCGGGGCCGACTGGACACGGCCGCACTGCGCGGGGCGATGGAGGACCTGATCGCCCGCCACGAGATCCTGCGCACCCGCTTCCCCCAGGTGGACGGCGTCCCCGTACAGGTCGTCCTCCCCGCCGACCGTGCGCGGCCGGACTTCACCGAACTCCCCACCGACGAGGGGGAAGTCGCGGAGGCGGTGGCCGCCGCCGCCCGTGCGACCTTCCGGCCGGAGGACGAGCCCCCCTTCCGGATCAGGGTCTTCACGCTTCGGGACGACGATCACGTGGTGCTGGTGTGCCTGCACCACCTGCTCACCGACGACCGGTCGATGCGGCAGCTCGCCACGGAGCTGTCCCTGGCGTACGCGGCCCGGCTGCGCGGCAACCCGGTGCCGCACGCCCCAGCGCACCCGCAGTTCGCCGACTACAGCCGGTGGCAGCGCCGCACGTCGCGGAACGCACTGGGTCCGGATGCGATGGCCGTCGGTGTGGGTTTCTGGCGGGGGTTCCTGCGGGGTGTGCCGGTGGAGTCGGGAGTGCCGTTGGATCGGGTGCGGCCTGATGTGCCGGTGGTGCGGGGGGAGACGTTCGTGCGGCGGTGGTCGGGTGAGCGTCATGCGGGGGTGCGGGGGTTGGCGCGGGGTGTGGGGTCGAGTGTGTACATGGTGGTGCATGCGGCGTTGGTGGCGGTGTTGGCGGAGGCGGGGGCGGGTTCTGATGTGGTGGTGGGGTGTCCGGTGTCGACGCGTCGGGGGGAGGAGTTGGAGGATGTTGTCGGGTTCTTCGTGAACACGGTGGCGTTGCGGAGTGATGTGGGGGGTGGTCCGTCGTTCGGTGAGTTGTTGGTGCGGGTGAGGGATGCGGATCTGCGGGCGTTCGATCGGGGTGACGTGCCGTTCAATCGGGTGGTGGAGGCGGTGAATCCGCCGCGTCATCCGAGTCGTAACCCGCTCTTCCAGGTTCTCCTCGCCCAACAGCACCACACGCGACTGGTCCCGGACCTCGACGGTGGAGCGGACAGCACCCCGTTCCCCGTCGCCTCACGCGAAGCAGCCTTCGATCTCGCGGTGGCGTTCAGTGAACTGTCGGGTGGGGGGATGGAGTTGACGGTGGAGTTCGGTTCGGCGTTGCTGGACCGCTCGACGGTCGAGGCGGTGGTGGACGGGATGGAGCGGTTGCTGGACGGTGCGGTGGCGGGGGAGGAGCGGGTGATCCGTGCGGTCGACCGGGCGCCGTCGGTCCTCGCGCGGGTACCGGAGCCGGTGGTGGCGGCGTGTGAGGGGACGGTGGCCGTGTTGCGGCGGTTGTTCTCCGAGGTGCTGGACCAGCCCGACGTGCGGGACCAGGACAGCTTCTTCGACCTCGGCGGCCACTCCCTCACCGCCATGCGCCTCATCACACGCATCAGGGAACGGTTCGGCGTCCGCGTTCCCGTGCGCACCCTGATGAGGAAGCCGACGCTCATGTCGCTGGCCGCCGAGATCGAGTCCCGAGCGGAGAGCGGCGTCCGGCCCGGCTGAGCGGGCACGACCGGACCGCCCCGCGGGGACGGCTCCCTCACGTGGTGGGCCCGCAGGGCGGCCCACCACGTGCTTCACCTCACCGTCCGCTTCGCCCCGCCGGGTCGCGGGGAGCCCGCCAGGTGGACCACAACTCGGCGTAGAGACCGCCGTCCCGCAGCAACTCATCATGCGTGCCGAACGCGGCCACCCGGCCGTCGTCGAGGACCAGAATCCGGTCGGCGGCGCGGGCGTCGCTGAGGCGGTGCACGATGACGATCCCCGTACGCCCCTTGAGAGCGGCGTCCACGGCGGTGTTCACGGCCGCCCGGTCCCCACCGTAGTTCTCGGCGGTGGGCTCGTCGAGAACGGCCAGGGGCGGATCGGCCAGCACCAGCCGGGCCAGGGCCAGTTGCTGCCGCCGGACGGAGGACAGAACCCGCCCACTCCGCCCGACCACCGTGTCCAGCCCCTCGGGCAGCTCCAACGCCCACTCCAGCGCGCCCACCTGGGCCAGCGCGGCGGTCAGCGCGGACTCGTCGGCATCGGGGCGGGCGATCGAGAGGTTGTCCCGCACCGAACCGGCGAAGACATGGCTTTCCTGGGTGACCAGCCCCGTGACCCGAGGGTCGAGCCGCTCGACGGGCACCCCGCCCACCGCCACACTGCCGCGCCAGGGCGTGTGCGTCCCCGTGACGATCCCCACGACCGTCGACTTGCCCGCCCCGCTGGGCCCGACGATCGCCACGCGTTCGCCCGGCTCCACCCGGAACGTCACATCCCGGACCGCGGGCCGGCCGTCCTCGTATCCGAACTCCAGACCGCACACGGTCAGCCCGCCGTCGCTCGGCAGTTCGCGACCGGACCGCGCGGCGTCCGCAGTCTCCCCCGCGCGGCTACCGACGACACCCGCCAGCCGTGCCAGGGCGGCACCGGCGGACTGGACCTCGTCCAGGAGGTAGAGCAGCGTGCCGACCGGTTCGAAGACGCGCATCAGCAGCAGCACGGCCGCCGAGGCCGCGCCGAGCGACAGCGACTCCGCCCTCACCAGTGCCGACGCGGTCACCAGCACCGCCAACAGGCCCAGCAGCTCGGCCCCGTTGAGGCGGAGCGAGAACCGCACCCGGGTCACACACGTGCGCAGCGCCGCCGCGCCCCACGCCTCGGACCGGTCCGCTATCCGGGCCAGGTGCGCCTCTTCGAGCCGCAGGGCACGCAACGTGCGGGCGCCCGAGATTCCGGTCAGCAGGAACTGGCTCAACCGCGCCTCGGCCGTGCGCTCGTGCGCGTACTGCGGTCCGGAACGGCGCAGGTAGACCCGGGTGGCCACCACCCAGACCGGCACCGGCAGCGCACCCGCGACGGCCAGGCGCCAGTCCAGCACCAGCAGGCCGCCGCAGGTGGCCAACAGGGTCAGCAGCGCGGAAAGGAAGGCGGGCAGGGCCCCCCGGGCCACGTCGGACGCGACGCCCACGTCGCCGACCGTACGGCTGAGCACCGTGCCCCGGCCTACGCGTTCCACGGTGGGCAGCGGCAACGCCAGCACCGAGGCGAGCGCCCGCTCGCGCACCCGGCCCAGGACGTTCTCGCAGACCAGCGCCGTGCGACCGGTGCCGACCGCGGCGAGGACGGCGCCGGCCGCTGTCACGGCGAGCGCCCCGACGGCGGCCGGGCCGAGCACGCGACTGCCGCCCGAACCGGTGACGATGTCCACGATCCGCCCGACCAGCAGGGGTACCACCAGCACCGACACCGAGCTCAGCACCAGGCAGACCACCGCGGTCCAGGCCGCGCCCGCCTGACCCCGGCCGCACTCCCGCACCATGCGCCAGGTCTCGTTCGCCCCCGCGGTCGGCAACTCCTCGGCGCTCACGCGAACACCGCCGAGGCGTACTCCGGTCGGTGCGACAGTTCGGCGTGCGTACCGGCGAACCCCACCTGCCCGCCGTCCAGCACCACCACCCGGTCGCAGCCCGCGAGCACCGCCGGACTGCTGGTCAGCAGCAGGGTGGTGCGCCCGGCGCGGGCCCGGTGGACGCCCAGCGCGACCCGGTGCTCGGTCGCCGCGTCCGTGGCGCTGAGCGGATCGGCGAGTACCAGCACCGGCGCCTCGGTGGCCAGGGCACGGGCCAGCACCACCCGTTGACGCTGGCCCCCGGAGAGCGAGCGGCCCCGCTCCGTGATCTCGGTGCCGAGGCCGTCCGGGAGGCCCCGCGTCACCTCGTCGACGGCGGCCGCCCGGATGTAGGGACCGGCACGGCGGCGGGCGTCCTGGCCGGGGGCGACGTTCTCCAGGACGGTGCCGGGAAACAGTTCGGCATCGTGCCGGCTCACGACCAGCCGGTCCCGGGCGGCGGCGAGAGGCATCTGGCGCAGCTCCACGCCGTCCAGCAGCACGCTTCCCCCGTAACCGCTCTCCCGGGCCAACAGGTCGAGCAGGGCGTCGCTGTCGCCGTCCGTCCGGGCCACGATCCCCACGTGGGACCCGGCGGGGACATCCAGGTCGAACCCGCGCAGCGGCCCGGACCGGACCCCGCGCAGGCGCAGCCCCCCGGGGCCGGACGCCGGAGGCGTCAGAGGCCCGTCGGACACCCCGGCGGGGGCGCGCAGCACCTCGTCGATCGCGGTACGGGAGGAGGAGGCACGGGCGATCAGCGTCCCCATGGAGGTGAGCCGGTCCAGGGCGGTGGCGATCACCTGTACCAGACCCACGGACCCCACCAGCCGACCGACCGTCATCGTCCCGTCCAGCACTGCCGACCCGCCGAACCAGATCACCGCCACCAGGAGCAGCCCGGACGCGGCCGAGTTGACGGCCCGGTAGGCGCTCTCCCAGCGGATGGCCGCCACCCTGGACCGCACGGCGTCCCGGCTCAGCCGCCGGTAGCGTTCCACGCTCTCGGCCTCGGCGTGGAAACCCTTGAGCGTACGCAGTCCGGTCAGCAGATCCTCGGCCTGCGCCCCGATGCCCAGCAGGCCGCCGCGCTCCGCGTCGACCCGGGCGATCAGCCGACGGGACAGCAGCCGGGAAAGCAGCAGCGTGGTCGCGACCCCGGCGGCCAGCAGCGCGGCAAGTGTCAGGGACACCGTCAGCAGGGCCGCGAAACCGATCACCATCGAGACCAGAGCGGGGACGACGGTACCGGCCACGGTCGCCAGCCCCGCCCGCTGCTGGGTGTCCCTCAGGACCAGGGTGGTCAGCCCGCCGTCGCTGCGCCCGGGGCCCGCGAAGCCATGCGGCGACAGGATGCGCCGCACCAGCGCGATCCGGAGGCCGTGGGCCCACGCCAGCTCCGCGGCGTAGTTCAGCCTGCTGCCCAGCGCCCCGGTGACCGCCGTCAGGACGAAAACCGCCGCGAGAGCGGCACACCACCGCAGCAGCACCGTCGGGCTCTCACCGAGCGCCGTGTCGACCGCCGCGCCGACCAGCAGCGGCACCACCACGTAACCGGACTGGTGAACGGCCAGCAACAGGCTGCTCGCCGCGACCGGGACCGACTGCCCCTCGGCCGCTGTGCGCGGTGGCCGGCCGCGGGCATCACTCCGCGCCACGGCGTGCCTCCGTCCGGCCGGGGGCCGTTGGCGTCCGGGTCCGCGAGCGCGGGCACACGTGCAGGGCCGCCTTCTTGTGCGGCAGTTGTACCGTTCTGACCAGGGCCATCCCGGCTCGCTCCATCACCGTGCGGCAGGCGAGGTTCCGTACGTCCGGTTCGGCCGCGACGCGCCCCGCCTCGGGCGAGCACCGGAACAGAGTCGGCACGAGGTCGCTCACGAAGGCGGTGCCCAGCCCCCGTCCGATCAGCGTGTGGTCGGTGATCGCTATGTGGAAGCCCAGATCGTGACGGCCCCAGGGGTGGAACGAAGCGATGTTGGAGTCGAGGGGCCGGTATACCTCGATGTAGGCGAACGGCTTGCCGTCGTAGGTGATCTGGAACGGTCCGCCCCCGTCACCTGCGTGCAGTCGGCGTAACTCCTCCGTCCAGCGTTCCGGCGACCATGCCTGGTGCCAGGTCCTCTTCAGATACTCCTGTTTCATCCAGCGGGACATCAGGCGGCCCTCCTCGGCGGAGCCGCTGAGCGGATGCGCGGCCCAGGGTTCGGGCAGATCCAGTCGGTTGGCGATCACAGCTTTCCACTCCTGACCGTGTGATCCTTCGGCCTTCGCGTAGATCGGCCTGGACAGGTCGAACAGCCTCGATCAAGAGGGAGAACCCGTCAAGACGGCACCGGAGCCCGCGGACCGGGGGCTCCACGCCGTCACGGGGCTCCGTCCGCGGCTGCGAGCGGTTCCGGCCGAGGCCCTCGACGGGGCCTCCGAACGGGTCGAGCGTGGGCCCGTGCCGCAGCGGAGGCTCTCGTGGGGCGCTTGTCGTCAGGCGGTGGTGGCGCCCGCGCTCCTACCGGGCCGGTACGCGCGGAGGAACGTCCGTACTCCCTCGACGACGAGCGGGCGTACGCGGGGGTCCTGCGCGGCGTTCGCGGAGCCGAGGCGGTCCAGTGCGACGCCGAAGGTCAGCGCGAGGAACTGATCGGCCGCCAGCCGGGCGTCGGGGGCGTCGAGCAGCCCGGCCTCGGCGAAGGCCGCGAACCGCTCGGCGATCGCCTCGTCGGGAGTGTCCGCCATGGGGTTGTAGTCCTGCTGCGGCAGTTGGCCGGACTCCGCCCGGACCAGGCGTTGCAGTGTCGTGTACTCCGCCGAGCCGAGCATGTCGGTCGCGATGCGCATCGCGAACGCGACCAGGCCGTCCTCCAGTTCGGCGGCCTCGGTCAGATCCGTGAGGGTGTCGTCGAGGGTGCGCCGGACCGTGGTGACCAGCGACTGGCCGACCGAGTCGACGACCGCCCGCAGCAGGGTCCGCTTGTCGCCGAAGTAGTCGTAGACCGTCCGCTTGGACACCTCCGCCCGCGCGGCGACCGCGTCGACGCTGGAGCGGTCGAAGCCGTCGGCAAGGAACAGTTCCCGGGCCGCCGAGAGGATGGCGGCCCGCTTGCGCGTGGACCCCTCGCGCAGGGTCTTGGTGGTCGGCATGGGCTCATTCTAACCGTTCTACACTGCACGGTGTAGTGTAGTTCGGGTCCGGTGAGTACCCTGCGCGTCCCTCCGTGCGCGGGCGGCTCCGTTCCGCCGGGCCGTGACGGAAAGGATCTCCATGACCACGACTTCGGCTCCTCCGCTCCGCGTCGGGAAGGCCGCCGTCCGGTCCCTCGGCGTGCTGGCGCCCGCCACCGGCGCCCTGGAATCGGTGGTGACGCCGACGCTCCCGCTCCTGAGGCGTGAGCTGGACATGAGTCATGCCGAGGGGGCGTTGCTCAGCATCGTGCTCCTCGTCACCGGCGCGCTGATCACCCCGCTGGCGGGGAAGTTAGGCGACCGCTACGGCGGGAAACAGGTCATCGTCCGGCTGATGGCGGTGGTCTGTGCCGGGGGTCTGGTGTCCGCCCTGGCGCCGAACCTGCCGGTGCTGCTGCTCGGTCAGATACTCCAGGGCGCGATGGTGGGCGCGCTGCCCCTGTCGTTCGTCCTGGTGCGCGAACACCTCCCCGAGGGCGAGGCCAGGGTGGCCATAGGGGTGGTCAGCGGACTGTTCGTGGGGGGCACGATGGCGGGGACGCTGGCGGCCGGGCCCGTGGCCGAAGGGCTGTCCCGGCACTGGATGTTCGCACTGCCGACGTTCGCGGTCGTCGGGGCCACCGTGCTGGTGCACCGGCTGATGCCGCAGGATCCGCCGCGCCGGCCGGACGGCGCCGGGATCGACCGGCCCGGCCTGGTCCTCCTGAGCGGAACGCTCGTCACGCTCATGCTCGTCCTGGCGCTGGCACCCGAGATCGTCGCGCGCCCCCTCGTCCTCGTCGCCCTTCTCGTGCTGCTGGCCGCCTTCGCGACCGGGTGGGTGGCCGTCGAACGGCGCGTGGCCTCGCCGATGGTCGATCTGCGCATGGTGGGGCGGCCCGAGGTGTGGAAAGCGTGCGTGCTGACGTTCGTGGTCTGCGTCGGTACGTCGGTGGCGGCCTATCTCGTCCCGGCGCTGTTCGCGGTACCCGCCGACGCGTACGGGTTCGGGGCGAGCGCGACGCAGATCGGCCTCTTCCTGCTGCCCGGGGCCGTGGCCGCGTCACTGGCCGGGCCGGCCGGCGGGCTCGGGGCGCGGCGGTTCGGTTCGCGTGCGGTGGTCACCGCCGGGGTTCTCGTCATGGCCGTCGGCCTGCTCGGCCTGGCGGCCGCGCACACCGAGGTCTGGCACCTCGTCGTCGGCAAGATGCTGATCGCGCTCGCCAACGGGCTCTGCGTCACGGCGATGGTGACCAGCACGGCCACCTCCGTCGACCGCGGTGACACCGGCATCGCCACCGGTCTGGTCCTGGTGACGCGCGTGATCGGCTTCGCCGTGGGGGTCCAGATCAGCGGCGCGATCCTCACTTCCATGACCCCCGCCGGGTCGGACCTCCCGACCGAATCGGCCTACGTCGTCGGCTTCGTCCTGGCCGGAGCCGTCATGGCGCTGTCCCTGCTCGTCGTCCGCACTCTGAGCAAGGGAGTCAAGGAATGACCCGAGTCGACACGTCGGTGAAGGATCCCGCCGCGCGCGGGCGTACGGTCCTGATATCCGGGGCCGGCATCGCGGGGCTCGCCCTCGCGTACTGGCTGAACCGCTATGGATGCGCGGTCACGGTGGTCGAGAGGGCGGGCGCCGTCCGCGACGGCGGCTACCCCATCGATGTGCGCGGCACCGCGCTCGACGTCGTCCGGCGGATGGGGATCCTGCCCCGGCTGCGGGACGCGCACATCGAGCTGCGCCGGCTGACCTTCCTCGACGAGGACGGCTCCGAGGTGGCCTCGGTCGACCCGCACGCCGTCACCGGCGGGGTCGCGGGAAGAGACCTGGAGGTGCGGCGCGGGGCGCTGGCCGGCGCTCTCCACGAGGCCGTCCGCGACGACGTGGAGTTCTTGTTCGACGCCTCCGTCGACACCCTCGCCCAGCACCGCCACGGGGTCGACGTCACCTTTCGCGGGGGAGGGGGCCGTACGTTCGACCTGATGCTGGGGGCGGACGGGCTGCATTCGCTCACCCGCGCGCTCCTGTTCGGACCCGAGGAGCGATTCCACCGCTATCTCGGCTACTGCTTCGCCGGGTTCACCCTGCGCAACACCTTCGGACTCGTCCGTGAGACCACGATGTGGAACGCCCCGGGCCGGGCCGCCGTGCTGTACGCCGTGGGCGACGACGACGATGTGCACGGCTTCCTCAACTTCGCCCGCGCGGAACCGCCGTTCGGCGCGTTCCGTGACCCGGTTGCCCAACGGGACCTGGTCGCCGGGGTCTTCGACGGTGCGGGGTGGGAGGTCCCGGGCATGCTCGCCGCGCTGCGCGACGCGGACGACCTGTTCTTCGACGTGGTCAGCCAGATCCGTATGCCCCGCTGGTCCAGCGGCAGGGTCGCACTGGTGGGCGACGCCGCGTACGCGCCCTCCTTCCTCACCGGCCAGGGCTCCAGCCTCGCCCTGGTCGGCGCGTACATGCTCGCCGGATCCCTGGCGGCCGAGCGGGATCACACCGCGGGTTTCGCCGCGTACGAGCGTGACACCCGTGCGTTCGTGACCCTGAACCAGGATCAGGTCGGCGAGGGAGAGGCCGCCCTCTTCCCGACCACCGCCCGGGCGCTGGAGCAGCGCAACACCATGCTGCGCTCTCTGGGCTCCATGCCGCCCCCGACGGAGGGGCGGCCGGCCCACGAGGCGCTGGTGCTGCCGGAGTTCATACGCCAGGGGTGAGCGCCGCCCCGGTCTGCCGGGGGACCCGCAGGGGGTTGTCGTCGCGGAGTTCGGGGGGCAGGAGGGCATCGGGGAAGGACTGGTAGCAGACCGGGCGCAGCCAGCGTTCGACGGCGAGGGTGCCCACGCTCGTCGTGCCGGGCGAACTCGTCGCCGGCCACGGCCCCCCGTGCACCATCGCGTGGCAGACCTCGACGCCGGTGGGCCAGCCGCCCCACAGAACGCGGCCGGCCCGCTCCTCCAGTACGGGCAAGAGTCCGAGGGCCGTCGTCCGGTCGGTGTCCGTCGCGTGCAGGGTGGCCGTCAGTTGGCCCTCCAACTCTTCCAGCAGGTCAATGAGTTCGTCCGTGCCCGACCAGCGCACCACGAGCCCGGCCGCGCCGAAGACCTCGCCGGAGAGGTCCCCGTGCGCGGTGTACGTGGCCGCGTCGCACGCCAGGACGACGGGGGCCGGTGCGTGGGGACCGGTCCCGGCCGCGCCCCGCGCCAGCTGCCGTACGCCCGGTACGCCCTCCCACCGCCGTACGCCCTCGGTGTACGCCCGGGCGATGTCCGGGGTGAGCATGACCTGCCCCACCGTGACCTGCACGGCCCGGGCGGCGGCGGAGAGGAAGGCGTCGCCCGCCGGTCCGGCGGGCAGGAGCAGGAGGCCGGGGTTCGTGCAGAACTGCCCCGCGCCGGCCGTCAGCGACGCCACGTACGCGTCGGCAGCGGCTTCCGGCTCGGCGAGGGCCCCGTCGAGCATGATCACGGGATTGACCGCGGACATCTCGGCGTGGACCGGGATGGGCACCGGGCGCGACCGCCCGGCGGCGATCAGCGCCAGCCCGCCGGTCCGGGAGCCGGTGAACCCCACCGCGGTGATCCGCGGATCACCGACCAGGGAGAGACCGACGTCGTGACCCCGGCCCACCAGCAGGGAGAACACCCCGGCCGGCATGCCGGTGCGCGCGGCGGCGGCCGTGACGGCGCGGGCCACCGCCTCCCCGGTGCCGGGGTGTGCCGGGTGTGCCTTGACCACCACGGGGCAGCCGGCGGCCAGCGCGGACGCGGTGTCGCCGCCCGCGACCGAGAAGGCCAGCGGGAAGTTGCTCGCACCGAACACGGCCACCGGGCCGAGGGGGACGCGCCGGAGCCGTAGGTCCGTGCCCGAGGGGCCGGAGTCGATCCGGGCGCCGAGGGCGCTCCCGCCCCTGACGAGGTCGGCGAAGAGCCGCAACTGTCCGCAGGTGCGCCCCCGTTCGCCGGTCAGCCGGGCCGGCGGGAGTCCGGTCTCCCGGGCGGCGAGTTCCAGGAGGGCGTCGCCGAGGGCCTCGATCTCCTCCGCGCAGGCGTCGAGGAAGGCCGCCCGCCGCTCGGGCGGCAGGGCGCGGAAGGCGCGGGCGTCCGCCGCGGCGAGCCGGGCCGCCTCGGCCACCTGCTCCGTCGAGGCGTCCCGATGCGGAGGGCCGAACGGTTCGCCGGTGGCGGCGGTGACCGCGTACCAGGCGCCCCCGGCGCCGGGGGCCTCGCGACCGGCCAGGAGCGAGTGCCCGGTCAGGAGCGAGTTCCCGGTCAGGAGGGTCGGGCCGGTCGGGGGAGTCGGGCCGTTCGGAGGGGTGGGCCCGTTCGGGGGCCGGTCCTCGGACAGGGGCGGGTTTCCGGTCGGGTTCACAGCGATGCGTCTCCCTGTGCGCGCCGGTGGGGGCGCGCCGTCGTCGGGTGCCCGGGTGAAAGTCACCGGGGCGGTGGCGTTGTCCTCGGGTCGTCCGGATGTATAGCCTAAGCAATGGCATGTGACATTGCACTAGGGAGTGGCCATGGAAGTCGTCGTCGTCGGAGCGGGCATCGTGGGCGCCGCGTGCGCGTTCCACGCCGCCGCGGCGGGGCTCGACGTCACGGTCCTCGACCGTGATCCCGTCGGCGCGGGCACGACCAGCCGGGGGGAGGGCAACATCCTCCTCTCCGACAAGGAGCCCGGCCCCGAACTGGAACTGGCCCGGCTCAGCCGTGACCTCTGGGACGAGGCCGGCGAGGAACTCGGCCCGGAGACCGTCGAGTTCGAGACCAAGGGCGGCCTCGTCGTCGCGAGCACACCCGACGCCCTCACCGCCCTGCACGCGTTCGCCGCGCGCCAGGCGGCCGCGGGCGTCCGCACCGAAGCCGTCGAACGCGTCGGTGAACTCGAACCCCATTGCGCGCCCGGCCTCCCCGGCGGCGTCCACTACCCGCAGGACGCCCAGGTGCAGCCCGTTCTCGCGGCGGCCGCACTGCTGCGCGCCGCGGTCCGGCACGGGGCCCGGACGCACACCGGCGAGGCCGCGGCCGCGGTCACCGGGGCCGACGGCAGGATCACCGGAGTGCGCACCGCCGACGGCACGGTGCTCCCCGCCGACGCCGTGGTCAACGCCGCCGGCACCTGGGGCGGCGAGGTCGGCCGCCGCCTCGGCGCACCCGTCGAGATCCTGCCCCGCCGGGGCTTCGTCCTCGTCACCGAGCCGCTGCCGCCGATGATCCGGCACAAGGTCTACTCCGCCGACTACGTGGCCAACGTCGCCTCCAGCGACGAGGGTCTGGAGACGTCGTGCGTCGTCGAGGGCACCCGCGCGGGCACGATCCTGATCGGCGCCAGCCGCGAACGCGTCGGCTTCGACACCTCGATGAACCCGGCCGTGGTGGCCACGCTCGCCGCCCAGGCGTGCCGCCTCTTCCCGTTCCTGCGCGGCGTCCACCTGATCCGCGCCTACCGGGGCTTCAGGCCGTACTGCCCGGACCACCTGCCGGTCATCGGCCCCGACCCCCGGGTCCCCGGCGTCGTCCACGCGTGCGGCCACGAGGGCGCCGGGATCGGTCTCGCCCCCGGGACCGGCGCCCTGGTCACCGCCCAGCTCCTCGGCCGCCCGTGGCGCGGCGCCGATCCGGCCGCCCACACCGGCCTGCTGCCCGACCGATTCCTCACCCCCGGAGGTGTGCCCAAGTGACCGCAGCGAACGCGTTCACCGTGGACGGCGAACCCTTGCCGTTCGTACCGGGACAG
The DNA here is from genome assembly GCF_044333295.1 of Streptomyces sp. NPDC021019. Lineage (NCBI taxonomy): Bacteria > Bacillati > Actinomycetota > Actinomycetes > Kitasatosporales > Streptomycetaceae > Streptomyces > Streptomyces sp. NPDC021019. The sequence goes on from NZ_JBIRQR010000014.1 coordinate 36,737, forward strand.
ACCCTGGCCGCCGCGCTCGTCGCCGCGGGCCGGGTCGCCTGGCGGACCACGCGGGGCGGGCAACGGCCCCGGGGGATCTTCTGCGGGATCGGCGTCTGTTACGACTGCCTGGTGACCGTCGACGGGAGGGGCGGGCAGCGCGCCTGCCTGGTGCAGGCCCGCGCGGGCATGGCCGTGATGACCGGGGAGGCCGACGATGCGTGAGCCCCGTGACCTCGGGACGACGCGTGAGCCCCGTGACTCCGCAGTGGTGGGCGAGCCCCGTGACCCGGTGGCGCCGAGCGAGTCCCGTGACCTCGTGGTGGTGGGCGCGGGCCCGGCCGGCATGGCCGCCGCCGCCACCGCCCTGGACGGCGGGCTGCGGGTCGTTCTCGTCGACTCGGGAGCCGCCCCGGGCGGCCAGTTCTGGCGCCATCCCCCGCCCTTCGCGCGGGAAGCCGTTCCGACCGCCGATCTGCACCACGGGCTGAGCACCTACCGGGCGTTGTGCGCCACCCTCTCCGCCCACGAGCGCACCGGACGGCTCACGCTGCTGCTGAACCACCACGTGTGGACCACGGCCCGCGACGGGGACGGCTTCACCGTCCACGCCGTGGACCGCGGCCGGGCGCCCGAAGAGCGGACCGTTGTGCTGCGCGCACCGGCCCTGCTGGTGGCGACCGGCGCCTACGACCGTCAACTCCCCTTCCCCGGCTGGGACCTGCCCGGGGTGCTCACCGCCGGCGGCCTCCAGTCGCTCCTCAAGGGCGGGGGAGTCGTCGCCGGCCGCCGGGTGGTCCTCGGCGGCACGGGTCCCTTCCTGCTGCCGGTCGCCGCCGCCCTCGCCGCCCGCGGGGCGAAGGTCGTCGCCGTGTGCGAGGCGGCGGCGCCCTCGGCCTGGCTGCGCCACCCCGCGGCCCTGCTGCGCAACCCCGCCAAGTGGGCCGAGGGCGCCCGGTACGCGAGCGCCCTCGCCCGGCACCGCGTCCCGGTCCGCACCCGCACCGCGATCGTCGGCGCCGCAGGGGAGGGGCGGGTCGCCGTCGTGCGCACCGCCGCCCTCGACGCCGACGGGCGCCCGCTCCCGGGCGCCGAGCGCCGGATCGAGGCCGACACCGTGGGCGTCGGCTGGGGCTTCGTCCCCCAGCTCGACCTGCTCCTCCCGCTCGGCTGCGACCTCGCCGACGCGGGCGACGGCACCATGGCCGCCGCCGTCGACGACGGACAGCGCACCACGGTGCCCGGGCTGTACACGGCGGGCGAGACCTGCGGCGTGGGCGGGGCCGCGCTCGCGGTGAGCGAGGGCCGCCTCGCCGCCGTCTCGGTGCTCACGGACCTCTTGGCCCCGGGCCGACCCGGCACCCGCCGCCCGGCCGCGGAGCGCAGGGCGGTGGCCCGGCACCGCGCCTTCGCCCGGGCGATGGCGCGGGCCCACCCCCTGCCGCCGGCCTGGCCCGCGTGGCTGACCGACGACACACCGGTCTGCCGGTGCGAAGAGGTGACCGCGGGGGCGGTCCGCGCCGCCCGCGCCCACGACTCGGCCGCCGACCACCGGCAGGTCAAACAGCTGACCAGAGCCGGCATGGGCTGGTGCCAGGGCCGCATGTGCGGGCCCGCCGTCCACTGCCTCGTCTCCGCCCGCGATCAGCCGTACGCCCCCGCCGAGCGGCTGATCGCGACCCCCGTCACCCTCGGTGCGCTCGCCGATTCCGCCGAGCCCGCTTCCGACCCCGTCTGACGAGCCCACTTCCGACCCACCCGAGGAGTTCCCATGGACCTGGACCGCACCTCCCTTCCCACCCGCATGCCCTGGCACGGCGTCATCGTCGCGACGAGCCTCCCGTTCGGACCGGACCTCGCCGTCGACCACGGCGCGTACGGGGACAACGTCGCCTGGCTCGCCGAACAGGGTCTGCACGGCGTCGCCCCGAACGGCTCGCTGGGCGAGTACCAGACCCTGACGTACGAGGAGCGCGACCGCGTCGTGGAGACCGCCGTCGCCAACGCCCCCGAGGGCTTCACCGTGATGCCGGGCGTCGGAGCGTACGGCGCGATCGAGGCGAGGCGGCACGCGCGGTTCGCCAAGGACGCCGGCTGCCAGGCCGTCATGTGCCTGCCGCCCAACGCCTACCGGGCCGACGACCGCGCGGTCCTGGAGCACTACGCGATGGTGGCCTCCGCCGGCCTCCCCGTCACCGCCTACAACAACCCCATCGACACCAAGGTCGACCTGCGCCCGGAGCTGCTGGCCAAGCTGCACGCCGAAGGGTTCATCGTGGGCGTGAAGGAGTTCTCCGGCGACGTCCGCCGGTGCTACGCCATCAACGAACTCGCCCCCGGACTCGACCTGATCATCGGCACCGACGACACCCTCCTGGAAGTCGGCGTCGCCGGCGCCAAGGGCTGGGTCGCCGGCTACCCGCAGGTCTTCCCGCGCGCCTGCCTCGACCTCTACAACGCCTCGCTCGCCGGAGACCTCGACACCGCGCTCCCGCTCTACCGACAGCTCCACTCCGTACTGCGCTGGGACAGCAGGACCGAGTTCGTCCAGGCGATCAAGCTCGGCCAGGACCTGATCGGCCGGACCGGCGGCGGCTGCCGTCCGCCCCGGCAGACCCTGGCCCCGGAGACCGAGGCCGTCGTCCGCGCCGCCACCCAGGCCCTCATCGACGCCGGGGTGAACTGACGTGCGCTCCAAGGTCTGTTACCACGCGGTCGACTCGCACACCGAGGGCATGCCGACCCGGGTCGTCACCGGCGGGGTGGGCGTCCTGCCGGGCGCGACGATGGCCGAGCGACGGCAGCGGTTCATGGCCGAGCGCGACGGACTGCGCACCCTGCTCATGTGCGAGCCGCGCGGGCACGGGGCCATGTCCGGAGCGATCCTCCAGCCCCCGACCCGGCCGGACGCCGACTTCGGCGTGCTGTTCATCGAGGTGTCCGGCTGCCTGCCCATGTGCGGCCACGGCACCATCGGCGTGGCGACGGTCCTGGTGGAGACGGGCATGGTCGAGGCGGTCGAACCGGAGACGCTCATCCGCCTCGACACCCCCGCCGGCCTCGTCACGGCGCGGGTCGCCGTGCGCGACGGCCGCGCGGAGTCCGTCACCCTGGAGAACGTCGCCTCCTACAGCCACGCGCTGGACCAGGTCGTCGAGGTCGAGGGGTTCGGCCCGGTCCGCTACGACATGGCGTACGGCGGCAACTTCTACGCCATCGTGCGCACCGAGGACCTCGGCATCCCCTACGACCGGGCGGAGAAGGGGCGGCTGCTGGACGCGGGCCTGGCCGTCATGGGGGCGATCAACGAGCGGAACCCGGTGGTGCATCCGGAGAACCCCGCGATCGACGTCTGCCACCACGTCTATCTGGAGGCGCCCGGCTCGACCGCCGAGCACTCGCGGCACGCCATGGCCATCCATCCCGGCTGGTTCGACCGCTCGCCCTGCGGGACCGGAACCAGCGCCCGGATGGCCCAACTGCACGCGCGGGGACTGCTGAAGACCGGGCAGGGCTTCGTCAACGAGTCCTTCATCGGCTCCCGCTTCACGGGCCGGATCCTGGCGGAGACCACGGTCGGCGGCAGGCCCGCCGTACTGCCCTCCGTCACCGGCCGCGCCTGGATCACCGGAACCGCGCAGTACCTGCTCGACCCCACGGACCCCTATCCGACGGGATTCACCGTATGACGGCCGATCCGTGCACCGGGCCGATCGCGACCGCGTGCACCGGCCCGATCGCGACCGCGTACACCGGCCCGATCGGGACGGCGTACACCGGGCCGATCGACACGGTCGACTGGCACACCGGGGGCGAGCCGTTCCGGATCGTGCCCGCAGCCCCGCCGGCCGTGACCGGGCACGGGCCCACCGTCGCCGAGCGCCGCACGGCCGCCATGGCCGACGCCGGGGCGCAGTGGACCCGGGCGCTGCTGTGCGGCGAACCGCGCGGCCACGCCGACATGTACGGGGCCTTCCTGGTGCCGCCCGACGACGCCGGGGCCCACCTCGGCGCCCTCTTCTGGCACAAGGACGGCTTCTCCACGGCCTGCGGGCACGGCACGATCGCCCTCGGCGCCTGGGCGGTCGCCACCGGCCTGGTCCCGGCGCCGGCCGACGGCACGACGGACGTCGTCGTCGACGTCCCCTCCGGCCGGGTCACGGCGAGCGTGCGCACGGCCGGCGGCCGGGTCGCGGACGTGACGTTCGTCAACGTCCCCGGCCATGTCCACGCGCGCGGTGTCGAGGTGGCCACCTCGCTGGGTACCGTCACCGTCGACATCGCCTACGGCGGCGCCATGTACGCCGTGCTCCCGGCACACCGGCTCGGCCTGCGGGTCCGGCCGGGGGACGTCACCGCGGTCGTTGCTGTCGGCCGCGAGATCCGCGACGCGCTGAACGCCGCCCGCGCCGCCGAACACCCCGAGGACGACCGGCTGTCCGGCGTCTACGGGACGGTGTTCACCGAGGAGGCCGGCGCCCCCGTCGAACGGCCCGACGGCACCTGGCTGCTGCACCACCGCAACGTCACGGTGTTCGCGGACGGCCAGGTCGACCGCTCCCCGTGCGGCTCGGGCACCGCGGCCCGGGTGGCGCTCCTCGCCGACGCCGGGGAACTGTGCCTCGGCGACGAGTTGAGGCACGAGTCGGTGGTGGGTTCCGTCTTCCGCGCCCGGATCGAACGGTCCACCACGGACCACGGCCGCCCCGCGGTCGTCCCGGCCGTGACGGGAACCGCGTACGCCACCGGAGCGAGCCGCTTCACCGTCGATCCCGACGACACCCTCGTACCCGGGTTCGTACTGCGATGACGGTGACGCTCGACGCCGCGGACGTGTTCGCGCTCGGTCCGGCCGGGGCCGTCGCCGCGATCAGGGCGGCGCTGGCCGGGGGGCTCGATCCGGACGGCGACGCACCGCGGGCGGTCGTGCCGCTGGTCCACGGGCAGGGGCTGCTCATGCCCTCGGAGTCCGGCGACTGGTTCGGCGTGAAGATCGCCACCGTCGCGCCCGGCAACGCCGCGCGCGGACTGCGGCGGATCAACGCCACGTATCTGCTGCACGACAGCGCGACCCTGACGCCGGTGGCCCTGCTGGACGGGGCCGCGCTGACGACCCTGCGCACCCCCGCCGTCTCGGTCGCGGCCTCCCTGGACCGGCTGCGCGCGCTCGCCGACGGGGGTGGGGGGCTGCGCCTGGTGGTCTTCGGCGCGGGCCCCCAGGGGAAGGGGCACGTCGCCGCCGTCCGGGCCCACGTCCCGGTGGCCGACGTCACGGTCGTCACCCGGCGCGGGGGGCCCGTGCCCGGCTGGGCGGACCGGAGCCGGGCGGCGGGCGGCGGGGGAGCGGCGGCCGCGGTGCGGCGCGCGGACGTCGTCGTCACCGCGACGTCCGCGCGCGAACCGGTGGTCGACGGGCGGCTGGTGCGCGACGGGGCGGTGGTACTGGCGATCGGCTCGCACGAACCGGACGTGCGGGAGCTCGACAGCGTGCTGATGGGGCGTGCCACCGTCCTGGTGGAGAGCCGCGCGACCGCCCTCCGCGAGGCGGGCGACGTCGTCATGGCGGTCCACGAGGGCGCGCTCGCCCCGGACGACCTCGTCACCCTGGCGGACCTGAACGGCTCATGGGGGGAGGTCCCGGCCGACCGCCCGCTGGTCGTGAAGACGTGCGGGATGGGCTGGCAGGACCTGGTGGTCGCCGTCGCGGCCCACCGGCGGAAGGAGGGGAAAGAGGCGCGGTAGGGGACGCGGAGGGAGCGGAGCTGAGCGTCCGCCGCCGGCCCGAATCCGCGCCCCTCGCGGGCCGTTACGTCAACACGCTCTGTCCCACGCGGACTTCGGCGTCACCATGGGCCGCGTTCCGAGCGGCCTTCGGGGCCGAGGAACGCCACCCAGCCTTGGGCTGCCGCCGCAACGCACGCCGCCCCGCACCGACTCCGGCGTCACCGTGCGGGGCCCCGACCGCAGGTCGCGTCAGCGTGCGCCGAGCTTGCGCGGCGGGGCGGCGCGTTCGGCCTCCCGCTTCCGGTCCGCCCACAGGGTCCGCACATGCGCGAGATGGCGGCGCATGTGCTCCTCGGCCCCCTCCGCGTCCCCCGCGATCATGATGTCCAGGAGAGCGGTGTGCTCCCGCGCCGAGCCCACCAGCGACCCCTCCTGGGACAGGTCGGTGAGCCCGTAGAGCCGGGAGCGTTTGCGCAGGTCGGCCACGGTCTCCACCAGGCGCGCGTTCCCCGCGAGGGCGAGCAGGTCGAGGTGGAAACGGCGGTCCGACTCCAGGTAGGCGATCAGGTCGCCGCCCTGCGCGGCGGTCACGATCTCCTCGGCCACCGGACGCACCGCCTCCAACTGCTCGCGGGAGGCGGTGCGGGTCACGCGGCCGATGGTGGGGATCTCGATGAGGGCGCGGATCTCGGTGTACTCGTCCAGGTCGCGCTCGGAGAGTTCGGTGACGCGGAACCCCTTGTTGCGCACCGCCTCCACCAGGCCCTCGCGGGCCAGATCCAGCATGGCCTCGCGCACGGGCGTGGCGGAGACGCCGTACTCGGCGGCGAGCGTGGGCGCCGAGTAGATCACGCCGGGCTGGAGTTCCCCCGCGATCAGCGCGGCACGCAGCGCGTTGGCGACCTGGTCGCGCAGATGCTCCTGCACCGAGATGAGTTTGCGGGACTTCAGCTCACTCATGCGTTCCCCTTCAAAGATGTGGCACCGCACTATACAATGTCACGTTGCGCGGTGCCTCATCGGTCAGAGGTCAGAGGTCAGAGGCCAGAGGCCAGCGCTGTCAGCTGTTCAGGAGGCGGGCCATCCACTCCTCGACGCCGTCGACCGTACGGGGCAGCGCGCCGGAGAGCAGTTTCGCCCCGTCCGCGGTGATCACCAGGTCGTCCTCGATCCGCACGCCCATGCCGCGCAGTTCGGGCGGCAGCGTCTCGTCGTCCGGCTGGAGGTAGAGCCCGGGTTCGACGGTCAGGACGTGGCCCTCCTCCAGTACCCCGTCGAGATAGGTCTCCGCGCGGGCCCGCGCGCAGTCGTGCACGTCGAGTCCGAGCATGTGCCCGCTGCTGCACAGGGTGTAGCGGCGGTACAGGCCGCTGTCGTCGGCGAGCGCCTCCTCGGGCGAAACCGGCAGGATGCCCCACGCGTGCAGTCCCTCGGCGATGACCCGCATGGCCTCGCGGTGGAAGTCCCGGAAGCGGGCCCCGGGACGCAGGACGCCGATGGCGGCTTCCTGTGCGGCCAGCACCAGTTCGTAGACGTCGCGTTGGGCCGGCGAGAAGCGGCCCGACAGCGGCAGGGTGCGGGTGATGTCGGCGGTGTAGAGGGTGTCGGTCTCCACTCCCGCGTCGAGCAGGAGCAGTTGGGACGGGTCGAGCGGTCCGTCGTTGCGGATCCAGTGCAGGACGCAGGCGTGCGCGCCCGCCGCCGCGATGGTCTCGTACCCCGTGCCGTTGCCCTCGCTCCGGGCGCGCAGCTGGAACACGCCCTCGATCCACCGCTCGCCCCGGGGGTGGCGCAGGGCGTCGGGCAGGGCGCGCGCGACGTCCTCGAAGCCCGCCGTGGTGTGGTCGACGGCCAGTTGGAGCTGGGCGACCTCCCAGGTGTCCTTGCGCAGCCGGAGTTCGGCGAGCGCGGCGTCCAGCTCGGCGTCCCCCGCCGGGGTGTGGGACCGGGCGGCCGGCAGGCCGTCCACCCGGGCGTCGACGCCGGCGAGCAGACGGGTCGGCGGCTGCGAGCCGGTGAGGAGCTTGGCCAGGTCGTCGAGGTGGGCGCAGCGCAGCCCGGTCAGCGCCTCCGTCTCGTCCAGGTCGGGGCGGCGGCCGACCCAGAACTCGCCGTAGCGGCGGTCGCGGTAGAAGTCGCTGGTGTTCCGGGGGGAGCGGGGGCGGATGTGGAGCACCGCCTCGTGCCCCTGGGGCCCGGAGGGTTCGAGGACCAGGACGTGACCGGGCTGCTCCTCGCCGGTCAGCCCGGTCAGCCAGGCGTAGGCGCTGTGCGGCCGGAAGCGGTGGTCGGTGTCGTTCGAGCGGACCTTGAGCGTCCCGGCGGGTATGACGAGCCGCTCACCCGGGAAGCGGGCCGAGAGCCGCTCCAGGCGGTCCGGCAGCAGGGCGCGCCCGGGGACCTGCGCGCCGGCGGGCAGGGGGCTCGGCGCCCAGTCGGTCGCCATGAAGGCGTCCAAGGCGGCCGGGACGGGCAGATCGTGGCTGCCGGTGTGTATTTGGGCCGGGGACTCCGCGGTCATGGGTCTCCTTCGAGGGTCTTCGAGGGCGGGGAGGATGCCGTAGCGGCGGGCGGGTGAGCGTGCGTCGGCCCCGGTGTCCGCGGCGCTTTCGGGCCGCTGGGCGGTCCGCGTCGCGGACACGTTTCGGTAACGGGATGACGCACTCCTTGGCTGTGCAATTTCACATTACTATGTTACGGGTCACACCACATGGATGCGGGCGCAATCTCTTCCCCCGCTCCGCTTCGCCTTCCGCAAGCAGTCGCCCTCCGGGCCGCTCGGCCGCCCGGATCACCGGGCCCCCGGGCCGTCCCCTTCCTCCCGGCTCGTTCCCGCTTCCGTCCTCCGGCCCGTCCCCGCTTCTGCCACGACCCTTCCCCGTACGAGGAGTGCACCCATGTCCCGTCGCACCCGGATGCTGTCCGCATCCCTGAGCACCTCGCTCGCCCTGGCCCTGCTGGGCGCCTGCACCACCCAGGGAGGTGACGACCGCGACCCGGACAAGCGACAGCCCGGTGTGGCGACCGGCACCGTCATCGGCGGCACGCCGAAGCGGGGCGGCACCCTGACCGTGCTGTCCAACCAGGACTTCGCCCACCTGGACCCGGCCCGCAACTGGGTCATGCCGACGATGGACTTCGGCACGCGGCTGCTCTACCGCACCCTGACCACCTTCCGCGCCGAACCCGGGAAGAAGGGCAGCGAGATCGTCCCCGACCTCGCCACCGACCTCGGCAGATCCTCCGACGGCGGCCGCACCTGGACCTTCACCCTCAAGCCCGGCCTCGTCTACGAGGACGGCACCCCGATCCGGGCCCGCGACATCAAGTACAACGTGGAACGGTCCTTCGCCCCCGACCTCGCCGGCGGACCCGACTACGCCCAGCGCTACCTGGCCGACGCCGAGGGGTACGCCGGCCCGCTGGACGGCAAGCACCTCGACTCGATCCGCACCCCCGACGACCGGACCATCGTCTTCTCGCTGAACAGGCCCGTCGCCGAGTTCTCCTACACGGTCACGCTGCCCACCTTCTCGCCCGTGCCCGCGTCCCGCGAGAAGGGCGTCCAGTACGACCTGCGGCCCTTCTCCTCCGGCCCGTACCGCATCGAGAGCTACGCACGCGGCAAGAAGCTGGTGCTGGTCCGCAACACCCACTGGGACGCGGCGACCGACCCGGTGCGCAAGGCCTACCCCGACCGCATCGTCGTGATCCAGGGGCTCAAGGGCGGCCAGATCGACGACCGGATCATCGAGAGCGCGGGCGTCGACGCCTCCGCGGTCGAGTGGTCCGACCTCCAGCCCTCCAGCGTCGCCAAGGTCCTGCCGAAGCCGGAGATCCGGCAGCGGCTCTCCGCCGAGCGCACCGGCTGTACGGACATGCTCGCGCTGAACACCTCCCGGGCGCCGTTCGACGACCCGAAGCTCCGTCAGGCGATGCAGTACGCCGTCGACAAGGAGGCCCAGGTGACCGCCAACGGCGGCCCCGCCCTCAACGACGTCGCCACCGCCTATCTGCCACCGTCCCTCACCGGCGGCCGTGCCGCCGCCCCGGTCCACGGCGGGCCCGCCACCGGTGACGTGAAGAAGGCCGAGAAGCTGCTCGCCGAGGCGGGCAGGGCCGACGGCTTCGACACGACGATCACCGTGTCCACCGGGGACAAGACCCGTGCCGAGGCGCTCCAGCAGAGCCTGGCCCGGGTCGGCATACGGCTGCGGATCGAGACCGTCGACCCCTCGGTCTACTACGACACCATCGGCGACACCGCCAACGCCCCCGACATGGCCATCAGCGGGTGGTGCCCGGACTACCCGTCCGCCGCCACCTTCCTGCCGTTCGTCTTCGACGGCCGCACCATCAAGCCCAAGGGCAACCAGGGCAACGTCTCCCAGTTCCGCGACAAGGCCGTCGAGCGCCGCATGGACGAGATCGCCGCGATGGCCGACGCGACCGCCGCCGACAAGGCGTGGGCCGCACTCGACCGGGAGATCCAGCGGACCTCCCCCGCCGTCCCCCTGCTCTGGGAGCGCAAGCCGCTGCTCGTCGGCGACAACATCGCCGGAGCCTTCGGGCACCCCTCCTGGACCGGTCAGTTCGACTTCGCCGTGATCGGTCTCAAGGACCCGTCCCGAAGCAAGGGCTGAGGGGACGAGGACGCACTCCCATGAGCATCGTCACCGCCCCGGCCACCGGACCGGGCGACGCCCCGGCATCCGGCGGACCCGGCTCACCCGCCCTGCCCGACGCCCTCTGGCGGACCACCTGGCGCCGCCTGTGGGGCGACCGGGGCAGCCGGACCGCCCTGATCGCCGCCGCCCTGCTGATCCTGGTCGCCCTCACCGCGCCCCTGCTCAGCCGCATGGGCGGCTGGTCGCCCACCGCCTTCGACGCCGACGCCATCGACCCCTACCTCGGCGGCCTGCCCCACGGCGCCCTCGGCGGCATCAGCGCCGAACACTGGCTCGGCGTCGAACCGGTCACCGGCCGCGACCTGTTCGCCCGCGTCGTCCACGGCGCGCAGGTGTCCCTGCTGATCGCCTTCGCCGCCACCGCGATCGTCGTCGTCACCGGCACCGCCGCGGGCATCGCCGCCGGTTACTTCGGCGGGCGCGTCGACACCGTACTGAGCCGGCTGATGGACCTCACCATGTCCTTCCCCTCACTCATCTTCATGATCGCGATGATGTCCGTGGCCCAGGACGTCAACCGGGTCGTGCTGATGACCGTCGTCATCGGCGTCTTCGGCTGGCCCGGCATCGCCCGCGTGGTGCGCGCCGAGGCGCTCTCCCTGCGCAACCGCGAGTTCGTCGAGGCCGCCCGCGCCTGCGGCAGCGGACCCTGGCGCATCCTCACCCGGCAGGTGCTGCCCAACATCTCCGGACCCGTCATCGCGTACACCACGCTGCTGATCCCCGGAATGATCAGCACGGAGGCGGCGCTCAGCTTCCTCGGGGTGGGCGTGCGCCCGCCCACCCCCTCCTGGGGCCAGATGATCGCCGAGGCCGTCGCCTACTACGAGACGGACCCCATGTACTTCATCGTCCCCAGCGTCTTCCTCTTCGTCGCCGTCCTCGCCTTCACGGTCCTCGGCGACGCGCTGCGCGACATCCTCGACCCCCAGGGAGGACGCTCGTGATCGCCTACCTGGTCCGCAGACTCCTCGGCGTGGCCGGCGTCCTGCTCGCCATCTGCGCCGTCACCTTCGTCATCTTCTACCTGCTGCCCGCCGACCCGGCATCGGCCGCCTGCGGCAAGACGTGCAGCCCCGAGCGCCTGGCGGAAGTACGCCACTTCATGGGCCTCGACCAGCCCGTCTGGCGGCAGTTCGGCGACTACCTCGTCGGGATCTTCGCCGGCCGCGAGCTGGGCAGCGGACCTCACGCGCTGCGGTGCGGCTTCCCCTGCCTCGGCTACTCCTACGAGAACGCGCTGCCGGTGTGGGACCTGCTGATGGACCGCCTGCCCGTCTCCGTCTCCCTGGCCTTCGGCGCTGCGGGCCTGTGGCTGGTGCTCGGGCTGAGCGCCGGAGTCACCGCCGCGCTGCGCAAGGGCGGGCTGCTCGACCGCACCCTGATGGTGGGCGCGGTCGCCACCGCGTCCCTGCCCGTCTACTTCACCGCGGTGATGCTCCTGTACGGCCTGGTCCGGCTGACCGGTCTGCTGCCCTACCCCGCCTACGTCCCGCTCACCGACGACCCCCTCGCCTGGGCCGCCAACCTGCTGCTGCCCTGGATCGCCCTGGCCCTGCTCTACGCCGCCATGTACGCCCGCCAGAGCCGCAGTTCGATGATCGAGACGATGGCGCAGCCGTACATCAGGACCGCCCGCGCCAAGGGCCTGCCCGCCCGGACCGTCGTGGTCAAACACGGACTGCGGTCCGCGATGATGCCGGTCCTCACGCTCTTCGGCATGGACCTCGGCGCCCTGCTGGCCGGAGCGGTCATCACCGAGTCCATCTTCGGCATCCCCGGCGTCGGCAGGCTCTTCTACGACGCCCTGCAACGCTCCGACCAGCCCGTCGTGCTCGGCGTCACCCTGCTCGCCGCCTTCTTCATCGTGGCGGCCAACGTCGTCATCGACCTCCTGTACGCCGTCGTCGACCCGAGGGTGAGGAACTGACGTGCCGCCCACCACCGAACCGGACCTCCCCCTGCTGCGCGTCCACGACCTGCGGGTCGCCTTCGACACCCCCACCGGAACCGTCCAGGCCGTCGACGGGGTCTCCTTCACCGTGGAGGCCGGCCGCACCCTGGGTCTGGTCGGCGAATCCGGCTCCGGCAAGTCGGTCACCTCCCTCGCCGTGATGGGCCTGCACCGCCGGGCCCACGTGAGCGGATCGATCACCCTCGCCGGACAGGAACTCCTCGGCCTGAACGACCGCCGCTTCGGCCGGCTGCGCGGCCGCCGGATGGCCATGGTCTTCCAGGACCCGCTCTCCGCGCTGCACCCCGCGTACACCGTCGGCGAACAGATCGCGGAGGCCCACCGCCACCACTTCGGCAGCGGCCGGCGCGTCGCGCGCAGACGCGCCGTGGAGATGCTCGGCGAGGTCGGCATCCCCGAACCGGCCCGCCGGGCCGGGGAGTACGCGCACCAGTTCTCCGGCGGCATGCGCCAGCGCGCCATGATCGCCATGGCCCTGTCCTGCGAACCCGAACTCCTCGTCGCCGACGAGCCGACCACCGCGCTCGACGTCACCGTCCAGGCGCAGATCCTCGAACTGATCGCCCGGCTCCAGCAGGAACGCGGACTGGGCGTCCTGATGATCACCCACGACCTGGGCGTGGTGGCCCGCGTCGCCCACGAGGTGCTCGTCATGTACGGCGGGCGCGGCGCCGAACAGGCCCCGGTGGACGAGCTCTTCCACAGCCCCGCGCACCCCTACACCCGGGGCCTCCTGGACTCCCTGCCCCGACTGGACGACCCGGACGACGCGCCGCTGCGCGCGATCCCCGGCTCCCCGCCGTCACCCGCCGAGCCGAGATCCGGCTGCCCCTTCGAGCCGCGCTGCCCCAGGGCCGCCGCCGCCACCGCCCCGGAGCGGGCCCGCTGCGCCGGGGAGAGCCCCCGCCCCGTGGCCGTGCCCGGCGGCGGTCGGCTGGTCGCCTGCCACCTGCCCCTGCCGGCCGCCCCGACCGTCCCGCACCCCGGCCCGCCCGGCGGGGCCCCCGTACCGGCCGAGGAGGCCCGATGAAACCCACACTCTCCAAATCCCCACCCACAGAAGTGAGTTCTGCGGCGGGTGGCGCCGCGCCCCTGCTGTCCGTACGCGGTCTGGTCAAGACGTTCCCCGGCCGCCGCGTCCTGGGCCGCGCCGCCGCTCCGGTCCGCGCGGTGGACGGCGTCGATCTGGAACTGGCCGCGGGGGAGACCCTGGGTCTTGTCGGAGAGTCCGGCTGCGGCAAGTCCACCACGGGCCGGATGCTGGTCCGGCTGCTGGAACCCACCTCGGGGAGCGTCGAGTTCGAGGGCCGCGACATCACGCATCTGTCCCAGCGCGAGCTGCGGCCGGTCCGGCAGCACCTCCAGATCATCTTCCAGGACCCCCACGCTTCCCTGAACCCCCGGCAGACCGTCGCCCGGATCATCTCCGAACCCCTGCTCGTGCAGGGGGCCACGGTCGGGGCGGCCCGGGACCGGGCCGCCGAACTGCTCGACCTGGTGGGGCTGGGCTCCGAACACCTGGACCGGCACCCGTATCAGTTCTCCGGCGGCCAGGCCCAGCGCATCGGCATCGCCCGCGCCCTGGCGACCGGCCCCCGCCTGATCGTCGCCGACGAGCCGGTCTCCGCGCTCGACGTGTCCGTACAGGCCCAGGTCGTGAACCTGATGGAGCGTCTGGGCGACGAGCTGGGGCTGTCGTTCCTCTTCATCGCCCACGACCTGTCCGTCGTGAAGCGGGCGTGCGACCGGGTGGCGGTGATGTACCTGGGCCGCATCGTCGAGATCGGCGACAAGCGCGAGCTGTACGACAGGCCGGCGCACCCCTATACCCGGGCGCTGCTCTCGGCGGTCCCGCTGCCCGACCCCGCGGCGGAGCGCCGCCGGGAGCGGATCCTCCTGCTCGGCGACCCGCCGAGCCCGGCCTCGCCGCCCAGCGGCTGCGGCTTCCATCCGCGCTGCCCCAAGGCGCAGGCCGTGTGCCGTACCGAGCGGCCGCTGCTCCAGGTCGTGGGCTCCGGCGCGCGTACGGCGGCCTGCCACTTCCCCGAAACGGGCTGAGAGGCCCGGAGATCCCGGCGGCCCGCCATACGCCTGGCGGGCCGCCTCCGCCCGCCGGCTACCCCTCCCCGCCGGGCCGCCTCCGCCCCGGCTACCCCTCCCCGCCGGGCCGTGTTCACCGGAAAGTCGTATCGGATTCGGCCACATGTCTTCCCAGTGGTGTGTGACCTGTGCCATTGTACATGTCACAGGGCGTGGGCATGTCAACTCCGGACATCGACCCCATTCCGTCCGGCCGACAGCACGGCACGACAACACCCCCTGCCCCACGCCCTGTACATCCCATCGGTCACGCATGCGCGTGCCTCCGATCCCTCATGGGAGGAAAAATCGTGAGAACCACACTCGTCCGCCGAGGTGTGGGTGCCGTTCTGCCCCTGGCTCTGGCCGGGGCGATGAGCGTCGCGCTGCTCGCGCAGCCGGCCCAGGCGCAGCCGAACTCCCCCTCGGCCGCCACGGCATCGAACGCGTCCCAGTCGTCCCGCCCCGCCGGGTCGGCCGATCCCGCGCCGCAGGCGCAGCAGTCCCCCACCTCGGACACCGGCCACCAGGCCAAGGACCGGTTGAAGGTGTCCCAGCTCCCCCCGCTGAGCGCCGACAAGTCCCCCCTCAAGGAGGCCTACGGCGAGCACGACGCCCCGTCGGAGCAGGGCGCGGGCCAGAAGTCCTCGGCGAAGGCGGCCGCCGCGTGCGACCCGGCCGAATTCACCGGCCGCACCGGCGCCGAACTGGTCCGGCACATCAGGGCGTCCACCACGGACTGTGTGAACACCCTGTTCAGCCTGACCGGCAGCAACGCCCAACTGGCTTTCCGAGAAGCCCAGATGACCTCGGTGGCCTACGCGCTGCGCGACAACGCCGCCTCCTACCCGGGTGACGGGAGCACCGGCATCCTGCAGCTCGTGCTGTACCTCCGCGCCGGGTACTACGTGCAGTGGTACAACCCGGACGTCGTCGGACCGTACGGCCCCACCCTCCAGACCGCGATCCGCTCGGGCCTCGACGCGTTCTTCGCCAGCCCCCGCTCGCGCGACGTCACCGACGCCAACGGCGACACGCTCTCCGAGGCGGTCGTCCTGATCGACAGCGCCCAGGAGAACGCCCGGTACATCTCCGTCGTCAAGCGGATGCTGGCCGACTACGACTCCTCCTGGAACGCGTCCTCACGGATGCTCGCCGCGCTCAACAAGGTCTACACGGTGACCTTCCGGGGCCACCAGGTGCCCGCGTTCGTCAGCGCCGTCGAGTCGGACCCGAGCCTCATCGACTCGCTGCACCGCTTCGCCGCCGACCACCTCTCCCTGCTGGAGGGCGACCACGCGTACCTGACCTCCAACGCCGGACGTGAACTGGGCCGGTTCCTCCAGCACACGAGCCTGCGGAGCAAGGTCCGGCCGCTGGTCACCGCCCTGCTCCGGGACACCTCCATCACCGGCCCCACCGCCCCGCTCTGGGTGGGCATAGCGGAGATGGCCGACTACTACGACAAGGCGAACTGCGCCACGTACGGCGTCTGCGACCTCCAGGAGCGCCTCAAGCGCGAGGTCCTGCCGGTCCGCCACACCTGTAGCCCCAGCATCCGCATCCTGGCCCAGCAGATGACGTCCGCCGAGCTGAGCGCCAGCTGCACCAGCCTCATCCAGCAGGACGCCTACTTCCACCGGATCGCCAAGGACAACGGCCCGGTCGCCGACGACAACAACACCGCCATCGAGGTGATCGCCTACGACTCCAGCGACGACTACCAGACCTACGCCGGCGCCATGTACGGGATCGACACCAACAACGGCGGCATGTACCTGGAGGGCGACCCCTCCGTCGTGGGCAACCAGCCCCGCTTCATCGCCTACGAGGCCGAGTGGCTGCGGCCGGACTTCCACATCTGGAACCTCAACCACGAGTACACCCACTACCTCGACGGCCGCTTCACGATGCACGGCGACTTCGCCGACAACATGACCACTCCCACCATCTGGTGGGTCGAGGGCTTCGCGGAGTACATCTCCTACCACTACCGCGAGGAGCCCTACACCGCGGCGATGACCGAGGCGGGCAAGGGCACCTACGCCCTGTCCACCCTCTTCAGCACCGACTACAGCCACGACACCAACCGGGTCTACCGCTGGGGCTACCTCGCCGTGCGGTACATGCTGGAGAAGCACCCCGCCGACCTGGACAAGGTGCTCGCCCACTACCGCGCCGGCGAGTGGAGCGCGGCCCGCACCTACCTCACCAGCACCGTCGGAACCCGCTACGACAGCGACTGGAAGACCTGGCTCGCGGCGTGCGCCGCAGGTGACTGCGGTGGCGGCGGCCAGCCGGGCAACCAGGCCCCCACCGCCGAGTTCACCGCCGCGGTCAAGGACCTGACGGTCACGCTCACCGACCGCTCCACCGACGCCGACGGCACCATCGCCTCCCGCGCCTGGGACTTCGGCGACGGCACCACCTCCACCCAGACCAGCCCCGCCAAGACCTACAGCGCCGCCGGCAGCTACACCGTCCGGCTGACCGTGACCGACGACAAGGGCACCACGGCCACCGCCACCCGGACGGTCACCGTGACCGGCGGCTCCACCGTCGGCGAGTGCACCGCATCCGACACGCGCGTGCTGGGCAAAAACTGCCGTCGTGGCAACCTCTCCGCCACGACCGGCAACTACGCCTACCACTACTTGAACATCCCGGCCGGCACCAAGACGCTGAAGATCACCGTCAGCGGCGGCACCGGCAACGCCGACCTCTACTACAGCAACCGCAACTGGGCCACCACCAGCGCGCACACCAACCGCGCCACCGGCCCCGGCAACTCCCACACCCTGACCATCAGCAACCCGCCGTCCGGCGCCAACTACATCAGCCTCCACGCGGCGGCCGCCTTCAACGGCGCCACCCTCACCACCGAGTACTGACCCGCCGCTTCACCCCCTCGAGCCGGGGTCGGCGCCATCGGCGCCGACCCTGGCTCTCCCGTGCGCGGGGCGACCGGCGGTGGGCGGCGGTGGTGGAGGCAGTGGTGGCCGGTCGGACTCCACTGTCACTGCCTGCACATACAGTCGAAGCATCACTCGGGGGAGCACTCACGTGAAGTTCCCCTGTGATCTTGGACACTCGTTCGTTATGCCGCGACGGCGTGTTGGTGCCGCTGTCTGGTTTCGGCCGGTGTGAGGTAGCCGAAGATCTTGTGCTTGCGCAGGCGGCGGCGGTTGTAGAAGGTCTCGATGA
>NZ_JBIRQR010000015.1:0-22995 GCF_044333295.1 Streptomyces sp. NPDC021019
CCATCCCCGCCCGCTGCGCACCCTGCCCGGAGAACAGCAGCGCCGTCCGCGAACGCCCGGCCACCGACCCGCTCACCACACCAGCCACACCGGCCACACCGGTCTCCCCGGCCGTCCCGGTGAACGATTCCAGTGTGTCCAGCAGGCCCTCACGGTCCTCGGCGAACGCCACCAGACGCTGCCGCAGTACCGGACGTCCCAGCAGCGCCCGCCCCACCACCGCCGGGTCCGCCTTCGTCTCCCGCACGAACGAGGCCAGCGCACCGGCCTGCGAGACCAGACCACCCGCACTGCCACCACTGACCACCCACGGAATACCCGCACCCCACACCACCGGCCCCGGCCGCACAGGTTCTCCTGCCACCGGTTCCGCGGGCGGTGCCTCTTCCACGATCACATGCGCGTTCGTCCCGCTCACCCCGAACGAGGACACACCCGCCCGCCGTACCCGCTCGCCCCGCGGCCACCGCACCGCGTCCGTCAGCAGCTCCACCGCACCCGCGTCCCAGTCCACAAAAGACGAAGGAGCACTGATATTGATCGAGCGGGGCATCTCCTCATGCCGCAACGCCATCAGCATCTTGATGACACCCGCCACACCCGCGGCGGACTGGGTGTGCCCGATGTTCGACTTCACCGAACCGACCAGCACAGGGCGCTCCGCCTCACGGCCCTGACCGTAGGCCGAGATGAGCGCCTGCGCCTCGATCGGGTCACCCAGCTTGGTACCCGTGCCGTGCGCCTCCACCACGTCCACGTCCGACGCGGACACCCCCGCGTTCGCCAGCGCCGCCCGGATCACCCGCTCCTGCGACGGCCCATTGGGCGCCGTGAGACCACTGCTCGCACCGTCCTGGTTCACTGCCGACCCGCGCACCACGCCCAGGATCCGGTGACCGTTGCGCCGCGCGTCCGACAGCCGCTCCAACGCCAGCATGCCGATGCCCTCACCCCAGGCCGTCCCGTCGGCGTCCGCCGAGAAGGGCTTGCACCGCCCGTCCGGCGCCAGACCGCGCTGACGCGAGAACTCGATGAAGGGCGTCGGACTCGCCAGGACGGCCACGCCGCCGGCCAGGGCGAGCGTGCACTCTCCCTGCCGCAGCGCCTGCACCGCGAGGTGCAACGCCACCAGCGACGACGAACAGGCCGTGTCCACCGACACCGCCGGACCCTCGAAACCGAAGGAGTACGAAACCCGGCCCGACAGCACACTCGCCAGATTGCCCGCCATGGTGAAGCCGGCGATCTGCTCGGGGACGTTGTCCATGTCGGGTATGTAGGCCGAGGTCGACGCCCCGACGTAGACGCCGGTCTGGCTGCCCTTGAGCGCCTGCGGGTCCAGGCCGGCCCGCTCCAGCACCTCCCAGGACACCTCCAGCAGCAACCGCTGCTGCGGATCCATCGCCAGCGCCTCACGCGGCGAGATCCCGAAGAACTCCGCGTCGAACCCCGCCACATCGTCCATGAACCCACCACGCCGGACGTACGACGTACCGGTGTGCTCCGGGTCGGGGTGGAAGACGTCCTCCGGCCAGCCACGGTCACCGGGGACGTCGGTGATGGCGTCGGTCCCTGCCGCCACCAGGTCCCACAACTCCTCCGGCGACCGCACCCCACCCGGCATACGGCACGCCATCCCGACCACCGCGACCGGTTCCAGCCTGCTGGACTCCACCTCGTGCAGACGCCGACGCGTCTTGTGCAGGTCCGCAGTCACACGCCGAAGGTATTCAACGGTCTTCTGCTCGTCCGCCATGGAGATCAGTCCAGCCTTTCGAAGATCCTGAGAGTCGGTGCCCTGTCGATGCTGTGCCGCGTCGAAGCGGCTGGGAGGATGCGCGCGCCTACATCGCCAGCACCCGCTTCGCGAGCGTTCCGAGGATCCGCACCCCGTCCTGGGTGAGCACCGACTCGGCGTGGAACTGGATGGAGCCGAAGTGCGGCCCCCGCAGCGCGTACACCTCGTGGGTGCGGGCGTCCCGGGCGATCTCGACGATGCCGACACCGGGGCAGTCGGCCTTGTCCTCCTGGCTCACCGCGGCGAAGCTGTTGTAGAAGCCGACGCGCTCGGTGCGGCCGAACAGGTCGATCTCCTTCTGGATCCCCTGGTTGAGCACGGCACAGGGAGCCAGCGGCAGACCGAGTTCACGGCTGAGTACCTGGTGGCTGAGGCAGACGGCCAGGAAGGGACGCCGCTCGGCGAGCAGGGCGCGGACCGCCGAGCGCAGGTGTGTGATCTTGGGGCTCTCGTCGTCCCGGGGGTCCCCGGGGCCGGGGCCCATGACGACGAGGTCGAAGCCGTCGAAGTCGTACGCCTCGTCGAAGCGGCGTACGGTGACGTCCAATCCGACGGACCTGAGCTGCTGGTTGATCATCTCGGTGAAGGTGTCCTCGGCGTCGACGACGAGCACGCGCCGCCCGTCGAGCTGCGGGTCCGGGCGGTCGTAGGCCCGGTTGTCCGCCTGCCAGAAGGCGGCGATGGTCCCGCTCCGGTCGGCCAGGGCCTCGGCGATCTCGGGATGGTCGGCGAATCGCGGGGACGCGTCCGTCATCAGGGCCGACAGGAGCCCGGACGCCTTGGCCCAGGTCTCGGCGACTTCGGCGGCCGGGTCGGAGTGGCGTACCAGAGTCGCGCCCGTGCCGATGCTGACCCGGCCGCCGGAGTCGATGTCCGCGGTGCGGATGAGGATGGCGGAGTCCAGGGAGGGGCCGCCCCGGTGGTCGCGGCCGATGAGCGCCGCCACGCCGCTGTAGTAGCCGCGGCCCTGCGGTTCGTGGCGGCGGATCACACGGCAGGCGCTCTCCAGCGGGCTGCCGGTGACGGTCGGGGCGAACATGGTCTCGTGGAGGATCTCCGCCGCGTCCCGGTCGCAGCGGCCCTCGATGAAGTACTCGGTGTGGGCCAGCTGCGCCATCTCCCGCAGATGGGGGCCGGAGACGCGGCCGCCGGCCTCGCAGACGCGGGCCATCATCTTGAGTTCCTCGTCGAGCACCATGTGGAGCTCGTCGGTCTCCTTGCGGTCGGCGATGAACTGTTTGATCCCGTCGAGGGTGGGGCCGGTCGGCGGATAGCGGTAGGTTCCGCTGATGGGGTTCATCACCGCGACGCCGTCGTCGAGGGTGATGTGGCGCTCCGGTGTGGCGCCGACGAAGGTGCGTGATCCGGTGTGCACCACGAACGTCCAGTAGGCCCCCGACTCGCGCTGGAGCATGCGGCGGAAGAGGACCAGGCCGGTGCGCGGGTCGAAGTCGGTGATGTCGGCGACGAACGAGCGGCGGATGACGAAGTTGGCGCCCTCTCCCTCACCGATCTCGGTGGTGATGATCCGGTGGACGATCTCGGCGTATGTGGCGTCGTCGGTGTCGAATTGGCCGCCGGTGACCTGGATCGGGGTGTTCTCGACACGGTCGAGGAAGCCTGCGACGGGCAGGATCGCCTGGTCGGTGACGCTCATCGCGACGAGCGGCGCGCCGTCGTCGACGCACTCGAAGCCGCGCTCGGCGATCTGCCGGTAGGGGATCAGAACGAGCAGGTCGGCCGTGGCACCGGTGGTGGACGGCCCGGTGGGCAGAGGGAGTTCGGCCAGGGTGGTGTGCGTGGACACCTCGCCGACCAGCAGGTCGATGCCGTCGTGGCCGGACGTGTCCGGGCGGTGCAGCAGCGCGAAGGCCCGCTGTTCGCCCGCGAGCACCCGGTCGAGCAGCTCGTCGGCGGTGCGCGCGGGGGAGGTCGGCGTCGTCACCGTGCGCTCCTCCGGCTGCCGGGCCGGTCCCCGTGGCCGACGAGTTCGCCACCGAGTTCGGCCAGGAGATCGTCCGTGGCGCGGACCATGGCACAGCGTTCGGCCGCGTACGACAGGCCCTGCTGGTGGTGTTCGGCCGAGAAGTCCGCGACGGCGTCACCCGCCAGGAAGGGCTGGATGTCGTACGCGTACGCCTCAAGGGCCGTCACCAGCACACCGACGTGCGCGTAGACGCCACACAGGATCAGCTGGTCGCGGCCCTCGGCGCGCAGGCGTTCGAGCAGGTCGGAACGGAAGAACGCGCTGTAGCGCCACTTGACGAGGTGCCAGTCGTCGTCGCCGGGGGAAAGGCGTTCGTCGATCCGGCGGTCGTCGGGGTGCACGGTCATGCCAGGCCCCCAGAAGTCCTTGAGCAGGCCGCGCTGTTCCTCGGTCATGCCGCCGGGCTGCGCGGTGAAGGCCACGGGGATGTCCAGCTCGGCGCAGCGCCGGCGCAGGCGTGCCGTGTTGGTGATCAGCGTGTCTCGGCAGCCGCCGTCGGGAAAGGCCCGCAGGAAGTAGCGCTGCATGTCGTGGACGAGCAGCACGGCTCGGGCGGGGTCGACCGTCCACTGCACCGTGTTCGCGGGCAGTTGGTCCCGGGTCGGCATGGGGTAAGCGGTAATCGGGGGTATCCCTGGCATCGTCTTCCTCGGCTGATGGGGCGGGGGGTTACGCGGTCCAGGAGGCGGCGATGGACACGGCTTGGACGGGGTTGAGCCGCGGGTCGCACAGGGTCGTGTACTTGTCCGCGACCTGGTCCTGACAGCCGCTGCCGGCGACGCACTCGGTGACGGCGTCGGGGGTGACCTCCAGGTGCAGTCCGCCGGCCACGCCGTTCGACGACCGGACGGCGCACTGGAAGTGCTCGGCCTCCCTCAGCACGGCATCGAGGTAGCGGGTCTTGAGGCCGCCGGAGGTGGTGACGGTGTTGCCGTGCATCGGGTCGCAGAGCCAGATCACGGGGTGTCCGGCCGCGTGCACCGCCTTGACCAGCGGGGGCAGGTGGCTGGAAACGGCGGGGCCCATCCGGGAGATGAGGGTGAGCCTGCCCGGTTCGCGGTCGGGGTCGAGGAGGGCGCAGAGCTGCAGCAGGTCGGCCTCGGACATGCCGGGGCCGACTTTGCAGGCGACCGGGTTGGCGACCGCGGCGAGAAGCGCGACATGCGCCCCGTCCGGTTGCCGGGTCCGCTCGCCCACCCAGGGCCAGTGGGTCGAGGCCAGGTGCAGCCGTCCCTCGGCGTCGTGGCGGAGCAGCGGCTCCTCGTAGTCGAGGACCAGCGCCTCGTGGCTGGTCCAGATGCGGGGGGCACTGTGCCAGGGGTGGTCGGTGCCGTTCCAGCCGAGGTGCTCGATCGTCTCGGCGGCCGACCGGTAGCACGCGAGCATGCGCCGCGGGTCGGGCCGGCGCAGCTCGGTGTCGGGTTCCGGGCCGTTGACCATGTGCCCCCGGTAGACGGGCAGTTCGCGGCCACCGACAGTCTCGGTGGGGCGGGAGCGAGGTTTGGCGTACTGGCCGGCGATGCGGCCGACGCGCAGGACGGGCCGGTGGGTGTTCATCTGCATGGTGCCGGCGAGCACGTCGATCAGTCCGCTCTTGCGGGCGACGTAGTCGGCGGTGGATTCGGCGGGGTCCTCGGCGCAGTCGCCGGCCTGGATGACGTGGGCGTTTCCGGCAGCCACGTCGGCCAGCAGGGAGCGCAGGACTGCGGTGTCCTCGGCGGTCACCAGGCCCGGGTGGGCGGTGAGATGCCGACGGACCTCGGCGAGGTCGGCGTGATCTCCCCAGTCGGGTTGGTGCCTTGCCTTATTCCCCACGGACTGCTTTTCCCCGGGAAAGGAAGAGGAGTCGGTCAGCCGCTGCATGTCAGTTGTCTCCTTGCGCAGCTCGAACCTGGCGGACAGCGCGGAAATCCGTTGGATTCAGCCCTTGTGTTACCGAGGCGAGGACGGACCGAGCGCGGCCCCATGGTGTGTCCGTCTCGGCCTGCGGGGAAACCCCTAAGATGCGCGGACGGGCGGAGCGGCCGGTCACCGGCTCGATGCGAACACCCCCCTACTGGGGAGCGGTTCGGCCGGGGGCCGGGTGCCAGGGCAGGGATAGGGGCCAATAAGGGGTGACGCCCGAAAACGCCGCGCTTAATCTGCTCAGGCGTGACGGCGCTCATTCGGAGGAGCGGCCCGCAGAATTCTCGAATACCCGATTGGCGCTTTTCCGGCCGCCCACCCGGGCACCGGTGAATGCGACTCCTGACGATGAGGTTCCCTCGCCCATGGATTTCGGACTCTCTCCCGAGCAGCGCCGACGCTGCGACGAAATTTTCGAGGAAGTGAGCGCGCGCTGGGGCCATGCGTCCGTGAGCGCGGATGACCCCGACACCACGCGTGCGGCGTTCCGGGAGGCCGGCCGGCTGGGCCTGACCGGGTTGTGTCTGCCGCGAGAGGTGGGTGGCGGCGGTCTGGGTGCGCTGGACACCGCGCTGTGCCTGGAGGCTTTCGGCCGGGGCTGCACGGACACCGGTCTGGCGTTCGCGGTGGCGGCGCATCTGCTGGCCTGCGCCGTGCCGGTGCGGGACTCGGGGTCGGAGAAGGCCCGCGGCGAACTCCTGGCGGGGCTGGCCTCCGGTGAACTCATCGCCGCCAACGCGATGACCGAGGACGAAGCCGGCTCGGACGTCAGCGGGATGCGGGCGGTCGGACGGCGCTCGGGTTCCGGGTACGTCCTCGACGGCGAGAAGTCGTGGGCCAGCAACGCGCCGGTCGCCGACGTGGTGGTCACCTACGCGGTGACCGATCCGGACGCGGGGTACCTGGGGGTGTCGGGCTTCGCCCTGCCGAGCGGTCTGCCGGGGGTGGTGCTGGGGCCGCCACTGCGCAAGGCGGGCCTGACGGGCTGCCTGGCGGGACGGGTGAGCTTCGAGGGGTGCCTGGTGCCCGAGGAGTATCTGCTGGGCGAGGAGGGACAGGGGTCGGCCGTCTTCCAGCACTCCATGGGCTGGGAGCGCGCCTGTCTGTTCGCCATCTACCTCGGCATGATGGAACGCCAACTACGGCAGGTCGTCGCACACGCTGCGGAGCGGAAGCAGTTCGGACGCCACATCGGCCAGTTCCAGGGCGTCTCCCACAAGATCACCGAGATGCGACGGCGGCTGGAGAGTGCCCAGCTCCTGCTCTACCGCGCCTGCTGGCTGATGGACGAGGGCCGCGACCACGTGGCCGCGGTGGCCCTGTCGAAGGTGGCGGTCTCCGAGGCGGCCGTGGCGAACTCCATCGACGCCGCGCAGATCCTCGGCAGCCGCGGATATCTGGCCGGCGGCGCCGTGGACCAGCTGTGCGACGCGGTGCCCAGCACACTGTTCTCCGGGACCACGGAGATCCAGCGAGAACTCATCGCGAAGGACTTGGGCCTGTGACACTCCATCGACTGGTCATCGACGCGGCGAAGGAGCACGGCGACCGTACAGCCGTCGTGACGGCTGAGCGCGAGCTGACCTACCGGGAGCTCGACGCCCGCGCCGACCGACTGGCCCGCGGGCTGCGCGCGCTCGGCGTAGGCCGCGGCGACCGTGTGGTGATCTGGGCGGAGAAGTCGGCCGCCGTGATCACGGCGATGCAGGCGGTGCTGCGTCTCGGCGCCGCCTATGTGACTGCCGACGGCTCGGCGCCGGAGCACCGGGTGGCCTTGCTGGCTCGCGACTGCGCGGCCCGGGTGGTGCTGACCACCGAGGAGCGCACCGGACCGTTGGCGGAGGCGCTCGACGGCTCGGCCGCCGTGGCGGAACTGGGGGCAGTGGAGCGGGACGGGTCGGACGAACCGGCGGACGCCCGGATCAACGAGCCGGCCGGCCTCGACGAACTCGCGTACATCCTCTACACCTCCGGGTCGACCGGCGCGCCGAAGGGCGTGTGCATCAGCCACCGCAACGCCCTGGCCTTCGTCGAGTGGGCGGTGAAGGAGCTGTCGCCCGGTCCCGAGGACCGGTTCTCCAACCATGCTCCGCTCAACTTCGACCTGTCGGTGCTCGATCTGTACGCGGCCTTCTCCGCGGGCGCGTCCGTCCATCTGATCGCCGCTGAACTCGCCTATGCGCCGGAGCAGTTGGTCGATTTCCTGTACGGCCAAGGGATCACCGTCTGGTACTCCGTACCGTCCGCGCTGACCTTGATGATGCGGGACGGCGGGCTGCTGGACCGGCGACCGCCCCCCGGGCTGCGCGCGGTGCTCTTCGCCGGGGAGCCGTTCCCGCTGCCCCGGGTGCGCGCCCTGGCCGCGTGGACGCAGGCACGGCTGCTCAACCTGTACGGCCCCACCGAGACGAACGTCTGCACCTTCCACGAGGTCCGGCCCGAGGACCTGGAGCGCGACCGGCCGGTCCCGATCGGCACCGCCTGCTCGGGCGACCGGGTCTGGGCGCAGCGCGGCGACGGTGCCGTCTGCGGGCCTGGCGAGGAGGGCGAACTGGTCGCGGACGGCCCGACGGTCATGCTGGGCTACTGGGGCCTGGCCGCGCATCAGGGGCCGTACGGCACCGGCGACGTGGTGCGGGTCCTGGAGGACGGCCTCTTCGACTATGTGGGCCGACGCGATCACATGGTGAAGGTGCGGGGCCACCGCATCGAACTGGGTGACGTCGAGGCGGCGCTGACCGCGCACCCCTCGGTGGCCGAGGCCGTCGCCCTCGTGGTGGGCGCCGGGATCGAGGCCAGGCTGGTGGTGTTCGTGGTGCCCGAGAAGAGCCATGTCATCGGCGTACTGGAGCTGCGCAGGCACTGCGCGCAGCTCCTGCCGCGCTACATGGTCGCCGACGAGTTCCGCACCGCCTCCGAACTGCCACGCACCCGCAACGGCAAGGCCGACCGCGCCGCGCTCGCGGCCGGACTGCAGTGACCTTGCACCCGCATCGGAAGGAACGACAGATGACCGACCACGCGACCGGGCCCGACGAGGTCACCCGGACGATCACCGCATTCATCCGGGAGCGGTTCCTGGACGGCGATCCGAAGGGCGAGCTGGAGGAGGACACCCCGTTGCTCGCCTGGGGGGTGCTCAACTCCCTGAACACCTTGCTGCTCCTCAACCACATCCATGACGAACTCGGCGTCAGGATCCCGCCGTCACGCATCGGCGCGCGGGATCTGAAGAGTGTCCGCACCATCGCCTCGCTGGTGCGCGAACTCTCCGCCCGGCGTGGTGCCTGAACGCCCGGCCCGCCCGCCCCGCCCCACCGATCCGGCACACAGAGAAGAGAGCCCGCGATGACGGAGAACACCCAGACCACCGAGGACCAGAAGGTCGCCGACTACCTGGACAACCACCGGCCGACCGCTCGGCCCGTGAAGAAGGACACCGGCGTAGCACCGCGGATGAAGGAACTGGACTTCCTGCTCGGGCGGATGACCGTCTCCTTCGACACCGGCGTGAAGATGGAGGCCCTGACCCAGCCCATCATGGGCGGGCACTACTACCAGATGGACCTCAAGTCGACGTACGCCGACGGCTCACCGAAGCTCGAGGGCAAGTGGATCATCGGCTGGAGCGAGGTCGACCAGCACTTCGAGTCGTACTACGTCGACACCCTGGGCACGCTCGGTGTCTCGACGTCGACCGGCTGGGAGGACGGGCACCTGGAGTTCATCGGCGAGCATGTGCTGGGCGAGGTGGGCGTGCGCACCCGCTCCAAGGACTCCTACATCCCCGTGGACGAGCGCCACTTCAAGCTGGAGGCGTTCGTCGAGGTCGACGGCGAGTGGAAGCTGTACGACATCCAGGACTGCCAGCTGACGCCCCTTTCGGAGCTGTGAGCCGGTCCGTAGCGCATACCCCATGACGATCCCCTCGGCCGTCGGCCGGTACCGCGGTCCTGAGCCGCGGAACCGGCCGAGGGCCGTCTTGTTCTGAGGAGCCGAGCGCCCGATGGCGGACGAAGAGAAGCTTCAGAAGTACCTGCGGAGGGCCACCGCCGAGCTGCGGCAGACGCGTGGACGGCTGGCGGCCGAGGAGGCGAGAAACCGCGAGCCGGTGGCGATCATCGGGATCGGCTGCCGGTTCCCCGGTGGGGTGCGCTCGCCGGAGGACCTGTGGCGCCTGGTCGACGGCGGCGAGGACGTGATCACCGGCCTTCCGGAGAACCGCGGCTGGAACCTGGCGGGTGCCAGGCCGGACCTGAGGGGGGGCTTCCTCGACGACGCCGACTTGTTCGACGCCGAGTTCTTCGGCATGGACCCGGCCGAGGCCCGCGCCACGGACCCGCAGCAGCGGCTGCTGCTGGAGACCTCGTGGGAGGCGTTCGAGCGCGCCGGGATCGACCCGATGTCGGCCAGGGAGAGCCGCACGGCGGTGTACGCGGGAGTGCAGTTCGGCGGCTATCCGCTGCTGCTGCGCGAGCCCCCCGGCCCGGACATCCAGGGCTACCTCGGCTTCGGCAACTCGGTGGGCGCCGGTTCGGGCCGTGTCGCCTATCTGATGGGACTGCTGGGCGCGGCGGTCACCGTGGACACCCAGTGCACGTCCTCGCTGGTGGCGGTCCATCTGGCCTGCAAGGCGCTGCGGAACAACGAGTGCACCCTGGCCCTGGCCGGCGGGGCCGCGGTCATGTCGCTGCCGGGCACGCTGATGGAGTTCAGCAGGACCGCGAAGCTCTCCTCGGACGGCCGTTCCCGGTCGTTCGCGGCCGCCGCGGACGGGGTGAGCCTGTCCGAGGGCGCCGGGATGCTCCTGCTGGAACGGCTGTCGGACGCGCGCCGCAACGGTCATCCGGTGCTCGCCGTCATCCGCGGCTCGGCGATCAACCAGGACGGCGCCACCAACGGGATGTCCGCCCCCCGCGGCCAGGCCCAGGAGCGGGTCATCCGTCAGGCGCTGGCCGACGCCCGGCTGCCCGCCGGCAGCGTCGACGTGGTCGAGGGCCATGGCGTGGGCGCGGCCCTCGGCGACGGCGTCGAGGCCAGTTCCGTCGTCACGGTCTACGGTGGCGAGCACGAGCCCGAGCAGCCCGTGCTGCTCGGCTCGGTCAAGTCCAACATCGGTCACACCCAGACGGTCGGCGCGATCGCCGGCATCACCAAGCTGGTGATGGCACTGCGGCACGAGCGGGTCCCGGCGACTCTGCACGTGGACTCCCCCACGCCCCATACCGACTGGTCGGCGGGCACGGTCGAACTGGCCACCGAGGCCCGTCCCTGGCCGGCCGGTGAACGGGTGCGCCGGGCCGCCGTGTCGTGCCTGACCCTCAGCGGGACCAACGCGCACCTGATCCTGGAGGAACCGCCGGCCGAGACCCCCGCCGAGCAGGCCCCTCCCGCCCTGGTGGCCTGGCCGCTGGCCGCGAGGACGCCGACGGCGCTGCGCGAGTCGGCGGCCGCCCTGCGCGCGGCGGTCGCCGAAGCCTGCCCCCGGGACACCGCCGCCGCCCTGTCCCGCGGCCGCTCCTCGTTCCGGCACCGCGCCGTCGTCGTCAGCGACGACCGCGAGGAGTTGCTGGCGGGGCTGGAGGCGCTCGCGGCCGGGCGGAGCGCGGACGCCCTGTTCTTCGGCGCCGCCGATCCGCGCGGACACACGGCGCTGCTGTTCTCCGGTGACGCACCACCGCGGCCGGGCGCCGCACGGGGACTGTACGAGGCGTTCCCGCTGTTCGCCCGGGCGCTGGACGAGGTCTGCGAGGAGCTGGACGGATCGGTACGCGCCGCGCTCCTCGACGCCGGCCGGCCGTACACCTCGCCGTCCACGGCCCGGCTCGCCGGGTTCGCCACCCAGATCGCCCTGCACCGGCTGGTGACGGCCTTCGGTGTGGCGCCGCGGCAGCTGGCCGGACTCGGTCTGGGCGAGGTCGCCGCCGCGCACGCCGCCGGGGCGCTCTCCCGCGCCGACGCCTGTGCGCTGGCAGTCGCCCTGGAGCGGGAGGCCGCCGCCGAGGACACGGCAGGCCACGCGTCGGTGTGGATCCGGGCCGGGGAGGACGAGCTGCGCCACGAGCCGGAGGTGACGGACGGCGACGCGGCCGTCGCCGCCGTGGACGAACCGGGCGCCACGGTCCTCACCGGCCCCCCGGACACCGTCGCCGGACTCGCGGCGCGCTGGCGTGCCCGGGGCCGCGACGTCCGCATGCTCGACACCGCCCGGC
Organism: Streptomyces sp. NPDC021019; assembly: GCF_044333295.1. Classification (NCBI taxonomy): domain Bacteria; kingdom Bacillati; phylum Actinomycetota; class Actinomycetes; order Kitasatosporales; family Streptomycetaceae; genus Streptomyces; species Streptomyces sp. NPDC021019. The sequence continues at coordinate 11,903 of NZ_JBIRQR010000015.1, forward strand.
CCGCCCGCCCGGCCGGCCCCGAGCCGCTCGCTTCCGCGGAGCTGCGACGGACGGTCGCCGCCCTCTCCCCTGCCGAGCCCAGTGTCCCGCTGGTCTCCGGGGGCGACGGGCGGACCCTGCTGTCGGACCGTCTGCGCGACCCGGAGTTCTGGGCCGGACGCGGCCGTCGGCCGAGCCGGTTCCTGGACGCCGCCCGGCAGTTGCTCGCTCAGGGCGTGACACGGTTCGTCGACCTCGGCCCACGCGCCGAGCTCGCCCCGCTGGTGAGCCGGGCCGCCGCGGGCTCCGGCGGCCCGGGCCGCACCCTGCTCCCCCTCGGCCTTGTCACCGGGGCCGACGGCACGGGCGGCGAGGCGCGGGCGCTGCTGTCCGCCCTCGCGACCCTGTACGCCGACGGCGTGCCCGTCGACTGGGAGCCGGCTCTCGAAGGGCACGTGGCCCGGCCGGTGGATCTGCCCACCTACCCCTTCCAGCGCAGTCGGCACTGGCTGGTCCCGCCCGACAGCGCCGCTCCGCAGCCCCTGCCGCACACCTCGGCCCATCCGCTGCTCGGCGCCCCGATCGAGCTGGCCGCCGGGGGCGAGCGGTGGTTCGCCGGGCGGATCGCCGACGGTTCCCCGGCCGCGGCGGCGCTGCCCCGGGTACACGGCACTGCACTGCTCTCCGCCGGGGCCCTGGTCGACTGGGCGCTGGCGGCGGCCCGGCACGGCGACGCGCCGGGGGTCACTCCGTGCACGGTGGGCGAGATACGGATACACGGTGTGCCCCAACTCCGTTCCGCCGACGGCCCGCTGGCCCTTCAGACCGCCCGCGGGCCGGGGGACGCCGGTGAGCGGGTCCGGGGCTTCGTCCGCTCCGGCGACGGGTGGCGGCCGTCGTTCTCCGCCTCGGTGGGCGGCCCGGCCGCCGAAGGGCGCGGCGGCGCCGGGGTACAGCCCGACGAGGAGGGCGCCGAGCGGTGGCGGCGGCGGCTGTGGCGGCTGGGCTCGCAGGACGACCCGGCGGCGGGCCGGGTCACCGCGCTGCGCACAGGACCGGGCCACGCCGAAGCCGTCGTGGAACGTGACGACACCTCGGCGGCCGGCCCGTGGCAGTTGTCCCCCGTACTGCTGGAGGCGGTCCTCCGGATCGCCGCACTGGCCGCCGACCACGACGACCCGCCCCGGCTGCGCACCGTCCGATCCATCGACCGGCTCACCGTGCACGGCTCGCTGCCCGGCACCGTCCACGTGCGGGCGCACGCGGGCGATGACGGTTCGGTGACGGTGGAGGTGACCGGGGAGCGGGGCAACGCGCTGCTGGTGGCCGAGGGGCTGCGGCTGCGCACCGCCGACGAGGAGGAGCCGCACACCGCCGCCGTACCGCTGCGTTCGCACGAGCTGTGCTGGCAGCCGGTGCCGGGTCCGCTGCGCACCGCCGTCCCCGGGGCCGACGAGGGCAGTTGGCTGATCCACAGCGGCGACACCGCCGTCGCCGCGCGCTGGCGGGAACAGCTCGCGCTGGCCGGGGTGCCCGCGTTCGTGCTCGCGGCCGATGCCGAGGAAGGCCGGCTGCCGCTGGACATGGCCGCGGACGACCCGTTCGAGCAGGTCCGCAAGGAGCTGGCCGGGCGCGGCACCACCGTGGCCGGGCTGCTGCTGCACGACGACGGCACCTCCGGGCAGGGCGTCACGCTGGTCCGTGGCTTCCTGCGGTCGTGCGCGGCGGAACGGCCCTCCCTCGTGCTCTGCTCCACCACCGGCTCCGGCGCGCCGCGCCCGTACGGCGGGCTGGCCGCCGCGCTGGCGAGGACCGCCGCTTGGGAGTACTCCGAGCTGCCCTGCGTGTCGGTCGAGCTGGACACCGCCGAGGCACTGCCCGACGCCGCCGAGGTGCTGGGGCGTACCGCGCAACTCGCCGGTTCCGGGCGATTGTCGGTGCGCGGTGGGCGTTGGTACGAGGCGCGGCTGCCGGAACGCATACTCGCGCCCGGCCGGGGTTCCGGGCCGGTGGTCCAGCAGGGCGCCGCCTACCTCGTCGTCGGGGAGGGCCCGGCGGCGGCAGCGGCGGCCGATTGGCTCACCGCACGCGGCGCCGGCGCGGTCTCCCTGGCCGCCGACGACCCGGTCGAGGTCGGGGCGGTGCTGAGGAGGGACAGTCCTGCCGTACGAGGCGTCGTGCACCTGGCGGCGCCCGCGCCGGAACTGTCCCTGGCCAACTGGGACCCCGCGGAGTTCGAGCAAGCGCTGGAGCGAGCCGTGGCCGTGCCCCGGCTGCTCCACCAGCACCCGGGCGCACTCGACTTCCTCGTGCTGTGCTCACCGCTCGCCACCCTGCCCGGGCGGGCGGGCGCGGCCGTCGCGACGGCGGCCGCCGAGTACGCCGACGCGCTGGCCCGGCACCGGCGGGCGGACGGCTCCGCGACGGTCAGCGTGGCCTGCGGCCCGTGGCCCGGCGTGGACGGCGCGGACGAACTCGCGGCGTGGGGCTTGCATCCGTGCCCGGTCGACGCGGTGCTCGACGCCGCGTCGGATGCCCTGGCCGGCTCCGAGGCGCACATCGCACCGGCCCGGGCTGACTGGGACCGCTACCGTGCCGCCGCCCCGCGGGCCGTCACCTACCTCCCCCTGGAGACGTCGGCGGCGCACACCGGCACCCGGGCGGTGGGGTTCGGACAGGGCAACATGAACTCCGACTGAGCACCCCGGAGCACGCAGGTGGCCGCCCCGCGCGTCGCGGGGCGGCCACTTCGTGTGCGGACGGGGCTTCAGCTGCCGAGGGTGGCCCCGCCGTCGACGGTGAGGTTCTCCAGCGTGATATGCCCGGCCGCGTCGGAGAGCAGGAAGACCACCGCGCCCGCGATGTCCTCGGGCCGGGCGATCTTCTGCAGCGGAATACCGACCTTGTACGTCGACAGCCTTCCGTCGATGGCGTCCTGGACGCCGTCCGCGCCGGCCCAGAGGGTGCGCAGCATGGAGGTGTCCGTGGAGCCGGGGCTGACCACGTTGCAGCGCACCCCGTGCCGGCCGACCTCCAGGCCCAGACACCTGGTGAAGGCCAGCGCCGCGGCCTTGGACGCCGCGTAGGCCGCCATGTCGGTACGGGCGGTGCCGGCGGCGTTGGAGGCGATGGTGACGATCGAGCCGGAGGAGCGGGCGACCATGCCCTCCACGACCGCCTGGGACATCAGGAAGACGCCGGTCGTGTTCACCGCGAAAGTGTCGCTCCAGTCGTCGGCCGTGATCTCCTTGACGGCCGCCGGACGCAGCACACCGGCCGCGTTGACCAGATGCGCAACCGGGCCGAGCCGCCGCTCCACCTCCCGGACGACCTCACGCGCCTGCCCGGCGTCGGAGACGTCGGCCGGGAAGGGGTGGGCCGTCAGCCCGTCGGCGTCCAGCTCCTTCATCTGCACGTCCAGTGCCCCGGCCGTGATGTCCACGGCGGCGACCGTCGCGCCCTGCTCGGCGAGCGCGCGCACCACCGCCGCCCCGATCCCACCGGCGGCCCCGGTGACGACTGCGACTCTCCCCTGCATCTGCGGACTCCTCGCTGTGTGAAGGCTTCGGCGCGACTGCTGCGTGCCGAAGCCGTCGTGCGACACGCCAAACGGCTTCCTCCCAGCTTCGCCAGGGCGGGCCACGGCCGGAACCCGTAGCCACCCCTAGAAGGCATCGCGGACCGCCACCGCGTCGCCTCCGACGCTTTAGGGGGCCGTAGGGGCTGACACGCCGTGACCGCTGTTCATAGCATCGCCGAGCCGTTGCTCTGCGCCGAGGATGCCCCGCCGCCGACGGCTTTCTCCCACTTCCGGGCCTGTCCATGCGGAGGGAACTGATGAGCACCGATTCCGACCACGGAAAGCAGTCCGGCTACCCGATGGAGTCCATAGCCGTCGTGGGGCTGGGATGCCGATTCCCCGGCGGGGTCAGGAGCCTCGACGCGTTCGGCCGACTGCTGACCTCCGCGACGGACACCTTCTCGGACGTGCCGGCGGACCGATGGGGGCCGGAGCACGCCGACCGCCCCGGCGAGCCCGGGGGGATCTCCAACGGGCGGGGGGCCTTCCTCGACGACATCGACCGGTTCGACGCCCCCTACTTCGGGATCAGCCCGCCCGAGGCAAGCCTGCTCGATCCTCAGCAGCGCCTCCTGCTGGAGGTCGCGTGGGAGGCGATGGCCGACTCGGGCCGACCGCGCGAGGAGTGGCGCGGCACCCGTACCTCCGTCGTCCTCGGCCTGCTCGCCCGGGACTACGAACTGCTGCACACGCGCACCCTCGGCCTGAACGAGATCGGCCGGCACCACGTCAGTGGTCTGGAGCCCAGCTTCGCGGCCGGCCGCCTCGCGTACGCCTTCGATCTCAACGGGCCGGTCAACACGGTCAATTCGGCCTGCTCGTCCTCGCTGCTCGCGGTGCACCAGGCGTGCCAGACGCTGCGGGCCGGCGAGTGCGACACGGCCCTCGCGGGCGGTGCCAGCCTGCTGATCACCCCGGACATCAGCGTCTTCCTCAGCCAGGCGGGCGCGATCTCCCCGACCGGCCGGTGCCGCCCGTTCGACGCGGGCGCCGACGGAATCGTCCGGGGCGAGGGCGCCGGCGTCGTGGTGCTCAAGCGGCTGTCCGACGCGCTCGCCGACAGAGACCGGATCTACGCGGTCATCCGGGGCTCGGCCACCAACAACGACGGCACGAGCCTCGGCCTGACCGTCCCCAACTCCCTCGCCCAGGAAGACCTGTTGCGCACCGCGCTGCTGCGCTCCGGCCTCACGGCCACGGACGTCGACTACGTCGAGGCGCACGGCACCGGAACGGCGATCGGCGACATCATCGAAGTCGACGCGATCGGCAAGGTGTACGGCGAAGGGCGCGACACGCGCGATCCACTGCTGATCGGCTCGCACAAAGCCCTGCTGGGGCACATGGACGCCGCCGCGGGCATCGGCGGTCTGCTGAAGTCCGTGTGGACGGTCAACTCGGGAACGGTCGCCCGTCAGCCGTACGTCGAGCGACTCAACCCGCGCGTCGACTGGCGCGGCGGCGCGGTCACCGTGCCGACGGACAACACGCGGGTGGACCGGGCGGAGCGGCCGGTCCGGGCCGGGGTCAGCGCCTTCGGGCTCAGCGGCACGAACGTGCACGTCGTGCTGGAGGCACCGCCCGCGCCCGGGCCGACGCCCGCCGAGCGGCCCGGCGACCACCCCTACACGCTGCTGGCCTCGGCCTCCAGCGCCGCCGGTCTGGCCGAACAGGTGGCGCTGCTCCGGCAGTCCACTGCGGGAGCCGACGCGCCGGTCCTCGCCGACCTGGCGGCCTCGGCCGCCACCCGCGGCACGCATGACGCGTATCGCTACGCCGTGGTCGTCGAGGACCGCGCGGACCTCCCGCACGTCCTCGGCTCCCCGGACGAGCCGGTCGAGGGCGCCTTCTCCGGCCACGTCCCGGATCCCGAGAGCGCGCCCGGGCCGGTGTTCGTCTTCTCCGGTCACGAGGGCCCGTGCCCGGGCGGCGTCATGGACCTCTACGACCGTGACGAGGCGGTCCGCGAGGTCCTGGACGAGGTCGCGGAGCTGATCCGAGCCGAAACCGGCCGGTCGCTGCTCGACGACCTCCGCGCGCAGGAGCGCCCGCAGGCCCCCCGCACCGCCGAGCTCCTCGTGCCCGCCGTCTTCGCCGCCCAGGTGGCGACGGCCCGTTGGTTCCGGGCTCGCGGCGTCACCCCGGCGGCGGTCCTCGGCGTAGGCCCCGGTGAGGTCGCCGCCGCGCATGTGGCGGGCGCGCTCTCCCTGTCGGACGCCACCACCGTGATCCTGCGCCTCGCACACGCCTTGGGCGAGGCCGCCGAAGGCGGTGTCCGGTACGCGGTGTCCGGTACGCAGACCGCCGTGACCGAGGCCCTCGCGGCCACCGGTCACCAGGACCTCGTGGTGGCCGTGGACGGCCCGGACTCCCTGGTGATCGCCGGTCCTCATGAGGAGACCGAGCAGGCCGTGGCGGCGCTGCGGGCCCACGGTCTGGACTGCCGGCCCCTGGAGACCGGTGTCGCCGTGTACGGGCCGCTCGCCGCCGGTCTCGCCCCGCGTCTGGAGGCGGAGCTGGCTTTGCTCAGCCCCGAACCGGCCACCGTCCCGATGAGGTCCACCGTCGACCCCGGCGCGGACTCCCCGCGCGTCGACGCGGCCTACTGGGCACGCTCCCTGTCCGGTCCCGTACGGCTGGGGCCCGCGCTGGACCGGCTGCTCGCCGAGGAGGACCACCCCCTCGTCGAGATCGGCCCGCACCCGGTCCTGCTGCCCACGCTCACCGAAGCCCAGCGACGGCACGAGAGGCAGGCGCCCGCACTCGCGGTGTTCGACGAGGACACGCCGGTCCGGCTCAGCGCACACAGGGCGCTGGCCCGACTGCACACCGCGGGCACCCCGGTGACCTGGACGATGGTGACCGGCCGCCCGACGCGCTTCCGGACCCTGCCCGTCCCTTCGTGGGGCGGCGGCCGCTACTGGCTGCCCGGCGTGCCACGCGGCGCGCAGGGGGTCACCGACCCGGCCGGCGCACCGACCACCGCTGACGCCCGGGGGGCCATCGACCCCACCCGTACCCCGTCCACCGGCGACGGCCGTGCGGCACCCGCCCGTATTCGGCTCAGCCTGCTCGACGAGCACGGGCAGGTGACCTCCGAGATGTACGCAGAGCCCACCGAGGGGGGCGCCCCGGTCGTGACGCCGGCCCCCGTGGCTGCCCCCGTGGCGGCTCCCGCACCGACCCCCGCGGCCGCTTCCGCACCGGTCTCCGCGGTGGCTCCCGCCGACGCCGCCCGGCTCGGCGAGCTGGTCACCGGGATCGTCCGGGAGTTGCTGGGCCTCTCCGCCGACCAGCCGGTGGCCCGTCGGCGCGGACTCTTCGAGCAGGGGCTCGACTCGGCCACGGCGGTCGGACTGCGCACCCGGCTGGAGTCGCGGCTCGGCATCTCCCTGCCGACGACCGTGGTGTTCGAGCACCCGACGGTCAACGGACTCGCCGAGCTTCTCGCCGGTCTGGTCCCGCAGCCGCAGGCAACGGCAGAGGCGCTCCCGGCCCTCCGGGAGGCGCCCCCGGCACCGAGCCCGACCCCGACTTCGGTACCGGCTCCGGCCCCCAGCACGCCAGCGGTCCCCGCCGAGGACGGCATAGCCGTGATCGGCATGAGTTGCCGCCTGCCCGGCGCGTCCACGCCGCAGGAGTTCTGGGAGTTGCTGGGTGACCGCACGGCCACCGTCGGGGAGTTCCCCGCCGAACGGCTCCGGGACCCGATCTGGGCCGAACTCGATGGTCTGGCCGCCCTTCCCGGCTCGTACCTCGACGACATCGGCTCGTTCGACGCGCCGTTCTTCCGGATCTCCCCCCGCGAGGCCAAGCTGCTCGACCCTCAGCAGCGCCTCTTCCTGGAGTCCGCCTGGGAGGCGCTGGAGCACGCCGGCTGCCCGGCGGACACCCTGGAGTCGCGGCCGGTGGGCGTCTACGCCGGTCTCTCCATGGCGGACTACCAGTTCCTGGTCGCCCGTGACATGGACAGCGAGTCCCTGAACCTCTACCACGGCACCGGCACGTCCTTCGCCGCCCTGGCCGGGCGTCTGTCGTACATTCTCGGACTGCGCGGCCCCAGCATGACCGTCGACACCGCGTGCTCCTCGGCGCTGACCGCCGTACACCTGGCCTGCCAGGCACTGCGCTCCGGCGACTGCGAGATCGCCGTCGTGGGCGGTGCCAGCGCCATCGTCGCGCCGAGCCCGCTGATCGCCTCGATGGCGGCGAGCAACGCCCTTTCCGCGGACGGACAGTGCAAGGCCTTCGACGAGAGCGCCGACGGGTTCGCCTGCGGTGAGGGCGCCGTGGTCCTCGTGCTCAAGCCGCTGTCCGCAGCGGTACGTGACGGCGATGACGTCCAGGCCGTACTGCGCGCCAGCACCGTCAACCAGGACGGCGCGACCGGTGGTCTCACCGTGCCCAACCCCGTGGCCCAGGTGGAGGTCGTCCGCAAGGCCGTGGAGCGGGCCGGCTGGGCGCCCCACGAGGTGGACTACGTGGAGACCCACGGCACCGGCACCCCGCTGGGCGATCCGATCGAGGTCCGTTCCCTCGCCGAGTCGCTCGGGTCCGGCCGTGCCCCCGAGAACCCGCTGCTCATCGGCTCGGCCAAGGCCAACGTCGGCCATCTGGGCGCCGCGGCAGGCGCGGTGGGCCTGCTCAAGGTGATCCTCTCCCTGCGGCACGGCTCGCTGCCCCCGCACCTGGTGGCGGAGCCGTCGAGCCGTATCGACTGGGACCGGCTCCCCGTCGCCCTGGTGCGCGAACCGCGCCCCTGGCCGGAGCACGACCGGCCGGCCCGCGCCGGGGTGAGCGCCTTCGGGTTCAGCGGCAGCAACGCCCACGTCCTGGTCGAGCAGTACCCGGCCGCCGTACGGCCGGCCACGGCGCGGAGTGCCGAACCGCGCGAGCGCGTCCTGCTCGTCAGCGCCGCCACGCCGTCCGCGCTGCGGACCGTGGCCCTGCGCATGGCCGAGAGGCTGGACACCGCCCCGGAGCGCCTGGACGACCTGATCCACACGGCCACCCATCGAAGGGCCTGGCTGGAGCACCGCCTGGCGGTGGTGGGCTCCGACGCCCAGTCGCTCGCAGCCGCGCTCGAGGAGACCGCCTTCGGCGAGCCGGGGCCCGCCACCCGGTCCGGTCAGGCCGAGCGGGGCGCGCAGGCAACAGTGGCGCTGCGGTACGGCACCGAACCCCCCGCCCGCGCCACGCTGGAGCGCTGGGCCGCCACCTCCCCGGCGTACGTCCTGGCCCTGGGCGAGTACGTCCGGCTCCTCGGCACACTCACCGAGGCCTCCGTCGACCCGTACGACGACACACCGGGGCCCCTGCGGGCCGGCCTGACGTTCTGCCATCAGGCGGCCGCCACCGAGGCCTTGCGGTCGTTCGGCATCACGGTGGACGAGGCGTTCGGTGAGGGCGCGGGTGCCGTCGCCGCGGCCTGGGCCTCCGGCCGGCTGACCTCGGCCGACGCCCTGCGCCGGTGTCTGGGCGACGTACCGGCCGCGGGGCTGCCGGAGACCTCCGACTCCTGGTGCGACCTCACCGTGGACGTCCTGGAGGAGAACAGCACGCCCGCGCTGCTGGCGGCCGAGGTCTTCGTCGCCGGTCACCGGCCGGTCGTGCCGAACGAGCCGGCCGGCCCGCCCGTCGACCTGCCGGGCTACCCGTGGGAGCACCAGCACTACTGGTACCGGGACTTCCCCGCCCCGCAGGCCACCGTCTGGCCGCTGTCCGCCGACTCGCGGGAGGGGCTCGCTGCTCGGGCCGCCGAGTTGGCGTCATTCATCAGCGAGTCGCAAGCGGACGCTCCGGCGGTGGGACAGTCGCTGGCGGCTTGTCCGGCGCTGCGGCATCGCGTAGCGGTGCTCGGCGTGGACCGCGCGGACCTGCTGGCCGGTCTCGACGGGATCGCGGCGTCGGGACCCGGTGCCCCCGGTGCGGTATCGGGGACGACCGCCGCCGGTGGTGCGCGGGTGGCACTGGTCTTCCCCGGCCAGGGCTGGCAGTGGCTGGGGATGGGACGGGAACTGCTGGACGTCGCACCGGTGTTCGCGGAGGCGGTCGCCGAGATCTCGGCCATCGTCGAGAAACGGGCGGGCTGGTCCCTGCTGGATGTGCTCACCGGCGCGCCGGGGGCGATGGACGTCGCCCGGGTGGATGTGGTCCAGCCGCTGATGTTCTCGGTCATGGTCGGTCTCGCCCGCCTGTGGGAGTCGGTGGGTGTCGTGCCGCATGCGGTGGTCGGTCACTCCCAGGGCGAGATCGCGGCGGCGTGCGTGGCCGGGATCCTGTCGCTGGAGGACGCCGTACGGATCGTGGTGACCCGGTCCGCGGCGATCGTGGAGATCGCCGGTGGGGGCACGATGCTGTCGGTCGCCGCCTCGGTGAGCGTGACCGAGGAGGCACTCAAGCCGTGGCAGGACCGGCTGTGGGTCGCGGCCGTCAACGGTCCGTCGTCGACCGTGGTGGCCGGTGACATCGAGGCGGCCCTGGAGTTCACCGCCGCCGGTGAGGAACGGGAGCTGCGGGTGCGGCGGATCCCGGTGGACTACGCCTCGCACTCCCCGCACGTGGAGGCTGTACGCGAACGCATCCTGGCCGGGCTCGCACAGGTGGTTCCGGCCGCGGGCCGGGTCCCGATGTACTCCACGGTGACCGGCGAGGTCGTCGACGGCACAGGAATGGATTCCGGGTACTGGTACCGGAATCTGCGGGAGCCGGTACGGTTCGCGGACGCCACGCGGGCCCTGCTCGACGCCGGGATCGACGTGTTCGTCGAGGCCAGCGCCCATCCGGTGCTGACCCTGGGGATCGCCGAGAGCGCGGAGGAGTACGGCGCGGACGGGGTGACCGTGACCGGCACCCTGCGCCGTGACGACGGCGGCCCGGCACGCCTCCAGACCAGTGCGGCGCACATCTGGGCCGTGGGCGTCGACCTCGACTGGCGCTCACTCCTGCCCACCGGCGACGCCCCCGTGCAGCTGCCCTCCGACGAGGGCGCGAAGAGCGCTACCGCCGGCACGGTCGACCCGGAACAGGACCGCTTCTGGCGCATCGTCGAGCGCGAGGACTCCGAAGAGCTCGCCGAGCTGCTGGGTCTCGCCGGTACGGCCGAACACGCCCTGGTGGGCGACGCGTTGCCCGTTCTCTCGCAGTGGTGGCGGGGGCGCCGCGAGCGCGCAGCGGTGAGCGACTGGCGGTACGGGATCACCTGGAAGCCCCTGGCCGTCTCGGCCGTGCCCGAACTGTCGGGTACGTGGCTGGTGCTGGCGCCCGCCCGCCACGCCCACGAGGAACAGGTGTCCTCCTGCCTCCGGGCGATCGACGACCACGGAGGCAGGGCGGTACTCGTCACCGTGGCCGACGACGCGGCCGGTCTCACCGAAGCCTTGATGGACCAGGCCGACGATTCCCTGGCCGGCATCGTGTCCCTCCTCGCCCTCGACGAAACCCCCCACCCCGACCACCCCGCCGTCCCCACCGGACTCGCCACCACCATCCACCTCATCCAGACCCTCGACACCCTCGACCTCAACACCCCCCT
>NZ_JBIRQR010000016.1:1906-3671 GCF_044333295.1 Streptomyces sp. NPDC021019
TTTGAGAACTGCACAGTGGACGCGAGCATCTGTGGCCAAGTTTTTAAGGGCGCACGGTGGATGCCTTGGCACCAGGAACCGATGAAGGACGTGGGAGGCCACGATAGTCCCCGGGGAGCTGTCAACCAAGCTTTGATCCGGGGGTTTCCGAATGGGGAAACCCGGCAGTCGTCATGGGCTGTCACCCGCTGCTGAACACATAGGCAGTGTGGAGGGAACGAGGGGAAGTGAAACATCTCAGTACCCTCAGGAAGAGAAAACAACCGTGATTCCGGGAGTAGTGGCGAGCGAAACTGGATGAGGCCAAACCGTATGCGTGTGATACCCGGCAGGGGTTGCGCATGCGGGGTTGTGGGATCTCTCTTTCATAGTCTGCCGGCTGTGAGACGAGTCAGAAACCGTTGATGTAGGCGAAGGACATGCGAAAGGTCCGGCGTAGAGGGTAAGACCCCCGTAGCTGAAACATCAACGGCTCGTTTGAGAGACACCCAAGTAGCACGGGGCCCGAGAAATCCCGTGTGAATCTGGCGGGACCACCCGCTAAGCCTAAATATTCCCTGGTGACCGATAGCGGATAGTACCGTGAGGGAATGGTGAAAAGTACCGCGGGAGCGGAGTGAAATAGTACCTGAAACCGTGTGCCTACAAGCCGTGGGAGCGTCGCTGTGTGTGCTTGCACATGCAGTCGTGACTGCGTGCCTTTTGAAGAATGAGCCTGCGAGTTAGCGGTGTGTAGCGAGGTTAACCCGTGTGGGGAAGCCGTAGCGAAAGCGAGTCCGAACAGGGCGATTGAGTTGCACGCTCTAGACCCGAAGCGGAGTGATCTAGCCATGGGCAGGTTGAAGCGGAGGTAAGACTTCGTGGAGGACCGAACCCACCAGGGTTGAAAACCTGGGGGATGACCTGTGGTTAGGGGTGAAAGGCCAATCAAACTCCGTGATAGCTGGTTCTCCCCGAAATGCATTTAGGTGCAGCGTCGTGTGTTTCTTGCCGGAGGTAGAGCACTGGATAGGCGATGGGCCCTACCGGGTTACTGACCTTAGCCAAACTCCGAATGCCGGTAAGTGAGAGCACGGCAGTGAGACTGTGGGGGATAAGCTCCATGGTCGAGAGGGAAACAGCCCAGAGCATCGACTAAGGCCCCTAAGCGTACGCTAAGTGGGAAAGGATGTGGAGTCGCAGAGACAACCAGGAGGTTGGCTTAGAAGCAGCCACCCTTGAAAGAGTGCGTAATAGCTCACTGGTCAAGTGATTCCGCGCCGACAATGTAGCGGGGCTCAAGCGTACCGCCGAAGTCGTGTCATTCACACATATAGGGCCAACGCCTGTGTGGATGGGTAGGGGAGCGTCGTGTGCCGGGTGAAGCAGCCGCGGAAGCGAGTTGTGGACGGTTCACGAGTGAGAATGCAGGCATGAGTAGCGATACACACGTGAGAAACGTGTGCGCCGATTGACTAAGGGTTCCTGGGTCAAGCTGATCTGCCCAGGGTAAGTCGGGACCTAAGGCGAGGCCGACAGGCGTAGTCGATGGACAACCGGTTGATATTCCGGTACCCGCTTTGAAACGCCCAGTACTGAATCAGGCGATGCTAAGTCCGTGAAGCCGGCCCGATCTCTTCGGAGTTGAGGGTAGTGGTGGAGCCGATGAACCAGACTTGTAGTAGGTAAGCGATGGGGTGACGCAGGAAGGTAGTCCAGCCCGGGCGGTGGTTGTCCCGGGGTAAGGGTGTAGCCCGTGTGGTAGGTAAATCCGTCACACATTAAG
>NZ_JBIRQR010000016.1:3766-5186 GCF_044333295.1 Streptomyces sp. NPDC021019
TTAAGGGTGAGACCTGATGCCGAGCCGATTGTGGTGAAGTGGATGATCCTATGCTGTCGAGAAAAGCCTCTAGCGAGTTTCATGGCGGCCCGTACCCTAAACCGACTCAGGTGGTCAGGTAGAGAATACCGAGGCGTTCGGGTGAACTATGGTTAAGGAACTCGGCAAAATGCCCCCGTAACTTCGGGAGAAGGGGGGCCATCACTGGTGATAGCACTTGCTGCTTGAGCTGGGGGTGGCCGCAGAGACCAGCGAGAAGCGACTGTTTACTAAAAACACAGGTCCGTGCGAAGCCGTAAGGCGATGTATACGGACTGACGCCTGCCCGGTGCTGGAACGTTAAGGGGACCGGTTAGCTGCCTTTCGGGGTGGCGAAGCTGAGAACTTAAGCGCCAGTAAACGGCGGTGGTAACTATAACCATCCTAAGGTAGCGAAATTCCTTGTCGGGTAAGTTCCGACCTGCACGAATGGCGTAACGACTTCTCGACTGTCTCAACCATAGGCCCGGTGAAATTGCACTACGAGTAAAGATGCTCGTTTCGCGCAGCAGGACGGAAAGACCCCGGGACCTTTACTATAGTTTGATATTGGTGTTCGGTTCGGCTTGTGTAGGATAGGTGGGAGACTTTGAAGCGGCCACGCCAGTGGTTGTGGAGTCGTCGTTGAAATACCACTCTGGTCGTGCTGGATGTCTAACCTGGGTCCGTGATCCGGATCAGGGACAGTGTCTGATGGGTAGTTTAACTGGGGCGGTTGCCTCCTAAAGAGTAACGGAGGCGCCCAAAGGTTCCCTCAGCCTGGTTGGCAATCAGGTGTTGAGTGTAAGTGCACAAGGGAGCTTGACTGTGAGACCGACGGGTCGAGCAGGGACGAAAGTCGGGACTAGTGATCCGGCAGTGGCTTGTGGAAGCGCTGTCGCTCAACGGATAAAAGGTACCCCGGGGATAACAGGCTGATCTTCCCCAAGAGTCCATATCGACGGGATGGTTTGGCACCTCGATGTCGGCTCGTCGCATCCTGGGGCTGGAGTCGGTCCCAAGGGTTGGGCTGTTCGCCCATTAAAGCGGTACGCGAGCTGGGTTTAGAACGTCGTGAGACAGTTCGGTCCCTATCCGCTGCGCGCGTAGGAATATTGAGAAGGGCTGTCCCTAGTACGAGAGGACCGGGACGGACGAACCTCTGGTGTGCCAGTTGTCCTGCCAAGGGCATGGCTGGTTGGCTACGTTCGGAAAGGATAACCGCTGAAAGCATCTAAGCGGGAAGCCTGCTTCGAGATGAGTATTCCCACCCTCTTGAGGGGTTAAGGCTCCCAGTAGACGACTGGGTTGATAGGCCAGATGTGGAAGCCCGGCAACGGGTGGAGCTGACTGGTACTAATAGGCCGAGGGCTTGTCCTCAGTTGCTCGCGTCCACTGTGTT
>NZ_JBIRQR010000017.1:0-4746 GCF_044333295.1 Streptomyces sp. NPDC021019
ACACACGCAGCGAGCAAACCATGCTCCAGCGCCGTCAGACCCACCCGGCCCAGATCACCACCACCGGACAGAGACGTACGCTCCAGCCAGTACGGACGGCGGTCGAAGGCATAGGTGGGCAACTCGACACTACCGCCGCCCATGGGGACGACCGTGTGCCAGTCGAGGTCGACGCCAGCGGCCCAGATGTGCGCGGCACTGGTCAACAGGCGCCGGAGTCCGCCGTCGTCCCGGCGCAGGGTGCCGGTGACCGTCCGCTCGTTCGTGCCGTGCTCCTCCGCGCTCTCGTCGAGGGCGGTCGTCAGCACCGGGTGTCCGCTTGCCTCGACGAACACGGTGATCCCGTCGTCAAGGAGGGCTCGCGTTGTCTCCTCGAACCGCACCGGCTCGCGCAGGTTGCGGTACCAGTACGCGGCGTCCATCTCCGCCCCGTCGGCGATCTCCCCGGTCACCGTGGAGTACATCGGGATCCGGCCCGCCGACGGCGACAGCCCAGCGAGCCCGTCCAGGATCTGCTCCCGGACCGCTTCCACGTGCGGGGAGTGGGAGGCGTAGTCCACCGGGATCCGCCGTACGCGCAGCCCGTGGTCGTCCGTCATGAAGTCCTGTGCGGCCTCGACGTCGCCGGCGACGACCGTGGCCGAGGGCCCGTTGACGGCCGCCACCCACAGCCGGTCCGACCAGGGCGCCAGAGCCTTCTCCACCTCCGCCGCGGGTGCCGCCACCGACAGCATGGCCCCGGCACCGGCGATGGCGGTGATCGCCGCGGACCGGGTCACCACGATCCGTGCCGCATCCTCCAGCGAGAGGATCCCGGCCACACAGGCCGCCGCGATCTCGCCCTGCGAGTGGCCGACGACCGCGTCGGGGTTCACACCCAACGATTCCCACACCCGGGCCAGGCCCACCATCACGGAGAACATCACCGGCTGGATGACATCCACCCGGTCGACGTCCATGGCGTCCGGCGCGCCGGTCAGCACATCGAGCAGTGACCAGCTCGCCAGCTCCTCCACGACGGCCGAGATCTCGCCGACCGCCTCCGCGAACACCGGTGAGACCGACAGGAGTTCACGGCCCATGCCCAACCACTGCCAGCCCTGGCCCGGGAACACCAGCGCCACTCGGCCGGGCACGGCCTGCCCCGACACCACTTCGGCGGCCGCAGGACCCGAGGTCACGAGCTCGTCCAGCGCGGCCAGCAGGGCCGCACGGTCGTCCCCGACCACCGCGGCCCGGTATCGCAGCCCGGGCCGGCCCAGCAACGCCCTTCCCACCGTGACCGCGTCCGCGTCCGACTCGCGGGCGAACCCTGCCAGCGCCTCCGCCTGTGTGACGAGTCCGCCCGGGCTGCCCGCGCTGAGCAGCCAGGGCACGGGCGAGCCGGCCGGGACGGGGGAGGACTGCTCGGAAGGGGCAGGGTGAGGCTGGTCCTCGGGGGCTTCCTCGACGATGAGGTGGGCGTTGGTCCCGCTCGCCCCGAAGGAGGAGATCGCCGCCCGGCGCACGCGCTCCCCCCGCGCCCACGCGACCGGCTCGGTGAGCAGTTCGAGCGATCCCGCCGACCAGTCCACGAAGGGAGAGGGCTCGGTGACGTTGATGGTGCGGGGCAGTTCCTCGTGCCGCAGCGCCATCAGCATCTTGATGACCCCGCCGACACCGGCGGCGGCCACTGAGTGGCCGATGTTGGACTTGAGGGAGCCGAGTCGAACCGGCTGGTCCTGGGGCCGGTCCTGGCCGTAGGTCGCCAGTATCGCCTGCGCCTCGATCGGGTCGCCCAGCTTGGTGCCGGTGCCGTGCGCCTCCACCGCGTCCACATCCGACGCGGACAGGCCGGCATTGGTCAACGCCGCCCGGATGACGCGCTGTTGCGACGGTCCGTTGGGAGCCGTGAGACCACTGCTGGCGCCGTCCTGGTTCACTGCCGACCCGCGCACGACGCCCAGGATCCGGTGACCGTTGCGCCGCGCGTCCGACAGCCGCTCCAACGCCAGGACGCCGACGCCCTCGGCCCAGGCCGTCCCGTCGGCGTCCGCCGAGAAGGGCTTGCACCGCCCGTCCGGCGCCAGCGCCTGCTGACGGGAGAACTCGATGAAGCCACCGGCGCCGGCGAGGACGGTGACGCCGCCGGCCAGGGCGAGGGTGCACTCCCCCTGCCGCAGCGCCTGCACCGCCAGGTGCAACGCCACCAGCGACGACGAACAGGCCGTGTCCACCGACACCGCCGGACCCTCGAAACCGAACGTGTACGACACCCGGCCCGACAGCACACTCGAGGTGTTGCCGGTGAAGGCGTACCCCTCGACGCTCTCCGGCAGGCCCTCCATGTCGGTGATGTAGGAGGAACTTCCGGCCCCGACGTAGACGCCGGTACGGCTGCCCTTGAGCGCCTGCGGGTCCAGACCGGCCCGCTCCATCGCCTCCCAGGACGCCTCCAGCAGCAACCGCTGCTGCGGATCCATCGCCAGCGCCTCACGCGGCGAGATCCCGAAGAACTCCGCGTCGAACCCGGCCGCGTCGTCCAGGAAACCACCACGCCGCACGTACGAGGTGCCGAAGTGCTCGGGATCCGGGTCGTACAGGTCATCCGACCAGCCGCGGTCGGAGGGGAAGTCGGTGGTGGCGTCGACGCCGGCCGCCACCAGGTCCCACAGCTCGTCCGGGGAGCGCACCCCGCCGGGGAAGCGGCAGGAGATGCCCACCACGGCGATCGGCTCGGTGGCGGCGACGGACGTGGGCGGCTCGACCGGTTGGAGAGCGTCCGTGGTGCCCAGCATCTCCTCGACCAGATGCTGTGCCAGGACGGCGGGTGTCGGGTAGTCGAACATCAGGGTGGCGGGGAGCTGGGTGCCCGTGGCGGCGGACAGCCGGTTGCGTAGTTCCACCGCCGTCAGCGAGTCCACGCCCGCGTCGAGGAAGCCCCTGGTCTCGTCCACGCGGGCCGGAGCGTCGTGGCCGAGGAGCGTGGCGAGGAGTCCGCGGACGAGCTCCAGCACGACCCGGTTGCGTTCGGCCGGGGAGAGTCCGAGCAGCCGGCGGGCCAGCGACAGGCCCGCGTCCCCGCCCGAGGCCGCCGCACGCCGCAACGGTGTACGGATCAGACCGGACCACACCGGCGACAGCACACCCGCCATCGCTCGCTCACGCAGCACTCGTAGGTCGACACGCGTGGCGATCGTCAGCGCCGTGTCCGCCGACAGGCTGGCGTCGAACAGGGCGAGGCACTCCTCGACCGGGAGCTCCACAGCACCCTCGCGCGACAGCCGCGCCGCGTCACCCCCCGTACCCGCGGAGTCCTCCGCGCGGAACGCCCCCCAGGCCACGGAGAGTCCCGGCAGCCCCTGGGCCCGGCGCTGATGTGCCAACGCGTCGAGGAAGCTGCCCGCCGCGGCCAGACCCGCGTACCCGGCGCCGCCGAGCACACCGGCCGCCGAGGAGAAGACGACGAACGTCGACAGGTCCAGATCACTGGTCAGCTCATGCAGGACCGCGGCACCCGTGACCCGGGTGTCGAGCAGTGCACCGAGCCGTTCCGCGGTGAGCTTCTCCACGAGCCCGCCCGTGACCTCGCCGGCCGCGTGCACGACTGCGGTGAGCGGATGTTCTGCGGGGATGCCGGCCAGGACTTCCGCCATGGCGGCCCGGTCGGCCGGCTCGCCGTTGGCGAACGTCACCCGAGCTCCAGCAGCGCCGAGCTCGGCGCGCAGCTCCTCCGTGGTCTCGGTGAGAGCGTCGCCGACCGTCAGTACGAGGTGCCGTACGCCGTGCCGCGTGACCAGGTGCCGGGCCACTGCGCGGCCGAGGTTCTCGGTAGCGCCGGTGACCAGGACGGTGCCCGTCGGGTCGAACGCGGCACTGTCCCCGTCGGCCTCCTGCTGCCGCGGGCGTGTCTGCTCCAGACGAGGTGCGAGCAGATTGCCTTCACGCAGCGCGAGTTGGGGCTCAGCGCCGGTCACGGCGTGGGCGAGGACCCGGTCCCAGTCGAGGGTGCCGTCGGTGTCGAGGAGGAGGAAGCGGTCGGGGTGTTCGGTCTGGGCGGTACGGATCAGGCCCCAGGCCACGGAGGCCGCCAGATCGGAGAGGTCTTCTCCGACGGCGACCGCGCCCTGGGTGGCCACGATGAGCGGTACGTCTTCCAGTCGTTCGTCGGCGAGCCATGACTGGACGGTGAGCAGCAGGTGCTCGGCGATCTGCTGGGCGGCGGCCGGGACGTCGGTGGTGTCCGGGGCGGCCAGGGACAGCACCGCGCACCGCGGCAGCGGGCCGTCGGCGTCCAGGGACGCGAGAAGCGCGGCGGTGTCGGAGTAGGTGGTGGCGCCGGAAAGGTCCAGGGACGCGTCGCCCAGGACCGCGACCGGGGACACCGTTGCGGACGCGATGCCCGCCACGGGGGCCCACTCCAGGGTGAACAAGCCGTCCGGGTCAGTCGCGACACCCGACAGCGGGGACGGGTCCACGGCCACCAGCCGCACCGACTCCGCCTTGATGACGGGGGTGTGGGTGGGGTCGGTGGCGGTGAGGTGGATGGTGTTGTCGGGGTTGATGTGGAGGCGGATGTGGAGGGTGGTGGCGGCGGTGGCGTGGAGGGTGAGGGTGTTCCAGGCGAAGGGGAGCCAGGTGCCGTCCTGGGGGAAGTCGTCGTGGAGTTGGAGGGCGTGGAGGGCGGCGTCGAGGAGGGCGGGGTGGATTCCGAAGCGGGTGGCGTCCTGCTGGGCGTGTTCGGGCAGGGTGACCTCGGCGAACAGC
>NZ_JBIRQR010000018.1:0-3310 GCF_044333295.1 Streptomyces sp. NPDC021019
GCCGACGTCCTCTTCGCGATGCTCCGCGACGGCACCTTCTACGAACCCCAACCCGCCCGATCAGCTTGACCAAACCCATAGGGGCACCCCCCCGCCCGATCGACGACTCAGCAGCCCGCCGGCCCCGCGCCGGCGGGCTGCGCCGTTACGTCCCGCGCCCCCATCCCCCTGACGACCCCCGTAGCGACACCTCATAACGACACCCTGATCCCTCATAACGACACCCCCTGACAGGACCCCTTGACGCGCGGCCCTGCCGGACGAAGAATTCATCACATGATGAATTACGGATCCGGGGCCACGCAGACCGAGCCCCCGGGGCACGCACCACCCCCGGCGATCGAAGCCCACGGCCTCACCGTCGTCCGGGGTGACCGCACCGTCCTGCGCGCCCTCGACTTCACCGTCCGCCCCGGCGGCATCACCGGCCTCCTCGGCCCCTCGGGCTGCGGCAAGACCACGCTCCTGCGCACCGTGGCCGGCACCCAGGCCAGAGCCACCGGCACGCTCGACGTCCTCGGCCGCCCCGCCGGCGACCCCGCACTGCGCAGCCGCATCGGATACGTCACCCAGGCGCCCTCCGTCTACACCGACCTCACCGTCCGGCAGAACCTCGACTACTTCGCCGCCGTCCTGCACCCCGGCCGCGCCCACCGGGACACCCGCCGCGCCGCCGTCACCCGCGTCATCGAGGACGTCGACCTCACCGGCCACGCCGACGCCCTCGCCGGGGCGCTCTCCGGCGGTCAGCGCAGCCGCGTCTCGCTGGCCGTCGCCCTCCTCGGCACCCCGGAGCTGCTGGTCCTGGACGAACCGACCGTCGGGCTCGACCCCGTACTCCGCCGCGACCTCTGGGACCTCTTCCACCGCCTGGCCGCCGACCGCTCCACCGCACTCCTCGTCTCCTCCCACGTCATGGACGAGGCCGAGCGCTGCCACCGCCTCCTCCTGATGCGGGACGGCCTGATCCTCGCCGAGGACACCCCCGAGGCACTGCGCCGCCGCACCGGCACCGAGACCGTCGAGGAAGCGTTCCTCCACCTGGTCGACGAACACCCGGCCGACGTGGCCACGCCGCCCATCCCGTCCCACACCCCGGAGGCCTCCCGATGACGGCCACCGCCCCACCCGTGACCGAGGGCGCCCCCGCCCGCCCGCTCACCCCGTCCCGCACGGCGGCCACCGCGGGCCGCGTCCTGCGCCAGCTGACCCACGACCCCCGCACGATCGCGCTCCTCGTGATCGTCCCGGTCCTGCTGATCACCCTGCTCCGTTACGTCTTCGACGGCGCGGCCGGGACCTTCGACGCGATCGGGGCCTCCCTCCTCGGCGTCTTCCCGCTGATCACGATGTTCCTGGTGACCTCGATCGCCACCCTGCGCGAACGCACCTCGGGCACCCTGGAGCGCCTCCTCGCCCTCCCGCTCGGCAAGGGCGACCTGATCGCGGGCTATGCCCTCGCGTTCGGCGCGGTCGCGATCCTCCAGTCGGCGCTCGCCACGGCCGTCTCCATCTGGTTGCTCGGCCTGGACGTCGCCGGCTCGCCCTGGCTGCTGCTCCTGGTCGCCCTGCTCGACGCCCTGCTCGGCACCGCGCTCGGCCTGTTCGTCTCCGCGTTCGCCGCGTCCGAGTTCCAGGCGGTCCAGTTCATGCCGGCGGTGATCTTCCCCCAGCTCCTGCTCTGCGGCCTGTTCGCCCCGCGCGAGGCGATGCACCCCGCCCTGGAGGCGATCTCGAACGTCCTGCCCCTGTCGTACGCGGTCGACGGCATGAACCAGGTCCTCCACCACCCCGACATCACCGGTGACTTCGTCCGTGACATCGCCGTGGTCACCGGAAGCGCCCTCCTGGTCCTCTTCCTCGGTGCGATCACCCTCCGCCGCCGTACGCCGTGAGTACCCCGATGCGAGGATGACGACGGGACGACGACCCCACCAGACGACAGAGCACAGCCCAGAGCACAGCCCAGCACCGCCCGGAGGGTGAACGCATGACCCAGACAGTCGCAGTCCTCGGCACCGGCAAGATCGGCGAGGCCCTGCTCAGCGGGATGATCCGGGCGGGCTGGCGACCGGCCGACCTCCTGGTCACCACCCGCCGGGGCGACCGGGCCCAGGAACTCCACACGCGGTACGGGGTCGAGTCCGTCACCAACGCGGAGGCGGCCAAGAACGCCGACATCCTCATCCTCGCCGTGAAGCCCCAGGACATGGGCAAGCTCCTGGACGAACTCGCGCCACACGTCACCGCCGACCGCCTGGTCATCAGCGCCGCGGCCGGCATCACCACCGCTTTCATCGAGGACCGGCTCACCCCGGACACCCCGGTCGTCCGGGTCATGCCCAACACCCCGGTCCTCGTCGACGAGGGCATGTCCGTCATCTCCGCCGGCAGCCACGCCACCGGCGCGCACCTCGCCACCGCCGAGGAGATCTTCGGCGGCGTCGGCAAGACGCTGCGCGTCCCGGAGTCCCAGCAGGACGCGGCGACCGCCCTCTCCGGCTCCGGCCCCGCCTATTTCTACTTCCTGGTCGAAGCCATGACCGACGCCGGCATCCTGCTCGGCCTGCCCCGCGCCCAGGCTCACGACCTCATCGTCCAGGCCGCGATCGGTGCGGCCGTCATGCTCCGGGACAGCGGCGAACACCCGGTCAAGCTCCGTGAAGCCGTCACCAGCCCGGCCGGCACGACCATCAGCGCCATCCGCGAGCTGGAGAACCACGGAGTGCGCGCGGCCCTCATCGCGGCCCTGGAGGCGGCCCGCGACCGCAGCCGCGAACTGGCCTCCGGCAACGGCTGACGACCGGCTCGGCCCCACCGTCCGCCCCCGGCCACCGGCGCAACCGGCCGGGGGTTGACACACTCCGGACACATCCGTAGTGTGCTCCGAGTTGTCCGACGTGAGCGCCGACCCCGGTCGGTCCCCGGACAGCCATTCCGCAGTAACCACGACAGAACACGCGACCTCGTGTCGCATGTCCTTTCGTGCGCTTGCGGGAAATGAGGAATCCGCGTTCGAGGGAACGCACCCCGATTAGCGTCGGGGCGCAGGATTCCGCTAAAGTCTCACTCGTCGGAACGGCCCAACAGCCGGGAAGGCAAACCCCGCTGACTGGGAATCAGGCCCGAAAGGATCTGATAGAGTCGGACTCGCCGGAAAGGGAAAACGCGAAAGCGAAGAACCTGGAAGGTGAGAGATGCGGGACCCGCTTCGGCCGGGAATCGGACGCGAAAGAGTCTGATAGAGTCGGAAACGCAAGACAGCAGGACAAAGTAGTAAACGAAGGGAAGCGCCCGGAGGGCCCCGGTG
>NZ_JBIRQR010000019.1:0-1470 GCF_044333295.1 Streptomyces sp. NPDC021019
CCCCCCCCATTACCTTTTTGGTGGCCTCGCAACGGGGCTGCCGGCCTCCGGGCCCGGCATGACTTCCCCCCCTTGTTAACCATGATCCGGGGGGTGGTGTCACCGGGCCCGGAGGCACTGACTGACCGCTGATTAGGGGCATGACCACCAGCCTGTTCGCAGGCCGGGAGGCTCTTCGTAATGTGGATGTGGCGATCGGTGCCGTGGACGAGGCCGGGCAGAAGCGCGACCGGAGGATGCACGTGATCGAGACCGGCGACATCGACGTCTATCTCGGCCTGGACGTCGGCAAGGGCGAACACCACGCCACCGCCGTGACCCCGGCCGGGAAGAAGGCGTTCGACAAGCGCCTGCCCAACACCGAGCCCAAGCTCCGCGAGCTGTTCGCGAAACTCCAGGCCAAGCACGGGACGGTGCTGGTCGTGGTCGACCAGCCGGCCTCGATCGGAGCTCTGCCGCTCGCGGTCGCCCGGGACATGGGCTGCCCGGTCGCCTACCTGCCCGGGCTGACGATGCGGCGGATCGCCGATCTCTACCCGGGCGAGGCCAAGACCGACGCGAGGGACGCGTTCATCATCGCGGACGCCGCCCGCGCGATGCCGCACACCCTGCGCTCGGTCGACCTCGAAGACGAGACGATCGCCGAGCTGGAGATGATCGTCGGCTTCGACGACGACCTGACCGGCGAGGCCACCCGGGTCGCGAACCGGCTCCACGGCCTGCTGACCCAGATCCACCCGTCCCTGGAACGGGTCCTGGGCCCGCGGTTGCAGCACCCGGCCGTCCTGGCCCTGCTGGAACGCTTCGGGTCCCCGGCCCAGATATGCAAGGCAGGCCGGCGCCGCTTGGTCACGCTGCTGCGGCCGAAGGCACCCCGCATGGCCGAGCGGCTGGTCGAGGACATCTTCACCGCGCTGGACGAACAGACCGTGGTGGTCCCCGGAACCGAGGCCGCCGCGCTGATCGTCCCGAGCCTGGCCTCCTCGCTCCAGGCCGTCCTCGACCAGCGCAAACTCCTGGCCGGGCGGATCGAAGAACTGCTGGAGGCCCACCCTCTTTCCCAGGTCCTGATCTCGATGCCCGGGATCGGCATCAGGACCGGAGCCAGGATCCTCATCGAGGTCGGCGACGGCAGCAGCTTCCCCTCCGCCGCCCACCTCGCCGCCTACGCAGGACTCGCCCCGGCGACCCGCAACTCGGGCTCCTCGATCCGCGGCGAACAGCCTTCCAGGAGAGGGAACAAGCAGCTCAAACGGGCCTTCTTCCTCTCCGCCTTCGCAGCCCTCGGCGACCCCGCATCCCGGGCCTACTACGACAAGAAGATCGCCCAGGGCAAACACCACACCCAAGCCCTCCTCTGCCTCGCGAGACGACGGGCCGACGTCCTCTTCGCGATGCTCCGCGACGGCACCTTCTACGAACCCCAACCCGCCCGATCAGCTTGACCAAACCCATAGGGGCACCCCCCCG
>NZ_JBIRQR010000020.1:0-1457 GCF_044333295.1 Streptomyces sp. NPDC021019
CGCTGCTGCGGATCCATCGCCAGCGCCTCACGCGGCGAGATCCCGAAGAACTCCGCGTCGAACCCCGCCACATCGTCCATGAACCCACCACGCCGCACATACGACTTGCCCGACTGTTCCGGGTCCGGGTCGTACAGGTTCTCCGGCCAGCCACGGTCACCGGGGATCTCCGAGGTGGCGTCGACACCGGCCGCCACCAGATCCCACAACTCCTCCGGCGAACGCACCCCACCCGGGGTACGGCACGCCATTCCGACCACCGCGACCGGCTCCTGGGCGACGGCGGTCAGCCGCTGGTTCTCGCGTTGAAGCCGTTCGGTCTCCTTGAGCGAGGTACGCAGCGCCTCGATGATTTCCTGGTTCGACGTGGTCATGCTGGGGGGCTCCGCTCTGGCAGGTGGGCATCGGTGCAAGGGGACGACGGGGTCGTTTCGGCTGCTCAGGGCAGGATTTCGCCGCGAGCCATGCGGACGAGGTCCTCGATCGCCAACGAATCGATCGTGCTCGCTTCTCGGCCGTCCGGGTCAGGTTCAGCGGTCTTGTCCGTGGTGTCGGCGGGCTCCTCGGTCGCGGCGACCAGGTTGCTCAGGTGCTCGGCCAACGCCTCCGAGGAGGGATGGTCGAACACGGCGATCGGCGAGAACCGGATGCCGGTCGCGCTGCCGATGCGGTTGCGCAACTCGATGGCAGTAACGGAGTCGATGCCGAGATCCTTGAAGGCCTGGGCGACCTCGACGGTCCGCGACCTGGAGTGGCCCAGCACCGTGGCCAGCTCGCCGCAGACCACGTCCAGCAGCTTCTCCCGGCGCTGTGCGGGGGGCAGTGCGGCGAGCAGCTCCAGCGGACTCGGACCGTCCGCACCGGGGACGGTGTCGGCGGTCTTGCCGTGCGTGCCGATCAGCTCCGCTACCAGAGGGTGCGGCCGCGAGGCGCTGGAGCGCTCGGCGACGCGCTCCCAGTCGACATTGGCGATCGCCACCGTGGTGTCGCCGTGGTCGAGGGCCTGCTGAAGTGCGACGACTCCGAGGTGCGGAGTCATCAGATCCATGCCGCCCAGGCCGATCCACTCCTGGAAGTCCTGTTCCCCGGCCATGCCGCTCCCGGCCCAGGCGCCCCAGGCGATCGAGGTCGCCGGGAGCCCCAGGGACCTGCGGAACTCGGCGAAGGCGTCGAGGTAGGCGTTGGCCGCGGCATAGGCGCCCTGACCGACGTTGGGCAGGAGGCTGCCGAACGAGGAGTAGAGGACGAACGCGGCCAGGTCGTGGTCGAGCGTCAACTCGTGGAGGTTGAGCACGGATTGGGCCTTGGGCCGCAGGACCTGCTCCAGCTGTTCCGGGGTGATCGCGCTGAAGGGGCGGTCGTCCGCGGTGCCGGCGGTGTGGATGACGGCGGTGAGGGGGTGGTCGGTGGGGATGGTGGTGAGGGTGTGGGCGAGGGCTTGGGGGTCGGCGGTGTCG
>NZ_JBIRQR010000021.1:0-1265 GCF_044333295.1 Streptomyces sp. NPDC021019
GTGTTCATGACGGCGTATTACGGGTTGCGGGACCTGGCAGGCATCCAGCCCGGCGAACGCGTCCTGATCCACGCCGCCGCCGGCGGTGTCGGCATGGCCGCCGTCCAACTCGCCCGCCTCTGGGGCGCCGACGTCTACGCCACCGCCAGCCCCGCCAAATGGCCCACCCTCCACGCCATGGGCCTGGACGACGACCACATCGCCAACTCCCGCACCCTCGACTTCCGCGACACCTTCCACACCCACACCAACGGCCACGGCATGGACATCATCCTCGGCTCCCTCGCCGGCGACCACGTCGACGCCTCACTCGACCTCCTCAACCCCACCGGCCGCTACATCGAAATGGGCAAGACCGACATCCGGGACCCCCACACCATCACCACCACCCACCCCGGCCGCACCTACCGCGCCTTCGACCTCAAAGAAGCAGGCCCCGACCACACCCAGCACATGCTCACCACCATCACCCACCACCTCACCAACCACACCCTCACCCTCCTGCCCCACACCACCTGGAACCTCGCCGACCTCCCCCAAGCCCTGCGCCACATGAGCCAAGGCCGCCACACCGGCAAAAACATCATCCACATCCCCACCCCCCTCAACCCCGACGGCACCGTCCTCATCACCGGCGGCACCGGCACCCTCGCCACCCTCCTCGCCCGCCACCTCACCACCCACCACCACATCCGCCACCTCCACCTCATCTCCCGCCAAGGACCCCACCACCCCCACGCCACCACCCTCCGCCAAGAACTCCTCGACCTCGGCGCCACCACCGTCACCATCACCGCCTGCGACACCAGCGACCCCCAAGCCCTCACCCACACCCTCACCACCATCCCCACCGACCACCCCCTCACCGCCGTCATCCACACCGCCGGCACCCTCGACGACGCCACCCTCACCGCCCTCACCCCCCACCAACTCCACACCGTCCTCCAGACCAAAGCCGACTCCGCCCACCACCTCCACCACCACACCCGCCACCTCGACCTGGCCGCCTTCGTCCTCTACTCCTCCGTCGCCGGCCACCTCGGCAGCCCCGGCCAAGCCAACTACGCCGCCGCCAACACCTTCCTCGACGCCCTCGCCACCCACCGCCACACCCACCACCAACCCGCCACCAGCCTCGCCTGGGGCCTCTGGGCCCAAGCCAGCACCATGACCGCCCACCTCACCGACCACGACCTCGCCCGCATGAACCGCACCGCCATCCGCCCCCTCACCAACACCCACGCACTCCAACTCTTCGACGCGCA
>NZ_JBIRQR010000022.1:0-1240 GCF_044333295.1 Streptomyces sp. NPDC021019
ATGCCGACACCGCCGGCGGCGGCGTGGATCAGGACGCGTTCGCCGGGCTGGATGCCTGCCAGGTCCCGCAACCCGTAATACGCCGTCATGAACACGGTCGGGACCGACGCCGCATCCTCGAAGGAGAAGTCATCGGGCATCAAGGCCAGGGTGCGCTCGTCGGCGATGGTCAGTGGGGCGAAGGCGCTGGGGAATCCGCCGAACACCCGGTCGCCGACGGAGAAGCGGGTGCTCCCCGGGCCGGTCTCCACGACCACACCCGCACCTTCGGTGCCCAGACCCTCGTTCGAGGGGGCGAGACCGAGGGCGACCGCGACGTCGTAGAAGTTGAGGCCGGCGGCACGGACCTGGATCCTGACCTCACCCGCCTCCAGCGGCCGGGAGGCACGCGGGTTCTCCACTTTGCCGACGTCGTCCAGCGTCCCGCCGCTGAGTGTGTCGATACGCCAGTCGGTGCCCGCGCCGAAACCGCCGACCCCGGCGATCTGCCGGCCGTCGACCCCACGCACCAGCCGCGCCCCCAGTACAGCACCCTTCCGGACGGCCAGCTGGGGCTCCGTCCCGGCCACGGCCAGGGCGAGAACACCGCTCCAGTCGGTGGTGCCCGTGCCGGTGCCGGAAGGTGCGGGGTCCGTGTCGACGAGGACGAAACGGCCGGGGTGTTCGGTCTGGGCGGTACGGATCAGGCCCCAGGCCACGGAGGCCGCCAGGTCGGTGACTCCGGGATCGTCCGGGCCCAGCCCGGTGCCGACCGCACCCCGTGTGACGACGATCAGAGGCACCTCCTCCAGCCGGTCCTCGGCGATCCACGCCTGCACCGTCAGCAGCAGCCGCTCGGCCAGCTCGTGTGCGGCGGCCGGGACGTCGGCGGTGTCCGGGGCGGCCAGGGACAGCACCGCGCATTGCGGCAGCGGGCCCCCGGCATCCAGCGACGCGAGGAGCGCCCCGGTGTCGGAGCAGGTCGCAGCGCCCGGCAGCGCGGTCCCGACGCCGAACGGGTCGGCGCCCAGCACCGCGGCCGAGACCACCCCAGCGGACTCGACGCCCGCCACCGGGAACCACTCCAACGCGAACAGACCGCTGGTGTTGACCGTGCTCAGGGCGAACATCGCGGTGTCGGCGGGGCGGACGTGCAGGGCACCGATCTTGATGACGGGGGTGTGGGTGGGGTCGGTGGCGGTGAGGTGGATGGTGTTGTCGGGGTTGATGTGGAGGCGGATGTGGAGGGTGGTGGCGGCGG